>NZ_BAAAZY010000010.1:303211-994781 GCF_039537145.1 Streptomyces shaanxiensis
ACTCACCGTGCAGCTCTGGTCGCCCACCTTGAACGCGGTCGGTTTGGCGTTGGTCCCCGACCAGCTCCCCGTGAACCCGAAGCTCACGGACGACCCGACCGCCACGTTCCCGTTCCAGCCCACGTTCTTCGCGGTCACCGCCGATCCCGACTGCGTGTACTCGGCGTTCCACAGCTGGGAGATCCGCTGCCCGTCCGCGAAGGACCAGCCGAGTGACCAGCCGCTCCAGGCACTTGTGCCGGTGTTGGACAACCGCACGTCCGCCTGGAATCCGCCCGACCACTGGTTGGTGACCTTGTACGTCACCGCGCAGGCACCGGTCGGCGTCGGCGTGGGGTCGGTTCCGCCGCCGTCTCCGCCGCCCGTGTCCGACGTGTCGCCGTAGATGACGCCGCGGCCGTTCGTCGCCACGTACACCCGCCCGTACACCCGTGGGTCACCCGTGATGGCCGCACCCGTCCAACCCCACTGGTGGGCGTCGTCGTTGACGCGGGTCCAGGTCGCGCCCTTGTCGGTGGAGCGGAAGATGCCGCGTACGCCGCCGATCTTCGCGCTGGTGTAGAGGGTCTGGTACGACGCTCCCGTCGCCGCCTTGCCGAAGCCGATCGTGTCGGCCTGCTCGACGCCGGAGAGCTTCGTGAAGCTCGCGCCGCCGTCCGTCGAGTGCCACAACCCGTACGCACCGTCCGTCGCACCGCCGGCCAGCCACACGTCCCCCTTCACCCCGGGCAACGCCTGGAAGCGGACGCTGTCACCGCTGGGCAGGCCACTCGCGGAGCTCGTCGTGAAGGTCGCGCCGCCGTCCGAACTGACGTAGAACTTCCCCGACTTGAAGCCGTAGAAGGTCTTCGGGTCGACCCGGTCGGACTCCACGATCGCGCCCGCCGGGATCCCGCTCGACGCCTGCCAGGACGTACCGAAGCCCGTCGCGTACTGCACGCCCGCACCGGCCGGGCTCCACACGAACCGGCTGCCGTCCGACGCGGCCGCGACCGTACCGCCGCCGCTCACCCCCGAGGGGTCGGTCCCCGCGAACCAGTTGGCGCCGTTGTCCGTCGAGAACGCGATGTGCGGGCCGGAGTCGAGATTGCCGACCCGTACGACCGTGTTGGGGTTGGACTCGGCGTAGTCCAGGCTCGTCGTCGTGGTGAAGGTCGGCTGGGTGAACATCATCGACGGCACCTTGGTGAGATCCGTGTGCCGGAAGCCGCCGATGTCGCCGAGAGCGCTCAGGAGCGGGGCGCCCGACGGGGGAGAGGCGAGGTCGTTGACCGCCGTCTCCTCCAGGCCCTGCACCATCGGCCTGATGGTGAACTGGCCACCGCCGTCCCAGTTCGTGAGGTTCTCGGTGCCGTAGATCGTCGCGCCCGTCCCGTACATCATCCGGTTCGAGTCGAACGGGTCGATCTCCAGCGCCTCCGTCATCCAGCCCAGCTTCGGCGTCTGTTCGGGCGGGGAGGGGTTGGCGCCCCAGGTGAGCCACGGCGACGACGAGACGTCCATCGTGTAGCGGTTCGCGCGGTTGGGATACGACGTGTAGTCCCACGCCTTCGTCCAGGTGCCGCCGCTGTCCGTCGAGCGGAAGATCTGCGTGTCCGGCCACCAGGAGCTGTACGCCGTCGCCATCACCGTGCCCGGCTTCTGCCGGTCGACGGTCAGTCCGCTGAAGCCGTAGTAGGTGTCGGCCTCCGCGACCGGGCTGATGTCCGTCCAGGTGCCGCTCGCCGTCGCGTACCGCCACAGCCGGCCCTTGCCGCCGTCGTACGGCCCGCCCTTGTCGCTGTAGGCGAGATAGAGGTAGCCGTTCGCCGCGTCCAGGACGCCCTTGTGGGCCAGGTATCCGGTCGGCTGCCCGGCGAGGCGCGACCAGGTCGCGCCCGCGTCGGTCGACCGGTACACGGCGTTGTCCTTGTCGGCGACCCCGACGTAGATGGTCTTCGTCGCGTTCCCGGACGTCCCCGTGGACTCGTCGAAGGTGACCCAGACGATGCCCTGGTTGTCGCTCGCGTATCCGCTGGTGTCGCTCGGATCCTGCACGTAGTTCCCGACGTTGGGGAAGTTCGCCACCTGCGACCAGGTCACCCCGGAGTCGGTCGACCGCCACAGCCCCTTGCCGCTGGGCGCGCCCAGGTACAGCACGCTGTTCCTGTTCGGGTCGACCGCCAGCCGCTCGCCCATGCCACGGCCGGGCATGTTGCCGCCCAGCTTGAACGGCAGCGCGGCCTTCTGCCAGCTCGCGCCCCGGTCGGCCGAGCGCATGACCGCGCCGTTCCCCGGGTCCCAGCTGTTGGTGTACGTCCCGACCGCCGCGTACACCTTGTCCGGGTCCACGGAGTCGGACGCCAGGCTCACCACGCCCGTGTGCCCCCAGTCGTCCCAGCCGACCGAGTCCAGCAGCGGCGTCCAGGTCTTCGTCGACTGCTGCCAGCGGTAGGCGCCGCCGATGTCGGTGCGGGCGTAGGCGAGGTTCTTCTCCGAGCGGTTGAAGACGATGCCGGGCACGAAACCGCCGCCGTCGATACGGGCGTTCTTCCACGTGTAGGTGTCGGCGGCGAGCGTCACCTTCGAGGCGCTGTCGGCGGCCAGCGCGGGCGGGCTGCCCGCGAGCAGGCCGGCCGCGAGCGCCAGCACGGCCGTGAGGATGCGGGTTCTTCGCACGGGGGGTCCTTTCCGGGATGTGGGGGAGGGAGAGGAAACCGCGACCGCGATGGCAAGCGCTTGCTATCGATCGCGAGAGTAGCCGGGCGACCCCCAGTGCGGGAGGGGGCCGCCCGGCGAATCGGCCTCGCCGTCAGGTGACGAGACCACGCACGCGGAACCTTCAAGCGGTCCCGCAAGAACGCCGTGAGCTGCCACGCCCCTTGTCTTTTAGGGGCGCGGGGAACTGCGCGACCAGCCACAGCGGACCGGCAGGCAAGTCACAGCCCTCTCGCGGAGCGCTTGGCGGGGGCTGTTTATTCGAGAAGCTCCGCGTACGAACCCATGGCCAAGGCAATGTCCGCCTGGGCCCAGAACCGGTGATATGTGAACGACGGCGCCGCACCGCCCGCGAGATACGCCTCGATCTTCGACCAGGCCGGGTCGTCCTCGTAGAACGAGCGGATCGAGTCGAACGTCGACGACGAGTTGATCGCGTCGCCGTTCGGCATGGTGCCCGTCCAGCCGCTCGGGACGTAGATCGCGTCGTCGAAGCGGTTGTAGTCGGCGCGGGTCTCCGGGACGGCGATGCCCAGGGCGTCCTGGTGGTTGTCCCACAAGCCGTCGAGGAGCGCCTTGGCCGTGGACGCGGCCGCGGTGTCACCGGAGCGGTCGGCGTAGTACGTCAGGGTCTTGGCGTACGCGGCCGCCACGCCGACGTCGTTGGTGTAGTCGGCGACGGTGACGTGAAGTCCGTTGTTCGCACCGGGACTTGAGGCGTTCCAGGTGTCGGGCTGGCCCGACCACTGGAGCGTGGACGGGAACCGGAAGGTGCCGTCCGGGTTGATCGTGGTGTGGGACAGCGCCCAGTCGACCCACTTGTCGAGGACGGCCTTCGCGGCCGCGTTCCCCGTCTGCTGGTAGTACTCGGCGACCCGCTCCATCGACCACGCCTGGAAGCCGAACCACTGGTTGGACGGCGGGTCGTGGTAGACGGGCTGCTGGTCGTAGTACATGCCGTAGAAGGTCGACCTACCGGCGGGGGGCGTCGCGTACCGGCCCGCCCAACTGTTGGTCGCACCGCCCGCGATCGCGCCCTCGCTGGACTGCAGCCAGCGATAGAACTCGACCTGTCGCTCCAGGGACTTGGCCCAGTCCGCCTGCCCCGTCGCCGACTTGGGCTTCAGGTCGGCGTAGTTGGCCAGGGCGTACGCGGCCATCGGGTTCTGGTAGCCGCCGTGCGCATGGCTGGAGCCGATGCGCCAGGCCCAGCCCGCCGAGGTGTCGGTGGCGCCGCCCCAGGCGTAGTACCAGGAGAGCAGATAGTGCGAGGCGTCCTTGCCGGTGCCGGCCGGGCAGGAGGAGGCCCCGACGCAGTTGCCGACCTTCTTGAAGTACTTGTCGTACATCGCGTAGCGCAGGTAGTCGCCCATCTTCGCGGCCTTCGCCACGGTCGCGGAGATGTCGCCGCCCTTGCCCTGCTCGTCGGCCCACTTGTCGGCCCAGTACGCCGCCTGCACCGCACGCGCGTCGGCGTCCGGGGCGTTGGTGAACTTCCACTGCTTGGCGTAGGAGGCGTCACCGGTGAACAGGTCCAAGTACCCGTTCTTTCCACCGTACTTGAAGGCGTCGCAGGTCGGCTGCGGCACCGTCTCCCACACCGACTCCTGAGCGCCGCGCTGGAAGGTGTTGATGTACGACGGCCCGGTGTCCGTCGGCCCGGCCTCGCACTTGCCCGGCGAGTTGCCGTAGCCGTAGGTGTTGTCGACGTCCTGGAGCCAGTGCATGCCGTAGACGTCGTCCGTGCCGTACGCGCTCTTCAGCTCACCGGCGATCGGGTCCGAGCCGACAGAGGCCGACGCGTCGAGCTTCGCCGGGTACTCGTTGGGGGTGTCCAGCTCGGGCGCGTACGTCGCCGGCTTCGAGGCGTTGTAGAAGGAGTTCGTCGGCTGGTCGGCGTGGGTCGGGATCATGTACTTCTCCATGATCTCCCAGGCCCCGTTGAACTTGGACCAGTCGCCCGTGACCTTGCCGTACATGGCCTGCAGCCAGAGAAGGTAGCTGTAGGCCTCCGACGTGGTCTCGTGACCGTGGTCCGGTGCCTCGACGATCAGCGTCTCGACCGAGTGATACGGGATGCCCTCGGGCGAGAAGTAGCCGTTCGCCGGGTTGGTGATCTTGCCGTACAGCTCCAGGAAGCGGGCGTCGTACGCCTTCGTCGCCGCGATCTGGGTCGCCGTGACCGACGCCTTCGCGTGCCCCGTGGCCGTCGACTCGAAGGTCGCCGAGCCGGTGCCGGAAGTTGCGGCGGTGATGGTCACCTTCTGGGCGGTGTTCCAGTTCGAGGGCGTGAAGGTGAGCGAGGCGCCGCCCGTCACCGACAGACCCGAGTTACCGCTCGTGCGGGCGGTGGTGACGGTCACGTTCGCCGACGGCTGGGTCGACAGTTTGACGTCGTACGTGGCCGTCTTGCCCTGCTGGACCGGGAGTTGGGTCGGCGAGGCCACCACGGCGGGACCCGAGGCGACGGTGATGCCGACCGGCGTGGACTCCGCGGACGCGCCCAGGCTGTCGTACGCCTTCGCCAGGAGCGAATGACTGCCCACGGTCAAGCTTGAGACCGAGAGCGAGTACGGCGCCGTCGTGTCCGTGCCCAGCAGCGTGGTGTTGTCGTAGAACTCCACCTTGCTGATGGACGCGTTGTCCGCGGCCGCGGCGGTGGCCGCGAGCGGGACGGCGTCGCCCTGCGAGTAGACGGCGCCCGCCGCCGGGCTGGTCAGCACGGTGATGGGGGGTTGGTGGGCGCCCGTGCAGGACGTGCCGTTGATCGCGAAGTTCGTGGGAGCGGCGTTGGAGCCGCTGTAGGTGAACTGCGCGCCGGTGGTGACCGCGGCTCCGGCGGCGATCCGGCCGTTGTAGCCGGCGTCCTTCACCGTGATCGACTGGCCGGACTGGGACCAGGTGCCGTTCCAGCCGTTGCTGAGCTTCTGGTTGCCCGCGTAGCCGTATGTCAGGGTCCAGCCGTCGATGACATCCGTACCGCGGTTGGTGATCGTCAGGTCCGCGGTGAAGCCGGACCCCCAGTCGTTGGTCTTGTAGTCGACACTGCACTGAAGTGCCGCCGCCTGAGCGGGTGTTGAACCCGCGCTCAGCATCGTCAAGGGAAGCGCCAGGGCCGCCACGACGGCCGTCCACAACCGTCGTACGGCGCTGCGTCTGCGTGGGGGATGCACGTGCTGGTTCCTCCTCGCGGCTCGGAGAAGTCAAGGCTTGAACCAGTGGGAGCGCTCCCATAGTGGGGATGGGGGTGCGAGGGGTCAAGGTGCTTGAAGAGTCGAAAAGATTCGACGAGTTCAGTTGAGCAAAAGTCAGCAACTCCCCTGTCCTTGACCGTCACTTGGCGCTAGCTTCAAAAGCACCAGTGGGAGCGATTCCATCAGTCGACGCGTCCGCCACGGCGTGCCGGATCTGCAAGGAGTCGCTCATGCGACACCCCCCGTGTTCAGTACTTTTAGCCGTCGTCGGCACCTCCTCCTTGCCTCTTGCGCGCCCTGTACGGACGGACCGTCAGCACCCGCAACCAAGAAGGAACCCGCACTCATGAGTCGTACCAGAACTGCGATGCTCGCCGCCCTGGCGCTGGTCGCCGGGGCCTCGGGGACCGCGCTCGCCGCGGCCGCCCCCGAGGACATCGGCACGGCGGCCGTCCCCTGCACCGTCGACTACAAGGTGCAGAACCAGTGGGACACCGGCTTCACCGCCGCCGTGACGGTCACCAACCAGGGCGCCGCCAGGTCCAACTGGTCGGTGAAGTGGTCGTACGCCGGAAACCAGAAGGTCACCAGCGGCTGGAACGCGAAGATCAGCCAGAGCGGCGCCGCTGTCACCGCCACCAACGAGACCTACAACGGGACCCTGTCGACCGGCGGTTCGGTCAGCTTCGGCTTCCAGGGCTCCTACAGCGGCACCAACGCCGTCCCGGCCACCTTCACCCTCGACGGCGTGACCTGCAACGTCGACGACGGCAGTGGCGGCCCCACCGATCCGCCGGACCCCGACCCGACCGGCCCAAAGGTCGACAACCCGTACTCCGGCGCCAAGGTGTACGTGAACCCGGAGTGGTCCGCGAAGGCCGCCGCCGAACCGGGGGGCAGCCGGATCGCGGGCCAGCCGACCGGCGTGTGGCTCGACCGGATCGCCGCCATCAACGGCGTGAACGGCGGCATGGGACTGCGCGACCACCTCGACGAGGCCCTGACCCAGAAGGGCTCCGGCGAGCTGGTCGTCCAGCTGGTCATCTACAACCTGCCGGGCCGTGACTGCGCCGCACTCGCCTCCAACGGCGAGCTCGGCCCGACGGAGCTCGGCCGCTACAAGACCGAGTACATCGACCCGATCGCCGCGATCCTCGCCGACCCGAAGTACGCCGCGCTGCGGATCGTCACCACGATCGAGATCGACTCGCTGCCGAACCTCGTCACCAACACCGGCAGCCGGCCGACGGCGACCCCGCAGTGCGACGTGATGAAGGCCAACGGCAACTATCAGAAGGGCGTCGGCTACGCCCTGAACAAGCTCGGCGACGCGCCCAACGTCTACAACTACATCGACGCCGGCCACCACGGCTGGATCGGCTGGGACGACAACTTCGCCGCCAGCGCCACCGTGATGAAGGAGGCCGCCACCTCCGAGGGCGCCACCGTCAACGACGTGCACGGCTTCATCGCCAACACGGCCAACTACAGCGCCCTGAAGGAGAACAACTTCACCATCAACGACTCAGTCGGCGGCAAGTCCGTCCGCGAGTCCAAGTGGGTCGACTGGAACCGGTACGTGGACGAGCTGTCCTTCGCACAGGGCTTCCGCAACCAGCTGGTCACGACCGGGTTCAACTCCGGTATCGGCATGCTGATCGATACGTCGCGGAACGGCTGGGGCGGCAGCGCACGACCCGCCGGTCCGGGCGCGACGACCGACGTCGACACCTATGTCAGCGGCGGCCGCTACGACCGCCGCATCCACGTCGGCAACTGGTGCAACCAGGCCGGTGCCGGCCTCGGGGAGCGCCCGCAGGCCAACCCGGCGGCCGGGATCGACGCGTACGTCTGGATCAAGCCGCCGGGTGAGTCCGACGGGGCCAGCCGGGAGATCCCGAACGACGAGGGCAAGGGCTTCGACCGGATGTGCGACCCGACCTACACCGGCAACCCGCGCAACGGCAACAACATGTCCGGCTCCCTGCCGAACGCTCCGCTGTCCGGGCACTGGTTCTCGGCGCAGTTCCAGCAGTTGATGCAGAACGCCTACCCGCCGTTGTCGTAGTGCGATGACTGCGGCTGTGCGTCCGCTGTGGCTGGTCGCGCCCGCGCGGCGGAGCCGCACAGAGATACAGCCCCGCGCCCCTAGGGCGTGGCAGTCCGCCGGGGTCGGTCAGTTCTCTCTGGCCAGGCCCCGGCGGATCGCGAACTCCACCGCCGAGTAGTCGCCGTCGGCCCGCTCCAGTTCCAGCGGCGCCGTCGGGTGCAGCGGTGGCTGCGCCATGAAGCGGGGGCGGGTGCCGTGGTGGGGCTGGGCGGCGTGGACCAGGAAGGGGTGGCAGAGGTAGACGTCGCCGGGGCGGCCGGTGGCGTACGCGAGCGGGCGGTGGGCGGAGGCCTCGGCGACCTTCGGGCCCAGCTCCAGGAAGGAGGCGCCGGTCTCGCCGTACGGTGCCAGGACCGGCGGTACGTCGAGATGCGAGCCGACCCGGATGCGGGTCGGGGCGTCGTCCTCGGTGACCTCGCTGAACAGGAACAGCATCAGCAGTGAGCGGTCCCTGGAGTGCAGGTTCGTATGCGGGTGCTCGGCGCCTTCGGGCACGTAGCTGCCCTCGATGTGCCAGCCCGCGTCGTCCGGTTCCTCCTCGTGCGGGAACCGCAGCGGGAAGCTGCCCAGCGAGTAACGCGACTGCCAGCGGTCCTCACCCACCAGCACATCGAAGGCCTCGTGCAGCACGGGCGTGTTCACGGCGGCCGCGAACGGGCCCTGCGCCATGTCGTACACCCAGTGCACGGGGTCCTTCCAGGTGCCCGGGTCCGCCGGGTCGTACCCCGTCTCCCGCCACAGCATCCGGGCGCAGTGCTCGGCGACGCGTGGCGGAAAAGCGCCCTCGATCCGCACGAATCCGTCCTGAAGGAAGCGCTCCACCATCTCGTCGTCCATCGGGCCATCGTGGGGGACCGGCCGTCCGGCCCGCATCCCATTTTTTTGGCCGCCCTTTTTGCCGCTACGGCAACGACACTGGCCCCGCGCCGGTGCGTCGGCGCACGCTGGCCCCATCCGAAGGAGAGGCTGGCGAGCATGGCGCACAACAACGAGGGAACCCACCACGGAGACCACCAGGCCGGACACCGTCATCACGACCACTCCGACATCGACTGGGGCGCGATGGCTCCACGCCTGGAGGCACAGGCGGAGCTGTTCACGCCCCTGTACGAGCACGCCCTGGCATGGCTGGCCAAGCGGCAGACCGAGCCGGGGCTGATCGTCGACGCGGGCAGCGGGCCCGGCGTCATCGCCTGCCTGCTCGCCGACACCTTCCCCGGTGCCCGGATCGTCGCCGTGGACGGTTCCGAGCCGCTCCTCGAGCGGGCCCGGGCCCGGGCCGAGCGGCTCGGTGTCGCCGACCGCTTCGGCGCCCTCGCCGGTGAACTCCCGGGCGTCCTGGACGACTTGGACTACCCCGCCGACCTGTTGTGGGCCGGCCGCAGCCTGCACCACCTCGGCGACCAGCGCGCGGCTCTCGCCGCGTTCGCCGCCCGCCTCACGCACGGCGGCACGCTGGCCCTGCAGGAAGGCGGCCTGCCGACCCGCTTCCTCCCGCGCGACCTCGGCTTCGGGCGGCCCGGGCTGCAGGCACGCCTCGACGTCCTGGAGGAGGAGTGGTTCGCCGCGATGCGCGCGGACCTGCCCGGCTCCGTCGCCGAAACGGAGGACTGGCCCGCCCTGCTCACCGCCGTCGGCCTCCGGCCCACCGGCACCCGCACCTTCCTCCTCGACCTGCCCGCCCCGACCACGGACCGCGCCCGTGCCTACATCGTCGACTCCCTGACCCGCACCCGCGATGCCCTCGCCGACCACCTCGACGCCGACGACCGGGCGACCCTGGACCAGCTCCTCGACCCGGACGACAAGGCGAGCGTGCACCACCGGCCGGACGTGTTCGTCCTCGCGGCGCAGACGGTGTACACGGCGGTGCGGACCAAATAGCGGCGGGGAGGATCCGGTCGAGGTCCGCGCCGACCAGCAGGGCCGTGCACAGGCAGCCGCAGAGGGGGGGCGGTCCACGTGCCGAGCCCCGGCACCCTGCGAAGTCCCTTGACTTCGAGAGCGCTCCAGCTGATCTACTCCCCCCTGTTCACCACACACAGGGGGTAACCATGACCGACTCTCCGGTCGCACTCATCACCGGCGGCGGCAGCGGCATCGGTGCCGCGGTCGCGCGGCAACTCCTCGACGCCGGTCACCGTGTCGCCGTGACCGGGCGCGGCGAGGCGCGGCTGCGCGGGTTCGCCGAGGAACTCGGGGAGCCCGAAGGCCTGTTGACGATCGTCGGGAACACGGCGGAGTACGGCGATGTCCAGGCGGCCGTCGACGCGACGCTGAAGGCCTTCGGCCGACTGGACACCGTCGTCGCCAACGCCGGTTTCGCCACCCACGACTCGGTCGCCGAGGGCGACCCGGCCGGGTGGACCGAGATGGTGCTGACCAACGTCCTCGGCCCGGCCCTGCTCATCCGCGCCTCCATCGACGCCCTCAAGGAGACCCGCGGCCGGATCGTCCTCGTCGGCAGCGTCGCCGGCTTCGTGCACGGGCCGGGCAACATCTACGGCGCGACGAAGTGGGCGGTGACCGGGCTCGCCGAGAACACCCGGCGGCAGGTCACCGAGTGGGGCGTCGGCGTGACCCTGATCGCGCCCGGCCGCGTGGAGACACCGTTCTGGGACGCCTACGGCAGCCTGCCGCCGGGCCATCTGCTCACCGCCGACCAGATCGCCGACTCCGTCGTGTGGGCCGTCCGGCAGCCCGAAGGCGTCGACGTCAACACCGTCGTCGTACGGCCGATCGGACAGCCCAACTGAGGTGAGTCCGCGGTCAGTTGCTCTGCAGGAACTCCTTCGCCAGCCTCTCGCCCAGCGACACCGCCGCGGCGTGGCTCTCGATGGGCGCGACCTTGGAGTTCCTGAAGAGGATGTACGTCACGCCGGAGCCGGTACCGCCGGTGGCGGGGTCGGGGTCGATGCCGAGGGCCTCGGCGGCGGCGTAGGAGGCCTCGCCGATGACCGCCTTGGGGCCGGTGTCGCCGACGACGGCGTACAGGACCTGGTCGCCGTGGATGACGGCGACCACGCTGCCGCCCTGGATGCCCGCCGCCTTGTGGTCCCACGTATCGCTGACGCCCGGGACGACGACGTGCGGCAGCGTGTCGGACCGCAGCGGCTTGCCGTCGGACTGGTGGAACGACGTGTCGGGCTGGAACCAGGGGTCGGTGTTCTCGTTGCAGCTGTCGGTGCGCTGGCCGTCGCAGTCGATGTCCATGTCGGCCTTCCAGAAGACGGCGCCGTGCTTGCCGCACACGGGAACGGTGGCCGGGGCCCCCTGGTCGGTGCGGTACTTGCCCTTCGAGATCTGCGCACAGGACGTCACCTTCGCGAGCAGGTCGGCCGCGCGGACGGAACCTTCCAGGGGTGGCGGTTGCGGCCTGCCGAAGGCGCTTGCGGGGAGCTGTGCGGTGGCCAGCAGCGCGGCGCCGGAGGCCGCGGTCAGAGTCAGTGTTCGTATGCGCACGAAGAACCCTTCTGTCAGGAAAGTTTCCTTATCCGCGGGTGCTGATTGCGGTGTCATGAACCCCGTAGAAGACTGGTCGTGTCGAAAGGTCTCGGACATTCGCCCCGGTTTCTGGAGGTGTCATGTTCGTACGCGCCATCTACACGACCGGCGATCCCACGAAGATCGACACGGCCATCAGAGCACTGAACACGGAAGGGCGGGACCTGCTGGAGGACCGTCCGGGGTACCGCGGAGCGAGTGTCTTCGTGGACCGGACGCTCGGAAAGCTGCTCGCGGCGAGCTGGTGGGAGACGGAGGAGGCCCGGCGCAACAGCGACGAAGTGCTGCGGGAGCGGCGGGCTGGGATGCTGGAGCCGTTCCTGGGGACACTGGCCGTCGACAACTACGAGGCGTTGGTCTTCCACCAGGTCCAGCAGCCGCATGCGGGCGCCGGACTGCGGGTCACCAGGCTGGAGTTCGACCCCAGGGACACCGACCTGCTCGCCGACACGTTCCAGGCGTCGGTGATCCCCAGGCTCGAAACCCTGCAGGGCCTGGCCCGGGCGTCCCTCCTGGTAGACCGGGAGCGGGGGCGCGGGCTGGTCGGAGTGGTCTTCGTCGACCAGGCGACCCTCGCGGCGTCCCGCGCGGGCCAGGCGGCGGCCCGGCACGAGGGTGCGGCCAAGGCTCATGTGACCGTGGTCGGGCTGGAGGAGTTCGAGGTCGTCCACACCGACGTACGCGGCGACTGAGGCGCCCCCGACGCGAAACGCGTCCGCCCGCCGCTCAGGCAGCTGAGCGGCGGGCGGACGGTCGTACCGAGGTGGGTGTCAGGCCACGTCGAACGTGGCCGGGTCCGGGCCGATCCGCCGGTCCTCGTTCAGGGCGCTGATCGCCGCGAGGTCCTCGTCGTCCAGGCTGAAGTCGAAGACCTCGATGTTCTCCTTGATCCGCGACGGCGTCACGGACTTCGGGATCACGACGTTGCCCAGCTGCAGGTGCCAGCGCAGCACGATCTGGGCCGGGGTGCGGCCGTGCTTCTGCGCGATGGCGACGATCGCCGGAACCTCCAGCAGCCCCTTGCCCTGGCCGAGCGGCGACCAGGCCTCGGTGGCGATGCCCTGCTCGGCGTGGTATTCGCGGGAGGCGTGCTGCTGCAGGTGCGGGTGCAGCTCGATCTGGTTGACCGCCGGGATGACCGACGTCTCGGCGATGAGCCGCTGAAGGTGCTCCGGAAGGAAGTTGGAGACGCCGATCGCGCGGATACGGCCGTCGGCGTGGAGCTTCTCGAAGGCCTTGTACGTGTCGACGTAGGTGCCGCGGGCCGGCAGCGGCCAGTGGATGAGGTACAGGTCGATGTACTCCAGGCCCAGCTTCTCCAGCGACACGTCGAAGGCACGCAGCGTGGAGTCGTATCCCTGGTCGCCGTTCCAGAGCTTGGTGGTGACGAAGATGTCCTCGCGCGGGACGCCGGCGCCGGCGATGGCCTTGCCGGTGCCCTCTTCATTGCCGTAGATCGCCGCTGTGTCGATGCTGCGGTACCCGGCCTCCAGCGCCGTGGTGACCGCGCGCTCCGCCTCGTCGTCCGGCACCTGCCAGACGCCGAAGCCCAGCTGGGGCATCTCGACGCCGTTGTTGAGGATGATCGGGGGGACCTTGCTGCTCACGAGCTCTTGATCCTTACGGTTGTCGTCAGGTGGTACCTCCATCGTCAACGATCACGGGCCGCGATGCATTCCTGACCGGAGAATCCGCCAGAAGCGAATCCGGGGGAAACCGATCCGCCGGAATCGGCCTCACGCCTGGTACAACGCGTCGACCTCGCCCGAGTACGCGTTCTCGATCGCCTTGCGCTTCAACTTCAGCGACGGCGTGAGCAGTCCGTGCTCCTCGGTGAACGGCTGGGCGAGGATGCGGAAGGTGCGGATCGACTCGGCCTGTGAGACAAGGGTGTTGGCGGCGACCACCGCGCGCCGCACCTCGGTCTCCAGGTCCGCGTCGCGGACCAGCTGCGCCGGCGTCATCTGCGGCTTGTCGCGCATCATCAGCCAGTGCTCGACGGCCTCCTGGTCGAGGGTGACCAGGGCCGCGATGTACGGCCGGTCGTTGCCGACGACGATGCACTGGGCGACCAGCGGATGGTCGCGGACGCGCTCCTCCAGCACGCCCGGCGAGACGCTCTTGCCGCCGGAGGTGACGAGGATCTCCTTCTTGCGGCCGGTGATGGTGAGGTAGCCGTCCTCGTCGAGGGAGCCCAGGTCGCCGGTGGCCAGCCAGCCGTCGTGCAGGGCCGCGTCGGTGGCCTTCTGGTTGTTGAGGTAGCCCTGGAAGATGTTGGCGCCGTGCAGCCAGATCTCGCCGTCGTCCGCGATGTGCACGGTCATGCCGGGGATGGGCTGGCCGACGGTGCCGTAGCGGGTGCGATAGGGCGGGTTGGCGGTCGCGGCCGCCGTGGACTCGGTGAGGCCGTACCCCTCGTAGACGTGGACGCCGGCGCCCGCGAAGAACAGGCCCAGGCGCCGGTCCATCGCCGAACCACCGGTCATCGCCTGCTTGATACGACCGCCCATCGCGGCCCGCATCTTGGAGTAGACGAGCTTGTCGAACAGCTGGTGCTGCACGCGCAGCCCCGCCGAGGGGCCGGGGCCGACGCCCCACGCCTTGGCCTCCACGGCGTCCGCGTACTTCACGGCGACCTCGACCGCCTTCTCGAACGCGCCGGCCCGGCCCTCCTTCTCGGCCTTGCGGCGGGCGGCGTTGAAGACCTTCTCGAAGATGTACGGCACGGCGAGGAAGAACGTCGGCTTGAACGCGGCCAGGTCGGGCAGCAGGGCGGCCGCGTTCATCTGCGGCTGGTGGCCGAAGCGGACCTTGCCGCGGATCGCCGCGACCTGCACCATCCGCCCGAAGACGTGCGCGAGCGGCAGGAACAGCAGGGTCGCCGCCTCGTCGCCCTTCTTGGAGTGGAACACCGGCTCCCAGCGCTGGATGACGGTGTCCGCCTCGTACATGAAGTTGCCGTGCGAGATGACACAGCCCTTGGGGCGGCCCGTCGTCCCCGAGGTGTAGATGATCGTCGCCATGGAGTCGGGGGTGACCGCCTGCCGGTGGCGGTGGACCACGTCGTCGTCGAGGGGGGCTCCGGCGTCGTACAGCTCCTGCACGGCGCCCGAGTCCAGCTGCCACAGCTGCTGCAGCCGGGGCAGCCGGTCGATGACGGTGGCGATCGTCATCGCGTGGTCCTCGTGCTCGACGATCGCCGCCGACACCTCGGCGTCGTACAGCATCCAGAAGCACTGCTCGGCCGAGGAGGTGGGGTAGATCGGCACGACCTGGGCCCCGATGGTCCACAGGGCGTAGTCGAAGAGCGTCCACTCGTACCGGGTGCGGGACATGATCGCGACGCGGTCGCCGAACCGGATGCCGCGGGCCAGGAGGCCCTTGGCCAGGGCCAGCACCTCGTCCCGGAACTCGGCGGCGGTGACGTCCCGCCACTGCCCGCTGTCGTCCTTGCGGCCGAGGGCGACATACAACGGGTCGTCCTGGGCATGCTCGAAAACGACGTCGGCCAGGCCGCCCACGGGCGGTGCCAACGCCAACGGAGGGTTGGTGAACTCGCGCAAACCCCGCTCCCCGCTCCGACTGCCTCGCTGACGCTCCGCTCAGCGCCGTGAAAGCTACCCCACCCGTCGTTGAGGCGGGAGGGGGCCGGAAATCGACGGCTGCTCAGGTATGCACTGGTCAGGGCCGGAAAATGCGCTCACATGGGGAAGGGTCGGACAGAAAACTGACGGTTGAGTAAGTTTCGGACCCGTAATCTCCACCGAATCTGTACGACCCGATTACCCGGTCCGGGCCCTGTCGATCATGCTAACCGCGGTGTGCCGTCCCCTCTTCTGTCAGCGTGAGGATGGCTGAATCCGTCACTCCGGTCTGTCCGGCGGGCGACCTCTAGCGCCGGTGCAGCCGGTCCCCGCCCGCCAGGATCGCCGCCGCCAGCGCGTCCGCCGCGCTCTGGGCCGTCGTGCGGCGTGGGCCGTGGACCAGGACGAAGTCGACGCGGCCGAGTTCCGGCAGGCCCGAGCGTTCGGCGACGCGGACCAGGCCAGGGGGGATCAGGCCCCGGGAGTGGGCCATCACGCCGAGGCCGGCGCGCGCTGCCGCGATCAGCCCGTTCAGACTCCCGCTCGTGCAGACGATCCGCCAATCCCGCCCCTGCCGTTCCAGCGCCTCCAGCGCGAGCGCCCTGGTGATCCCCGGCGGCGGATAGACGATCAGCGGCACCGGACGGTCCGGCTCCAGGCGCAGCCGCTCCGCGCCGATCCACACCAGCCGGTCGTGCCAGACCAGCTCGCCCCGCGGGTCCTCGGGGCGTCGCTTGGCCAGCACCAGGTCCAGTTTTCCGGCGGCGAGCTGCTCGTGCAGCGTGCCGGACAGCTCGACCGTCAGCTCCAGGTCGACCTCGGGGTGGTCGTAGCGGAAGCCCTCCAGGATCTCCGGCAGCCGGGTGAGCACGAAGTCCTCGGACGCGCCGAACCGGAGCCGCCCGCGCAGCCGGGTGCCGGTGAAGAACGCCGTCGCCTGGTCGTGCACCTCCAGGATCCGGCGGGCGAAGCCGAGCATCGCCTCGCCGTCCTCGGTCAGCTCCACGGAGTGGGTGTCCCGGGTGAACAGCGGCCGCCCGGTGGCGTCCTCCAGGCGTCGTACGTGCTGGCTGACGGTCGACTGGCGCAGGCCGAGCCGTCGGGCGGCCTGCGTGAAGCTCAGCGTCTGGGCCACCGCGAGGAACGTACGGAGGTGGGAGGGGTCGTACACACCGCCCAGGCTAGCCCTGTTATCGCGAACCGTGATGACAGTCAGAGTGGTATGCCGGATTCCCGATCGCTGATCGTCGGAGGACGATGGAAAGGGCACGTCCGTGTCCTGAACCTCAGGTTCAGCGAAGCGACAGCGAAGTAGTGGAGCACAGTGAAACGCCTGCAATGGCCGCGTTGGATGCCGATCGACCCGTACATCCTGCTGCTGCTCGGGACCGTCGGCCTCGCGGCCCTCCTCCCGGCGCGCGGGACGGCCTCCGACGTGGCGTCCGGTGCCTCCACGGCCGCGATCGCGTTCCTCTTCTTCCTCTACGGCGCCCGGCTGTCCACTCGTGAGGCGCTGGACGGGCTGAAGCACTGGCGGCTCCACGTCACCGTCCTGGCCTGCACCTTCGCCGTCTTCCCGCTGCTCGGCCTGGCCGCCCGCGGCCTCGTCCCGGTGGTTTTGACGCACCCGCTCTACCAGGGCCTGCTCTTCCTCACCCTCGTGCCGTCGACGATCCAGTCGTCCATAGCCTTCACCTCGATGGCGCGCGGCAACGTCCCCGCCGCGATCTGCGCGGGCTCCTTCTCCTCGCTCGTCGGCATCGTCATCACCCCCCTCCTCGCGGCGGCCGTGCTCGGCGGCAGCGCCGGCGGGTTCTCCGCCGACTCGCTGGTCAAGATCGTGCTGCAGCTGCTGGTGCCGTTCGTCGCCGGGCAGCTGCTGCGCCGCTGGATCGGCGGGTTCGTCACCCGGCACAAGAAGGTCCTCGGCCTCGTCGACCGCGGCTCGATCCTGCTGGTCGTCTACACCGCGTTCAGTGCGGGCATGGTCCAGGGCATCTGGAGCCAGGTGAGCCCGATCCGGCTGGCCGGCCTGCTCGCCGTGGAGGCGGTGCTGCTGGCCGTGATGCTGGCCCTGACGTGGTACGGCGCCAAGGCGCTGCGCTTCGACCGCGCGGACCGCATCGCGATCCAGTTCGCGGGCTCGAAGAAGTCCCTGGCGGCCGGGCTACCCATGGCGAGTGTCCTGTTCGGCGCGCACGCCTCGCTGGCCGTGCTGCCGCTGATGCTCTTCCACCAGATGCAGCTGATGGTGTGCGCGGTCATCGCCAAGCGGCGCGCCCACGACGCGGAGGCCGCCGCCACCGAGGTCGAGGCTCCCGAGCAGGTCACCGCGTCGGCGCCACCTTCAGAGACACGAACCGCGGTCGGTACAGGGACACGTTCCGGTTGAGCTGCGCCGCGGCGCCCGCCGTCTGAAGCCAGTTGACGTCGTAGCTCAGGACGAGACGCCCGTCGTCGCTCAGCTCGGGATGCGTCTGCGGGTTGTAGGCGGCAACCTGCGCGCCCTGCGGCAGCGACGGGCTGAAGTCCTTCGTCGGCCCGTGCCACGGGCCGGTCGGGGCGCAGGACCAGTACGAGGTGACGGTCGTCAGCCCCTCGGTCCCCGCGGCCATCGTGAACAGGACGTACGTCCCCCGCACCCGCGCCACCGAGAACGCACTGCCCACCCCCGTGCGCTGCCCGTCCCCGAGCACCGCGCTCGGCCGGGCACCCGCCCCACCCGCCCAGGCGGAGCCGTTCCAGTACTCCCAGGCCCCCGGCTCCGCCAGCCTGCCCTCCCGCACGCGGGCGACGTAGGCCTGCGAGGCGGGCCGGGACGCGGCCTGGCCGTCGTCACCGCCGAAGACGTACGTCCAGCCGTCCTCCTCGAGCAGCGTCGTCCCGAACAGGACCCGCCGGGAGGGATCCGGCACCAGCTGCTGGTCGAAGACCTTCACCACCGACTCGACGCGCAGGTCGGGCAGCGAGAGCGTGGCGACCTCGGTGGCGGTCGGCACACCGTAGATCCAGGGGGCCTGCCCGGCCGTGCGCACCCACAGCAGCACCCGCAGGACCTGCTCGGACGAGCCGGGGGAGCGGGGCTCCACGCGGGCCGCGACCGGCCAGCGCCACTGGCCGGGGGCGGGATCGGGGAAGAGCGGGGTGGCCAGGGTGCGCTCCAGGCGGCCGTCGCGCATGACGACGGCCGAGTTGCGCACCAGGGGAGCGGTCGTGTCCCGCCAGGTGAAGGACTCGCCGAACGGATTGGGCGGGGCGTACACCTGGCCGAGATAGGTGTCCGAGAACAGCCACAGCAGCCGCCCGTCCGGCAGCCGCACGGAGTGCGTCCCGTCGCCGCCGGTCCAGTCGTCGCCGCGGGAGGGATCGTCGCCGTAGCGGGAGAACTCGGCGTTGAGATCCTTCTCGGCCGACCAGGACGCGACCGAGTGCGGTGCACACGCGCCACCGCCCTCCCGTTCGCCGTCGTCCGGGAGGGCGGTGAGCAGCACGGCCGCGAGAACCAGGGCCAGCAGGATGCCGAGGCCGGTTCCCGTGCGCTGCCGTGCTCGTGCGTCGTCGGGCACGGGAGGGACGTTAGTGGCCTCGGCGCACCTGGTCCATGGGCAGCCACAGAACGGTGTCGGCGGTGGTCGAGGCCTTCTGGCCGGTGGTGGCCCGTGCCGCGGCCCCGATCTCGGCGTCGCCGAGCGCCCGGTTCCACACATGGACGTCGTCGATCGCGCCGGTCAGGAAGGCCCGGCTGTCCATGCGCTGGCCGACGTGCACGCCGAACGGCGAGTTGCGGCTGACCGAGCCGGCCACGTCCGCGGTGCTGATCGCCGTACCGTCGAGGAACAGCGTCAGCCGTCCGCCGCCGCGCCGCAGCGCGAGGTGGTGCCACTGCCCGTCGTTGCGGGCGCCGTCGAACCACACGGACGCGGTGCGCACGGTCCGGAACCCCTCCCGTGTGGTGATCAGGGCGCGCACCCGGTCGTTGTCGGGCTCGCCGCGCAGCCAGATCTGGGGCTGGGTGGTGCCGATCCCGCCCATCCACAGGAAGGGCTGCTCGCCACTGGTGGCCGAATACCGGAAGAACAGCGAAGCCGTGAAGTCCCCAGTCCCGAGCGGGAGTCGGGAGCGGTACGGCAGACGTACGGCGTCGTCCGTGCCGTCGAACTCCATGGCGTTGCCGAACACGCCGCCGGTCGTGCGCGCGCCGCCGAGCACGGTCGCGCGGGGAGCGCCCGGGGCGAGGTCGGGGGTGGTCGGGTCGGGGGCGCGGCGCGGGCCGAGCCAGTCCTGGTCGAACCGGGCGAAGCGGATCTCGTCGCGTGCGTCGACGGCGCCGCCCTCGTACATCAGGCCCACCGTGGACGCGTCGATGTCGACCATGTCCGAGTAGCCCGACCAGTCCGTGGTGACGACCTTGCCGCGGTCCACGCTCTCCCAGGTGTTGCCGCCGTCGTAGGAGGACCGGACCATCATCGTCCGCCGGCGGTCCGGGTCGGCGGGCGCGGACAGCAGCATGCGGTTGCCCAGGCGCAGCGTGGCGCCCTGGACCTGCGGCGTGTACAGGTCCGGCAGGCCGCGGAAGGGTCCGGTGAAGCTGTCGCCGCCGTCGCGGCTGGTCGTCTGGGAGCGGTGCCCGAGGTCGGAGCCGTCCTGTTCCCGGCCGCTGATGATGATCGTGCCGTCCGTGCGCTCGCTGAGGGTCACCTCGGACGGCTTCTGCCGGAAGGTGCCGTCGGCGGCGGCGATGGGCCAGGAGTCGATGGCCCCGGCCCGCCAGGTGTCGCCGCCGTCGTCGCTGACGATGAGGGCGGCGTGGTTGGCGGAGACCCGACTGCCGTTCCACGTCTCGGTGTTGACGCCGAAGACGAGGCGCCCGGCGTGCTTGCCCTTGGTGAGCTGGATGCCGTGCACGGGGCCGGTGGCGTACCAGGAGTTCCAGTCCGCCGGCAGTATCTGGTCGCTCAGATCGCGCGGGGTGGACCAGGTCCTGCCGTCGTCGTCGCTGTACTGCAGATAGGGCGAGCGATCACACGGCACGGAGCAATTTCCGCTGTCCGTACGGCCCGTGTTGTACGTCTCCGCCAGCAGGATGCGGCCGGTCTCGCGGTCCACGATCGGCGCGGGGTTGCCGTGCGTGTCGCCGCCGCCGTCGTTGACGACCTGGAGCGGGCCCCAGGTGCGGCCGCCGTCGGTGGACCGCTTGAGCACGATGTCGATGTCGGCGGCGTCGCCGCAGTTGAGCACCCGCCCCTCGGCGAACGCCAGCAGGGTGCCGTCCTTGGTCTTCACGATCGCCGGGATGCGGAAGCAGGCGTAGCCGGGGTCCTGGTCGGCCCTGAAGAGGATCTGCTGCTCGAACACCGGTGTCCGGGTGGTGGATTGGGATTGAGCCGGACTTTGGGACTGCGCCGGACCTAAGGTCGCGGCCGTCGCCGTGGTGGCGACGGCCGCGACGAGGGCAGCTCTGAGACGTGCGCGAACTCTTGACGGCATGGTGCGGCCCGCCCCTTCGTCGTCTGGTCATGCGTCCAGGCATCTGAACATTCGGACATCCCACGTCCAAAGTGCGCATCACAGACGTTAGTTGGGCTATCGCACGCATCACAAGAACCGTGCACGTGTCACATCACGGATGGAGTACTACTTTCCCTCGGTTGCTCCGCGCCTCGATCACCGCATGCGCCTCGGCCGCCTCCTCCAGCGCGAACTCCCCGTGCACGGCGGGCTTCACGACCCCCTCGGCGAACAGCCTCCACAGCTCCTGCCGCCACCGCTCGTACAACTCGGGCTCCCCGCGCGCGATCCGCGCCATCTGGAACCCGACGACGGACTTGGCCCCCACGAGAAGGTCGTACGCCTCGATGGTGCCGCCGCCCGAGCTGTACGCCACGAGGCGCCCGCCCGGGCCGAGCGCGGTGAGGGCCGGCGTGAGCAGGTCGCCGCCGACCGCGTCGAGGACGTAGTCGACGGGTCGCCCCCAGCTGTCGTCCGCGTAGACGACGACGTCATCGGCGCCGAGGGAGCGCACGAAGCCCGCCTTGGCCGGATCGGACACGGCACCCACGACCCGCCCCGCACCCCGTGCTCGCGCGAGTTGCACGGCGAGATGGCCGACGCCGCTCGCCGCCGCGGTGACCAGCGCCGCCTCCCCGCGCTCGGGCCGGGCTGCCGCCAGCGCGCCGAGTGCGACCAGGCCGCTGCGGACCAGGGCGACCGCGTCGACGGCCGAGGCGCCGTCAGGGACGGGGGAGGCCATGGTCTCCAGCAGCGGTGCGAAGTCGGCGTACCCGTGCCCGAAGCACAGCCCCGTCACCCGGTCGCCGACCCGGAACCGGCTGATGCCTTCGCCGACGGCCGCGACCTCCCCGGCGATCTCGCCCCCGAGCGCGACCGGCTCGGCCGCCTCGGTGACCTTGCGCACCACGGGGAGCGTGACGCCGACCGCCTCGCAGCGGACGAGGAGTTCGCCGACGGCCGGCTCGGGGACGGGGGCCTCCTCCACGAAGAGCGGGCCGCCCGGGGAGTCGTAGCGGACACGACGCATTGACCACACCTCCAGAACGTTGGGGATCCCAACGATAGGCTCGAATCATTGGGAGGTCCAACGACTTTCGGCTAGGCTGCCGTCCATGCCCGAAGCCCCCCTCCCCGCGATCCGCTCCCTCCCCAGCTGGCTGCTCGGCCGTGCGGCGGCCCGCGGCCGGGCCCTGGTGGCCGAGGCGCTGGCGGCGGAGGGCATGAAGATGTGGCACCACGTGGTGTTGTCCGCCGTCCGTGACCTCGCCCCGGTCGCGCAGGCGGATCTCGGCCGCAGCGTCCAGCTGGACCCCAAGGACCTGGTCGGCATCCTCAACGACCTGCAGTCCGCCGGCCTCGTCGTTCGCGAGCCGGATCCGAACGACCGCCGCAAGAACGCGGTGTCCCTCACCGGCGAGGGCGGACGCCTGCTGAAGCGGTGCGAGAAGGCGGCGCGCGAGGCCAACGACGCGCTCCTCGCCCCGCTCTCGGCGGCCGAACGCGACCGGTTCATGGACCTGTTGATCCGGATTTCCGGTACGCAGCGCTGACGGCGGATAACGTTCCGTCATGACCGCACCGCTCGCGCTCGAACCCGCCCGCACCGCCCTCGTGCTCGTCGACCTGATGGACCGGATCGTCGCGCTGCCCCTGGAGCCCCGCAAGGGGACCGAAGTCCTGCTGACCTGCGAGGAGTTGGCGTCCACCTTCCGCTCGGCGGGAGCGACCGTCGTCCTCATCCGCGTCGAACGCCCCGGCGCCGAGCAGCCGCCCGGCAGCGGGCTGGTGGCAGGGCTGCTCAAGGACGGCGACATCGAGATCGTCAAGCGCACGATCGGCGGCTTCCAGGGCACGGGCCTGGACGAGCGCCTCCGCGAACGAGGGCTCACCACCCTGGTGTTCGCCGGCATCGCCACCAACCTCGGCGTCGAGTCCACCGCCCGCGCGGCCGCCGACCTCGGTTACGACCTGGTCTTCGTGGAGGACGCGATGACGGCGTTCACGGCGGCCGAGCACGAGGCGTCGGTTCGGCTGGACTTTCCGAGGCTGGGGTCGGTGGCGCAATCCACGGGGGTGGGCTTCGTAAACGGCTGACAGTCGGGCCTTCGGCCCTACCGGAGAGGGCGAAAATCACGACGGGACCCCAACCCGGCGCAGGGGGCGCTCCCCGCCGATCGGGGCCCCGCCGCCGTGTCGCGGGGAGCCTGTCAGGCCTGGGCGGCCGCGGTCCGCAGGGCCAGCCGGTGTTCGCCCGCGTACACGTTCATGGAGCTGCCCCGCAGGAAGCCCACCAGCGTCAGCCCCGTCTCCGCGGCCAGATCCACCGCCAGGGAGGAAGGCGCCGAGACCGCCGCGAGCACCGGGATCCCCGCCATCACGGCCTTCTGGGCGAGCTCGAAGCTGGCCCGCCCCGACACCAGCAGGATCGTCCGGGACAGCGGCAGGTTTCCGTGCTGCAGGGCGCGGCCGACCAGTTTGTCGACCGCGTTGTGCCGGCCCACGTCCTCCCGTATGTCCAGCAGCTCGCCGTCCTCGGTGAACAGGGCCGCCGCATGCAGACCCCCGGTCCGGTCGAAGACCCGCTGGGCCGCGCGGAGCCGGTCGGGGAGGACCGCGAGCAGGTCGGGGTCGAGCCGGACCGGGGTGCCCTCGCCGTCGTCGATGGGCCAGCGGGCCGTCGTACGGACCGCGTCCAGCGACGCCTTGCCGCACAGGCCGCACGAGGACGTCGTGTACACGTTGCGTTCGAGCGTGATGTCGGGGATCACCACCCCCGCGGCCGTCCTCACGTCCACCACGTTGTACGTGTTCGAGCCGTCCGCCGTCGCGCCCGCGCAGTAGACGATGTTCTGCAGGTCCCCCTGGTCGGCCAGCACGCCCTCGCTCACCAGGAAGCCCGCCGCCAGCGCGAAGTCGTCGCCCGGGGTGCGCATGGTGATCGCCAGCGGCTTGCCGTTGAGCCGGATCTCCAGTGGTTCCTCGGCGACGAGCGTGTCCGGCCGGGTGGAGACCGCCCCGTCCCGGATCCGGATCACCTTGCGTCGTTCCGTGACTCGTCCCATGTCCCGATCAGTCCCGTCAGTCCCGGTTCTGTACGTGCTGGTAGCCGAAGCGGCCCTTGATGCACAGGTTGCCGTGGGTCACCGGATTGTCGTGCGGTGAGGTGACCTTCACGATCTCATTGTCCTGCACGTGCAGGGTGAGGTTGCAGCCCACACCGCAGTACGCGCACACCGTGGTCGTCTCGGTCTGCCGGGCCTCGTCCCACGTACCCGCCGCCCGCATGTCGAACTCGGACTTGAAGGACAGGGCCCCCGTCGGGCACACCTCGATGCAGTTCCCGCAGTACACGCATGCCGAATCGGTCAGCGGGGCGTCGTGCTCCACCGCGATCCGCGCGTCGAACCCCCGCCCGGCCACGGAGATGGCGAAGCTGTTCTGCCACTGGTCACCGCAGGCGTCCACGCACTTGTAGCAGAGGATGCACTTGTCGTAGTCGCGCACGTACAGCTCGTTGTCGACCTTCGGTTCCTCGTTGAGCCGCGCCGCGTCCGGGCCGAAGCGGTCCGGTTTCGCCTCGTACTCCTTGATCCACCCGGCGACCTCCGGGGTCGTCGACAAGTCGACCGACGAGGCGAGAAGCTCCAGGACGATCTTGCGACTGTGCCTGGCCCGCTCGGTGTCGGTCTTCACCTCCATGCCCGCCTCGGCCTTGCGCGAGCAGGCCGGGACGAGCGTCCGCGACCCCTCGACCTCGACGACACACACGCGGCATGCGTTCTTGGGCCGCAGCGTGTCCCCCTGGCACAGGGTCGGGATGTCCTTCCCCGCGGCTCGGCAGGCATCGAGGATCGTGGAGCCCTCCGCCGCGCGCACGGGCTCCCCGTCGATGGTGAACTCCAGCAGCCGGCGCGGGATCCCCAGCGGTACCACGGTCATTCGTACGCCCCCAGACGGTCGATGGCGGATTCCACGGCGTTCCACGCGGTTTGTCCCAGACCGCAGATCGAGGCGTCCCGCATCGCGCGGCCGACCTCCCTGAGCAGGGCGATGTCATAGGCGGCCGCCGCACCCGTGCGCTCCACGATCCGGTGCAGCGCCTCCTCCTGCCGCACGGTCCCGACCCGGCACGGCACGCACTGCCCGCACGACTCGTCACGGAAGAACTCGGCGATGCGCAGCAGCAGCCGGGGCAGCGGGACGGTGTCGTCGAAGGCCATGACCACGCCGGAGCCGAGGGTCGTGCCGGCCTCCCGCGTGCCTTCGAAGGTGAGGGGAATGTCCACCTCGTCGGGCCGTACGAAGCCACCCGCGGCGCCCCCCAGCAGCACCGCCCGCAGCCCCTCCCGCACCCCGGCCAGCTCCAGCAGCTCGCCCAGCGTCGCGCCGAAGGGGAGCTCGTAGATGCCGGGCCGCGCCACACTCCCGGACACGCAGAACAGCTTCGGCCCGGTGGAGCGCGCCGTGCCGATCGCGGCGTACGCCGGTGCTCCCATGGTCAGGATCGGCAGCACGTTGACCAGCGTCTCCACGTTGTTCTCCACCGTGGGCTTGCCGAACAGGCCCTTCTCCACCGGGAACGGCGGCTTCGAGCGCGGCTCGCCCCGATACCCCTCGATGGAGTTGAAGAGAGCCGTCTCCTCGCCGCAGATGTACGCCCCCGCGCCTCGCCTGATCTCGATGTCGAAGGCGTATCCCTGGCCGAGGACGTCGTCCCCGAGCAGCCCACGCGCGCGTGCCTGCGCGATGGCGTGCTCAAGGCGCCCCAGCGCACGGGGGTACTCACCGCGCAGATACAGGTAGCCCTTGTGGGCGCCCGTCGCATACGCCGCGATCGTCATCGCCTCGACCAGCGCGTACGGGTCGCCCTCCATGATCACGCGGTCCTTGAAGGTGCCCGGCTCGGACTCGTCGGCGTTGCAGACGAGGTAGTGGGGGTGGTCGGGCTGCGACGCCGTGGCCTGCCATTTGCGGCCGGTGGGGAAGGCGGCGCCGCCGCGCCCGACCAGGCCGGAGTCGGTGACCTCGCGGATCACTCCGGCGGGGCCCAGCTCGAAGGCCCGGCGCAGGGCGGTGTAGCCGCCGTGGGCGCGATAGTCGTCCAGCGACGACGGGTCGACGACTCCCACCCGGCGCAGCAGGATCAGCTCGTCGCCGCCCGCCTGGGGAACCGCCAGTGCCGCGGACGGCTCCTCGGGCGCCGAGTCCGGCGTGCTCGCGGCGAGGACGGCGTCGTGCACGGTCGCCGGTGCCGAGACCGCCGTACGCACCGGGTCCCCGGCCTTGATCGCGAGCGCCGCCGGAGCCCGTTCGCACAGGCCCAGGCACGGACTGCGCTCCACCGACACACCACTTCCGAGCCCCAGCCGCGCCTCGATCCCGGCGCACAGCTCGCTCGCTCCGGCCGCCGCGCACGCGAGGTCGGTGCAGACGTGGAGCACGGTGGCGGGGCGGGGCTTGACCGAGAACATCGCGTAGAAGGTGGCCACCCCGTACGCCTCCGCCGGCGGCACCGTCAGCCGCCGGCACAGGTAGTCGAGGGCGCCCTCGCTGATCCAGCCGATCCGGTCGTTGATCGCGTGCAGCCCCGGCAACAGCAGGTCGCGGCGGTCCCGGGCCTCGCGGCCGCCCCTGGCCCACCTGAGGTCGGCGTCGGATCGGTCGGCGCCCTCCCAGGAGGACTCCGGCGGGCCCAACAGGGCGTCGACGGCGGCCCGTTCGTCGTCCGTCGGCTTGCTGTCGCCGAAGTGCAGGTCCACTTACGTCACCTCACGATGGTCGCGACGGGGAGCTTCTCGATCCGGATCGCCGACGCCTTGAACTCCGCCGTCCCCGCGATCGGGCAGTTCGCCTCGATCGTCAGCTGGTTGGTGTCCACCTCGTCGGGAAAGTGCATGGTCATGAAGGCGAGCCCCGGCCGCAGCGCCGTGTCGACCCACACCGGCGCGACGACCGACCCGCGCCGCGAGCTCACCTGGACCTCCTCGCCGACCACGACCCCGTACCGCTCGGCGTCCTCCGGGCACAGCTCGACGTACTCGCCGCGCCGCAGCGGAGAGGCGAAACTCCCGCTCTGCACACCGGTGTTGTAGGAGTCGAGGCGCCGCCCGGTGGTGAGGCGGATCGGGTACTCCTCGTCGGTGAGGTCGACCGGCGGATCGTGCTGGACGATCCCGAACGGCGCCGGCGTCCCGCGCTCGGCCGGGTCCGTCTCCCACAACCGGCCGTGCAGATAGGTCGGTTCTAGTTGTTCGGTGCTCGGACACGGCCACTGGATGCCCTGGTGCTCCTCCAGGCGTTCGTACGTCATCCCGTAGTGGTCCGGGGAGACCGAGCGCAGTTCGTTCCACACCGCCTCGGCGTCCGCGTACTTCCACTCGTGGCCGAGCCGCGCCGCCAGCTCGCAGATGATGTCGATGTCCTCGCGGGCCTCGCCGGGCGGCGTGACCGCGCGGCGCACCCGCTGAACCCGCCGCTCGCTGTTGGTGGTCGTGCCGTCGGTCTCGGCCCACCCGGCGGTGGCGGGGAGGATGACGTCCGCCAGCTCGGCCGTCTTCGTCAGGAAGATGTCCTGGACGACGAGGAAGTCCAGCTGCCGCATGCGCCGTACGGCCTGCTCGCTGTCCGCCTCCGACTGCGCCGGGTTCTCGCCGATGCAGTAGACGGCCTTGAGCGAGCCCTCCTCCATCGCCTCGAACATCTGCGTGAGGTTGAGGCCGTAGTGGGGCTGGATGACGGTGTTCCACGCGGACTCGAACTTCAGCCGGCTGTCGGGGTCGAGGATGTCCTGGAAGCCGGGCAGGCGGTTGGGGATCGCGCCCATGTCGCCGCCGCCCTGCACGTTGTTCTGCCCGCGCAGCGGCTGGAGCCCGGAGCCGTAGCGCCCGACATGGCCGGTCAGCAGCGACAGGTTGATCAGCGCGCGGACGTTGTCGGTGCCGTTGTGGTGCTCGGTGATCCCGAGGGTCCAGCACAGCTGGGCCCGCTCGGCGCGGGCGTAGGCGTGCGCCAACTCCCGTATGGCGGCGGCCGGAACGCCCGTCACCTTCTCGGCCAGCGACAGCGTCCACGGCTCGACGAGCGCCTTGTACTCCTCGTAGCCGCTGGTCGCCCGCTCGATGAAGGCCTCGTTCGCCAGCCCCGCGTGGATGATCTCGCGGCCGATCGCGTGCGCCATCGGGATGTCGGTGCCGACGTTGAGCCCCATCCAGCTCTCCGCCCACTCGGCGGTGGAGGTGCGGCGCGGGTCGACGGCGTACATGCGGGCGCCGCCCCGGATCCCCTTCAGTACGTGCTGGAAGAAGATCGGGTGCGCGAAGCGGGCGTTGGAGCCCCACATCACGATGACGTCGGTGTGCTCGATCTCCTCGTACGAGGAGGTGCCCCCGCCCGAGCCGAAGGCCGCCGACAGGCCGGCGACGCTGGGGGCGTGGCAGGTGCGGTTGCAGGAGTCGACGTTGTTGGTGCCCATGACGACCCGGGCGAACTTCTGCGCCACGTAGTTCATCTCGTTCGTGGCCCGGGCGCAGGAGAACATGCCGAAGGCGTCTCGGTTGCGGGCCAGACCCTCGGCCGCGCGGTCCAGGGCCTCCTGCCAGCTCGCCTGTCGGAAGGGTTCGTCGCGGGAGTCGCGGACGAGCGGGTGGGTCAGCCGGGTGTAGTTCTTCGGAGTACGGTCGCGTTTCCTCATGCGGCGCTCCTCATGCGGCGCTCCTCAGCGCGAGCAGGTCCGAGATGGCGTGCACGGTGCGCAGGGTGGGCACCGGCACGCCGGTGATCTCCGCCAACTCGACGACCGCCGCGAGGAGTACGTCGAGTTCGAGCGGCTTGCCACGCTCCAGGTCCTGGAGCGTGGAGGTGCGGTGGTCGCCGACCCGCTCGGCGCCCGCGAGCCGGCGCTCGATGGAGACGCCGACCTCGCAGCCGAGGGCCTCGGCGACCGCGAGCGTCTCGGTCATCATGATCTCGATGACCTTGCGGGTGCCGCCGTGCAGGCACATCTGCCGCATGGTGGCGCGGGCGAGCGCGCTGATCGGGTTGAAGGAGATGTTGCCGAGCAGCTTGAGCCAGATGTCGTTGCGCAGGTCGGGTTCGACCGGGCACTTCAGGCCGCCGGCGATCATGGCCTCGCCGAGGTCCGTACAGCGCTTGGACACGCTGCGGTCGGGCTCGCCGATGGAGAACCGGGTGCCTTCCAAGTGCCGTACGACACCCGGGCCTTCGAGCTCGGTCGCGGCGTAGACGACACAACCGACGGCCCGTTCGGGCGCGAGCACCGCACTGACCGCGCCGTCCGGGTCGACACTCTCGATGCGGTGGCCGTCGTACGGGCCGCCGTGCCGGTGGAAGTACCACCAGGGGATGCCGTTCTGGGCGGCCACGACCGCTGTGGTGTCGTGCAGAAGGGGCTCGATCAGCGGCCCGCACGCCGCGTACGAGTTGGCCTTCAGCCCCAGGAAGACGTAGTCGACCGGGCCGATCTCGGCCGGGTCGTCGGTCGCGTGGGCGCGGGCGGTGAAGTCGCCGCGCGGACTGAGCACCCGCACTCCGTGCCGCCTCATGGCCGCCAGATGCGGTCCACGGGCTATGAGGTGCACGTCGGCGCCCGCGCGATGCAGCGCGGCTCCGACGTAGGCGCCGATGGCACCGGCGCCGAGGACTGCAACTTTCACTTCGGAACGCTCCGTTCGGTCGAGGGAGTACCGCGGAGGTGGCTGGGAAGCAGTGTTCGGTCAGGTCGAATCTCGTCGACTGAATATTGTCTACAGTATGGATAAGGGGTCAGCAAGGGGTCGCGCACGGCGTTCGGCCAGGCTTTACGCACGGCCTCGGCGCGTCATCCCGTACGGCGTTCGACCGTTCGTCGCGCCCGGCATACCGTTCATCGCATACGGTCGACGCGCCGCCTTCTCAACTGCCGCGCCGCTCCCTACCGTTCGGGATCATGAGTCCCCCTGTCGCACCCGCGGGATGGAGCCGCTGGCTGGTTCCGCCCGCCGCTCTGTCTGTCCATCTGTCCATCGGCCAGGCCTATGCGTGGAGCGTGTTCAAGCCCTCGCTCGAATCCGCGCTCGGCCTCAGTGGCACGCAGAGCGCGCTGCCCTTCCAGCTCGGCATCGTCATGCTCGGCCTGTCGGCCGCGTTCGGCGGCACGCTGGTGGAGCGCAACGGCCCGCGCTGGGCCATGACCGTCGCCCTGATCTGCTTCTCGTCCGGCTTCCTGCTCTCCGCGCTGGGCGCGGCGACCGAGCAGTACTGGCTGATCGTCCTCGGCTACGGCTTCGTCGGCGGTATCGGTCTCGGCATCGGCTACATCTCGCCTGTCTCGACACTGATCAAGTGGTTCCCGGACCGGCCCGGCATGGCCACCGGCATCGCCATCATGGGCTTCGGCGGCGGCGCGCTCATCGCCTCGCCCTGGTCGGCGCAGATGCTGGAGTCGTTCGGCAGCGACAGCTCCGGGATCGCCATGGCGTTCCTGGTGCACGGACTGTCGTACTCCGTGTTCATGCTGCTCGGTGTGCTGCTGGTCCGGGTGCCGCGTACCGAGAAGCCGGTCGGTGGCGGTCCCAGCGCTTTCGACGGGCCGCAGGTGTCCGCCCGTAACGCCGTGCGCACGCCGCAGTTCTGGTGTCTGTGGGTCGTGCTCTGCATGAACGTGACCGCCGGCATCGGCATCCTGGAGAAGGCCGCGCCGATGATCACGGACTTCTTCAAGAACACCTCCACGCCGGTGTCGGTGTCCGCGGCGGCCGGGTTCGTCGCACTGCTGTCGGCGGCCAACATGGCGGGCCGTATCGGCTGGTCGTCGACGTCCGACCTGATCGGGCGCAAGAACATCTACCGCCTGTACCTGGGCGCGGGCGCGCTCATGTACGGGCTGATCGCGCTGGCCGGCGACTCGTCGAAGCCGCTGTTCATCCTGTGCGCGCTGGTGATCCTGTCCTTCTACGGGGGCGGCTTCGCGACGATCCCCGCCTATCTGAAGGACCTCTTCGGGACCTATCAGGTGGGTGCCATCCACGGCCGGCTGCTCACCGCCTGGTCCACGGCCGGGGTCCTCGGACCACTGATCGTGAACTGGATCGCCGACCGGCAGGAGGAGGCCGGCAAGGACGGCTCCTCCTTGTACACGATGTCCCTGTTCATCATGATCGGGCTGCTCGCCGTAGGCTTCGTCGCCAACGAACTCGTCCGGCCGGTCCACCCCCGCCATCACATTCCCGCCCCGGAGTCGAAGGAGAAGGAGGCCGCCGATGTCCAGCGACAGCAGTCCGCCTAGCGGTCCGCCCAGCCGACGGGGGCTGATCGCCTTCGCCTGGGTATGGGTGGGGGTGCCGCTCGCCTACGGGGTCTACGAACTCGTGCAGAAGGCGACGCAGCTGTTCACCGGCTAGGTGTTCGGAATTTGTTCGGGCGTCCGAGGGTCTGATGGAAGCTGACAACACGGGCGCCCGATTCCTGTGGCATCACGTGCCGTCGTACCCGTGAGTCACTGATCAGACTGGTGAATCCCGCTACCCGAGGCCCGAGGGGATCACCAACGATGAACGGCTCGCGCATCGCCGCAGTCGGCCACTACCAGCCCGCCAAGGTTCTCACCAACGAGGACCTGGCGGGCATGGTCGACACCAGTGACGAGTGGATCATGAGCCGGGTGGGTATCCGCACGCGCCACATCGCCGGCCCCGACGAGCCCGTCGACGAGCTGGCCGCGCACGCCGCCGCCAAGGCCCTCGCGGCGGCAGGTCTCGCACCCGGCGACATAGACCTGGTCCTGGTCGCCACCTCCACCGCCATCGACCGCTCCCCGAACATGGCGGCCCGGGTCGCCGCCCGGCTCGGCATCCCGTCGCCCGCCGCGATGGACCTCAACGTCGTCTGCGCCGGCTTCACCCACGCCCTGGCCACCGCCGACCACGCCGTCCGCGCGGGCGGCGCGGCGCGGGCCCTGGTGATCGGCGCCGACAAGATGTCCGACGTCACCGACTGGGGCGACCGTACGACCTGTGTGCTGGTCGGCGACGGGGCGGGCGCGGCCGTCGTGGAGGCGTCCGAGGAGGCCGGGATCGGGCCGGTGCTGTGGGGCTCGGTGCCCGAGATGGGGCACGCCGTGCGCATCGAGGGGCAGCCCGCGCGGTTCGCGCAGGAGGGGCAGAGCGTCTACCGCTGGGCGACGACGCAGCTGCCGGCCATCGCCCGCCGGGCCTGCGAGCGGGCGGGCCTCGCGCCCGAGGACCTCGCCGGGGTCGTCCTGCACCAGGCCAACCTGCGCATCATCGAGCCCCTCGCGGAGAAGCTCGGCGCGGTCAACGCCGTGGTCGCGCGCGATGTCGCGGAGTCCGGGAACACCTCGGCGGCGAGCATTCCGCTGGCGCTGTCCAAGCTCGTGGAGCAGGGGCGGATCTCGACCGGGGACCCGGTGCTGCTCTTCGGGTTCGGCGGGAACCTGTCCTACGCGGGGCAGGTCGTGCGCTGCCCCTGACGCCGCGGGGAAGGGCCTTGTGACGCCTCGATGACGGACCGTGTGACGCGGTCAACTCCCCGTTTCCCTGGCCTTTGTGCGCCGTAGACTGTAGACGAAAGACAATCGATACTGGCTTTCCAGTGACGACCGGCTACGGGATGCAGTCGTCCGGCGTTCGCCCAGGAGGGGAACCGATGTTGTCGACAGGACTACCGCAGGGTGCGGTGCCCAAGCTCGAACGGCCCGGCCCGCTGCGCGACCGCGTCTACGAGGCGCTGCTCGAACTCATCACGACCCGGGCGCTCCAGCCCGGCCAGCACCTGGTCGAGAGCGAACTGGCAGGTCACCTGGGCGTGTCGCGGCAGCCGGTGCGCGAGGCGCTGCAGCGGCTGAACACCGAGGGCTGGGTCGATCTGCGGCCCGCGCAGGGCGCGTTCGTGCACGAGCCGACGGAGGAGGAGGCCGACCAGCTCCTCACCGTCCGCACCCTCCTGGAGGCCGAGGCGGCCCGCCTCGCCGCCGCCCACGCCGACAGCGCCGGCATCACGGCCCTGGAACAGCTGTGCGCGGAGGGCGAGAAGGCCGTCGCCGCCGACGACGTGGACGCGGCCGTCGCCCTCAACGCCCGCTTCCACGCGAAGATCATGGAACTCGCGGGCAACGCCGTCCTCGCCGAACTCGCGGCCCAGGTCGACCGCCGCGTGCGCTGGTACTACACACCCGTCGCCCGTCAGCGCGGCCACCAGTCCTGGATCGAGCACCGCGGAATGATCGTCGCGATCAACGACCGGGACGAGGACCGTGCCACGCAGCTGATGCGGGAGCACACGGAGCACACGCGGGCGTCGTACCACGCACGCCAGAGGTCATAGAGCCGAGAGGGTCGCGTCTTTCAGAACGCGTCCGCGTGCGCTCGGGCCCACTGCTCGAACGTGCGCGGTGCCCGCCCCGTGATCTCCCGCACCGTCGGCAGCACCACGGACTCGTCCAGGATCCCGTCCACGAAGAAGCGGAAGAACGCGTCGACGTACGGGGCCGGGAAGTGGGCTCCCATCGCCGTGCGCGCCTCCTCGTCGGTGAGGCCCACGGTGCGCAGTTCCCGGCCGAGCGTCTCGCCGAGGATGCGGACGCGGTCGGCGGGCAGCAGGGCCTCGGGCCCGGTCACCGTGTGGACGCGGCCCTCGTGTCCGGGCGAGCGGAGGGCATGCGCGGCCACGTGGGCGATGTCGTACGGATCGATGTCCGCCGTGCGCACGCCGGGGAACGGTACGCGCACCTCGTCGCTCTTGCGGATCTGGTCCGCCAGGGCCGACGCGTTGGACATGAAGCTCACGGGCCGCACGAAGGTCCACGACAGGCCGGACGCCCGCACCTCCGACTCGGCCGCCCGCAGGTAGCGCGTGACCGCGTTGTCGTCGTCGACCTCGGCCGACTTCCCGGACAGGAGCACGACGTGCTCCACGCCGGCCGCAAGCGCGTCGGCCAGGATCTGCCGCTGCCCGCCGTAACCGGGCATCAGGAACAGGCCCCGTACGCCGTCGAGCGCGGCCCGCACCGTCTCGGGCCGGTTGAGATCGCCCGCGACGGCCGTCACCCCCGGCGGCAGCCCCTCCGCCCGGCCGGCACGGCTCAGCGCACGTACCGGCTCCCCGGCCTCCGCCAGCGCCCGCACGAGCTCCGCACCCACGTTGCCCGTGGCACCCGTCACCAGAAACACGCGGTCCCCCTCTCCCCGTTCCGGGCCCCGGCGGCCCCGGGGCCGAGCCCATCCTGCGGGGCCCGGGCCGATGGCACCAGGGCACCGCAGGGCTTTGTCCTGTGAGTGGAGAAAGTTGACGGCAATCTCTGCGCAACTTCTTCCCAGTCCCGACGACCGCTGCTACGTTCCCCTCGAAAGCAGGCCGCGGAAGTGGCCGAAACCCGGCGCGCTCAGGCCGATTGAGGCGGGGAGGGGCTCGTGAGACGCATGACGGCGCGACCCGCGAACGCCCATCAGGCCAAACTGCTCAGGCTGTTGCGCGACGGCGGACCCAACTCCCGTGCCCAGCTGGGCGATCAGATCGACCTCTCGCGGTCCAAGCTGGCCGTGGAGGTGGACCGCCTGCTGGAGACGGGCCTGGTCGTGGCCGACGGACTCGCCGCCTCACGCGGTGGGCGCCGTTCCCACAACATCCGGCTCAACCCCGGGCTGCGCTTCCTCGGCGTCGACATCGGCGCGACCTCGGTCGACGTCGCCGTCACCAACGCCGAACTGGAGATCCTCGGACATCTCAACCAGCCCCTGGACGTCCGCGAGGGCCCGGTCGCGGTCTTCGAGCAAGTCCTGTCCATGGCGGCGAAGTTGAGGGCCTCCGGGCTCGCGGAGGGGTACGACGGCGCCGGCATCGGTGTCCCGGGACCGGTCCGCTTCCCCGAAGGCGTCCCGGTGGCTCCGCCGATCATGCCGGGCTGGGACGGCTTCCCCGTGCGGGAGGCGCTCAGCCAGGAACTCGGCTGCCCGGTCATGGTCGACAACGACGTGAACCTCATGGCGATGGGGGAGCAGCACGCGGGCGTCGCACGCTCCGTGGGCGACTTCCTCTGCGTCAAGATCGGCACCGGCATCGGCTGCGGCATCGTCGCGGGCGGTGACGTGCACCGAGGTGTCACGGGCAGCGCGGGCGACATCGGGCACATCCAGGCCGTGCCCGACGGCCGCCCCTGCGCCTGCGGCAACCGGGGCTGTCTCGAGGCCCACTTCAGCGGGGCGGCCCTCGCCCGGGACGCCGTGGAGGCGGCCCAGCAGGGGTTGTCGGAGGAACTCGCCTCGCGGCTGGACGCGAACGGCACCCTGACCGCCGTCGACGTCGCCGCCGCGGCCGCCGCGGGCGACGCCACCGCCCTCGACCTGATCCGCGAGGGCGGCAACCGCGTCGGCCAGGTCATCGCCGGACTCGTCAGCTTCTTCAACCCCGGCCTGGTGGTGATCGGCGGCGGGGTGACCGGCCTCGGCCACAACCTGCTCGCCGCGATCCGCACCCAGGTCTACCGCCAGTCGCTGCCCCTCGCGACCGGCAACCTGCCCATCGTCCTTGGCGAGTTGGGCCCCACCGCCGGAGTCATCGGCGCGGCCCGCCTCATCAGCGACCACCTGTTCTCACCCGCGTAAGTCACCGGCTCGACACGGCTCACCGGCACGACCCGTTCCCTGCTCTGCCCTGCCTTGCCCTTGCTCCGCCTTGCCCTGCCCCCGCTCCGCCCGATCTGCCCTGCTCTGCCCTGAAACCGGCCCGCACGCCCGCCAAGGGGACCTCATGGCACCAGAACCACCGCTGCTCAGCATGTCCGGCATCACCAAGTCGTTCCCCGGAGTCCGCGCCCTCGACGGTGTCGACCTCGACGTCCAGGCCGGTGAAGTGCACTGCCTGCTCGGCCAGAACGGCGCCGGCAAGTCCACGCTCATCAAGGTCCTGGCCGGCGCCCACCAGCCCGACACCGGCACGATCCACTGGCGCGGCGAGGCGGTCACCCTCCGCTCGCCGATCGCCGCGATGCGCCTGGGCATCGCCACCATCTACCAGGAACTCGACCTGGTCGAGCACCTGTCGGTGGCCGAGAACGTCCACCTCGGCCATGAACCCACGGCCGCCGGTTTCGTCGTACGCGGAAAGGCCGCACGCGCATCAACCGCGCAGCTTCTCAAGCGACTTGGGCACCCGGAGATCGACCCGGCCCGCCTCGTCGGGGAGCTGTCGGCGGCGCAGCAGCAGATCGTGTCCATGGCGCGGGCGCTCTCCCACGACGTACGGCTGATCGTGATGGACGAGCCGTCCGCCGCCCTCGACCCGGACGAGGTCGACAACCTCTTCCGCATCGTCGGCGACCTCACCGCCGCCGGCGTCGCCGTCGTCTACATCTCGCACCGGCTGGAGGAGATCCGCCGGATCGGCGACCGGGTGACCGTGCTGAAGGACGGGCGGGCCGTGGCGGGCGGGCTGCCGGCGAAGACGACGCCGACACGCGAGGTCGTGGCGCTGATGACGGGGCGCAACGTCGAGTACGTCTTCCCCGAGCGGCCGGAGAAGGACGCGGCTGCGGCCGGGAAGCCGCTTCTGGAGGTGCGGGGACTCGCCCGGGACGGTGAGTTCGAGCCCCTCGACCTGGCCGTACGGCCCGGCGAGATCGTCGGGCTCGCGGGGCTGGTGGGCTCGGGGCGGTCCGAGATCCTGGAGACGATCTACGGCGCCCGCAGGCCGACCTCCGGTCAGGTCCTCGTGGACGGGCGGGCGCTGCGGCCCGGCAGCGTACGGGCCGCCGTTCGCGCCGGGCTGGGCCTCGCCCCCGAGGAGCGCAAGGCTCAGGCGCTGCTGATGCTGGAGTCCGTCACCCGCAATGTGTCGGTGTCGTCCATGTCCCGCTTCTCGCGCGGCGGCTGGATCGACCGCGCCGCCGAACTGCGGGCCGCGCGGGCCGCTACGCGTGAGCTGTCCCTGCGCCCCGACAACCCGTCCGCGCCGGTGCGCACCCTCTCCGGCGGCAACCAGCAGAAGGCCGTCCTGGCCCGCTGGCTGCTGCGCGGCTGCCGCGTCCTGCTGCTCGACGAACCCACCCGCGGCGTCGACGTCGGAGCCCGCGCCGAGCTGTACGCGGTGGTCCGCCGCCTGGCCGACGAAGGCCTCGCCGTCCTGCTGGTCTCCAGCGAAGTACCCGAAGTGCTCGGCCTCGCCGACCGCGTCCTGGTGCTGCGCGAGGGCCGTGTCGTGCACACCGCACCGGCCCGTGAACTCGACGAACACCGCGTACTCGACCTCGTCATGGAAGGAAGCCCGGCGTCATGACGCAGCACGCCTCCCCGCCCCGGGACAGCACCGACAAGGTGCCGTCGGCCGGTCAACCGCCCGCCTGGCGGGGCCTGATGGCCCGCGCCGACGTGCGCACCCTGTCCCTGCTCGGCGTCCTCGCCGCGCTGATCCTCATCGGCGGCATCACCAAGCCGGACGAGTTCCTGGACACCCGCAACCTCCAACTCGTCCTCACCCAGGCCTCCGTGATCGGCGTCGTCACCGTCGGCATGACCTTCGTGATCATCTCCGGCGGCATCGACCTGTCCGTCGGCGCGATCGTCGCGCTGGCCTCGGTATGGGCGACGACGGTCGCGACCCAGGAGTACGGCTTCGCCGGCATCCTCTTCACCGCGGTGATCGTCGGTGTGGGATGCGGCCTGGTCAACGGGATGCTGATCGCTTACGGCGCGATGGTCCCGTTCATCGCCACGCTGGCCATGCTGGCGTCCGCGCGCGGTCTGGCCCTCCAGATCACCGACGGCAAGACGCAGATCGTCACCATCCCCTCGGTACTCGACCTCGGCGAGCGCGACGCATACGTCCTAGGTATCCCGCCGCTGGTCATGGTGTTCGCGGTCGTGACGGTCATCGGCTGGCTGGTCCTGAACCGCACGACCTTCGGGCGGCGCACGGTCGCCGTCGGCGGAAACGCGGAGGCGGCCCGCCTCGCCGGCATCGACGTACGCCGCCAGCGGCTCTACCTCTACCTGCTGTCCGGACTGTGCTGCGGCATCGCCGCCTTCCTGCTGATCATCCTGTCCGGCTCCGGTCAGAACACCAACGGCAACCTCTACGAACTCGACGCCATCGCGGCCGCGATCATCGGCGGCACGCTGCTCACCGGGGGCCGCGGCACCATCGTCGGCTCCGTGCTCGGCGTCCTGATCTTCACCACGATCACCAACATCTTCGCCCTGAACAACCTGCAGAGCGACGTCCAGCAGATCGCCAAGGGCGCGATCATCGTCGCCGCCGTGCTGGTCCAGCGCCGTACCGCGAGCACGACCTGAGGAAAGGGTTCACCGCCATGCCAGAGCCGACCGATTTCACGAGTCGCTTCACCAGTCGCAGAGGGCTGCTCTTCGGGACCGCCGCCGTAGGTGCCGGTGCCCTCCTCACGGGTTGCACGAGCAACGAGTCCAAGGACGAGCCGGCCGCGAACGACCAGCCGGCCGCCGAGGACAAGCCCGGCAAGCAGGTCACCATCGGCTTCGCCGGACCGCAGGCCGACCACGGCTGGCTCAACGCCATCAACGACAACGCCAAGAGCCGGGCGAAGAAATACTCCGACGTGACATTGGAGATCACCGAGGGTTCCAACGACACCGCCGCCCAGATCGGCCAGATCGAGACGCTGATCAACAAGAAGGTCGACGTGCTGGTGGTGCTGCCCGCCGACGGCAAGGCGCTCACCCAGGTCGGGCTCAAGGCGATGCGGGCGAACATCCCGGTCGTCAACCTCGACCGGATCTTCAACACCCCGCAGGCCTACCGCTGTTGGATCGGCGGCGACAACTACGGGATGGGTCTCAACGCCGGGCACTACATAGGCGAGAAGCTCAAGGGGAAGTCGAACGCCACGGTCATCGAACTGGCCGGGCTGGACAACCTGGAGCTGACCCAGCAGCGCACCAAGGGCTTCGACGACGCCCTGAAGAACTACCCCAACATCAAGAAGGTGGCCCGCCAGGCGGCCGAGTTCACGGTGGAGTCCGGCCAGGCCAAGATGGCCCAACTCCTGCAGGCCCAGTCGAAGTTCGACGCCCTGTGGAACCACGACGACGACCAGGGCGTGGGCGCGCTGCGGGCCATCGAGCAGGCGGGGCGCGACGACTTCCTGATGGTCGGCGGCGCGGGCGCGCTGTCCGCGTTCCAGGCGATCAAGCAGGACGACGGCGTCCTCAAGGCCACCGTCCTGTACCCGCCGACCATGGCCGCGTCCGCCATCGACCTGGCCCGTGCGCTGGGCCAGGGCAAGGGCGTCAGCGGCATGGCCGAGTTCGAGATCCCGGCCTCGATCACGCTCTACTCGGCGGTCGTCGACAAGGACAACGTCGACCAGTACATGTCCACCGGCTTCAAGTGAGGCGCACCCTGCCCGACGGGGCCGAGACGTCCGTCGGGCAGGGCTGGGAGCGTTCTGTGGATCGAGCCGGACTGGGCTGCGGGTAGGTCTGGGCGGGCCGAGGTCGTCGTACGGCTTGGGTCGCCGGACGGGCTGAGGGCGCCGGACTGGCCGAGGCCGGCATACGGGCCGGGGTCCCGCGAGGCTCCGGCACTGGCCGGCGTCGTAGCAGCGGCCGGCTGATGCCGTAGCGCGGGCTGTGGCCGCATGTGGACCTTGGCTGCGACGTCGGCAAGGTTCGCGGGTCGGACAGCCGGGTCCGGACGACGGACAGGCAGGTTCGTGGGACGGGCAGCCAGGGTCGTGCGACGGCCGGGCAGGTTCGTGTGACGGCCCCGGTCGGGTTCGTGTGACGGCCGGTCAGGCCCGTAGGACGGCAGCCAGGTCCGCACGGGCAGCCCGGTCCGTACGGCGGAGCCAGGTCCGCACGGGCAGTCCGGTCCGTACGGCGGAGCCAGGTCCGTACGACGGCAGCCAGGCCCGTACGACGGACGGCGAGATCCGCAAGACGCTCCCCAACCCCCCACCGCGGCACGACGACGAGGAGGACCATCGCATGGGACAGCCGCAGCAGCCCGACGAGGCCGAGGCGGACGCAGGGGCCATGACCACCGAGCCGGGTGTGCCCGGGGCCACGGCCACGGTCGGGAGCAGGGCCGATGTGTCCCGGTCGGCCGGACCCGCCGCGAAGCCACCGCTGCGCGTCGGCATGGTCGGCTACGCCTTCATGGGCGCCGCCCACTCCCAGGGCTGGCGCACCGTCGGCAGCGTCTTCGACCTGCCCCGCAGCCCGGTACTCGCCGCGATCTGCGGGCGGGATGCCACCGCCGTGCGTGCGGCGGCCGACCGGCACGGCTGGGCGGCGGCCGAGACCGACTGGCGTGCGCTGATCGAACGGGACGACATCGACCTCGTCGACATCTGCACCCCTGGCGACAGCCATGCCGAGATCGCGCTCGCGGCGCTGGCCGCAGGCAAGCACGTCCTGTGCGAGAAGCCCCTCGCGAACAGCGTCGAGGAGGCCGAGGCGATGACGGAGGCGGCCGAAGAGGCGTACCGGCGTGGCCAGTTGGTGATGGTGGGCTTCAACTACCGCCGGGTGCCCGCCACCGCGCTGGCCCGCACCATGGTCGCCGAGGGCCGACTCGGCAGCCTGCGCCATGTGCGGGTGACGTACCTTCAGGACTGGCTCGTGAACCCCGAGTTCCCGCTCACCTGGCGGCTGCGCAAGGAGCTGGCCGGCTCGGGCGCGCTCGGCGACCTGGGCGCGCACATCGTCGACCTCGCCCAGTACCTGGCGGGGGAGCGGCTCACCGGGGTGTCCGCCCTGACGGAGACCTTCGTGAAGGAACGCCCGCTGCCCGGCGGGGCCGTGAAGGGTTTGTCCGCGGCGGCGGCCGAGGGCGCCACCGGACAGGTCACCGTCGATGACGCCGCCCTGTTCACCGGCCGCTTCCCCTCCGGCGCCCTCGCCTCCTTCGAGGCCACCCGCTACGCCACCGGCCGCAAGAACTCCCTGCGCATCGAACTCAACGGCTCGGACGGCTCGATCGCCTTCGACCTGGAGCGGCTCAACGAGCTCGCCTACCACGACGGCACGGAACCGGGCACGCATGCCGGCTTCCGCCGCATCCTCGTCACCGAACCCGACCACCCCTACCTGGACGCCTGGTGGCCGCCGGGTCACGGCCTCGGCTACGAGCACACCTTCGTCCACCAGGCCCGCGACCTGGTCCACGCCATCGCGGAGGGCCGCCGGCCCGAACCCTCCTTCGCCGACGGGCTGCAGGTGCAGCGCGTGCTCGCGGCGGTGGAGGAGAGCGCCGAGAAGAACTCCGTCTACACCCCCATAGCGGTCTGAGGAGGCTGACGCGCGATGCCGCGTACGTTCACGCTGTTCACCGGCCAGTGGGCCGACCTGCCGCTGGAGGAGGTCTGCCGGCTCGCCCGTGACTTCGGCTACGACGGGCTCGAACTCGCCTGCTGGGGCGATCACTTCGAGGTCGACAAAGCCCTCGCCGATGCGTCGTACATCGACTCCCGGAAGGCCCTGCTCGACAAGTACGGCCTCAAGTGCTGGGCGATCTCCAACCATCTGGTCGGCCAGGCGGTCTGCGACGCCATCATCGACGAACGCCACCAGGCCATCCTGCCGGGCGAGGTGTGGGGCGACGGAGAGGCGGAGGGGGTCCGCCGGCGCGCCGCGGCCCGTATGAAGGACACCGCGCGGGCCGCGGCCGCCTTCGGCGTCGACACGGTGATCGGCTTCACCGGCTCCGCCATCTGGCACCTGGTCGCCATGTTCCCGCCCGCCCCCGAGTCGATGATCGAGCGCGGCTACGACGACTTCGCGTCCCGCTGGAACCCCATCCTGGACGTCTTCGACGAGGAGGGCGTGCGGTTCGCGCACGAGGTCCATCCCAGTGAGATCGCCTACGACTACTGGACGACCTGGCGTGCCCTGGAAGCCGTCGGGGGCCGTCCCGCCTTCGGCCTGAACTTCGACCCCTCCCACTTCGTGTGGCAGGACCTCGACCCGGTCGGCTTCCTCTGGGACTTCCGCGACCGCATCTACCACGTCGACTGCAAGGAGGCCCGCAAGCGACTCGACGGCCGCAACGGCCGTCTCGGCTCCCACCTGCCCTGGGGCGACCCGCGCCGGGGCTGGGACTTCGTGTCGGCGGGGCACGGCGACGTCCCCTGGGAGGACGTCTTCCGCATGCTGCGCTCCATCGACTACCAGGGCCCGATCTCCGTCGAGTGGGAGGACGCCGGCATGGACCGGCTCCAGGGCGCCCCCGAGGCGCTGACCCGTCTCAAGGCGTACGACTTCGAGCCGCCGTCGGCCTCGTTCGACGCGGCGTTCGGCGGCAACGACTAGGACCGCTCCATGAGTTCCGGGGTGACGGCGCATCCCGGCGTACCGCACCCGCACGTACAACCGGCCCCTTCTGGAGGCACCCGTGCACCGGAAAACCCAGGACACCGACAGAATCGAGACCCACAGACGACGCCTGCCCTTCCGCAAGGCAGTCGCGCTGTTCAGCGGCGCGCTGTTGGCAGGCGCAACCCTCACGTTCACCGCACCCCCGGCCGGCGCAGCCGGAGCCGACCAGGAAGCCGCGGCCGCCGAGGACTTCCAGCAGGTCACCCTCGCCAAGGGCGAACCGGAGGTCGGCGAGCCCATGTCGCTCGCCGTCCTCCCGGACCGCTCGGTCCTGCACACCTCACGGGACGGCGAGCTGCGTCTGACCGACGCGGCCGGCAACACCAAGCTCGCGGGCAAGCTCGACGTGTACACCCACGACGAGGAAGGCCTGCAAGGCATCGGCGTCGACCCCGCATTCGCCGAGAACCGCTTCATCTACCTCTACTACGCACCCCCGCTCGACACACCTGCCGGTGACGCCCCCGAGACCGGAACGGCAGCCGACTTCGCTCCCTTCGACGGAGTCAACCGCCTCTCCCGCTTCGTCCTGAAGACCGACGGCACGCTGGATGCAGCCAGCGAGACGAAGATCCTGGACATCCCGGCTTCCCGCGGCCTGTGCTGCCATGTCGGCGGTGACATCGACTTCGACGCGGCGGGCAACCTGTATCTCTCAACGGGCGACGACACCAATCCGTTCCAGTCGGACGGCTTCACCCCGATCGACGAGCGCTCGAACCGCAACCCGGCCTTCGACGCCCAGCGTTCCTCCGGCAACACCAACGACCTGCGCGGCAAGATCCTGCGCATCAAGGTGAACGCCGACGGTTCGTACGCGATCCCCGACGGCAACCTCTTCGCGCCGGGCACCGACAAGACGCGCCCCGAGATCTACGCGATGGGCTTCCGCAACCCGTTCCGCTTCAGTGTCGACAAGGAGACCGGGATCCTCTACGTCGGCGACTACGGCCCCGACGCCGGCGCCGCCGACCCGGCGCGCGGACCGGCCGGGCAGGTCGAGTTCGCCCGTGTCACCGGCCCCGGCAACTACGGGTGGCCGTACTGCACCGGTGACAACGACGCCTACGTCGACTACGACTTCGCGACCGGCCAGTCCGGCGCGGCCTTCGACTGCGCCGCACCGAAGAACACCTCGCCGAACAACACCGGCCTGACCGACCTTCCCCCGGCTCAGGCCGCCTGGATCCCGTACGACGGCGGATCCGTGCCCGAGTTCGGCACCGGCTCCGAGTCCCCGATGGGCGGCCCGGTCTACCGCTACGACGCCTCGCTCGACTCGCCGGTCAAGTTCCCCGAGGCCTACGACGGGAACTTCTTCGCCGGGGAGTTCGGCCGCCGCTGGATCAAGCGGATCGTGAGCGACGACGCCGGGACCGTGCAGTCGATCAACAACGTTCCCTGGACCGGCACCCAGATCATGGACATGGCCTTCGGCCCGGACGGTGCGTTGTACGTCCTCGACTACGGCGTCTCCTGGTTCGGCGGTGACGAGCACTCGGCCCTGTACCGCATCGAGAACGCCACCGACGGCCACTCGCCCGTGGCGCAGGCCGCGGCGAGCAGGACTTCCGGGACGGCGCCGCTGAGGGTGCAGTTCTCGTCCGAGGGCACGACCGACCAGGACGGCGACGCCCTGACGTACAGCTGGGACTTCGGCGACGGCGGCAGGTCGACCGCGGCGAACCCGTCGTACCGCTACAAGAAGAACGGCACCTACACCGCGACCCTGACCGCCAAGGATGCCTCCGGCCGCACCGGCAGCGCGAGCGTGCAGATCGTGGTCGGCAACACCGCGCCCAAGGTGACGCTGGAACTGCCGCAGGACGGGCAGCTGTTCAGCTTCGGCGACGCGATCCCGTTCAAGGTGAAGGTCACCGACCCCGAGGACCGGATTATCGACTGCTCCAAGGTCAAGGTCACCTTCATCCTCGGCCACGACAGCCACGGCCACCCGGTGACCTCGGCGAACGGCTGCACCGGCACGATCCAGACCAGCGCCGACGGCGGTCACGACGAGGACGCCAACATCTTCGGGGTCATGGACGCCGAGTACACCGACGGCGGAGGCGGCGGCCAGGCCCCGCTCACCACGCACGACCAGAACGTCGTCCAGCCCAGGCATCGCCAGGCCGAGCACTTCGGCAACGGCTCCGGCGTCTCGATCATCACCAAGGCCACCGCACACGGCGGCCGGACGGTCGGCGACATCAACAACGGCGACTGGATCTCCTTCACGCCGTACGCCCTGGGCAACGCCAAGAAGATCACCGCCCGGATCTCCTCCGGAGGCGCGGGCGGCACCATCGAGGTCCGTGCCGGGTCCTCGACGGGCACCCTGCTCGGCAAGGCGACCGTGCCGGTGACCGGCGGCTGGGAGACCTTCCAGGACGTCACCGCCGACCTGTCCCGCGCGCCGAGGGGCACGACCACGCTCCACCTCGTCTTCAAGGGCAGCGGTTCGGGCGCCTTGTTCGACGTGGACGACTTCACCTTCACTACGGGCTGAGAGGAGGAACGGAGGATGCGTATGCGTCCAACAGGTCGACTGACAACGGCAGTTGTGGGAGCGGCCGTACTCCTCGGCTGCGTCTCGGGACCGGCGGCGTCACAGCCGCCGCGACCCGGTGACGACGGCAAGCGGGTGCTGGTCTTCTCCAAGACGGCGGGCTTCCGTCACGACTCCATCCCCGACGGCGTCGCCGCGGTGAAACAGCTCGGCGAGACCGGCGGCTTCACGGTCGACGCGACGGAGGACGCCACGGCCTTCACCGCCGGCAACCTGCGCCGCTATGCCGCGGTCGTGTTCCTGTCGACGACCGGAGACGTCCTGGATGCCGCCCAGCAGAGGGCCTTCGAGGGCTACATCCGGGGCGGCGGCGCGTATGTCGGCGTCCACGCGGCCGCCGACACCGAGTACGACTGGGAGTTCTACGGCGGCCTGGCCGGCGCCTACTTCCAGTCGCACCCGGCGATCCAGCCGGCGACGGTCGACGTCGAGGACCACGCCCACCCCGCGACATCGGGTCTGGCGCAGACGTGGAACCGGACGGACGAGTGGTACAACTACCGCTCGAATCCCCGGGAGAGGGCACATGTCCTCGCGTCCCTCGACGAGTCCTCGTACACCGGCGGCACCATGAACGGCGACCATCCGATCGCCTGGTGCCAGAACTACCAGGGCGGCCGCGCCTTCTACACCGGGGGCGGCCACACCAAGGAGTCCTACTCCGAACCCCAGTTCCGTCAGCACCTGCTGGGCGGAATCCGCTGGGCCATCGGCGACGCCCAGGCCGACTGCCGCCCGGAGAACGGCTACGGCGCACTCTTCGACGGCACGCAGGCCTCGCTGGACGACTGGCGACAGGCGGGCCCGGGCTCCTTCGCCCTGTCCGACGACGGCACGCTCACGTCGACCGGCGGCATGGGGATGCTCTGGTACGCCGGACCGGGCTTCGGGGCGTACTCCCTGAAGCTCGACTGGAGGATGGCCGGCGACGACAACTCCGGTGTGTTCGTGGGCTTCCCGCCCTCGGACGACCCGTGGTCGGCCGTCAACAACGGTTACGAGATCCAGATCGACGCGACCGACGCCGCCGACCGCACCACCGGTGCCGTCTACGGCTTCAAGTCCGCCGACCTGAAGAAGCGCGACCGTGCGCTGAACCCGCCGGGGGAGTGGAACACGTACGAGATCCGCGTGGAGGGCGAACGCCTCCGCGTCTATCTCAACGGCGTGAAGATCAACGACTTCACCAACACCGACCCGGCCCGGAGCCTCATCGACGGACACATCGGCATCCAGAACCACGGCGCCGACGACGAGGTGTCCTTCCGGGACATCCGGATCAAGGAACTGCCCGTGAAGTCCGCGAAGTCCTCCGGAGCCATGGCTTCGCACGGAGCCGCGGCTTCGCAGGGCGACTGAGCGACGGCGGGCGGGGGACGCCGGACTCCCGCTCGCCGTCTTCACCCCACCGGGCCTCGCCGAGGGGCCCGGCCCATGGGGCTCACAGAGCCAGGGGTCGCCCATGAGGCTCACAGAGCCAGGAGCCTGGCCCATGGAGCTCACAGAGCCAGGGGCCAAGCCGCTGGGGCTCACATACGACGCGCTCGACAAGGAGGCTGCCATGTCCGGGTCCGTTTCCCCGTCCGCATCACGCGTCGGCGTCTGGCTGATCGGGGCGCGTGGCTCCGTCGCCACGACCGTCGTCGCCGGGTGCGCGGCCGTCACCGCGGGCCTGCACCCTCCGACGGGCCTGGTCACCGAGACGCCGATGTTCGCGGACAGCGGCCTGCCCGCGCTGTCGTCCCTCGTCTTCGGCGGCCACGACACGGTCGACTGCCCCCTGCCCAAACGGGCGGAGGCCCTTGCGGCAGGCGGCGTCCTGCCCCCGGGACTGCCCGCGGCGACACGGACCGAACTCGCCGCCGCGGACCGGGAGATCAGGCCCGGCGGTCCGCTCCCCGGGGACACGCGCGACGCGGAGGACCTGATCGCCGCCTTCGCCTCGGACATCCAGGACTTCAAACGGCGATGTGGCCTCACTCGGGCGGTCGTGGTGAACGTGGCCTCCACCGAGCCCGCGCTCACCGAGCCCGCGCCCATCGGGGCCGCCCTGCCCCCGAGTTCGCTGTACGCGGCGGCAGCGCTCCGCGCCGGCTGCCCCTACGTCAACTTCACGCCCTCGACGGGCCTGAACCACCCGGCCCTCGCGCCCCTGCTGACGTCGACCGATCTGCCGTTCGCAGGCCGCGACGGCAAGACGGGGCAGACACTTCTCCGCTCGGTCCTGGGCCCGATGTTCAGCCAACGGGCGTTGGCGGTCCGTGCTTGGTCCGGCACGAACCTGCTCGGCGGCGGCGACGGCGCCGCCCTTGCCGACCCGGCCGCCGCGGCGGCGAAGAACGCGGGCAAGGAGAGGGTCCTGACGGACACCCTCGGCACACCTCCCGAGGGCGAGGTCCACATCGACGACGTCCCCGCCCTCGGTGACTGGAAGACCGCCTGGGACCACATCGCCTTCGACGGCTTCCTCGGCACCCGCATGATCCTCCAGACCATTTGGCAGGGCTGCGACTCGTCCCTGGCAGCACCGCTCGTGCTCGACCTGGCACGCCTGACGGCACGCGCCCACGAGTCCGGCCTGTCCGGACCGCTGGGTGAGCTGGGCTTCTTCTTCAAGGATCCGGTGGGGGACGGGCCGTCGGCACTGGGGGAGCAGTACGCGGCACTGGGACGGTTCGCGGAGCGGTTGCGGGGAGCGGATGCCCGGCCGCTGGACGACCGTCCGGGGCGCGTTGGTGGGCGCCGGGGCGGCGACCGTTCCGAGGAGCAGTGGTGAGGGGGCGCGGGGAGCGGTGCTCGTCTTGGTCGGGCGATGGGCGGCCCGATGAGGGGTTGGGGGGAACGGAGGTCGGCAGGGATGAGGGCGCGCGCTCGGCGGCGGCCGTGGCCACGTCGGCCCTGGTGCCACGGATGCCGCCGGGTAGTGCCGACGCGGCCCGCCCGACCGCGGCACGGAACCTGCGCCGCCGATCCCTGGCCTGGGCCGAACTCCTGCGCCTCCCCGCCCTGTTCACCGTCCCCGACGACGCCCTGGCAGGCGCCGCCGCGACCGCCGCGCGTCCCAACTCCTCGTTCGTCTGCTTGTTCGTCGCGGGTCTCGCCCCGCTGGGCCAACGGTTCGGAAGGCAGGTGAGCGTCACATGAGCCACACGACGTCCGTCCCGACGCGGCCCACCGAGGCACGAGGTTCCGGCGGTGCTCCGCACAGCACCAGCCCCGAGGACGCCATCACCCTCTCCCACGAGCACACCGTCACCCCCCTCCGCTTCGGCTACGGCACCAACGGCCTCGCCGACCTCCGTCTCGACGACGCCCTGACCCTGCTCGCCGACCTCGGATACGCCGGTGTCGGCCTGACCCTCGACCACATGCACCTCGATCCACTGGCCCCCGACCTCGCCGCCCGCACCCGCCGCCTCGCGCAGCGGCTGGGCACGCTCGGTCTGGACGTCACCGTGGAGACCGGCGCCCGCTATGTGCTCGACCCGCGTCGCAAGCACGGCCCCTCCCTGCTGGACCCCGACCCGGACGACCGTGCCCGCCGCGTCGACCTGCTGATCCGTGCCGTCCGGGTCGCCTCCGACCTCGGCGCCCACGCCGTCCACTGCTTCAGCGGGATCACCCCGCCGGGAACGGACCCGGACACGGCCTGGCACCGCCTGGCCGACGCCCTCGCTCCGGTCCTGGACGCCGCCACCACCGCCGGCGCCCCCCTCGCCGTCGAACCCGAACCGGGCCACCTCCTCGCCTCCCTCGCCGACTTCCACCGACTCCGCCGCGCGCTCGGCGAACCGGAACACCTCGGCCTCACCCTCGACATCGGCCACTGCCAGTGCCTCGAACCCCTCTCTCCCGCCGACTGCGTACGCGCCGCCGCTCCCTGGCTGCGCCACGTCCAGATCGAGGACATGCGCCGCGGCGTCCATGAACACCTCCCCTTCGGCGACGGCGAGATCGACTTCCCACCCGTACTCGCCGCCCTCTCCGCCACCGGCTACCAGGGCCTGACCGTCGTCGAACTGCCCCGCCACTCCCACGCGGGCCCCCACTTCGCCGAACTCTCCCTCCCGTTCCTCCGCCGTGCCGAAGCCACGGCCACCGGATCACCCGCACTCGTGCGACCCCACGGCGATCCCTCCGCCACCCCTGAAGGGAGCACCTCATGACCCACCCCCGCACCCGCCCGGCCACCCCAGGCGCGAACACCAAGGGCCCCGCCCTCACCGACACCCCGCCGGCCGTGCAGCCTCCCCCGGGCACCGGACGCCATGCGGACGCCGATGTGGGCGGTGGGGAAGTGGGCGACGCGGGCGACGCCGGCGACGTGGGCGAGGAAGCCCGGTCAGGCCGGGGGCGTCGGGCGGATGCCGCGCGCCGGGCGGGCGTGGAGGCTGGGCCGGGTGTCGAGGGTCGGGCGGATGCGGAGGCTGGCCAAGGCTGGGGGCTTCAGGCGGATGCCGTGCGCCGGGCGGACGTGGAGGCTGGGCCGGGTGTCGAGGGTCGGGCGGATGCGGAGGCTCGCCAAGGAGGCCGGGGGCGTCAGTCTGATGCCGGGCTTCAGGCAGGCTCGGAGGCCGGTCCACTCGCCCCGGGCCAAGCAGGCACGGAGGCTCCCCCAGGCGTCGGCCGTCGGGCAGGTGCCCAGAGCCGGCCGGCACCGCAGGACGCCACCCTCGCCCTCGCCACACCCACCGAGCTGCGCGGACACCTCACCGCCCGCCTCGGCGCCGCCGCCCGCACCTGGCTGCACCGCGCTCTCGGCGAGGCCGCCGCAAACCCCGGCACCCATGGGCCCATCTCAGTCTGGGAGTTGCGCATCGCCGAGGCCGGCCGCCGCTGTGGTCCCGAGCACGCCGACGCTGCCCGCGTCCTCATCCTGCACGCGGCCCGCGCCGACGTGGACGCCCTCACCCGGGTCTACTTCCAGGGCACCGCCGCCGAACGCCGCGCCGTCCTGCACGCACTGCCCTCCCTGGTGCCCGGCCGGGAGGCCCTCCCGCTGGTCGAGGACGCGCTGCGCACCAACGACACCCGGCTCCTCGCCGCCGCGGTCGGCCCATACGCCGCCCGGCACCTCGACCCCCACCAGTGGCGGCACGCCGTCCTGAAGTGCCTGTTCACCGGTGTGCCCGTCGACACGGTTGCCGACCTGGGCCGCCGCGCCCACCGGGACACCGAACTCGCCCGCATGCTCGGCGACTACGCCGCGGAGCGTACCGCCGCGGGCCGCCCCGTGCCCGAAGACCTGCACCGCGTCCTGACCCTCACCGACCCCACGGCCACCCCACCCGCACCCGCCGCCGAGCGCGGCACTCGCGGCACCGACGGCAAGGAGTCCTGATGCGCCTCTTCGACCCCCACATCCACATGACGTCGCGCACCACCGACGACTACGAGGCCATGCACGCCGCCGGCGTCCGCGCTGTCGTCGAGCCCTCCTTCTGGCTCGGCCAGCCCCGCACCTCTCCCGCCTCCTTCTTCGACTACTTCGACTCCCTCCTCGGCTGGGAGCCCTTCCGCGCCGCCCAGTACGGCATCGCCCACCACTGCACACTCGCCCTCAACCCCAAGGAGGCGAACGACCCGCGCTGCGTCCCCGTCCTCGACGAACTGCCCCGGTATCTCGTCAAGGACCAGGTCGTCGCCGTCGGAGAGATCGGCTATGACTCGATGACCCCCGCCGAGGACACCGCCTTGGCGGCACAGCTCCAGCTCGCCGCCGAGCACGAACTGCCCGCGCTCGTCCACACCCCGCACCGCGACAAGCTTGCCGGACTGCGCCGCACCCTTGACGTCGTCCGGGAGTCCGCACTGCCCCCGGACCGTGTCCTCGTCGACCACCTCAACGAGACGACGGTCAAGGAGGCCAAGGACAGCGGCTGCTGGCTCGGTTTCTCCGTCTATCCCGACACCAAGATGGACGAGGAACGGATGGTCGCCATCCTGCGCGCCTACGGACCCGAGCAAGTGCTGGTGAACTCCGCCGCCGACTGGGGCAGAAGCGACCCGCTCAAGACCCGCAAGGTCGCCGACCTGATGCTGGCCGAGGGCTTCGACGAGGACGACGTCGACCGGGTGCTGTGGCGCAACCCCGTCGCCTTCTACGGCCTCAGCGGCCGCCTCACCCTCGACGTCGAGCCCCCGGGGGCCACCCACGAGGGCAACTCCATCCTGCGTGGCGCTCCGAACAACCCCGAAGGGCAGGCCGGCACACCGAGCGAGCGGGTCGACCCGACCGGCGCCCCGGTCTCGGGAGCGTGAGCCATGCGCTTCCGCCACCCCGACGGGTCCACCGTCCACCTCGCCTACTGCACCAATGTCCACCCGGCCGAGACCCTCGACGGCGTCCTCGCTCAACTCCGGGACCACTGCGAACCCGTCCGCCGACGGCTCGGCCGCGATCGCCTCGGCATCGGCCTGTGGCTCGCCAAGGACGCCGCGCACGCCCTCGTCTCCGACCCGTCCGCCCTGCGCGGTCTGCGCACGGAACTCGACCGGCGCGGCCTCGAGGTCGTCACGCTCAACGGCTTCCCCTATGAGGGCTTCGGCGCCGAGGAGGTCAAGTACCGCGTCTACAAGCCGGACTGGGCCGACCCCGAACGCCTCGAGCACACCACGGCCCTGGCCCGCGTCCTCGCCGGCCTCCTCCCCGACGACGTCACCGAGGGCAGCATCTCCACCCTGCCCCTCGCCTGGCGCACCGCTCACGACGACGCCCGCGCCGAGACCGCCCGCGCCGCCCTGCTCACGCTCGCCGAACGCCTCGACGCCCTGCAGGAGTTGACCGGCCGAGACATCCGCATCGGCCTGGAACCCGAGCCCGGCTGCATCGTCGAGACCACCGCCGATGCCATCGCCCCGCTCACCGGGATCGGCCACGACCGCCTCGGCATCTGCGTCGACACCTGTCACCTCGCCACCTCCTTCGAAGATCCGCACACCGCCCTGGACGCGCTCGCCGAAGCCCGCGTCCCCGTCGTCAAATCCCAGCTCTCAGCCGCCCTTCACGCCGAACACCCTCACCTCCCGGATGTCCGGGAGGCACTCGCCGCCTTCGACGAACCCCGCTTCCTGCATCAGACGCGCACGGCCACCGCCGCCGGTCTCCGCGGCACCGACGACCTCGACGAGGCCCTCAAGGGCGACTCCCTGCCCGACGCCTCCCCCTGGCGCGCCCACTTCCACGTTCCGCTCCACGCGGCACCCGCCGCGCCCCTCACCTCCACACTCCCGGTCCTCAAGGCCGCACTCACCCGGCTCGTCGGCGGCCCCACCCCGCTCACCCGGCACCTCGAGGTCGAGACCTACACCTGGCAGGCCCTCCCGGCCGAACTGCGACCCCGCGCCCGCAGTCAGCTCGCCGACGGCATCGCCGCCGAACTCACCCGCGCCCGGGACCTGTTGACGGACCTCGGCCTGAAGGAGCTGCCATGACCGAGCGACCGGATCCAGCAGTCCCGGCCTCACCGCGTGGCCGCCCGGCACCCCGCCCGGACGTCACCGCCATGCGTCGCCCCACCCCTCTCCTCGTCCTCGACGTCGTCGGCCTCACCCCCCGTCTCCTCGACCACATGCCCCACCTCAAGACGCTCGCCCAGTCCGGCTCCCACGCGCCGCTCGGCACCGTCCTGCCCGCCGTCACCTGCGCCGCCCAGTCCACCTTCCTGACCGGCACCCACCCGTCGGAGCACGGCATCGTCGGCAACGGCTGGTACTTCCGTGACCTCGGCGACGTACTCCTGTGGCGCCAGCACAACGGCCTGGTCGCCGGCGACAAGCTCTGGGACGCGGCTCGCCGCGCCCACCCCGGCTACACCGTCGCCAACATCTGCTGGTGGTACGCCATGGGCGCCGACACCGACATCACCGTCACCCCCCGTCCGATCTACTACTCCGACGGCCGCAAGGAACCCGACTGCTACACCCGGCCGCCCGCCCTGCACGACGAACTCACCGAGAAACTGGGCACCTTCCCGCTCTTCCACTTCTGGGGACCCGGAGCGGACCTCGTCTCCAGCCGCTGGATCATCGACGCGACCCGCCACATCATCCGCACCCGGCACCCCGACCTGGCGCTCTGCTACCTCCCTCACCTCGACTACGACCTGCAGCGCTTCGGCCCCGACGACCCGCGCTCGCTGAAAGCGGCCGCCGACCTGGACGCGGCCATGGCTCCGCTCCTGGACGACGCCCGAGCGGAGGGCCGTACCGTCGTCGCGCTCTCGGAATACGGCATCACCCGCGCGGACCGACCCGTCGACATCAACCGGGCCCTGCGCCGCGCAGGACTGCTGGAAGTGCACACGCAGGACGGCATGGAGTACCTCGACCCGATGGCGTCACGAGCCTTCGCCGTCGCCGACCACCAGATCGCGCACGTCTACGTACGCCGATCGGAAGACCTCGACGCGACCCGGGCCGCACTGGACGGACTGCCCGGCATCGAGCAACTCCTCGACGACGAGGGCAAGAAGGTCCATCGTCTCGACCATCCGCGCTCCGGCGAACTCGTCGCCGTCGCGGAGCCGGACGCCTGGTTCACGTACTACTACTGGCTCGACGACAACCGCGCTCCCGACTTCGCGCGACTCGTCGAGATCCATCGCAAACCCGGCTACGACCCGGTCGAACTCTTCATGGATCCCCTCGACCCCTACGTGAAGGTCAAGGCCGCGACCGCGCTGGCCCGCAAGAAACTCGGCATGCGCTACCGCATGGCGGTCGTGCCCCTGGATCCGTCACCTATTCGCGGCAGCCATGGCCGCCTTCCCGCGAGCGACGACGAAGGTCCGCTCCTCATCTGCTCCACCCCCCGCGCTGTCGGCGACCGCGTCGCGGCCACCGATGTGAAGTCACTTCTGCTCCAACTCGCCGGTCTCGGCTGACGGGTCACGGCCGGCACACAGCAGCTCGCCGGTCTCACCGGCCCGTCTCTTCCGACTGGTCCCCAGTGAAGCACTCACCACTGACAACGGCCTTCGATCCCAAGGAGTTCCAGGCATGAGCCGCTTTTCCCAGACGGATCCCGAACTCACCCACCGCCTCACCAGACGAGGCATGCTCGGGGTGGCGGCGGGCAGCACGGCCGCTGCCCTGCTGGGCGCCGCAGCCCCGGCGACCGCAGCCCCCGCCGCAGGCACCGCGTCCGCCCCCGCCACCGGCACAGCCTCCGGCACCGCCGGCCGCGGCCGCCCCGTCCTCCCGCCCGGCCGCCTCGGCATCCAGCTCTACAGCCTGCGCGACAAGGTCTCCACACTCGGCTTCGCCCCTGTCTTCGCCGAACTCGAGAAGTACGGCTACGACGAGGTCGAGTTCGCCGGATACACCCAGGGCTCGGCCGGTCCGATCACCCTCGCCCAACTGAAGCGCCTGGCCCGCAACCACGGCCTGAACCCGATCGGCAGCCATGTCGGCTACTACTCCAGCGACCCGGGTGCCTACACCTTCGCCCAGAACCTCACCAAGGTCCTCGACGACGCCCAGGCGCTCGGACTGAAGCACATAGGCACCGCCTCCGGCCCGTTCCGCTACGGATCCACCGTCGACGCCTGGAAGCGTGCCGCCGAGGAGTTCAACACCTACGGCGCGGCGGCCAGGGCACGCGGCATGAAGTTCTACCAGCACAACCACTCCGAGGAGTTCTCCTTCGCCACCGACAACCCCAAGGTCCGCCTCTACGACGTGCTGCTCGCCGAGACCGACCCCGACCTCGTCTACCTCGAAATGGACATCTTCTGGGCGTACTCGGGCCAGTTCCGCTTCTCGCAGCGGCCCGACGGCTCACCCGCCCCCTTCGAGCCGCTGGACTACGTGCTCAAGCAGCCCCACCGCTACCCGCTCTTCCACGTCAAGGACGGCGTGAACGACCCGGCCAACCAGTACGGCTACCGCATGGTCGACGTCGGGGACGGCGACATCGACTACAAGCGGTTCATCTCCGCCGTCACCAGACTGCGCGGGCAGCGATTCGCCCACCACTGGCAGGCGGAGCACGACAACCCGAGCGAGTCCCTCACGTTCGCCCGCCGTTCGAGCGAGCACCTGCACTCGCTGCGGGAGAAGTGCTGATGGCCGTAACGGCATGAGGAGGCCCTCCCCGAAGCGGGGAGGGCCTCCTCATGTTCGCGCCAATTCAGCTCGCTGGATGCGGCGTCGCCGCCCGCCCCGGCCGGCGCAGCAGCAACGCGATCGCCGCCGCCACCATCGACACGCCGCCGGCCAGCGCGTACGCGCCGTCATAGCCCCAGGCCGCGACGACCATGGCGCCCAGGCCGCCGCCGAACAGGCCGCTGATCAGCTTGCCGCTGTAGACGAGGCCGTAGTTGGTCGCGTTGAAGTTCTCCCCGAAGTAGTCCGGGGTGAGCGCCGCGAACAGCGGGTAGAAGGCGCCGCCGCCGAAGCCGGACAGGAAGGCGAAGAACAGGAACAGCCACTCGCTCCTGAGGTCGCCCGCCCAGATCACGCCGAACTGGGCCAGACCCAGCACGACGATCACGAACACCAGGGTCGACTTGCGGCCCCACCGGTCGGACAGCCAGCCCACGACACCGCGGCCGATGCCGTTGATCACTGCCATCACGCCCATCGACGACGCGGCGACCAGCGGACCGAAGCCCACCTCCTTGGCGTAGTCGACCTGGAAGGAGATGCCGAAGACGGACACTCCGGCGGTCAGCACGACGGAGAGCCACATCAGGGGCAGCACGCCCGTCCTGACGGCCTCCCGGGGCGTGTACTGCTTCACCGCCGGAGGGTTCTTGGCCAGGCTCGCCGCGTTCTTCGGGTTGCCCGTGTACGTCAGCGGATCGACGTCCGCGGGCAACCAGTTCTTCGGTGGGTCCTTGAAGAAGAACGCGCATCCGAAGACGACGATCATGATGTAGCAGCCGATCAGGTCCAGCACCCGATGGTAGTTCGCGGTGTCGAACCCGTAGTTGAAGATGAAGATGAACGGCAGTGATCCGTACGCGAACCCGCCATTGACGAATCCCGCAGCCAGCCCGCCGGGAAGGCGATACCGGCCTGGAAGAACACCCAGACGCTGAGGATCCAGAAGGTGTTGCTCTGCGTCCAGCCGTGCGCGTGGGACAGGGTGTCCTCGGCGGAGCCGTACGCGTACTCGAAGACGCCGATGGCCATCATGGCGATCCACGGGAGGTACACCATGATCTTGCGTGGGTGGCCGAGGATGTCCCGGTCGGTCTCGCCTATGCGGTAGACGCGCCCGCGCGCGTCGGTCACCTCACGGTAGGGACGGGGTGCGGCGTCGGATGGTGCGGACGAACTGCTTCCTGCGTACGGATCTGCCGTCATGTCAGGCCATGTCCTCGCCGAGCGGTCGTGGGTTGGGAACGATGCGGCTCTCTTCCTTGTCGCGTCCCGGCGGGCTGAGGAACAGCGCCACGCAGCCGGCGAAGAGCGAGATGGAGCCGGCCAGGATGAAGGCACCCGAGTGTCCCCAGGCACTGACGACCACGGCACCCATGCCCGCGCCCAGACCGGAGACGAGCTTGGCGCTGTAGACCATGCCGTAGTTGGACGCGTTGTTGTTCTCGCCGAAGTAGTCGGCGGTGAGCGCCGCGAACATCGGGAAGATGGCGCCGCCGCCGAAGCCGGAGATCGAGGAGAAGATCAGGAACAGCGGAAGGTTCTTGGCCTCGGCCGACCAGAGGATGCCGTACTGGGACAGCCCCAGGATGACGCACACGGCGAGCAGGCACCGCTTGCGGCCGTACAGGTCGGACAGCCAGCCGATGACGCCGCGGCCGGTGCCGTTGACGATCGCCTTCAGGGACATGGCCGTGGCCACGATCCCGCCCGCGAACCCGGCTTCCTCACCGATGTCCACCTGGAAGGCGATACCGAAGATGTTCACGCCGGACGTGCACGCCAGACAGAACCACATCAGGGCCACCCGGCCGGTCTTCCACGCCTCCTTGGGGGAGTACTGGCGGACCGCCGGCGGGTTCATCCGCAGCGACCGTGCCGCGCGCGGGTCAGCGGGCGGGTTGAGCGGATCGACGTCCGCGGGCCACCAGTTCTTCGGGGGGTCCCTGAAGAAGTAGCCGGAGACGGCGACGATTCCGGCGAGGAAGACACCCACCGAAACCAGCACCCAGCGGAAGTTGGTGAGGTCCATGTAGCCGGTGAAGAGGAAGACGAAGGGCACGGAGCCGTAGGCGAAACCGCCGTTGACGAAGCCGGTCTTGCCGCCCTTGCGCTCCGGGTACCACTTGCCGACCATGTTGACGCAGGTGGCGTACACCATGCCCGCGCCCATGCCGCTGAACATGCTGAAGCCGATGTAGGCGACGACGACGTGTGGCGCGAAGGCCAGTGAGAGATAGCCCATCAGCGTGCCCGTCGCACCGAGCATCATCGCCCAGCGGGCCGGCAGTTTGCCGCTCTCACGCAGCTTGCCCGCGGGGAAGGCCACCGCGGCCTGGAAGAAGACCCACACGGTCATCATCCAGAAGATGTGCATGCTGTTCCAATGGTGCGCCGTGTGCAGGGTGTCCTCGGCGGACGCGAACGCGTACTCGGCCGAGGAGATGCCCATCATGCCGATCCAGGGCAGAATCACCATCCACTTGCGCTTGCGGCCCATGATGTCGATGTCGGACTCGCCGACGCGATAGACGCGTCCGTTCTTGTCGGTCACCTCCCGATAGGCGGCGACCCGTGAAACGTCGGTGGTAGTCACGTTGGTTGCACCCCTTGCGTCGAAAGTTCTGGCCAGCGCCCCCTGTCCAATGCCTTTCGTGCGCGCACGGGTCCCGGGGCCGGCCGACGCGCACCGTCGGCCGGCCCCCACCGCCTCACCTCATGAACCGCCCCCCAACAACCCCGCCGCCCGCGCCCACCGGTACTTGGCGCCCAGCACGGCCACCGGCTTCTCGGTCGTGTACGGGTACGCCACGACCCCCCGCTCGTAGAGGTATTGGCAGGCCTCCTCGACCTCGACGTCGCCCGCGAGCGACGCGACGACGGGCTTCTCCACGCCGCGCTCCCGGAATTCGGCCACCACGCGCGCGGTGAGCTCCGCGAAGACCATCGGGGGAGTGACGATCGTGTGCCAGTAGCCCAGGACCAGCGCGTGGATGCGCGGGTCCTCCAGACCGAGCCGGATCGTCGCCTCGTACGTCGACGGAGGCTCACCACCGGTGATGTCGACGGGGTTGCCCGCCGCCCCGAAGGGCGGGATGAACTTCCGGAACGCCTCGTCGAGGTCCGGCGGGATCTCCATCAGGGACAGGCCGTTGTCGGTCACCGCGTCCGACAGCAGTACGCCACTGCCGCCGGCCCCGGTGATGATCACGACGTTGTCGCCCTTGGGGGCGGGAAGTACGGGCAACGCGCGCGCGTACTCCAGCATTTCGTTCAGCCCCGGCGCCCGGATGACACCGGCCTGCTTGAGGATGTCCTCGTACACGGCGTCGTCGCCGGCGAGGGCTCCGGTGTGTGAGCCCGCTGCCTTCGCGCCCGCGGCCGTACGGCCCGCCTTGAGGACGACGACCGGCTTCTTCGGTACGGTCGCCCGCGCGGCCTCGACGAAGGCGCGCCCGTCCTTGAGGTCCTCCAGGTGCATCGCGATGCACTCGGTGTGCGGATCCTCGCCGAACCAGGTGAGCAGGTCGTCCTCGTCCAGGTCCGACTTGTTGCCGAGTCCGACGATCGCCGACACGCCCGTCTTGGTGGTCCGCGCGAAGCCCAGGATGGCCATCCCGATGCCGCCGGACTGCGAGGTCAGCGCCACCCCGCCCTTGACGTCGTACGGCGTGCAGAACGTGGCGCACAGGTCCTGCCACGTCGAGTAGTAGCCGTAGATGTTCGGCCCCAGCAGCCGGACGCCGTGCCGCTCGGCGATCTCCATGATCTCCGCCTGGAGTTCGTGCTCACCGGTCTCCGCGAACCCGGAGGGGATCAGCACGGCGTTCGGGATCTTCTTGCGTCCCACCTCCTCCAGGGCCGAGGCCACGAACTTGGCGGGGATAGCGAAGACCGCCACATCCACCTCACCGGGAACGTCCGTGACACTCTTGTACGCCTTGCGGCCCAGAATGTCATCGGCCTTGGGGTTCACCGGATGGATGTCCCCGGCGAAACCGCCGTCGATGAGGTTGCGCATGACCGAATTGCCTATCTTGCCCTGCTCGTTGGAGGCGCCGATGACGGCGACCGACGACGGCTGCATCAGTCGGCGCATGGAGGTGAGGATCTCGTCGCGCGAGTAGCGGCGCCGTGGCTTCGCGGGCGCCTCGGAGAGGATCACGCGGATGTCGGCCGCGACCGCCCCCTCCGCGGTCGCGATCACCGGGTTGAGGTCCACCTCGGCTATCTCCGGGAAGTCCGCCACGAGCTGCGAGACACGGCGGATCTGCTCGGCGATCGCCCACCGGTCCACGGCCGCCTGGCCGCGCACCCCGCGCAGGATCTCCGCCGCCCGGATCGAGTCCAGCATGGACAGCGCCTCGTCGGCGGACACGGGAGCGAGCCGGAAGGTGACGTCCTTGAGGACTTCGACCAGCACTCCGCCGAGCCCGAAGGCGACGACCTTCCCGAACGTCGGGTCGGTGACCGCGCCGACGATGACCTCCTGCCCCTTGGGGAGCAGTTCCTGCACCTGCACGCCCGCGATGCGGGCATCCGCGTTGTACGCGCGCGCGTTGTCGATGATTTCGTGGAACGCGGTCCGTACGTCCGTCGCCCCCTCGACGCCCACGATCACGCCGCCCGCGTCGGTCTTGTGGAGGATGTCGGGCGAGACGATCTTCATGACGACCGGCCCGCCGAAGCGCGCCGCGTACGCCACCGCCTCGTCGACGTCCGTCGCGAGCTCCTCGCCGGGTACGGCGATGCCGTACGCGTCGGCGACCACCTTGCCCTCGGGCGCGGTCAGCGCCGTGCGTCCCTCGGCTCGCACGGAGTCGAGGAGCGTCCGCACCCGCAGGACGCGGTCTTCGGCCATCACGTCAGATCACTCCGTTCGACTTGAGCAGGCGCAGCTCCTCGTCGCCGAGGCCGAGCTCGCCGATGTAGACCTCTTCGTTGTGCTGGCCGAGCAGCGGTGAACTGGACACCTCGACCGGGGAGTCGGAGAGCTTGAGCGGGCTGCCGACGGTCACGAACTCGCCTCGCTCGGGATGCGGCACGGTGACGACCATCTCGTTGGCCACCAGCGAGGAGTCCTCGATGATCTCCTTGGTCGACAGGATCGGCCCGCACGGGATGTTGTGGGCGTTGAGCCGCTCCAGCACCTCCCACTTGGGCAGGGTCGAGGACCACTCCTCGATCAGCTGGAACATCTTGTTGAGCTTGGGCAACCGCGCCTCCGGCGTCGCCCATTCGGGGTCGTCGGCGAGTTCGGGCCGGCCGATGAGCTCACTGATCGGCTGCCAGCCGACGGGCTGCACGATGACGTACACGTAGTCGTTCGGGCCGCCCGGTGCACACTTGACCGCCCAGCCGGGCTGACCGCCGCCGGACGCGTTTCCCGAGCGGGGAACTTCCGTGCCGAAGTCCTCGTTCGGATATTCAGCAAGTGGCCCATGTGTCAGGCGTTGCTGGTCCCGGAGCTTCACCCGGCACAGGTTGAGTACAGCGTGCTGCATGGCCACGTTGACCCGCTGCCCACGCCCGGTGTTCTCGCGCTGGAACAGCGCCGCGAGAATCCCCGCCACGGCGTGCACTCCGGTCCCCGAGTCCCCGATCTGGGCTCCGGTCGCCAGCGGCGGCCCGTCCTCGAAACCCGTGGTCGACATCGACCCGCCCATGGCCTGCGCGACGACCTCGTACGCCTTGAAGTTGGTGTACGGGCCGTCCCCGAACCCCTTGATGGAGGCATAGACGATACGCGGATTGATCTCCTGGATGCGGTCCCAGGTGAAGCCCATACGGTCGACCGCGCCCGGTCCGAAGTTCTCGACCATGACGTCGGAGCGCCGGATCAGCTCGGTGAGGATCTCCTTGCCGCGCTCGGTCTTGGTGTTCAGGGTGATGCTCCGCTTGTTGCAGTTGAGCATCGTGAAGTAGAGGGAGTCGACGTCCGGGAGGTCACGCAACTGCTTGCGCGTGATGTCACCGGTCGGCGCCTCCAGCTTGACGACGTCCGCGCCGAGCCAGGCGAGCAGCTGGGTCGCGGAGGGCCCGGACTGGACATGGGTCATGTCCAGGACGCGGATGCCTTCGAGAGCCTTGGTCGGCGTGCCAGTCATGGAGGCCACCTCACTTGTACATGGTCTGGTTCATGGTTCCGGGGGCGTACGCGTCCGGGTCGACCCAGACGTTGATCAGCGACGGCTTCCCGGACTCTCGGGCGCGCCGCAGCGCGGGGCCGATGTCGGCGGGGTCGCGGACCTCTTCGCCGTAACCGCCCAGCATCTGCGCGAACTTGTCGTAGTGGACGTCGCCGAGGGTGTTGCCGACCCGCTCGCGCTCCAGGCCGTACTTCTGGGCCTGGCCGTAGCGGATCTGGTTCATGGAGGAGTTGTTGCCGACGATGCCGACGAAGGGGAGGTCGTAGCGGACGAGCGTTTCGAAGTCCCAGCCGGTGAGGGAGAACGCGCCGTCGCCGAAGAGTGCGACGACCTCCTTGTCGGGCCGCGCCTGCTTGGCCGCGAGCACGAACGGCACCCCGACGCCGAGCGTGCCCAGCGGGCCCGGGTCCATCCAGTGCCCGGGCGACTTGGGCTGCACGACCTGACCGGAGAAGGTGACGATGTCGCCGCCGTCGCCGATGTAGATCGAGTCCTCGGTGAGGAAGTCGTTGATCTCGCTGACCAGCCGGTACGGGTGGATCGGTGAGGCGTCCGACTTCAGGCTCGGCAGCCGCTTCTCCAGGGCGGTCTGCTCGGCCGCGCGCAGCTCGTCGAGCCACTCCTTGCGCTTCGACGCACCGCCGTTGACGCGTCCGGAGGCGGCCTCGGTCACCGACTTCAGCACCAGCCCGGCGTCGCCCACGATCCCGAGGTCGATGTCGCGGTTCTTGCCGACGGTGCGGTAGTCGAGGTCGATCTGCACGACGGTCGCGTCCGGCGACAGCCGCTTGCCGTAGCCCATGCGGAAGTCGAAGGGCGTGCCGACGATGACGATGACATCGGCGTTGGAGAAGGCGTAGCGCCGGGACAGCTGGAAGTGGTGCGGGTCGCCCGGCGGCAGCGTGCCGCGGCCGGCCCCGTTCATGTACGCGGGGATGTTGAGGGTGCGGACGAGCTCGATGGCAGCCTCGGTGCCGCGCGTCGTCCAGACCTGGCTGCCGAGCAGGATGGCCGGCTTTTCCGCGTGGACCAGCAGGTCGGCGAGCTTCTCGATGGCCTCGGGGTCGCCGGCCGAGCGGGTGGAGGCACGGTAGGCGCCCTCCTTGGGCACGCGCGCCTTGCTCACCGGCACCTTGGCGTCGAGGACGTCGCGCGGGATCTCCAGGAAGGAGGGGCCGGGCGCGCCGTGGTAGCACTCGCGGAACGCCATCGACACCATGTCCGCCGCGCGCGCCGTGTCCGGCACGGCCGCCGCGAACTTGGTGATCGGCGTCATCATGTCGACGTGCGGCAGATCCTGCAGGGACCCCATCTTGTGCTGGGTGAGGGCGCCCTGGCCGCCGATGAGCAGCATCGGGGACTCGGCGCGGAAGGCGTTGGCGACACCGGTGACGGCGTCGGTGGTGCCGGGACCCGCGGTGACGACCGCGCAGCCGGGCTTGCCGGTGATGCGGGCGTATCCGTCGGCGGCGTGGGCGGCGACCTGCTCGTGGCGGACGTCGACGACCTCGATGCCCTCGTCGACGCAGCCGTCGTAGATGTCGATGATGTGGCCGCCGCACAGCGTGTAGATGCGGTCGACCCCCTCGGCCTTCAGCGCCTTGGCAACGAGATGACCACCGGAAATGACGTCCTGGGTGTCGTCGGGCATGGCGAAGTCCTGTCCCTTCGTAGGGGGTTGGAACGGCTCTCGCGGTACATTGCATACAGTCGACGAATACTGTATGAACCTTGTTATCCCGCATCCGGTGGGTGGTGTCCAGGGGGCGTGCGGCACTTTTGAGTCAGGAGCCGGAATGGACCTGTACGAACACCAGGCAAGGGAACTCTTCGAGGAACACGGCATCTTGGTGCCGCGGGCAGAGGCGACGGACTCGCCCAAGGAAGCCCGCGAGATCGCACGCCGGCTCGGTGGCCGTGTCGTGGTCAAGGCGCAGGTGAAGACCGGTGGCCGCGGCAAGGCGGGCGGTGTGAAGCTCGCCGCGGACCCGGCGGCCGCCGAGATCACGGCACGGCAGATCCTCGGCATGGACATCAAGGGCCACACGGTCGGCAAGGTGATGCTGGCCCAACCCGTGGACATCGAGACCGAGTTCTATGTGTCCTATGTACTCGACCGCGCGGCGGGCGGCTTCCTCGCCATCGCCTCGGCCGAAGGAGGCATGGAGATCGAGGAGGTGGCTGCCACCCGGCCCGAGGCCGTCGCCCGTATCCCCGTCGACCCGGCCGAGGGAGTGACCTCCGCGAAGGCGGGCGAGATCGCCGAGGCGGCCGGACTGCCGCCACAGACCGTCGATGTCCTCGTCCGGCTGTGGGAGGTACTGGTCCGTGAGGACGCCGTACTCGTCGAGGTGAACCCGCTGGTTCGCACCGCGCAGGGGCAGATCCTCGCCCTCGACGGCAAGGTCACCCTCGACGACAACGCCCGCTTCCGCCAGACACGTTGGGGCGCCGACGGCCTGGAGCACGACGACGCACTGGAGGCGGCGGCCGCTGCCAAAGGCCTCAACTACGTCAAACTGGACGGCGAGGTCGGCATCATCGGCAACGGCGCCGGACTCGTCATGTCGACCCTCGACGTCGTCGCGGGCTGTGGCGCCCGACCCGCCAACTTCCTCGACATCGGCGGCGGGGCGTCGGCCCGGATCATGGCCGACGGGCTGTCCGTGATCCTCTCCGACCCGGCCGTGAAGTCGGTCTTCGTCAACGTCTTCGGCGGGATCACCGCGTGCGACGCGGTCGCCGACGGCATCGTGCAGGCGCTGGACAGCGTCCAGTTGACCAAGCCACTCGTCGTGCGCCTCGACGGCAACAACGCCGCCCGCGGCCGCGCCATCCTCGACGACCGCGCCCACCCCCTGGTCCAGCAGGCCACCACCATGGACGGCGCCGCGCTGCGGGCCGCCCGACTCGCCACCACAGCCTGAGCCGCCACAGCCTGAGGAGACATGACGACATGGCCATCTACCTCACCAAGGAGAGCAAGGTCCTCGTCCAGGGCATGACCGGCGGCGAGGGCATGAAGCACACCCGGCGCATGCTCGCCGCCGGCGCGAACGTCGTCGGCGGAGTCAACCCGCGCAAGGCCGGCCGCAACGTCGACTTCGACGACCGCGCCGTCCCCGTCTTCGGCTCGGTCGCCGACGGCATACGCGCGACCGGCGCCGACGCGACCGTAGTCTTCGTGCCGCCCGCCTTCGCCAAAGCGGCCGTCGTCGAGGCCGCCGACGCCGGCATCGCACTCGCCGTCGTGATCACGGAGGGCATCCCGGTCCACGACTCCGTCGCCTTCACCACATACGCGAAAACGCGCGGCACCCGCATCATCGGCCCCAACTGCCCCGGCCTGATCACCCCGGGCCAGTCCAACGCGGGCATCATCCCGGCCGACATCACCAAGCCCGGCCGCATCGGCCTGGTCTCCAAGTCCGGCACGCTCACCTACCAACTGATGTACGAGCTCCGTGACATCGGCTTCTCGACCTGCGTCGGCATCGGAGGCGACCCGGTCGTCGGCACGACCCACATCGACTGCCTCGCCGCCTTCCAGGACGACCCCGACACCGAACTCATCGTCCTCATCGGGGAGATCGGCGGCGACGCCGAGGAGCGCGCCGCCGCGTACATCCGCGACCACGTCACCAAGCCGGTCGTCGGCTACATTGCCGGTTTCACCGCACCCGAGGGCAAGACGATGGGGCACGCGGGCGCGATCGTGTCCGGCTCGTCCGGTACGGCGTCGGCGAAGAAGGAGGCGCTGGAGGCGGTGGGCGTAGGGGTCGGCAGCACGCCCACCGAGACCGCGCGCCTGGTGCTGGAACGCCTGGGAGCCGGGGCGTGACGTCACTCATAGTCGGCGCGAAGTCACTTTCAGGCGTGACCGCGCGCAGCTAGCTTCCGCCGTAGCCATGTACGACCGCCCGCACGTCTCCCACCACAGCCCTTTCAGGGAAGGTCCCTGCGGGCCCCCTTTCCAGGGAAGGGCCCTGCGGGCGGACCCCATTTCTCTCGACTGTGCACCGAGAGCGGAGAACCGAATGGCAACCACCCTCACCCTCAAGGCCGGTACCTCCTGGTCCGACGCCTGGCAGCGCTGCCTCGCCGTCGCCCCGGAGGCCTTCCGGGACGACCGTGTCCTCAACCTCTGGAACTCCACCTGGCAGGCGGACGGCCGAGCCCTGCCCGCCACCAGCCCCGTCGACGGCAGCCCGATCGCCGGCCCGCCGCGCCTGGACCGGGCCACCGCCCACCAGGCCGTACGCGCCTCGCTCGACCAGCACCGCGCGTGGCGGCACATCCCCTTGGACGAACGCCGGGCCCGCGTCGCGGCCACCCTCGACGCCCTGACCCAGCACCGGGAACTGCTCGCCCTGCTTCTGGTCTGGGAGATCGGCAAGCCGTGGCGGCTCGCCCAGGCGGACGTCGACCGGGCCATCGACGGCGTGCGCTGGTACGTCGACGGCGTCGAACCGATGGTCGCCGGCCGGGCCCCGCTCGACGGTCCGGTATCCAACATCGCGAGCTGGAACTACCCGATGAGCGTGCTCGTTCACGCAGTGTTGGTACAGGCACTGGCAGGCAACGCGGTCATCGCCAAGACCCCGACCGACGGCGGTGTCGCCTGTCTGACCCTGGCCTGCGCGCTCGCTGCCCGCGAGGGAATTCCCGTCACCCTCGTCAGCGGCAGCGGCAGCGAGCTCTCCCAAGCGCTGGTGCGAGCGCCCGAGATCGGCTGCGTCTCCTTCGTCGGCGGCCGCGACACCGGCGCCGCGGTGGCCACGGCCGTCGCCGACCTCGGCAAACGACACGTACTAGAGCAGGAAGGACTCAACACCTGGGGTATCTGGAACTACACGGACTGGGATGCGCTGACGGCGGTCGTCCCCAAGCTCTTCGACTACGGCAAACAGCGCTGCACGGCGTACCCGCGCTTCGTCGTCCAGCGTGAGCTGTTCGACGAGTTCCTGGCGGCGTACCTCCCGGCGGTGCGCACGCTGAGGGTCGGCCACCCACTCGCGGTCGAAAAGCGGGACGACCCCTACCCGCAGCTGGACTTCGGCCCGGTGATCAACGCCGCCAAGGCCAAGGAACTGCACGACCAGGTCGCCGAGGCGATCGACCGCGGCGCCGTCCCGCTGCACCGGGGCAGGCTCTCCGACGCCCGCTTCCTCCCCGGCCAGGACACTTCGGCGTACGTTCAGCCGGTCACGCTGCTGAACCCGCCGCCGTCCTCCCCGCTCCACCACGCGGAGCCGTTCGGCCCGGTCGACACGATCGTCCTGGTCGACACGGAGGCGGAACTGCTGGCGGCGATGAACGCGTCCAACGGCGCGCTGGTCGCCACGCTGTCCACGGACGACCGGGCGACGTACGACCGCCTGGCCCCGCAGATCCGCGCGTTCAAGGTCGGTCACGGCAGGCCGCGCTCCCGCGGCGACCGCGACGAGCTCTTCGGCGGCTTCGGTGCCTCTTGGCGCGGGGCGTTCGTCGGTGGCGAACTGCTGGTGCGCGCGGTGACGCAGGGGCCGGTGGGGGAGCGGTTGCCCGGGAACTTCCCGGACTACCACCTCATGCCGTGAGGTGACCGGCCGGGCGCCAACACTCGATATCACCCCTGCGTGACCGCGATATCACGGAAGGTGAAGCCCTCCGGTCGCCTGGTCTATCGGCTCGCGTCGACCGTCCGACGGGCGGATATGCAGGTGAAGGGCACTCCGAAACCTTGGTATTGTTGTCCATGTCGCCGCGGGGAACACCCCCGGCAAGGCGGCAGACACCTAGTCCGGGTGGCGGAATGGCAGACGCGCTAGCTTGAGGTGCTAGTGCCCTTTATCGGGCGTGGGGGTTCAAGTCCCCCCTCGGACACAGAGACAGACCATATCCCCAAACTTGTGCGGGTCGAGCGTTGCCTCGGCTCGCACAAGCTGCTTTCGGAACGGCTCGTCCGCCGTCGGGGAGTACGGCTTCTTCGCTGTGTACGTAGCCTTCATGGTCCCCGCGTTTGGGCTGCTGACCTGGCTCGTAATCCGGACGCGACAGCGCGAGCTGAAGACCTTCCGCGAGGAACTGCCCGCCTACACCGTCGCCGGCTGGCTGACCCCCGCCGAACCCTTCGCGCTTGGCTCGATGCGGGCGCCGCATCGCCCGCCACCACGCCGGCAAACCGGCCGCGCGTGGTGGCGCAGTACGAGGCATACGTGACGTCCCTCGCCTTCCTACGACACGGGGGCGCAAGGGCCGTGCCGGCGCGGACTTCGTTGTACGGGAGAGGGAGCGTGGTCGCGGCGCCATGCCCGATGCACGGGGTTTACGGGTACGGCCGGCCGGCGGCGCCGTACCCGCGTACAACCCCTACCAGACGTAGAGCGGCGGATTATGGGCAGTTCGGCACTGCCGGACACCGCCGTAACGGCTGAGCATCGTCGCGGCGGAGAAGGGACCGGCAGGAGAAGAGAAGCCGACCCAGGATGAGGCCGACACCTCGAAGGACCGACCAAAGCCTTGGGCCGACGCGTCGAAAGGCCGACCGGAGCGTGAGGCCGGAGTCTCGCAGGCCCGCCCGGACCTCAGGCCGACGCCGCCGTAAGCCGCTCCACCTCCGCCGCCGTCAGAGTCACCTCTGCCACCCTCACCAGCGCCGGCAGCTGTTCCACCACTCGCGCGGACGCGATCGGGGCCGTCACCGTCGGCTGGGCGGCCAGCCAGGCCAGGGACACCGTGGCCACCGGGACGCGGTGGGCCTCGGCGATGTCGTCGAGGGCGGCGAGGACCTTGCGGCCGCGTTCCGTTTCCAGGTGCTTGCCGGCGCCGGCAGCGGCACGGGCGCCCTCCACCACCTCACCCTCGCGGTACTTGCCTGTCAGGAACCCGGACGCGAGTGCGAAGTACGGGACGGCGGCCAGGTTGGCGCGCTCCGCCACGTCCTGGAGCTCACCTTCGTACGTCTCGCGGGAGACCAGGTTGTAGTGCGGCTGGATTGCCACGTATCGAGCCAGGCCCTCTCGCTCGGAGAAGGCCAGGGACGCCTCCAGGCGGTCCGCCGAGATGTTGGACGCGGCTATGTGCCGCACCTTGCCTGCCTTCACCAGCTCGTCCAGCGCGCCGATGATCTCCTCGACCGGCACTTCCGGCTTGTCGAAGTGGGTGTAGTAGAGGTCGATGTGGTCCGTGCCCAGGCGGCGCAGTGACGCGTCGGCCGCGGCCTTGATGTTGGTCGCCGTCAGTCCGGGGTACTCCGGGTGCTGGCTGACCTTCGTGGCGATCACGACGTCGTCGCGGTTGCCGCGCGCCTTGACCCACTTGCCGATGATGGTCTCGGACTCGCCGCCCGAGTTTCCCTCCACCCACGCTGAGTACGAGTCGGCGGTGTCGACGAAGTTGCCGCCCGCGGCGGCGTAGGCGTCGAGTACGGCGAAGGACTGCGCCTCGTCGGCGGTCCAGCCGAAGACGTTGCCGCCGAGGGAGAGAGGGAAGACCTCGAGGTCGGATGTGCCCAGCTTGCGAAGAGAAGTCATGGTCATGGACAACGCCGGCGTAGGAGGCGGATCTTCCGGCACGGCCGCAAAGTTCCCCTAAAAGAAGCGGAGGAAGACATTCTGGCCAAGTGGCAGACCGCTGGGGTTCAGAGGAAAGCACACCTCAGGCGCCTCAAGGGCCTCAGAGGTTGAGCCCCTTGCTCCGCAGCCACGCCATCGGGTAGATACCGGTGTCCGCCCGCCCGGGTTGACCGTCAGGTGCAGGTGGGCCCCCGGTCACATTGCCCGTCGCTCCCACGCGCTCGATCACGAGTACACCTTCTGCGACGAGGGGCGTTGCGTATGCGCAACCTCCTCGACAAGGACACGGTGGGCGACGTCTGCCTGAGTCACCCCGGGGTGCTGGCGGCCGTCCGGCGTGTGCTGGGCACCGAGTTCCGGCTCAGCATACTGAACATGCGTTCCCGGCTGCCGGACCAAAAACGGCAAATGTGAGGCGGGTTCGCCACCGTTCCGCACGGATCAGGTCATGAATCGACAACCGCGCAACGATGTCGGTCGTTCACCCGTTCCGCCGATCTGGGCGCATGCGTGCTGGCCACGCAGGAGGTGACAACGGCCGACTGGGGAGCCGCGTTGCGGACGCTTGCCCTTCGACAGCCGGCCGAACCGCGTTGATCCGGTCATCGGGTGCTGGTCCTCAAGCCGCTTCCCGTGCCCATGGGACTATGATGATCACGAGGGCTCGGGCACCGCATCCCCCGTCGGTGTCCGAGCCCTCTGCTGTGCGGGCTCGCCCCGCCCCACCCCCGTGGGGGCAGAGCGAGCCCGGTCATGGGAGCCCGGTCACGAGGTGGACGCGGGCGGTTGCGAGGGTCCGGGAAGGTGCCGTGCCAGTTGCCTGGCCACGTCGATCACGGTGCGGTCGGCCAGGTAGGGACCGATGATCTGGAGGGCCAGCGGCAGACCGTCGGCGGTCTTCCCCGCGGGCATGACGAGGGCGGGGAGCCGGACATGGCCGGCCAGGTTCAGCCACGCCGTCTGGTCGAAGTACGGGCGCCGCTCGCCGTCGACGGTGATGAACCTCTGGGGAACCGGCGTCGAGGTCTGGTCGTCGACGGCCGTGGAAGGGACCGCCGGCGTGATGAGGACGTCATGCGAGGCGAAGTAGTCGGCCCAGCGGTCGCGCAGCTTCTCGCGTTCCTCGTTCGCGCGCAGCCAGTCCCGGTGCCGCATCGTACGTGAGTGCAGAAAGAGGCCGCTCGGGGCGTCGGCCGGAACCCTGTCGGCGGCGGCGATGTCGTCGGCGAAGCCGGCGTCGGTGGCGGTGGCGCTCGCCGTGGCGAACATGAGCTGTTGGAAGAGCCTGTCACTGTCGGCGAGTTGCACGGGCCGCGTGCTGCCGTCCACGGTGGCGCCCGCGGACCGCAGGAGGTCGGAGACCTGCTCCAGGAGCCGGCGGACATGTTCGTCGACATGGCAGTACGGGTCGTCCAGCCACAGTCCGAAGCGGTAGTCCGCCAGCCGGCCGTGCCGGGGCGCCGGGAGTTCGATCCGCCATGCGTCCGCGTCGGCCGGGGCCGGCGCCGCCAGGACCTGCAGGAAGCTGTCGAGGTCGTCGGCGTTCCGGGCGATGGGACCGATGGTGAGCATGTCGGAGCTGGTGAGCCACCCCGGTGGCCGGGGGATGTGCCCCCGGGTGGGGACGATGCCCCCGCTGGTGCGCAGCGCGTACACACCGCAGTAGGCGGCCGGGAGGCGGAGTGAGCCCGCGAGGTCGGAACCGAGTTCGAGGCTGGTCATGCCGGACGCGACGGCTGCGGCCGGCCCTCCGGAGGATCCGCCGGCGGTCTTGGCGTCGTCGTACGGGTTCTTGGTCGTGCCGAAGACCGGGTTCGAGGTCTGCAGGTCCTGACACATGACCGGGACGTTCGTCTTGCCGACGATCACGGCCCCGGCGGAGCGCAGGCGCGCGACGGCGTCCGCGTCCTGGTCGGGCACATGGGCGGCGAGGTCGGGGGAACCGCAGGTCGTGCGCAGCCCCTTCGTCTCCAGAGCGTCCTTGACCGTGAGGGGCAGGCCATGGAGTGGACCTAGCGGCTTGCCCGTCCTCGCCATGTGGCGGTCGGCCTCGTCGGCCGCCGCGCGTGCGGCGTCGGCGTCCAGGGTGATCACGGCGTTGAGGCCCGGATTGGTTTCGGCGATGTGCTGGAGATACCGCTCCAGGAGGGCGCGGCTGGTGATCGTGCGCCGGCGCAGTGCTTCGAGTTGCTCGCGCGCGGGGGCCAGGTGCAGGTCGGTGCGCGGGGATCGCGCGCCACCCGTGCGGGACCGCGCGACCGCGGACATGGTGGCCATGGACGCCACCGCGGCGATGGCCGTGGAGGCGATGAGCAGGGTGCGACGGACGATCACGAACGGTCTCCTGAGGTGCTGCTGAGGACGTCGGAAGCGTTGCGGCTCTCGCTCACAGGGGCCGTGAAGTGCGCGGCGACGCGCTGGAGGTGCAGCAGTTCGTCCTCCGTGGTGGCGAGGGCGAGCTCGGCGTCGGCGAACTCGGCGGGGGTGTCGACGGGTTCACCCGCCGCGTGCCGGACGAGGGCGGCGTGGATCTGGTCGGCGGTGACGGCCGCGACGAACTCGGTCCCGGACAGCCCCTCGGACGCGCGGCGGGCCTCCGCTTCCACCCGCACGGCCGGTTCGAGGTAGCGGCGCATCAGTTTCTGTCCCTGCCGGATCTCGACTCGGCGGCGCAGCAGGGGGAAATGGACGCTGCGGCCGCGCAGCACGTCCTGGCTCTGGCGAGCCGGGCGCCGCAGCGTGATGCCAGGGTCGGCCTGGTCGAGGGCGGCCCACAGCCGGCCGAGGCGCCGGTAGCGGAGGTGCGCGGTGGCCCAGTCGCGGACGCCGGTGGCACGGCGGGCGACGGTGGGCATGAGATAGCCGATCTGAGTGAGGGTCGCGCCGATGTCCCCACAGGCCCAGGCGAAGTCGTTGAGGTGGTCGACGCCGAACCCGACCTCGGCCCCGACGACGGCGGCGATGCGGATGCCGCTGTAGCCGAGGGTGATGATCGCGCCGACGGTCACGACACGCAGGCTGACGGCGATCGACCGGTTCGTGGCCCGGCGTGCGTAGGTCCAGCAGGACACCGCCAGGTAGATCTCGGCGACGGTGTACGTCCCGAAGTACAGCAGCACGTACGTCTGGAAGACGGGGTCGTGCGCGTAGTAAAGGGAGAAGTCGGTGGGCCGGGTGGCGGCCGGTGTGAGTGACGCGAACAGCACCGCCATGCTCGCGATGACCACCAGGGCCGCGACGAGCAGCAGCCGGCCGTGCCTGCGGGCCTGTGCCGGAGGCTTCGACCAGTACGCGAGGACGGTCGCCTGGAGGGCGAAGACGACGATCACGAAGCCCTGGGCGATCGGCACGACGATGTTCGGGACGCCGAAGAAGCCGTCGATGCGTACCCACACCCAGGTGAGGGAGACCGCGTAACTGAGGGCGGAGAAGCCGTAGGTGAAGGCCAGCGCGACGAGTGCCGGGTCGCGGCGGCTCCTGCCCAGGTCGCGCACCAGGATGAGGAAACCGGTGCCGGCGATGGCAAGACACAGGGGGTGGAGGATGTCTTTCACGGGGCCCTATTCGGTCAGCGCAGCAACGTGCGGGATATCGGGTCGGCTTCCCGGCGGTCCGACGTGCGGACCGCGCTCACGTGCTCCTGCAGGAGAGAGCCCAGCATCTCGGCCTCGAACTCCTCCGGTTCCTTGTACCGGGTCCGCCCCAGGACGAGTTGCACCGTGGCGGGGTCGATGTCGGTGATCAGACCGCCGAGGCTGCCGGCCTCGAGAGGGGCGTTGCCCCGGTGTCGCTTGAGCATGTGCCCGAACTCGTGGCCCACGATGATCTCGGCGTGCGCCCGGCTGACGGCCGTGTCGTAGAACACGTAGTCGGTGTCCGCGGTGGCGAGCCACAGACCGCACGGGGCCGAGGCGTCGAGGGAGTCGGGGTCGGCCGGGTCCGAGGCGAACGGCATGAGCCGGATCGAACGGCCGAGGTGCTCCTCCATGAACGGCGCCAGGTCCAGGACGCTGTCGACGGCGGGCAGGCCGAGGCCCGCGATGAACTCCCTGCTCCGGCGCTCGACCTCGTCGGCCTCACGATCGGCTCCGCGGTTACGACGGTCGAGCCACATGGAGCTTCCCCTTCTCATGGAGACACCGGTCGCCGGTCACGGCAGATCCCTTGCGGGGTCGTCGGGCAGGCCTTCCTCCTTGCGTACGGCTTCGAGGGCGGCCAGGACCTTGCGCTGTCCGGCGGCCGACACGCCCATCGACCGGAGCGCGATCTGCTCGACCCCGTTCTCCCTCAGTTTTCGCAGGATCTCGAACTGCGTCGCGATCTTCCGCGTGACCTCGTCCTCGACGAAGTAGGCGGCCTCCACGCCGAAGAACCGGGCGAGGAGCGGCACGATGGTGATGGTCGGGGTCCGCTTGCCCGCGCGCAGCAGGCTGATGTGGGAACGCGTGTAGCTGTCCTCCCCGTACGACGAGATCGTGCGGGCCACATGGGCGTTGGAGTACTCCTCCGCCCCTGGCGGACGCACGCGGTCGAACAGGAAGTTGAGGCGATCACTGAAGGGAGCACCGGGTCCTGGAACGGGAACCGGAGCAGGAGCCGGTTGAGCGGCCTCCGGCACATGGGGGCCGACCCCTGGTTCCGTCACTGCGCACCGCCTCCCTTCCCACTGGCGTGACTATAGTTGACGCCCGTTGCGCGTAACTATAGTCGACGCACCGGAAGTCGTGGCTCCGGGCCCCCGACGACTCCGCCCCGGCCGCCCCCGAACTCGGGCGGCTGGAGCGGCTGCTGGCCCACCAGCCGACTCTTGCGATGTCCGCCTCACCGCTGACGGGGCGCACGGCGGCCCGGTCGTTCAGCGGCTGGACCACGCGCGGACTCCCGCTCGCGCTTCCGGGCGACGGTGGCGTGCGGGCGGGGCGGTTCCCGGCAATTGGGTGGACAGGCGGAGATACTTCGTAAGGCGTCGTCGGAGTGTCCGGGGCGCGTTGTGTCATGCAGGCCGCGTCGGCCGGGCAGGAGCGATGTTGATCCGTGTTCTTCTCGTCGAGGAGGCAGACCTGGTGCGTGGGGCACTCGCCGCCCTGCTCACACGTGAGAAGGACATCGAAGTGGTCCCGGCGCCACCGGAGTACAGACACACGGTTTCGCAGGCGTTGTCGTACCGCCCCGACGTGGTCGTCATCGACGTCGACGGCGAGGAGGACCGCGCCCTCGGCACCTCGCTGGAGCTGTCCGCGCGGCTGCCGGAATGCCGGACCCTGCTGGTCGTCGGCTCGGCGACCCCGGAGTATCTGCGGCGGGCGCTGGCGCGTCGCGTGTCGGGCCTGATCGGCCGGAACAGCCCCTGCGACACCCTGCCCGAGGGGGTCCGCAAGGTGGCGGCGGGCGAGCGGTTCATCGACCCGGGACTGGCACTGCTGGCGCTCTCCTCGGCGGAGAACCCGCTGACCGACCGAGAGCGCGAGGTCCTGCGGCTGGCGGCGGACGGCACGCCCACGCGTGAGATCGCCGACCGGCTGTCGCTGTGCGTGGGGACGGTCCGCAATCACCTCAACGCGGTCTCCAGGAAGACCGGCGCACGCAACCGCATCGACGCGATCCGGATCGCGCGGGAGTCGGGCTGGCTGTAGCGCCGCCGTCCGCACCGGTGTCGTCAGCGCCGGATCTCGGCGCCCACCTGGTCCCAGTGGCCGATCAGGTCCCGGTAGAGGGCGCAGTCGGCCCGCAGCCGGTCGTGTGTGCCCAGGGTGCAGCGGGGGCCGTCCATGACGAGGACGAGGTCGGCGCGCAGGGCGGAGCTGATCCGGTGGGCGCAGACGATCAGCGTGGACGGGCGGGAGGCGAAGGCCCGTTCGGCGACGGCCTCGGCGCCGGGGTCGAGGTGGCAGGTGGCCTCGTCCAGCAGGACCAGCGGGGCGGGCGGCAGCAGGGCGCGGACGAGGGCGATCAGCTGCCGTTCACCGGCGGAGAGGAGGGCCGGGTCGACGGGCGCGTCGTAGCCGCCGAGGCGTGCGACGAGCGGGGCGGCACCGATGGCGTGGACCGCCGCGTCGAGGGCCGGCTGGGTGGCCGTCGGGTGCAGGTAGGCGAGATTCTCGCGCAGGGTGCCGACGAAAACGTACGCCTCCTGGGGGATCAGGACGCGCGATCGGGTGAGCCTGCCGGTGTCCAGGGAGCGGACCGGGACACCGCCCAGCCGTACCTGGCCGGCCTGCGGTTCGAGCACCCCGGCGACGATCGCGGCGAGCGTGGACTTGCCCGCGCCACTGGGGCCGACGACTGCCAGGTGGGTGCCGGACACGAGGGAGAGGTCGAGGCCCTGGACGACCGGTTCGGCGGACGGGGCATAGCCGAAGGTGACGTCGCGCAGGTCGACGCGGCCGTCCCGGGGGTGGGTTGCGCGCGGCGGGTCCGGCGGCGTTGGTGCGCGCGGTGGTGCGGCGGCTTCGGGTTTGCCCGGGCCGGTGGCGGATGGGGTGCCGTCCGCTCGGCCGGCGGCTTGTCCCTCGACCGCTCGGGACGGGGCCGCGACCCGAGCACTCGTGACCGCCGAGGTGCCGGTCACCCGCGCTGCTCGAGGGACCTCCGACGCTCCCGGCGCCCATGGACCGGCCGTCTCCAGAATCCGGCCGAGTGTGACCAGCAGCCACAGCCCGCTGCCGCCGAGCCCCTGGACGAATCCGCGCAGGGCCGGCTGCAGGCTCTGGGAGACGTAGGTCAGCGCGCCCAGGATCGCGCCGGCCGTCACCCCGCTTCGCACCATCCAGGGCGCCCCGGCCAGGATGAGCACGATCGGCAGCCAGCCGCCGACGCCCAGCGCGGCGGTGCGCAACGCGGTGAGGCGGGCCAGAGCGCGGGCCGCGCCCGCCGCCTCGTCGACACGGGCGCCGACCCGACGGCGTACGGCTTCCTCGGCACCGCACGCCGCCACGTCCCGCAGCCCGCCGGCCACCGTGCTCACCTGCTCGGCGATGGCCTCGTCGGCGAGGACGACCGCCCGCTGTCGGGCCGCCATCGCCCGCAGGGCCAGCAGGAAGAGGACGAGGCCGGCCATGAGGGGCGGTGCGACGAAGAGCAGGAGGGCGGGATCCAGCGCGGCCAGCCCGAGCAGCACGCTCACCGTCGTGACGGTGAAGCTCTGTACGAACATCACGACCGCCCCGTACGACTCGCGGGCGATCTCCACCTGCTCGGTCAGCCGTGCGACGCCCGCCGTGTCGACGCCCTGCCCGACACGGGCGGAGCGGTGCAGCGTGCCGGTGGTGGCGAGAGTGACCAAATCGTCACGGAACGGCTCCACGACACCGGCCAGTTGGAGCGTGACCTGCCGGGTGCCCCACGCGCCGACCAGGACCGCGCAGGCCAGCAGGCCGAGCCAGCCGAAGCCCGCGGCGCTGCGGCCGGCGAGGAAGCCGTCGTCGACGGCACGGGCGACCAGCCAGCCCGACAGCAGCGCGGGCACGGCCTCGACCAGCGACCAGCCGGTGAGCCGTACGAACTCCCGGCGCCGCGTGCGCAGCGTGGCGCGCAGCAGGACCCCCGGTCCGGGGCTCACCACACGCCTCCGTCACGCCCCGGCCCGTCCTCCGCCCGGAGCACCGCCCGATACCCCGCCTGCGCCCACAGCTCCCGATGCGTGCCCACCCCCCGCACCCGTCCCGCGTCGAGCCAGACGACCACGTCCGCGCGGGCGGCCGTGGAGGCGCGGTGGGTGACGACGAGGCGGGTGCGGTGGGCGAGTGGGCCGGTGCCGGTGAGGGCCTGGCCGATGTGGTGCTCGGTGACGGTGTCGAGGCTGGCCGTCACGTCGTCCAGCACCAGGAGGCGGCCGCACGGCGCGGACTGGACGAAGGCGCGGGCCAGACCGACGCGTTGGGTCTCGCCGCCGGACAGCGGCGCGGCGGCGAGCCGGGTGCCGTACCCCTCGGGCATGGTCCGGACGAAGGCGTCGGCGCGTGCCGCGGTGGCCCCCGCACGCACCTCCCCGCCCCCGGGTGTGCGCGGCCCGAACCCGATGGCGTCGGCGAAGGTATCGCCGAGCAGCACCGGGCGTTCGAAGCCGTAGGCGACGGCCCGCCGCAACTCCGCGCGGCCCACGGCACGCAGGGGTACACCGTCGAGCCGTACGTCGCCCTCGTCAGGGTCGGCGAGCCGTCCGGCCAGCGCGGCCAGCAGGGACTTGCCGGACCCGGAGCGTCCTACGACGGCGGTCAGCGCGCCCGCCGGCACGTCCAGGTCGATCGAGTCCAGCGCTGCGTCACCCGCTGGATTGCGTACCGTGACCCCGCGGAACTCCAGCCGCCCGCCGCCCCCGGAGGGCAGGCGCGCGTCGCCGTACGCCATCGCGGGCTCGGCCAGCACCTCGGCGATGCGCCCCGCGGTCGCGCGTGCGAAGGCCAGCCGGTGCACCGAGGCCACCAGCGAACTCACGCCGGTGGCCAGGAGCACGTACCCGCTCGCGGCGAGCATCTGACCCGGTGTGATGCGGCCCTGGGCGAGTCCCAGTCCGGCCACGGCCAGCACGGCGACCTCCAACAGGGGGACGATCGCGGCGTCGCGTGCGGAGACCCGGGCGAACGCGCGCCACATGCCCAGACCGTGGCGGTGGAGCTCCGGCAGGGGTGTCAGGACCCGCTCGGCCTCGCGGGCCGTGGTACCGGCGGCCGTGATGGTGCGGATGCCGGTGAGGGCGTCGACGAACCGGGTGGCGATGTCACCCTGTGTGGCGAAGTAGCGGTCGTTGAGGTCGGAGACGTCGCGGATGAAGGCGCGGACCACCAGGACGACCAGCGGCAGTCCGGCCAGGAAGGTGAGGCACAGCCAGGGGTCGATGAGGGCCAGGGCCACCACGGCCCCGACCGGGGGGACCAGTTCGGTCACCGCCCACACCAGGCCCGAGGGGGCGCTGCCGGCCCGGGCGGTGTTGCCCACCAGACGGGCCACCAGATCGCCGGGGGTGTGCCGGCGGGCGGCCGGGGCGCCCAGGTCGAGCACATGGCCGAGCAGGGTGTGCCGCAGCCATGCCGTGCACCGGGCGTTGGCCACGGCGCCCGCGTAGTCGTCCGCGGCGTCGCACACCACCAGCAGTGCGACGGTGACGGCGGACAGGGTCAGCCACAGTGCTGTGTCGCCGCGCCCGAGCACGGCGTCCACCGTGCGGCCCACGACGGCGGGCAGTGCGATGTAGACCCCCGCCAGCAGGAGGGACACGGCGGCCTGGAACACGCCCCACGCACCGCCTCGCCGGACCGTCGCCAGCAGCAGGCAGTCCGCCGCGCGTCGCTCCACCGGTTTGCTCCCGTCGTCGTACGGTTCCGGCGAAATGGGGGCGGGGGCGCGCGGTGGGCCCCCGCCGTTTCGACAGGGACTAGCAGAGCAGCAGGCTGAGGCGGCTTCCGCCACCACCGCAGCCCTTGCTCGCGCGGCTTCCGGGCGGCGGAGCGTATCCGGTCTCCGACTCGATGGTCAGACCCTGCAGTTCGAGGAGCGACATGTGTGCTCACCTCCTCTCTCGAATCTCCGTGGGGACGGGCAGGTCATGAGCCGGCCTCAGGCCCGGTGCCAGGAACGGCAGTCCGGTGGGCCGGGAGTGGAAGGCGGCGCCCAGGGCCAGCAGGACGCCCGCGGTGCCGGTGGCCAGGTCCATGGACAGCCGCAGCAACTGCTCGCCGGGGAAGGCGAGTCGGCCGTCGAGGACGCAGGCGTGACGCTCCAGGTGGCGTACGTGATCCGCGATCACGGGGTCGCGCGCGGCGGCCGTGCCCGGCGGGTGCGCGCGGCTGAGGTGGAGGATCATTCCGGCGACGCCGTCGAAGAGCCCGGGTTCGATGTAGAAGGACGCCCGCGCGGCCCTGCGGATCGCCTCGGCGGCATCCGCGAACCGTTCGTCCGCGCGGTGGGCCAGGTACTCGTCGAGGACCATGCCGATACCCACGCTGCCGTCGGCGAGATAGGGCATGGTGCGCCAGCCCTCGTTCACCTCCATCGACCCGTCCGCGCGCAGGAGGCAGCGGCGCAGGTCCTGGCGGAGCGCGGTGGCGGCCAGGTCGAGGAGTGCCGGGTCGCCGCCGTGCCCGTACCGAAGGCTGTGCTCGTACAGGCGCAGGAACAGCAGCGCGGGCCCGGAGGAGCCGTACAGCAGTCCCGCTCTCGGGTGCGTGCCGCCGCTGGTCTCCGGTGGGCCGTCGGCCGGTCCCAGCCGGTCGGCGACGGCCTGCGCCACGTGCAGGGCCGTGTCACGGCAGGTGGCGTCGTCGAGGGCGGTCGCGAAGTGCAGCAGGTTGAGCCCGATGCCGGACAGGCCTCCCTTGAGGTCCAGGGCCAGCCTCTCCCACTGTTCGCCCAGGCACATGTCGAGGACCTTGACGGCCTCCTCGTGGTGCCCGAGGTGCTTCAGGACGTACGCGACGCCGTGCAGGCCGTCGTAGAAGCCCAGGTGGGTGCCGGGTTCGGGGTGGAGCGCGTGCCGGATCAGCCAGTCCTCGTGGTCGGGCCGGCGTCCGGCGCCGGTCACGTCCAGCGCGTACAGCACGCCCGCCGCGCCGTGGGCCATGCCGAGGCCGCCGCCCGGGTCGGCGAACTGCTCGATGTCGCCCGGGAAGAGCCGGTCGTGGCGCTCGGGTGTGGCGGCGGCGAGGACGGCGTCGGTCATCGAGGTGCGGGCGCGAAGCCAGCCCGAGCGGTCGGGCCTCAGGCGGGGACCGTCGTTCACCCCCGCGGCGATCCCGCCGTCGCCGGTGAGCGTGCGGACCGCCTCGTCGAGGAACTCCCGGGGGACCGGGAACAGCCGGGCGGCCTCCCTGGCGAGCTGCCCGGCCTTGCCGCCGTCCAGGTCGATGAGGCCGGTCAGCGGCAGGAAGAGGAAGATCCTCAGACAGGCCAGCGCGTACCGGTCGATGTCGAAGCCGGTCGCGCCGCTCGGCGCCATGAAGCCCGGGGCCGCGAGGACCTGGTGCCCCGTCTCCGCCACGTCCGACGCGCCCTCGAAGTCGATCAGCACCACCCTGCCGTCGGGGCGGAGCAGGACGTTGTAGGTGTGCACGTCGCCGATGACGACGCCCCGCTCATGGACTTCGGCGACCGCTTCCTCCACCTGCCGGTGCACGTCGAGGGCCCAGGCGGTGTAGTCGGCGTAGGCCGCCGCGTCGGCGTCCAGGGAGGCCGGCGGATACTTCTCGACGAACACCTCGTGCAGGGCCCGTCCCTCGATGAACTCCTCGACGAGGAAGCGGTGCCCGCCCAGTTCGAAGTGGTCGCGGAGCCCGGGTACGCAGGTCAGGCCGCGCAGCCGGGCCAGGGCCGTCCGCTCGCGTTCCAGCCGGGTGACGGCGTCCGCGCCGTCGGGGGTGAGCCCGGCGTGGGGCCGTGCCTCCTTCAGGACGACACGTTCCTGGGTGCGGGTGTCGACACCGGCGTACAGCCCACCGCCGTTGGAGAAGTGCAGCGCCTTCTCGATGCGGTAGGGCAGGTCGGTGACGGTGGTCCGGCGGCTTTCGGCGAGATGCGGTTCGAGGAACGCGGGCAGGTGTACCCACTCCGGCATCCGGAAGGTGGGGCCGCGTACATCGGGGACCAGACGTCCGGAGGGTTCCGCCACCGCCTGCTCCAGCACCCCGCCGGCCGAGACGCAGTACCGGTCGGCGAAGGCGCCGTACCTGACGTACAGCGGACCGGCACCCCAGCGCAGGTCGCTGAGGATGTACGGCCCCTGCCGGCCGTCGAGGAGGGCGCCGAGCTCGGTGAGGACACGCTCGCACTGGGCCTCGTCCGCGGGGTAGACGGTCACGAACTTCCCGCTGGAGCCGCGGTGCGCGTACTTCGCGTTGGCGAGGAACAGGGTGTCCATGCCGGGCAGGAACTTGAAGGCGATACGGCGCGAAAGGCAGTAGTCCCACACCGTGTCCAGGATGGTCTGCGCGTTGTCCGGACACGCCGAGACGTGGATCTTCCAGCCCTGTGGGGGGAGTTCCGCGTCGGCGGGACGGCAGACCACCCAGTCGCCGAGTTCCTTGCGCGTCCACGACGAGGGCAGCGGGCGCAGGGTCTGGCGGAAGTGTCCACGCGTCCGGCCATGGGACGGGGTGTCGTAGAAATGCGGGTGAGTGAGGCAGTAGATCTCGTACCGCTTGTCCACGGAATGCCTCCCCGCGGGGGACGAGCTGACGGTGGGTCGGGCCACCTGGTCCGCGTCGCTCACCTCTCACGATGACAGAACAGGGGAGTACGAACATCGTTCGACTGTCACCGCAGGACCATGAGATTCGCACGGCCCGCCTGGACGAATCACACGGCCGGCGGTGCTGCCGAAAGGGCCGGTCAGGCGGCCGGGCTCGGTGCGCCGGCGCGCAGGACCGCGACGACGCCGCCGTCGACGAGGAGGTCGGTGCCGCTGACGAAGCCCGAGTCCGGACCGAGCAGGAACGCGGCCGCGGCCGCGATGTCGGCCGGTGTGCCCAGCCGTCCGGTGGCCGAGGCATCGACCATCGCGCGCATCGCGGTGCCGCTGTCGCCCGCCAGTTCCTGCTGTCCCATGGGGGTGGAGATGACGCCGGGACTGATCGAGTTGATCCGGGCACCGCGCCTGCCCCACGTCCCGGCGGCCGCCTGGACGTGCAGATGGTTGGCGCGCTTGGCGAGGCCGTAACCGACGGCACCCGAGGTCACCTCGCTGACGAACGGCAGATCGAGCAGTTCGTCGGCGGGCGTGCGGGCCAGGACCCGCTCCTGCTCGGCGTCCAGGGGAGCGGCCAGATGCCCGGCCATGCTGGAGATGACGACGCCCGCGCCGCCGGGGGCGATCACCCGTCCGAACTCCTCCAGGGTCAGCGCCACGCCGAGCAGATCGACGGCGAGGATCGCTGCGGCGGGCGCCTGCACCGGGGAGAGGCCAGCGGTGTGGACGACCTCGGTGACGCTGCCGAGTTCCGCCGCCAGGTCGGCGAGGGCGGCCACCGAAGCGCGGGAGGAGACGTCGACGGGGGACGTGACGACGTCGTATCCCTCGCCGCGCAGCGCCTGTGCCGTGGTGCTCAGCACCTGCTCGTCGAAATCGGCGAGCAGCACCTTCCTGCCCGCACCCTGCCGCCGGGCGATGCTCTGCCCCATTCCGCCGACACCGATGACGACCAGCACGTTCCTCGCCATGAGGCGCTCTCCCTCCGCCGCGCACGGCTCTCTCCCGGCCCAATTACATTACGATCCGTTCCGTAACGGAAGGATGCACCTGGCCTCTACGATGGGTGCCATGGGAGAGGTACGCCGGCGAGGCCGGCCCCGCAGCGCGACAGCCGACCGTGCCATCCTCGAAGCGACGCGGGAACTGCTCGTCGAGAACGGCTACGCCGGACTGTCGATGGAAGGCGTGGCCGCGCGGACCGGCGTGGGAAAGCCGACCGTGTACCGGCGTTGGCCCTCCAAGGGCGCTCTCGTCGCCGAAGCGGTCAACCACGGTTTCCTGGCCGCCACGCCCGGCCGCGGCGTCGATCCGCCCGACACCGGCGACATCGAGGCCGACATCCGCCAATGGCTGCGCGGGTACGCGGCGCTGGCCGCGGACCCCCGCCACACCCCCCTCGTCCTCGCCCTGACCGCCGCTGCGGCGGAGAACCCGCAGGACGCCGAGGTCCTCTACCAGCAGCTCACCGGCCCCCGGCACGAGGCTCTCGTGGAGCGGCTGCGCCGCGGTGTGGACGCCGGCCAGGTGCGTGCGGACGCCGACCTGGACGCCGTCGCCGACGCCGTCACCGGCGCGCTGCTCTATCAGCTCCTGACCGGAAACGCCGCCGCGTCGGAGCGGCGGGCGGCCGCGCTGGTCGACATCCTCCTCGGCGGGCTTCGCGCCGGCCCCGGTGAGGCCTGACCTCGTCAGTCGTCACCGGTGTCAGTCGGTCGGCGTCAGTCGTGGTCGGCCGTCACCGCGCCGACGGCGGAACGGTCTTCGTGACGCGCGTCGTCCGCGTTCCTCGGCCAAGGGCGGCTGGTGATGCGCTCGATGTCAGGACGTCGAGATCGACGGCGAAGTGCTGCCCAGCGGCACGACCGTCGTGTGCAGCATGCCGTCCGCCAACCGGGACGAGCAGGTCTTCGCCGACGCGGACGACATGGTGCTGTCCCGGTCCCCGAACCCGCACCTGACGTTCGGCGTCGGACCGCACTCGTGCCTCGGGCAGAGCCTCGCCCGCACCGAACTCCAGGTCACCCTCGACGTCCTCCTCCGCAAGCTGCCGACCCTTCAACTGGCGGTCTCCATCGATGAGTTGCAGCGCGTGGAGGGGCTCCTCGTCGGCGGACTGCGCACGGTGCCCGTGCGGTGGTGACGGCTCCCATGCGAGGAAGAAAGGCAACGAAGGAAGAAAGGCAACGAAGGAAGAAGGGCAACGGACGTGAAAGTCAATGTGGACCAGGGCCGCTGCTGCGGTGCCGGCCAGTGTGTGCTGATCGCACCCGAGGTCTTCGACCAGCGTGACGACGACGGCATCGTCACCCTCCTGGAACCGAGCCCCGCCGCGGACGTGCACGCGGCCGTCCGTGAGGCCGCCGCGGTGTGCCCCGCGGCGGCGATCACCATCGACGACGACCGGTAAGAAGACGTCGACCAGTAAGAAGACGACGACCGGTAAGCAGACGTCGATCAGTCAGGAAGACGCCGACCAGCAAAAAATCAGCTGCTTCGACCCGGCCCGGTTCCCTAGACTCACCACGCAATCACGCGCCGCCCACCACTAGGCGGCGCGTCGTCGTGACGAGCAGAGGGGAGCCGGGCCGTGCGTGACCGCACCGCTGCCGTCGTCTCCCTCTGCCGGTACGAGGTGATCCTCGTGTCCTCGTCCGCCCGGTGCCCGCTGCGCGGCCGGCACCGGACGCCCGTGACGAACGTCTGAGAGCGCCCGAGTACATCCCGTACGTCAAGTACGTCAACGCGCCTGCCACAACACCCTTCTGACGGGACGGCAGGCCGTGCTCGTGTGCGCGCCGAACCCGTCCGGGAATCGCGCTGACCCGTTTCCGCTTCCGGATCATCCGAAAGGCCAACGGCCGTGCGCACCAACCTCAACACCCTCGCCGTCGTCCGCAACCTCGGCATCCTCGCCCACGTCGACGCCGGCAAGACCACTGTCACCGAACGGATCCTGTACGCCACCGGGACCACGCACAAGCGCGGCGAGGTCCATGACGGCACCACTGTCACCGACTTCGACCCGCAGGAACGCGATCGCGGTATCACCATCTTCGCGGCGGCGGTCAGCTGTGCCTGGGACGGTCACCGGATCAACCTCATCGACACGCCCGGTCACGTCGACTTCGCCGACGAGGTGGAGCGTTCGCTGCGCGTCCTCGACGGCGCGGTCGCGGTGTTCGACGCCGTCGCGGGCGTGGAGCCGCAGAGCGAGTCGGTGTGGCGGCAGGCCGACCGCCATGGCGTGCCGAGGATCGCGTTCGTCAACAAACTGGACCGGGCCGGGGCGGACCTCGACACGGCGGTCGCCTCGATCCGGGACCGGCTGCATCCGGCGCCACTCGTCGTGCAGTTGCCCATCGGCGTGGAGGACGGTTTCCGCGGCGTCGTGGACCTCGTACGCATGCGAGCGCTGGTATGGGCCGACGGCGCCGAAACGGCCGTGGAAGAACCGGTGCCGGAGGACCTGCGAGAGGAGGCGCTGCGGCGTCGGCGGATGCTGGAGGAGGCCGTGGCCGAGCTGCACGCCGGTGCGCTGGAGGAGTTCTGCGCGCGGTCGACGCTCGCGCCGGAGACCCTCGTCACCGCCCTGCGCGACCTGACGCGCAGCGGCGACGGCGTGGTCGTGCTGTGCGGCTCGGCCTACCGCAACCGGGGGATCGAGCCGCTGCTCGACGCGGTCGTGGCGTATCTGCCTTCGCCGCTCGACGTGCCGGCCGTACGCGGCCTGCGCGACGGTGCCGACGGAGAGCGGCCCGCGGATCCGCGGGCTCCGTTCGCGGCACTGGCGTTCAAGGTGAGCGCCACCCCGACCGGGCGGCTGACCTACCTGCGGGTGTACTCGGGAACGATCGAGAAGGGAGAAACGGTGTACGACGCGGGTGCGCGGCGCACCGAGCGGATCGGGCGGATCCTGCGGGTCCAGGCCGACCGGCACGCCCGCGTGGACCGGGCGGTCGCGGGGGACATCGTGGCCGTGGTCGGCCTGAAGTCGGCCCGCCCGGGCTCCACCCTGTGCGCACCGGACGCCCCGCTCGTCCTCGAGCCGCCCAGTGTGGCCGACCCGGTGGTGTCGGTGGCGGTCGAGGCGCGCAGGTCCACCGACACGGACCGGCTGGCCTCCGCGCTGGGGCGGCTGGCCGAGGAGGATCCGTCGCTGGTCGTGCGGACCGACGCCGAGACCGGGCAGACGGTGCTGTCCGGCATGGGTGAACTGCATCTGGAGGTCGCGGTGGAGAAGATCCGTCGGGATCTCGGGCTGGAGGTCAACGTCGGCCGTCCCCGGGTGTCCTACCGGGAGACGGTCGGCCGAGGGGTGTCCGGCTTCGTCTTCCGGCACGTCAAACAGGACGGCGGCGCCGGGCAGTTCGCGCACGTGGTCCTGGACGTGGCGCCTGCAGAAGGCGGTTTCGAGTTCCGCTCGGCCGTCGTCGGCGGTCGCGTGCCGCAGGAGTACGTCCGTGCCGTCGAGGCCGGCTGCCGGGACGCCCTCGCCGAGGGCCCGCTCGGCGGCCACCCGGTGACCGGGCTGCGCGTCACCCTCACCGACGGGGCGACCCATGTGAAGGACTCCTCCGACACGGCCTTCCGCACCGCCGGCCGACTCGGCCTCCGCGATGCCCTGCGCACCTGCGCGATGGTCCTCCTGGAGCCGGTCGTCGAGGTCACGGTCACCGTGCCCGACGACGCGGTCGGCGGAGTCCTCGGCGACCTCGCGGCGCGCCGGGGCCGGGTGACCGGCTCGACCACGCGGGCGGGCGCGGCGGTCGTCACGGCGACCGTGCCGCTGGCGGAACTGTTCGGCTACGCGACCCGGTTGCGCAGCCGGACGCAGGGCCGGGGCAGCTTCACGTCCCGGCCGACCGGGTACGCGCCGGCGCCGGCAGCGGCAGCGGCGCCGATGCCGACGGCATCGCGGTAGGGCGTTCGGGCCCCGTCTCCTCCAGGGACGGGGCCCTCCGCCCTCTGGGGGAGCCCATTCAGGGATTCCGCTCAGGGATCCCGCTCAGGGATACGACACCACCGTCGACGGCACCGTCGACGTCCCCGAGGTAGGCGCTCCCGTGTCGTTGATGACCCGCTCGTACTGCCCGTTGCCGCCCAGCGACACGACCAGCAGATCGTGGAACCGCACTCCCGGCGTGTTCGGGGCGGCGAAGCCGTGGTGCTGCACGATCGTGGGGTCGACGTTGTAATAGCAGTAGCTGCCCAGTCCCCAGCCTTCGTGCGAGGTCACGCCGTCCCCGACCTTGTAGGCGGCGTAGCCCTTCACCGGCCCGTTCTGGATGGCGGCCTGGTTCGGGGCGTCGTACGCCTTCTCGTTCTGGAAGAAGATCGTGCGACCCCGCTGGCCGTACCACTGGACGTCGTACTTGTTGAAGTGCTCCACGAACAGGCCGGTGGCCAGGACGTCGTGGCCGTTGACGACGACGCCGTAGTCGGCGCGGTTGGTCTCCCAGCCGACTCCCTCGCCGTGGTCGGCGCGCCATACCCACGTGTGGTCGATGATCGTGTGCCGGCTGTTGATCACCATGCTGGTGGTGGCCTTGCCGGCGCCCGCGCCGCCGATCCGGATGAACACGTCCTGCACGGTGGTCGGGTTGGCGGAGTGGTCCCGGGAGGCGCCGCTCGGGCCGACCTCCAGCAGGGTCGCGGAGTTGACCGGACCGGCGTCGACGAGGAAGCCCGCGAGCCGTACGCCGTCCACGTCGGCGACCCGCAGTGCGGTGACGCCGTTGTCGGGGATGATCGTCGCGTATCCCAGGCCGAGTACGACCGTGCCGGCCCGGTTCACCAGGATCGGCTGGTCGAGGTGGTAGATCCCCGGCGTGAGCAGGAGGTGGAGTCCCTGTGCGAGCGCCTGGTTCAGCGTGGCCGCCGGGACACCGGGGCGTGCCACGTAGAACCGCGTCAGAGGCAGCGAAGTGCCTCTCGGTGTGCCGTTGCCCCAGGTGACACCGCGGGCGTTGGTCCGCTTCTCCGGCAGGAAGACACGGAACTCGCTTCCGTACTCGCTTCCGTCGACGTACAGGAACGGCTTCTCGCGTGAGACGGGAGTCGTGTCGAGCGTGGTGTACGGCGGGTCGGGGAAGCTCTGCGCGGGTGCGCCCTCGACGCCAGAGAACACCATGTTCCACACGCCGTTGAGCCAGCCGCCGACCGCGCTGTCGCGGGTGTACCACTGCTGCTGCGAGTACGGTCCGACCTGACCGTCGATCCGGCTGTCGGCGATGTAGCCGCCGCTGGCCCAGCCGTAGCCGGTGGGGGAGAGGTTGAGGCCGCCGCGCACATGCATCCGGCGGAAGGGTGCCGCCTGCGCCACCGCCCACCGGTTGGTGCCGTTCACCGGAACCAGGGCGAGGTTCTCCGCCGAGCGCCAGAAGTTCTGCGTCGCGTTGCCGTTGAACCAGCCGGCGTCGACCGTGACGTCGCCGTTGATGGTCGTGTCGTCGGGGGACAGGCCCAGGCCCGCGATCGAGGTGTAGAAGCCGAGTTGGGCGTTGAGGCCGTGGTAGGTGCCGGGCCTGAAGAGCAGGGCGTAGCGGCCGGTGCCGAACTGGGCCGACTCCTGCTGCCGGAACACCTCGTCGAGGCGGGCCTGGATGCCCGGGGTCGACGGGTCGAAGACGAGGACGTTCGGGCCGAGATCGCCGCCACCGGGCAGGGGGCGCGGTCTCTTCCGGGCCGACGGCGCGGCGGAGGCCTGGCCGGCGGACGGACCGGCGGCCTGCGGCGACACCCGCGAGGAAGCTTCCGCGGAGGCGTCCGTCGACAGTCCGAGCACAGCCGGCGCCGACGCGACCGCGGCGCCGATGAGGGTCCGGCGGCCGATCGCGGGCGGTCCCGAGGACGGGGAGGGCGGGGAGGAAGGGGGCATGGGGCGGCTCTCCTGGTTCAGGAAGTGAACGTCGTGGGGTGCGGGGAGCGCTCTCTCGCCGCTGAATGGTTCAACCGTGGAACGGATGAGTCAAGAGGTGCGGCGGAAGTTCCGAGAGTGTGTCAAAACCCTTGACGCGCCCGCCTTCCGAGGCTTAACTCACGCTCTAAATTAAGCCGTGATGCACTTCCCGGAAGGGCCATCAGGAGCATGCGCAGCATCCGAGCCGCAGCCGTAGGCGCCGTCACCGTGTCCCTCGCCCTGGCCGCCTCGGCCTGTGGTGGCGGTTCGCCGACGGGTGGCGGGTCCGACGACTCGCCGAAGACCCTCACCTACTGGGCGTCCAACCAGGGCGCGAGTATCGAGGTCGACAAGAAGGTCCTCCAGCCCGAACTCGACAAGTTCGAGCAGCAGACCGGCATCGAGGTGAAGCTGGAGGTCGTGCCCTGGTCGGACCTGCTCAACCGGATCCTCACCGCGACCACCTCCGGGCAGGGCCCGGACGTCCTCAACATCGGCAACACCTGGAGCGCCTCCCTCCAGGCCACCGGGGCGCTGCTGCCGTGGGACGCCGGGAACCTCGACAAGATCGGCGGCAGGGACCGGTTCGTCGACTCGGCCCTCGGCTCGACCGGTGCGCAGGGCCAGGACCCGGCCGCGGTGCCGCTGTACTCGATGGCGTACGCGCTCTACTACAACAAGAAGATGTTCGCCGACGCGGGCATCTCGAAGCCGCCGGCCACCTGGGACGAGCTCATAGCCGACGGCAAGAAGCTGTCGCAGGACGGCAAGTGGGGCCTGGGCGTTGAGGGTTCGAACCCGTCGGAGAACATCCACCACGCCGTCGTCTTCGCCAAGCAGCACGGCGCCGACTTCTTCACCGCCGACGGCAAGCCGGACTTCACCTCCGACAAGGCCGTCGAGGGCGTCAAGCAGTTCGTCGACCTGATGGCCAAGGACAGGATCATCGCGCCGGGCAACGCCGAGTACGCCCAGAACCAGTCCGTCAGCGACTTCGCCAAGGGCAGGACGGCGATGCTGCTGTGGCAGTCCGCCTCCGCCAACCTCAAGTCGCAGGGCATGAGCGAGGACGCCTACGGTGTCGCCCCCGTGCCCGTCCAGTCCGGCACCCCCGGCGCCGGCACCGGCGTCAACTCCATGGTCATGGGCATCAACCTGGCCGTCTTCAAGAACACCGACAACCTCGACGGCGCCACGAAGTTCGTGAAGTTCATGACGAGCGACGCCGAGCAGAAGATCCTCAACGAGGCCTACAGTTCGATCCCGCCGGTCAAGGGGGCGCAATCGGACCAGGCCTTCAACACCCCCGCCAACGCGGTCCTCAAGGACACCCTCGCGGGAAGCGCCGTCGCCGCTCCCCAGGTCGCCGACGAGTCCCAGTTCGAGACGGCGGTCGGAACGGCCGTCAAGGAGCTGTTCGCCGACGCCGCCGCCGGACGCGCGGTGACCACCGACTCGGTGAAGGCGGCCCTGGAGAAGGCCCAGCAGCAGATGCCGACGAAGTGAGCACGATGACGACCACGGTCCCCGCGGAGACCGCAGTGCGTCAGAGCTCCCCCGGGACGGCGGACGGCCCCCGCCGCCGTCCCGGGCGGATCCGCCGCATCGGACTGCCGTACCTGCTGCTCCTGCCCGCCCTGCTCCTGGAACTCCTGGTCCACCTGGTGCCGATGGTCATCGGCATCCTGATGAGCTTCAAGGAGCTCACCCAGTTCTACATCCGCGACTGGACCACCGCGCCCTGGAACGGCCTCGACAACTACCGGATGTCGGTGGACCTCAACGCCCCCGTGGGCGAGGCGCTGCTCCACTCGTTCCTGGTCACCGTCGCCTTCACACTGCTCTCGGTCGGCCTGTGCTGGCTGATCGGCACGGCCGCCGCGATCTACCTGCAGGACACCTTCCGCGGCCGGGGCCTGCTGCGCGCCCTGTTCCTGGTGCCGTACGCGCTGCCCGTCTACACGGCCGTCATCACCTGGGTGTTCATGTTCCAGCACGACAACGGCCTGGTGAACCACGTCCTGCACGACCAGCTCGGCCTCACCGACAAGCCCTCCTTCTGGCTCATCGGCGACAACAGCTTCGTCGCGCTGCTGACGGTGTCGGTGTGGAAGGGCTGGCCGTTCGCCTTCCTCATCGTCATGGCCGGCCTGCAGAACATCCCGAAGGAGCTGTACGAGGCGGCGGCCCTGGACGGCGCGGGCAGGTGGCAGCAGCTCCGCCGCATCACCCTGCCGTCGCTGTGCCCGGTCAACCAGGTCCTCGTCCTGGTGCTGTTCCTGTGGACGTTCAACGACTTCAACACGCCGTACGTCCTGTTCGGCAAGACGGCCCCCGAGGCCGCGGACCTCATCTCGGTGCACATCTACCAGGCGTCGTTCGTCACCTGGAACTTCGGCACAGGGTCCGCGATGTCCGTACTCCTGCTGCTGTTCCTGCTCCTGGTGACAGGCGGGTACCTCTGGCTCACCTCGCGCGGACGGAGGACCGCCGATGTCTAGCTCCCCGACGCTCAGGCCCAGGTCCCCCATGGCTCCGCCGCGCTCCTTCCTCTGGTCCCGGCGGATCTTCCTCACCCTGCTCACCGGTTTCGTGCTGGTCCCCGTCTACGTCATGGTCTCCAGCTCCCTCAAACCGCTCGCGGACGTCACGGGCAAGTTCCGCTGGCTGCCCAGCGGTCTGACTATCCGCCCGTACATCGACATCTGGTCGACGGTGCCGCTCGCGAGGTACTTCGTGAACTCGCTGATCGTGGCGGGCGCGGCGACGGTCTGCTCGGTGGTGATCGCGGTGTTCGCGGCGTACGCGGTCAGCAGGTACTCCTTCCGCGGCAAGCGCGTCTTCACCGTCACGGTCCTGTCCACGCAGATGTTCCCGGGCATCCTCTTCCTCCTCCCGCTGTTCCTCCTCTACGTCAACATCGGCAACGCCACCGGCATCGCCCTGTTCGGCTCCCGCGGCGGCCTGATCCTGACGTACCTGACCTTCTCCCTGCCGTTCTCGATCTGGATGCTGATCGGGTACTTCGACTCGGTGCCCCGAGACCTGGACGAGGCGGCACTGGTGGACGGCTGCGGCCCGCTCGGCGCGCTGTTCCGGGTGGTCGTACCGGCCGCGATACCCGGCATCGTCGCGGTCGCCGTCTACGCCTTCATGACCGCCTGGGGCGAGGTGCTGTTCGCGTCGGTGATGACCAACGACACCACGCGCACCCTCGCCGTCGGCCTCCAGGGCTACTCGACGCTCAACGACGTGTACTGGAACCAGATCATGGCCGCCTCGCTGGTCGTCAGCGTCCCCGTCGTCGCCGGCTTCCTGCTCCTCCAGCGCTACCTGGTCGCCGGCCTGACGGCCGGAGCCGTCAAGTGACCGACTCTCCTGTCCGCGAAGGGACTTCAGTGACCATCGACCTCGCCGCACTCCCGCACGACTTCCTGTGGGGCACGGCCACATCGGCGTACCAGATCGAGGGAGCCGTGGCGGAGGACGGCCGTTCCCCGTCGATCTGGGACACCTTCTCGCACACCCCCGGCAAGATCGCGGGCGACGACCACGGCGACGTCGCCTGCGACCACTACCACCGCTGGCGCGAGGACATCGAGCTGATGCGCCGACTGGGCACCAACGCCTACCGGTTGTCGATCGCGTGGCCACGAGTCGTCCCGGACGGGGACGGCCCCATGAACCCCAAGGGCCTCGCCTTCTACGACGAGTTGGTCGACGGCCTGCTGGCGGCGGGCATCACCCCGTCCGTCACCCTCTACCACTGGGACCTGCCGCAGACGCTCCAGGACCGGGGCGGCTGGCCCGAGCGGGCGACCGCCGAGCACTTCGCGGCGTACGCCTCGGTCGTCGCCGAACGCCTCGGCGACCGCGTCACCCACTGGGCGACCCTCAACGAACCCTTGTGCTCGGCGTGGATCGGCCACCTGGAAGGCACGATGGCCCCCGGCCTGACGGACCTCACGGCGGCGGTCCGGGCCTCCTACCACCTCCTCCTGGGCCACGGTCTCGCCGCCCAGGCGATCCGGGCGTCCGCCGCCGACGCCGAGGTGGGCATCGTCACCAACCTCTCCACCGTCCACGCCGCGAGCGACCGCCCCGAGGACCTCGCCGCCGCCCGCCGCATGGACGGCCACACCAACCGCTGGTGGCTGGACCCGGTGCACGGACGCGGATTCCCGGCGGACATGCGTGAGCTGTACGGCGTCGAACTCCCCGAGCAGCCGGGCGACCTGGAGACGATCGCCGCCCCCCTCGACTGGCTCGGCCTCAACTACTACTTCCCGGCGACCGTCACCGACGACCCCACGGGCCCCGTCCCGCACGCCCGCGCGATCCGCCGTCCCGACGTCGCGCGCACCGGCATGGACTGGGAGGTCGACGCGAGCGGCATGGAGACCCTGCTGCTGCGCCTGACCGAGGAGTACGGCGCCCGCAAGCTGTACGTCACCGAGAACGGCTCCGCCTACGAGGACGTCGTACGCCCGGACGGCACGGTCGACGACCCCGAGCGGCAGGACTACCTGGTCCAGCACCTGGCAGCCTGCGCGTCCGCGGCCCGCAAGGGGGCACCGCTGGCGGGCTACTTCGCCTGGTCGCTGCTCGACAACTTCGAGTGGGCTTACGGCTACGCCAAGCGGTTCGGGCTGGTACATGTCGACTACGGCACGCAGGTGCGCACGATCAAGGGCAGCGGGCGACGGTACGCGGAGATCGTGCGCGCGCACCGCAGTCGAGCCCGGGACGCGGCCTGACCCCGGCCGAGAACTCTTCGCGACGGATTGCGCGTCAATGCCCGGTCCGGCGGTCGAGGCCGGCTCTGGCGGTGTTGCGGATCCGCTTGGTGCGGCCGGCCTCGGCGAGGACCTGTCGGGCCTCGGTGTTCGCCGCGGCGGCGGCCTTGAGCTGGAGCCAGTTCGATGACGTGAGCAGGTCGTCCGGGTGCCAGGGCAGGTTGAGCGTGACGGCGCGCAAGAGTGACCACTCCCGCAGGCGTCGGGTCAGGAACGGGCGGCCGCTCACTGCCTGGGCCATCGCCCCTACCCACGCTTCGTAGGCGGGGTCGAGGCACAGGCCGGCGGCTCGACGGTCCAGGTGCCGCAGCACGGCGGACTGGGCCATCGTCGGGTCCGGGTCGGTGAGGACGCGGCGGACAAGGTCGACCTCGTCGACATCGGCTACCTGCCGCAGCTCGTCGAGGTGGGCCGCGAAGCGAACGTGCTCGTCCGGGTCCGGCAGGGTGCCGTGCGGGTTCATGCGGCCTGCGTCCAGAATCTCGCGTCCCTCATGTGACGAAGTCTCGCACGCCACAGCTCGTCGACCTGGGTGTCTGCTCGACACGGCATGCGTCGAGCAGACCGGACGGCGTCGGGTCCGACCGCGGGCGGTCAGCAGTCCCGGAACTCCGGCGACTGGTTCAGCACCTGCGAGCGCAGGGAAGTGAAGCGGGCGTACGTCTCGCCGTCGGCGGACTCCGGGCGGAACGCCGCCACCCGGTGGCAGTTCTGGAAGGCGAGGGTCACGCCGAAGTGCCGCTCCAGGCTGCCGCGGATCGCGTCGCTGGCGAGGGCGCGCAGGAGTTGGCCGCGCTCCTGCTCGGACGGCGGAGGGGTCTGGTTGTCGGTGAACTCGGCCGTGCCACCGCGGAGTTCGGCGGCGAGGGAGGCGATCAGGTCGTAGGCGTACGGCAGGGAGGTGCGGACGGTGTCCACGAAGTCCTCCTCGCGGATGTCACCGTGTTCGGCTTCGGCAAGGAGCTTCGGGGAGACGTCGAGAGACATGCGGGGGTTCCTGTCCAGGGATCGGGGGTGCAGGGGAGTAGGGGAGTAGGGGAGAGATCAGGCCAGTGAGGCCGGGCCCGGCACGAACTCCGGGTCCACCTGTGCGGCCAGGTCGTGGCCCGTTCTGTCGTCCGCCCACGCGCGCGCGTTGCGCAGGTGGAAGTCGACGGCGTGGCCGTGGGCCGTGGGCCAGTCCTTGGGGCAGGCGTCGACGGCCTCGCGCAGGACGTTCAGGGCGTGCACGTTGTGGGACTCCAACTCGCCCTGCTCGCGACCCTGTTCGGCGGCGCGGACCCAGGAGGAGTGGACCAGGTGGGTGAGGAGGTCGTCGCCCACCTCCTCCTTCAGGAAGAGCAGGTCGTCCTCGCCCGTCACCTTGTTGCCGACGACCGCGATGCGGATGCCGAACTCCCGGGCGTGGTCGCGGTACTGGCGGTACACCGAGACACCCTTCCGCGTGGGCTCCGCCACCAGGAACGTCATGTCGAAGCGGGTGAACAGGCCCGACGCGAAGGCGTCCGCGCCCGCCGTCATGTCGACCACGACGTACTCGCCGGGGCCGTCGACCAGGTGGCCGAGGTAGAGCTCCACCCCGCCGAGCTTGGAGTGGTAGCAGGCCACCCCGAGGTCGCTCTCGTCGAACTCGCCCGTCACCATCAGCGGCACGTCGCCCACGCGCCGGACGTGTCGTGCGTGCAGTTCGTCGTCGCCGAGCAGGGTCACCAGGCGTGAGCCCCTGCCGGGCGGGGTGGTCTTGATCATGGCGTCGGCGGAAGGGATGCGCGGGTTGGTGCCGCGCAGGAACTCCTTGATGTCCCGCACATGGGCGCCGAGCGGCGGGGCGTCCAGGGCGTCGCCGGCGTGGCCCAGCGCCTCGGCGAGGTGCTGGTTGATGTCGCCGTCGATGGCCAGCACGGGCGCGCCGGAGTGTGCCAGGTGGCGGGAGAAGAGCGCCGACAGTGTCGTCTTGCCGCTGCCGCCCTTGCCGACGAATGCGATGCGCATCAGCAGCGGCCCGCCTTCGCGCCCAGGGCAGCCTTCAGGGTACCCTTGTTGAAAATGGATGTCATGTGGCTAGGGTGTCGGCGGTTCGCGATCACTGTCAAATCGCTTGATCCGTAAGGGGGTTGGGGTGGCCGCGAGGGTCGTCGTGATCAGCCCTTGCGCTTAATGCATATGATGTGCAAGTGCGCGACTACAGCATCAGGGCGGCGAGCCCGGACGACCTCGACGGTGCGCGAGCCCTGATGCTCGACACCGTCTACCACGACTTCGGTACCGGCTACGTGCCCCGCTGGCACGCGGACATCATCGACCCGGCCGCCGCCTATCTCGCCCCGCCCCGCCACACCCTCCTCGTCGCCCTCGACCCGCGCGGCAACGGTGTCGTCGCCACCGCCGCCCTCGACTCCCGAGGCCCGGCCCACCCGCCGAACCCGCGCGATCTCGCCGAGCGCTACCCCTCCGGCGAGACCGCGCAGCTGCGCCGCGTCTACGTCCGCGCCGAGCACCGCAGGCGGGGTCTGGCCCGACGCCTCGTCGGGGAACTGCTCGCCTTCGCGGCGGCGGACGGCGGCTACCGCGCCGTGTATCTGCACACCGACCCGAAGGTGCCCGGCGCCGAGGGCTTCTGGCGTTCGCTCGGCAAGGTCGTGCACGACGAACGCGAGGACCGGGACGGCGCGAACGGCGTCGTCCACTTCGAGATACCGATGGAGCGATAGACCGTGCGACAGAGCGTGCGACCGACCGTGCGACGCCGACTCCGGCCGCTCATCGCCCTCGTACTGGCCCCCGTCCTGACCGGCTGCTTCGCCTCCGGCGGGGGCACCGACGCGGCGGGCGGCGCCCAGGACGGCTCCCGCCTCCGCGTCGCCCTCGCCTTCCCGCCCGCCGAGGGGCTCTCGCCGTACGGCGCCGACGCCACCATCCTCAGCCGCCTCGGCATCACCGAGGGCTTGACCGCGCTGGACGCCAACGGCGCCGCCGCCCCCGCCCTCGCCGCCTCCTGGCGCCAGGAGAACGACCGCACCTGGCTGTTCACCCTGCGCGAGGCCACCTTCCAGGACGGCTCGAAGGTCACCCCGGCCGCGGTCGCCGCCGCCCTCACCCACGCCACACAGGCCAAGCCCGCCCCGGCCGCCCTGTCCGGAGTCACCCTCACCGCCAAGGCCGAGGGCGGCACCGGCGTACGGATCACCACCGGGGACCCCGACCCGATCCTGCCCCTGCGCCTGTCCAGCCCCTCCCTCGCCATCCTCGCGGGCAAGGCGTACGGCAAGGAGGACACCAAGGAGGGCGTCGACCTGGTCGGCTCCGCCACCGGACCCTTCGAGCTCACCAAGGTCATGGGCACCACCGCGGCCACCCTCGACCGCTACGACGACTACTGGGGCGGCCGCGCCCAGGCCAGCGGCATCGACGTGAAGTTCGTCGCCGACGGCACCGCCCGCGCCGGCGCCCTGCGCACCGACCAGGTCGACCTCGCCGAGGCGATCCCCGTCGCCCAGGCCGCCACCCTCGACGAGGCGACCCGCGAGGCGACCGCCACCACCCGCACCACGAGCCTGCTCCTCAACACGCAGAAGGGCCCCTTCAAGGACGCCGCCCTGCGGGCCGCCGCCCGCCAGGCCGTCGACACCTCCGCGTTCGCCAAGGGCGTCTACGAGGGGTACGCCGACGCCGGCGCCGGCATCTACGGGCCCGCCGTCACCTGGGCCGCCGGCAAGCGGACCGAGCCGGTCGGGCGCGCGAAGGCGGGCAAGCCCGACGGGACGCGGATCACCCTCGCCACGTACGACAACCGGCCCGAACTCCCGGAAGCCGCCCAGGTGCTGAAGCAGCAGCTGGAGAAGGCCGGGTTCGACGTCACGCTGGAGGTGCGCGAGTACTCGCGGCTGGAGAGCGACGCGCTGGGCGGCAAGTTCGACGCCTTCGTCCTCGCCCGCAACACCCTCGTCGACACCGGCGACCCCGTCTCCGTCCTGGCCAGTGACTACACCTGCGACGGCGGCTACAACATCGCCCAGCTCTGCGACAAGGACGTCGACCGGGCCGTGGCCAAGGCGGAGGACGCCACCGACACCGCGAAGCGGCAGGACGCGGCGATGGCCGCCGAGGCGCGGATCCTCGGCACCGACGCCGTCGTACCGCTGGTCCACCAGCGCATCATCACCGGCGTCGCGCCCTCCGTCACCGGCGCGCTCCTCGACCCGTACGAGCGCACCCTCGTCGGCACCGGCACCCGGCGCTGATCCATGCGGAGCCAGGCAGCCACGCTCCTGTGGCGTGCGGGGATCGCGGCCGCCCTGGTGTGTGCCATCGGCGTACTGCCCTGGCTCTCGCACACCGACCCGGCCCGCACCGTGCTCAAGGCCCGGTCGGCGGACCGCGACCCCACGCCCGAGGTGCTGGCGGACATCCGCGACCGACTCGGCCTGGACGCCGGCCCGTTCCACCTGCTCGGTGACTGGCTGGGCGGGCTGTGGCGCGGGGACGCCGGACGATCGTGGATCTCCGGCAGCGAGGTCACGCCCGTCGTTCTGCAGGCCCTCGGCGTCTCCCTGCTGCTGATGGCGGTGGCCCTCGCGGTCGCCGCCGTCACCGCCGCGCTGATCTGCGCCCGCACCCTGTGGCTCGGCGCGCAGCGGCGGCTCGACGGGCGGCGCGCGGGAGGCAGCGGTTCGGCGGTCCTCGCCGCGCTGCCCGAGTTCCTCACCGCGTCCGTCCTCGCCACGGTCGTCGGCGTACAGCTCGGCTGGCTGCCCGCCCTCGGCTGGTACGGGCCCCGGTGGACGATCCTGCCCGCCCTCGCCCTCGGCCTCCCCGCCGGCGCCGTGCTCGGCCGGCTCCTCGACGACCTTCTCCCCGGCGCCTTCGCCGAGCCCTGGGCGCTGGCCGCCACCGCCCGCGGGCTGCCCGGCCGCACGGTCGCCCGCCAGGCCCTGCGCCGCTGCCTGCCCGGACTGCTGCCCAACACCGGCCTGTTCGTCGTGGGCATCACCGGCGGAGCGGTCACCGTCGAGCAGATCTTCGACATCCCCGGCCTCGGCCGCACCACCCTCCAGGCCGCCCTCGCCCAGGACCTGCCCGTCCTCCAGGCCGGCACGCTCGCCCTCGTCCTGCTCGCCGCGGCCGCCGCCGCACTGGCCCACCTCCTCACCCGCCTGCTGATCGGCCCGGCCCTGCGCGACGGTGCACTGCCGTCCCTGCACCGGCCGGTACCGCCCGCCCGCAGGTTCCTGCCCTTCGCATACGGCGGCCTGCTCGTCGGCGTCATCGCCCTCGGCCTGCCCCGCGACCCGCTGGCCCTCGACACCACCGAGCGACTCACAGCCCCGTCCCGGTCACACCCCTTCGGCACCGACGCCCTCGGCAGGGACGTCCTCGCCCGCGTCGCCCACGGCGCCCTCGACACCCTGCTGCTCGCCCTCGCGATCACCGCTGCCGCCCTGCTCACCGGAGTGGCGCTCGGCCTGCTGCCCCGGCTCTCCGGCCCGCTCGTCGACACCGTCACCGCGCTGCCGCCGGTCCTGGTCGCCCTGCTCGTCACCGCGGTCGTCGGCAGCGGAACCGCCACACCCGCGCTCGCCGTGGCCACCGTCGCCTGGGCACCGCTCGCCGCCCACACCTCCGCGCTGCTCCGGCAGGAACGCGCCGCCCTCCACCTCGCCGCGACCCGAGCCCTGGGCGCCGGCCCCTGGTACCTGATGCGCCACGAACTCCTCCCCGCCGTGCTGCCGCCCGTCACCCGGCACGCCCTGCTCCGCCTGCCCGGCGTCGCCCTCGCCCTCGCCTCGCTCGCCTTCCTCGGCCTGGGCGCCCAGCCGCCCACCCCCGAGTGGGGCCTGCTCCTCGCCGAGAACCAGCCCTACGCCGAACGCGCCCCCTGGGCGGTCCTCGCCCCCGCCGCCGTACTGGCCCTGCTGGGGGCGCTGGCGGTGACGGCGGCCAGAGGCGTGCGGCGCGTGCGGCGTCGTAGTGACCGGGCCGAGACCACCCTTCCCGTGCCCGAACAGCAGTCGAAGACAAGGGAGTTGGTGGCGACCCGATGACACCGACGGTACTCGGCTTCCGCAAGGCGGCGGCCCCGGACCGCCCCCGCCTCTCCCCACTCCTCCGCCTTCTCATCCTCACTCAACTCGCCTTCAACATCGGCTTCTTCGCCGTCCTGCCCTTCCTCGCCGAGCACCTGGGGCAGGCCGTCGGCATGGCGGGCTGGCTGGTCGGGTTCGTGCTGGGGCTGCGGACCTTCAGCCAGCAGGGGCTGTTCGTGGTGGGCGGGGCGCTGGCCGACCGGTACGGGATCCGGCCGGTCGTGCTCACGGGGTGCGTGCTGCGGATCGCCGGGTTCGCCTGGCTCGGGTATGCGCAGGAGACGTGGGCGGTCATCGGCGCGGTGCTGCTCATCGGGTTCGCCGCCGCGCTGTTCTCGCCCGCCGTGGAGTCCGAGGTGGCCCGGCAGGCCGTCGTCTGGGAGGAGTCGGGCGGCGGCTCGCGCACCCGTGTCCTCGCGCTGCTGACCGTGGCGGGACAGGCGGGCGCGTTCGTCGGACCGTTGCTGGGCGCGCTGCTGCTGTCGGTGGACTTCCGTACGGTGTGCCTGGCCGGCGCCGGAATCTTCGTACTCGTCCTCGCCGGGCACGCCTGGCTGCTGCCGCAGCACATACCCGGGCGCGGGGGAGTCCGGCTCCGCGGCGGCATTCGCAAGCTGCTGCGCAACCGCCGCTTCCTCGCGCTGTGCTGCGCGTACGGCGCCTACCTGCTCGCCTACAACCAGCTCTATCTGGCCCTCCCCGACGAGGTGGAGCGTGCCACGGGCTCCCAGACTGCGCTGGCCTGGCTGTTCGCCCTGTCCTCGCTGCTGGTGGTGGTCGCCCAGCTGCCGGTCACCCGCTGGGTGGGGGATCGGCTCACGCTGCGCCGGTCCATGGTGGGCGGACTCCTGCTGATCGCGGCGGGCTTCGCGGTCGTGGCCGCGGCGCGTCCCGCCGACTGGACGGGCACGGCGGGCCTGTTGCCCGCGGCCGGCTTCGTCGTCCTGCTCACCTTCGGCCAGATGCTGGTCGCCCCGGTGGCCCGGGCCTGGGTCCCCGACCTGGCCGAGGAGGGCCGACTCGGCCTCTACACCGGCGCGTTGTCCTCGGTCTCCGGCCTCATCGTCCTGCTCGGCAGCTCGGCGACGGGGACCCTCCTGGACACCGGCCTGCCCGCTGCCGTGCCGTGGCTGGCGCTGGCGGTCGTACCGCTGGCGGCGATCGGGCTGCTGCCGCGCAGATAGAGACGACGCATCCGCACCCCCTTCCTGAGGACAGCTGCCTGCCCGCTGACTTGTGACTTGCCCGGCGTCGGGGCCGGGGGCGCCTGCGCCGGCGGGGTGCCGCGCCTGAGGCCCCCTTGGTCTCGCCCCCGCCGCCCCTACCCGTCCCGTCCCTGGGGGCTGCCGCCCCCAGACCCCCGCTTCGGCCCGAAGGGCCTCGTCCTCAAACGCCGGACGGGCTGGATTGCCTGGGCCACCATCGAGAGGTGGCCGCGTACCTCCACCGCCCCGCAGGCGCTACGCGCACCCCCACCCCACCCGCACAGGCCGCCGCAGGCATCCCACCGCAACCACCACCTGCCGCACGCCCGACGGCTGACCGCTCAGGACGCAACCAGCTCCCGCACCTCCGCCACGGAGACCTCCTCCGTCCTCGACGTCCGGTACAGCCACAGGATGTCCCGGCCGAACGACCAGACCAGCGCCGCCAGAGCCAGCGCGGCGACCGCGAACGTCCCCGCGTACGGGAGGTAACCGGACGCGGCCAGCAGCAGGAACACGCCCTGCATCGCGGCGACCGTCTTGCGGGCCGTGCTCGGCGGCAGCGGAGCGTTCAGCCAGGGCCAGACGCGGGCGGCGGCGACGAAGCCGTAGCGCATGGTGCCGATGAGGAGGACCCAGGGGCCCAGCGACATCGAGACGTACACGCTCAGGACGAGGATGAGGAACGCGTCGACCTCCATGTCGAAGCGCGCGCCCAGAGGCGTGGAGGTGCCGGTGCGGCGGGCCACCTTGCCGTCCACGCCGTCGAGGATCAGAGCGACCGCAGTCAGGCCCACGAAGAGCGTGACGGGCAGTGAGCTCTGGAAGAAGGAGTCCGCCACCAGCGCCGTGACACCTCCCACCAGCGTCGCGCGGCCCAGGGTGACCCGGTTGGCCGGGCCGAAGGAGCGGAGCCTGGACCGGTGCAGGGCCAGCGAGAGCAGCGCCCAGGTGGCGATGGCGAAGACGAGCCCGGTCAGCCAGCCCGCCGGCCCCATGCCGATCGCCGATCCGAGCAGGGCCAGCAACAGGATCTGCACGCCCGCTCCCACAGCGGTCTCCTGCTGGACCAGCCTCGCGTCGTAAGTGTTGTTCAGGGCCACCGCACATTCCTCCGGCCAGGTGACAGAGTCGATCAAGGCCGCGTACTGTGCGCGACCTGTGCACTCCTCGGTACGTGCACAGCTTCACGATCGTTCAGGAGGAATCCGATGAACCGCACCGCACGTGCGTTCTGGGTCAGCTCTCCGGGTGAAGGAGAACTCCGGGAGGTCGCCCTTCCGGAGCCGGGCGAGGACGACGTGTTGGTGCGGTCGCTGTACTCGGGAGTCAGCCGGGGCACGGAGACACTCGTGTTCCGCGGCGGAGTCCCGGAGAGTCAGCACGCGGCCATGCGGGCGCCGTTCCAGGAGGGCGAGTTCCCCGCACCGGTGAAGTACGGCTATCTCAGCGTCGGGGTGGTGGAGGAGGGCCCCGAGACCCTCGTCGGCCGTACGGTCTTCTGCCTGCATCCGCATCAGACGAGGTACGTCGTCCCCGCGAGCGCCGTGACCGTCGTACCGGACACCGTGCCCGCCGCACGGGCCGTCCTCGCCGGCACCGTCGAGACCGCCGTCAACGCGCTCTGGGACGCGGCTCCCCTGGTCGGCGACCGGATCGCCGTGGTCGGCGGCGGCATGGTCGGCTGCTCGGTGGCCGCCCTGCTGGCCCGCTTCCCGGGGGTACGCCTGCAGCTGGTCGACGCCGATCCGCGCCGGGCGGCGGTCGCCGAGGCCCTCGGCATCGGATTCGCCTCGCCCGAGAAGGCGCTCGGCGACTGCGACCTGGTCGTCCACGCCAGCGCCACCGAGCAGGGCCTCACCCGTTCCCTGGAACTGCTCACCGCCGAGGGCACGGTCCTCGAACTCAGCTGGTACGGCGACCGGCAGGTCGCCCTGCCGCTCGGCGAGGCCTTCCACTCCCGACGGCTCGTCATCCGCAGCAGCCAGGTCGGCACCGTCTCCCCGGCCCGCCGCGCAAGCCGTACGTACGCCGACCGGCTCGCACTGGCCCTCGAACTGCTCGCCGACCCGGCCCTCGACGCGCTCATCACGGGGGAGAGCGCTTTCGCGGAGCTGCCCGAGCTGATGCCGAAGCTCACCTCCGGGGAGATCCCGGCCCTCTGTCACCGCGTCAGGTACGCGGACACGCCCTGACGGACTCGTTCATTCCCGGACGACAAGAGCGCCTGACCTGAGAAAAGAGTGAGAGGCGGCTGAACACGGGGAAGCGAAGAGCCGTACTACACGACATCCCCGGCACGGATCAGCGGGGATGAGGAGCGCACCGCACCTGGAGGGTCGTCCGTTGTTCAGCATCACCGTCCGCGATCACATCATGATCGCCCACAGCTTCCGCGGCGAGGTCTTCGGGCCCGCGCAGCGCCTGCATGGAGCGACGTTCCTGGTGGACGCCACGTTCCGGCGTGAGCAGCTGGACGACGACAACATCGTCGTCGACATCGGGCTGGCCACCCGGGAACTGGGTGCCGTCGTCGGGGAGCTGAACTACAGAAACCTCGACAACGAACCCGACTTCGCAGGGATCAACACCTCCACCGAGTTCCTGGCCAAGGTCATCGCCGACCGGCTGGCCGAGCGGATCGAGAAGGGCGCGCTGGGCGAGGGCGCCAAGGGTCTCGCGGGGCTCACCGTCACGCTGCACGAGTCGCATGTCGCATGGGCGAGTTATGAGCGTGCGCTGTGACCGACATCATGCTGGAAAAGCCGGAAAAGGCAGAGAAAGCGGAGAAGGTAGAAAAGACGGAGAAGGCAGGGTCGGCCACTCTCGGCTATGTGCCCGTGCAGCACTCCGTCCTGAAGAACGCCGAGATCATCCCCATGTCCCTGCGCTCCGTGCACTTCGTCATGCCGGGCGGCGTCGACGACTCGACCGCGCCGAGCGGCGGCAACGCCTACGACCGGCGGGTGAGTCTGGATCTGCCCGGCTTCGGCTGGCAGGTGCACAAGCACGCGGTCGACGGCAGCTGGCCCCGGCCCGGGGCTGCCGCCCGCGCGGAACTCGCCCGCACGCTGGGTGAATTCCCGGACGGGACCGTCGTCCTGCTGGACGGGCTGGTCGCCTGCGGTGTGCCCGAGATCATCGTCCCGGAGGCGGAGCGGCTGCGCCTCGCCGTCCTCGTCCACCTCCCGCTCGGCGACGAGACGGGGCTGGAGCCCGCCGTCGCCGCGGAGCTGGACGCTCGGGAGCGCACGGTGCTGCGCGCCGTGCCCGCGGTCATCGCCACCAGCGACTGGGCGGTCCGCCGCCTCGTCTCCCACCACGGCCTCGCCCCCGACCGGGTCCACGCCGCCGCCCCCGGCGCCGACATCGCGCCCCTCGCGTCCGGCACGGACGGGGTGTCGCGGCTGCTGTGCGTGGCAGCGGTGACGCCGCGCAAGGGTCAGCACCGGCTGGTGGAGGCGCTGGCGGCGGCGGTCGACCTGCCGTGGAGCTGTGTGTGCGTGGGCGGGCTGAACCAGGACCCCGAGTACGTGGCCGGGCTGCGGTCCCTGATAGCGCGGCACGGCCTCCAGGACCGGCTGATCCTGGCGGGCCCGCAGGCCGGCGCCGAACTCGACGCCAGCTACAACGCCGCCGACCTCATGGTGCTCACCTCCTACGCGGAGACGTACGGCATGGCGGTGACGGAAGCCCTCGCGCGCGGTATCCCCGTGCTGGCGACGGACGTCGGCGGCCTCCCGGAGGCGGTCGGTGTGGCCCCCGACGGCGGCGTCCCCGGCATCCTCGTCCCGCCGGAGAACCCCGCCGCGATCGCCGCCGAACTGCGCGGCTGGTTCGGCGAGGCGGACGTACGGCGCCGACTGAAGGCGGCGGCCCGGGGACGCCGGGCCGCCCTGAACGGCTGGGCCGGCACGGCCCGCAGCCTGGCCGCGGTACTGGGCCGACTGCCGAACGAACCCCGGAGGGCGGCATGAGGAAGACAGTGACGGCACAGAGCGGGGGGACGATTCCGGCCCAGCCGGGACCGAGGGACGCCGGGGACGCGGCGGCGGTTGCCGCCCCGGAGCCCGCGCCGCAGAGCGGGATCGTTTCAGCAGGGGGCGACATGAGTGGTGTGTCCGTACCGGCGGAGTCCGACGCCGACGCAGTGATCCTCGGTGCCGGTCCCGACGTCAGGCCCGGTGAGCGGGCCACCCTGCGGCTGCGGGAGGCCGGGCCGGACGACCCGCCCCGCTACGCCCCCGAGTGGCTGGAGCTGCGGGAGGGCGCCGACGCTGCCGCGCGGGCGCACGAGTTGCTCGACCCGCTGCGGATCCGGCTCGCCAACCTGCCGGGACGGTCCGGAGTGGTCATCCACGACCTGGGCTGCGGCACCGGCTCCATGGGCCGCTGGCTCGCGCCCCACCTGGACGGCGCCCAGCACTGGGTCCTGCACGACCGCGACCCGTACCTCCTGCACTTCGCCGCGGTGGCCTCCCCGCGTTCCGGCGCCGACGGCAGTCGGGTCACGGTCGAGACGCGCCGCGGCGACGTCGGCCGCCTCACCCCGGACGCCCTCGCCGGCGCCTCGCTGGTGACCGCCTCCGCACTGCTCGACGTCCTCACCCGCGAGGAGATCGACACGCTCGCCGCCGCCTGCGCCGGCGCGGGCTGCCCGGCGCTGCTGACGCTCTCCGTCGCCGGCCGCGTCGAACTCACCCCGTCCGACCCGCTGGACGCGGAGATCGCCGAGGCGTTCAACGCCCACCAGCGGCGCTCGGGGCTGCTCGGCCCGGACGCGATCACCGCGGCGGCCGAGGCCTTCGCCGAGCACGGCGCGACCGTCCAGGTGCACCCGAGCCCCTGGCGGCTCGGCCCCGGTGAGTCGGCGCTCACGGCCCAGTGGCTGCGCGGCTGGGTCGGCGCGGCGGTCGAGCAGCGCCCCGAACTCCGCGAGCGCGCCGACCGCTACCTGCAGGAACGCCTCGCCGCCTGCCAGGCCGGCGAACTGCGCGTCGTGGTCCACCACAGCGACCTGCTGGCGCTGGTCCGACCGACGGGCGGAGTGTCATGAGCGTGGAGACGGTGGCAAGGACACGCCGCGAGCGGGCGGGCACCAAGCCGCGAGCCCGGAGAGCGGACCGGAAGGGGGCCGAGACCGTCGCGGTACGTCCGGACGGCGACGTCTTCGCGACGGCCCCGGCGCTCCGGGAAACCGAGTCCGTCGCCCCGTTCCTGACGGTACGTACCGATGCTCCCGCTGCCACCGCCGTCGCGCCCTCCCCTATCGGCGTCGTCGTCACCGACCCCCGCCCGGAGGCCACCGCCCCCAAGTCCCCCCGCAGCCGCCTGCGCACCGTCCTGTCCCGCCTCAACACACCCGCCGCCCGCACCCACCTGGGCACGGTCGTCGGCATCGCCATCCTCGTCGTGCTGTTCTGGCGGCTCGGTACCGGTGTCTTCCTCGACGGGCTGCGGCGGATCGACGGGGCGGCGCTGGTCGGGGCGCTCGGGATCGGGCTCGTGACCACCGTGTTCAGCGCGTGGCGCTGGCAGTTGGTGGCGCGGGGGCTGCGGATCAGGCTGCCGCTCGGGCCGGCTGTCGCCGACTACTACCGCGCCCTGTTCCTCAACGCGGCCCTTCCCGGCGGCGTCCTCGGCGATGTGCACCGGGCGGTGCGGCACGGGCAGAGCACGGGTGATCTGGGCCGTGGTGTCCGCGCGGTCGTGCTGGAGCGGACGGCCGGTCAGGTCGTCCTCGCGCTCGTCGGCGCCGTCGTCCTGCTGACCATGCCGTCACCGGTGCTCAACGAGGCCCGCGACCTCACGCCGGTCCTGCTGTTCGCCGCGGTGGGTGCGCTCGCCGTCGTGGCCGCCGTGCGCATGAACCGTGCGCCCTCCCGCCGTGACCGGTCGAACCCGACGGCGCTGCGCAGCACGCTCGGCGAGGCGCGGGAAGCCCTGCTGTCCCGCCGCAACGGACCCGGTGTCGCCCTCTCCTCGGCCGTCGTCCTGGCCGGCCACATCGCGACGTTCGTGCTCGCCGCCCGGGTCGCCGGCACCACCGCCTCCGTGGCCGTCCTGCTGCCGCTCGCCGTGCTCGCCCTGCTCGCGATGGGCCTGCCCCTGAACGTCGGCGGCTTCGGCCCCCGCGAAGGCGTCACCGCCTGGGCGTTCGGCGCGGCAGGGCTGGGCGCGGGCAGCGGGCTGGCCGTCGCCGTCGTGTACGGCGTGCTCAGCTTCGTGGCCGCCCTGCCCGGCGTCCTCGTCCTCGTCGCCCGCTGGTACACCGGCCTGCGCGCCGGTTCCGGGACCGCCGTCACCGAGACGGCCCCGGAACCCGGACGCTACGCCCTTGCGTCTCCTCAGTCCCGTACGGAATCCTCCGCGGAGGTCAGCAGTGACACATACGCGCCGAAGGAATCCGCGAGGCTCGCCAGCAGCCGCTTCCCCTTTTCCACGGAACCCAGCGAAGGGCGGCCTATGACCCCCGAATCGGTATAGCCGGACATACCGAGGGTGAGGAGATGACGGCGGTCGTCCGCCACGAAATCGGAAGTCTCATATCCGGGTCGGATCAATTCGGGATGAGTGTGCAGAAGGATGGAGGTCTCAATTTCCCCCGCGTGCATGTCGGTGAGCAGCGAGGTCTCCACCCCCGCCCGCTCCCGCGCCGTCTCCCAGTCCTCCGGGGCCGGGAACAGTGCCATTCGCTCGCCCCGCGCGGAGGACTCCTGAACGACATTGCCCAGTACGTAGTTTCCGCCGTGCCCGTTGACCAGCACCAGGGCGTCGACACCCGACCGGCGGAGCGAAGCCGCTATGTCCCGTATCACCGCATGAAGGGTCACGGAGGAGATGCTGACGGTCCCCGGCCAGGCCGCGTGCTCGTGCGAGCAGGCGATCGTCACCGGCGGAAGGAGGTGCACCGGGTGTACGGCGGCTATCTCGCGTGCGATCGCGCAGGCCACGAGCGTGTCCGTCGCAAGGGGCAGGAACGGGCCGTGCTGCTCGAAGCTCCCGACGGGAAGGACCGCGACCTGTCGTGAGAGGCCCGCTCCCCGCTCCCGAACGTCCTCGGTGGTGTCCGCCGGCACCAGCGAGTGTGCCGCCGGCCGCGTCTGCGAATCACTCATCTTTTCCCGGCCTTTCGTCTCTGCTTAGGAACTGAAGAATCATGACAGAAAAAGTTGGTGTCCTCGGCAAGAAGTCCGCACCGCGTACGCAGCGTTCCGGCGTGGAACGCGTGGTGAATGCCCCCTTGCCCACCGTGTACGGGGAATTCCGCGCGATCGGATACCTCGACCATGACCGCGGCGACGAGCAAGTGGCCCTGGTCTACGGCGAGATCGGCACGGAGGACGTGCTCACCCGGCTGCACTCCGAGTGCCTGACCGGCGACGCCTTCGGCTCCCAGCACTGCGAGTGCGGCGACCAGCTCGCCTCGGCGCTGCGCGCGGTCGTCGCCGAGGGCCGCGGCATAGTCGTCTACCTGCGGGGGCACGAGGGCCGCGGCATCGGCCTGCTCGCCAAGCTGCGCGCGATGGCCCTGCAGGCAGAGGGCCTGGACACCGTCGAGGCCAACCTCGCGCTCGGGCTGCCGGTGGACGCCCGGGACTACGGCGTCGCCGCCGAGATCCTGCACGACCTGGGCGTCAACTCGGTCCGGCTGATGTCCAACAACCCGCGCAAGCGCGAGGCGTTGCTGCGGCACGGCATGCAGGTGGCCGAGCAGGTTCCGCTGCTGATCCCGCCGTGCGAGAACAACATCACCTACCTGCGCACCAAGCGGGAGCGCCTGGACCACCACCTGCCCCATCTGGACGCGGTCGCGCACCTGTCCTGATTGCCGCGAGGCTCGTCCGGACAGGAAGAGGGAATGACCGACGACGTCCTCTTCCTCTCCGGAGACCAGGTGACGGGCCTGCTCGGCCTCGACGCGGCGATCGCCTCGCAGCGGGCTGCCTTCGCGGCGCTCGGCGCCGACGCGGCCGACCTGCCCGGGAAGATCATGCACCCGAGCCGCTTCGACGACAGCGTCGTCTTCGCGTACGTCTCCCGGCTGTCCGCGGACACCGGCGCCGTCGCGAAGATCGGCAGCGTCAACCCGGGCAACGCGGCGTCCGGTCTGCCCACCGTGCACGCCGTCATCACCGCGCTCGACGCGGAGACGGGCCGCCTGGTCGCCGTCATGGACGGCACGCCGATCACGACCCTGCGCACCGCGGCCGCGAGCGCCGTCGCTTTCGACGCCCTGTCCACTGCCGACAGCGCCGACCTCGCCCTCCTCGGCTCCGGCACGCAGGCCCTCGCCCATGCCCGGGCCGTCGCCCGGGTGCGGGAGCTGAAGTCCGTACGGCTGTGGAGTCCGACCCCGCGCAACCGAGCCCGCGCCGCCGAACGGCTCGCGGCCGAACTGGGGGTCGCCGTCCGGGCGGTCGGCACCGCGGAGGAGGCCGTGACAGGGGCGTCGCTCGTCGCGGCCTGCACCCTGAGCGCGACGCCCGTGGTTCGAGGGGAGTGGCTGGCGCCCGGATGCACGGTGGTCAGCGTGGGCTCGTTCGAGCCCGGGCGCCGCGAGGTGGACGCGGAGGTCCTGCGGCGCGCAGCGCAGTCCGGAGCTGTCGTCGTCGACGACCCGGCGACCGCGGCCGCGCATGCCGGGCCCGTGGTGGAGGCCCTGCGCGAAGGGCGGCTGGCGCACGAGGACCTGGTCGGGCTCGGCGCCGTCCTCACGGAGCGGAGCTTCCCGAGATCCGGACCCGGCGACATCGTCTACTACAACAGCGTCGGCCTGGGCATCCAGGACGCGGCCGCCGCGTGGGCCGTGGTCGAGGCGGCGAGGAAGGCGGGCCTGTGACAACGCGTGCGAGCGACATCGGAGCCGTCGTCGAGATCGGAGCCGTCGTCGAGACGGCCGAGGGGGTGCGGCCGTGAACACGCACGCGAGCGTCGTCGTCATCGGAGGCGGCGTGATGGGCACCAGCATCGCCTACCACCTCGCCCGCGAGGGCGTACGGGACGTCGTCCTCGTCGAGCGGGACGAACTGGGCTCCGGCTCCACCTCGAAGGCGGCCGGCGGGGTGCGCGCGCAGTTCTCCGACGAACTCAACATCCAGCTCGGGGCGCGCAGTCTGGAGGCGTTCGGCCGGTTCGAGGAGGACACCGGGTACGACATCGGGCTGCACCGGGTCGGGTATCTGTTCCTGCTCTCGACGCCGCAGGAGGTCGCCGGATTCGAGGCGAGCGTCCGGCTGCAGAACTCCCTCGGAGTGCCGAGCCGGATGATCGACCCTGCCGAGGCCCGCAGGCTCTCCCCGCTGATCACCACCGATGGCCTGCTCGCGGCCGCGTTCTCGCCGGACGACGGCCACTGCACGCCCGAGTCCGTGGTCCACGGCTACGCGTCCGCCGCCCGCCAGTACGGGGCGCGGATCTTACGCCACACCGACGTCACCGGCATCGAACGGCACGGCGACCGGATCACCGCCGTGACGACGACCATCGGGCGCATCGCCACCGACACGGTGATCTGCGCGGCGGGCGCCTGGTCGCGGGCCGTCGGCGCGATGGTGGGCGTGGACCTGCCGTTGGTGCCGCTGCGCCGCCAGGTCGCGGTCACCGAACCCGTCGAAGGACTGCCGCCGCACCTGCCCATGACCATCGACTTCACCACCAGCCTCTACTTCCACGGCGAGGGTCCAGGCCTCCTCCTCGGCATGTCCGACCCCGACGAGCGGCCCGGCTTCGCCACCGACACCCACGACCGCTGGATCCCCCGCCTGGCCGCGGCCATGGAGCGCCGCGCCCCCGCCCTTCTCGACCTGCGCCGCACGGGAGGATGGGCGGGCCTGTACGAGATCACCCCGGACCACAACGCGCTGATCGGCGAGGCGACTTCCGTATCCCGTTTTCTGTATGCGACGGGCTTCTCCGGCCACGGCTTTCTTCAGGGACCGGCCGTCGGCGAGGTCGTCCGCGACCTGTATCTCGGCCGCGTACCCTTCGTGGACGTCAGCCCCTTGAGCGCCGGCCGGTTCGCGGCCGACGCACCGCGCCCGGAGGCCAACCGCGTATGACCGTTCTCCACCTGTGGCTGCGCCACGAGGTCCGTTCCACCGAGCGACGCACCCCGATCGTGCCCTCCGACGCACGGCGGCTGGTGGAGAGCGGGGTGACGCTGACCGTCGAGGAGTCACCGCAACGGATCTTCCCCGTCGAGGAGTACGAGGCGGCCGGCTGCCGGATCGCGCCCGCCGGCTCGTGGGTGTCGGCCCCGGCGGACGCGGTGATCCTCGGACTGAAGGAACTCCCGGACGAACCCGCCGAGCTGACGCACCGGCACATCTACTTCGGACACGCCTACAAACAGCAGCCCGGCGCCGGCGACCTGCTCCGGCGGTTCGCGGCCGGGGGAGGCAGGCTGCTCGACCTGGAGTACCTGGTCGACGACAACGGCCGCCGCCTCGCCGCCTTCGGCTTCTGGGCCGGCTACCTGGGTGCCGCCCTGGCCGTCCTCCAGCACCGGGGGAAACTCGTCGCGCCGCTCACCCCCACGTCCAAGGACGAGCTGGACGAGCTCCTCCAACCGGCCGCAGGGGACGAGGAGTTCACCGCCCTGGTGACAGGAGCTCTGGGCCGCAGCGGCCGGGGCGCGCGCCTGGCGTTCCTGACCGCCGGCGTCGAGGCGACGCCCTGGGACCTCGCCGAGACCCGCGACCTGGACCGCGGGGCCCTGCTGGCGCACGACGTGATGGTGAACGCCGTCCTCGCCACCACCCCCGTCCCGCCCTTTCTGCGCGAGCAGGACCTCGACGACCCGGCCCGCCGACTGCGCACCCTCTGCGACGTCACCGTCGACGTCGGTTCCCCGCTGAACGTCCTGCCGATCTACGACCGCACGACCGAGTGGACCGATCCGGTACGCCGCCTGCGCAAGGAACCCCCGCTCGATCTGATCGCCATCGACAACCTCCCCTCCCTGCTGCCCCGCGAGTCCAGCACCGACTTCTCCTCGGCGCTGCTGCCCCAGCTGATGGAGTTCGAGACCGGCGGGCCATGGGGCCGCTGCGTCGACCGGTTCCGCCAGGCCTGCTGTGAACTCGGCATCGCAGAAGGGGAGTTCCGCAATGTCTGACCACGCCGTCAGGGTTCCCGCGAGCGGCACCGTCCACTGGGTGGGCGCCGGACTGTCCACGGGCAGCGGTCTGGCCCGGCTGTGCGACACGGCCGACCGCGTGCGGCTGTGGCACCGCACCGAGGACCGCGCCGCCGACGCCCTGGCCCGGCTGGGCCTCACCGGACGCGCCGAGCCCCGCGCGTTCACGCTTCCCGCGCTCACGGCCGAACTGGCGCCCGGCGACATCGTCGTATCCATGCTGCCCGCGCCGGAGCACGCCGGGATCCTGGCGGCCTGCATCCGGGAACAGGCCCACTTCGGCTGCTCCAGCTATGTGTCGGACGCGGTCCTCGAACAGGTCCCCGCCGCCACCGCGGCCGGGCTCGTAGTCCTCACCGAGGCCGGCCTGGACCCGGGCATCGACCACCTCTTCGCCCACTGCCTCGTCGGCCGCGCCCGGGAGGCCATCGGAGACGACACGGCGGCCTCGTACAGCCTCACCTCGTACTGCGGCGGTGTCCCCGCGATCCCGAACTCCTTCCGGTACCGCTTCAGCTGGGCGCCCGCCGGGGTGCTGAACGCCCTTCGCTCACCGGCGCGTTATCTGAAGGACGGTGCCGAGACCGTCGCCGAGCGGCCGTGGGAGGTGACCCGGCGGCATGTCGTCGACGGGGAGACGTTCGAGGTCTACCCCAACCGCGACAGCGTGCCGTTCGTCGAGCAGTACGGGCTGCCGCCCGCCTGGAAGCCGCAGACCTTCGTGCGCGGAACGCTGCGTCTGGAGGGCTGGCTGCGTGCCTGGGACGCCGTCTTCGAGGAGCTGAAGGCGGGTGACGACGCCCAGATCGCCGCTCTGGCAGGGGAGTTGGCGGCCGCCTACCCCACCACGGACACCGACCGCGACCGCGTCGTCCTCGCCGTGTCACTGGACGTGCGCGGCGGGGAAGGGCAGTCGTGGTCCGGCAGTTACCTCCTCGACCTGGTGGGGGACAAGGAGGAGAGCGCGATGGCCCGGTGCGTGTCCCGCCCCCTGGCCCTCGGCGTCCGCCACATCCTGGACGGCTCCCTGCCGGCGGGCCTGAACCGTGCCGCCGAGACGGCGGCCCGCTCGGAGGAGTGGCTGCGCGAACTCGCCTTGGAGGGGCTGGAGTTCACCCTGCGCGTGGACCAGTAGGGCCGGGCCGAACCAGGAGGACTCGGCCGTCCACGGCGGCCTCGTGCAGAAGACTCAGTCGCCCGTGACGGCCTCGTGCACGAGCCGCTTCAGGTCCTGGAACATCGTGTGCGAGGTCCTCGGCCGCACCTGCGTCATGAACTGCACCGTCAGATCGCGGCCCGGGTCGACGAAGAACGTCGTCGTCGCCGCCCCGCTCCAGCCGAACGTGCCGAGGCCGGCCGGGGCCTTCGTACGGGTCGGGTCGATCACCACGGAGACGCCGAGTCCGAAGCCGAGGCCGTCGTTGCCGGGCTCGTCATGCGCGGGGCGGCTGCCGAAGGCGCGCAGGTCGACGCCGCCGGGGAGCTGGTTGGACGTCATCAGGTCCACGGTCGCGGGGGCCAGCAGGCGGGTGCCGTCGAGTTCGCCGCGGCGGCGCAGGAGCTCCATGAAGCGGTGGATGTCGTGGGCGGAGGCCGCCATGCCGCCGCTGCCGGACAGGAAGCGGGGCCGGCCGTGCAACGGGAGGCCCGGGATCGGCTCGATACCGCCGTCCTCGGACTCGCCGTACAACTCCGCCAGCCTGCCCGCCTGTTCGTCGCTCACACAGAACCCGGCGTCGGTCATCCCGAGCGGCCCGAAGATCCGCTCCGCGAAGAACTCGTCGAGCGGCTGCCCGGACACGACCTCGATGACCCGGCCCAGGACGTTGGTGGCGACCGAGTAGTTCCACTGCGTGCCCGGCTCGAACTGAAGCGGCAGGCTCGCGTACACGTCGACCGTGTGGGCCAGGTCGGAACCGGGCACCACCGCGGCCTCCAGATCGGCGTCGCGGTAGAGGGCGTCGACGGGGTGCGTGTGGTAGAAGGCGAAGGTCAGTCCCGCGGTGTGCGTCATCAGGTGCCGGACGGTTATCGGACCGTCGGCGGGACGGGTCACGGTGTCGGCGCCGGACCCGCTGACGTACACCCGGGGCTCGGCGAAGGCGGGCAGATGGCGGCCGACCGGGTCGTCGAGCGACAGCTTGCCCTCCTCCACCAGCAGCAGCGCGGCGACCGACGTGACCGGCTTGGTCATGGAGTAGATCCGCCACAGGGTGTCCGCCTCGACGGGCAGCCCGGCCGCACGGTCGCGGTGGCCGAGCGCGGTGAGGTGGGCGACGCGTCCACCGCGGGCGACGGACACCAGACAGCCGGGCAGCCGCCCCTCGTCGACGTAGTGGGCGAAGTGCTGGTCGAGGCGGTCCAGCGCCTTCGCGTCCAGCCCGACCTCACCCGGGTCGACCTCTTGTGTCAGCAGTGCCATCGCTCTCCTCCGAATGCGTTGCGACGAGGATGCGCTCCGGCATACCCCGTCGGAACGGCCTCTGACCTCATGGTCGCGCAGGAACAGGTGTACGGTCCTTAGATTGACCATGATCGTCGATCGTGGGGTCGGTCCTTCCCGGCAGGGCCCGGCCCGGCACCGCACCGGCCAGGGCGAGCGCGGCGAGGACCGTCAGCGGCAGCTCAGGGTCACCGCCCGCTCCCATGAGCGCGGTGGCGGCCGCCACGCCCAGCACCGGCCCGACGTTCATCGCGGTCTGCTGGAGCCCGCCCGCCACTCCGGCCGACTCGACGGCGGCCTCCCGTACGACGGCATGGGTCGCCGCCACCATCACCGTGCCGAACCCGGCTCCCACCAGGGCGAACCCCACGCAGAGGGCGGGCACGGCCGACGCACGGGACAGGACGAGGATGCCGAGCGCGAGGACCACCATCGCCGCAGTGGTCGTGCGGCGGGCGCCGGCCCGGCGCAGCAGCACCGCGCACGAGGGCGCCGCGATCACCATCAGGGCGGCCAGCGGCAGGCTGACCAGGGCGCTGTGGAAGGGGCTCAGGCCGAGGGGGCCCTGCAACAGGAACGTGCCGACGAAGAGGCTGCCGGACAGCGCCGCCGAAGCGGCCACCAGCATGCCGAGCGCCGAGCCGACCGCCCGCGAGTCGATGTCCCCCACTCTCGAATTCGCTCGAGCGGGAGGCGCCCCCATCGGCGGCAGGAGAGGGCTCGCGCTCCGGCGCTCGTGTCGGACGAAGGCGGCACCGGTGACCGTGGCGATCGCGGCGGTCCAGACCCACCCCGGCTGCGCGACGAGGGCGTGGACCAGGCAGGCCAGGCATACGGCGAGAAGGGCGGCGCCGGGCACGTCGAGCCGCACCGGGGAGGCCGCGCGCGGGGGCCGTACGGTGAGGGCGAGCCCACCGAAGACGGCGGCGGGGACGACGTTCAGCAGGAACACCACCCGCCAGCCCGGCCCCGCCACCAGCGCACCGCCCAGGACCGGCCCGGCAGCCGCCGCCACCCCGATCGCGGCCGTCCGTACGGCGATCGCCGTCCGCAGCCGGTCCGCCGGTAAGGCGGCCCGCAGCATCCCCAGCGTGGCCGGTTGCAGCAGTGCCCCGCACACGCCCTGCACGACCCGCAGTGCGATCACCCACCCGATGTCCGGCGCCAGTGCGATCCCGGCCGACGCGGCCCCGAAGCCGAGCATGCCGATCCCGAACACCCGATGGTGGCCGTACCGGTCGCCGAGCCGCCCGGCGAACACCAACAGGCTCGCCACCGCGATGAGATAGCCGGTGCTGGTCCACTGGACCTGGCCGAAGGAGGCGCCGAGGTCGTTTCGCAGGGCGGGCTGGGCGACGGTCAGGACCGTGCCGTCGAGCACGACGATCACGGCTCCGACGACGCTGCCGACGAGGGTGAGCCGCGGGTTCACTCGCCCTCCTGCCCGAGATGGGCGTCCAGGACCGATCGCAGCAGCGGTACGAAGTCGTCGGCGCCCGTGGCCAGTTGGAGGCTGCCCCAGCCCCACAGCTGGGCGACGCCGTGCAGATTGGCCCACAGCGCGCCGGCGACTAGCCGGGCATCGGCGTCGGGGCGCACCTGGCCGACCAGGTCCACCAGGCGGCCGAAGAGAGGAAGACTGGTGTCTCGCAGACCCAAGTGGCCGCTCTCCAACAGATCGTGACGGAACATCAGCTCGTACATGCCGCGGTTGCCGAGCGCGAACTCCAGATAGCCGCGACCGAGCGCTGTCAACTGTGCCCGCGGGCCGACCGCCTTGCTGTCGCCGACGGCCACCGTCGCCCGATGGGCGAGTTCCTCGAAGCCGCGGCGCGCGATGGCCGAGAGCAGCTCCAGGTGGGTGGGGAAGTAGCGACGCGGGGCGCCGTGCGAGACACCCGCACGGCGGGCGATCTCCCGCAGGGTGAGCGCCGGGGCGCCCTCCCGGGCGACGAGATCCACGCCGACGTCGATCAGCCGGGCGCGCAGCCCGGTGTCGGATTCATGAGCGGGTTCCTGACCAGAAGGCATAGACAGTGTCTACCATGATCGAGTAGACAGTGTCTACGAGGGCTGACGGCGGAGCCCGGGAGGGAATGCAACGGCCGCCGACCAGGGTTGATCCAGGCATGACTCAGGACGCCACCCAGAACGCACTGCTCGCGCTGCTCTCCGAGGGCCACGGCGGGGTGCTGGTCACCCTCAAACGTGACGGCCGGCCACAGCTGTCGAACGTCAGCCACGCCTACGACCCCGACGAGCGGACCATCCGCGTCTCGATCACCGACGATCGCGCCAAGACCCGCAATCTGCGCCGGGACCCCCGGGCCTCGTACCACGTCACGTCCCCCGACCGGCGGGCCTACGTCGTCGCCGAGGGCACGGCCGACCTCACGCCGGTCGCGCAGGACCCGTACGACGCCACGGTCGACGAACTCGTCCGCCTCTACCGGGACGTCCTGGGCGAGCACCCCGACTGGGAGGACTACCGGGCGGCGATGGTCCGCGATCGGCGGCTGGTGCTGCGGTTGCGGGTGGAGCGGGCGTACGGGATCCCGAAGGATGCCAATCGCGGCTGACTCTCCGTCACCTTCACGGCCTGCCATCAGGGTTGATCCCCGTGCGTCGCGCGTACCGGCCGCCCCTGAAACCGGCCGGTACGCGCGAAGCTCCCCCTCCCTGGCTAGCGCAGCGCGCGGAGCGCCCGGTCCGCGCCCTCCGCCCGGAGGTTCACGAAGGCGGGTGTGACGGCGAGCGGGGTCGGGTACGACGTGAGGGTCGTCGGGCCCTTGATCGTCCTGCCGTGGTTGACGTCGTACCACGTGCCGGGCGGCAGATGGATGTCCCGCGACGGTGCCGAGGTGAGGTTGGGTGCCGCGAGTACCGCCGGGCCGAGCATCCACTGGTCCGCGACCGTGTAACTCGCCCTGTCCCGAGGGAAGTCGAAGAACAGGGGCCGGACGATCGGGTCGCCGGTCCTGAGCGTGTGCCGTACCTGGTCCCAGATGTAGGGCGCGAGCCGCTCGTGGCGGGCGATCGCCTCGCGGTACAGGGCGACGGTCTCCTCGTCGTAGTCGACCTTCTGGCCGGTCGTCGGGTCGATCGTGTCCACGGGCGACGTGGAGGCGTACATCAACGGCATGTACGACGCCGACTGCGCCCAGCGCACCAGCACCTCCTTCGTCGGCGCGGGCTGGCCGAGGGAGCCGCCGATCATGTCGGTCTCGACGAAGGGGTAGCCGATGGTGGACAGGGCGAGGTTCTGGGTGACGGAGGCCTTGAGGGAGTTCCAGCCGGTGCCCTTGTCGATCTGCCGGATCACGAAGCCGGACTCGTGTGCCGACCTGCCCCAGTGCACGCGGATTCCGGCGCCCTGGAGGTCGTAGGAGTCGGCGAGTTCGGAGCCGAGGCGCTGGTAGTCGGTGCGGGTGTGCCCGTCGCGGCCGGCGCAGTTGTCGTCGAAGAAGCGGGTGTCGAATTTCAGCCCGTCGACCCGGTACGTGTCCATCAGCTTCCGCAAGGTGGACTGGTACCAGGCCTTCGCCTCGGGGTTGGCGAGGTCGACGATGCCCGCCGTTCCGTTCCACCAGGTCACCGTGCAGGGCTTGGTGGGATCGGCGGCGTCCCGGAGCAGGTAGTCGTGGTCGGCCGCGTACCGGTAGTTGGTGGAGTCCAGGTTGATCCAGAGGGTGACCCAGAGTCCGAAGTCGTAGCCGAGGTCATGGATCCTGTCGGACATGGCCCTGGGGTCGGGGTAGGCCTTCGGGTCGAAGGTCATGTTCCCGTAGTTCGACTCCCACTTGTCGTCGAGCTGGACGGTGTGGCCCTCAAGTCCGTTGTCGTGCAGGTCGGTCGCGTAGTCGAGGATCTTGTCCTGGTCGACCTTCGTGTAGAACTGCGCCCACGAGTTCCACAGTGGTTTGGCGTACTGCTCGTAGGTCGCGTCGCTCTGGCGCGGCTTGCCGACGATGCCGATGTAGTCGCGGTAGACGGCGCGCGGGGTCGACTCGACGAAGACCGTCGCCTTGTACGTCGTCCCCGACTCGACCGTGAAGCGCCCGAGTCCGTCACCGCCGGCGTTGAGGGACACGTCCATCGTGTCGCCGGTGTCGACGTACAGGCCGGCCGAACTCGCCGTGAACCAGAAGGGGTCGACCATCTGGTACGACGCCGCGCTGAAGTCCTCCTGGTCGACCTGCCCGGCGTCCAGCGGCCAGGGCTGGTCGGTGTACGGGCCGCCCGCGGGGGTGCCGGTCTCGCCGTGGCCGTACCAGTGGCCGGCGGAGGAGAGGTCGTAGGTGAGGCCGAGTTCGTCGGCCTCGGTGCCGGTGACGTCCCAGTCGAGCTGGTAGCGGTCGGGGGCGGGTGTCAGGCGTGCCTCGACCTGGGCACCCGGGAGCGTCGTGTCCGCGGTCAGGGTGAGCACGCCGTTCCGCCAGCGCCAGTCGGTGAGTCTCGTGGCGTGCTGCCAGGTGCCGCCGCTGCGGAAGCGGAGGGCGTCGGGGCCGGTCGCGAGTACGGTGCGGCCCGATCTTCGTGTGGTGAGGGCGAGTTGGCCGTCGGTGCGGACGGAGACGGAGTAGCCGGCGGAGTCGAGCGTCACCGTGCCGGGCGCTTCGGAGACCCTGGCGATGGTGGTCGGCTCGGTCTTGCCGTGGGCCGTGGGCGGCAGAAGCGTCGCCGCCAGAGCGGCTGCCAGCAGACTGACGGACTTGCGGGAAAGGAAGCGCACCACTCACGTCCTTCGGCGGGAGACGGGAGAGCCATGGGATCGCTGTGTGCCGCAGTGCTGTTCTTTTCTGCTCGTTCTGGCCGATGTTCTTGCGCAAAACGTCAACTGTCAACGGGGCGAGGGGCGATCGTCAGGGCCTAGGACGCTGGGCCCAAGGCGGATGACCGATGGCCGCCGCACACCCGGGCTGCCTAGGCTGCGGAGCGGATCAACGCAGCTCAGGCACATGGAAAGACACATGGAAAGACACATGGAGGGCCTCATGCCGGTCAACGGCCGCAGCCACATCCGTATCGCCCGCCCGTCCCGGAACCTGGCCGCCGCGGAGCGCTTCTGGGCCGAGGGGCTCGGACTCGGCGTCGTATGGCGGGCGGCCGGCGGCCCGGAACCCGGTGAGCACGACCTGCTGATGCTGGGCTGGCCGGACGCCGAGTGGCATCTGGAACTCGTCCACGAGCCGGCCCATCCCGTCGAGCCGCGGCCGACCGAGGAGGACCTCCTCGTCATCTACCTGGACGGTCCCGTCCCGGACGACCTGGTGGCCAGGCTGGAGGAACACGGCGGCAAGCGGGTGCCGTCGCCCAACCCGTACTGGAACGAGTGGGGTGTCACCATCGAGGACCCGGACGGATACCGGCTGGTGCTGTGCAGGAGGGGCTGGTCCAACACCTAGTGGGTCAGACGGTACGAGCCGTGCCGCCCGCGACCGCGGCAGCGGTGTCCGGCGCCGAACCGGACGTCTCCTTCACCCAGGCCTCCAGGCACATCACGAACTCGGTCGCCCGGTCCGCCCAGTTGAGGTCGCAGAGGGCCGCCTCCCAGCCCCGCGTGGCCGCACGCAGGCGCATCTCCGGGTCGGAGCGGAGGCGCCGTACGGCGTCCGCGGCCGTGGCCGGATCCTCGTACGGTACGACGAGACCGCAGCCGTAGCGTTCGACGAGGTCGGCCGCGAGTGGGGTGGGCGTGGTGACGAGGGGGACGCCGTGGGCCATGTACTCCACGGCCTTGGTGGGCCGTGAGTGGCGGTAGTTGGGCTGGTCGTGGAGGAGGGAGAGGCCGGCCAGGGCGCCGGAGAGCCGGTCGAGGGCGTCGTCGTTGGGGAGGTAGCCGCGCCAGCACAGGACTCCGTCCCGGTCGGCCTCGGTGAGGGCGTCCCGCACCTCGGGGTCCGCCGCGCCGATCACCTCGACCTGGACGTCGGGCGCCAGCAGCCGTGCCGTCTCGATGAGTTCCAGCGCGCCCCGTGCCCGGGACAGGTGCCCGAGGTAGACGACGCGGTCGTCGCCCGGCGGCTCGGGCCGTTCGGGCGACACCGTCGTGAGGTTGGCGACCACGGGATGCGGGCGGCGGAAACGCCGCTGGTAGGCGTCCTCGGCGAGCAGCAGCCGCAGCCGCCGTTCCGCCAGCCGTTCCGCCGCCCGCACGGCCAGCCGCAGCGGCGGCCGCAGCGGTCGTGGCAGCCAGCGCTTCATCACCAGCGCCGCCGCCGTGTCCTCGTGCACGTCCCACACGGTGACGGGAGTGCGTCCCGCGCGCCGCCATCGGCGCAGCGTGCCGGGCAGGGCGAGCAGCAGCTCCGGGTCGTGCAGCAGGACGACGTCCGCCTGGGGTCCCCGCTCGGCGAGCAGCGTGCGGGCCGCGCGCAGTGCCGCCCGGCGGTCCCGGCCGGCGGCCCGGGGCAGGTCCACGCCCTCGACGTACGGCCGTGGCTTCACTTCGCGGGCCGCGAACGGCGCGGCGTACACGATGCGGTGGCCGCGCTCGCGCAGGGCGCCGATCTCCCGGTGCAGGATCCGGGCGTCCTCGGGGTGGTGGACGACGGTGACGACGAGTATCCGCATCAGAGCACGTACCTTTCGACTGCCCCGAGATCCATGGCCCGGACGAACGGGCGGCCGATCGCACCACCCCTGCGTCCGGCCGGTCACAGCACTTCCACGTCCGGCCGGAAGATCCGCCCCCGGGTGTCGAACAGCAGCCGGGCCGTGTCGCCGATGGCCGGCAGGTCGTACGCCGAGTGGTCCTGGAGCAGGATCGTCAGGTCGTGCTCGCGCACCGCCGCCATGACGTCGCCGACGCGCGGGACGCTCGCCCCGTCCACGGACCACAGCCGCACATGCGGGTCATGGAAGGACACCTCGGCCTCCCGTTCCCGCAGCAGTCGCGCCACCGGCACCGCGGGCGACTCCCGCTGGTCCGCGACGTCCGGCTTGTAGGTGACCCCGAGCAGCAGCACCCGGGAGCCGTGCAGCGGCCGGCCGGCGGTGTTGAGCAGGTCCTGGGCGCGGCGCACCACGTACTCGGGCATCCGACGGTTGATCTCCTGGGCGAGTTCGACGAACCGGAACTCGTAGCCGAGCGACGAACGCACCTTGTACGACAGGTAGTTGGGGTCGATGGGGATGCAGTGCCCGCCGACCCCGGGGCTCGGCCGGAACGCCTGGAAGCCGAAGGGCTTCGTGCCGGCGCAGCGGATCGCGTCCCACAGGTCGACGTGCAACTCGTGGCTGATCACGGCCAGTTCGTTGACCAGGGCGATGTTGACATGCCGGTAGGTGTTCTCCAGCAGCTTGGCCATCTCGGCCTCGCGGGTGCCCTTCGCCTGGACGACGGTGTCGACGAGCTTGCCGTAGAAGGCGACCGCGCGTGCCGCGCAGGACGGGGTGCAGCCGCCGACCACCTTCGGTGTGGTGCGCAGCCCGTGGGTGGCGTTGCCGGGGTCGATGCGCTCGGGAGAGAAGGCCAGCGCGAAGTCTGGGCCGGCTCGCAGCCCCGACTCCTCCAGGAGCGGCCGTACGACCTCCTCGGTGGTGCCCGGATAGGTGGTCGACTCCAGCACGACCAGCTGACCGGGCCGCAACCGCCCCGCGACCGTGCGCACGGCGGCCTTGACCGCGCTCAGGTCCGGGCCGCCGTCCTCGCTGAGCGGGGTCGGCACGCAGATCACCACGGACTGCGCGCGGGCCAGACAGGCGTCGTCCGTGTACGCCGTGAACCCGGCCGCCCGCATCCGGCGGACGTCCTCGTCGGAGACGTCGTCGACATGGGAGTGCCCGGTGTTGAGCGCCTCCACGATCCGGGGGTCGCGGTCGAGACCCACGACTCTCAGGCCGATCGACGCGGCCTCGCGTGCGAGCGGCAGTCCGACGTAGCCGAGCCCGATCACCGCCAGTTCCACGCGATCGGGCGGTTCTGCTTCCCCGAGCGGTTCGCTCTCTTCTCCGAGTTCCCCGAGTGCTCCGGTCTGTTCGACCTGCATAGGACTCACCCCGCCTCAAGGCATCCAAGGGCGCGGTACGCCTCACGGGTTGTGGCGGCGACCCGCTTCCAGGTGCGGTCACGCGCGACCATCGCGCGGGCGGCTGCTCCCCATTCATTCCGCTGCTTTTGACTGTAAATGAGCATTTCCAGTTCATCAGCCCAGGATTTTGCCGATTTGCACGGAATTAGGCGTCCGTTCACCTCCGGTTCGACCAGCTCCCTCAGCGCGGCGACGTCACTGGCGGCCACCGGGATCCCGCACGCCATCGCCTCCACCGGCTTGAGAGGGGTCACCAGCCGGCAGACCCGCTCGTCGGTGCGCGGCACCGCGAACACGTCCAACACGGCGCAGAAATCGCGCACTTGCTCGTGCGGCACCCGGCCCGTGAACAGCGCGGTCCCGTCGTCCAGGCCCAGCCGGGCGGCCAGTCGCTCCAGCGCCGGGCGCTCCGGTCCGTCGCCGACGATCAGCAGCCGCAGCGGGACGCCGCGCCGACGCAGCTCTTCACCCGCATGGAGCAATGTGCCGATCCCCTCGTGCGGGGTGAGACTGCCGACCGTGCCGACCACGTACTCGTCCGGCGCGATCCCGAGCCGGGCGCGCACGGCCGCCCCGTCCGGCAGCGGGGCCAGGAACGTGTCGTCCACGGCGTTGGGCACGATGAGAACCCGCTCCTCGGGCACCCCGCGCCCCACGATCTCGGCGCGCATCGCCTCACCCAGCGTCAGCACCAGATCGGCCTCACGCATGCAGAACGTCTCCAGGGCGCGCCGCGCCCGGTACGTCTCGTCGTCCCGGCCGCGGTCCGGCGCCTGCGTCAGCCAGGTCTCCTCCAGGAAGCCCCGCACCTCGTAGACCACCGGCAGCCCGAACGTCTCCCGCAGGGCGAGCGCCACCCGGCCGTTGCCGTGGTCGGTCGCTGCGTGCAGCACCGCGGGCCGCAGCCGTTCCACCAGCCGCGCGGCCAGCTCGGCGTTGCGCGCCAGTGCCGCCGCCTGTCCGTACGGCAGCCGCGGCGGCAGCAGGCGGTGCTGCGGCACCCCGCCCACGTGCTGCGTCGGGCGGGCGTCCAGCACTCCCGCCGTCACGGGGAAGCCGATCCGTGTCACCACATGCGGGTCCAGCCCGGCCGCCAGCTGCGCCTCGGCGAGCTTCTGCGTGCGCACGGTGTAGCCGGCGTGCCGGAACGGCAGCCCGTTGGTGACCAGATGGAGCACCCGCCCGGGCACCGGACGGAACGGCCGGCCGCCGGGCGCGGGCACCCGCGCGCCGGACGGTGTCGCGACCGGACCCGCGGTCCGGGCACGCATGGCGAGCCGCCCTTCCAACGGCCCCACCCCGCGCCGCACCCGACCGGGCAGCAGACGCAGACCGAGCAGCGCCGCCCGAGCCGGATCCTGCCGCAGCTCGCCAAGTGCCACCGAGGCAGCCAAACTGAGAGCAAGGGGGAGATTTCGGTACATACGCCAAAGGTAGGTCGCAACGCCGGGCAAGTGCCCACCAACAGGCACTGTCCCGAGGACACCGGCCGCGAGGGAGCCGAAGGACCCCGGCATGTGGCGCCCGTAGGCGACCGAGCCATCAGACAGCAGGAGGCGCCGATGGACGGCTGCGTACTTCATGTGGTCGGCACCCGGCCGAACTTCGTCAAGGCCGCACCGGTCGTCGCCGCCCTCGGCGCGGCGGGCTGCGACCAGGTGCTCGTGCACACCGGGCAGCACTACGACGAGCGGATGTCGGACGTCTTCTTCCGGCAACTCGGCCTGCCCGAACCCGACACCGACCTCGGCGTGGGCTCCGGCAGCCACGCCCGGCAGACCGCCGACCTCCTGGTGGCCCTGGAGAGCGAACTGACCGCCCGCGCACCCGCGCTCGTCGCGGTGTACGGCGACGTGAACTCGACGCTGGCCGCAGCCCTCGTCGCCGCCAAACTGGGCATCCCCGTCGCGCACGTCGAAGCCGGGCTGCGCAGCTTCGACATGGCGATGCCGGAGGAGGTCAACCGGCGCCTGGTCGACCAGCTGGCGGAGCTGTTGTTCGTCACGAGCCCCGAGGCCGTAGGGCATCTCGCCCGCGAGGGGATCGCCGCCGAGCGGGTGCACCTCGTCGGCAACCCCATGATCGACACCCTGCTCACCCACATGGAGCACTTCGACCCGGCGACCGCCCGCGCGGCACACGGACTGCCCGAGCGCTACGGCGTCGTCACCCTGCACCGGCCCGCCAACGTCGACGACCCGGAGGCCGCCGCGGCCGCCGCCCGTGTGCTGGCCGAGGCAGCCCGCCATCTGGACCTGGTCGTACCGCTGCATCCGCGCGGCCGGGCCGCGCTGCGGGCGGCGGGCCTGGCGGACGCGCCGGGCGTCCACCTGCTCGACCCGCTCGGCTACGTCGAGTTCATGAGCCTCGTGCGCGGAGCCGCCGCGGTGATCACCGACTCGGGCGGCGTCCAGGAGGAGACGACCGTCCTGGGTGTCCCGTGCCTGACCCTGCGGACGACGACCGAACGCCCGGTCACGGTCACCCACGGCACCAACCGGCTGGTCACGCACGGGGAGTTGGTGCCCGCGCTGCGCAAGGTGCTGGACGGCGGGGGAGTCGCGCCGGGGGAGGGGCCACCGCTGTGGGACGGCCGGTCGGGCGGCCGTATCGCCCGGGTCATCACCGCATGGCTGGAGCGACATGGCTGACGACACGCGGACGTACGGCGACATCCCGACGTACGGGGGTGCACGGACGCACGACGACACGGGGACGCACGACGACTCAGGGACACACGACGACACACGGGCGTACTGGGACACCCGCCACGCCGACCACGACGAGCTCGCCTCCGGCGGGCACACAGGCCTCGACCGTCCGGGCAACGAGATCTTCTACGCCCAGCGACTCGGCACGCTGCTGTCCCTCATCGGTGACCTGTCCAGCCCCGCCGCCCCGCTGTTCGTGCTCGACGCCGGCTGCGGCAAGGGCTACTTCGCCCGTGCCATGGCCCGATGCGGCCATCGGGTCGACGCTTTCGACGCCAGTCCGACCGCCGTCGACCACGCCCGAGCCGAGGGCGGCGGCCCGCGCTACGCCGTCGCCACGCTCGACGAGTGGCGCGGTCCGTGGCCGTACGACATCGTTGTCTGCGTGGACGTCCTGTTCCACGTGCCGGACGACGAGGAGTGGGCGGCCGGGCTGCGCAACCTCGCCTCCCTCGTCCGCGTCGCCGGACGGCTGATCGTCACCGACACCGTCGGCGACGAGGACACCACCGAGCCCACGACCCGCGGCGCCCGTATCGCGCACCGCCCGCCCGCTGCCTACCGCGCCGAACTCGAGCCGCTCGGCCTGCGGCACACCCTCTCCAGGCCGTACGGCTTCCGGGAGAACCGGGTCGGCTTCCACGTCTTCACGAGGACCCGCTGATGCGCCTGACCGATCTGCTCCATCCGCACCTCGACGCGGTCACGACGCTGGTGGATGCGACCGGCGGCGGCCTGCGCCTGGAGCCCTATCTGCACCTGCCGCCCGGCGTCACCCTGCGTGACGACGACGAACGGCCCATCGGGGAGGGCGAGTTGGCTCTCCTGTCCTACGGTCCCGACGCCGGCCTGCACGGCAGCGAGGACGCCTGCCGAGCCGTACTGGCCCGCATGCGCCCTGGCGCACGCGGGCTGATCGTGTTCGGTCACCGCGGATCCGAACTTCCCTACCACCGGCTCCTCGACGACCTGGTGGCCCACCGCTGCCAGGTCCTGCGCGCGGCGCCCCTCGACTACGTCCAGCTGCACGCCGGCGCGGTCATCGCCCGCACCGACGAACTCCTGCCGCCGCACGACTTCTTCGGCCGTCCGGTCCCGTCCGACGGCTACGCCACCGCGCTGCGGATCGCCGACGAGTACGTCTTCGCCGACCTGGCGTCCCGGTCCCTGCGCGCCCGCACGCTCGACCTGGAGAGGACCGTCGAGGAGACGGAGCGCCTCCGGGGCGCCGCCGGGCAGGACGGGATCGCCGAGCGGCTCGCCGCCGCCGTACGGGAGAAGGAGCAGCTTGCCGCCGCGCTGCGGGCCGCCCGGGACCGGGTCGACGTGCTTCAGGCGCGCGTGGCCATGCTGGAGGGCTCGACCTCGCTGCGGGTGGGGAAGGCGCTGGTGACGGCCGCGCGGGCGCCGAAGCGGGGCGCGGTGCGGCTGCCCGGGGAGTTGTACGGACTGTGGCGCGGGCGGCGCCGCTCCACCGGGCGGGCGCCCGACAGCGCCCCGAAGGCGCAGCCCGAGCCGGACGCACCTGCCGACGACCGGTTCCACCTCGCCCATCGTGCCCTGACCGCGGCGCCCCGCGACCGTCTCGTCGTCGCCGGTGTGCTCACGGCCGCGACCGCCGAGGACTTCGCGGCGGACGTGGTCGTCAACCGTCTGCTGCCGCACGACGGACGGCTGCTCCTGCAGCGCACCGATCCCGATGTCCTCGTCGTCCAGCTGAGCGCCTGCACGGGCGACGGACCCTGGTGGCTCACCGGTACCGGACTCGCCCCCGACCTGGACCGCACCCTGGCCGAACTGCTCGCCGAGGCACGGGTGTCGGGGCGGTCGGCGGTGCTGTGGCGGGACGCTCCCCCCTCCGCCGCACCCGGGCTCGCCCGGCTCGCCTGGGACGCCGTCGTCGACGCCGACACCGGCGTACGGCTTGCCCGGCTCGACCCGGCCGCCGAAGGCCGCGAACGGCTGCGCGAGGTGTTCCGGGAGGACGGCACCCGGGTACGGCTGTCGCAGCTCGCGCGGCTGACGGGTGCCCCGGATCCGCTGGACGAGCGGCGCGTCGCCGTGCTGGCCGCGCCCCGGGACCGTACCGACGTCGCCCGGCTCGTCGGGCAGGTGCTCGGCCAGCTGCACCGCCCGGTCGAGGTCGTCGTACCCGACCCGGTGGGACTCGAAGAACTGACCGCCGCCGGGCTGACGGTACGTCGGGGGCAGCCCTCGGCGCCCTGGGTCGCCGACTGGACCGACCTCACCGAGGACCGGCCGGACACCCTGCTGCTCGATCTGATGTGCGCCCAGGAGTACTCCGGCGCCGACGCGGTGGGCCACACGCCGACCGCCGACGACTACGTCTTCGTACCATCACTGCGCCCGCTGCTCGTGCGCCGCTCGCTGCACCTGTCCGGTACGGATCCCGGCAGCTGGGCGGCGCGAGGACACCGACTGTTCGCCGTGCGCGGGAAGGAGCCGTCATGAGCCGTACGCTGCGGGCGCTCGTCTACGGCGACGTCGACCTCAACCTGATCGACGGCTCCGCCGTGTGGGCGCAGTCGACGGTGCAGGCGCTGTCCCTGGCGGGCTGCGAGGCCCGGCTCGTCCTCAAGTCGCCCGTCCGCACGGGTCGGTTGACCGATCCGCTGGCCGAGCTGCCCGGGGTCACCCTGGTACATCCGCACGAGGAGAGGCTGCTGCCGGGGCTCGCCGACCGGCCCATGTCGCCGGTGCAGGCCTCGGCGGTACTCACCCGGCTCGACGAGGACGACCCCTGCGACCTGCTGGTGCTGCGCGGCCGGCGGCTGGTCACCCGGATCGTGGCCGACGGTGTGTTCGACGGGCGGATCTGGGCCTACCTCACCGACATCCCGCAGTCCGCCGCCGAGATGACCGAGGCGGCCCGCGCGGATCTCGTCCGCATCGCGGAGGCCTCGCACCGGCTGCTGTGCCAGACCGAGGAGTTGCGCTGCTTCCTGGAGGCCTGGGTGCCCGAGGCCTGCGGCAAGTGCGTGCTCAGCCCGCCCGCCGTGCCCGAGCCGGACTTCCCGGTGCCGGACCGGGACGGCGCCGGCCGACCGCGTGATCCGCTACCGCAGGATCCGCTGCGGCTCGTCTACACCGGCAAGTTCGCGCCCCGCTGGAACACCCTGCCCATGACCCGGCTGCCCGAGCTGCTCGCCGAGCGGGGCGTCCCCGCCGAACTGCACACCGTCGGCGACAAGATCCACGACGACCCGGGCCACCCCCACTTCCAGGCCGACATGGCGCGGGCGCTGGCCGCCACGTCCGGCGTCCACCACCACGGCGGACAGCCCCGCGAGGAGGCCATGCGCATCGCCGCGGGGTGCGACGTGGGCCTGGGCTGGCGGGATCCGGTGCTCGACTCCAGCCTCGAACTGTCCACGAAGGTCCTGGAGTTCGGTGCGCTGGGCCTGCCCGTGGTCCTCAACCGCACCCCGGCGCACGAGGCGCTGCTGGGCACCGACTATCCGCTGTTCGTGCCCGGGCGGGCCGGACTCGACGACGCCGCCGACGCCGTCGCCCGCGCCGTGCGCGAGCCGGAGGCCCGGCGTCTTGCGGCCGACCGCTGCCGCGAGGCCGCCCGGCACCACACCCTGGACGGAGCGGCCGCCCGCTGGCGGGCCCACCTCGGCCGGGTCTTCCCCGCCGCGCCCGGCGAGGTGACGGCGCGTCAGCGCCCCCTGCGGGTGGGCGTCGCCGGGCACGACCTGAAGTTCCTCACCCGGCTGCTCGACCACTTCCGCGCCCTGCCCGGTCTGGACGTACGGGTCGACGCCTGGCCCGCACTGGCCCGCCACGACCCGGACGCCAGTCGTGAACTCGCCGACTGGGCGGACGTGGTGGTCGTCGAATGGTGTGGTCCGGCCGCCGTCTGGTACAGCCGCCACAAGCGGCGCGGCAGCCGGCTGATCGTACGGCTGCACCGCTTCGAACTGGACGCCCCGTGGCCCGGGCAGGTCGACATCGACGCCGTCGACCGGGTGGTGTGCGTCAGTCCGTACTACGCCCGCCGCACCCGCGAGCACACCGGCTGGCCCGAGTCCAAGGTCGTGGTCGTTCCCAACTGGGTCGACACCGACCAGCTCGACCGCCCGAAGGCCCCCGGCGCCCATCACCGCCTCGGCATGATCGGCATCGCGCCCAGCCGTAAACGCCTCGACCTCGGCCTCGACGTGCTGGAGGCGCTGCGCGCCCGCGACCGGCGCTGGCATCTGTCGGTCAAGTCGAAGCCGCCCTGGGAGTACTGGTGGATCTGGAACAAGCCGGAGGAGCGTGCCCACTACGACGCCGTGCTGCGCCGTATGCAGACCTCGCCGCTGCTCGAAGGGGCCGTCGTCGTCGACACGTTCGGGCCGGACGTGGCGGGCTGGCTGCGGCGGGTCGGGCACGTCCTGTCCACCAGCGACGACGAGAGCTTCCACCTCGCCCCCGCCGAGGGGATGGCCTCGGGTGCCGTGCCCGCACTGCTGCCGTGGCCCGGGGCCGACGAGATCTACGACAAGCGGTGGATCCACGACGACCCCGAGGCGATGGCCGACGCGATCGCAGCTCTGGGCGAGGACGGGTGGCGGTCCGCCGGTGAGGTGGCCCGCACACAGGTACGGGAGGGCTTCTCCCTGGACCGGGTCGCGGAGACCTGGACGGAGTTGCTGGTGGCGCGCTGATGCCCGAGTCCCCGGAGCCGTCATGGCGTCCGGGGACTCGGGAGTTCGCGCGCGATCAAAGCACGCTCAACGCACCATCACGGCACGCTCAGGCCGTCACCGTCTCCCGCTGAGCGGCCTGACCGGCCGTCCGCTCGCCGAGTTGCTCCGTCGGGACCTTGGCCGTCTCGCGGGCCGAGAGGGCGGCCACGACCGGCGGCACGCACAGGGCCGCCGTGAACAGGGCGACCGCCGACCAGTCGTCGCCGTTCGGGCCCGCGATCTGCGCGGCGAAGGTGACCGCGAAACCGGCGACCGCGAAGCCGATCTGGGTGCCGATGGCCATGCCGGACAGCCGGACCCGGGTGGAGAACATCTCGCCGTAGAAGGACGGCCACACGCCGTTCGCGGCGCTGTACACCACACCGAAGGTGACGATGCCCAGCAGCAGGGTCAGCGGGTAGGAGCCGGTCGAGATCGACCACAGGTACAGGAACATCATCACCGCGCTGCCGGCCGCGCCGATCAGGAACACCGGGCGGCGGCCGATGCGGTCCGACAGCGTGGCCCACAGCGGGATCGCGCCGAGCGCGACCAGGTTGGCGAGGGCGCCCACCCACAGCATGGAGGACCTGCTCATCCCGACCGAGTCGCTCGTGGCGTACGACAGCGCCCACACCGTGAAGATCGTGCTGACCGAGGCCACCAGCGCACCGCCGATCACCCGCAGCACATCCGCCCAGTGCTCCCGAAGCAGCACCACCAGCGGCAGCTTGACGACGCCCTCGGTGGCGGCCTGCTGCTCGAAGGCCGGCGTCTCGTCCAGCTTGCGGCGGATGACGAACCCGACGACGGCGACCGCGACGCTCATCCAGAACGGGACCCGCCAGCCCCACGACAGCAGCTGCTCCTCCGGGAGCGCGGCGACCGGGATGAAGACCAGGGTGGCCAGCAGCTGCCCGCCCTGGGTGCCGCTCAGCGTGAAGCTGGTGAAGAAGCCGCGCCGGTTCGGCGGCGCGTGTTCCAGAGTCATCGAGTTGGCGCTGGCCTGCTCACCCGCCGCCGAGATGCCCTGCAGCACACGGCACAGCACCAGCAGGACCGGCGCCAGGGTGCCGACCTGGTCGCGCGTCGGCAGACAGCCGATGAGGAACGTCGACACGCCCATCAGGATCAGCGTGAAGACCATGATCTTCTTACGGCCCAGCCGGTCGCCGAAGTGACCGAGGAACAGCGCGCCGACCGGCCGGGCGGCGTACGCGACGCCGAAGGTGGCCAGCGACAGCAGGGTGGCGGTCGCCGGGTCGGACTCGTCGAAGAAGACCTCGGGGAAGATCAGCGCGGCCGCGCTGCCGTAGATGAAGAAGTCGTAGTACTCCAGGGCGCTGCCGATCCAGGCAGCCGTGGCCGCCTTCCTCGGCTGGCCGGCGGGGGTGTCGGGGACGGACACAGGGGTGCTCCTTCGAGGGAACTCCACCATACGGGGAGTGCGTGGCGAGAAAGAGGCGCCGGATCCCTGGGGTGACGGGTCGGCCGCGCCGGGAGCTACCCGGCTAATTAACCCACTGGATAGTTAGTAGCGGATGGCTACGGATGTTGCGCCGACGTTTCCCGGGTGTCAAGAGGTCATGCCGAAGGATCTTGTGGTGCGAGGTGTCCGGATCGGCCCGGGTCAGTCCTCGGCGCGCGGTGCCGTCAGGTACGCGATCACCATGTCGCCGAGCAACGCGCGGTAGTACTCGCGCCGGGCCGGGTCCACCAGGTCACGGCCGAACAGGGCGCCGAAGGTGTGCCGGTTGGAGACCCGGAAGAAGCAGTAGGAGCTGATCATCGCGTGCAGGTCGACGGCGTCGACGTCGGCCGTGAACAGGCCGGACTTCTGGCCCGACTCCAGGATCCGGCGGATCACGTCCAGGGCCGGCGAGCCGATCTTGCCGAGCTTCTCGGAGGCGGCGATGTGCTCGGCCCCGTGGATGTTCTCGATGCTGACCAGGCGGATGAAGTCGGGGTGCTGCTCGTGGTGGTCGAAGGTCAGCTCGGCGAGCCGGCGGATGGCCGCGACCGGGTCCAGATGCTCGACGTCGAGCTGCTGCTCGGCCTCCCGGATCACGCCGTACGCCCGCTCCAGCACGGCGGTGAACAACTGCTCCTTGCCGCCGAAGTAGTAGTAGATCATCCGCTTCGTGGTGCGGGTGCGGGCGGCGATCTCGTCGACGCGGGCGCCGTCGTAGCCGGCGCGGGCGAACTCCTGCGTCGCGACGTCGAGGATCTCGGCCTGGGTGCGGGCGGCGTCACGGATCCGCCCGTTCGTTCGTGCCGGCTCTTCGACGCTGGTCATCGGGTTCCTTCGGCGAGGGCGAGCGCGCCCCGGTGGCCCACCCGTGTGCCGGTGATTGTAGAAGCCCTCCGGCTTCGTGTGTCGGGTCAGGCCTTCCCAAGCTCCGGCGTCGCCTGCTATGACTAACTCACCAGTTCGTACATTAGTGAGCCGCTCAGGAGGTCCCCGGTGGCCAAGGACGCCAAGGACTCGTATCTCGTCGGGCTGATCGGTTCCGGCATCGGCCCCTCGCTCAGCCCGGCGCTGCACGAGCGGGAGGCCGACCGGCAGGGCCTGCGCTATCTGTACCGGCTCATCGGCATCGACACGCTCGGCGTCCCGCCCGAGGCGGTGGGCGACCTCGTGCGGGCCGCCCGTGACCTGGGTTTCGACGGGCTCAACATCACGCACCCGTGCAAGCAGCTCGTCATCGAGCACCTGGACGCGCTGGCCCCGCAGGCCGAGGCGCTGGGCGCGGTCAACACCGTCGTCTTCGAGGACGGCCGGGCCGTCGGCCACAACACGGACGTCACCGGCTTCGCCGCGTCCTTCGCGCGCGGGCTTCCCGACGTGCCGATGGAGCGGGTCGTGCAGTTGGGGGCCGGGGGTGCGGGCGCGGCCGTCGCGCACGCCATGCTGACGCTCGGGGCCGAGCGGGTGACTGTGGTGGATGCGCTGACCGACCGGGCTGCCGACCTCGCCGCCGCCCTGAACCGGCACTTCGGCTCCGGCCGGGCCGTCGGCGCCGCCCTGGACGCGCTCCCCGCGTTGATGACTCAGGCCGACGGTCTCGTGCACGCCACCCCCACCGGCATGGCCGCGCACCCGGGCCTGCCCCTCCCGGCCGAGCTGCTGCATCCCGGGTTGTGGGTTGCCGAGGTCGTCTACCGACCCCTGGAGACCGAGCTGCTCCGCACCGCCCGAGCGATGGGCTGCGCCGCTCTGGACGGGGGTGGAATGGCCGTGTTCCAGGCCGCGGATGCGTTTCGGCTGTTCACCGGTCGTGAGCCCGACTGCGGGCGAATGCTGGCGGACATCGCCGAGATGGCCGGGGTTGTCGAGAGCTCGGCGGGCTAGGTCCTGTGATCACTGCGGGCCGTCCGTAGCCGGTCGCGCCCACGCGGCGGAGCCGCGAATTGACACAGCCCCGCGCCCCTATCGGGGCGCTGCAGTGCCCGGCATTTTGAAGGAGCGCGTCCATGCGTACGTCCATCGCCACCGTCTCCCTCAGCGGGTCCCTCACCGAGAAGCTGACCGCCGCCTCCCGGGCCGGCTTCGACGGTGTGGAGATCTTCGAGAACGACCTGCTGGCCAGCCCTCTCACCCCTGAGGAGATCCGCGGCCGCTGTGCCGACCTCGGTCTCACCATCGATCTCTATCAGCCGATGCGGGACATCGAGGCCGTGCCCGCCGACGAGTTCGGACGCAATCTGCGCCGGGCCCGGCACAAGTTCGAGCTGATGCGGCGGCTCGGCGCCGACACCGTCCTCGTCTGCTCCAGCGTCCACCCGCTGGCCGTGGACGACGACGCGCTCGCCGCGTACCACCTGCGTCAACTCGCCGATCTAGCCCAGGACTTCGGGATCCGCGTCGCCTACGAGGCGCTCGCCTGGGGACGGCACGTCAGCACGTACGACCACGCCTGGCGCATCGTCGAGGCCGCCGACCACCCCGCGCTCGGCACCTGCCTGGACAGCTTCCACATCCTCTCCCGGGGCTCCGACCCCAAGGACCTCGAAGGCATTGCGGACATCCCCGGTGAGAAGATCTTCTTCCTCCAGCTCGCCGACGCCCCGCTGCTCGCCATGGACGTCCTGCAGTGGAGCCGCCACTACCGCTGCTTCCCGGGGCAGGGTGGATTCGACGTGGCGGATCTCGTACGCCGTGTCCTGCACACGGGCTACGACGGACCGCTGTCCCTCGAAGTCTTCAACGACGTCTTCCGCCAGGCCGAGGCAGGCCCGACCGCCGTCGACGCCCACCGCTCCCTGCTGGTCCTCCAGGACGCGGTCGGCGTGGCGACACCGCCCGCCCCCGTCGTCCCCACCGGCGTCGCCTTCGCCGAACTGGTCACGCCCGACGCCGAGCCGATCACGGCGCTGCTCGGCGCCCTGGGCTTCACCCGCACCGCACGGCACCGCAGCAAGCCGGTCGACCTCTGGCAGCAGGGCGCGGCCCGCGTCCTGGTCAACACCGCGGGTGCCGCACGCCGAGACGGCACCGGACTCGCCGCGATCGGCCTGGAGTCACCGGACCCGGCCGCTGCGGCCCGCCGCGCCGAGGCCCTGCTGGCACCCGTCCTGCCACGCCGCCGGGCCCTGGAGGACGCCGCGCTGGACGCGGTGGAGGCACCCGACGGCACGGAACTGTTCTTCTGCGCGACCGATCGCCCCGAACTGCCCAACTGGCGCACCGACTTCACGGACATCGGACACGAGTCCGGCACCCCGGGCGTGACCGGCATCGATCACCTCGCCCTCGTCCAGCCCTGGCATCACTTCGACGAGGCCACCCTCTTCCACCGCAGCGTCCTCGGCCTGCACGCCCAGGAGAGCGTCGACGTCGCCGACCCGTACGGTCTGATGCGCAGCCGCGCCGTCACCAACGCCGACGGCAGCGTGCGCATCGCCCTGAGCGTCGGTGCGGCGCCCACCGACGACACCGTGCACGCCCAGCACATCGCACTGGCCACGGACGACGTGGTCGCGGCGGCCCGCCGCTTCCGGGAAGCGGGCGGGCGTCTGCTGCCGATCCCGGTCAACTACTACGACGACCTGGCGGCCCGGTACGAGTTCGCGGACGGCGAGCTGGAGACGTACCGCGAACTCGGCATCCTCTACGACCGCGACGCACATGGGGAGTTCCGGCACTGCTACACCGTGACGGTCGGCCGCGTCTTCTTCGAGCTCGTGCAGCGGGACGGCTACCGGGGTTACGGCGCCCAGAACGCGCCGGTGCGGCTATCCGCCCAGCATGCCGGGCGGCCGGTCCGGTGAACGGGCCTACTGGCGACTGACGGTCCGGGTCACGCCGGCGATGACCGTCGTGGCCAGGATCCAGCCGGTGAGGATGAGGACATACGCCAGGGCCTGCTGCCCGCCCTCCGGGGCGAACGCCGTTTCCTGGCCGAAGGAGATCACCGGCAGGAGCAGGTCGAGCGTGTAGAACACCGGGTTGAATTCCGGTGCCTCGTCCGCCTTCAGTCGCGGCGGCGTGTGCAGCGTGAACGCGACCGAGCCGACGGCCAGCAGCGACAGCAACCAGCCCAGGGCCCGCATCGGCCGGAAGCCGTAGCCGACGGTGGCGTCCTGGACGTGCCCCCACAGGCGGCCGTACCAGGGCAGGGTGGTGCGATGGCGGCGCTGTTTGGCGAGTTGGACCAGGCGGGCGGCGTGGTCGTCGCCGGTACGGCGGTACGACGCGGTCAACTGCTCGTACCCGTGCGGGTCGAAGGTGTCCTCGTCCCGCTCCAGCATGGGCAGCCGGAGTTCGGGCGGCACATGCGGGGTGAGGGAGGTGTAGGTGAGGTCGAGGAGGCGGACCTGGTCCGGGAGCATCTCCGGGTCCAGATTGAGGTGTTCTATCTGGGAGCGGCGCAGGTTGAGCCGGCCCTCCATCGGGGTGCCCCCGCGCAGCCACACCTCGCCGATGACACAGCTGCTCGCCCGCATCGCGGTGCCGCCGGGGTTGGACAGCTCGCAGTACAGCAGGTCGAGCCGACCGGGGATGCGGGCGCCGCGCAGGTCGATGCGGCCGCGCGCGCTCAGGCGCCTGCCCAGGACGTTGGCGCCCACTTCGAGGGCCTCGGCGTTCAGGACGAAGTCGCCGCGATGACGGAGCTCGGCGTTCTCCAGCCGGAGCGAGCCACTGATGGTGGCGCCGTTGAGGCGGATCTCGCCGTGTGTGCGCAGCCCTGACGCGCACAGGTCCTCTCCCACAGTCACCTGGTGGAGCTGAAGCACCGGTCTCTCGTTGCCCTCCGGCGCGGTGACCTCCGTGCCCTCCAGATACAGCGCCCCGGCGACCTGCGCCCCGCCGAGCCGCACCGGCCCGCGGAACCGGCAGTTCGTCAGCCGCAGCCCGCCGTCGATCCGAACCCGCGCGGACGCCAGACCGGGCAGCTGGGACCCGCTCAGATTGAGGTACTTCAGTTGGGCGCCGGAGAAGTCCGGGACCTCGTCGAAGTGGCAGTCACTCAGGCGTACGACGCTCTCGATCGTCGCGTAACGGAGGTCCAGCACGCCGGTGATCCGCGCGCCCGCCACCTTGAGGGCCGCGACCTCCCCGCTCTCCACCGGGCCGTCGAGCAGCAGCGCCCTCAACACCGCCGCGCGGACGGTCCGTTGGGCTTCCCGGTCGGTGTCCTGGGCCGCGCTCTCTTCTCCCGCCACGCGGAAGTCCACGGCCCGGCCCTTGGGAAAGGCCTCCCACACGGTTCGCTCGGCCGGCGTCAGATCGTTGATCTCCATCAGCCGGGACTCTGACGCCGGCCGCCGAACCTGTCAACTCGCCCCAGGGTGGTCGAGGATGAACCGCCCGTCTGTCCGCAGGATCGTTCAGGCGGAACCGCCCGTCGGCCGCACCGCCCGCCACGGCGCGAACGCGCTCGCCCCGCGCGGCAGCAGCGCCGCCAGCTCCGGGCAGTGCCGCAGGATCACGGAGTTCATGCCGCCCCGCTCGACCCAGTCGATCCCGAGCGGCGTGTACACCTCGGGCCGGTAGTCGACGTTGAGGAAGCGGTCGGACTGCAGGCGCCGGCTCGCCATCAGGATGAAGATCCGGAACGCGGTGTCGCTGAAGCCGAACCCGGTCGGCGGGTTCTCCCCGAACAGGCCCACGACGGTGTCGATCTCGTCGACCGAGCGGTAGACCTCCTTCAGCCGGGCCAGCGTCTGCGCGTTCTCCGTCAGCTCCTCGAAGGAGCGGATGCGCGGCTTGTGCAGTCCTTCGCGGAAGTCGTTGTAGCGGGGCACGCCACGCCGCCGCGTCCGCACCAGATCCACCACCGACAGGTCGATGATCTCGCCCTCGCGTTCGAACTGCTGCAGCGAACGCGGGAAGTTGTGGAGCGTGATCGCGCCGGGGTGGGCGATGCCGAACGAGTACAGCGTGTCCGCCAGCCCCGTCTTGCGGATCCGTGTCTCCGCCGCGCCGCCCTGGATGTCCAGGAAGCCCACCGTCTCCAGCCGCTGCCCGAAGTGGTGCTCGCGCAGCTCGAAGTCGTCCGGGATCAGCGGGTGCATGCGGTAGACGGTGACGAAGTCCTCGGTCAGGGAGTACGGGGCCGCGTGGTGGTCCGGCAGGGTCTTCGGGATGCCGGTCAGGGAGTGCGACTCGAACAGCCACAGGCCCAGCTGGTCGAGCCACTTCTTCGGCGGGCCCTGCCAGTTGGTGTGCAGGGCGATGTCGATCGCCTCGGTCGCCAGGATCGCCGGTGTCCACTCCACCGTGTGGATCTTCGCGATCAGCGCCGAGACCACCAGGCGGGCCGTCTGGTAGATCCGCTCCTCGCTCATCGTCGGATACTCGGCACGCAGCGCGGCGCACACCGCGTTGTGCTCCCGGGCGAACAGCGTGTGCATGGCACTCAGGCCCATCCACCAGCTGTCGCTGAAGCCGGTCAGCGGAATCCCGCCGTTGGTCCCCGTGGGCAAGTGGCCGTCCTCCAGGCGGAGTTCGGCGCGGCCGTCGGCCTCGCGCAGGAAGCGGGCCGTCTGCTCGTCGGCGCCGTACACCTCGGAGCCGTCCCACCAGTGCGAGGCGGTGTTGGCGAACAGGATCGGCGGCCTGCCCGGCACCTCGACGCCCTCGTTCTCCGCGAACCGCATGACGTTCTCGCCGGGCCCGCCGGGCGTGTTCCGCCACGGCCCGCTCCCGGGCGGCAACGGCACCTCGACACTGCGCTCGCCGGGCTTGTGGCGACGGTGGTTGACCCAGTCGTGCACCTGGAACTGGATCCAGGACGCGGCCAGCACGTTCAGCGAGGTCGCGGGCAGGAAGCTCTCGCGGTACAGGAGCTGGCGGCTGACCGTCACCGGGTTCGGGGTGTCGAAGAGGTCGGGACGGTAGTCGGGTCGCAGATTGCGGCCGAAGGCCGAACCGACGGCGCCCATCCGTGGGGCCGACAGATCGTTGTACGTCCCGTCGTACGACCGCTCGCCGCGCAGCCGCTCCGGGATCGGCTCCGGCACCCGCTGGGCCCGCGGCGGGGCCTCGCGCGCCTCGGTGTCGATCAGGTTCAGCCGGCGCAGTACCTTGCGCAGGAACACCAGGTTCAGCAGGCTCAGCTGCACCGGCAGCCGGTGCCAGGGAACGTAGCGGTTGAGCAGCGCGAACGCCGTCTCCATCGGACGGCGCAGCACCCGGTTGCGCACCGGTTCCCCGGTGGCGAACCGCAGGCCGAGCCGGTGCGCGCTCGACGCCTGGTACGCCGCCTTGCGAGCGCGGTTGATGTTGCCGAGCGGCCGGAACTCCTCGGTCGTGTACCAGGGGTTGAAGGCGAGGTCCTCGATCCGGCGGGCGATCGCACGTGCCTCGGCGGCGTCCAGGTCCTGGCTCGGGATGGAGAGCCGGGCTATGGGTATCGCGGGTGACGTGCCGTCCTTCCACTCCACCGAGGCGTCCTCGACCGGAGTGTGCCGCTCGTCCACGAAGCGCTGCACGCACAGGTCGTAGTCGACGTCGCTCCGCGCCAGCCGGCGCGCGAACTCGCGGTGCAGGAAGTCCGGGTCCCGGCGGTCCGGTGTGGGCGCGGGCGGACTGCCCGGCGCGGGACGGAACAGGAACCGCACCGGCCCCGCATCGCCCCACAGGATCGCGCCCCGGCTCCAATACGTCTCCTGCGCGAGGGAGTCGACGGTGTGCCGCGCCGCCGCCCGGACATTGCGCCGCATCCGGTCGGCGGTCCGCAGCCCCACGGCCAGCGGAAGTTTGACCAGCAGCCCGAAGGCCTTCCGCAACGGACTTCGGGCCCCCGCCATCGCCTTGGCGAAGGCCACGAACTCGCGGGCGTTCGCGGCATGCGAGACCGGATAGCTCGTCGCCAGCAGGTCGTGGCTCTCCTCCTCCGACACCCGCACCCGCACGGCCGCCCCGCGCAGATCGGGCGAGCCGTCGCCCTGCCGGATGCCGCTCGCGTTCGACAGCCGTACGGTCGCCGGGTATTCGGCGCCGGGCTGGGCGAACCCCACGCGCAGGGCCGCCGGGAGGTCGTCGTGGAAGCGCAGCCGCGCGTTCTCCACGGCCACCGGCGCCTTGGCGTGGAAGGCCCGGGCGGCATCGCCGCCCCCGGCCCGCCGGTTCCTGACCTGCACCTCCATCAGCTCGCGGGCCAGCTGCTCGAACACCAGCCGTTCCGCCTGAGGACTGCCGCCTTCGTACCGTTCGTAGCGCTGCTCGTGCTGCCCTGACTCGGCCATCGGTGGTCTTCCTTCGTACGACTGCGTACGGATGCGTACGGGGACAGGGGCCAGCACGCTACCGACGGCCCACGGCGCCCACAGCGAAGGTTCGCGCCGATGTGCTTCCGGTCGTTCCGGATGTGAACAATCACGGGGGGAGCGCCGTTCGGGCACGTCCAGCGGGCGCCTCGGGGCGGGCCGACATCCCGTGTCCGTCCCGCCACACCCCAGCATCCCAGCAACCCCACCCGGCCGCATCCGCAGTGGCCGGGGAACGACGGCCACCGGTTGCTTGCCGGATTGACGACCCCGGCGGCCGGTGGTGTGCTCACCATCCGCCGACGTTCCGGGGGAGGTCCCACCATGCGGGACACATACGTCAAGGGGCCCGGCTTCGCCGAGCTGCGCCCGGCCAAGTCACCCACCGACCCGAGCGGCTTCCCGGTCTACCCCGACCTGGTGGACCGGCTCGCCGAGGACAAGCACCAGCCCGACCCCGACGGCGTCGTCCCGCACGTCCTGGCGACCTGCTCGGCGTACGCGTACGCCGGATTCCAGCACCAGGGCGACCCCGAGACCGTGTCCATGATCATGGCGCGGCTCGGCATGGACGAGAACGCCTGCCGGGTCCTCGAACAGCGCGTGGACGCCCTGTACATCGCCTCCGCCGCCTACCTCGTCCAGGACAAGGACCGCCGGGTCGTCATCCTCGCCTACCGCGGCACCCAGCCCGAGGACATCATCAGCATCCTCACCGACGCCGACGTACGCCCGGAGATGCTCGCCGTCGAACTCCAGGGCCGCCGCCACGAGGTCCACGCCGGCTTCTACCGCAACGTCCGCGCCACCCGCCACCTCGTCGTCCGGGCCCTGGAACGCGCCCTGCGCGGCGAGTCCGTCAACCCCGACGAATCAGGCACCCGGGGCGACGGTCTGGAGGCGCTCTACATCACCGGCCACAGTCTGGGCGGCGCCATGGCCGCGCTGATGGCCGTGACGCTCGTCCACGAACCGCGCTACCGGCACATCACCGACAAGCTCAAGGGCGTCTACACCTTCGGCCAGCCCATGGTCGGCGGCCCCGACCTCGCCCGCGCCTGCGCGGAGGCCCCCGGCCCCCTGAACGACCGGCTGCTGCGCTATATCTTCGACCGGGACGTCGTCCCCGCCCTGCCGCCCCGCCCCGTCGGCCCGTACGCCCCGTTCGGCCGTGAGTTCCACTACCGCAGGCCACGCGGCCGCACCGACACGGCGCTCGCCTTCGCCGCGGACTCGGCGGTCGACGCGCTGACCCTGCCGGGAGACGTCCTGCGGGCCGTCGCGAACCGGGACTGGGGAGACCTGTCCAGGCGGGTCGGAACCCTCCGCCGCCTGCCACGCGGGCGGGCCCAGGGCTGGACCGAGGTGACCGAACCCCATCTCCACTACCCCCAGATGGACACCCTCGCGGGCCTGGCCGTCGTCGCCCCGCTGGCCTTCTTCGCCGCCAAGCTCGCCCTCACCCGCACGATCCCCTTCAAGTACTCCTTCGACGACCACGGCCCGGGCCACTACGTCAACGCGCTCGCCCCGCCGGGGGTGTTGAGCGAGTTCGGTGACGTGTTGTAGCCCGGGCCCTTCGTCGGCCTACGCCCTGGTGTTCCACTCCGCGATCACGGGCCGCCCGTGCTCCGTCGACAGCCGGCTCACCGTGCCCGTCGCCAGCTGGAACAGCCGCCCCTCCGACGGGGCCAGCCCCAGCCGGCGGGCCGTCACGATGCGCAGGAAGTGGCCGTGGGCCACGAGGATGACGTCGCCTTCGGGGAGCGCCGCCGCCACGCGGGCCAGCACTCGGTCGGCGCGTGCCCCGACCTCGGCCGGTGACTCACCGGGGTGGTCGTGCGGGCCGGGTGTCACGCCGTCGGTCCACAGGTACCAGTCGGGGCGGGTGCGGTGTATCTCGACGGTGGTGACGCCCTCGTAGCCGCCGTAGTCCCACTCGTGCAGGTCCGGTTCGGGTACGGCCCCGGACACGCCCGCCAGTTCGGCGGTGCGGACCGCGCGGTGCAGCGGGCTGGTCAGGGCCAGGGCGAAGGTCCGGCCGGACAGGAGCGGGGCGAGGGACTTGGCCTGTTCCTCGCCCTCCCGGGTGAGGGGCAGGTCGGTCCAGCTGGTGTGCTGTCCCGACCTGCTCCACTCCGTCTCGCCGTGGCGGACCAGGAGAAGATCCCCCACGGTTCGCTACTTCGACTCGACGGCGTGGCCGCCGAACTGGTTGCGCAGCGCCGCGATCATCTTCATCTGCGGGGAGTCGTCCTGGCGGGACGCGAACCGGGCGAACAGCGACGCCGTGATCGCGGGCAGCGGAACCGCGTTGTCGATGGCCGCCTCGACGGTCCACCGGCCCTCGCCGGAGTCCTGCGCGAAGCCCTTCAGCTTCTGCAGGTGCTCGTCCTCGTCCAGGGCGTTCACCGCGAGGTCCAGCAGCCAGGACCGGATGACCGTGCCCTCCTGCCAGGAGCGGAACACCTCGCGGACGTCGGTCACGGAGTTGACCTTCTCCAGCAGCTCCCAGCCCTCGGCGTAGGCCTGCATCATGGCGTACTCGATGCCGTTGTGGACCATCTTGGAGAAGTGCCCGGCGCCGACCCGGCCGGCGTGGACGTAGCCGTAGGGGCCCTCCGGCTTGAGCGCCTCGAAGATCGGCTGGAGTCGCTGCACGTGCTCCTTGTCGCCGCCGACCATCAGCGCGTAGCCGTTCTGCAGGCCCCACACGCCGCCGGAGACGCCCGCGTCGACGAAGCCGATGCCCTTGATGCCGAGTTCGGCGGCGTGCTTCTCGTCGTCCGTCCAGCGGGAGTTGCCGCCGTCGACCACCGTGTCGCCCTCGGACAGCAGGTCCCCCAGCTCGTCGATGACGCCCTGGGTGGCGGTGCCGGCCGGGACCATCACCCACACCGTGCGCGGCGCGTCGAGCCGCTGGACCAGCTCTTCGAGGCTCTTGACGTCGGAGACCTCGGGGTTGCGGTCGTAGCCGATGACGGTATGGCCGGCGCGGCGGATCCGCTCGCGCATGTTGCCGCCCATCTTGCCGAGACCGATGAGACCGAGCTGCATATCAGTTCACACTTCCTTGAGTTCACGGTAGGCGGCCACGAGGGCGGCGGTGGAGGCATCGAGACCGGGGACGTCCGCGCCCTCGGTCAGCGCGGGCTCGACCCGCTTGGCGAGGACCTTGCCCAGCTCCACGCCCCACTGGTCGAAGGAGTCGATGTTCCAGACGGCGCCCTGCACGAAGACCTTGTGCTCGTAGAGGGCGACCAGCTGGCCGAGGACCGACGGGGTCAGCTCGGGGGCGAGGATCGTGGTGGTGGGGTGGTTGCCGAGGAAGGTGCGGTGCGGAACCTGCTCCTCGGGCACGCCCTCCGCGCGCACCTCGTCCGCCGTCTTGCCGAAGGCGAGCGCCTGCCCCTGGGCGAAGAGGTTCGCCATCAACAGGTCGTGCTGCGCCTTGAGTTCGTCGCTCAGCTCGGCGACCGGCCGGGCGAAGCCGATCAGGTCGGCCGGGATCAGCCGGGTGCCCTGGTGGATCAGCTGGTAGTAGGCGTGCTGCCCGTTGGTGCCGGGCGTGCCCCACACGACCGGACCGGTCGTCCAGCCCACGACGTTGCCCTCGCGGTCCACCGACTTGCCGTTGGACTCCATGTCGAGCTGCTGGAGATACGCCGTGAACTTCGACAGGTAGTGCGAGTACGGCAGCACCGCGTGGGACTCGGCGGCGCAGAAATTGCCGTACCAGACGCCCAACAGCCCCAGGATCAGCGGGGCGTTGGCCTCGGCGGGCGCGCTCTTGAAGTGCTCGTCGACGATGTGGAAGCCGTCGAGCATCTCCCGGAAGCGCTCGGGGCCGATGGCGATCATGAGCGAGAGCCCGATCGCCGAGTCGTACGAGTAGCGTCCGCCGACCCAGTCCCAGAACTCGAACATGTTGTCCGGGTCGATGCCGAAGTCGGTCACCTTCTCGGCGTTGGTCGACAGCGCGACGAAATGCCTGGCGACCGCCTTGTCCTCGCCGCCGAGCCCGGCCAGCAGCCAGGAACGGGCCGACGTGGCGTTGGTGATCGTCTCGATCGTGGTGAACGTCTTGGACGCGACGATGAACAGCGTCTCCGCCGGATCCAGGTCGCGGACCGCCTCGTGGAGGTCGGCGCCGTCGACGTTGGAGACGAACCGGAGCGTCAACTCCCGTGCCGTGAACGGTCGCAGTGCCTCGTACGCCATGGCGGGGCCGAGGTCGGAGCCGCCGATGCCGATGTTGACGACGTTGCGGATACGGCGGCCCGTGTGGCCGGTCCACTCGCCGGAGCGGACGCGGTCCGCGAACGCGCTCATCTTGTCCAGCACCGCGTGGACCTTGGGCACGACGTTCTCGCCGTCCACCTCGATCACCGCGTCCCGCGGCGCCCGCAGCGCGGTGTGCAGTACCGCCCGGTCCTCGGTGACGTTGATCTTCTCGCCGCGGAACATGGCGTTGCGCAGCCCGAACACGTCGGTGGCGGTGGCCAGTTCCTGGAGCAGGGCGAGCGTCTCGTCGTTGATCAGATGCTTGGAGTAGTCGATGCGCAGGTCACCGACGCGCACCACGTACCGTTCCGCCCGGGAGGGGTCGGCCGCGAACAGCTCACGCAGCCGCGGGCGCTGCAGGGCCTCCGCGCGGTGGTCGTCGAGGGCCGCCCACTCGGGGCGCCGGGTGAGCCTGGGGGAGTCGGACAGCGAGTCAGACATGTTCAGGAGTCTCCTTGGGAGCCTCGCCGCGCAGGGCGATGGCGTACATCTCGTCCGCGTCGAGGCGCCTGAGCTCCTCGGCGATGAGTTCGGAGGTGGTGCGGACCTTCAGCGCGAGGGTGCGGGACGGCTGGCCGGGCAGGGTCAGCGTGGCCAGCGGGCCCTCGGGGCGGTCGATGACGATCTCGCCGTTCTCGGTGCCCAGACGCACGCCGGTGACGACCGGTCCGGCGGTGACGACCCGCTCGGCGGTCACGTGCAGGCGGGCCTCCAGCCAGCGGGCCAGCAGCTCGGCCGCCGGGTTGTCGGCCTCGGCCTCCACGGCCGCCGAGAGGATCGGCACCCGGGCCTGGTCCAGCGCCGCCGCGAGCATGGAGCGCCAGGGGGTGAGCCGGGTCCAGGCGAGGTCGGTGTCGCCGGGCGCGTAGGAGCGGGCCCGGGACTCGAGCTCCGCCTGCGGGTTCTCGGTGGTGTACAGGTCGGTGATGCGGCGCTGGGCCAGCGCGCCCAGCGGGTCCTTCGCCGGGTTCTCCGGCGCCTCCACCGGCCACCACACCACGACCGGGGCGTCCGGCAGCAGCAGCGGCAGCACCACCGAGTCGGCGTGGTCGGACACCTCGCCGTACATACGCAGCACGACCGTCTCCCCGGTGCCGGCGTCGGCACCCACCCGGACCTCGGCGTCGAGGTGCGAGCGGGTGCGGTCACGCGGGGTGCGGGCGTGCCGCTTGATGACGACCAGGGTGCGCGAGGGGTGCTCGTGCGAGGCCTCCTCGGCCGCCTTGATCGAGTCGTACGCGTTCTCCTCGTCCGTGACGATGACCATCGTCAGGACCATGCCCACGGCCGGCGTGCCGATCGCGCGGCGGCCCTGCACCAGCGCCTTGTTGATCTTGCTTGCCGTGGTGTCGGTCAGGTCGATCTTCATGGCCTGCGCCAGCTCCGTCCGTCTCGTGCGAGCATCTCGTCGGCTTCCTCGGGTCCCCAGCTCCCGGACGCGTACCGCGCCGGCTTGCCGTGCCTGTCCCAGTACTCCTCGATCGGGTCGAGGATCTTCCAGGACTCTTCCACTTCCTGGTGACGGGGGAACAAATTGGCGTCCCCGAGGAGGACATCCAGGATGAGCCGCTCGTACGCCTCCGGGCTGGACTCCGTGAACGACTCGCCGTAGGCGAAGTCCATCGTCACGTCCCGGATCTCCATCGAGGTACCCGGCACCTTGGACCCGAACCGCACCGTGATGCCCTCGTCCGGCTGGACGCGGATGACGATGGCGTTCTGGCCGAGCTCCTCGGTGGCGGTGGAGTCGAACGGCGAGTGCGGCGCCCGCTGGAAGACGACGGCGATCTCCGTGACCCGCCGCCCGAGCCGCTTGCCGGTGCGCAGGTAGAACGGCACGCCCGCCCAGCGCCGGTTGTCGACGTTCAGCTTCACGGCCGCGTAGGTGTCGGTCTTCGACTTCGGGTCGATGCCGTCCTCCTGCAGGTATCCGAGCACCTGCTCACCGCCCTGCCAGCCGCCCGCGTACTGCCCGCGCACGGTGTGCTTGCCCAGGTCCTCCGGCAGCTTCACGGCCCTGAGCACCTTCAGCTTCTCCGTCAGCAGCGACGCGGCGTCGAAGGCGGCCGGCTCCTCCATCGCGGTGAGAGCCATCAGCTGGAGCAGGTGGTTCTGGATGACGTCACGGGCCGAGCCGATGCCGTCGTAGTAGCCCGCCCGGCCGCCGATGCCGATGTCCTCGGCCATCGTGATCTGGATGTGGTCGACGTACGACCGGTTCCAGATCGGCTCGAACATCTGGTTGGCGAAGCGCAGCGCCAGGATGTTCTGGACGGTCTCCTTGCCCAGGTAGTGGTCGATCCGGAAGACCTGCTCCGGGTCGAACACGTCGTGCACGATCTCGTTGAGCTCCCGGGCGCTCGCGAGGTCGTGCCCGAACGGCTTCTCGATGACCGCGCGCCGCCAGGACCCCTCGGGGGCGTCCGCCAGGCCGTGCTTCTTCAGCTGCTGGACGACCTTCGGGAAGAACTTCGGCGGTACCGAGAGGTAGAAGGCGTAGTTGCCGCTCGTGCCGCGTGCCGCGTCCAGCTCGTCGACCGTCCGGCGCAGCTGCTCGAAGGCCGTGTCGTCGTCGAAGTCGCCCGGGATGAACCGCATGCCCTCGGCGAGCTGCTGCCAGACCTCCTCGCGGAACTCGGTGCGGGCGTGCTCGCGCACCGAGTCGTGCACGATCTGCGCGAAGTCCTCGTTCTCCCAGTCCCGGCGGGCGAACCCGACGAGCGAGAAGCCCGGCGGCAGCATCCCGCGGTTGGCGAGGTCGTACACGGCCGGCATCAGCTTCTTGCGGGACAGGTCGCCGGTGACGCCGAAGATGACGAGCCCGGACGGGCCCGCGATCCGGGGCAGACGGCGGTCGCGCGGGTCGCGCAGGGGGTTGTCCCAGTTCCAGTCCCAGTCGGTGGTCATGCTGCGTCAGCTCCCTTGCTGCCGAGCGACTTCTTCACGGCGTCCAACAGGTCCTGCCACGCCACCTCGAACTTGGCGACGCCCTCGTCCTCCAGGCGGGTGACGACCTCGTCGTAAGAGATACCCAGCGCCTCCACGGCGGCCAGGTCGGCGCGTGCCTGCGCGTAGCCGCCGGTCACCGTGTCGCCGGTGATCTCGCCGTGGTCGGCGGTGGCGTTCAGGGTGGCCTCGGGCATCGTGTTGACGGTGCCGGGCGCGACCAGCTCGTCGACGTACAGGGTGTCCTTGTAGGCGGGGTCCTTGACGCCCGTCGAGGCCCACAGCGGCCGCTGCTTGTTGGCCTTGGCGCCGGTGAGGGCGGTCCAGCGGTCACCGGCGAAGACCTCTTCGTACGCCTCGTAGGCGAGCCGCGCGTTGGCGAGCGCCGCCCTGCCCTTGAGCGCGAGGGCCGGGTCCGTGCCGATCGCCGTCAGCCGCTTGTCGATCTCGGAGTCGACACGGGAGACGAAGAAGGACGCCACGGAGTGGATGCCGGACAGGTCCAGGCCCTTCGCAGCCGCCTTCTCCAGACCGGCGAGGTAGGCGTCCATGACCTCGCGGTAGCGCTCCAGGGAGAAGATCAGCGTGACGTTGACGCTGATGCCCTGGGCGATGACCTCGGTGATGGCGGGCAGACCGGCCTTCGTCGCCGGGATCTTGATCATCACGTTGGGGCGGTCGACCAGCCAGGCGAGCTGCCTGGCCTCGGCGATGGTGGCCGCCGTGTTGTGGGCGAGGCGCGGGTCGACCTCGATGGAGACCCGGCCGTCGCGACCGTCGGTGGCGTCGTACACGGGCCGCAGGATGTCGGCGGCGGCGCGCACGTCGGCGGTGGTCATCATCCGTACGGCCTCGTCGACCGTGACGCCCCGCACCGCGAGGTCGGCGAGCTGCTCCTCGTAGCCTTCACCGGAGCCGATGGCGGCCTGGAAGATGGACGGGTTGGTGGTGACACCCACGACGTTCTTGTTCGCGATCAGCTCGGCGAGGTTCCCGGACTCGATCCGCTTGCGCGACAGGTCGTCCAGCCAGATCGAGACGCCTTCGTCGGAGAGACTCTCGAGGATGCCCGCGGTGGCGGTTGCTTCGGTGGTCACTGTGATCAACTTCCTTCTGGCGTTCGGATCAACCGCGGGTGGCGGCAAGGGATTCGCGCGCGGCGGCGGCCACGTTCTCGGGGGTGAAGCCGTACTCGGCGAACAGGGTCTTCGCGTCGGCGGAGGCGCCGAAGTGCTCCAGGGAGACGATGCGCCCGGCATCGCCCACGAACCGGTACCAGGTGAGCCCGATCCCGGCCTCCACGGCGACCCGCGCCTTCACGGCCGGCGGCAATACGCTGTCCCGGTACTCGCGCGGCTGCTCCTCGAACCACTCCACGGACGGCATCGACACGACACGGGTACCGATCCCCTCGGCCTCCAACACCTCCCGCGCGGCGACGGCGAGCTGGACCTCGGAGCCGGTGGCGAGCAGGACCACGTCCGGCGTCCGCGTCGAGGACTCCTGGAGGACGTAACCGCCCTTCGCCGCATCGGAGTTGGGCGCATACGTCGGCACGCCCTGGCGGGTGAGCGCGAGCCCGTGCGGGGCCGGGTGGGTGGCGTGCCGCTTGAGGATCTCGGCCCAGGCGACCGCGGTCTCGTTGGCGTCGGCCGGGCGGACGATGTTCAGGCCCGGGATGGCGCGCAGCGAGGCGAGGTGCTCGACCGGCTGGTGGGTGGGGCCGTCCTCGCCGAGGCCGACGGAGTCGTGCGTCCAGACGTACGTCACCGGCAGCTGCATCAGGGCGGACATGCGGACGGCGTTGCGCATGTAGTCGGAGAACACCAGGAACGTGCCGCCGTAGATACGGGTGTTGCCGTGCAGCGCGATGCCGTTCATCTCCGCGGCCATCGAGAACTCGCGGATGCCGAAGTGGACGGTGCGGCCGTACGGGTCGGCCTCGGGCAGCGGGTTGCCCTTCGGCAGGAACGAACTCGTCTTGTCGATGGTGGTGTTGTTGGAGCCGGCCAGGTCGGCGGAGCCGCCCCACAGCTCCGGGATGACGGCGCCGAGCGCCTGGAGCACCTTGCCGGAGGCGGCGCGGGTGGCGACCGACCTGCCCTCCTCGAAGACCGGGATCGAGGACTCCCAGCCCTCGGGCAGCTGACCGGCGACGATCCGGTCGAACAGCTGGGCGCGCTCGGGGTTGGCGGCGCGCCATGTGCCGAGCTGCTTGTCCCAGGCGGCGTGCGCCTCGGCACCCCGGTCCAGGGCCTTGCGGGCGTGGGCGAGAACTTCGTCGGCGACCTCGAAGGACTGCTCGGGGTCGAAGCCGAGGACGCGCTTGGTGGCGGCGATCTCGTCGGCGCCGAGGGCGGAGCCGTGGGAGGCCTCGGTGTTCTGCGCGTTCGGGGCGGGCCAGGCGATGATCGTGCGCATCGCGATGAACGAGGGGCGCTCGGTCTCGGCCTGCGCGGCCTTCAGCGCCGCGTACAACTCGGCCACGTCGATGTCGCCGCCCAGCGCGGGCTCGACGCGCTGCACGTGCCAGCCGTACGCCTCGTAGCGCTTCAGTACGTCCTCGGAGAACGCGGTCGCGGTGTCGCCCTCGATGGAGATGTGGTTGTCGTCGTAGAGGAAGACGAGGTTGCCGAGCTTCTGGTGGCCGGCGAGCGAGGAGGCCTCGGCGGAGACGCCCTCCTCCAGGTCGCCGTCGGAGAGGATCGCCCAGATGGTGTGGTCGAACGGGGACTCGCCCTGCGGGGCGTCCGGGTCGAACAGGCCGCGCTCGTAGCGGGCGGCCATCGCCATGCCGACCGCGTTGGCGACGCCCTGGCCGAGCGGGCCGGTCGTCGTCTCGACCCCTGCCGTGTGCCCGTACTCGGGGTGACCCGGCGTCTTCGAACCGTGGGTCCGGAACGCCTTGAGGTCGTCGAGCTCCAGCTCGTACCCGGCGAGGAAGAGCTGGGTGTAGAGGGTCAGCGAGGTGTGGCCGGGGGAGAGAACGAAACGATCCCGCCCGGTCCACTCAGGATCGGCGGGATCGTGACGCATCACCTTCTGAAAGATCGTGTACGCGGCCGGGGCGAGGCTCATCGCGGTGCCCGGGTGGCCGTTGCCGACCCGCTGTACGGCATCCGCCGCCAAAAGACGCGCGGTGTCGACGGCACGCCGGTCGAGTTCGGTCCATTCGAAGCTGTCCGGTGTCTGCGTGCTCATCTTCAAAAAGTCCTCGATCGGAGCGAAGTGGCTGGTCCAACGCGTTCAAAAGTAAAAGTCTGACTTTTATGAGGGAAGGTCGGCGTGTGTCAGGCTGTGGTGAAAGTGGGACACCGCGGCGGGCGCAGCGCACGGCTGAGCGCGGGTCGCGCACGACTGAGACGGCATGAGACGGACATGGTGGACACAAGGGCCCAAGGCGGAACGGGTCGAGAGGACGACGGCGACGGTGGCGGCGACCCGATCCGAACCTTCCCCTTCCCGGTCGATCTGAGCGTCCTCGGCGTCGGCATGCACGTCGGCCCGATGGGCTCGGGCCGCACCTGGCACGCCGCCGACGCACCGCTGGAGCGCGTCCACCGCATCGACTTCCATGTCGTGATGCTCTTCGGCGAGGGCCCGGTCCGACACATGGTCGACTTCGCCGAGTACGAGGCGAAGGCCGGCGACCTGTTGTGGATCCGCCCCGGCCAGGTCCACCGCTTCTCCCGCACCAGTGATTACCGGGGCACCGTCCTGACGATGCAACCCGGCTTCCTGCCCCGCGCCACGGTCGAGGCCACCGGCCTCTACCGCTACGACCTCCCACCCCTGTTCCGCCCCGACGGCGCCCAGCTCACCGCCCTGCGCTCCTCCCTCACCCAACTCCGGTGCGAGTACGAGGACACGACGACCCTCCCCCTGAGCCTGCACACGGCGGTCCTGCGCCACTCGCTGACGGCGTTCCTCCTTCGCCTCGCCCACCTCGCCGCGAGCTCGGCGGAGGCCGTGCGCCACCAGGGCGACACCACCTTCACCCTCTTCCGGGAGGCGGTGGAGCGGGGCTTCGCCACCAACCACAGCGTCAGCGCCTACGCCGACCAGCTCGGTTACTCCCGCCGCACCCTCGTCCGCGCGGTCCGCGCCGCCACCGGCGAGACCCCCAAGGGCTTCATCGACAAGCGCGTGATCCTGGAGGCGAAGCGGCTCCTCGCGCACACGGACATGCCGATCGGCCGTGTGGGCGCGTCGATCGGGTTCCCGGACGCCGCGAACTTCTCCAAGTTCTTCCACCAGCACACGGAGGTGACGCCGGCGGCGTTCCGGGCGGAGCTGCGGTGACGCTCCGCTGGTAGGGCCGCGAGGGGATACCGCGGTAGGCCGTCGGGTCACCGCGGGGCCGTTGGGGCTTGCCGCAGCCACGCGGCGGAGCCGCACATCGATACAGCCGCGCCCCTGGGGTCCCTTGACAGAGGGGATCCCGCCTGCCTACGACACCTGCATGACGGTCTACGAAGAAGACTCCGCCTCCGTGCCGCCCGACCTGGACCCGGAGATCACGGCAGCCCGCGCCTCCGCCACCTTCCTGGAACGCCTCGCCGACAAGCTGGGCGGTCGTGCCTCGGTCACCGCCGTCTACGGCGAACCGGTCACCACGGACGGCGTCACTGTCATCCCGGTCGCCAAAGTCAGCTTCGGTTTCGGCGGGGGAGCGGGCCGCGCGGTCGAGGGAGGCGGGGCCGGTGACGGCGGAGCCGGCGCGGGCGGCGTGGAGGCCAAGCCCCTCGGCTACATCGAGATCCGGGACGGCGGCGCGACGTACAAGCCGATCCGGGAGACCTGGGGCGACGTGGTGCTCCCCCTCGTCGCCCTCCTCGCCGGCGCCGCGGTCCCGACGGCCGTCTGGGCGCTGCGGCGCCGCCGTTGAACGTGCCGGTGCCCCGCGAGGAAGGGCCAAGCCTCGCGGGGCACGGTCAACATGCCTGTCAGCGCCCGAAGTTGAACCAGTTCACGTTCACGAAGTCCGCTCCCTGCCCACTGGTGAAGGTGAGGTAGACGTCGTGCGTGCCGGTCACCCCGCTGATGTTCGCCGGGATCGTCCGCCACGACTGCCACCCGCCCGTGTTGCCGACGGCGAAACTGCCGACGGGCGCGTTGCCACGGCTGTCCAGGCGCACCTCGACCAGGCCGCTGACGCCGCTCGCCGCACCGCTCGCCACCCGGGCGACGAACTGAGTGGCCGCCGTGGAGCCGAAGTTGACGCCCCGGTACAGCGCCCAGTCGCCGTTGGCGAGGGATCCGATGTTCTGTCCGCCGCCCGAGTCGGAGGTGGCCTCGGTGCTCGTGCCGCTCTGGCTGTCGAAGGACTCGGCCTGGATGGCGCTGTAGGCGTCACGGTTGCCCGTCGGCGGGGGCGTGGTACCGCTCCCACTGGCCGACAGTACCTGGACGTAGTCGACGACCATGGGCACGCCGGACTGCGTGCCGCTGTCCAGCCCTCCGCCGAACGCGTCCGGGAAGGCGCCGCCCATCGCCACGTTCAGGATGATGAAGAAGCCGTGGTTGGTGGCGTTGGACCAGGTCGTCGCGTCCATCTGGCTCGCGTTGACCGAGTGGAACTGGGTGCCGTCGACGTAGAAGCGGATCGTCTCGGGGCTCACCGAGCGGTCCCACTCCATGGTGTAGGTGTGGAAGCCCGACTGGCACGTTGAGCCGGGACACGCCGTGTAGTTGCCGATGCCGGAGGTCTCGTTGCACGGCCCGCCGGGGTTGGTGCCGCAGTGCATCGTGGCCCAGACCCGGTTCAGCCCCTGGACGTTCTCCATGATGTCCAGCTCGCCGACGCTCGGCCAGTTCTGGTAGTTGCCGCGGTAGGGCGCGCCCAGGGCCCAGAACGCCGGCCAGTAGCCCTCGGCGGCGGTGCCGGTGACGTTCGGCATCTGGATACGGCCCTCGATGCGCAGCTTGCCGCCCGCCGGGGGCTGGAAGTCGGTGCGGTTGGTCTCGATGCGGCCCGAGGTCCAGTTGCCGGCGGAGTCGCGCAGCGGGGTGATGCGGAGGTTGCCGTTGCCGTCGAGCGAGACGTTGTTCGTGCTGTTCGTCATCGTCTCGACCTCGCCGGTGCCCCAGTTGGCGGGGCCGCCCGGATAGCCGGTGCCGGTCGCGTACTGCCAGTTGGAGGTGTTGACGCCGGTGCCCGCGGCGCCGTTGAAGTCGTCGAGGAAGACCTGCGTCCAGCCCGATGGGGGAGCGGGGGCGGAGGCGTTCGCGGACGGGACGGCGACGGTCGCGGCGGCCGCCGCCAGACCCAGCGCGCCGAGCGCGGCGACGAGTATGCGCCTGAGGGGCCGCCGTCTGCGGTGTATGCCGGAGGATTCACTCATGGGGGGTGCTGCCTCTCGGTGTACGGAGTGGGGAAGGGTGCGAGTGCCTTTGAGAGAGGGCGAATGCGTTCCACGTGCGTGTCGCTGAGAGCGCTCTCAAAGTGTCGCCAATGTGCTCCCCGGCACCCCGGCCGTCAAGAGGTGAAGCAGAGAAATCCCTTCCCTCACGGGGGTCTTCACCCTTTGAACACGGCCATTCACTACACCGCACTGCCCTGGATCACAGGAGAGACTGACCGCATGGAACTCGCCTTCACCGGCCCGGTGATCGAATGGCGCGGGCCCGCGCCGTACTACTTCGTCCGTGTGCCGGACGAGGAGTCCGCCGACATCCAGCAGGTGGCCTCGATGGCCACGTACGGCTGGGGTGTGATCCCGGTCGAGGCCAGGGTCGGCGAGGTCGCCTTCGAGACGTCGCTCTTCCCCAAGGACGGCGGCTATCTGCTGCCGCTGAAGAACGCCGTACGCAAGCCGCAGGGTCTCGGCTCCGGTGACGAGGTGGCCGTGGAGATGACCGTGCGCCTCTAGCGACGCGCGGCCGCTCCGGCATCGGACGGCTGCGTGGCACCGGCACCCGTGCGGTGCCGGTGCCACGCCGGCGTCAGACGTGCGTCGGCACGGACGGCGGGGAGGCCGGTGTCTCCTCGTGCAGGCCGAACCGGTCGTGCAGCCGGCGCAGCGGTCCCGGCGCCCACCAGGCGCGGCGGCCGAGCAGCGCCATCGTCGCCGGGACCAGCAGCATGCGGACGACCGTCGCGTCGATCAGCACCGCGAGGGTGAGCCCGAGGCCGATCTGCAGGATGGGCGCGAAGCCGCCGGTCATGAAGGCGCCGAAGACCACCGCCAGGAGCAGCGCCGCGCAGGTGACCACACGGCCGGAGCGGCGCAGACCGGTGACCACGGCCTCCTGGTCGTCGCCGGTCAGTTCACGCGCCTCGCGCATCCGGGCCAGGATGAACAGCTCGTAGTCCATGGCGAGGCCGAACGCGATCGCCACGATCAGCGGCGGCGCGGTGAGGCTGAGTGCGTCGAGGCCCTCGCCGCCCAGCAGCCCGGCCAGGTGTCCGTCCTGGAAGACCCACACCACCACGCCGAGTGCGGCGCCCAGGCTGAGCAGGGTGGTGAGGATGGTGCGCAGCGGGATCAGCAACGAGCCGGTGAAGGCGAAGAGCAGGGCGAAGATGCCGGCCAGGACGGTGACCGCCGCCCAGGGCGCCCGGTCGGCGAGCATCTCCCGGAAGTCCACCAGGCGGGCGGCCGGCCCGGTGACCTCGACGGGTTCGTCGCCGCGGACGTCCCGGATCCGCTCGACCAGGTCGGTGGCCTCCTCACCGTCGACGCTGCCCGGCGGCCGGATGCGGACGACCGTGGCGCCGCCGGGCAGTTCACGGGACTCGGCCGTCGGGGACAGGGCCCGGATCCGGTCGGCGATCGCGCCGTCCGTGCCCGGCCTCAGGACGACGGTGATCGGGGAGACGCCGGTGCCGGGCGGGAAGTGCGCGTCGACGGTGTCGTACAACTGCCGTGCCTCGGTGCTCGACGGCAGCTGCTCGGCGTCGCCGAGGTTGATCGTCATGCCGGTGACGGGCAGTGCCAGGACCAGCAGGACCGGGACGACGGTGGCCAGGACGGCGACGCGGCGGCGGGCCGAGAAGCGGGCCAGGCGGGCGAAGACACGGCCCTCCTCGGCCTCCGGCCGGACCTTCGCCGGGCTGATCTTCCCGCCGAACCTGGCGAGCAGCGCGGGCAGCAGCGTGAGCGCGGCCAGCATGTCGACGACCACCACCGCGGCCACGGCCAGGCCCATGCTGCGCAGGAACACGCTCGGGAACACCAGCAGCCCGGTCAGGCTGACGGCGACGGTGAGCCCGGAGAAGAGCACGGTCCGGCCGGCCGCGGCGACCGTGCGGTGCACGGCCTCCACCACGTCCTCGGTGTTCCGGCGTTCCTCGCGGAAGCGGACCACCATCAACAGGGCGTAGTCCACGGCGAGTCCGAGCCCCAGCATCGTGGTGACCTGGATCGCGTACACCGAGATGTCGGTGACCTCGCTGAACAGGAACAGTGCCAGGAACGCCCCCGCGATCCCGCTGACCGCGATCACCAGTGGCAGCCCGGCCGCGCGCAGCCCGCCGAACACCACCAGCAGCAGGGCGAGGACGACCGGCAGCGAGATCAGCTCCGCGTTCCGTACGTCCTCCTGGGCCCGTTCGGAGATCTGCGTGCCCAGCAACGGGCCGCCGCTGACGTGGACTTCGGGCGCGTCGATCTGCCGGATACGGTCGGCGGCGGCGTCCACGGCCTTCTCCTCGGCGTCGTCATCGAGACCGCCGTCGAGGGTGACGGGGATGATCAGGGCCCGCCCGTCCTCGGCCATCAGGCCGCGCGTGGCGTACGGATCGGGCACGTCGGCCACCCCGGCGACGGCCCGCACGTCGGCGACGGCCCGTTCGACCTGGGCCCGCAGACCGGGGTCGGACACGGCGGTGCCCTCGACGACGGCGGTGATCGACTCGCCGGTGGGGTCGGTGCGTTCGAGGTACTGTCCGGCCGCTTCCGACTCGGTGCCCGGGATGTCGGCCACGTTGTCGGAGAGCCGGCTGAAGACGCCCGTCCCGAGGCCGAAGCCGAGCAGTAGGAAGAGCACCCAGAGAGCGATGACGGTGAGCGGGCGGCGGGTCGCCGCCCGGGCGAGCATGGAGAGCACGGTGCCTCCCGGCGGATGTCGGTTGCCATCGCCCCCAGACTCGTGCCGCGGGGGTGGTCACCGGATCGCCGGAGGGAGCGGTTTGCGGGCATCCGTCGCACGGGGGAGAGGTGCCGCGATCTCCCTCGCTAGGGGGATCCCGGAGTCACCAGCCCCGTCTCGTAGGCGCAGATCACCGCCTGCACCCGGTCCCTGAGAGCGAGCTTGCCCAGCACGTTGCTGACATGGGTCTTCACCGTGTGCTCGCTGACGAACAGGGTCGTGGCGATCTCCGCGTTGGACAGCCCGCGGGCCAGCAGCCGCAGGGTCTCCACCTCGCGCGCGGTCAGGACGTCCAGGCGCTGCGGGGTGACCTCGGCCGCGGCCTCCTCACGGCGGCGCCGCACGATGTCCGCCACCAGCCGCCGGGTCACCGTGGGTGCGAGCAGCGAGTCCCCGGCCGCGACGACCCGCACCGCGTGCACGAGATCGTCGCGTCGCACGTCCTTCAGGAGGAAGCCGCTGGCGCCCGCGCACAGCGCCTCGTACACGTACTCGTCCAGGTCGAACGTGGTCAGCATGACCACCTTGCAGCTGGACTGCCCGCACACCCGCCGGGCCGCGTCCAGTCCGTCCATGACCGGCATACGGATGTCCAGGAGCAGCACGTCGGGCGCGTGCCGCTGCACCGCGGCGACCGCCTCGGCGCCGTCGCCGGCCTCGGCGACCACCTCGATGTCCGGCTGCGCCTCCAGGATCATGCTGAAGCCCGCGCGTACCAGTTCCTGGTCGTCGGCGACGACCACCCGGATGCTCATCCCAGGGCCGCCTCCCGGTCGACGGTCGCGGGCAGCCGTACGACGACCCGGAAGCCGCCCTCCGGCCCGCGCCCGGTGACTGCGCTGCCCCCGCAGGCGGCGGCCCGCTCCCGGATGCCGATGAGACCGTGCCCGCCGTGGCCGGCCGTGGGCCCCCGGCCGTCGTCGGTGACCGTCAGGGTCAATTCGTCCTCCGCCCAGTCGAGTTCGACGATCGCGGAGGCAGCGTACGCGTGTTTGACGGTGTTGGTGAGGGCCTCCTGGACCACCCGGAAGGCGGCGACCTCGGAGTCCGGGGGCAGCGGGCGGGAATTGCCGGAGGTACGCAGCTCCACGCGCAGCCCGGTGGACTCGCCGACCTGGCGGACCAGGCTCGGCAGCTCGGCCACGCCCGGCTGCGGCAACCGCCACGGGCCGCCGTTGCCCTGCGGGTCCTTGAGCACGCCGAGGATCCGGCGCAGCTGCGCCATCGCGTCCCGCCCGGCCGTCGCGATCGCGTCGAAGGAAGCCTCCGCGCGCGCCGGATCGCTGCGCAGCGCCACCGGCCCGGCCTCGGCCTGCACCACCATCAGGCTCACCGCATGCGCGAGGATGTCATGCATGTCCCGGGCGATCCGGGAGCGCTCCTGTGCGATGGCCCGCGCGGTGTCGGCGGCCCGCTCCCGCTCCAGGCGCAGGGCCCGGTCCTCCAGCTCGGCGGTGTAGGCCCGCTGCACCCGGGCGAGCACGCCGAAGCCGTACGCGCAGACCACGCTGAGCAGGTGGAAGGCGTACTCGAACGGCTGGGGATCCTCCTTGTGCGCCATCGTGAGCGAGACCCCGAGCAGCCAGCCGACGAGCATCGCACGCCGATGCCAGGGTTTGCCCAGGGCGGCCATCGTGTACAGGACGACCATGCCGCCGTACATCACGTCCGGCGGCGGCGCGTGGTAGACGGCCTGTGCCGGGGTGGCCATCGACACGGCACACGCGGTCGCGAACGGCGCCCGTCGGCGCCACACCAGCGGCACCGCGGTGGCGGCGCCGATCAGCCAGCCCTGCCAGGTCAGCCGGTCGTCGCCCTCGTCGGGGAAGATCCACTGCAGGGAGACGGCGAACAGCACGAGCGCGGCGAGCGCCGAGTCGACGACGTACGGGTTGGCGGTGCGCAGGCGCTCGGCTACGGGCGAGATCCAGGAACGAGCGGACACGGGCGGCTCCTCGGGGCAAGGGCCCTTTCAGTATCGCGAGGGACCTCACGCCCCGTCCTCACCGACGAGAGGGATATCCGCGGCCCGCCGCGAGGTCCGCTACGCCCCCTTCTCCGGCTGCCACCCCAGCCCCCGCGAGATCCCGCGCGCCGCGAGCCGCACCGCCGGCACCAGCACCGGCACCTGCGCGTCGGTCTGCGGTACGACCACGGACACGGCGGCTACGACCGACCCGCCCGGGCCGCGCACCGGGGCGGCGACCGACAGTGCGTCGTCGGTGACCTGGCGGCTGCTCACCGCCACCCCCGTGCGGCGTACGTCGGCCAGCATGCGGCGCAGCCGGGCCGGTTCGGTGACGGTGTACGGCGTGAAGGAGGCGAGCGGCGCGGCGCAGTACTCCTCCTGGAACTCCGGGGCGCTGTGCGCGAGCAGCGCGAGCCCCACCCCGGTGGCGTGCAGCGGCCAGCGCGCCCCGACCCGGATGTGCACGCCGACCGCCGACCGCCCCGACAGCCACTCGATGTAGACGACCTCGGGCCCGTCCTGGACCGCCAACTGCACGTTTTCGTGCGTCGCTTCGTACAGGTCCTCCAGATACGGCAGCGCGATCTGCCGCAGCGCCAGCCCGCGCGGGGCCAGCGCGGCCACCTCCCACAGCCGCAGCCCGACGTGGTAGAGGCCGGAGTCGTCCCGCTCCAGGGCGCCCCACTCGGTCAGCGCGGTCACGAGCCGGTGCGCGGTGGTCAGGGTCAGCCCGGCCCGGCGGCTGATGTCGGTCAGGCTGAGCGCCGGATGCTCGAGGTCGAAGGCGGCGAGCACCGCCAGCAGCCGGTCGGGCGCGGAACGCGTCCCCTTGGCCGTCAAGGAGGGCACGGCGTCGGCGGTCATCGGCGTCCCGTCACCCCAGCCCGGACTCGGAGACTTTCCGCAGCAACGTGTGCAGCTGCTCGCGCTCGGCGGCGTCGAGGGGCTGGACCAGCTCGTTGGTCACGCGCTGCCCGGCCTCGTCGGTGTTCCGCAGGAAGGCCCGGCCCCCGTCGGTCAGGACGACGATCCGGCTGCGGCGGTCGTCGGGGGAGGGCCGCCGCTCGGCGAAGCCCAGTTTCTCCAGGTCGTCGACCAGGCCGACGATCGCGCTCGGGTCGTAGCCGAGCGACGCGCTCAGCTCGCGCTGGAGTGCGCCCGGGGAGGTGGCGAGGAAGCGCAGCAGCGCGTAGTGGCGCAGGCGCAGTCCCGACTCCTGGAGGAAGGAGTTGAACAGCTGACCGGAGCGCAGGCCGAGGCGGTACAGCAGATAGCCCGTGTCCGCGTGCAGTCCGCGCATCCACGGCTCGTTCGAGTCGATCGGTGCGGGGTTCGTGGTCTGCCGGCTGGTGATGGCGGGCTCCCTGGTCGAGGCCCCGGGTGGGGCGGTGCGTACGTACGGGACCCAGCATGACGCAAGGACGGGTCGACAACAACTATTGACGTCGACAACTATTGTTCTTACCTTCGATCTCGAAGCCGCACCCCCACCGAAGGGACCCGCTCGTGCCCAGCATCGATCTCACCGGCAAGGTCGCCGTCGTCACCGGCAGTGGCCGGGGCCTCGGCCTCGCCTACGCGCAGGCCCTGGCCGCCCACGGCGCCTCCGTGGTCGTCAACGACATCGACGAGGCCGTGGCCGACGCGGCCGTGAAGACCATCACCGAGGCCGGCGGCACGGCCGTCGCCGAGGTCGTCCCGGTCGGCACCACCGAGGCCGCGGACCGGTTGGTCGGCCGCGCGGTCCAGGAGTTCGGGCGGCTCGACGTCCTGGTGACCAACGCGGGCATCCTGCGCGACAAGGTCCTGTGGAAGATGACCGACGACGACTTCGACGCGGTGATCACGACCCACCTGAAGGGCACCTTCACCTGCGCCCGCGCCGCCGCCGTCCGCATGCGCGAACAGGGCGAGGGCGGCACCCTGATCCTGGTCGGCTCCCCGGCCGGACAGCGCGGCAACTTCGGGCAGACGAACTACGCCGCCGCCAAGGCCGGCATCGCCGCCTTCGCCCGCACCTGGTCGATGGAGCTGGGCCGCGCCGGCATCACCGTCAACGCGATCGTGCCGGTCGCCGCGACCGCGATGACCGAGACCATCCCGGCCTTCGCCCCGTACGTCGAGGCCCTGAAGAACGGGCAGCCCTTCCCGGACTTCCTGCGCAAGGGCGAGGGCTTCGGCACCCCCGAGGACTGCGCGGCCCTGATCCCCTTCCTCGCCTCCGAGGCCGCCCGGGGCATCACCGGCCAGGCCATCGGCATCGGCGGCGACAAGGTGGCACTCTGGTCGCATCCGCAGGAGATCGCGGCGGCCTACGCCGACGGCGGCTGGACCCCCGGCACGCTGGCCGACGTCTGGCCGACCTCGGTCGGCGCCGAGCTCCAGTCGGTCGGCATTCCGGCGCCCAAGTTTCCGGAGGCGTGATGGACCTCTCGCTGAACGTGGACGAACTGGTCGCGATCGACGTCCACACCCACGCGGAGGTGTCCTCCAAGGGCCACTCCTCCCTGGACGACGACCTGCACGATGCCTCCTCCGCCTACTTCAAGGTCGAGGGCAAGCGGAAGCCGACCCTGGAGGAGACCGCCGCCTACTACCGCGAGCGGAAGATGGCCGCCGTGATCTTCACGGTCGACGCCGAGTCCGCGACGGGCACGCCGCCGGTCCCGAACGAGGAGGTCGCCGAGGCGGCGGCCGCCAACGCCGACGTGCTGATCCCCTTCGCCTCCATCGACCCCTTCCGGGGCAAGGCGGGCGTGAAGCAGGCCCGCCGTCTGGTCGAGGAGTACGGGGTGAAGGGCTTCAAGTTCCACCCCAGCATCCAGGGCTTCTTCCCCAACGACCGCTCGGTGGCGTACGACCTGTACGAGGTGATCGAGGAGACGGGCACGATCGCCCTCTTCCACACGGGCCAGACGGGCATCGGTGCCGGGGTGCCCGGCGGGGGCGGCATCCGCCTGAAGTACTCGAACCCGCTCCACGTGGACGACGTGGCGGCCGACTTCCCGCACCTGAAGATCATCCTCGCCCACCCGTCCTTCCCCTGGCAGGACGAGGCCCTCGCCGTGGCCACCCACAAGCCGGGCGTGCACATCGACCTGTCCGGCTGGTCGCCGAAGTACTTCCCGCCGCAGCTGGTGCAGTACGCCAACACGCTGCTGAAGGAGAAGGTCCTCTTCGGCTCCGACTTCCCCGTCCTCACCCCCGACCGCTGGCTCGCCGACTTCGAGAAGCTGTCGATCAAGGACGAGGTCAGGCCGAAGATCCTCAAGGAGAACGCCGCCCGCCTGCTCGGGCTGACGAAACCGTAAGGGGCGCGACATGCGCAACGAGGGACTGGGGTCGTGGCCCGCACGCCGGGCCCGCAAGACCCCCCACCGCACCGCCCTGATCCATGGCGACACCGCTTACACGTACGCACAGCTCCACGATCGCACCACCCGCCTTGCCCACGCCCTGCGCGAGAGGGGCGTCCGGCGCGGCGACCGCATCGCCTACCTCGGCCCGAACCACCCCTCCTACCTGGAGACCCTGTTCGCGGCCGGCACGCTCGGCGCGGTCTTCGTCCCGCTCAACACCCGCCTGGTCGGCCCCGAGATCGCCTACCAGCTCGCCGACTCCGGAGCCAAGGCCCTCGTCTACGGCCCGTCACACGCCGGACTCGTCGCGGGACTTCCGGGCAGCACCGACGTGCGTACGTACGTCGAGGTCGGCGCGGAATACGAGGCGGCGCTGGCGTCGGCCGCCGAGGAGCCCATCGACGCGCCGGTCACCCCGGACGACACCTGCATCATCATGTACACCTCGGGCACGACCGGCCGCCCCAAGGGCGCGATGCTCACCCACGGCAACATCATCTGGAACGCGATCAACGTGCTGGTCGACACCGACCTGATCGCCGACGAACGCGCCCTGGTCTCGGCCCCGTTGTTCCACACGGCGGGCCTGAACATGCTGACCTTGCCGGTCCTGCTCAAGGGCGGCACCTGCGTCCTGGTCGAGGCCTTCGACCCGGACGCCACTTTCGACCTGATCGAACGGCACCGGATCACCTTCATGTTCGGCGTCCCGACCATGTTCGACCAGGTGGCCAGGCACCCGCGCTGGCCCGACGCCGACCTGTCCTCCCTGCGCATCCTGACCTGCGGCGGCTCCCCGGTGCCGACCCCGCTCATCGCCGCCTACCAGGAACGGGGACTGACGTTCCTTCAGGGCTACGGCATGACCGAGGCCGCCCCCGGGACCCTGTTCCTGGACGCAGAACACGCGGTCACCAAGGCCGGTTCGGCGGGCGTGCCGCACTTCTTCAGCGACGTACGGGTGGTACGGCCGGACATGGTGCCGGTCGACGTGGGCGAGACCGGCGAGGTCGTGCTGCGCGGCCCGCATGTCATGCCCGGCTACTGGGGGCTGCCCGAGGAGACGGCCGCCTCCTTCGCGGACGGCTGGTTCCGCAGCGGGGACGCGGCCCGCGTCGACGAGGACGGCTATGTCTTCGTCGTCGACCGGATCAAGGACATGATCATCTCCGGCGGCGAGAACATCTACCCCGCCGAGATCGAGGACCTGCTCCTCGCCCACCCGGACATCGTCGAGTGCGCGGTGATCGGGGTGCCGGACGACAAGTGGGGCGAGGTGCCGCGCGCGGTCGTCGTGCCGCGCGAGGGCGCCTCGCTCGACCCCGACGAGCTCCTCGCCTCCCTCGCCGGCCGGCTCGCCAAATACAAAATCCCGAAATCGGTGGTGCTCGCGGACGAACTCCCGCGCACCGCCTCCGGAAAACTCCTCAAATCCCGTGTCCGTAACCGGTACGGCAACCAGTAAGGAACCGCATGAGCATCACCGTGAACGGCCTCGACGAACTGAAGAAGCTCGCGGGCAGCGACCTCGGCACCAGTGAGTGGATCGAGATCACCCAGGAGCGCATCAACACGTTCGCCGACGCCACGGGCGACCACCAGTGGATCCACGTCGACCCCGAGAAGGCGGCCGAGGGCCCCTTCGGCGCCCCCATCGCCCACGGCTACCTCACCCTCTCCCTCTTCATCCCCCTGTTCACCGAGCTGCTCGACGTCCAGGGCGTCACCACAAAGGTGAACTACGGCCTCAACAAGGTGCGTTTCCCCTCCCCGGTCAAGGTCGGCTCGCGCATACGGCTGGTCGGGAAGCTGGCGGAGGTCGAGGAGGTGCCGGGCGGGGTGCAGATCATGGTCGACGGCACCATCGAGATCGACGGCGGGGCGAAGCCGGCGGCGGTGCTGCAGAGCCTCTCGCGGTTCTACGCCTGACCCGGAGCGCGGCGCCGAAGGCGCCTGTGAGGTACGTCACCTGAGTGGTCCAAAGTTCACACCCTGCGTCCGTCGGTCGTTGACCTGCGGAATGTCCCGACTCGTAGCCTTCCCCTAGGGTCGCTACGCCCCGGTAGGCGATACGGTTTGCGGACCAGGCTCTCCGCCGCGCGGCGCAGGGTCGATGCACCTCACCCTTCCACTCTCCTGACCAGGGGACACTGTGATCAAGCGAGCAAGAACCACTGCGCGGTCGACGGCCGTCGTCGACACCCACGCTGCCGCGACGCGACTCGACGCCCCGAGTGAACCGAAGTACGCCCGAGCACGGCGCCGCGCTCTCTCCGCCACGCAGAACCGTAGGACGGACGGGATCACCTTCTCGTCGTCGGTTGGATGACATCGAGTCTCCCGGAATGACTAGCCCGCTGGTTCCGCTTCGACAACTCGTACTCAAGGTGCACAGCCGGTGCGACCTGGCGTGTGATCACTGCTACGTGTACGAGCACGCCGACCAGAGTTGGACCTCCCGGCCGAAAGTGATCTCGGACGAGGTCGTCTCCTGGACGGCGCTGCGTCTGGCGGAACACGCCAAGGCTCACGCACTGCCCTCCGTGCAGGTCATCCTGCACGGAGGTGAGCCTTTGCTGGCCGGCCCGGGGCGCTTACGCCGAATCTGCGAAGAACTGCGGACCAATCTGGACGGGGTTTCCCGGCTCGACTTACGCATTCACACCAACGGAATTCAGCTCAGCAGCAGATTCCTTGACCTTTTCGCTGAATTCGATGTCCGGGTGGGTGTTTCCCTGGACGGCGACCGGGCCGCCAATGACCTGCACCGCCGTTATTCCGACGGCCGCAGCAGTCACGACAGAGTGCTGGCGGCACTCTCACTTCTCCGGCAGGAAAGCTACCGCCATCTGTACGCGGGCCTGCTCTGCACCATCGACGTGCGCAACGACCCCGTCGCCGCCTACGACGCGCTGGCCGCCGAGGACCCGCCGCGCATCGACTTCCTTCTACCGCACGCCACCTGGGACGACCCGCCCCTGCGCCCCGACGGCGCCGGCACGCCGTACGCCGACTGGCTGATGGCCGTCTACGACCGCTGGGATGCCCAGGGCCGGCCGATGCCGGTGCGGCTGTTCGACTCGGTCATCAGCACCCTGGGCGGCGGCCCCAGCCTGACCGAGACCATGGGACTCGCGCCGGCCGATGTCGTGGTGGTCGAGACCGACGGCACCTTCGAGCAGGCGGACTCGCTCAAGACCGCCTTTGACGGCGCACCGGTCACCGGCGAGGACGTCTTCCGCCACTCCCTGGACGAGGTGGCTCTGCATCCCGGCATCACGGCCCGTCAGCAGGGGCTCGCCGGGCTGAGCGAGACCTGCCGGTCCTGCCCGGTCGTGCGCTCCTGCGGGGGCGGGCTGTACGCACACCGGTATCGCGGCGACGGCACGGACTTCGACAATCCGTCGGTCTACTGCACGGACCTCCAAGCGCTCATCCGGTCCATCGACGCACGCACCGGAGCCGGAGCGGGCCGACCGGTCGAGGGATTCGACGCCCTGGCCGACGGCACCGACGACGGTGGGGCCGTACGGGAACTGGCGCGAGCGAGGCAGGCGGTCACCCGTGAGCTGCTGGCCCTCATCGACCAGGAACCGGGCGACGATGCCGAGCTGTGGGCCTCCGCATGGCGCACGGCGCTCGAGATCGGCCGACGGGACAGCGCTCCGGTGGCGGCACTGCTGTCCCACCCGTACACCCGTGTCTGGGCCGTGCGCTGCCTCGACGGCGCGGCGCCGACCGGCCATCTCGCCGCGCTCCTGGCCGCTGCCACGCTGCCCGCAGGCGCGGTCGACCGCATCACGGTGCCGGTGCGTGACGGCTACGCGTACCTTCCCGGGCTGGGGCGGCTGCGCACCGAAACCACGGCGCCCACGGTCGTTCTGACGCCCGATCGGATCGACGGCCCCGGATGGGAGCCCCTGCGGTGGCTGCGGGCCGACGGGCTGGAGGTGGCGCTGGACGACATCGATCCGTACCGCGACTGCTTCGACCGGCCCGTCCAGGGGCGGCTGACGGACGCCGAGATCGAACAGTGGCGGCATGTACTGCCCCAGGCCTGGGCGTTGATCCGCAAGGCGCTGCCGCGCACGGCCGAGGCGATGGCCGCCGGTGTCCGTGTGGTCACCCCGCTCGTCGGCTCGGCCGATCCTCAACCCACCGCGGCCGGTGCCGGATTCGCGGCGCTGGGGGCCGCCCCGACCACCGACCCGGTCCACCTCGCGAGCGAGCTGGTTCGGGGGTTCCGGCTCGGCGCCCTCGACGCCCTGCTCGACCTGTGTGAGCTCTACGACGAGACCGACACCCGCGTCGGCGAGCTGCTCGCCGACGTCTACGCCCGCGTGGCGACCGACCTGCTGCGGCCCGACCCCGAAGCGGCGCGGCGTACGCGTGCCCGGCTGGACGAGTTGGCCGCCGCCCCCTCGCTGACCGCGCTCGGACGGCGTTTCGTCGACGCTGTGCGACGGGGCGGCGTATGACGGTGGCCCGGCTCTCGGTGCGCGATCTCGACGCCCTGGGCGTACGAGCCGGAGAGACCCTGCTGGTGCACGCCTCCCTGCGCCGGGTCGGTGCGGCCGCCGACGTCGTGCGGCGCGTGCTGGTCGAGGGGCTCGGACCGGGAGGCACGCTGGTGGTGCCGACGTTCACCGCCGGGAACTCCGACACCTCACCGGAGTACCGCAGCCACACGCAGGACATGACGGACAGTCAATTGTCGGTCTACCGGGAGGAGATGCCGCCCTTCGACCACCTGCGCACGCCCTCGCAGGGCGTGGGGCGGCTGGCCGAGGCCGTGCGGCGCAGCCCGGACGCGGTGCGCAGCAGGCATCCGCAGACGTCCTTCGCGGCCGTCGGCGCCCGGGCCGCGGAGCTGATGGCGGACCACGACGAGGAATGCCACCTGGGGGAGGAGTCGCCGCTCGCCCGGTTGTACGCCGCGGACGCGCGGGTGCTGCTGATCGGCGTCGGCTACGAGGTGTGCACCGCCTTCCACCTCGCCGAGTACCGCATCGCCGACCCGCCCCGGCGGGAGTACCGCTGCGTCGTCCTGCGGGACGGACTGCGCCAATGGATGTCGTACAGGGACGTCGACCTGAACGACAGCGACTTCGGCGCCCTCGGTGCCGCGTACGAGGCGCACGACGCCGCCCTGCCCGTGCCCGGCGTGCGGCACGGGCGGCTCGGGTCGGCCCGGGTGAGGTCGCTGCCGCTGCGGGCGGCGGTGGACTTCGCGGTCGGGTGGCTGGCCGGAAATCGCCCCAGCCCACAGCTGACGAAGCGGCTACAAAAAGCGCCCGACTTCCTACACTGAGTGTCCACGCTCCCAGGGGGACGGAGCGGGATCGGGGGATCATGTGCAGCCGACGGCGCCGTTACGGGCGGACGCGACCGCCCCGTACTTCTTCCTCAGCTACGCCCACACTCCCCGGGACGAGACCGACGACAGTGATCCGGACGTGTGGGTGCACCGGCTCTTCCGCGATCTGTGCGAGGACATCCGGCAGCTGACCGCCGTGCCGATCGGCGCGTCCGGATACATGGACCGCTCGATGCGCGCGGGCCAGCTGTGGACGACCGAGCTGGGGGACGCGCTCGCAGCCTGCCGGGTGTTCGTCCCCCTGTACTCGCCGCGCTACTTCCACAGTTCCTGGTGCGGCAAGGAGTGGACGATCTTCGCGAACCGGGCCGCGCGGTATCGGACCGAGGGGCACAGGGGCACGCCGGGCGCGATCGTGCCGGCCCTCTGGGCGCCGATCGAGGACCACCAACTCCCCGACACCGTCAGGGACATCCAGTACAAGCACCCCGAACTCGGCGACCGGTATCCGGACTACGGGTTCTACGGCCTGATGAAGCTGAGCAGCCAACGCCGCCACTACCAGCGAGCCGTGTTCGAACTGGCCCGGCGCATCATCGACGTCGGCAAGCGCGTTGTCGTCGAGCCGGGAGAGACCCCCGCCTGGGACGCCGTGCACGACACCTTCGCGACCCTGCGCACCGGACGCATGCTGCGCATCACCGTGGCCGCGGGCTCCCTGGACCGGCTGCCCGAGGGACGCAGCCCCGACTACTACGGCCCCTCGGCGCTCGACTGGAACCCCTTCCGGCCCGAATGCCCCAGGCCCCTGGCCGAGATGGCCGCCGCGATCGCCGAACGCAACGGGTTCCGGCCCGACCTCCAGGCCTTCGACACCTGGCACAGCGAGGCCGGGGGTACCCCCTCCGGGGGAGGATCGGCGGCCGTCGCCGGCCCGGAGGTCATGCTGCTCGACCGCTGGCTGCTGCGCGACCCCGAACAGCGCACCCGCCTCAGCAAGTTCGACGCCACCCATCGCCCGGCGACCGGGCTCATGGTGCCCTGGAACGACGACGACCCCGACAGCGAGGACGCCAAACAGGCGCTGACCGCCGAGACGGCGGCGACCCTGCCGCGCACCGTCAGCCAGGCGGAGCAGGCGTGCCGGCCCGCCGTCCGCGGCATTCCCGACCACGAGTCCTTCGACGCGCTGCTGCCACGTGTCGTGCAGTGGGCAGCGGCCCAGCACCTCAAGCAAGCCCCCGCGCAGCCGCCGCCGGGCAGGGCCACCCCCCGCTTCCGGCTGAGCATCGCCGGGCACGACGACAACCTGTCACCGGTGCATCGCCCGCATGCCGAGGAGGAAGACCGCGATGAGCAGCCTTGACGGACGGGCCGGCCGCGACGGCCGGGTCGTGACGTTCTACTCGTACAAGGGCGGCACCGGCCGGACCATGGCCCTCGCCAACACCGCCTGGATCCTCGCCGCCAACGGCAAGCGTGTCCTCGCCGTGGACTGGGACCTGGAGGCGCCCGGCCTGCACCGCTTCTTCCACCCGTTCCTCGACCCGGCGACGGTCGGCGCCACCACCGGCGTCATCGACCTGCTCACCGACTACGCCTGGGCGGCCTCCGCCGACGCCACGGAGACCGAGCACCGGCCCCCGGACTGGCACCGCCAGTACGCCCGCATCCAGCGCCACGCGGTCTCCCTGGACTGGCCGTTCCCCGAGCCGGGCACCCTCGACCTCGTCTCCGCCGGTCGGCAGAACCGTGACTACTCGGCGATCGTCTCCACCTTCGACTGGGACAACTTCTACGAACACCTCGGCGGCGGGCTGTTCTTCGACGCGTTACGCGACGACATGCGGCACCACTACGACTACGTCCTCATCGACAGCCGCACCGGCCTCTCCGACATCGCCGACATCTGCACCGCCCACCTGCCCGACATCCTCGTGGACTGCTTCACCCTCAGCGGCCAGAGCATCGACGGAGCAGCCGCGGTCGCCCACCACATCGACGAACGCTTCCGCAGCCGCCGTATCCGCATCCTGCCCGTGCCGATGCGCATCGACGAGGGCGAGAAGGAGAAGGCCGACGCGGGACGGTCCCTCGCCCGGGCGAAGTTCGACCGGTTCCCCTCCGGCATGACCGAGACCCAGCTCACCGGCTACTGGGGCTCGGTGGAGATCCCGTACCGGCCCTACTACGCCTACGAGGAGACCCTGGCCACCTTCGGTGACGAGGCCGGCAACGCCGGCTCGCTGCTCGCGGCCTTCGAACGGCTCACCGGCGTCATCACCGACCAGGCCGTCACCGCGCTGCCGCGGATGGACGAGGAGGTGCGCCTCGCCATCAAGAAGGCGTTCACCCGCAGCCGTTCGGCGCTCCCGGCCGACCTGCACCTCAGCTATGTGTCCGAGGACCGGATGTGGGCGGACTGGATCGCCGCGCTGCTCACCCGGGCCGGCTTCCGGGTGGTGCTGAAGTACGTCGGCTGCGAGGGCGACGGAGCCGAGAAGCCGGCCGACCGCACGGTCGTCGTGCTCTCCCCGGCCTACCAGCGCTCGGCGCGTGCCCGCCAGGTGTGGGAGGCCGCGACCGGGGGCGATCCCTCCGGCCGGCGCCAGGTCGTCCCGGTCCGGGTCGGCGACATCCGTCCGGCGCCGACGTTCAGCGAGTGGGCGCCGGTGGACCTGGTGCGGCTGGACGAGACACAGGCCACCGGAGCGCTGCTGCGCGCCCTCGGCAAGCCGGCCCTGCCCGCCGAGCGCCAGGCCGACGGGCCGCCCACCGAGGCCCGCTTCCCGGGCACCGCGCCCAAGTTCTGGAACGTCTCGCCCCGCAACGCCTCCTTCACCGGCCGCAGCGCCCTGCTGGAGAGGCTGCGCGACAGCCTCGGCTCCAGCACCACCGGCGTCTCCCCGGCGCCGTACGCCCTCTACGGCCTCGGCGGGGTCGGCAAGACCCAGATCGCGCTGGAGTACGTGCACCGGTTCGCCGCCGACTACGACCTGGTGTGGTGGATCCCCTCCGAGCAGAACGAGCTCGTCATCTCCTCCCTCGCCGAACTCGGCGGCCGCCTCGGCCTGCGGGTCGGCGACGAGGCGGCGCAGGCCGCGCAGGAGGTGCGGGACCATCTGCGCCAGTCCGGCTCCACGCTGCGCTGGCTGCTGGTCTTCGACAACGCCGACGAACCGCAGGAGGTCAGCCGGCACTTCCCCGGCGGCAACGGCCACATCCTGGTCACCTCCCGCAACCAGGGCTGGTCGCAGCACGGGGAGACCATCGAGGTCGACCCCTTCCTGCGCGAGGAGAGCATCGAGCACCTGCTGCGCCGGGCCGCCGACCTCAGCGTCGAGGACGCCGACCGGGTCGCCGCGGCCGTCGGCGACCTGCCCCTCGCCCTCGACCAGGCCGGCGCCTGGCTCGCCGAGACCGGCACCCCCGTCGACACCTATCTGGCGGAACTGGACCAACAGGCCGAGATCGTCCTGTCGTTCAGCCAGCCCTCCAACTACCCGCAACCGGTCGCGGCCACCTGGAACGTCTCCATCGAGCGCCTCAAGGAGCGCTCCCCGGCCGCCGTACAGCTGCTGCAACTGTGCGCCTTCTTCGCGGCCGAGCCGATCTCCATGAAGCTGCTCTACGGCGACGAGATGATCCGCGTGCTGGCCGAGAAGGACCCCTCGCTGCAGGAGAAGATGGTCCTCGGCCGGGTGATCCGGGAGATCGGCCGCTTCGCGCTCGCCAAGGTCGACCGGGGCACCGAGTCGATCCAGGTGCACCGGCTGGTCCAGGCCGTCATCCGCGCGCAGATGACACCGCAGGAACAACTGGACGCCCAGCACGTCGTGCACCGCATCCTGGCCGGCGCCCGGCCCTCGGGCGAGGAGCCGATCGACGCCCCGGAGAACCGTCCGGTCTTCGCCGCGATCTGGCCGCACCTGGAGGCCTCCGAGGCGAGCACGTGCGACGAGCCCAAGACCCGCCAACTCCTCATCGACCGGGTGCGCTACCTCTGGAAGCGCGGTGACCTGAACGTCGCCTTCGGCCTCGGCGAGGAGCTTCGCTCCTCCTGGGAGGTGCAACTGAACGCCCGCAGCGCCCAGATCGCCGAGCTGGAGAAACGGATCGCCGCGGACAAGGAACGCACCGGTACGGCCGACGCCGAGCACACGAAGGCGCTGGCGGAACACGAGCGCTATGCCGGGGACCTGCGGATGCAGATCCTCTATCTGCGCTTCCACATCGCGAACGTGCTGCGCTCCCTCGGCAAGTACGTGGAGGCGGAGCGGGTGGGCTCGGACACCCTGGCCCAGCAGCGCCGGCTGCTGGCCCCGGACCATCCGCACGTCCTGATGACGACCAGCGGTCTGGCGACCGACCTGGGGAGCATCGGACGGTTCACCGAGGCCCTGGAGATGGCCACGGCGGCGTACAGCGGATTCAAGGAGAGCTTCGGCGAGGACCACCCGCGCACCCTCAAGGCCAACAACAACCGTGCCGTCTGCCTGCGCCAGCTCGGCCGCTACGGCGAGGCCCGCGATGTCGACCAGGAGATCTACGACCGGTGGCGCAACGATCTCGGTGAGACGAACCCGGAGACCCTGCTGAGCGCCACCAACCTGGGCCGCGACCTGCGGGAGGTGGGCGAGTACGGCACCTCGATCTCGCTGCTGCGCCGCGGGTACACCGCCTATCAGGAGCTGTTCGGCGACACCTACCCCGAGACCCTGCGCACCGCCAAGAGCCTCGCCGTCTCCCTGCGCAAGGCGGGGCAGGTCGCCGAGGCCCGCTCCATCACCCACCAGACCCGCGAGAACTACCGCACCCGGGAGATCCCCACCACGACCCCCGACGTCCTGGACTGCACCCTCAACTACGCCACCGACCTGTACGCCACCGGAGCCCGCGACGAGGCCCTCGCCCTGGCCGAGGAGATCGTGCCCCAGTACCGGACAGCACCCGGCGTGCGGCACCCGGCGACGCTGGCCGCCGTCAACAACCTGGGTATCTTCCTGCGCGGCTCCGGCGAGGTGGGCAAGGCGCGGGCCCTGCTGGAGGAGAACCTGGCCACGCTGCGCGAGGTGCTCGGCGAACGCCACCCGTACAGCCTGGCCTGCGCCGTCAACCTCGCCAACGTGCTGGCGGAACTGGGCAGGCTGGGCGAGGCCGAGGAACTGGAACGGATGGCCGTCGCCGGATTCCAGGCCGGTCTCGGCCACGGCCACCCCGACACCGTCGTCTCGCGCGCCAACCTGGCGGTGACCCTGCGCACCCTGGACCGGATCCCGGAGGCCGAACAGCTCCAGGAGAGCGCCCGCACCGATCTGGCCCGGCTGCTCGGCGAGGACCATCCGCACACGGCGACCGTGCGCGAGGGCAAGCGGATCCACCGGGACCTGGAGCCCCTGCCGGTCTGAGAGCCGACCGCAGCGCAGGCGGGCGTCTGTTCACCGGCGCTGAGAGGTCGCGGGGTCAGTGCTGGTCGACGGTCACCCCGGGCCGGCGGCCGCCCAGCAGCCAGGTCACGATGTCGGGCAGCACCCGCAGCGACCCGAAGTGCGCGGCGGCGGGCTGCAGGATGGCGGTCACGCTGGGGATGCGGGCGGCCAGCCAGCGGGTGTGGCTGGGCGGGGAGAAGACGTCCTGCTCTCCGTGCCACAGCAGCACCGGCACGACGATGTCGGCCGGATTGAAACCCCAGGGGCTGCAGAACGACAGCGCGTCGTCCACCCAGCCGTCGGCCGACACCCGCAGTGCCTCGCGGTAGTTGCGCAGCAGCATGGCCCGGACCCCGGCGTCCGCGACCACCCTGAGATCGGACTCGGTGAGATCCCGGCGCAACTGAGCCAGCAGCCGCACCGGGTCCGAGCGGATGGCGACGGACCGAAGGCGCAGGCTGGCCGCGAGCCGGTCCGGGCTGGCGAGGGCCTTGGAGAACTCGTTGACGTTGGAGGCCGCCATTCCGGCGAACCAGTCGAGTCCGTCCGCGTCGCGCGGGGCGAGGCTCACCAGCACCGCGACCCGGGTCACCCGGTCGGGCAGCAGGGCGGCACAGGCCAGCGCGTGCGGTCCGCCACCGGAACGGCCGACCACGGCGAACCGCTCGATACCGAGAGTGTCCGCAACGGCGGCGACATCGGCCGCGACGTGCGCGACGGGCCGCCCGGGCAGCGGATCCGAGGAACCGTAGCCCGGGCGGTCGTAGGTGATGAGCTGGACCCGCTGGTGGTAGAGCAGCATGGGCCGGGGTGCGGGGCCGAGTCTGCTGCCGGGTGTGCCGTGCAGCAGGAACACCGGAAAACCGCCCGGATCGCCGGAGATCTCAACGGCTAATCGTCGTCCGTCCCCCGTGTACACGTCTTTGAGCATGCGCGGTCTCCCCTCGAGGCCCCCGCCCGCGGTGGCATGCCGTGTGGTCGTGCAACGGCAATTCCCCATCGTGCCCCAGATCATCCCGATGTGCGGGAGTTTCCGGCTTCTGGCGGGTCAATGACCGCCAGGTGACGCGGACTTGTCCCTTCGGCGGCCGAACTCGCTCAGTCCGTGACCTGCTTGTACGAGTACACGGCCGTCGTCACCGCGCACACCCCCGGCGGGATCATCTGCGCCCGCAGGGTGCCGCTGTTCACGTCGTAGTCGACGCCCTCCGTCTCGAAGGTGCCCGTGCACACGCTGCGCTGCGGCAGTGCGAACAGACTCTTCACCGCGCCGGTGATCGGCTGACCGTCCACCTTGCGCGGCAGGTCCACCTGGAGCAGCGGGCGGATCTGAGGGAAGAGCGTCCCCGTGGCGTCGTTCGAGGCGCACAGCAGCCGGGTGTCCGTCACGAAGTCGCAGCCCTGGATGTCGCGCACCGGCTTGTCCAGGGTGATCTGCCAGGCCTCCTTCAGGTCTCCGCCCGTGGGTGGGGTGGACGGGTTGAGCAGGGGAGCGGGGAAGACCTGGAGTCTGTTCTGCTCCCCCCACTCGCCCGACACCAGCCACTGCCCGTCGGGCGAGACGGTGGCGAAGGAGTTGTTCAGCTTCTCGCCCGGGTTGAGCGGGTGGACGTACTCGTAGCGCTTCCCGGCCGGGGTCGTCACCGCGAACATCTTGGACGTGGCCGTGTCCGGGCCCTGGTAGGCGTCGAAGGTGTGGCCGCGGGCGACGTCCGGGTCGCCGATGTGGTTCCAGCCCTTGATCCGCAGGTCCAGCGGGATGGAGGCGAGCCCGCGGTACAGCAGTGAGCCGTCCGCGCGGCTCGCCACGCCCTGCCCGCCGCCCAACGTGTCCGTGTACGCCCTGCCGGCCTGCGCCCACTGCGGATCACCGGCGGCGGACGCCGTCCCCGCGCCGAGCGCGAGCGCGGCCAATAAGCAACCGGGGGTGAGGAAATGACGTCTCATCAGACTCCTGCCACGTCGACGAATACCGGGTTCGAATAGAACCACGTATCCGCCCACGGGTCACCGTTCCCGGGCTCGTGCGGGATCGGCCCGTGCGGGTCGACCGACGCGCCCAGGTAGCCCGCGCCGTGGCGGTTGCCGTCGCTGCCGCGCAGCCGGACGTAGAAGGACTCGTCCCCGGCGGTCAGCGGGATGCGCAGGGTGTACGTCCCCTTGCGGCCGCTCACGTCCTTGGTCTGCACGACCTTGGTGTCCGGCGCCCGCCAGGAGTCCCGGTCGGCCACCGGGCCGCGCACCGCGCCCCGGATGACATCGACGTGCGCCAACTCCGGCAGAATTCCCTGGGGGTTGGGCCGTGAGGCGGTCGTCACGGTGATGTCGAGGGTGAGCTTCTCGCCCTTGCGCACCCGCAGCCGGCCGCCCAGCGTGATGCCCCGGCCGAGGTCGCAGTCCCGCTTGAGGCGCACGTCGAGGCCGTCGAGCAGATGCCCGTGGTCCAGCCAGACGCGGCCCGCGCGCAGGCCCGCCATCACCGCGCGGTAGCCGTAGCGGGTGACGCCGACGTGGGTGCGGCTGAACTGGCCCGGCCAGAAGTCGCTGCCCGGCTGCGGGGTGGTGGTGTTCACCGGGTCGGGGAGCTTGCCGGTGGTGTCGAAGTTCTGCCCGGCGGGCCAGTCGCCGTTCTTCCAGGTGTCGAAGACGATGCGGTGGGCGTCGGAGTTCGTGGTGACCGAGAACAGGCGGCCCTCCGCCAGCATCGAGTCCCACAGACCGCCGACCGTCGCGGTCGCCCAGTCGAAGCCGCCGTACGTCACAAACGCGTCCGCCGGGTAGCCGGGCCAGGACTGCGCCGACGGCTTGTTCTCGTACTCGCCGCGGATCGAGGTGGCGCCGCGCCAGCCGGGGATGGCCGCGCCCTGGGCGCCGGGTGCGCCCTCCATGCCGATCATGATCTCGGGGGCCGCGTCCCGCCAGCCCCGCATCTCGTGCGGGGAGTCGATGCCGAGACGCAGGGGATGGTTGGCGAGGACGAGGACGTCGTCCACATAGCCCGTGCGGCGCTGCTCGGCCAGCCACTTGATGGCCTTGACCGCGTGGGCCTCGTTGCGGGCGGTGTCCGCGTCGGCGGCGCCGCCCTTGTCGTAGCCGAGCAGCTTGCCGTCGTAGGCACTCTCGAACCGCGTGAGCAGGTCGACCTCGTGCGCGCCCGGAGCCGTGAAGACCGTGCAGTGCTCGGCGGCCGGGATGTACCACTCCAGGCCCTGGAAGATCAGCTGGCGCGGGTTCTCGGCGCGTGCCTGGCGGATCTCCTCGTGCTCCAGCGCGGCGCCGTACTTGGCGTGCCCGAAGTTGGAGTGCTCGGTGAACACCATCCAGTCGAGGCCGTACTTGGCGCCGGCGGCGGCCAGTTGGGAGAACGTGTACTTGGCGTCGTGGCTGTAGACGCTGTGGATGTGGTGGTCGCCGACGAGGTAGGCGAGGCGTGGGTCGTCGCCGCCCGGACGCCGGTCGGAGGTGGCCGGGGCGGTGGCCGCCGCTGCCGGTACGGCCGCGGAGCCCAGCGCGAACGCCGCGCCGAACAGGCCCGCGCGGCGCAGGAGGCCGCGTCGCGACACGCCCTGCGCGTCGAGGTCGGTGGGGGAGACGGAGGGGTCGGCCCAGGAGGGGAGCTGCTGCTCGGTCACGGCGATCCTCTGGAGGTCAGTGGTTCATGAAGGAGGTGACGGGCAGCGCCCGTTGGACGATACGGACGTCGCCGAGGCGGCCGTGCAGGATCTGGTCGATCTTGCCGCCGTACTCGTAGCCGCCGAGCAGCCAGGGCAGTCCGACGGAGGTGATGCCCACCGCCGACGCCCTGGGATTGCGGACGACCGGGCAGCCCTCGACGTACAGCGTGGTGCGCCGGCCGTCGTTGACGACCGCCAGGTGCCACCAGGTCTCCAGCGGTGTCTCCTGGCCCCAGTTGGTGGCGATGCCCTGCTGGTTGAGCGGGCGCATCGCCCACTGCGGCTCGCGGTCGTTCGACAGGGACAGCGTGGCGAGCGGCTCGTCGGGGTCGTCCGCGGTCTTGCCTGCGGCGCCGCCCGTGCCGGTGCGGCCGACGATGCCGGACCAGGCGTGGTGGGAGGGGTCCCAGTCGGCGGGGAGGCGGTAGAAGGCCTCGATGGTGTAACCGTTGCCGAAGGTCGCCGAGTTGAGAGGGGCCTTGTCGACCGTGCGCAGGTAGGCGCCCTTCAGCGGGGACTTGAAGCCCTGGAACTCCAGGCTGCCGTGGCCGGGCTGGTCGGGATGGTGGTCCGCGGACCAGCCCAGCGAGCCACCGCCCACCGTCACCAGGGTGAGGTCGTTGCCCTGTCCGGACAGATCGCGGACCGTGTCGGACACGGCCGAGTCGAAGCGCCAGTACGCCACCGTGCCCGGCACCAGAATCTTCGACGCGGGGCGCGCCGGACGCGCCGGCACCGGATCGAAGCCCGAGAAGCGGGCGGCGAAGTCGATGTCCACGGAGAACCGGTCGGCGTCGCCGCTCAGCTCGATCTCCTGCCGCTCCAGCTCGTTGAGCCCCTTCGCGGCCCGGCCCAGGATCCACGGGGAGACCGTCTCCACGTCGACGACGTTCCGGTCGAGGTCGAAGCGGTACAGGCGGATCATCGCAGCGCCACCGAAGTACCGGTTCTGATAGTTCGTCAGATGCAGGTGGACGTCATGTCCCGCAGCGTTCTTGCGGGTCGCCCGGCCGGCGGGCCAGTAGTGCCCGTTGAGGGTGAGGAAGATCTGGTCGTGGTCCTCGATCAGCCGGTCCCACAGCTGCTGCCCGTACGCCGACAGGGAGTCGTCCTCGACGACCAGCTCATGGGTCGTGAGGATCACGGGGGTCTTCGGGTGCTGGGCGAGGACGTCCTCGGCCCACGCGTAGCCCTTCGCCGACAGCCGCCAGTCCAGCGCCAGCACCATCCACTCGCGCCCGGCGGCCCGGAAGAGGTGGAAGCTGTTGTAGCCGTCGGGGGAGGCGCCCCCGAACGTCTTCTTCCCCTGGAACCGCTTCGGCCCGAAGGCGTCCAGGTACGGCGTCGCACCGCGCTGGTCGTCCGTCGACGACTTCACGTCGTGGTTGCCGGCGAGGACGCTGTAGCCCACGCCCCGCCGGTCCAGCAGCCGGAACGCCTCGCTGATCGCGGCGACTTCGGGCTGGGTGCCGTTCTGGGTGAGGTCGCCGAGGTGCGACAGGAAGACGATGTTCTCCTTCCGGCCGTGCTCCAGCAGATAGCGCAGGGACGCCTCGACCGGCGCCTTGTCGATGCTCGGACCGTCGAAGAGGTACTGGGTGTCCGGCATCACGGCGAGCGTGAAGCGCCGGCTGTCCGAGTCGGGCCGCCAGTCGGCCGCCGCGGCCTCGGCGGGCGCGGCCTCGGCGACCGCCGGGACGGCGACCGAGGCCGTCGCGGCGGCACCGAGCAGCGCGGTGGCCCGCAGGAAACTGCGACGTCCGGCGCCGGCCTGCGCGGCCTCGCCGCCCGGGACATGGTCATGCGAAGTACACACGTGTGCTCCGTAAGCGGATCCGTGAGATCCAAGAGAAGTGACGGCGAAGGGCGTGGGGGGAGTCAGGAGGGCGTGGGGGAGTCAGAGAACGCGCAGGGTCCAGCTCCAGCGGTGGATGCCCGGTGCGACGAGATACGACGGTGCGGTGTCGGGCCCGCAGGAGGCGGTGCCCAGGCCCCGGTGCGCGGCGTCGACGTGCACCACGCAGCCGGGCCGCGGGACCAGCTCGTCGTGGTGCGCCGCGGATGCGAGGTCCTCGGCGCGGTAGCGGGTCACGGAGACCTGACGGGGCTCGTCCAGCGCCACGGAGAGCCCGGTGGCGTCCGGCGCCGACAGCGTGAACCGCCGTACACCGTGCCGGCCGCCGCTCTCCTGGGGCCGCAGATAGGGGGTGAACAACGCGTCGACGGGCAGCGAGTGATGGCCGACCGGCGCGCCCGCACGGCGATCGGGGTACGACTCCCAGGGCCCCTGCCCGAACCACTCCAGCAGGTCGAGCCCCGGGACCGTCTCGAAGACCGTGCCGACCCGCGCCACGTCGTGGAACGCCTCGGGCAGTTCGGCCTCCTCCTCGACCCGGACCCCGCCCTCGACGGCCGTGAGCACCTGCCGGTGCCGTACGACACCGGCCGTGCCCGCGTATTCCGCCTCCACCGTCACCCGGCCCGCGTCCTCCCGCACGGACACGACCTTGCGCACCAGCGCGTCGAGCCCCCAGGTCCGCCAGCGCAGCGCCATGCCGCCCAGCTCATCGTTGTCGGTGGGCGCCCGCCACAGCGTCAGCGTGGGCGCGAGCGTCAGCAGCGGGTGGACGAGGAGGCCCTCGCCGTCGACCTCGACGCTCCGGTCCACGGGAACGACCGGGGTCTCGGCTGGGCCGCGCAGCCGGATCTGCGGCACGCACACCTCGGTGCCGCGCGGCGCCCACGGCTGGTCCTCGGCCGTCGTCACCCGCAGCGTCAGCCAGGCCTCGCCGCCGTCCCGCGGCACCTCGAAGGGCAGCGGTACGGCGGCCGTCTCGCCGGGGCGCAGGTCGGGCAGTTCGGCCGGGCCGGTCAGCGTCCGGCCGTCCGCGAGGACCAGTTCCCACTCGCCGGACAGCCAGTCCAGGGTGCGGAAGTGCTGGTGGTTGGCGAGGACGATGCCCTCGTGCCGGAAGCACTCGATACGCACCGGCGCCGCGATCTCCCGGTGCTCGTACATCGCGGGCTTGGGCGTGCGGTCGGGAAACACCACGCCGTCCGCGATGAACGCGCCGTCGTGGTCGGACTCGCCGAAGTCGCCGCCGTACGCCCAGCGATACCCGGGCGCGGCGACACCGTTGTCATAGAGCCCGGCGCCCCCACGCCCGGCCGGTCTTCCGTCGCTCACGCGTTGCAGAATCCCGTGGTCCCAGAACTCCCAGATGAACCCGCCCTGAAGACCTGGGGTGGCCTCGATGGCGGCCCAGTGGTCGGCCAGCGTGCCGTTGCTGTTGCCCATGGCGTGCGAGTACTCGCACTGGATGAGGGGCCGCGTCTGCTTGCCCGACAGGGCGTGGGCGACGCAGTCCTCCAGCGGCGCGTACATCGGGCAGGCGATGTCGGAGGCGTCGTCCGTCGCCGCCCAGTCGAGCTTGGCCGCCCCCTCGTACTGGATCGGCCGGGTCGGGTCGTGCCGGCGCACCCAGCCCGCCGCCGCGTCGTGGTTCGCGCCGTAGTCGGACTCGTTGCCCAGCGACCAGATGATGACCGACGGGTGGTTCTTGTCGCGCAGCACCATCCGCGAGACCCGGTCCACGAAGGCGTTCAGGTAGCGCGGGTCGTCGGCGGTCTCGTGGGCGTGGTCGTGGGACTCGATGTCCGCCTCGTCGACGACGTAGAAGCCGAGTTCGTCGGCGAGGTCGTACAGCGCCGGGTCGTTCGGGTAGTGGGCGGTGCGGATGGCGTTGAAGCCGAAGCGCTTGAGCAGGACCAGGTCGGCGCGCATGTCGTCGTACGACACCGTCCGCCCCGTCAGCGGATGGAAGTCGTGCCGGTTGACGCCCCGGATGAAGACCCGCTCCCCGTTGACCAGCAGGTCCCGGCCGACGATCTCGACGTCCCGGAAGCCGATCCGGTGCCGGGAGGTGTCGGTGACCGTGCCGTCGGCGCGGTGCAGGCGGACGGTCAGGTCGTACAGCTCGGGCGTCTCCGCGTTCCAGGTGCGCACCTCGGGGACGGTGGTCAGCAGCCGTGCCTCGCCGAGGAAGTCGGAGACGCGTTCGTCCTCGACGTTGGCGCGGTCGAACTCGGCGTCCTGGGCGAACGGTCGGCCGTCCACCTCCCCGGTGACATACCACCCCTCGGGCACCGCACCGCCCGCGTCCCGGACCCGGCAGGCGACCCGCAGCTCGCCGCTGTACGCCGCCCGCACGGTCACGTCCGCGAGGTGCAGCGGATCCGTCGCGTACAACAGCACCGAGCGGGTGATCCCGCCGTGCCACCACTGGTCCTGGTCCTCGATGTGCGAGGCGTCCGACCACTTCACGACCGTCAGCCGTACGGTGGCGCGCCCGCCGGGGCGTACGACGCCGGAGAGGTCGAACTCGGCGGCCAGATGGGAGTCCTTGGAGACGCCTACGGGCCGCCCGTCCACCTGCACCAGCAGCACGCTCTCGGCGGCCCCGACCTGGAGCACGATCCGGCGGCCGGCCCACTCGGCGGGGACGTCCACCTCGCGCTCGTACACGCCCGTCGGGTTGGCGGCGGGCGAGCCCGGCGGGAACTCGGCGAACGGCATCCGGATGTTGAGGTACTGCGGAAGGTCGTCGGTGTCCTGCATGGTCCAGACACCTGGTACGCGGGCCGACGACCAGGCACCGCCGACCGGCGCGTCCGGAGCGCGCAGCAACTGGAAGCGCCAGTCGCCGTCGAGGGGGAGTGCTCCGGGGCGCCGGTCGACGGCGTTCATGGGCTGCCGCCCCCAGGAGGTCACCTCGGGTGCCTCCCAGGGGCGCAGGGCGAGCAGCGGGTCGCTCGTCATCCGCGGACGGCCCCCTTCGCGAGGTCGCCGATGATCTGCTTGGCGCCGACCGCGAACACGATCAGCAGCGGGATGAGGGCGAGCAGGGCGCCGGTCATCACGATGCCGTAGTCGGTGGTGCCGTGGGTGCCGTTGAGCTGGGAGAGCGCGACCTGGAGGGTCACGTTGTCGGGGTTGGTGAGGGCGATCAGGGGCCAGGCGAAGTCGTTCCACTGGCCCATGAAGGTGAAGATGCCGAGGAAGGCGAGGCCGGGGCGGACCACCGGCAGCGCCACGTGCCAGTACTGGCGCAGGAAGTTCGCACCGTCGAGCTTGGAGGCGTCGAGCAGCTCGTCGTGGATGGCCGTCTTCATGTACTGGCGCATCCAGAAGATGCCGAAGGCGTTGGCCGCGGCCGGCACGATCAGCGCGGTCATCGAGCCGATCCAGCCGATCTTCGCCATGAGGACGAACTGCGGGATGACCGACAGCTGCGCCGGCACCATGAAGATGACCATGAGCAGCCCGAACAGCAGCCCCTTGCCGGGGAAGTCGAACTTGGCGAAGACGAACGCCGCCAGCGAGTCGAAGAGCAGGACCAGGAAGGTCACCGACACCGCGACCAGCAGTGAGTTCCACATCGACCCGAAGAAGTCGACGGCGTCGAAGAGATTACGGACGTTCTCCAGGAAGTGCGTGCCCGGCAGCAGTTTCGGCGGGTACGAGAAGATCTCCGACGAGCTGTGCGTCGACATGATCACGGCCCAGTAGAACGGGAAGGCCGAGAGCAGCGTGCCGATGATCAGCGGGAGGTGCAGCGCGATCCCTCTGCGGCGGGACCCCTTGATGGATGCCATGATGCGGGCCCTTCCTACTCGCCCCGGCGCTGCACGAGGCGCCAGTTGATGACCGAGAAGAGCACGACGACGAGGAAGATGCCCCACGCCACCGCGGCTCCGTACCCGAAGTCGTTGTTGTCGAAGGTCTGCTGGAAGAAGTAGAGGACCATGGTCTGGCCCGAGTGGCCCGGACCGCCCGCGAACGTCGAGTCGTTGGACGAGGTCTGGAGCAGGACCTGTGGTTCGGAGAAGCTCTGCAGGCCGGTGACCGTCGAGACGACGAGCACGAAGAGCAGCGTGGGCCGCAGCAGGGGCAGCGTGATCCGGAAGAAGGTCTGGACGGGACCGGCGCCGTCCATGCGCGCCGCCTCGTACAGGTCGCTCGGGATGGTCTGGAGCCCGGCGAGGAAGATGATGGCGTTGTAGCCGGTCCACTGCCAGGTCATCAGCGCCGCGATGGTGACCTTGATGCCCCACGGCGTGTTCAGCCACGCCACCTGATCGATCCCCACCGCGTTCAGGACGGCGTTCACCATGCCGGCGTTCGTGGAGAAGATCGAGCCGAAGACGATCGCGATCGCGACGACCGAGGTGACGTTCGGCAGGAAGTACGCGACGCGGTACAGGCCCTTGAACCGGACCGCGGAGTTGAGCATCACGGCCGTGACCATCGCCAGGAAGATCATGGGGAAGGTGGCCAGCGCCCAGATGACGACCGTGTTGCCGATCGAGTTCCAGAAGTCGCTGTCGCTCAGCAGGTACTGGTACTGCGAGAGCCCGGCCCACTCCATCGAGCCGAGGCCGTCCCAGCGGTGGAAGGACAGGTAGAGCGAGAAGCCGACCGGGAAGAGGCCGAAGCCGAGGAAGATCAGGTAGAAGGGCGAGATGGCGGCGTAGAGGTGCCAGTACTTGCGGAAGCCCTTCTTCGGCTGTGAGGGAGAGGGCTGCGCGACAGCGGGCGGGGTCTGCTCGAGGACGGCCATCAGTAGCTCACCCCCAGGTGCTGCGCGATGCGACGGCACTTGCTCATGGCGTCACTCCAGGCCTTCTTCGGGTCCTTGCCGAGGACGCCGACGTTCTTGATCTCGTCCTTGATGGGCTGCCCGAGCGCGATGTCGTACGGGCTGTTGTAGGCGACCACGATCTTCTGCGCGGCGGGTCCGAAGACGTCGGTGGTGACCTGGCCGCCGAAGAACTCGTCCGGCTCCTGCATCTGCTTCAGGTCGTACGAGGCGGGCGTGGAGGGGAAGAGGCCCGCGTCGACGTAACCCTGCGCCTGGTTGGCCGCGTCGAGCATCCAGGTGATGATCTCGAAGGCCTGCTCGGGCTCCCGGCACGCCTTGGTGATCGACAGGAACGAGCCGCCGTTGTTGGCGGGCCGCACCGGCATGTCGGCGACCCGCCACCTGCCCTTGGTCTTCGGCACGCCGTTCTTGATGTCGAAGCTGGCCCAGGAGGCGCCCAGTTGGCTCGGCAGCTTGCCGTCCTGGATGGCCGACAGCTGGTCCGGGGTACCGCTGACCAGGTCCGAGACGATCCCCCGCCGCTTGGCCTCGACGGCCAGCGCCCAGGCGTCGCGCACATGCTGCTCGTCACCGATGAAGTGACGGTCCTTGTCGACGTACCGCTTGCTGCCCTGGTTCACCACGTTGTCGAAGACGGAGTTGACGTCGGTGAGCAGCCTGGCCCCCGGGACGCGCTTGCCCAGCTGCACGCCCGCGTCGAAGAACGCTTCCCAGGTGTTCAGCTCCTTCGACACGTCGGCGGGCTCGTACGGCAGTCCCGCCTTGCGGAACACGTCGTACTGGTAGAAGTGCGCGACCGGCCCGCAGTCGATCGGGAACCCGACCATCGTGCCGTCGTCGGCGATGCCCTGGTCCCACTTCCAGGACAGGTACCGGTCCTTGTACTTCTGGGCGCCCAGCGTCCGCAGATCGATGAACTGGTCCGCGTTCGGCAGGTAGGCGGCCATGTCCTCGCCCTTGAGCCCCGCGATGTCGGGGATGTGGGCCCGGCCGGTGATGGTGGTGATGAGCTTGGAGCGGTACTGGCCGCCGATCTGGATGGGCTGGAGGTCCACCGAGCTGTCGTAGCGGGCCTTGGCGTTCTTGACGACGGTGTCGCTCAGGCCGCCGCTCCAGTACCAAAGGACCATGTTCCGGCCGGTCGAGCCGGTCGGAACGGCACAGCCGGACGCCAGGCCGCCGAGCGCCGTGGCGGCCGTACCGGCCAGGCCCGCGCGCAGCAGGCCTCTTCGTGAGAGCCGCACAGCTCCCACCGCCTTTCGGATCTTTTCGGGACTTCGCATGAAGAGGGGCATGTGGGGGGCGCACGTGTGTGGGGCACGTGGGGTGGGGAAGTCAGTTCTGCCGTGCGGGAGGGGTCACCGGGGCGTACGCGACCGGGGGACCGGGATCCGCCGGGAGCCGGTCCGCGAGGAAGCCGTACGTCCGTTTCAGCTCGGGGTCGGTCAACGAGCGCCACCAGCGGTCGACGCCGTACCAGCCGGGGGCGGCCAGGGCGCCGGAGTGCCGCTGGACGGACAGCCCGGCGGACAGGACGGCGAACCTGAGCCGTTCCTCCAGGGACCAGCCGCCCAGCGAGGCCGCGACGAAGCTCGCCCCGAACACGTCGCCGGCGCCGGTGGCGTCGAGGACGTCGACGTCCAGGGCGGGCACCTCCGCGTACTCGCCGGTCACCTGGTCCACGGCGACCGCACCGTCACCGCCGCGCGTCACCACGGCCACCGGCACGAGCTCGCTGAGCGTCCAGAGGGCTGCGACCGCGCTGTCGGTGCGGGTGTACGCCATCGCCTCGGTCTCGTTCGGGAGGAAGGCATGGCACAGGCGGAGCTGGTCGAGGAGGTCGGTGGACCACTGCTGGGTGGGGTCCCAGCCGACGTCGGCGTAGATGTGCGTGCCGCTCGCGGCGGCCTTGGCCAGCCACTCGCGGGGTTCGGCCTCGATGTGCACGAGGGCGGTGCGCGCCTCGGGCGGGTCGCCCATCAGCGCGTCCTGCGAGTACGGGGGTTCCTGGCCGTGGGTGACGAGAGCCCGGTCGTGGCCGTGGGCGAGCGAGACGGTGACCGGGGTGGGCCAGCCGTCCGCGGTGCGGGACAGCGAGAGGTCGATGCCCTCCTGGTCGCACAGGATGTCCCGGCAGTACTCGCCGTAGAGGTCGTCGCCGAACACCGTGGCCAGCGAGGTCCTGAGGCCGAAGCGGGCGGCGGCCACCGCCAGGTTGGCGATGCCGCCCGGGCCGCAGCCCATGCCGCCCGTCCAGATCTCCTCGCCCGGTGTCGGCGGCTTCCCGAGCCCCGTCAGGACGAGGTCGTAGAAGAGCAGCCCGGTCAGCAGCACATCGGGCCGGTCGTCGTCCACGGTTGCGTCCTCTCGTTCGGGACCGCTCAGCAGAGCTCGTCAAAACTCTTCAATTCGGTGACCGGAATCGTGCGCCGCTCGGAGAGATTGGTCAATACCCGAGCAGAAATGAGCATGGCGATGATTGAAGATGACGAGTAGTGTTCACGGCGTGCTAGCGGAACGACGACACCAACTCATCCTGCGGGCCCTGCGCGCCGGTGGCCCCGCGGCCGTGACCGATCTCTCCGAACAGCTGGGTGTGAGCCCCGCCACGATCAGGCGTGACCTGGTCAAACTCGAGGAGGACGGCCTGCTCACCCGGGTCCACGGCGGCGCGGTCGCGGACGAGGGCGACCAGCCCTTCGCCGAGGTCGCCGAGGTGCGCGTGTCCGAGAAGGACGCCATAGCCGCGCGTGCGGCCGCGATGATCGAAGACGGTCAGTCGGTGCTGCTCGACATCGGCACCACCGCCTTCCGGCTGGCCCGCCAGCTGCACGGCCGCCGGCTCACCGTGATCACCAGCAACCTGGTGGTCTACGAGGAGCTCGCCGACGACGAGGGCATCGAGCTGGTGCTGCTCGGCGGCATGCTCCGCCGGGAGTACCGCTCCCTGGTCGGCTTCCTCACCGAGGACAATCTGCGCCAGCTGCACGCCGACTGGCTGTTCCTCGGCACCAGCGGGGTGCGGCCCGGCGGGCAGGTCATGGACACCACGGTCGTCGAGGTGCCGGTCAAGCGGGCCATGATCAAGGCCGGCGACAAGGTCGTCCTGCTCGCCGACTCGGCGAAGTTCCCCGGGCACGGGATGGCGAAGGTGTGCGGTCCCGAGGATCTGGACGTGGTGGTGACGAACGCGCCGGTCGACACGGCGACGCGGGCTTCCCTGGAGGAGGCGGGCGTCGAGGTCGTCGTGGCGGGAAAGGTGCAGACGTGAAGCTGACGATTCTGGGCGGCGGCGGATTCCGCGTGCCGCTCGTGTACGGGGCGCTCCTGGGCGACCGCGCCGAGGGCCGGGTCACCCACGTCGTGCTGCACGACCTGGACGCCGGCCGCCTGAACGCCGTGACCCGGGTGCTCGCCGAGCAGGCGGCCGGGATCCCCGACGCCCCCGAGGTGACCGCCACCACCGACCTGGACGAGGCCCTGCGCGGCGCCGACTTCGTGTTCTCGGCGATCCGCGTCGGCGGCCTGGAGGGCAGGGCGAACGACGAGCGGGTCGCGCTCGCCGAGGGCGTCCTCGGTCAGGAGACGGTCGGCGCGGGCGGCATCGCCTACGGCCTGCGCACGGTCCCGGTCGCCGTCGACATCGCCCAGCGCGTCGCCCGCCTCGCGCCGGACGCCTGGGTCATCAACTTCACCAACCCCGCCGGCCTGGTCACCGAGGCCATGTCCCGTCACCTCGGCGACCGCGTCATCGGCATCTGCGACTCGCCGGTCGGCCTCGGCCGCCGTATCGCCCGCGTGCTCGGTGTGAAGAACCCCGGCGAGGCGTGGATCGACTACGTCGGCCTCAACCACCTCGGCTGGGTGCGCGGCCTGCGCGTCGCCGGCCGCGACGAACTCCCGCGCCTGCTCGCCGACCCCGACCTGCTCGGCTCCTTCGAGGAGGGCAAGCTCTTCGGCGTCGACTGGCTCCGCTCCCTCGGCGCGATCCCGAACGAGTACCTGCACTACTACTACTTCAACCGGGAAGCCGTCCGCGCCTACCAGCAGGCGGAGAAGACCCGCGGCGCGTTCCTGCGCGACCAGCAGGCCGGCTTCTACGAGCAGATGCGCGACCCGGACGCCTCCGCCCTGGAGGTCTGGGACCGCACCCGCGCCGAGCGCGAGGCCACCTACATGTCCGAGAACCGGGAGACGGCCGGCGCCGGCGAGCGTGACGCCGACGACCTGTCCGGCGGCTACGAGAAGGTGGCGCTCGCCCTGATGCGGGCCATCGCCCGCGACGAGCGCACGACCCTGATCCTCAACGTCCGCAACCAGGCCACCCTGTCCGTCCTCGACACCGACGCCGTCATCGAGGTCCCCTGCCTGGTCGACGCCAACGGCGCCCACCCGGTCGCGGTCGCCCCGCTGCCCGACCACGCCACCGGGCTGGTCTGCGCGGTCAAGGCCGTCGAGCGCGAGGTGCTCGCCGCCGCGGAGTCCGGCGCCCGTACGACGGCGGTGAAGGCCTTCGCGCTGCACCCGCTGGTCGACTCCGTGAACGTGGCCCGTCGCCTCGTCGACGGCTACACCGACGTTCACCCCGGTCTCGCGTACCTTAAGTAAGCCCCCTGACGGAAAGCGCTTTCCCGCCAGCCTCTCTGGAGACCCCTCATGCACGACGAACGCCGCCGCATCGAAGAGCGCGTCGAGCGCCTCCACAACCAGCGCATCAAGCCCGCGATCTATGCGGCCACCGTCCCCTTCGAGGTCGAGGCCTGGCAGGCACCGGGGGAGCCCGTCTCCTTCGAGGAGGCCGCGGCCGCCCGGTACGAGCCCTTCGCGATGGACACCCCGTGGGGCCCGCCCTGGGGCACCACCTGGTTCCGCATGCGCGGCCGGGTGCCCGCCGAATGGGCCGGACGCCGCGTCGAGGCGGTCATCGACCTCGGCTTCGTCGGCGACTGGCCCGGCAACCAGGCCGAGGCCCTGGTCCACCTGTCCGACGGCCGGCCCCTGAAGGCGGTCAACCCGCTCAACCAGTACGTGCCGATCGGCAACCCCGTCTCGGGCGGCGAGGAGATCGACTACCTGGTCGAGGCCGCCTCCAACCCCGACATCCTGGCCAACGACTTCGCGGCCCCCACCCTGCTCGGCGACATCCGCACCGCGGGCGACAAGCCCCTCTACACCTTCCAGCGCGCCGACATCGCCGTCCTGGACGAGGAGGTCTGGCACCTCGACCTGGACCTCCAGGTGCTGCGCGAGCTCATGGTCCACCTCGGCGAGCACGAGCCCCGCCGCCACGAGATCATGCACGCCCTCGACCGGGCCATGGACGCCCTGGACCTGGACGACATCTCCGGCAGCGCCACCGCCGTCCGCGAGATCCTCGCCCCCGTCCTGGCCCGCCCCGCCCACGCCAGCGCGCACACCATCTCCGGGGTCGGCCACGCCCACATCGACTCGGCGTGGCTGTGGCCCATCCGCGAGACCAAGCGCAAGACGTCCCGCACCTTCTCCAACGTCACCTCGCTCGCCGACGAGTACGACGACTTCATCTTCGCCTGCTCGCAGGCCCAGCAGTACGAATGGGTGCGCGACAACTACCCCCACGTCTGGGCCCGCATCCAGGAGTCCGTGAAGAAGGGCCAGTGGGCGCCGGTCGGCGGCATGTGGGTCGAGGCCGACGGCAACCTGCCCGGCGGCGAGGCCATCGCCCGCCAGCTCATCCACGGCAAGCGGTTCTTCATCGAGCACTTCGGCGTCGAGACCAAGGGCGTCTGGCTGCCGGACTCCTTCGGCTACACCGCCGCCTACCCCCAGCTCGCCAAGCTCGCCGGCAACGAGTGGTTCCTCACCCAGAAGATCTCCTGGAACCAGACCAACAAGTTCCCCCACCACACCTTCTGGTGGGAGGGCATCGACGGCACCCGCATCTTCACGCACTTCCCGCCGGTCGACACCTACAACGCCCGCTTCAGCGGCGAGGAGATGGACCGCGCCGTCCGCAACTACTCGGAGAAGGGCGGCGGCACGCGTTCCCTCGCCCCCTTCGGCTGGGGCGACGGCGGTGGCGGCCCCACCCGCGAGATCATGGAGCGGGCGCGCCGGCTGGCCGACCTGGAGGGCTCGCCCAAGGTCGTAATCGAGCACCCGGACGAATTCTTCGCCCAGGCCCGCGAGGAGTACCCCGACGCCCCGGTGTGGGTCGGTGAGCTGTACCTGGAGCTCCACCGGGCGACGTACACCTCCCAGGCCCGCACCAAGCAGGGCAACCGCCGCAGCGAACACCGGCTCCGCGAGGCCGAGTTGTGGGCGACGACCGCGGCACTGCACGCGCCGGGCTACGCGTACCCGTACGAGAAGCTCGACCGCCTCTGGAAGACCGTCCTCCTCCACCAGTTCCACGACATCCTGCCCGGCTCGTCCATCGCCTGGGTGCACCGGGAGGCGGAGGCCGAATACGCCAGGGTGGCCGAGGAGTTGGAGGCCCTGACGGCGGAGGCGGTCGCTGCGCTCGGCGGTGGCGACGCCCGGGTCTTCAACACGAGCCCGTTCGAGCGTGCCGAGGTGGTTCGTACGGCCGAGGGCGCACCGGCGTACGTGAAGGTGCCCGCGAGCGGCAGCGCGCCCCTCGACGCCGCCGAGCCCGCGCACCCGGTCTCGGTCTCCGGCCGTGTCCTCGACAACGGCCTGATCCGCATCGAGGTGGCGGAGGACGGCACGCTGGCCTCCGTACGGGACCTGCGGGCCGGCCGGGAAGTCCTGGCGGAGAAGGGCAACCTGCTCCGCCTGCACACCGACCTGCCCAACTACTGGGACGCCTGGGACATCGACAAGCACTACAAGAACCGCTTCACCGATCTGCTGGAGGCCGAGTCGGTCACCGTGGTCGAGGCGGACCCGCTGGTCGGCGCGATCCGGGTCGAGCGCGCTTTCGGCAAGGGCTCGAAGCTCACCCAGACGATCACGGTCCGGGCGGGCAGCCCCCGCATCGACTTCGAGACCGAGATCGACTGGCACGAGGCCGAGAAGATCCTCAAGGTCGGCTTCCCCGTGGACATCCGCGCCCCGCACTCCTCCGCCGAGATCCAGTTCGGCCACATCCAGCGCCCCACCCACACCAACACCAGCTGGGAGGCGGCCCGCTTCGAGGTCTCCGGCCACCGCTGGGTGCACATCGCCGAGCCCGGCTACGGCGTCGCCGTCATCAACGACTCGACGTACGGCCACGACGTCTCCCGCACGGTCCGCGAGGACGGCGGTACGACGACCAGGGTCAGCCTCAGCCTGGTCCGCGCCCCGCGCGTCCCGGACCCCGAGGCCGACCAGGGCAGGCATCGCTTCACCTACTCGCTGCTCCCCGGCGCGAGCATCGAGGACGCCGTCGCCGAGGGCTACTCCCTCAACCTCCCCCTGCGGGTGGCGGACGCGGCGGGCGCGCCCGAGCCGGTCGTCTCCGTGGACGGCGACGGGGTGACCGTCGAGGCGGTCAAGCTGGCCGACGACCGGTCCGGCGACGTCGTCGTACGCCTCTACGAGTCCCGCGGCGGCCGGGCGACCGGCGTCGTCCGCACCGGCTTCCCGCTCGCGGGCGCCCAGGTGACCGACCTGCTGGAACGCCCGCTGGAGGAGGACGCGGACATCACCGCCGACGGCGGGGTGGCCGTCGCTCTGCGCCCGTTCCAGGTCCTCACGCTCCGCCTGAAGCGCGCCGAGGGGAACTGAACCGTGCCGATGCAACCCTGGTTCACCGACGCCAAGTTGGGGATCTTCATCCACTGGGGCATCTACGCCGTCGACGGCGTACAGGAGTCCTGGTCGTTCTACGACGACATCGTCCCCTACGACCGGTACATGTCCCAGTTCGACCGCTTCACCGCCTCCCGCTACGACCCGCGCGACTGGGCGAAGCTCTTCGCGCGGGCCGGCGCCCGGTACGCCGTCCTGACCAGCCGCCACCACGACGGCGTGGCCCTCTGGGACACGGCCCACGGCGATCTGAACGTGGGCCGGGACCTGATCGGCGGCTACGCGGACGCCCTGCGCGAGCAGGGCCTCAAGGTCGGCCTGTACTACTCGCACTCGGACTGGAGCCACCCCGACTACGCCTCCACGCGCAAGCCGGGCCGCCCGCCGGAGCTGGAGGACAACCGGTACTCCGAAGTCGCCGCGGAATTCGAGGACCTGGACGCCTGGGAACGCTTCCTCGCCTACCGGGACGGCCAGATCCGCGAACTCACCTCCCGCTACAAGCCGGACCTGCTGTGGTTCGACGGCGAGTGGGACCGCAGCGCGGAGCAGTGGCGCATCCCCGAACTCGCCGCGCTCATCCGCTCCGAGGTACCGGACGTCGTCTTCAACGCCCGCATGCTGAGCGAGGGCGACTACGCGACGCCGGAACAGGGCGCCCCGGTCGTTCCGCCGGAGGGCCCCTGGGAACTCTGCCTGACCCTCAACGACTCCTGGGGCCACCAGCACCACGACCACAACCACAAGTCGGTCGACCAGCTGGTCCGCTACTTCACGGAGACGATCGGGGGAGGGGGCAACCTGCTGCTCAGTGTCGGCCCGAGGGAGGACGGCACGATCCCGCAGGAGCACGTCGAGCGCCTGGAGGGGCTCGGCGACTGGATCGCGAAGCACGCGGAGGCGGTGTACGGCACCGAGCGCGGCCTCCCGGCCGGGCACCACTACGGTCCGAGCACCCTCTCCAAGGACCGCCGCACCCTGTACCTGATCCTCTTCGACGCCCCGCGTGCAGAGATCAACGTACGCGGACTGCTCGGCTCGATACGCCGGGTCACGGTGCTCGGCAGCGGCACGGAACTCGCCCACCGCATCACCGGCGGTCTGCACGAGACGCCGGGTGTCCTCTGGATCGAACCGCCCGCCGCGGCGGACCTCGACCCGCATGCCACGGTGCTGGCCGTGGAGTTGGACGGTGAGCTGGAGCTGTACCGGGGCTCGGGCCGCTTCTGACCCCTTCAGGCCCCGAGGATCAACTCGGACCGGTCGGCCGCCGCCCCCGTGACAGCGGTCGGCCGGCCCGAATCCCCCGTGCTTTCCCTGCTTCCCCCGTGGTGGTGCGTTCCCCCGTACCCCGTTGTTCCCCCGTTGTGGTGCGTTCCCCCGTTGCCTTTCACTTCTATGAGCGCGCGGTCGGCGCCCTGATACACCCTCCCGAAAAGAAAGTTTCTCCGGGCGTGGGTGATCGCGGCCTCAGCCGGTGAACCCGGCCGTGATGGACGTGAACTGCCAGTTGCTCTGGCTGATCCCGGAACAGTTGCTCGTCACGCCGCCGCCCGGGCACGGCCGGTCGCGGTTGACCGACCAGAAGGCGAGACGGGCGATGTGGTGGGAGTTCGCCCAGTCGCGGATCTGGGTCCAGGTCGCGGGCGAGGTGAGCTCCTGCTGGTCGGACAGGCCGTTCATGCCGGAGATGCCGATGCGGGCGTAGGCCGTGGCGTCGTCCCACCCGAAGGTGGACTTCAGCTTGTTCTTCAGCCCCTCCGTGGCGTTCACGGTGTTGCCGTACATGTCGGCGCCGCCGCCGAAGTCGAACGGCATGATCGTGAAGACGTCGATGTCCGCGTTCAGCGCCTTGGCCTGCTCGATGAGCCGGTTGCCCCAGTAGGTCGGGCCCGTCGTCGAGGTACCGAAGGTGATGATCGTCCGCAGCCCCGGGTTGTTCGCCTTGACGATCTTCAGGGCGTTCAGGATCCGGTCCTGCACGGTCGCGTTCTCGAACTCGTCGGTGTTCTCGATGTCGACGTCGATCGCCTTCAGCCCGTACGCGTCGATGACCTTCTGGTACGCACCCGCCAGCGCCTCCGCCGACGAGCAGTTCGGCCCGAGCTTGTTACCGCTCCACCCGCCGATCGACGGCACGATGTCACCGCCCGCGGAGCGGATGGAGTTGATGACGCTCTGGTCGTTGCCGCCGGTCAGCGCACGCTGCCCGTCCCAGGCGGGGTTGCAACCGCCGGAGGACAGGATGAACGCCATCGTGTACCACTTGATGCCGGTCGAGCTCATCACCGACGTGGCGCTCGGCGGGTCACCCCAGCCCAGGTACAGATAGGGCGCGGCCTGCTTGAAGCCGGTACCGCCACCGCCGCCGGGGTCCGTCGTGACGGTGACGGCGTTGGAGGCCGCGGACACGTTCCCGGCCGCGTCCCGGGCCTTCACCGTGAAGGTGTGACTTGTGCTCGGAGAGAGCCCGCTGACCGTGGCGGTGGTACCGGAGACACTGAGCACCTGGCTCGAACCCCGGTAGATGTCGTACGCCGTCACCCCGACGTTGTCGGTCGAGGCGTTCCACGCCAGCGACACGCTCGACGACGTCTTGCCGGTGGACCGCAGGCTGCCCGGCACGCTCGGCGCCTGACTGTCCGATCCACCGCCACCGGGCCCGTCGAGGCTGATGTCGTCGGCGTGGTAGGTGCCCTGGGCGTACCAGCCGTGGACATAGACGGTGGCGCTGGTCTGCGAAGCGCCGGTCGTGAAGGAGACGGACAGTTGGCTGTACGCCGACGGGGACGTCGTCCACGTCGAGGCACCGCCGTCCACACCGAGATAGACGTAGGACCCGCGCACCCAGCCGCTGAGTGTGTACGCCGTGTTCGGCTGGACCGAGACGGTCTGGCCGCACTTGGCGATGTCACTCGAACTGACCGCCCCCGCAAGGGCTTTGGAGCCGTCGTGCACGGGAGAGGAGACGACCGAGCCGAGGTTGCCGGTGCAGGACCAGGGGGAGAGGGAACCGGATTCGAAGCCGGCGTTGGTGAGGATGTTGGCCGCCTGGGCCGTACCGGGAAGCGCGACGGCTCCGGCGACGGCGAGTGCGGCGGAGCCGAGCAGGGCGAGAAGACGCCGTCTGAGACGTCTGAGGGGTTGGTTGCGCACGCGATCTCCCTGGGGAATGTGGGGTGTTCGGGAGTGCACGAGATGCAGAGGTGCGCAAACCAAATTGGTATGGACCAACCCCGCTGTCAAGCTCCGACGCCGGGATTGGTCCATACCGAGGATGAGGTGACGCCCTCAGGGGCGCGGGGCTGTGTCGATATGCGGCTCCGCCGCGTGGGCGCGACCGACCACACACAACCCGCACCCGGCAGACGGCCTAGATCGGCAGAACCTGAGCCGCCCCACTCTTGACGGAGTCAACCGGCGCCGGCATCGCCGGCAGCAACGGCTCCGCATCCTCCGCCCGCTGCTGCGGAATGGACACCGGCCTCACCTGCCGCGGCCCCGAAACCACCGTGTAGTCCTGCCCGAGGAACGGCGGCGCAACCTCCCCCGGATCCTCCCCGAGCGCCAACTGAACGGCCAGCCAAGGCACGTTGACCCCGCACAACGACAGTTGGTGCAACCCACCCGCCGGCCGCGTGTTGACATCCATCAGCACCGGCGTCTCCCCGAACATCCGGAACTGGATGTTGGACAGGTAGTGCAGCCCGAACCCCTCGGCGATCCGCCGCGCCGGCTCCAGCCACTGCTCCTGCAAGGTGAACCCACGACGGCGGCCGTTCTTGCTGCGGCCGATCGCCAGCCGCACCCGGTTGTCCGGCCCGGTGAGGCAGTCCACCGACACCTCGGGCTGCTCAAGGCGCGGCATGACCAGCCAGTCCACGGGCTCGTCGGCCCGCCGCAACGCGTCCAGCACCAGATCCAGCTGGACGTACGGCGTGGGGAACCCGTTGAGGTGCATGAGCGAGAAGGGGGAGCGCGTGATGACCCGGAAGCCCACCCCGCCCGCACCGGACGCCGGCTTGAAGCAGGCCTTGTGCCCGCCCGCCTCCAACTCCTCGACGGCGACCTCGAGTTCGTCGGCGGTGCGCACCCGCCACCACGGCGGCACCGGCACCCCGATCGCCTGCACGGCCTCGTACGCGATCACCTTGTCGTGGAAGACCGCCACGGCCTCCGGCGGCGGCGCCAGCAGCGCAGTGCCGACCGCCTCGAACTCCGCGCGGTGCGCGACGATCGCCGACTGGTGCATGCGCGGCACGAAGACGTCGATGCCACGGCGCCGGCACTGGGCGAGCGCGTACTCGACATACCCGGCCGGGGACAGGCCCTCCGGCTCGAGATCGGCGGTGTCGGCGGCGGCCAGCACCGGCGAGTCGGCGTCCCCGTGCGTCGCATGGATCTCGACGGCCCGATCGCTGGGATTTCTCCGCAGCTGATCCATGAAGAACACGTTCTCCGCGTACGTGCGGTTGAGCCAGACGCGTACGCGAGAGACCATGCAGGGCCGTCCTTTCGGGGTTCGCGGGCAGGGCGAAGCAGGCCCGTGCCCGGGCAGGGTGTTTGGAGGGACACCAAAATCGCCCCGTGCGAAGGGACGTTCAAGGCGGTGGTGTTGGGGCGATCATACGGCTTTCAAAGGGTGCCGCGTGCAACGTACGTGTTACGGATTTCGCGATCATGTCGACGTGATCCCGCCTTGTCCTCGCGCGGCACCATATGGTCTCGTGGAGTCATTCGGGTGATCGAAAGGGGCGCGGGGTGACGTCGACGGTCGGCGGTGGCGGACAGTTGCTGGCCATCAGTGACCTGCACATCGGCTACGAGGAGAACCGCGCCCTGGTCGAGAAGATGCGCCCCGGCTCCGACGACGACTGGCTGCTCGTCGCCGGTGACGTGGCCGAGACCGTGGCGGACATCCGCTGGGCCCTCGAAACACTCGCCGGGCGCTTTCGCAAGGTCGTCTGGGCGCCGGGCAACCACGAACTGTGGACCCACCCCAAGGACTCCGTCACCCTGCGCGGCGTCGCCCGCTACGAGCACCTGGTCGACCTGTGCCGGGAACTCGGCGTGATCACCCCCGAGGACCCCTACCCGATCTGGGACGGCCCCGGCGGCCCGGTGGCCGTGGCCCCGCTGTTCCTGCTGTACGACTACTCCTTCCTGCCCTCCGGCTGCACCACCAAGGAGGAAGGGCTGCGGTACGCGCACGGGACCGGGATCGTCTGCAACGACGAGTTCCTGCTGCACCCGGACCCGTACCCGTCCCGGGAGGCCTGGTGCGAGGCCCGGGTCGCCGAGACCGAGCGCCGGCTCGCCGCACTGCCCGAGGATCTGCCCACCGTCCTCGTCAACCACTACCCGCTGGACCGCCACCCCATGGACGTCCTGTGGTACCCCGAGTTCGCCATGTGGTGCGGCACCCGGCTGACCGCGGACTGGCACCGCAGGTTCCGCGTGGAGACCATGGTCTACGGCCACCTCCACATCCCGCGCACCACCTGGCACGAGGGCGTCCGCTTCGAGGAAGTGTCCGTGGGGTACCCCCGGGAGTGGCGGAAGCGATCGGATCCACCGGGGCGGCTGCGCCGGATTCTGCCCAGGGAGGACGGGACCCGTTGATCGAGGAACTGCTGCCGGACGCGGTCGTCACCGTCGAGGCGTACGGCGACGAAGAGCCCCCGAACACGGCCCTCTACCCCGAGGAGGAGGCGGTCGTGGCCCGGGCGGTCGGCAAGCGCCGCCGGGAGTTCGCCGTCGTGCGCTCCTGCGCCCGCCGCGCCATGGAGAAGCTCGGCGTGCCGCCGCAGCCGATCCTGCCCGGCGAGCGCGGCGCCCCGGGCTGGCCGGCCGGCCTGGCCGGCAGCATGACGCACTGCGAGGGCTACCACGCCGCCGCCCTGGTCCGCGCCGCCGACCTGGCCTCCCTCGGCATCGATGCCGAGCCCCATCAGACGCTCCCGGAGGGCGTCCTGTCGGCCGTCGCCCTGCCCGCCGAGGCGGACCGGCTGCGCCGTCTGGCCGGCGAGCACCCCGGCATCCACTGGGACCGGCTCCTGTTCAGCGCCAAGGAGTCCGTCTACAAGGCGTGGTTCCCCCTCACCGGAAAGTGGCTGGACTTCACCGAGGCCGACATCGAGTTCTTCACCGACCCCGGTGAGCCGTTCGGTGGTGGCTTCCGGGCCCGGCTCCTCGTCCCGGGCCCGTGGGTGGGCGACCACCAGGTGGACCTCTTCGAGGGCCGGTGGACGGTCCGACGAGGCCTGGTGGCGACAGCGGTGAGCGTGCCGCACACCTGAGTCCGTCGTGAGCATGCCGCACACCTGAGCCCGCGGTGGGCGCCCGGTGCAGGCGCCCTGCGGTCCGCTCCCGGTCAGCTACGGTTCCGCGGGGCACCAGCTCTGCAGCAGCCGGAAGAACTCCTCCTCGTTGCCGCTCAGTCCCGCGTCCGCCAGGGCCTGTTCCGCCTCGGCGAGGACGGAGGGCGGGACGAGGGGTGGCCGGCGCGAGCCGGGGGGACCGTCGAACGCGGCTCGTACGGTGTGCAACAGCCGCAGATAGGCCTGGACGGCGGTGCGCTCGCGGTCGGTCAGTACGGCGGTGGGCATCGGTCGGCTCTCCCCAAGTCGGCGTCGTCGCGTCATGCCCCGCATATGAGGGCGTACCACCAGCTTGCCGCCCACCACTGACAATCGGGCCCGGCCACACCTCCGTTCGCCCGCTTAGCGGAGGCGAAACCTCCCCGAAATCCCGTGTGGGAAAGCCGTCCTACGCTGGAGGGAAGGGCTTTCGGCCGCGCTCTCGCGGCCAGGGAACAGGCACGGGAACAGGCACGGGAACAGTTACGGGAAGAGGAACGGGAGCGAGTGACGTGGTCGACGTCCCGGGATCGCGCCCGGCGCGCGCCGTACGGCTGCGCCCGGTGGGCGACGGAGAACTCGAGCTGCAGTACCGGGTCGTGCACGGCTACCGGCGTGCGTTCCGGATGGCCGGCGAAGGACCGGCGCTGGTGCTGATCCACGGCATAGGCGACTCCTCCGACACCTGGGCCGAGCTGATCCCCGACCTCGCCCGCACGCACACCGTCATCGCCCCCGACCTGCTCGGCCACGGCGACTCGGACAAGCCGCGCGCCGACTACTCGGTGGCCGCATACGCGAACGGCGTGCGCGATCTGCTCACCACGCTCGGCATCGAGTCGGCGACTCTCGTCGGGCACTCGCTGGGCGGGGGAGTGGCGATGCAGTTCGCCTACCAGTTCCCCGAGCGCACCGAACGGCTCATCCTGGTCAGCGCGGGCGGGGTGGGCCGCGAGGTCAACCCGGTGCTGCGGCTGGTCTCGCTGCCGGGCGCCCATCTCATGCTGTCGACACTCCGGCTGCCCGGCATGCGGCTCCAAGTAGGGCTCGCGGTGCGGCTGATGAGGCTCCTGGACACCGATCTCGGCCAGGACGCGCCGGAACTGCTCACCCTCGTCGACGCGCTGCCCGACGAGACCTCGCGCAACGCCTTCATCCGCACCCTGCGGGCGGTCGTCGACTGGCGCGGGCAGGTGGTCACCATGCTGGACCGCTGCTATCTGACCGAGGGCATGCCGACCATGCTGCTGTGGGGCGACCGGGACAGCGTGGTGCCGGTGCGGCACGCCTACGGTGCGCACGAGGCGATGCCCGGCAGCCGGCTGGAGATCTTCGAGGGGGCCGGCCACTTTCCGTTCCACACCGACCCGGCCCGGTTCGTCGCCCTGGTCGAGGAGTTCACGGCCACCACCGCGCCCGCCGACTGGAGCCGCGAGAGCTGGCGTGAGCTGTTGCGGGCGGGGCGGCCGGGCACCGCGGTGGGGCAGCCGGACACGGCCCGCTCCCGTGCGGTGGAACGGGATCTGCGGGAGGCGAGCGAACGCAGCGCGACGTGATCCGAGGTGCGTACGGGACTCGTCGTGCCCGAGATCAGCCCTGTGGCCCGAGATAACCCAGTGACGCCTCGATCCGCCCCGCCAAATGGTCCCGCTGTCCCCGTGCCGACGAAACCGCCAGCCACGTGCGGCACTTGCTGGCCAGTAACAGGCCGAAGGTCTCGGCCTCCTTCTCCTCGGCCTGGTCGAAGTGGCTGCGGGCGGCGACCTTCAGGACCGTCGAGCGCAGGTCGGCCCGGTCGTCGAGGAGGCGGGCCGCCACGGTGGCGCCATCGATGCTGTGGCTGCAGTGGCCGGCCTTCATGTGCCACAGCTCGTGGCCGAGGATGACCAACTGGTGGTCGGGCGCGGTGCGTTCCTCGATGACGACGAGGTCCTGGTCGGGCATGTCCAGCCACAGCCCGCTCGCGGTGCCGGGCGGGAAGGCGGACGTACGGAAGAGGACGGGACGGCCGCGGCGTCTGCTCATGGCGTCGCACAGGGCGCCGTACAGCTTCTCGGGCGCCGCCGGCGCGGGAAGCGCCAGCTCCGCGACCAACTCGCCGCACAGGCGGCGCATTTCCCTACCGATGCCCACAGGTCTCCCGTTCTCCCCGCATCACGACTCGGGCCGCTTGACGCTCTCCAGGAGCATGTCCAGCCACTCGGCGACCTTGTCGCGGTGCTGGTCGGTGGGCAGTTGGGCGGCTCGCCAGGCGATGCCGCGCACGCCGTGGTCCTGCAGGAGCTTCTCCAGCGGATCTTCGACGGTCTGCGCCGCCTCGCGCTCGGCCAGCTTCTGCAGCAGATCCTGCTCCGTGCGCTGGAGGGCGCCCGCGAGTGCCTCGGGGTCCTCGGCCGTGAGGAATCCGGCGTGTACGCGGAAGAAACGCTGGATGGCGTCGCAGTGCTCCATGGTGGGGCGCCGGTCGCCGTTGATGAGCGCGCCCGCCTGCTGGCGTGACATGCCCGCGCCGTCGGCGATCTCCTGCTGGGTGTACTTGCGGCCGTTCGGCTTGAGCCGGGTGCGGCGCAGCAGGTCCAGGCGCTGGAGGAAGCGGGCCTGGATGTCCGGCTCGCCCGCCGGGCGGCCGCTCAGCAGGGCCTTGACCACGGGCACCGGGACCCCGGAGGCAACGGACAGGCGGCCGGTGTCGAAGACCTCCGCGTGCGGCACGCCGAGCCGGTCGGCGAGCGCGGTGACACGAGCGACGACGGCCGGCAGCGCAGCCGTCGGCGTGGCGCCCGGACCCTCGATGCCATCCGTCACCGACAGATCTCCTACGTCTCTCACAGGCTTCTCACAAGCGGTTGCCGTGAACTGGACGGAGATTACCCGCTGGTTCGAACTCACATCCAGGTCTCGCCACAACTGTGTCCAATTTCAGCCGTCAACAGGCATGGAATGCCACGATAGTTGACACGGCTCCGACCCGGGCAGCAGGATCAAGGCGCCGCGTGAAGGCCGCATAGGCAAGAGGGGTGACCTCCCGATGGCATATCAGGCAGGTGGGCAGCGGTTCGTGCCGCGGCCCGTCCCCGAGAGCTGCGAGGCCCAGGCGTATCTGCGGGACTACGGCACTCTCCTGGAGGCCGTGCCCTTCCCGTCCGTCATCCTCGATCACCGCTGGGACGTCGTCCTCGCGAACGCCGCTTTCGCGTCACTTTTCCGCGCGGTGGGCCCGCACGCGACCGCCATGCCCGACGACAACTTCCTCAGGTTCGTCCTCTTCCACCCGGACGCGAGCACGGTCCTCGGCGAGCACGAGTCCAGCTGGTGCCTGCCGATGCTGGCCCACTTCGCGGCCGCCGTGGAGCGCAACGGCCATGACCATGGCTTGCAGGCCATCCGCCGGGAGATCGCCCAGGACCCGATCATGGAGGCCGCCTACCGGCAGGGCCTGCCGCACTGGATCCGCGCGGTCGGCGAGCGGGCCGTCGTGCAGGACGGCGCCGTACGGCCCTTGCTGCACCCCGATCCGCGCTGGGGCGCGACCGAGTGCCGGGTCGTCGAGGAGACGCCCAGGACCCTTCAGGAGATGGGCTACACCCGGCTGACCCTGGTGCTCCGCGAGGTGCGCCGTGACCGGCCCAGGGATCGTGGGGTGCGCCGCACCGCGAGCCATCTGAGAGTCGTGCCCACCACCGAGGACTGAACGGGGCACCGTCGGCGTTCAGGTCGCCGACGGCGCCCCGTCAGTGCGGTGGATTCCTTGTCCTCTCCCGCATTTCCCCGTAACGGCGTCATTCCCAGCGCCAGCGACATGTGACATAGTACTGATGTGAGCAAGCGACTGACCTGCGATGTCGTGGTCGTCGGCGCCGGAATGGTGGGCGCGGCGTGCGCCCTTTACGCGGGCCGCGCGGGCCTCGACGTGATCCTCGTGGACCGTGGCCCGGTGGCCGGCGGCACCACCGGGGCCGGGGAGGGCAACCTCCTCGTCTCCGACAAGGAGCCGGGGCCCGAGCTGGACCTCGCGCTGCTGTCCGGTCGGCTGTGGGGGGAGCTGGCGCAGGAGTTCGGGGAGGCCGTGGAGTACGAGGCCAAGGGGGGAGTGGTCGTGGCCTCCTCGCCCGACGGGCTCGCGGCGCTGGAGCGCTTCGCCGAAGGACAGCGCGCCGCCGGGGTCGTCGCCGAACCGGTAGCGGGTGACGGGCTCCACGACCTCGAACCCCACCTGGCCCCCGGCCTGCCCGGCGCCGTCCACTACCCCCAGGACGCCCAGGTCATGCCCGCTCTGGCCGCCGCCCACCTGCTCCGCGCATCCGGCGGCCGCCTGCTCACCGGTCACACGGTGACCGACGTGGTGCGCGCGCCGGACGGCGCCGTGCGCGGGGTCCGTACGGACAAGGGCGACATCCATGCCCCGGCCGTCATCAACGCGGCCGGCACCTGGGGCGGTGAGCTCGCCGCACTCGCGGGCGTCCGGCTCCCCGTCCTCCCCCGGCGCGGCTTCGTCCTCGTCACCGAACCCCTCCCGCGCCGGGTCCGCCACAAGGTGTACGCCGCCGACTACGTGGCCGACGTGGCCAGCGACTCGGCCGCGCTGCAGATCTCACCGGTCGTCGAGGGCACGGCCGCGGGGCCGATCCTCATCGGGGCGAGCCGGGAACGGGTCGGCTTCGACCGGACGTTCTCGCTGCCGGTCGTGCGGGCGCTGGCCGCGGGGGCGACCCGGCTGTTCCCGTTCCTGGAGCGGGTGCGCGCGATGCGCTCCTACCTCGGTTTCCGCCCGTACCTGCCCGACCACCTGCCCGCCGTCGGACCCGACCCCCGTGTCCCCGGCCTGTACCACGCCTGCGGTCACGAGGGCGCGGGCATCGGACTCGCCACCGGAACCGCCCACTTGATCGCCCAGACGCTGACCGCGAAGACCCCCGACCTGGACCTGACCCCGTTCCGCCCCGACCGTTTCGCCGCGGAGGCCCTGTGAGAACCCCTCTGGAACTTGCCGACGCCCAGCCGGGCCCGGCGTTCACGGTCACCCTGGACGACCGCGAGATCGAGGCGCTGCCCGGCCAGACCGTCGCCGCCGCGCTCTGGGCGGCCGGTGTCACGTCGTGGCGCAGCACCCGGGGCCAGGGCCGGCCGCGTGGCGTCTTCTGCGGAATCGGCATCTGCTTCGACTGCCTCGTGACCGTCAACGACCGCCCGAACCAGCGGGCCTGCCTTGTGCCGTTGCACCCCGGCGACGCCATCCGCACCCAGGAGGGAACGGGTCACGATGACTGACCCGAACCGCAGCGGGCCGCTCCCGCACCTCGTCGTGGTCGGTGCGGGTCCGGCGGGGCTGGCGGCGACCGTGGCCGCTGCGGCGCACGGCGTGCGGGTCACGCTGGTCGATTCGGCGGGGGAGGCGGGCGGGCAGTTCTATCGTCGGCCCGCTGCCGGGCTGCGGGCCCGTCGGCCGCAGGCCCTGCACCACCAGTGGCGCACGTGGGAACGGCTCAGCGACGGCCTCGACCGGTACGTCCGAGCAGGCTCCGTACGGCATTTGACGGAGCATCATGTCTGGTGCGTCGAGCGCCGTGCCGAGCCGGAACGGGGCTTCACCGTCCACGCGCTGCTCGGCCCCGAGCAGGAGGACCCGGCCGAAGTGCGTGCCGACGCAGTGCTCCTGGCCACCGGCGGTTACGAGAAGGTGCTGCCCTTTCCCGGCTGGACCCTCCCCGGTGTCGTCAGCGCGGGCGGCGCCCAGGCCATGCTCAAGGGTGCCCTCGCGGTCTCCGGCCGCACCGCCGTGGTCGCCGGGACCGGGCCGCTGCTGCTCCCCGTGGCGACCGGACTCGCCGCGGCCGGGGTCGACATCGCCGCACTCGTCGAGTCCGCCGGCCCCAAGGCGTTCGTGCGGCAGTCCCGTGCGCTGGCGGCGCAGCCCGGCAAGGTCGCCGAGGGCGCCGGGTACGCGGCTCGGTTGCTGCGCCACCGGGCGCGACTCCTCGCCCGGCACACGATCGTCGAGGCGCACGGCACCGAGCGGCTGGAGGCCGTGACCGTCGCCGCGCTCGACGCCGGCGGGCGGGTCAGGCCCGGCAGCGAGCGCCGTATCCCCTGCGACACCCTCGCCGTGGGCCACGGCATGCTCCCGCACACCGACCTCGCCGACACGCTGGGCTGCCGGCTCGACGGCCCCGGAGTGCACGTCGACGACGAGCAGCGCACCGACGTGCCCGGCGTCTGGGCCGCCGGAGAGACCACGGGCATCGGCGGCTCGGCCCTCTCGCTCGCCGAGGGCCACATCGCCGGACGCTCGGCCGCGGCCCGCCTGTGCGGCACCGAACCCGACCCGGGCACATGGGCGGCGGCCGCCCGGGTCCGTACCCGGCTGCGCGCGTTCTCCGCCGCGCTCGACTCCGTGTACGCCCCGCCCGCCCACTGGACCGAGCAGGTCACCGACGACACCGTCGTGTGCCGCTGCGAGGAGGTCACCGGCGGGGCGATCCGGGAGGCCGTGGCGGAACTCGGTGCCGGTGATCCGCGGACCGTGAAGCTGCTGACGCGGGCCGGGATGGGCTGGTGCCAGGGGCGGATGTGCGGGCCCGCGGTGGCGGGGCTCGCCGGATGTGAACTCACGCCGTCCCGGCGGCCGTTCGCCCGCCCGGTGCCGCTCGGGGTTCTGGCGCGTGCCGGAGAGACCGACCATCAGTAAAATGTCACACGCTATTGAGATGGGATCCTCATGACCCACAGCGCCAACGCCCTCGCCTCCGACAACCGCCCCTGGCGCGGCGTCCTCGTCGCCACCGCGCTCCCGCTGAACGACGACCTCTCCGTCGACCACGGCAGGTTCGCCGAGCACTGCGCCTGGCTGGTCGAGAACGGCTGCGACGGCGTCGTTCCGAACGGCTCGCTCGGCGAGTACCAGGTCCTCACTCCCGAGGAGCGGGCCAAGGTCGTCGAGACGGCCGTCGCCGCCATCGGCGGAGCGCGCGTGATGCCCGGCGTCGCCGCCTACGGGTCCGCCGAGTCCCGCCGCTGGGCCGAGCAGGCGCGTGACGCGGGCTGCGCGTCCGTGATGCTGCTGCCGCCCAACGCCTACCGCGCCGACGAGCGTTCCGTCCTCGCCCACTACGCCGAGGTCGCCGAGGCGGGCGTGCCGATCGTGGCGTACAACAACCCCATCGACACCAAGGTCGACCTCGTGCCCGAGCTGCTCGCCAAGCTCCACGGCGAGGGCTACATCCACGGCGTCAAGGAGTTCTCCGGCGATGTCCGCCGCGCGTACCAACTCGCGGAACTCGCCCCGGAACTCGACCTGTTGATCGGCGCCGACGACGTGTTGCTGGAGCTCGCGATCGCCGGTGCGAAGGGCTGGGTGGCCGGCTACCCGAACGCGCTGCCGAAGTCCTCCGTCGAGCTGTACCGGGCGGCCGTCGGCGGTGACCTGGGCACGGCCAAGAAGCTGTACGAGCAGCTGCACCCGTTGCTGCGCTGGGACTCCAAGGTGGAGTTCGTCCAGGCCATCAAGTTGTCCATGGACCTCGTCGGCCGGCACGGCGGTCCCGTCCGCCCGCCGCGCGTGCCGCTGCTGCCCGAGCAGGAGGTGGCGGTCCGGACCGCCACCGAGCAGGCCGTCGCTGCAGGGCTCGCGTAACCGCATTCGCGTCATCGCAACTCGCGTCACCGCAAAGGAGACTGGACCGTGCGCAGCAAACTCGTCCTGCACGCCGTCGACTCGCACACCGAGGGCATGCCCACCCGGGTCGTCACCGGCGGCATCGGCACGATCCCCGGCGCGACCATGAACGAGCGGCGCCTGTACTTCCGTGAGCACCGTGACGACATCAAGCAGCTCCTGATGAACGAGCCGCGCGGCCACTCGGCGATGAGCGGCGCCATCCTCCAGCCGCCCACCCGCCCCGACTGCGACTGGGGCGTGCTCTACATCGAGGTCTCCGGCTATCTGCCGATGTGCGGGCACGGCACCATCGGTGTCGCGACGGTGCTCGTCGAGACCGGCATGGTCGAGGTCGTCGAGCCGGTCACCACGATCCGGCTCGACACCCCGGCGGGCCTGGTCGTCGCCGAGGTGGCGGTGGAGGACGGCTCCGCGAAGGCGGTCACCCTGCAGAACGTGCCGTCCTTCTCCGTCGCCCTCGACCGCAAGATCACACTGGCCGACGGGCGCACGGTGACATACGACATGGCGTACGGCGGCAACTTCTACGCCATCCTGCCGCTGGAGGAGTTCGGGCTGCCCTTCGACCGCTCCCGCAAGGACGACATCCTCAAGGCCGGACTCTCCCTCATGGCGGCGATCAACGCCGAGGAGGAGCCCGTCCACCCCGAGGACCCGTCCATCCGCGGCTGCCACCACGTCCACCTGGTCGCCCCCGGCGCCACCGCCCGGCACTCCCGGCACGCCATGGCGATCCACCCCGGCTGGTTCGACCGCTCACCCTGCGGCACGGGCACCAGCGCGCGGATGGCGCAGCTGCACGCACGCGGCGAACTCCCGCCGCACACCGAGTTCGTGAACGAGTCCTTCATCGGGACCCGGTTCACCGGACGGCTCCTCGGCACCACCGAGGTCGCGGGCCGGCCCGCCGTCCTGCCGAGCTTCACCGGCCGCGCGTGGATCACCGGCACCGCGCAGTACCTGCTCGATCCGTCGGACCCGTTCCCGGCCGGGTTCGTGCTCTGAGCGTCGAGGATAATGAGCCGCGTACCGCGTGACATTGCACAACGAGGAGACTCATGGCCGCCCAGCGCACCGGCGCCCCGCCTGCCGCAGCTGCCCCGGCGCTGCCCACCTTGGGCGGCAAGAAGAGCAGCTACCGGGAGCGGGTCGCCGACGCCCTGCGGGCCGCGCTGATCGCGGGGGAGCTGCTCCCCGGCGAGGTGTACTCCGCGCCGACGCTCGCCGCCCGCTTCGGCGTCTCGGCGACCCCGGTGCGCGAGGCCATGCTGGACCTCGTCAAGGAGGGCCTGGTCGACACCGTTCCCAACAAGGGGTTCCGGGTCACCGCGGTCTCCGAGAAACAGCTCGACGAGTACAAGCACATCCGGGCGCTCATCGAGATCCCCACGGTGGTGGAGCTGGCCAGGACCGCCGACAAGGTCTCCCTGGAGGCGCTGCGCCCCGCCGCCCGGGAGATCGTCCAGGCCGCCGTCTCCGCCGACCTCATCGCGTACGTCGAGGCGGACACCCGCTTCCACCTCGGCCTGCTCGCCCTCGCCGGCAACGCCCATCTCGTCGAGGTCGTCGGCGACCTCCGCAAGCGCTCCCGCCTCTACGGCCTCACCGCCCTCGTCGAGGCCGGCCGTCTGCTGGCCTCCGCCGAGGAGCATCTCGAACTCCTCGACGCGCTGATCGCCCGCGACGAGCAGGCCGTACGCGAGGTCATGACCCGTCACCTCGGGCACGTCCGCGGACTCTGGGCGGCGAAGAAGTAGGCGCCACCGCGACGCAAGCCGCTTGCGTTTCTTGCGCTATTCTTGCGTACATGACGCGACGACTTGCTGAGGTGGCGAAGAAGGTCGGGGTCAGCGAGGCCACGGTCAGCCGGGTGCTCAACGACAAGCCCGGCGTCTCCGAGGCCACCCGGCAGGCGGTGTTGTCCGCCCTGGACGTCCTCGGCTACGAGCGGCCCACGCAGCTGCGCGGTGAACGCGCCCGCCTCGTCGGCCTCGTGCTGCCGGAGCTGCAGAACCCGATCTTCCCGGCGTTCGCCGAGGTGATCGGCGGAGCGCTCGCCCAGCACGGACTGACCCCGGTGCTGTGCACACAGACCAAGGGCGGTGTCTCCGAGGCCGACTACGTCGCGCTGCTGCTGCAACAGCAGGTCTCCGGCGTCGTCTTCGCCGGCGGGCTGTACGCCCAGGCCGACGCGCCGCACGACCACTACAAGGAGCTCGGCGACCGCAATATCCCGGTGGTGCTGGTCAACGCGGCCATCGAACACCTGGGCTTCCCGGGGGTGTCCTGCGACGACGCCGTGGCCGTCGAACAGGCCTGGCGGCATCTGGCTTCGCTGGGCCACGAGCGCATCGGGCTCGTGCTCGGGCCGGCCGACCACGTGCCGTCGGCGCGCAAGCTGGCCGCCGCCCGGGCCTTCGCCGGGGAGCTGCCCGAGGAGCGCGTGGCGCGGGCCATCTTCTCGATCGAGGGCGGGCACGCGGCAGCCTCCCGGCTGATCGACCGGGGCGTGACCGGCATCATCTGCGCCAGCGACCCGCTCGCGCTCGGGGCGATCAGGGCCGCCCGCCGCAAGGGGCTTGGCGTCCCGTCGGAGATCTCCGTGGTCGGGTACGACGACTCGGCGTTCATGAACTGCACGGAGCCTGCGCTCACCACCGTCCGCCAGCCCATCGAGGCCATGGGCAGGGCTGCCGTGGAGCTGCTGAACGCGCAGATCGCGGGCAGCGCCGTACCGGCCGAGGAACTGCTCTTCGAGCCGGAACTGGTGGTGCGCGGATCCACCGCACAGGCACCTCGTCCCTGAGATCCAGCTGACCGCTACCGAGGTCGGCTCCCCTGTCAAGAAATTTCAATTCTCGCGCGACATCTTGCGGACGCATGTCGCCGGTGCTTGAGTGTGCGGCGCCCACCGCTCCTGCCCAGAGGGGTCCACCGATGAGAAGCACCGGGTTCCGCCGCACCCTTGCCGCGCTGAGCGTCTGCTCCCTCGCCCTGGCCGCCTCCGCCTGCGGGTCGGACGGCGACGATTCGGCGAGCGGCAAGACCCGTATCACGGTCAACTGCATGCCGCCCAAGAGCGCCAAGGTCGACCGCCGGTTCTTCGAGCAGGACATCGCCTCCTTCGAGAGGCAGAACCCGGACATCGACGTCGTGGCCCATGACGCGTTCCCCTGCCAGGACCCCAAGACCTTCGACGCGAAGCTCGCCGGTGGGCAGATGGAGGACGTCTTCTACACCTACTTCACGGATGCCAGGCATGTCGTGGAGATCGACCAGGCGGCCGATCTCACGCCGTACGTCAAGGAGTTGAAGAGCTACGACACCATCCAGCAGCAGCTGCGCGACATCTACACCGTCGACGGCAAGATCTACGGCATCCCGCGCACCGGCTACTCGATGGGCCTGATCTACAACAAGAGGCTCTTCGAGCAGGCGGGCCTCGACCCCGAACAGCCCCCGGCCACCTGGGAAGAAGTCCGCGCCGCCGCCAAGAAGATCGCCGGACTCGGCGACGGCACCGTCGGCTACGCCGACTACAGCGCGCAGAACCAGGGCGGCTGGCACTTCACCGCCGAGCTCTACTCCCAGGGCGGGGACGTGGTGAGCGCGGACGGCAAGAAGGCCACCGTCGACACCCCCGAGGGCCGCGCCGTGCTGCAGAACCTGCACGACATGCGCTGGACGGACGACTCGATGGGCAGCAGGCAACTGCTCGTCATCAACGACGTCCAGCAGATGATGGGCGCCGGCAAGCTCGGCATGTACCTCGCCGCGCCCGACAACATCCCGATCCTCGTCAAGGAGAAGGGCGGCGACTACAAGGATCTCGCCCTCGCCCCCATGCCCGGCGGCCAGGGCACGCTCATCGGCGGCGACAGCTACATGATCGGCAAGAAGGCGAGCCCCGAGCAGATCCGAGCCGCCCTGAAGTGGCTCGACCACATGTTCCTCACCCCTGGTGACGGCTTCCTCGGCGACTACGCCCGCGCCAAGAAGAACGACGCCCCCGTGGGACTGCCCGAACCCCGTCTGTTCACCGGAGCCGCCGACGCCAAGGACCAGCAGGTCAAGAAGGCCAACGCCAACGTCCCGGTGGAGAACTACCAGGCCTTCCTCGACGGAAACCAGAGCCTCGACATGAAGATCGAGCCGCCGAGCGCCCAGCAGATCTACTCCGTCCTCGACGGTGTCGTCTCCGCCGTCCTCACCAAGGAGGACGCCGACATCGACCAGCTCCTCAAGGACGCGTCCGGGAAGATCGACGGCATCCTGGCCCGGGGCTGACGGGCCATGACCAGGACGGCTCAGCGACGGACCGTCGCGAAGGTCGTGGTCCGGCCGATGCGGGCGCCGACCCCGGCAGGGGACCGGAGACGGCGCCGCGTCGCCGACCAGGCCCGTGCCTACGGCTTCCTCCTCGGCGGCCTCGTCTGCTTCGCGCTCTTCTCCTGGTACCCGGCGATCCGCGCGGTCGTGATCGCCTTCCAGAAGTACACGCCCGGCAGCGACCCCGAGTGGGTCGGCACCGCCAACTTCACCCGCGTCCTCGCCGACCCGGAGTTCGCCGCCGCCTGGCGCAACACCCTCGTCTTCACCCTGCTCGCCCTGCTGATCGGCTTCGCGATCCCCTTCGTACTCGCCCTGGTCCTCAACGAGTTGAGGCATGCCAAGGCGTTCTTCCGGGTCGTCGTCTATCTGCCGGTGATGATCCCGCCGGTGGTCAGCGCCCTGCTGTGGAAGTGGTTCTACGACCCCGGAACCGGCCTCGCCAACGAGGCGCTGCGGTTCCTGCACCTGCCCACGTCGAACTGGTCCAACGGCGCCGACACGGCCCTGGTCTCCCTCGTCGTCGTCGCCACCTGGGCCAACCTGGGCGGCACGGTCCTGATCTACCTGGCGGCGCTCCAGTCCATTCCGGGGGAGCTGTACGAGGCGGCCGAACTCGACGGCGCGAACCTGCTGCAACGCGTACGGCATGTGACGATCCCGCAGACCCGCTTCGTGATCCTGATGCTGATGCTCCTTCAGATCATCGCCACGATGCAGGTCTTCACCGAGCCGTTCGTGATCACGGGCGGCGGCCCGGAGAACGCCACGGTCACCGTCCTCTACCTCATCTACAAGTACGCCTTCCTCTACAACGACTTCGGCGGCGCCTGCGCGCTCAGCGTGCTGCTCCTCGCGCTGCTCGGCCTGTTCTCCGCCGCATACCTGAGGCTGACCCGCTCCGAGGGGGACACATGAGCGGCACCCGCACCCTCGTCTCCCCGGCCGTGCTGGCCCGCCCGCGCGGGAAGGCCGTCTACTGGGCCGTCTTCACCGGGGTCGTCGTGCTCTTCGCACTCGCCTTCCTGTTCCCGGTCTACTGGATGGTGACCGGTGCGATGAAGTCCCCGGACGAAGTGACGCGGACGCCCCCCACCCTCATACCGCAGACATGGCACCTCGGCGGATACACCGACGCCTGGGAGCTGATGCAGTTGCCCACCCACCTGTGGAACACGGTGGTCCAGGCGACCGGCGCCTGGGCGTTCCAGCTCGTCTTCTGCACGGCCGCCGCCTACGCCCTGTCCAAGCTGCGGCCCGCCTTCGGCAAGGTGATCCTCGGCGGGGTCCTCGCCACCCTCATGGTCCCGGCGCAGGCGCTGGTGGTGCCGAAGTACCTCACCGTGGCGGACCTGGGCCTGCTCAACGACCCCCTCGCCATCTGGCTCCCGGCCGTCGCCAACGCCTTCAACCTCTACCTGCTGAAGCGGTTCTTCGACCAGCTCCCGCGCGATGTCCTGGAGGCCGCCGAGATCGACGGGGCCGGCCGACTGCGCACCCTGTGGTCGATCGTGCTGCCCATGTCACGGCCGGTGCTCGGCGTCGTGTCGATCTTCGCGCTGGTCGCCGTCTGGCAGGACTTCCTGTGGCCGCTGATGGTCTTCTCCGACACCGACGAACAGCCGATCAGCGTGGCGCTCGTGCAGCTGTCGCAGAACATCCAACTCACCGTGCTCATCGCCGCGATGGTGATCGCCAGCATTCCCATGGTCGCGATGTTCCTGGTGTTCCAGCGGCACATCATCGCCGGTATCAGTGCGGGCGGCTCGAAGGGCTGACGCCGCCCCTCCGACAGAAAGGCACCCACCGTGGGACAGCCCACCCATGCCCGCAAGCCCCGCGAGGCGCAGGACTGGTGGCGTGACGCCGTCATCTACCAGGTGTACGTCCGCAGCTTCGCGGACGGGGACGGCGACGGCACCGGGGACCTCGCGGGCGTCCGTGCCCGGCTGCCGTACCTCGCCGAACTCGGCGTGGACGCACTCTGGTTCACGCCCTGGTACGTCTCACCGATGAAGGACGGCGGCTACGACGTCGCCGACTACCGTGCGATCGACCCGGCCTTCGGCACCCTGGCCGAGGCGGAGAAACTCATCGCCGAGGCGCACGGACTCGGCATCCGCACCATCGTCGACATCGTGCCGAACCATGTCTCGGACCAGCACCCCTGGTTCCGGGCGGCGCTCAAGGGCGGCCCGGAACGGGACCTGTTCCACTTCCGCACGGGTCGCGGCGCCCTCCCGCCCAACGACTGGCGCTCCCAGTTCGGCGGCCCGGCCTGGACCAGGCTGCCCGACGGCACCTGGTACCTGCACCTGTTCGCCCCCGAACAGCCCGACCTCGACTGGGCCCACCCGGCCGTCCGGCGGGAACACGAGGACATCCTGCGCTTCTGGTTCGACCGCGGTGTCGCCGGCGTCCGCATCGACTCCGCCGCCCTCCTCGCCAAGGACCCCCGCCTGCCGGACTTCACCGAGGGCCGGGACCCCCACCCGTACGTCGACCGCGACGAACTCCACGACATCTACCGCTCCTGGCGCGCGATCGCGGACGAGTACGGCGGCATCTTCGTCGGCGAGGTCTGGCTCCCCGACACCGAACGCTTCGCCCGCTATCTGCGCCCCGACGAACTCCACACGGCCTTCAACTTCTCGTTCATGACCTGCCCTTGGGACGCCGCACGGCTGCGTACGGCCATCGACGAGACGCTCGCCGAACACGCGCCGGTCGGCGCACCGGCGACCTGGGTACTGTGCAACCACGACGTCACCCGCACGGTCACCCGGTACGGCCGTGCCGACACCGGCTTCGACTTCGCCACCAAGGCCTTCGGTACCCCGACCGACCTCGCGCTCGGCACCCGCCGGGCCCGGGCGGCCGCCCTGCTGTCGCTGGCCCTGCCCGGAGCCGTCTACGTCTACCAGGGCGAGGAGCTCGGCCTGCCCGAGGCCGACATTCCGCTCGACCGCGTCCAGGACCCGATGCACGCCCGCTCCGGGGGCACCGACCCGGGCCGGGACGGCTGCCGGGTGCCGTTGCCGTGGGCGGCCGACGCGCCCCACGCGGGCTTCGGCTCTCGTGCGGAGCCGTGGCTGCCACAGCCCGTCGACTGGGCCGCGTACGCAGCCGACCGGCAGGCCGCGGACCCCACGTCGATGCTCGCCCTCTACCGCCGCGCGATCGCGCTCCGGCCGGTGCTCGCAGGCGGCCCGCTCACCTGGCTGCCCGCACCCGACGGCGTGCTCGCGTTCACCCGCGCACCAGGTGTCACCTGTGTGGTGAACCTCGCGGACACCCCCGCCGACCTGCCCGCCCACACCGAACTCCTCGTAGCCAGCGACTCGTTGGACACCGACGGGCGGCTGCCGAAGGACACCGCGGTCTGGCTGCGCGCCTGAGACCGCGGCCCGCTGTCCCCGTACCCCCACCACGAAGGGATCAGCCATGCAGCACACGCGCAGATATGTCAGGACCATGCCAACAGCGATCTCCGTCGCCCTCGCCGCCGGCCTCCTCACCACCACGGCCCCCACCGCCCACGCGGCCGCCGGCGCGGCTCTGCCCTTCACCTCGGTCGAGGCCGAGTCCGCCACCACCACCGGCACGAAGATCGGCCCCGACCACACCCAGGGCACCCTCGCCTCGGAGGCCTCCGGACGTCAGGCCGTCCGCCTCACCGCAGGCCGGCGCGTCGAGTTCACCGCGCCGCGCGCCGCCAACGCCCTCAACGTCGCCTACAGCGTCCCCGACGGCCGGACCGGCACGCTGAACGTGTACGTCAACGGAACCAAGCTGGCCAGGACCATCGCCGTCACCTCCAAGTACTTGTACATCGACACCGGCTGGATCCCGGGCGCCAAGACCCACCACTTCTACGACAACGCCCGTCTGTTGCTCGGCCAGAACGTGCAGGCGGGCGACAAGGTGGCCCTGGAAGCCGCCGACGCCGAAGTCACCGTCGACGTGGCCGACTTCGAGCAGGTCGCCGACGCGGCCGGGCAGCCCGCCGGGTCGGTGTCGGTGACGTCGAAGGGCGCAGACCCGAGCGGCCAGGGCGACTCCACCCAGGCGTTCCGGGACGCCATCGCCGCCGCGCAGGGCGGGGTGGTGTGGATCCCGCCGGGCGAGTACAGGCTGACGTCCTCCTTGAGCGGCGTCCAGAACGTCACCCTCCAGGGCGCGGGCAGCTGGCACTCGATCGTGCGCACCTCGCGCTTCATCGACCAGTCGAGCTCCTCCGGAGGTGTCCACATCAAGGACTTCGCGGTCATCGGCGAGGTCACCGAACGGGTCGACTCCAACCCCGACAACTTCGTCAACGGCTCGCTGGGACCGAACAGTTCGGTCTCCGGTATGTGGCTCCAGCACCTCAAGGTCGGCCTCTGGCTGATGGGCACCAACGACAACCTCGTCGTCGAGAACAACCGCTTCCTCGACATGACGGCCGACGGCCTCAACCTCAACGGCAACGCCCGGGGCGTCCGCGTCCGCCACAACTTCCTGCGCAACCAGGGCGACGACGCGCTCGCCATGTGGTCGCTGTACGCGCCGGACACCGACAGCAGCTTCGAGAACAACACCATCACCCAGCCGAACCTCGCCAACGGCATCGCGATCTACGGCGGCACCGACATCACCGTCAAGGACAACCTGATCTCCGACACCAACGCCCTCGGCAGCGGCATCGCGATCTCCAACCAGAAGTTCCTCGACCCCTTCCACCCGCTGTCCGGCACCATCACGGTCGACGGCAACACCCTCGTCCGCACGGGTGCGATGAACCCCAACTGGAACCACCCGATGGGCGCCCTGCGCGTCGACTCCTACGACAGCGCCATCGAGGCGAACGTCCGCATCACCAACACCACCATCACCGACAGCCCGTACAGCGCCTTCGAGTTCGTCTCGGGCAGCGGGCGCGGCTTCGCGGCGAAGAACATCACCGTCGACGGCGCGACCGTGCGCGGCACCGGCACGGTCGTCGTCCAGGCCGAGACGCAGGGCGCCGCCACCTTCCGCGACGTCACCGCGACCGGCGTCGGCGCGGCGGGCATCTACAACTGCCCCTACCCGGCCGGCGCCGGCACCTTCACCCTCACCGACGCCGGTGGCAACTCCGGCTGGAGCAGCACCTGGTCGGACTGCTCGACCTGGCCGCAGCCCGGGCAGGGCAACCCGGACCCGGATCCGAACCGCAACCTGGCCAAGGGCCGCCCGGCCACAGCCACCGGCTCACAGGACGTCTACACACCCGGCAAGGCGGTCGACGGCGACGCGAACACCTACTGGGAAGCCACCAACAACGCCTTCCCGCAGTCCTGGACGGTCGACCTCGGCTCGTCCGAGGCGGTCCGCCGACTGGTGCTGAAGCTGCCCCCGTCCTCGGCCTGGGGCGCGCGCACCCAGACCGTCACCGTGCTGGGCAGCACCGACGGTTCGACCTACTCGACGGTCGTCGGCGCCACCGGCTACCGCTTCGACCCGGCGACCGGCAACACGGCCACCGTCTCCCTGCCCGACGGCACGAGGCTGCGGTATCTGCGGCTGTCCGTCAGCGCCAACACCGGCTGGCCGGCGGGTCAGTTCAGTGAGGTGGAGGCGTATCCGACTTCGTGACGGCGTCCTGGGGAGTGCCGCGCTTCGCCGCCTGGATCTGCGCGTACACATGGGTGCGCAGCTCGGCGAAGCGCGGATCCACCCTGGTGTGCAACTGGTCCCGCTCGGCGGGCAGTTCGACCTTCAGCTGCTCCTGGACGACGGTGGGGGAGGCGGACAGCACGATCACCCGCTCGCCCAGGTAGACGGCCTCGTCGATGTCATGGGTGACGAACAGGATGGTGATGCCGCGCTCGCGCCAGAGCCCCCGGACGAGGTCCTCCAGATCGGCCCGCGTCTGCGCGTCCACCGCCGCGAACGGCTCGTCCATCAGCAGCACACGGGGTTCGTACGCCAGCGCCCGGGCGATGGCGACCCGCTGCTGCATGCCGCCGGACAGCTGCCACGGATACGCCCCCACGGCGTCCGCGAGCCCCACCGACTCCAGCGCGTCCCGCACCAGCTCCCGACGCCGCGCCTTGCCCAGGTTCTTCTGCCTGAGCGGAAGTTCGACGTTCTCACCGACCCGCATCCAGGGAAACAGGCTGCGTCCGTACTCCTGGAACACGAAGGCCATCCCGGGCGGTGGACCGCTCACCTTCCGCCCCTCCAGCAGCACTTCGCCGCCGGTCGGGGCGAGCAGACCGCCCATGCACTTCAGGAGGGTCGTCTTGCCGCAGCCCGAGGGGCCGACGAGACAGACCAGTTCGCCGGCGTCGACGGTGAAGGTGAGGTCGCGTACGGCCTCCACGCGCCGTCCGGACCCCTCGTAGACCTTCTTCAGGCCGCGTACGTCGAGCATGGACCGCCCCTTCACGATGCTCGTCACTCAGGACCGCCGGGTGGTCGCGCGCAGACCGTGGTACCAGCCGAGCACCCGGCGCTCGACCAGTCGGAAGACGACGGAGAGCAGGAAGCCGAGCAGTCCGAGGACGAGGATCCCGGTCCACATGTCGGGGATCGCGAAGCTGCGCTGGAACTGGACGACGGTGAAGCCGATGCCGTTGTTGGCGGCGAACATCTCGCTGATGACCATGAGGATGATGCCGATGGACAGCGCCTGGCGCAGCCCGGCGAAGATCTGCGGGCTCGCCGAGCGCAGCACCAGATGGCGCAGCCGGGCGATCCCCGTGACGCCGTACGAGCGGGCCGTCTCCAGCATCACCGAGTCGACCGCGCGCACGCCTTCCACGGTGTTGAGCAGGATCGGCCAGACGCAGCCGCTCGCGATCACGACGATCTTCATGGTGTCGCCGATGCCGGCGAACAGCATGATGACCGGGACGAGCACGGGCGGCGGCACGGCCCGCAGGAACTCCAGGACCGGTTCGCACACCGCGCGGACCCTGCGGTAGGAGCCGATGACCGTGCCTAGCGCCACGCCGACCACGGCGGCCGTCGCAAAGCCGCCCAGCAGTCGCAGGAGACTCGGCACGACGTCCGTGCGCAGCCGGTCGGCCGTCCAGACGTCCGGGAAGGTGTCGAGGATCGTCCGCAGTGGCGGCCAGAAGGGGTCCGTGCTGCCGTCCGACGCCGCCCACCACCCGGCGACCAGCACCACGGGCAGCGCGACCGCGAAGAACACGCGCGCCAGCAAGCGCCCGATCACACCGCCACCTCCCCGCGCACCGACTGGTGCCAGGCCAGCGCCCGCCGCTCCACCGTACGTGCGCCGACGTTGATGAGCAGCCCCAGCAGACCCGCGACCACGACGAGCGCGTACATCTCCGGCACCGCCTGCGAGGTCTGCGCCACCGCGATCTGCTGGCCCAACCCCGGCGCCCCGATGACGAGTTCGGCGGTGATCGCGAGGATCAGCGCAACCGCCGCGGCGAGCCGCACACCGGTCATGACATACGGCAGGGCCGTCGGCCACAGCACATGGCGGACGCGCGCCCAGGTGCCGAGGCCGTAACTGCGGGCCGTCTCCTCGGCGACCGGGTCGACGTCCTGGACGCCGTACAGGGTCTGGATCAGCACCTGCCAGAAGGAGGCGTAGACGACCAGGAGGAGCACTGACCTCAGTTCGGTGCCGTAGAGCAGCACCGCCAGCGGGATCAGCGCCACCGACGGGATCGGGCGCAGGAACTCGATCGTCGAGGCCGTGAGCTCGCGCAGGTACGGCACGACGGAGAGGAGCACTCCCACCACGATGCCCGCGCAGGACGCGATCGCCAGGCCCAGCGCCCAGCCGGTGAGGGTGTCGCCGAGCGCGGTCCAGAAGGCGGCGTCGGCGACCTCGTCCGCGAGCGCTTCGGCGATACGGCTCGTCGGCGGGAAGTAGGCCTCCTTGACCAGGCCGAGCCGCGGTACCGCCTCGCCCAGGGCGAGGAAGGCCGCGAGCCCGGCCGCACCGAGTGCGACGTTCGCGCCCCTCAAGTGTTCACATCCCTCATGCCGGTTCCGTCCCTCACGGCAGCAGCGCGTCCAGGTCGGGCGTCTTCTTGAAGAGGCCGTCCTCCTCGCCGAGCTTCATCAGGGCCTCGATGGACGAGCGGTTCGCCTCGGCCGGCCACTTGGGCAGGGTCACCTGGTCCAGCACGTTCGGCGGGATCTTGGTGTACGTCGTGACGATCTGCCGTGCCTCGTCCGGATGGGCCTCGGCGTACGCGAGGGACTCGGCGGTGGCGTCCTGGAACTTCTTGACCACGTCCGGGTTCTGCTGCGCGTACTGCGTCGAGGTGAAGTACATCGCGACGGTGAGCTCCGGTGCGATGTCGATCAGCGGCGAGGCGATCTCCCGGCCGCCCTGGCTGCGGATGGTGGCCGTCGCGGGCTCGACCACGCACGCGGCGTCGATCTGGCCCTGGTCGAGGGCGGCGGGCATCTGGTCGAAGGCCATCTCGACGAGGGTCACCTTGTCCGGGTCGCCGCCCGCCACACGCACCGCCTGGCGGACCGCGGTCTCGTTGATGTTCTTCAGCGTGTTGATGGCGACCTTCTTGCCCTCCAGCTGCTTCGCCGACTTGATGGGGCTGTCCTTCTTGACCATCAGGCCGTTGAAGTCCTTGCCCCGCACGCCGGTCGAGGCGATGCCGTTGGCGACGGCCTGCACGGGGACGCCGTTGGTCTGAGCCACCATCAGGGACGTCACGTTGCTGAACCCGAACTGGAACTGCCCGCTCGCCACCCCCGGCACGATCGCCGCGCCGCCCTGTGCGGTGGTGAACTCCAGCTTCAGGCCCTGCTTCTCGAAGAAGCCCTTCTTCTGGCCGAGATACAGCGGCGCGACATCGACGATCGGAATGAGCCCGAGCTTGACGGTGGTGATTCCGCCGGACGACGCGCCCGCGTCGGATGATCCGCCGTCGGACGAGCCACAGGCCGTCGCGACGAACAGCAGGGCGCCGGCGGTGAGACCGGCGGACAGACGACGCATGGCTCCTCCTGTACAGACAACGGTGCAGCGGTGTTCCGACAGGTTGTGCGCAAGGCGCACAGTAGTGCGCAAGGTTGCTCAGCGGGAAGGTAGAAGCCTCGAACGAGTCCGGTCAATGGGTTCGTCAAGGGTTCACCGACAACATTGTTGACACTTCTGGAGGTGGCGATGTCCGCCGAAGCCCGCGCACCGCACTTCGTGAAGTCCTTCGAGCGCGGCCTCGCCGTCATCCGCTCCTTCGACGCCGAGCATCCCGCCCGCACGCTCAGCGAGGTCGCCCACACCTGCGACCTGACCCGCGCCGCCGCCCGCCGTCTGCTGCTGACCCTCGCGGACCTCGGCTACGTCCACCAGGACGGCCGCCTCTTCCGCCTCACCCCGCGCGTACTGGAACTCGGCTACTCCTACCTCTCCAGCTACACGCTGCCCCAGATCGCCGAACCGCATCTGGAGCAACTCGTCGCACAGGTACGGGAGTCGTCGTCGCTGTGCGTCCTCGACGGCGACGACATCGTGTACGTCGCCCGGGTCCCGACCCGCCGCATCATGACCGCGTCCATCACCGTCGGCACCCGCTTCCCGGCGTACGTGACGTCGGTGGGCCGGGTGATCGTCGCCCATCGGCCGGACGAGGAGATCGAAGTCCGGCTCGCCCGCGCCGAGTTGAAACCCCTGACCGAGCGGACCGTCACCTCGCCGGACGCGCTGCGGGCGGAACTGCGCCGCGTCCGCCGGCAGGGCTACGCCGTCGTCGACCAGGAGCTGGAGGAGGGACTGAGGTCGGTCGCCGCCCCGGTGCGGGACCGGGGCGGCGAGGTGGTGGCGGCCGTCAACATCGCCGTGCACGCGGGCCGCAACTCCGTCGACTCGGTGCGCCGGGACCTGCTGCCGCATCTGCTGGCGACCGTCGCCCGGATCGAGGCCGACCTGCGGATCACAAATCCAGGACCAGTCGCTTCCCCCAGCAGCGAGACACGCAGATCATCATCGTCTCGCCGCTCTCCTGCTCCACCTGTGTGAGCACCGAGTCCCGGTGGTCGGGGGTACCGTCGAGCACGTCGGTCTCGCAGGTCCCGCAGGTGCCCTCGGTGCAGGAGTAGAGCACTTCGACGCCGGCCGCCCGCACCGTGTCCAGCAGGGAGACGCCGGGCGCGACGGTGAGCGTCAGCCCGCTCCGCGCCAGCTCGACCTCGAACTCCCCGTCCTCACCGGCGGGTTGGTCCTTCGCCTGGAACCGCTCGACGTGCAGCACCCCGGACGGACACCGCTCCTCGACGGCGTCCAGCAGCGGACCGGGACCGCAGCAGTAGACGAGCGTGCCGTGGGGTACGTCGTCGAGGACCGAGGCGAGGTCCAGCAGCCCGGACTCGTCCTGCGGCGAGATCTCGACCCGTTGGCCGTACGACCTCACCTCCTCGGTGAACGCCATGGATCCGCGCGTACGCCCGCCGTAGAGCAGCGTCCATTCGGCGCCCGCCGCCTCGGCCGCGGCCAGCATCGGCAGGATCGGGGTGATACCGATGCCGCCGGCGATGAAGAGGTAGCGAGGCGAGGGCTCCAGCCGGAAGTGATTGCGCGGACCGCGCACCCGGACCTTGTCGCCCTGCCCCAACTGCTCGTGCACATGGGCGGAACCGCCGCGCCCGTCCGGTTCCCGCAGGACGGCGATCCGCCACCGGCTCGGGTCGGCCGGATCGCCGCACAGCGAGTACTGCCGCTCCAGGTCCGGCCCGAGCACGACGTCGACATGGGCGCCGGGCTCCCAGGCCGGGAGCGGCTCGCCCAGCGGGTGGCGCAGAGTGAGGGCGAGCACGCCGTCGGCCGCGAACTCCCTGCGGTCGACGACGAGTTCGGCTTCGTACACGTCACTCATGAACTGGTTCCTCGCGGCTCGTGTCCTTGCGGGTGGGAGAGCATCCACTCCCACATCTCCACCGGGTCCTGCGCGGTGTGCTCGCGGCCGCAGTGACAGGTGCCGTGCAGGATGTCGGTGCCCGGCAGCCAGTCGATGCGGTAGATCTCGCCCGTGGGACTGGTCACTGGACCTTCTCCATCGGCTTCGCGCCCTCCTCGACCAGCCGGGCGAGGATACGCCGGGCGGCCAGACCACCGGTGTCGATGTTGATGCTCAGCTCCTGGTAGCCGTGACGCTCGGTGCCGAGGGTCTTCTGGAGCAGATTGAGGGCGGTCACGTCCTGCATCACGACCGTGTGGTTGTTGCCGCGCAGGAACTCGGTGACCTCCTCGTCGTCCGTCGCCCAGTCCCGGGAGACCGCCCAGAAGTCGTACACCTTGCCGTCGCCGGACGGCGTGATGGCGTACGTGATCTCGGTGTGGAAGCCGTTCGGGTCGCTGCCGTCGGCCTCGGGCAGCACGCCGACCGGGGCGATGCGGCTGTGCAGCAGGTACAGGCACGGGGCGTGGTACTCGATGTCCTGCCAGCGGGTGATGCGGCCCTCGATGCCGGTCGACTTGGCGTAGAACGGCGGGCACTCGGCGTCGTCCATGTGCCGGCTGACCCGGACGATGCCGGCGCCCTCGTCGACCTCGGTGGTGATCGGCGTCTCGGCGACCTCGGGGGTGCCGATGTAGCCGCCGTGCAGGTAGGTCTCGTGGGAGAGGTCGAGGAGGTTGTCGACGAGCAGGCCGTAGTCGCAGTCGATGGGCTCCATGCCGCGCACGGTCACCCAGCCGGGGGAGTCGAGGTGCTTGGCCCGCGGGATGCCCTGGGGATCGGCGAGCGCCGGGTCACCGATCCACACCCAGATCAGGGAGTCCTGCTCGACGACGGGGTACGAGGCGACGCGCGCCGTGCGCGGGACGCGTTTCTGCCCGGGCACGTACACACACGCGCCGGTCGTGTCGTACGTGAACCCGTGGTACCCGCACACGATCCGGTCGCCGTCGAGACGGGTCGGGGCCTCGGACAGCGGGTAGCGGCGGTGCACACAGCGGTCGTGCAGGACGACCGGCGTCCCCTCCTCCTCGGTGCGGTAGAGGACGAGCGTCTCACCGAGGATCGTCCGGCCGAGCAGCTCGCGCCCGACCTCATGGCTGTAGGCGGCGACGTACCACTGGTTCCTGGCGAAGGCAGTCGTGTGCGGCATGGCGTTCCCGTCCCTGTCGGCGGGGCGTCCTCGCCCCGCGTGCCGTGGTTGGAATCAGGGTCGTGACGCACGGGGTGGCTCGGCAAGGCGGCTTCCGTCAGGCGGAAGCTCTCCAGCGAATCGGCTGGTCAGGGCATTGCTCAGCTAGGGGGCGAGCCGCACACGGATGCCCAGCGTCGTGTCCCCTCCCCGGCGCAGCCGACTGTTGAGGACCATGAGGCGGCCGAGGATGCCGTACTTGCGGGCGACGAGTGAGCGGTAGCGGGCGCTGGTCGCCGCGTCGGTGATCTCGGCGGTGGCCGGGACCTGGTCGCCCGTGGGATTGCCGCGCAGGTCGCAGGGGCCGACGAGGATGTCGCCTCGGGCCCGGATCCGCTTGACCTTCCAGGAGTCGGCGGGGGTCTGCACGCCGAGCGTGTCTCCGTCGCGTACCACCCACACCGGGGTGGCGACCGGGGTGCCGTTCTTGCGGTAGCTGGTGATCAGCATGTACTTGCCGGCGCCGAGCTGCTTCAGCAGCTTGTCGTCCATGTTGCGTTTGTGCTCCTTGCCATAGGGTTCGAGGTCGTTGGCCACGTGGGCGGCGGCGCGCGTGAGATCGCCAGGTGGAATTGCGTACCGCCGCCGGGAGTTGGGGCGGTTCAGCTCAGCGGGACGTCGAGGACGGCCTTGCGGTGGCTGAACGTCTCGATGGAGTAGCGGCCGTGGTAGTTGCCCATGCCGCTCTCGCCGACGCCGCCGAAGGGAAGCGTCGGCACGGCGAGGTGGCGCATCGGCAGGCCGAAGTTGAGGCCGCCCGAGGAGGTCTCGGCGGCGAGGCGGCGCTTGGTGGTGTCGTTCTCGGTGAAGGCGTACAGGGCGAGGGGCTTGTCGCGGTCGTTGATGAACGCGATGGCCTCGTCGAGGTCCGCCACGGTCAGGATCGGCAGGATGGGGCCGAAGATCTCCTCCTGCATCACGGGCTCGTCAGGCCGGACATCGGCCAGCACGGTCGGCGCGATGTACGTGTCCGCGCGGTCGGTCTGCCCTCCGGTGACCGTACGGCCGGAGCCCAGCAGCGCGGACAGCCGGTCGAAGTGCCGCTCGTTGATGATGCGTCCGTAGGCGTCGGAGGTCTGCGAGTCGTCGCCGAACAGTGCCTTGATCGCGACGGCCAGGGCGGCCTGCAGTTCGGCCGCGGTATCGGGGTCGGTCAGGACGTAGTCGGGGGCGACACAGGTCTGACCGGCGTTGGCGAACTTCGTCCCCGCCAGACGCTGGGCGACCGTGGCGATGTCGGCGTCCCGGTCCACGAACACCGGTGACTTGCCGCCGAGTTCGAGGACGACGGGGGTGAGGTTCTTGGCGGCGGCGGTCATCACGATGCGGCCGACCGTGCCGTTGCCGGTGTAGAAGATGTGGTCGAAGCGCTGCTCCAGCAGCACGCCTGTCTCCGGCGCGCCGCCCTCGACGACCGCGGTCGCGTCGGTGTCGAGATACGCGGGCAGTAGTTCGGCCAGGAGTGCCGAGGTGTGGGCGGCGTATTCGGCGGGCTTGATGACGACCGCGTTCCCGGCGGCGAGTGCGCCCGCGACGGGCACGAGCAGCAGATTGACCGGATAGTTCCACGCCGAGATGACCAGGGCGACACCCAGGGGGTCGAACTGGGTGCGGGCGGTGCTGCCGGGGAGTCCGGGCACCGTCACGGGGGCGGGCTGCGGGGCGGTCCACTCCTCCAGGTGCTCCAGGTAGTCGTCGATCTCGACGATCGTGAGGTCGATCTCCATGGCGTCGGCCTCGGCGCGGTTCTTGCGCAGGTCGGCGTGGAGGGCGTCGGCTATCGCCGCGCGGTTGTCGGTGAGCAGGTCGCGCAGGCGGGTCAGCTGCTGCCGGCGCCAGGCCAGGGGCTTGGTGCGGCCGGTGCGGAAGGTGGCGCGCAGCCGCTCCACCAGCGCGGTGGCGTCGGCGGAGGTGAAGCTGTCGTCGAGGGTGAAGGCTGCCTTGGCGTCAGTCACAGTCGTGTCCTGTTCGGTTGGGCGGGAAGCTGCTCGGCATCCGGGGGTGGCGCGGCCGTGCCGGTGGTGCTCGGTCAGGCAGTGACGGCCGTGCGGGCGGGCGTGGTCTCGCTGTCGTCCGAGGGGGCGGGTGTGGTCTCGCCGTCGCCCGACGGGGCGGGCGTTGCGAGGGCCGGCGAGGGGGACCTGCGGCGGATCGCCAGGCCGACCATGGCCACGCCGATGACCAGCACGAACGCCATGCCGGCGAGAGCGAAGCTCAGGGTGTACTGACTCTCGGCGGGCAGCGCGGGGACCCCGGCGGGCAGGTTGTCGAGCGTCTTGGAGGCGAGCAGCGAGGTGACGACCGCGCTGCCGATCGCACTGCCGGTGGAGCGGGAGATGGAGTTGATGCCGTTGGCGATGCCGGTCTGGTGGTGGGGAACGCCGGCCACGATCAGGGCGGGCATCGCGGCGTAACCGAAGCTGATGGCGACGCCGACGACCATGCCGGCCAGGATCACCGACGCCGTGGTGTCGTGGGCGAGGGTCAGCCAGGCGAACCCGACGACGCCGAAGACGGCACCGGCGGCAAGCGTGAGACGCGCGCCGATGCGGCGTACCAGCACGCCTCCGAACTGCGCGGCAACGAGCGAGACGAGGGCGGAGGGCAGCAGGTAGACGACGGAGGCGCGCAGGACGGAGGCGCCGAAGCCGTAGCCCGCGATCTCAGAGGGCGTCTGGACGAGGTAGGAGACGCCGATGAACTGCGCGAACATGGCGAATCCGACGAGCAGTCCGGCGATGTTGGTGAAGAGCACCGGGCGGTGGACGAACATCTTCATGTCGACGAGGGGGTCGCGGACCCTGCGTTCGACGAGGACCCAGAGGACCGTCGTGACGGCTGCGCCGGCGAACAGGGCGAGCGTACGGGCCGAGGTCCAGCCCCAGGTGTGACCCTGCGAGATGGGCAGCAGGATCAGCACGAGCAGCAGCGCGAGACCGGCGGCGCCGAGCCAGTCGATGCGCCCGCCCGTGCGGGTGCGGGGCGCGGGGACGGCGACCGCGACCGCGATCAGGGCGGCGACGGCGAGCGCGGCGGCCAGCCAGAAGACCAGGTGGTAGTCGGGGTCGGCACCCGTGGTCAGCAGGCCGGCGCTCACCAGCGCGAGGCCGCTGCCGAACCCGAGCGTCCCGCTGACCAGGGCCATGGCGCCGGGCAGCCGCGCGGGGGCGACCTCCTGGCGCAGGACGGACAGCGCGAGCGGGAAGATCGCGGTGGCGGCGCCCTGCATCACGCGGGCCACGATGAGCCACAGCATCGAACTCGTCGTCGCGGCGAGCACGGATCCGGCCACCATCACCACCAGCACGCCGATCAGAGTCGGCTTCGTCCCGCGCTGATCGCCGAGGCGGCCCAGCAGCGGCGTGAAGACCGCGGCCGACAGCAGCGTGGCGGTGGTGACCCAGCTGACCTGGGCCGTGGTGGCTCCGAGGTCGGTCTGGATGATGCCGAGGATCGGGATGACCAGGGTCTGCATCATCGACACGACCATGGCGGCGAGGCCGAGCACCAGGACGAGGCTGAGGCTGCCGGTGCGGCGCTCCGGAGCGGCGGCAGGGGAGGACTTCACGGTCTTCTTTCCGGTGGAGGGTTGCCCGAAGGTGGGACGCATCGATGGTCGAGGGGACAAACCATTGAGGTAGTCGATGCTTGAGGACATCAAACAATAGGAGATGGTGGATGTCAAAGTTTGAGATGCTCAAGCTTTACGCGGTACTCTCGACCCATGCCGTCCATCCCGTCCAAAGCGCAGCTCATGGAGTTGCTCGCCCATTCGGTCAGCACGCACTACGCCGACTTCACGACCGCCGCCGCCGACATGGGTCTCACCTCCAGCCAGGCGAAGACCCTCACGGTGCTGCGCCGCGCGCCGGCCTCGATGCGCTCGCTCGCGGTCACCCTCGCCTGCGACGCGTCGAACATGACCGGGATCATCGACCGGCTCGAAAAGCGCGACCTGGTCCGCCGCGAGGTCAGCGCGACCGACCGCCGCGTGAAGAACGTCGCCCTCACCGAGACGGGCGAGAAGGCGATCGACACGATCCGCGAGCGGATGGAGCAGACGCAGACCGGCCTGGACAACCTGTCCGACGAGGAGCGCGCCGAACTCTTCCGCCTGCTGACGGTCGTCTTCCCGCGCTGAAGCGCGCGCGGGTGCTGTTCCGTCGAACCATCGAGCCGGGGCGGGGTCCGGTCGATGGCCACGTCGTCCTGGCCGGCAGGGCTCCTTCAGCGTTGAGCGGTGCCGCCATCGGCCGGGGAGCCGTCGAGAACCGGTGACGCGTCGGCGTACGTCGGCGTCACCACTGCTCACCCGGCCGGCTCGACCACCGCGGAAATCACCCCGCCGGCGCGCTGATCTCCCTCTTGAGGATCTTGCCGCTCGGGCCGGTCGGCAGCGTGTCCACGAGCCACACCTCGCGCGGGTACTTGTACGCCGCCACCCGCTCCTTGACGAACTGCCGGAGCTCGTCGGGTGTGGCCTGCGCCTTCGGGCGCAGCACCACCGCGGCCGCGATCTCCTCGCCCAGATGCGCGTCGGCCACACCCACCACCGCGGCCAGCGCGACGGCCGGGTGCTCGTGGAGCACCTCCTCGATCTCGCGCGGGTAGACGTTGTAGCCGCCGCGAATGATCATGTCCTTCTTGCGGTCGACGATGTACAGGTAGCCGTCCTCGTCCTGCCGCGCGAGGTCGCCGCTGCGCAGCCAGCCGTCCGGGATGGCGGCCGCCGTCTCCTCCGGGCGGTTCCAGTACCCCTTCATCACGTTCGGCCCGCGCACGGCCAGTTCGCCGATCTCGCCGGGAGCCACGTCCTGGCCCTTGTCGTCGACGAGCCGCACCTCCACGTCCTTGATCGGGGTGCCGATGGACCCGGCCTTGCGCGGCCGGTCGGGGTGGTTGAAGGTGACCACCGGGCTCGTCTCGGACATGCCGAAGCCCTCCAGCACCACGCAGCCGAAGCGACGCTCGAAGCCGTGCAGGATCTCCACCGGCAGCGAGGCCCCGCCGGAGACGCACATGCGCAGCGTGGACACGTCGGCCTCGGACGGGTGCTGGAGCAGCGCCGCGTACATGGTCGGTACGCCCTCGAAGATCGTCGCCCGGTCGCGGGCGACGGCGTCCAGCACGGTCTGCGGGTCGAAGCGGGGGATCAGGGTGAGCGAGGCACCGGCGCGGACGGTCACGCTCATCGTGCAGATCTGGCCGAAGATGTGGAACAGCGGCAGACAGCCCACGACCACGTCCTCCGCCGTCACCCGCTGCACATGCACCGTGTTGACCTCGGTGTTGTGCCGCAGCCCGGAGTGGGTGAGCGTGGCGCCCTTGGGGCGGCCGGTGGTGCCGGACGTATACAGCAGTACGGCCACGTCCTCGCCGTCCGGCTCGCTCACCTGCGGCAGCGGCTCGTGACCGGCCAGCAGGCCCGCGAAGGCGGCGGGCTCGACGGCCATGTGCCGCACTCCGGCGGCGGCCGCGCCCTGCGCGCCCTCGCCCGGCGCCTGGTGCCACTCGAAGAGCATCCTGGCGCCCGCGTCGCGCAGATGGTACTCGGTCTCCCGGGTCTTCAGCAGCGGGTTCATCGGTACGACGACCGCTCCGGCGCGCAGCACGCCGTAGTACAGGACGACGAACTCGGGAACGTTGGGCAGCATCAGAGCGACCCGGTCTCCCGGCCGTACGCCCTCGGCCCGCAGCAGCGCGGCGGCGCGGGCGCTGCGCTCGTCGAGCTCCGCGTAGCTGGTGACCTGGCCTCCCAGTCGCAATGCGGGGCGTTCCGGCTGCCGCCGTGCCGTCTCCACCAGGAACTCCGCCAGATTGGCCATGACCGCCTCCACGAAAGTCGCCGTCGAAATCCGCTGTTCACGCTGACGACATCGTGCAGATGTCCTTGGCGACGGCCTATGTGCGGTACGACAGCGTCTGCCCTCCCGGATTGTTCCCGAGAACAAAACAGGGGCATTACGCTGCGGGAATGAACCTCTCAGGGGTGGTCTCGGCGCTGCACGCGAGGCTGCCGGAACTGGGCGAGCGGATGGCGCAGCGCATCCGCTCGGACGTCGACGCCTACAAGGACGAGGCGCTGATCCCCTTCGACTCGCTGCGCCGCTCGTGCACCGCCAACGCGGACCTGCTCCTGGACCAGCTCGGCCGCGCGGGCGCACAGGACCCGAGCCCGGCCCGGGAGACCGGCCGCATCCGCGCCGAGCAGGGCGTGCCGCTTGCGGACACCCTGCACGCGTACCGGATCGGCTTCGAGCTCCTGTGGACGGACATCCTCGCCGAAGCACGCAACCGTCCCGAGGTGACCGACGCCCAACTGGTGTCCCAGTCCGCGGAGATCTGGGCCCTGTTCGGCCGCTACGCGGAGGCGGTGGCGGCGGCCTACCGGGAGACCACCGCCGAACTGACCTCGCGGCGTCAGGCACGCCGCTCGGCACTGGTGGAGGCACTGTTCACCGGCGTCATCGCCGACCGCACCCTGTGGGAGGCCGCCCGCGAGCTGGGGCTGCCCGACCGCGGGCCCTACGTGGTCGCCGTGGCGGCGGCCGACGCGCCCGGCGAGGAGCCAATGGCGGGGACGGATGCGGCACTGCGGCAGGCCCAGGTCCACTTCGCCTGGCGGCTGCTGCCCGACCAGCAGATCGGCCTGGCCGCCCTGCCCACGGCGACGGCGGAGAGCACCTGCCTGCGCGTCCTGCGCCGGGCGGGCGCCCGCGTAGGTGTCAGCCCGTGCTTCCACTCGCTGCGGGACACCCCCCAGGCTCTGCGCTTCGCCCGCCTGGCTCTGGCCGGCCTCCAGGGCACCGGCCCCGGCGTCGCGCGGTTCGACGACAACCCGCTGGCCATGGTCGTCGCCGCCGCACCGGCCGAGGCGGCGCACCTCGTCGAGGTGGTCCTCCAGCCCCTGCTCGACCTCCCGGCAGCGGAGCGGTCCCGTCTCCTGGAAACCCTGGAGCAGTGGTACGCCGCCGCAGGCTCCGCCACGGACGCGGCACGGAACCTCTTCGTCCACCCCAACACCGTCCGCTACCGGCTGCGCCGCGTCGAGGAGCTGGCGGGCCGCTCCCTGTCCGATCCGCGAGCGGTGGCGGACATCGGCGCGGCGCTCCTGGCGGTGCGGCGGGCGGGCGCGTCAGTCAGTGACGTCATTCAGTGACTCGACTGCGTGCGTCTGCCGGCGTCCTCGCTCCGGTCGCCCCTTGGGGTTCGGCATGTACCAGCTCTTCGAGAGTGGCCCGAGCACGGTGGCCCAGCCCGATTCCGTATCCCGCAGGGCTCGCCGGGCACCCTCCGGACGACGTGTCCATTGACTGCTCGACCTCGGGGGCTGGACTCGCGTACCTGCGACACGCAAGGGGTAAGTGCCTCGTGTGGGTGAACGGGGGCGTGGACTGGAGGCGGCTCGGGTCGCCGAGATACTGGTCGAGTGTTCGGGCGGTGCCTCAGGCCGGCGCGGTTCCGGCTACCGGGTCGGCCCGGTCTGTGTTCTGACGGCTGCTCACGTCCTGGCCGGCGAGGTCACGTCGGTCCGGGTTCGCTTCGACGCCGACCGACCGGGGGAATGGAGCACCGCCTGCCGGGTGGTCCTGTTGGACGAGTCCGCCGATGTCGCCCTGCTGGAGCTCATGGACGTGCCGCCCGACCGCGGCTCGGCCCCGCCGCCCCCCTACGCTGCCGTGCCGGACACCGATGTCGTTCTGCCCTTCAGCGCTGTCGGCTTCCCGCGCTTCAAGCTTCGCAAGGACGACATGCGCCTCGTCGACGACGGTTCCCCCCGCCAGTACCGCGACTCCTGCCACGTCTCCGGCACTCTCTCGGTCCTGTCCAACCGCCGCGAGGGGACCCTTGAACTGGCCGTCGTCGCACCGCCCGCCGACGTCGAACCCGGGCGGTCGCCCTGGGAGGGCATGTCGGGTGCCGTCGTATGGAGCGGGGGCGCCGTCATCGGCATGGTGAGCGTTCACCACCGTGCGGATGGCCTGGGAACGCTCGCGGCACGCCGTGTGGAACGCTGGTACGACACCCTGTCCCCCGCCGACCTGGAGCAGTTCCGCCGACGCGCGGGCCTGCCACCACGGGCTGGGCTCCCTCTCGCTGTCGACCGGGCCGGCCGGCGGAAGAGCGGCATGTCTTCCGACGTCGGCGATGACGCTTCGGCTCCTCGACCTGTGCCCTTCTCCGGCCTGCCCACCGATCCCGCGCTGCACGAGATCGCGGACCTGGTGGATGCGTTGACGGCGCTTGAGAGTCTGCGCAGCGGCAGCGGCCTCTCGCTCGTCCTCGACCTCATCAGTGACCGCATCGCCGCCAACAGCCCTCGTGACCCCAGGCTCCGGATGGACCTCTACGGGATCGTCCGCACCTGTCTGCGCTATCCGGGGACGCTGGAGGAGTTCCTGCAGGCGGTGCGTGTGGTGGAGGGGGAAACGGTGGACATGGAGCGGGTCGACCAGGTGGCGGCACGGCTCGCCATGCGCCACGGATGATTCGATCTCCCCCGGCGAAGTGGATATAAGCTTTCGCCCAATGCCTCGCTGGTCCATCATGGTTGAGGCACCGGCAGCGCCAACGCTTGCGCACTGGAGGGGGACTTGGCAGCAGTGGAACCAATGATGCCTGCCGTCGAGTCCGGTCTCGTGGATCTTTCGGGGGTGTCTCTTGAAGCGCTGCGCTCCATGGACGGCGGGGTCTTCACCGAGTCGCTGGAGCAGTTGCTGCGCCACATCGACGGCCCCCAGGCCATCACGTTGTCGTACAACCCCTCCCGCTTCGACTGAACCGACCGGAGGGAACGGCACGGTGCTGTGGGGGACCCGTGGCCGGTGAAGCCACCCTGCCGGGGAGCGATCTGTCGTTTCACCGCCTGACCCCGGCCGACGTCGGTGCGCTCGTCCGCGGTGAGGGCGACGACGCGGTGGTGGAGGAACTGCTCAGCGCGGAGCGCAGCCGACGGCTCCTGCTGCTACGGGCGCTGGACAGCGGCTTGGCCCGGAGCGCCCTGCCCCGGCAGGAGAACCCTTCGGCACCGTACACCGAGGCCTGGGCCCTGCTGGAGCGAGCCCAGCGGCATGCGCCGAAGGCCTTCGAGGATGTCCTGATGTCCCCGAACACCGGTATGTGGGTATCCCTGGCGGTACGTCGTCTCAGGGGCCGGTCGTACGAGGACGCGCCGCTGTGGGTGGTCGCCGGGCATCTCGCGGCGCTCGCCGCGGCAGCCGCTGCCCGGGGGGGTCTCGACTTCTCGATCACCATCCCGGTGCGGCAGGGGAAGGCGTTGCTGCCGACGCTGGGATGCGCCGTGCTCCCGGCGACAGAACCGTGGAGCACGGCCCGGATCGTGGGATGCGAGGGTCGGCTGCGCATCACGGGGTCGGGCAGCGAGGTCGAGGTCGATCCGGAATGGGACCGGCCGGGTACGGGCTGGTTGCCGGTGCGCAGGGTGATCCTGGGGGCCCCGGCGGCTCCGAAGCCATTGGTCCTCGAAGAGCTCGATCCCTATCGCACGTTTCCCCACCCGAGCGAGGCCAGTCTGCTGTCGCACGCGGAGGCCGAGGGCTGGGAGTCGCTTCTGTCCGGCGCGTGGGACATGCTGCTGCGCGACGAACCGGTCAGTGCCCGGGCCATGCACAGGGGACTGATGTCGGTGACGCCCACGCCGGCGAGAGAGAGGTTCCGCCCCCACAGCAGCACCGCCGGAGACGCCTTCGGCGCCGTCACGGTGTCGCGCCCGGACGACGTCGCCCAGCTCGCCGCGACCCTGGTCCACGAGTTCCAGCACACCAAGCTGGGCGGCCTGATGCACCTGGAACCGCTGAGCGTGCCACCGGCCCCGGGAGGGCGGGAAGAGCTGTTCTACGCTCCGTGGCGCGACGACCCTCGACCGCTCGGCGGCCTGCTCCAGGGCATCTACGCCTTCTTCGGGGTGACCCGGTTCTGGCGCGCCCACCGGCATGTCGCCGACCCTGCCTACGCACCGTTGGCGCACTTCGAGTTCGCGCTGTGGCGCACTCAGGTGTGGTCCACGCTGAACCTGGTCCGTGGGCATGAGCGGTTGACGCCGTTGGGACGGCGGGTCCTGGAGGGTCTGGCCGAGCGGCTTGCGGAATGGATGGCCGACGAGGTCCCGGCGGTGCAACTGGACCTGGCCGAGGAGGTCGCCGACGATCACCGGGCCCGTTGGCGTGCCTACCATCTGCGGCCGTCCGCGGCGGCCGTCGAAGAAGCCGTGCGAGCCTGGCGGCGCGGCGACGCGCTCCCCCCGCCCGCCCTGGCAGCCGAGCCCAACCTCGCCCCGGACACCGAGATCCGTTTCCTGGACAGCGCCGCCGTTCTGGCCCGGCACCGCCTCAGCGACCCCGACGGGAGCTGGCGGCACACCGCCGCCCGGTACGAGGCGGACGCCGGCGGCGTCGACGGCGCCGGCGCGGCCGACGTCCTCCTGGCCTGCGGCGACCGCGAAGCCGCCCGAACCGCCTTCGAACGGCTGCTCGCCGAGGGTGCTCCGGCTGCAGCCTGGGTGGGCCTGGGGCGGGCCTTGTTCGAGGACGCGACGCAACAGACCGCATCCCGGCTACTGCTCGAATTCCCGGAGCGGGCCCGGGCCGTGCAGAACGCCCTGCAAGCAGAGACGGGACAGCCGGCGGACCCGGTACGCCTTGCCGCATGGCTGGGGAGTACCACCGGCAAGGCGTAGCAGCTTCCCGCAGGTCACAGGGGCAGCGGACAAATATCGCAGTTGGCCCGCTGACCGTTCCTGAACCGCAGGGTCGCCGGATGCGGAGTGTCCGAGCGGGCCCGCATCAGGGGCGCGTCCAGCACACGTTCCATGCGCTCCAGCGTGTCCGCGCGCAGTGCGGCGCCCTCCTCCTCCGCGCCGTCGGCGACGAGGTCCATCGAGAGGTTGCCGGCACACGCCAACGAGGTCGGATGGTCCTCTCCGAACGCGGCACGGCACAGTGCCAGCGTCTCCTCGCCCCGGCGCCGCGCCTCGTCGTGCCGACCGAGGGCCGCCATGTCGCTCGCCAGGTTGACGGCGCAGATGGCCGTGAGGGGATGGTGCGCGCCGAGCCGGTCGGCGAGGCAGCCGAGCGCCGCATCGTCCAGGGATCGTGCTTCCTCGGGCATGCCCAGCAGGCGCAGCGTCACGGCGAGGTCGACGTCGGCGGCCAGGACATGCGGGTGTTGCGCGTCGTAGACCCGCCGGTACCCTTCGCAGGCCTTGACGCCCTGGTCCCGGGCCGCCTGCAGATCACCGTTCTGGCGCAGCGCGACCGACAGTGTGAGGACGGCGGCCAGCGACTGGGGGTGGGTCTCGCCGTAGCGGCGGACGGTCTCGGCGTGCGCCTCGATGGCCAGCTCCAGCGAACGCGCGTGATCGCCCGCCTTGGCGCAGGACTCGCTGAGCTGACGCATCACCTCGATCGTGAAGGGGTTCTCCGGTCCGAAAACGTTCCGGTAGGAGTCCAGTACGGAGTCCTGCGGAGCGCGGGCACCGACGTAGTCGCCCGTCTCGCGCATGTCGATGGCGACGTTGTGCTGTGTGTGCAGGGTGCGTCGGTCGTCCCGGCCGAACAGCCGCACTTTCAGTGCCAGGGTGCGCTGGTCCAGCTCCAGGGCCTGCCGGAAGTCACCGACCAGACGCAGGCTCACCCCGAGGTTGTGGGTGATGTTGAGCGTGGTCGGGTCGTCCTCGCCGAACGCCGTGCGGGCCCGCTCGTACGCGATTCTGTCCAGCTCCGCGCCGATGGCGAACCTGCCCTCCACACGGCGTACCGCGGCTTCGAGCTGAAGAGCATCGAGCGCGTCCTCGCGGGTGTCCTCGCCCTCCGCGGGAGCCGTGCGCTCGTACACCTCCCGCAGGTGGCTCACCAGCCGAGCAGCGTCGTCGAACCGGCCCACGGCCCAGTACGTGAAGCACAACCACTGCCCCATCAGCAGCGTCTGCTGGTCCTCCTCGCCGAAGATGGTCAGCCAGGCCTCCCGAGCGGCCTCGGAGAAGTCGACGGACACATCCTGGTCGCCCCACCAGAAGAGGTACTCGGCGACGTTCCTGACCAGTTGGCGCACCCAGGGCTGGTCGGACTTGATCGCCTCCGAGGCGATGGCATGGCTGTACAACTCGGCGTACCGGGGCCAACTGGCCGGGTCTCCAGGGGACTTCGGGTCTGCTGCGGCGAGCAGGGTGTGGGCTCCCTCACGCATTCGCTGCTGCTCCTCGGGGGTCATGCGGTTGTTCAGGACGAGCTGTACCAGGCGGTGCATCTCGATGGAGTTCGTACGGTGGTCGATACGGGCGAGAGAGTAGCGGTTGACCTCCCTGATCGCGCGCGCAAGTTTCATCGGGTCGTTCAGCGCCGCGTCCAGTTCGGGGTAGATGCTGCTGTTGCCGAGGCCGGAGAAGACGGACCGGGAGATCGGGTCCGGGGCGAAGTAGGAGCACAGCTGCAGCAGCCGCAGTGCGGCCGGGCTGCGGGTCTCCAGGTGGTCGAGCGAGACGTTCCAGGCGGCGGCCACGGGCAGTTGGTAGTCCGGTGGCGGGGACACCTCGAGCAGTTCCATGCGCTTGTTCTCGAACAGACGCAGGTACTCGGAGGTGGGCATCCCGGTTTCCGCCCGCCACGCGGCGGCCTGTTCCAGGGCCAGCGGCAGATCCCCCAGGGCCTCGGCCAGCGCGTCCGCCTCGTGGTCCTCCATCGTGGGCCCGGAGCGGCCCAGCAGTTCCTTGCTCTCCTCGCGGGAGAACACGTCGACTTCCAAGGACCTGCCGACCTGCCCCCAGCGACGGTTGCGTGAGGTGACGAGGATGTGCCCGTCGCCGCCCTGCGGGAAATAGTGGCGCACCTGCTCCGGGCTGTCGGCGTTGTCGAAGATGAGCAGCCAGCGCGCGTACGGCCGGCCCTCGCGCAGGGCCTCCCGGACCGCCGGACCGGCGATATTGGCCTCGGTGGACGTCACCAGGCCCAGCCTCTGGGCCAGTTCCACCAAGGCCTGGCCGATCTGCCCGGGCCGCTCGGCGGGGATCCACCACACGACGTCGTACTCCGACTGGTGGCGGTATGCGTACTCGATGGCGAGCTGCGTCTTGCCGACGCCTCCCATCCCGTGGATCGCCTCCGGCAGGACCGTGGTCGTGCCCTCTCGCAGCCGCCGGTCGAGCAGGTCCAGCAGAGCATCGCGGCCGGTGAAGTTCGGGTTGCGGGGCGGCAGGTTCCCCCAGACACGCGGCTGTGTCGTGCGGTCCGAGTCGGCGGTCCGCCGGGGTGGTGTCGACATCGGAGAGGCTCCTTCGAAAGTGGTCCGGGTTTCATGCGCGGCATCGGATTCGATCGCCGCCGGAGCCGAACCCGACGGCTCCGTTCCCTTCGAAGTACGCGGTGCTTTCTCCAGGCTCACTGCGTAGCGCCGATCGTGCCGGCTCAGCAACTTGGCCAACCTGGCGGCACGTTGGCCGTAGCGACCCGACAAGGCCTGCAGCGCGGTCAGTTCCACCCGAAGGAACGTGATGTTCGCGCTGTGGATATGGGGCATCACCAGGGCGTCGAGCGGTTCTGCGGGAGGCGGCAGCAGCGAACGGGTCGTCGGGTCCGTGTCCAGCAACTCGCGTACGTCGCGGAGCACTCTGGCGGTCGTGCTGCGGCGGCCCAGCGCCAGCAGTTCACCGCGGGTGTCGGGGGCGAAGGTGAAGACCAGGTCCGTGGGGCCGTCGCCGAGCACCCTGGTGGGACCTACCAGTCCGCTCATCAGCAGTTCGGAGACGTGCACCGGGCCCGCGTCCGGAACCGCCCCCATGACCTTGCGGATGGCGGGCAGGCTCAGTGGAGCGGCGGCCAGCCGGGTGGCGAGCGCGAAGGCGGTGGGGCTGGCGGCGGACCGGAAGTCGGACACCCGCTCCGCCGCGGACACCGTGCCGCGCGGGTCCGGCACCTCCCCTGCCCAGGGGAGGGCGCGTGCCGCGTCGGGCCTGCGCTTCCACTCCCGGGCCTCGATGACGGACAGGTCGAGCCATTCCGGCTCCGGTCCGGACACCAGCCGGGCCAGGGCCTCGGCCCAGGGGTTGGTGAGGGCGAGGACGGGGACGACGACGGCGCCGCCGTCCGACGCGGTGCCGGTGTCGCCGTTGTCGCCCCACCCGGTCGGGGCGGCGCGTTCCTCCCACTCCCAGACGCTGTTGGCGGCCCAGACGCGGGGTGCCCGGATGCGTACCCGGTAGACGTCCAGACCTGTGTGGAACCACAGGTGTTGTGGAAGCAGGTGCACCATGGCGACGGGACACGCACGTGCCCAGGTGCGCAGCGAGGGCTGCACGACCCCGAGTCGCCAGCCGGCCGCGAGCCCGTCCGTCACGACCATCACGACCCGGCGCCCATCCGCGGTCAGGTCACCGAGCGGCTCGTGGACGCTCACCTGGACCGGGTCGGTCTCGTCGGTCCCCAGCAGCTGTACCACCCGCACCCGAGCGAACCCGTTCGCCTGCCGGAACGCCTCGACCAGTTCCCGGACTACGCCCTCCCACACCTTCATCGTCGGATGCGTGTCGATGACGAGGACGGCTTCCGCGGGTTCCGGTCCGTCCGGGAGCCCCAGTCGACTCAGGACATGAAAGGCCTCGCTGCGCATGTGCGCGGGCTGTCCGGATCGCTGAACCTCGTCACCAGGCATGGGCGCTCTCAGGACGTCGCCGTAACGGTGAGGGCGCCGCAGCACCGGGCAGACAGCTCGTACCGGACACGCGGTGACCCGCCCCGGTCTCACGAAGGTTCACCCGTGGCACCCCTCTCGTCGTCGGCGGACGGTCACCGCATCCGTGCTTCGGCCGGCCGGTTCAGCGTGGCACCGGTGCACGGGCGGAAGGCGGAGGTCCGGGTTTGCGGTCAGGATCGTCGAGCAGGATCGCGAGGTGGCGGCCCACGTGATCGTCCCACCCCTCCGGTCCCATCGCCAGAGCTTCCCTGCGCCATCGGGTGGTCCGCTCCAGCAGGCCGCTCAGCCCTCTGTCCTGCACGATGTCGGCGACCGCCTCCTTGAAGGCGGGATCGGAGCAGTCGCTGCGATGCCACACCATGGCGGGAATGCCCGCCCGCAGCGCCGCCAGGAACTCCTGCCGACTGGAGGACGATTCGCCGTTGGGCGGCTCGCTGAGCACGAGACAGACAGCCCGCTCGTCCTCCTTCAACTCCCGCTCAAGATGGAAGTGCGACTGGCCCGGGTGGTTCCAGTAGGCGTGACTGTCGGCCGGCTGTTCCTTGAACTGGCGCCACCTGTTGTGCCAGGGCCGGTGCCAGGCGACCCTGCGCAGGCGTTCCAAACTGCGGAGGAGGACGGCGTAGTCCATCACCAGCGGGATGGGGGATGCGGAGTCGGCCTCCTTGTGCCACCACTCCACGGGTTCGTTGAGCAGCTCCCACGGCAGGATGAATTCGAGGACGACCGGCTGTCGCAGATCCCACCAGCGTTCCTCGGTCTGCTCGACGAGCTGCTCGACCTTGGAACGGAGTTCGTCGCGGTGCAGGTGCAGGGTTTCGCCCGGAAGGGGGTGCCAGCCCGCCGCGTCCGACGGTCTCCAGTGGGCGAGCCAGTGGGAGAGGTAGTAGCGGTCGGGGTCCACACCGTCGGGCTCGAACTGGATCATCAAGTACGCCGGCACGGGGGAGAGGGAGGGCCGTATGACGTCGGTGCGCTGCCATTCCGCCATCTGGTCCTCCAGACCCCAGATGCCGGCCTGCCGGCGGTTCCAGCGACGAAGCTGTTCCGCTACCCGAGCGTTCCCGTCCTCCATGAGCAGTTCGGCGGCGAGGGACAGAAAGGCCATGCTCACCGGCAGCTCCCCGGCGACCGAGTTGTCCCCCGCCAGACGTAAGAAGATCGCCCAACCCGTGTCGCACCACGGGGGCAGTTCCTGGATACGCGAACGGCTGGCCCGCCGCACCATGGCCGTCAGGGCGACTGATGAGCGCATCTCCTCCAGGATCGGCCGCAGGGAGCGCACATCGGTTCCGTCGAAGAAGTCCACGGCCTCCCACTCGTCCACCAGACGCTGCAACGTGGTGACACCGGTGGACTGCTGCTCCACGTATCCGAGGCAGCGCACCAGGCAGGGCAGCCCGTCGGGAAACCGCGCGCACTGTTCCACGAGTTGCAGCAGCCACGGTCGCAGCATCTCGCTGCGCGAGAGCTCCAAGGGATGGCCCAGCTCCTGCCCCAGCATCGTGACCAGGAGGTCGGCGCTGGTCGAATGCCGCATCGTGGGCGAGTCCTGGAGCACATCGACGACCTCTGCCACCAGCTCGTTACGAACCCGCGCAGGGCTGCGCCCTTCCACCCCCGTGACCTCCCGATTGCCGTCGGCCGCCATCGAGTTAGTCCTGATCGTGCCGACCAGGGTACGGCCACACGTCCACCCACGTCAGGGGGTTGAAGTGCAGTGTGCCTGGACCCGGTGCGGGTCAGCGTTCCCCGAGGGCCTCGTCCCCCGAGATCAGAACACTGTGCTGAACCCCGTCCGGTGCGACGAGTGTCGGCTTCAGAGTGAGAGTGATCCGATGGGTGCGCGACGACTCCATGGCCACGTCGGCCGCCGACTCGACAACCCAGAAACGTACCTTGCCCTGGGCGCCTCCCTTGCGCCCCACCGCGACGGTCGCCTCGACTTCGACGGGACCGAGCTCGAACCGCAGGGGTCCGCCGCTTCCGTCCGTCAAGGCATTGATGAGTTCCTGCCGCAACTCCCGGATCATTTCTGAGAGTTCGATCATAAGAAGATTTTATCGGAGGCCGGGGAAACGGGACGACACCAAAGGCGGGGGACTTCCCCTTCCCCTTCCCCTCACGCCGCTGTGAGGCCGAACGTCCACAGCAGGTTGGTGCTGGTGCCCCAGGTCCACTGCTTCGTGACGGAGCCCGAGGACACCTTGCCGCCGCCGTCCAGGACGAGGCCCGTGGTGCGGTTGGCGATGGAGTACCGGCCGTCTCCGCGGTGGGTGATCAGCCACTGCTGGTCGGTGCCGCCGTTCCAGTCGGCCTGGCGGGCCGTGGCCCCGTCGGTCGTGGCGCCCCTGCCGTCGGCGACCATGCCGTTGGTGCGGTTGACCAGCTTGTAGTAGCCGTTGCCGAGGTCGACCGCCTGCCACTGCAGGTTGGGGGAGGCGTCCCAGGCCCACTGCTTCAGGTCGGAGCCGGAGGGGACGTCGCCGCCGCTGTCCAGGGCCAGGCCGTTGGTGACGTTGGTGATCCGGAAGTGGGCCGACGGGTTGAACACGACCTTGAGAGAGGTGATCCGCTTGCGGACTGCGGCGCTGTCGGCCGTGAAGGTCCACGAGGTGCCGGTGAAGTCGTCGCCCGAGTAGCCGACGAGCTCGTACCCGGGGGCGAGCCGGAGGGAGGAGAGGGTCCGCGGCGGCAGTCCCGCCAGGGTCAACTGCTCGGCCGTGTAGCCGCCGAGGGGCAGCACGGCACTGTCGCCGTCGTAGCCGGTGCCCTTGAAGGCGACGGCACCGGTGAGGGGCCGCAACGTCGGAATACGGCCGGAGAAGCGGAGCTTCAGGACGTAGGCGGGGGCGTCGAACGGTGCCGTCGAGGGGAGAGCCACCGTCAGGCCGGAGGTGTTCCGGGCCGGGGCGGGGAGGTCGACGTAGGTGCCCGCCGTCGCGTCGAGCAACTGCACCGAGGACAGGGAGCCCAGGTCGATCCGGTCGGAGGCGAGCGTCTCGATCGTCAGCGAACTGCCGGGCCACCCCAGCACCGTGGCGTACAGGACGGTGTTCGCCTTGTTCCGTGTGAAGCGGATGTCCTGGGCGGTACCGGCCGTGGGCCGCGTGAAGGAGCCGCCGCCCATCTTCGTCGGGCCCTCGCCGTACGCCGTCCAGGCCCGGGTGCCGTAGATCGACTCACCGAAGCGTTTCAGGTAGTCGCCGATGCCGAGCAGGATGTCGCGCTGGCCCTGCGGGATGGTGCCGTCGGCCGTCGGGGCGATGTTGAGCAGCACGTTGCCGTTCTTGCTGACCCGGTCGATGAACGAGTGCAGCATCTGGGCGAGAGAGTAGTAGCCGATGCCCTCGGTGTAGCACCAACTGGAGCTGGAGATGCTGTCGTCGGTCAGCCAGTAGGGCGCGGTGAGGTCGGCAGGGCCGCCCCGCTCGTAGTCGAAGACCTGGCCGTGGCTGTTGAACCCGTCCTTGTAGGTGGCGACGACTTCCCTGCCCCACCGCTCGGCCTGGTTGTAGTAGTACGCGAGGAAGTTCAGCCGCTGCTGCTCGTCGACGTGGTCCAGCCGCCAGTCCTGCCACAGGATGTCCGGCTCGGCACGGTCGACGACCTCCTTGAGCTTGTCGTACCAGAGCTGGTTCTCCCGCTCCGCAGTGAGTTGTCCGTACAGCTTCTTCAGGCTCTCGTCCGCCTGCTCCGGGACGTACTCGAAGTAGCCGGTGTGGTTGTACGCGTGGTGCATCGCCACCAGCAGCTTCAGCCGCTTGGCGCGGACGGCGTCGGCGAACAGCTTCAGCAGGTCCAGGCCCGGGCCCCGGCGCACGGAGTTCCACTCGTTGACCTTGCTGTCCCACATCGAGTAGCCGTCATGGTGCTCGGCGACCGGCCCGGCGAACCGCGCACCCGCGTCCACGAAGAGCTGCGCCCATTCGTCGGGGTCGAAGGCGCCGCCCTCGGACTTGAGCCTCGGCGCGAACTCCCGGTGGTTACCCGCCAGATCGTCCGCTCCGTCGATGAAGTTGTGGAACGGCCAGACGGACGGGTCGCCGTACGTGGCGAGGTGATGCTTGTTCGCCTTGCTGTCCGGCACGTACATGTTGCGCGGGTACCACTCGCTGTCGTACGCGGGGACGCTGAAGACGCCCCAGTGGAAGTAGATGCCGAACTTGGCGTCCCTGAACCACTCGGGGGCGGCGGGGTGTCGGTTCACGGAGTCCCAGGTGGGCTGGTAGGTCGTCGGGGCGGCCGGCGCACGGCCGGCCGCGAACACGTCGGTGGTCACCGCGGCCGCCGCGACGGCCGTGGCTCCGGCAAGTAACCTGCGCCTGCTGATCGACTGCGACATACGCATGAACGTCAGGCATGGGACCGTCTACTGTCAACGGGTGTGCAGGGATGAATGCGCCTGCCGGGGTAGGGGAGTTGACCGGTTTGTTCCTGAATACTACTTTTTGCTCAAGGGGAGACATCACATGTCTCTGACCGACAAGGCCATCGACCAGCTCCGTGAGCTGGTCCGCTCGGGCGCGTTGCCCCCTGGCTCCAAGCTGCCCCCGGAACCGGACCTCGCCGCCCAGTTGGGGCTGTCCCGCAACCTCGCGCGCGAGGCGGTCAAGGCGCTGGCCGTCGCCCGGGTACTGGAGGTCAGACGCGGCGACGGCACCTATGTGACCAGCCTCCAGCCGAGCCTCCTGCTGGAGGGACTCGGCGGTGCGGTGGACCTGCTGCAGAGCGACCCGGCCGCGCTGCTGGACCTGATGGAGGTCAGGCGCCTGCTCGAACCCATGGCCACCGCCCTGGCCGCCACCCGGATCACCGACGAGGACCTGGCCGAGGTGCAGCGGCACCTGGACGCGATGCGGGAGGCCCGCGACGACGTCGAGCAACTCAACGCGCACGACGCGGCGTTCCACCGGGCCGTCGTGGCCGCCACGGGCAACGAATCCCTGGCCACCCTGCTGGAGGGCGTCTCGGGCCGCACCCTGCGGGCCCGTGTCTGGCGCGGTCTGGTCGACACCCGGGCGGCAAGCCGCACCCTCGCCGAGCACGAGGCGATCTTCACGGCGTTGGCGCGGCGGGACGCCCCGCTCAGCCAGGCTGCCGCGTTGGTGCATGTCAGCAGTACGGAGCAGTGGTTGCGGGAGCACCTGAGTACGACCGCACCCGTAGCGGAAGGCGATACCGCCGCGCCCGTACCGGACCGCGAAAGGGCCTCGCACTCGACGGGCGGGAACGGGTCCGGTTAGGGGGCGGTCGGTCAGAGTGCCGCAGACGCGCTGAGCGGAGGCGCACTGAGCGGCGCCGCGCCGATCCGGCGCGGCGAGGTCATCGTTCGAGCGCCTTGTGCGCCGTCTCGGGAAGGCGCAGATACACCAGCGACGAGCCGAGGCAGAGTGCGGCGACGTACCAGGGGAACAGGTCCGCGTGCCCCAGTTCCTTGAACAGCGTGCCTACATACGGCGCCGTACCCCCGAACATCGCGACCGTCAGCGAGTACGGGAACCCGATGCCGGCCGCCCGCACGCGCGGCGGGAACACCTCGGCGTTCACGGCCGCGCTGATCGACGTGAACCCGGTCAGCAGCACCATGCCCGCGCACTGCACGAGCAGCAGCACCGTGAACGAGTCGTGCAGGGCGTGCAGCAGCGGGACGGTGAGCAGGGTGAAGCCCAGGCCGAAGAAGAGGAGCAGGGGGCGCCGGCCGAACCGGTCCGAGAGCAGGCCGCCCAGCGGCTGGAGCAGGGCGAAGAAGGCCAGCGAGATCGTGCCCGCGAGCAGCGCGTCGGACTTCTCGATGCCCGCGTTGAGTTCGGCGTACGTCGGCAGGTACGACGTCCACGTGTAGTACGCGATCGTGCCGCCCGCGGTGATGCCGCAGATCAGCAGGGACTGGCGGGGATGGCGGCGCAGCGCCTCCAACAGGCCCGGTCGCGGGGCCTGTTGCTGCTCGGCGCTCCTCGTCTCCGCCGCGCCCTGCCGGATCCAGAAGCCGACCAGACTGAGGACGGCGCCGAGCACGAACGGCACCCGCCAGCCCCAGCCGTTCATCTGCCCGTCGCTCAAGGTGTCCACCAGCAGCGTCGCGATACCGGACGCGACGAGCTGCCCGACGGTCGTCGACACGTACTGGAAGCTGGAGAACAGTCCGCGCCGTCCCGGCCCCGCCGACTCCACCAGGAAGGTCGTCGACGCCGCGAACTCGCCGCCCACCGACAGGCCTTGGAGGAGGCGGGCGAGGACCAGGATCACCGGAGCGAGGACGCCCGCGGTCTCGTAGGTCGGGGTCAGTCCGACCAGCAGACTGCTGCCGCCCATCAGCAGGATGGTGACCGTCAGCGCGGCGCGCCGGCCGCGGCGGTCCGCGACGGCGCCCATGAGCAGCCCGCCGACCGGCCGCATGAAGAAGCCCACCGCGAAGACCGCGAACGTCGACAGCAGCGGCACCAGGGAGCTGTCCGCGCTCTTCGGGAAGACCTCGGCCGCGATATAGGTGGCCAGGAACGTGTAGGCGTACCAGTCATACCACTCGACGGCGTTGCCGACCGAGGCGGCGAGGAGCTGGCGTACGGGCCGGGAGGTCGGCGGGGAATCCGTGCGCGTCGTCTCTGTCATGATCGCGACCATCCCCGCACACCGGCCCCGGCACACCTCACGTACCCGCGACTTTCACACGAGCGCCACCGGACCCTTCCCTGACGTTTGGTGCTCCTGGAACACTCCTTCCGCGCGCATTCCGTCACATGCCGTCCGGTCAAATCACCCTCAATGGGAAGAGGTCCCTCACTCATGCCCGAAGTCAATCGCCGCAGCTTCCTTCAACTCGCGGGCGCGACCACGGCGTTCACGGCTCTGTCGAGCAGCATCCAGCGGGCCGCCGCGATTCCGGCGAACCATCGCACGGGGTCGATCGAGGATGTCGAGCACATCGTCGTCCTGATGCAGGAGAACCGTTCCTTCGACCACTACTTCGGCAAGCTGCGCGGCGTGCGCGGCTTCGGCGACCCGCGCCCGGTGAAGCTGGACAACGGCAAGTCGAACTGGCACCAGTCGAACGGCAGCAAGGACATCCTGCCGTTCCACCCGGACGCCGACGACCTCGGCATGCAGTTCCTGGAGGGTCTCCCGCACGGTTGGACCGACGGTCAGCAGGCCTACAACGGCGGCAAGTACGACAAGTGGATACCCGCCAAGGGCACCACGACCATGGCGTACCTGACCCGTGAGGACATCCCCTTCCACTACGCCCTCGCCGACGCCTTCACCGTCTGCGACGCCTACCACTGCTCGTTCATCGGCTCCACCGACCCGAACCGCTACTACATGTGGACCGGCTACACGGGCAACGACGGCACCGGCGGCGGCCCGGTCCTCGGCAACGACGAGCTCGGCTACGGCTGGACGACCTACCCCGAGCGCCTGGAGCAGGCGGGCGTCTCCTGGAAGATCTACCAGGACATCGGCGACGGCCTTGACGCGGCCGGCTCCTGGGGCTGGATCGAGGACGCCTACCGGGGCAACTACGGCGACAACTCGCTGCTGTACTTCAACAAGTACCGGGGCGCCCAGCCCGGCGACCCCTGGTACGACAAGGCCCGCACCGGTACCGACGTCAAGAACGGCGACGGCTACTTCGACCAGCTGAAGGCCGACGTCAAGGCCGGCAAGCTGCCGAAGATCTCCTGGATCGCCGCCCCCGAGGCCTTCTCCGAGCACTCCAACTGGCCGTCGAACTACGGCGCCTGGTACATCGCCCAGGTTCTGGACGCCCTCACCTCCAACCCGGAGGTCTGGTCGAAGACGGCCCTGTTCATCACCTTCGACGAGAACGACGGCTTCTTCGACCACGTGGTGCCTCCGCTCCCGCCGAAGGACGCCTCGCGGGGCAAGTCCACCGTCGACGTCTCCCTCGACCTCTACCCGGGCGACAGCAAGCGCCCGGCGGGCCCCTACGGCCTCGGCCCGCGGGTGCCGATGCTGGTCGTCTCGCCGTGGAGCAAGGGCGGTTACGTCTGCTCCGAGACCCTCGACCACACCTCGATCCTGCGGTTCATGGAGCGCCGCTTCGGCGTCAGGGAGACGAACATCTCGCCCTGGCGCCGGGCCATCTGCGGCGACCTGACCTCGGCCTTCGACTTCTCCCGCAAGGACAGCCGCCCCGCCCCGCTGCCGGAGACGGACGAGTACGAGCCGCAGGACCGCGAGCGTCACCCCGACTACAAGCCGACGCCGCCGGCCGATCCGGACATGCCGAAGCAGGAGCGCGGTCTGCGCCCCTCCCGGCCGCTCAAGTACGCCCCGTACGTGGACGGTTCCGTCGACGCGGCGGCCGGCAGGTTCACACTCGCCTTCGCCTCCGGTGCCAAGGCGGGCGCGGCCTTCCACGTCACGTCCGGCAACCGCACGGACGGCCCCTGGACGTACACCACCGAAGCCGGCAAGAGCATCGCCGACACCTGGAACTCGGCGTACTCGGGCGGATCGTACGACCTGACCGTGCACGGTCCGGCCGGTTTCGTGCGCTGGTTCAAGGGCTCGAACAAGGCGGCCGGTCCCGAGGTCACCGCCCGGCACAAGGGCGACGACATCGAGCTGACCTTCACCAACAAGGGCACCGCCACCGTGCGCCTGAAGGTCGCCAACGGCTACGTCGGCAGCGCTACGACGGTGACGGTGCGGCCCGGTGCCACGGTGTGCCGCACGGTCGACCTGGCGACGAGTCGGCGCTGGTACGACCTGACCGTCACGTCCGACGCCGACCCGGCGTTCCTGCGGCGGTTCGCGGGGCGCGTCGAGAACGGGCGGCCGGGGGTGAGCGACCCGGCGATCATCACCGAGTAACCGGTCGCGAGGGACGGACTCCTCGGATCAGAGTGCTGTGAGGTGCCCCGGCTCCGGTTGCCGGGGCACCAACGCAGGCTCCGGCTTCGCCGATTCGGGCTCCAGGGCCAGTACGGCGGCCACGGGGTGCTCGTCGACCGACGCGGGATCGACGTGCGCCGCGTCCGAGGCGGACTCCGGTGCCGCCCGGCTGAGCAGCACCACGCCCCAGGACGCGAGCCCCGCCCCGGCCAGCGCCAGCAGGATGCCTGCCGCACCGCCCTGCAACCGCTCGCCGAGCAGGACGAGCCCGATCACCGCGGCGGCCATCGGGTTCGCCAGCGTCACCACCGCGAGCGGGCCGCCCAGGCCACCCCGGTAGGCGGTCTGCGACAGCAGCAGTCCGCTCGCCGCGAGGGCTGCGATGAGCAGCGCCACCCCGGACACCTGGAGGCTGAGCACCGGGGCGGAGTGGTCCGTCAAGGCCACCGTCACGGTCTGCGTCAGTGCCGAGGCCACCCCGGAGGCGAAGCCGGACGCCGCCGCGTGCCGCAGCCCCGGCCGGGCGCCGGGCCGCGACAGCATGCCGATCAGTGCCACGGTCGCCGCCGCGACCGCCAGCGCCTCGGACGTGCTCAGCACCTCGTCGGGCGCGTGCCCGGACGCCGTGACGAGGATCGCGGCCAAGCCGACCAGCGTCAGCGCCGTACCGCGCCACTCGACCGCGCTGACCCGCCGCCCCGCGACCCGCGCGCCCAGCGGCACCGCGGCCACCAGGGTGAGCGCCCCGAGCGGCTGCACCACGGTCAGCGGACCGTACTTCAGGGCCACCACGTGCAGCAGCGCGCCGGAGCCGTTGAGCAGGACCGCTCCCCACCAGGCGCCGGAGCCCAGCAGTCGGAGCAGACCCGAACCCTGTGCGCGGGAGGCCAGCCGCTCCTGGGCGACGGCCGCGGCCGCGTAGGCGACGGCGGAGAACAGGGAGAGGACGATGGCGAAGAGGGTGGCGTTCATCGGCCCGCTCCCGCGCCCACGAGGGCGCTCTCCTCGTCCCGGGCCGCCGGCACCAGCTTCCCGGCACCGCGTCCGGCCGTCGTCGCCGTGCGCCGCGGCAGGTTGATCACCGCGAGGGCGAGGCCGAGCATGGCCGTCACCACGATCGCGTCGAGCCAGTAGTGGTTGGCGGTGCCGACTATGACCAGCAGCGTCAGGAGCGGGTGCAGCAGCCACAGCCGGCGCCATCGCGAGCGGGTCGCCACGATCAGGCCGATCGCCACCATCAGGGCCCAGCCGAAGTGCAGCGACGGCATCGCCGCGAACTGGTTCGACAGGTGGTCGGTCTCGGGGGAGCCGTACACCGAGGGGCCGTACACCTGGCCGGTGTCGATCAGGCCGGCCGCGGTCAGCATGCGTGGCGGGGCCAGCGGGAACGCGAGGTGTACCACCAGGGCGGCGGCGGTGAGCGCGGCGAGGACGCGGCGGGCCCAGACGTAGTGGGCGGGGCGCCGCAGGTAGAGCCAGACCAGGAAGGCCGCCGTGGCCGGGAAGTGGACGGTGGCGTAGTAGGTGTTGGCGATGTGTATGAGCGTGTCGCCGTGCAGCAGCAGGTTCTGCACCGAGCCCTCGCCGGGCAGATGGGCGGCTCGCTCGAAGTTCCACACACCGTCGGCGTTGCGGAAGGCCTCGCCGGTGTGGCCCGTGGCCAGCTGCCGGCCGAGCTTGTAGACGAGGAAGAGCCCTGCGACGAGCAGGAGCTCACGGACCAGCGGAGGCCGCGCTATCGCGTCGGTCTCCGCTTCGGCAGGCTCGGTGCGGCCATTCATTCCCCCGGCCCTTTCGCTGAACGGTGCTGGGTGGTGCTGGGTGGTGGTGAGTGAGTTCGTAGAGGTGCTGACTGTGCGGGATCGCCGAACTCATCGATACGTCGGCGTACCGAAACGCCCCTGTACCGATACGCCACTGTACCGATACGCTCCCGTTCCGGTACAGTGGCGTATCGATAGACGTACGACACACTGGAGACGCGGCCCCTTCACAACCGCGGGGCGTCGCACCCGAGCAAGGAGACGAGCAGATGACGTCGCAGGCCGCGGACGGACCGGACACGGTCACCGCCTCGCGCCGCTCCAAGATCACGCCCGAGCGTGAGCAGGAGTTCTTCGACGCCGTGCTCGAACAGATCCGAGCGTGCGGCTACGACTCCGTCACCATGGAGGGCGTCGCCACCAGCACGCGCTGCAGCAAGTCCACGCTCTACCGGCAGTGGAAGACCAAGCCGCAGTTCGTGGCCGCCGCCCTGCGCGCGAGCCGGCGTACCCGGTTCGAGGGCATCGACACCGGCAGCCTCGCGGGGGACCTGAAGGAGGCCGCCCGGGCAGCGGGGGCGTGGTCGGGCAAGGACACCCGTTTGTTCCAGGCGCTCGGCCATGCCGTCATGCAGGACCCGGAGCTCCAGCGGGCCCTGCGCGAGGCGCTCATCGACCCCGAGCTCGACGCGCTGAAGGAGATCCTGCGGCGCGGGGTCGACCGGGGGGAGGTGGCCGCCGACCATCCGGCGCTGGAGTACATCCCGGCGCAGATCTTCGGCGTGCTGCGGGCTCGCCCCGTCCTGGAGGGCGAGGACGCCGACCCCGACTACATCGTCCGGTTCGTGGAGGCCGCCGTGCTTCCGACACTGGGCCTGACCTGAGACTCAGGCCGCCGTCCACGGGATGACTGGACGGTGACCTGTTCCGCGCCGCACCGTGGGGACGGGGGCGGCGCGCACCCCCCGGCCGGGTGGGGTTCCTCTTGAGCGGAGGGGCGCCCCACCCGGCCGCATCATGTCCGGGGCGAACCAGCGGAGGAGCGGCTCAGACGTCCTGGCCCGTGCCGCCGCCCGTGGACACCTTGATGCCCTTGGCGATCTCGTCGAGGATCGACTGCTTCTCGGTGGTGTCGACGCCGAGGCGGACCAGGACCATCTGCTGCTCGCTGACGGGCGAGGGGAAGGCGAGCGACTCGACATAGCCGTCGGTGCCCTTGCTGGTGATCGCCTTCCAGCGGACCAGGTAGCCCTTCTGCCCGGCCACGGTCACCGCCTTGGAGGCCAGCACCTCGTGCGAGGTGATCTCCCCGTACCCCTTGCCGTAGGACTCCTCGGCGTTCGCCTCGATGTCCGCCTTGGCGACCTCCTCGGCCGTGTCGCCCTTGGTGCCGAGCGCGAGCGCCGGCGCCGAGTAGGCGCCGCCCTTCTGGCAGGTCTGGGAGGTCTCGGCGGGGCACTTGTACGTCTCGTCCGACGCCACGTGCGCGCCCCAGTTGACCTGCTGGCCGTACCAGCCGTCCGGGATCGGCAGGCTGATCCCGCTCACCGGGTCGGTCACCGAACCGCTGTCCACCTTCGGTGCCTCGGACTGGTCGGGGGAGGGCGACTGCCCGCCGGAACCCCCGTTGCCGCCGCCGTTGCCGCCGCCGGGCCCGCCTGGGCCGCCCTGTCCGCCGGGCCCGCCCTGCCCGTCCGGGCCCTGCTGGGAGTTGGCGCTGCCGCCGCCCGAGCCGCTGTCGGCGGTCAGCGCGTACACGCCGACCCCGATGCTCGCGAGGACAACCGTGGCCACACCCACCGCTATCCCCGTGCGCAGCCCGCGCCGCCCGCTCGACTGCGGTTCGCCGGGATACCCCGGGTGCACCGGATACGGGAGCTGAGCCCCGTAGGCCGGAGGCTGCCCCGGATGCGCCGTGCCCGCCGCCGGCTGCCCCGGGGGAGTCCCGTCGGCAGGCGGATGCGCCGGAGGAGCCTCGTCGGTCGTCGGCTGCCCTGAGGGAGCCTCCTCGGTCGCCGGAGGCCCCGACTGCGCCCCGTCCGCCGCCGGCTCCCCCGGAGGCGCCCATGCGGCGGCCGACCCCGCGGGTCGGACCTGGTCCGTCCATGCCTTGCCGTCCCACCAGCGCTCGGTGGGCGGACCGTCACTTTTCCGGCCGGGGTCGGGGTACCAGCCGGGAGGAGTCACCTGCGTCATGGGTCCACCGTATGAGGCGTCGGTGAAAGGGGGATGAGAGGACCCGGCCCCGACACATCCGGACCTCGGTCCGCGTCACTCCAGGACGAGCCGTACCGGCCGCTCCAGAACCGGTGGCGGCAGCCGCAGACCGGCCCGCCCCGGTGTGATCGAACCGAGCACGCGCGCGTGCCGGGCGCCGGTGGCCGCCGGGACGGTTCCGGGCAGCCCGTGCGCGGTCAGGAACCCCAGCACGGCGAAGGCGTACGCTTCCTTGGCCGCCGCAGGCAGCCCGAGCTCGTCGGAAGTGCGCAGCGCCACCCCGGGCAGCCGCTGCCCGAGCATCCCCATCAGTACGGGGTTGCGCGTCCCGCCCCCCGAGGCGATCACCTCGGTCGCGCCCACCTCGCGCACGGCGTCCGCGACCGTCCGTGCGGTCAGCATGGTCAGGGTCGCGACGACGTCCTCGGCGGGCAGTGTGCCGAACCCGGCCAGCGCGTCCCGCAGATGGCCGAGATGGAACAGCTCCTTGCCGGTCGTCTTCGGCGCGGGCAGCGCGTAGTACGGCTCTTCCAGCAGCCTGTGCAGCAGCGGCTCATGGATGCTGCCGCGACCGGCCAGCGCCCCGTCCACGTCGTACGCCAGTTGCCCGCCGCTGAATCCGCTGGCAGCCGCGTCGATCAGCGCGCAGCCCGGCCCGCTGTCGAAGGCGGAGCCGTCGGGCGCGGTGAGGTTGGCGATGCCACCGAGGTTGAGGGCGACCGGCGTGCCCGGCCGGCCGCGCAGCCACAGCAGGTCGACCAGGCTGACCAGCGGTGCGCCCTGGCCGCCGGCGGTGATGTCGCGTGGCCGGAAATCGGCGACCACGGGCAGCTCGGTCGCCTCGGCGATCCACGCGGGCTGCCCGAGTTGCAGCGTGCCGTGCACCTCTGCGCCGTCGACCCAGTGATACACCGTCTGCCCGTGCGAGGCGATCAACTCCGCCCGCCCGTCGCACAGTTCACGGTCCGCTCGGACGGCCGCCGCCGCGAAGGCCTGCCCGATCCGCGTGTCCAACCGGCACACCTCGGCCATCGAGGTCGTCCCCGGCGGCAGGGACGCCTCCAGCGCCTCGCGCAGCGCCCAGTCGTACGCCTCGCTGACCAGCCCCAGCGGCTTGAGGACGAGGCCGTCCCCGACGAGACGCAGGTCGGCGGCGGCCGCGTCGATGGCGTCGTACGACGTGCCCGACATCAGGCCGATCACCCGCATCCGCTCAACTCGCCCTTCTCTTCGCTGCCTTGACCGGGGCCTTCGGGTTCCCGGCCAGCGCGAGAACACTCACCGCGCAGGTCGCGGCCGCGTAGTACGCGGGGATGTCCACGTTCCCGGTCCGCTCGATCGTCTCCGTGATGATGAGCCCCGCGCAGCCCGAGAACACCGCATTGGACAGGGCGTAGGCGAGTCCCAGCCCCGTGTGGCGGACGTTCGTCGGGAACAGCTCGGCGAGCATCGCCGGCCCGGGCCCCGCCATCAGCCCCACCACGGCACCCGCACCGCACACCGCCGCACCCTTCACGGTGAGGGAAACGCCCGGCTCCTGAAGAAGGTTGAGCAGCGGCACCGCGAGGACCACCACGAGCACCGCCCCCGTCAGCATCACCGAGCGCCGCCCGAACCGGTCGCTGAGCCACCCCGCCGGCAGGATCGTCATCGCGAACCCGAGGTTGGCCAGCACCGTGGCGATCAGCGCCTGCTGGAAGGTCGCGTCCAGCGTGGACTGCAGATACGACGGCAGCACGACCAGGAAGGTGTACCCGGCCGCGGCCCACCCCATGATCCGCCCGGCGCCCAGCGCGATCGCGCCGGCGACCTCACGCACCGGCGGCCGCTCGGCCTCCCTCTCCTCCCGGAACGCGGGCGTCTCGTCCAGCCTCAAGCGCAGCCACAAGGCGCCCAGCCCGAGCGGAAGCGTCAGCAGGAACGGCAACCGCCAGCCCCAGTCGCCCAGTTGATCCTCCGTCAGCACGGTGGCCAGCAGCGCCGCCGCGCCCGCACCACCCAGCAGCCCCAGCGCCACGGTGAACGACTGCCACGACCCGTACAGCCCGCGTCGCCCGGGTGGCGCGAACTCGGTCAGCACCGACACCGCGCCGCCGAACTCGCCACCCGCGGACAGCCCTTGAAGCACCCTGAGAAACGTCAGCAGCCAGGGCGCGAGGGCGCCGACCGTGGCGTACGTCGGCAGCGCGCCGATCAGCGTCGTCGCACCGGTCATCAGGGTGATCACCAGGATCAGCACCGGTCGTCGCCCGATCCGGTCGCCGAGCCGGCCGAACAGGGCCGCTCCGACGGGCCGGAAGAAGAACGCCAGCGCGAACGAGGCGTACGTCCTCACCAGCGCCTCGGCCTCGCTGCCGCCCTCCGGTGTGAAGAAGCGCGCCGCGATGATCGTCGCGAAGTAGCCGTAGACACCGAACTCGTACCACTCGATGAAGTTGCCCACCGATCCCGCGACCAGCGCCCTGCGGGACCGGACCCTGCTTCGGTCCTGGATCGTCAGTGTCATTCCCGAGCCTTCCGAGTCATTCCCGAGCCTTCTGACTGTCGGTCGGACTGCCCTGTGGGGTGTCGGTTCCTGACTGTCGGTAAGTTTCGGACGGGCAGGTCACGGGCCTCGTGCGTCGCCTGTCCGCACCCGCTTTCACCCATCACGGCAACAGCTGCCCGGACCGGCCTCCACTTAGGCAACCGGACGGCTACGCTCGAGGTCTGTACGTCGTTCGGGCGACTTGGGGAGGTAGCGGGATGACGGAGGTACGGCCCACACAGGCCGCCTCGGCTTCCCTGTGGGAGCGCGACGAGGAACTTGCCGCAGTGGAGCGGGCCCTCGACACCCTGTGCGCCGACAAGTCCTCCTCGGGCAGCCTCCTGGTGCTGCGCGGCGAGGCGGGAATCGGCAAGACGGCACTGCTGGCCGAGACACGCCGCATCGCGGAGGCCCGGGGCTGCATGGTGTGGTCCGCGCGCGGCAGCGAGACCCTGAGTTCCGTCCCCTTCAACGTGGTACGGCAGTTACTGCAGCCGGCGCTGCTGTCGCTGATGCCGGAAGAGGCGCGCGAGTACCTCGGGGACTGGTACGACATCGCCGGACCCGCCCTCGGCATAACGGACCCCGGCGAGCGCCAGGCCGACCCGCAGGGCGTGTGCGACGGCCTGGTGGCGGTCGTACGCCGACTCGCCCGGCGTGACTGGCCGCTGGTGCTGCTGATCGACGACGCCCACTGGGCCGACCAGGAGACCCTGCGCTGGCTCGCCGCGTTCGCCGAGCGCCTCGGCGAACAGAGCGTCATGGTCATGGTGGCCCGCCGCCCCGGCGAGGTCAGCGGCGACAGCGCCCGCCACCTCGACGCGGTCGCCGCCGCGGGCTCCTCCGTGGCCAACCTGAGCGCCCTCACCCCCGACGCCACCGCCGGCCTCACCCGCGCCACGCTGGGTGCGCACGCCGACGCCCCGTTCTGCCGCGAGGTGTGGGCCGTCACCGGCGGCAACCCCTACGAGACCGTCGAACTCCTCGCCAAGGTGCAGGACAGCGAGTTCGAGCCGACCGAGTCCGCGGCCGGCGAACTGCGTGCCCTGAACCGCTCCGCGCGCGGCGGCGGACTCGTCGCCCGCCTGGAGACGCTCGGCATCGACGCCACCCGGTTCGCCTGGGCGGCCGCCATCCTCGGCACCGGCATCTCGGTCGACCTGGTGGCCGAACTCGCCACCATGAGCATCGACGACGCCGAGCGGTGCGCCGACCTCCTGCGCACCGCCCGCATCCTCACCGAGCCCGACCCGGCCGGTGCCCAACCGGACGACGGCGAGCTGCAGTTCGTCCACCCACTGATCGCCACCGCCGTCTACAACTCCATCCCGGACGCCCTGCGCACCGCCATGCACGGCATCGCCGCCCGCGTCGTCACCGACAACGGCCGGGGAGCCGCGGTCGCCGCCCGCCACCTCCTCGAGGTCCACCCGGACAACGACGAGGAACTCGTCGAGCAGCTGCGCGAGGCCGCGAGCGAACACCTCGCCGTCGGTGCCCCCGACGCGGCCCGCCGCTGCCTGGAGCGGGCCCTGCTGGAGCCGCCCCTGCCCGAGGTCCACGCGCGCGTGCTCCACGAACTCGGCTGCGCCACGCTCCTCACCGCGCCCGCCACCACCATCGACCACCTCCAGACCGCCCTTGCCATGCCCGGTCTCGACGGCGACGAACGCGTCGACGCCGTCTACCGCCTCTCCCAGGCGCTGCTCCACAACGACCAGCTGGAGGAGGCCGTCCGCACCGTCGAGGCGGAGGCCGCCAAGCACCAGGCCGGACCCGCCAAACTGCGGCTCCAGGCGGTGCAGTTCATGTGGGAGGGCATCTACGCCGGCGAGGCGACCTCGCCCGGACGCTCCGCACGCCTCGCCGACCTCGCCAGGACCTGCACCGGCCGCGACAACTCCGAGCGCGCCCTGCTCATCCTGCGCGGCTTCGACGTGATGGCCCGCGGGGAGAACGCCGAGGAGGTCGTCGAGCTGTGCGACCGCGCCCTCGTCAACGGCCGCCTCGCCCCCGGACTCGGCTGGACCGACCCGGAGTGGGGCATCGAGCTGCTGATGATGCTGACCAACTCCTACGCCTTCACCGACCGGCTCGACCGCGCCGAGGCCCTCTACAACGAGGCCCTTCGCGCCTACGAGTCCGCCGGCTGGAGCGGCGGCCACCTCGCCCTGGCCCACGCCTACGTCGGCGTCGGACACCGCAGGCGCGGCCGGCTCCACGAGGCCGAGGCGTCCCTGCGCAAGTCGCTGGCGCTCGCCGAGCGCGTCGGCCGCCGGCTGCCCCTGCACTGGTCCGCGACCTGCAACCTCGTCGACACACTTCTCGCCCGCGGCCATGTCGAGGAGGCCTGGGAGATCGCCGAGCAGTACGGCTTCGCCCCGCCCTACCCGTCCACCATCGTCCTGCCGGACCCGCGCTCGGTCCGCGGCCGCCTCCTCCTCGCGGTCGGCCGCACCCAGGAGGGCATCAACGAACTGGAGGAGGCGGAGAAGGCGGCGGCCGTACGCGGCCACCACAACCCGATCATGGTCCCCTGGGCCGTCGACCTGGCCCGCGCCCTCGCGAGCGAGGACCCGGCGCGCGCCGCCCGGCTCGCCACCGACGTCCGCCGCCACGCCGAGCGCTTCGGCACCGACACCGCCATCGGCGAGGCCCTGCGCTGCGCCGCCGCCCTGGAGACCGGCCAGCGCGCGGTCCGCCTCGCCGAACAGGCCGTCACCTATCTGGAGGCCTCGCCCTGCCAGTACGAGCACGCGGCCGCCCGGGTCGAGTACGGCCTCGCCGCCCGCTCGTCCGCGGAGCTCCAGCGAGGGCTGACGCTGGCGCGGTCGTGCGGTGCGGACGGGCTGGCGCTGGAGGCGGAGGCGGCGCTGGCCGCGGGAGTGGTCTGAGGGGGGTCAGAGGGCGAGCAGCTGGTCGGTGACCGCGGCCAGCCGCTTGCGAACCTCGGGGTCGTACGTCCCCTCGTGCGCCCGGGACGGGCTCGTGCCTTCGAAGTACATGCCCGTGCCCAGGTCCTGGGTCGCCAGGGCCAGGACACCCGGGGCACCGTCGGCGACGGTGTTCCAGGGGGCGACCCCGCCTTCGCGCACCATCGCCGTGTCCATGAAGGTCGCCGGGTGGAGCACGTTCACGGCGACACCGGTGTCCGCCAACTCCTCGGCGAGGACGAAGGTGTGGGCCGCCAGAGCGAACTTTGCTCGTCGGTACGCCGCGAAGCCGTCGTATCCGCGTCGGAACTCGACGTCGTCGAAGTCGAGGGGCTCCTGGCCGGCCGAGCCGACGTTGACGACCCGGGCGGGCGTGTTCGCTTGCAGTACCGGGAGCAGGGCACGGGTCAGCACCACCGGAGCCAAGTAGTTCACGGCGAGCCGTAGTTCGTGTCCGTCGGCGCTCAGCTCGCGCCCCGCGCCGGGCGGACCCGCTCCCACGCCCGCGTTGTTGATCAGCACGTCCAGGTCGGGATGCGCGCCGGCGACATGCGCGCCCAGCTCGCGCACCTGCGTCAGCGAGGCCAGATCGGCGACGAACCCCTCGGCGTCACCCTCGGTGCGCAACTCCTCGACCAGCTGTTCCGTACGGCCCGGGTCGCGTCCGTGCGCGAGGACGACGTGCCCCGAGCGGACCAGCTCGAAGGCCACGTACCGGCCGAGACCCGAGGTGGCACCGGTGATGAGAATCGTGGACATGCCTCCCACCGTAGGCACGGGGTGGAGGCATGTGCGAGGTGCTGCTGAGGCTACGACCAGCAGGGTCACCCTTCCTCTTCCGCGAGGACGCGCTGCGCCGCCGCGAACGCCGAGTTCGCCGCCGGAACCCCGCAGTACACCGCCGTCTGCAGCAGTACGGCCCCGATCTCCTCCGGCGTCAGCCCGTTGCGCCGCGCCGCCCGCACATGCATGGCCAGCTCGTCGTAGTGACCGTGCGCGACCAGCGCCGTCAGGGTGATCATGCTGCGCTCGCGGCGGGTGAGCGTCGGGTCGGTCCAGATCTCCCCCCAGGCGTAGCGCGAGATGAAGTCCTGGAAGCGTGCGGTGAAGGGGGTCTGCCGGGCCTGCGCCCGGTCCACGTGTGCGTCGCCGAGCACCTCGCGCCGCACTTCCATGCCCCGCTTGGCGCCCCCGTCGAAGTGCGCGCGCAGGGCGGTCAGCACCGCCTCCGGGCACTGCGCCGGCGCCAGATGCGAGGCCCCCGGGATCTCGACGAGCGCGGCACCCGGTACGGCGTCCGCGATCTCCCGCAGATGCGCGGGCGGGGTCGCGGGGTCCTCGCGGCCGGCGATCAGCAGGGTGGGCGAGGAGATCTCCGGCAGCCGCTCCCGCAGGTCGAAGGCGGCGAGCGCGTCACAGCAGGCGGCGTATGCGGCGGGATCGGCGTCGCGGTGGTCCTGGACCAGCTCCGGCACGGTGAACCCGGGGGTGAACCAGCGGGCGTTCGCGCCCTCGGCGAGCCCCGACAGCCCTTCGCGCCGCACCAGTGCGGCCCGCTCCTCCCACGGCTTCGCACCGTTGAAGTGCGCCGACGAACAGATCACGGCCAGGGACGCGACCCGCTCCGGGTGGTGCACGGCGAGATGCAGCCCCACCGCACCGCCGAGCGAGACACCCGCGTACGCGAACCGCTCGATGCCGAGCGAGTCGGCGAGCGCGAGCACCAGGCGGGCGAGGTCACCGACGGTGGCACCCGCCCCGATGAGGTCGGCGGCGGATCCGCCGTGCCCCGGCAGGTCCCAGCGCACGACCCGATGGGTGATCGACAGCTCGGGCGCGACCTGGTCCCACAGGGCGTACGACGTGCCGAGCGAGGGGCCGAGCAGTAGCGGCGGTGCGGAAGTGGGCCCTTCGGCGCGGTGGTTGAGGAGTTTGTCGGTCAACGTCGCTCCAGAGCACGGTCGGTGAGGGATCCGGCGCAGCCGGTGTAACGGGCGGGGTCGGTGAGCTCGTCGAGGTCGACGTCCTTCAACTCGGGTTCCTCGGCGAGGAGTTCACCCAACGAGCGGTCCTCGGTGTAGGTCCGCCGGGCGATGTCCGTGAGCAGGGCCTTGGCGCGGGCCCGCCCCAGCAGAGGGGCCAGCTCGGCCGACAGCCGCTCGGAGACGATCAACCCGTGCGTGAGCTCCAGGTGCTCCCGCATGGCCTCGGACCCGACCCGCAGTCCCTCGGTCAGCTCGACGGCATCCCGGGCGGCCCCGCCGACCAGCCGCAGCAGGTCCCTGAGCGGCTCCCACTCGGCGTGCCAGGCCCCGGCCGGCCGCTCGTCCTCCGCCGCCATCGCCCCGTACAGCGTGGCCGCCAGCTGCGGCGCCCGCCTGGCCGCGGCGGCGATCAGCGTGGACCGTACGGGGTTGGCCTTGTGCGGCATCGCGGACGAGCCGCCGCCGGTGCTCTCGGCGACCTCGGCGATCTCGGTACGGCCGAGGACGAGCACATCCGTCGCGATCTTGCCCAGCGCCCCTGCCGTGAAGGCCAGGCAGCCGGCGAGATCGGCGATCGGTGTGCGAAGGGTGTGCCAGGGGAGGAGCGGCGCAGCGAGGCCGAGTTCACGGGCGAAGGCCACGGTGAGGGCCGCGGTGTCCTGGGTGCCGTACGCCGTGAAGGCCGCCAATGTCCCGGCGGCACCGCCTAGTTGGGCGGGCAGGCCGTCCCGTACCTCGATGACCCGGTCCCGCGCGTCGAGCACCAGCGACCGCCATCCGGCCGCCTTCAGCCCGAACGTCGTCGGTACGGCGTGCTGGGTGAGCGTCCGCCCCGGCATCACGGTGTCGCGGTGCTCGGCGGCCAGCCGGGCGAGCGCCCGCTGCGTGCGGTCGAGGTCGCCGAGAACCAGGTCGAGCGTGCGCACGGCGACCAGCATCGACGCCGTGTCCATGATGTCCTGGCTGGTCGCTCCCCGGTGGACGTAGGGGCCGTACGCGTCACCGACCGCCTTCGTCAGATCAGCGACCAGGGGGATGACCGGGTTGCCGCCGCTACGGGCCCGCTCGGCGAGCGAGCGTACGTCGAAGCGGCCGGCGTCCGCCGCCTCCGTCACCGCCGACGCCGCCTCGGCCGGGGCGAGCCCCAGGGCGGCCTGGGCCCGGGTGAGGGCGGCCTCCGCGTCGAGCAGGGCCTGGAGACAGGCCGTGTCGCCGGTCGCACGGGCGGCGGGGGAGCCTGCCCACCCGGGGGCGAGCAGGCCGGTGTCGTCGGGATCGGCAGAAGTCACTGGAACTCCAGGAAGACCGTTTCGCCTTCGCCCTGAAGGCGGATGTCGAAACGGTATGTGCCGTCGCCCCGGTCCTCGGCGATCAGCGTGTCGCGTCGCGCCTCGTCCAGCCGGGCGAGCAGCGGGTCGGCGGCCAGCGCCGCCTCGTCGCCCGGCAGATAGATCCGCGTGAACAGGTGCACCAGCAGCCCGCGCGCGAACACGCACACGCTGATGTACGGCGCGCTCTGCCCGCGTGCCCCCGGCCGCAGCGTCCGTGCGGACCAGTGGCCGTTCGCGTCCGTCTGGATCCGCCCCCAGCCGGTGAACTCCACGCCGTTGCGGCCCAGGAACCCGCCGCTCGCCGGGTCGCGCCGCATCGAACCGTCGGCCTGCGGGACATTGCCGTCCGGGTCGGCGCCCCACAGCTCCACGAAGGCGTCCGGGAGCGGGTTGCCCTCGCCGTCGAGGATGTACCCCTGGAGCACGATCGTGTCCGGGTGGCCGACGGGCGCGATGTCGCCGCCGCCGGGGAACGGCAGGGCGTGGCCGTAGAAGGGTCCGACCGTGTGCGACGGAGTGGGGAGCACGGTCTCCGGACGGCTCGTGTCGATCTTCGTCATGGCAGGTCAGCGTCCTTCTTCGATCCAGGTGGCGTGCGGGCCGTCGAGCACGATGTCCCAGTGGTAGCCCATCGAGAACTCGGGCACCGACAGGTTGTGGTCGTATGTCGCCACCAGCCGCTGCCGGGCCGCGTCGTCCGTCACCGACTGGATGATCGGGTCGTACGGGAACAGCGGGTCGCTCGGGAAGTACATCTGCGTCACGAGCCGCTGGGTGAACGCCGAACCGAACAGCGAGAAGTGGATGTGGGCCGGCCGCCAGGCGTTGACGTGCTGGCGCCACGGGTACGGGCCCGGCTGGACGGTGGTGAAGCGGTAGAAGCCGCTGTCGTCCGTCAGCGTACGGCCGACGCCGGTGAAGTTCGGGTCCAGCGGAGCGTCGTGCTGCTCGCGCTGGTGCGCGTAGCGGCCGGCCGAGTTGGCCTGCCAGATCTCGACGAGCTGCCCGCGGATCGGACGGCCGTCGCGGTCGAGGAGCCGGCCCTCGACGGTGATCCGCTCACCGATCGGCTCCCCGGTGTGCTGCCGGGTGAGGTCGTTGTCGATCTCGGTGATGTCCCGCTCCCCGAAGGCGGGGGAGTGCAGCTCCACCAGCTCCGGGTCCTTGGTGACGTCGATCGAGATCGGCGGCTGCTTGGGGTGGCGCAGGACCGAGGACCGGTACGGGGCGTAGTCGCGGCGCGGCTGGTGCTCGACGGGGGCGCCGTCGGCGATCCGCTTCTCGTAGGCGGCGCGCTCGGCGGCGATTTCCTGGTCGATGTCGTGCTGCGTGAGAGTCATGGGGGTTCCTCGTGGGTTCTTGGCGTTCGAGGACTCAGCGCTCGAGGACGAGGGCGAGGCCTTGGCCGACGCCGATGCACAGGGTGGCGACGCCGACTCCGCTGCCCTTGCGGGCAAGTTGGTGGGCGACGGTGCCGGCCAGGCGGGCACCGGAGGCGCCCAGGGGGTGGCCGAGGGCGATGGCGCCGCCCTGCGGGTTGAGGATCTCCGGGTCGAACTCGGGCCACTCGGCGACACAGCCGAGCACCTGCGCGGCGAACGCCTCGTTCAGCTCCAGCACCGACAGGTCGCCGAATCCCTTGCCCGCCTTGGCCAGCGCACGCGTAACCGCCGCCACGGGGGCGAGACCGAAGTACTGCGGGTCGAGCGCGGAGACACCGGTGGCGGAGATCCGGGCGAGGGGCTCGCGGCCGGTCGCCTTCAGGCCCTCCTCGTCGGTCAGCAGCAGGGCGGCGGCGCCGTCGTTGAGCGGGGACGCGTTGCCCGCGGTGACGGTGCCGTTCTCCTTGCGGAACGACGGCTTCAGCCTTGCCATCGCCTCCAGCGACGCGTCGGGCCGTACGGATTCGTCCGCGCCGAAGACCTTCGGGTCGCCCTTGCGCTGCGGAATGCTCACCGGCGCGATCTCGGCGTCGAACAGCCCGGCCTGCTGGGCGCGCGCTGCCTTCTGGTGGCTGTTCAGGGCGAACTCGTCCTGCTGCTCGCGGCTGATCTTGTGCTTCTCGGCGATCAGCTCGGCCGACTCCCCGAGCGCGATGGTCCATTGCGGGTCCATCCTCGGGTTGACCATGCGCCAGCCCAGAGTGGTGGAGTACAGCTCGGCGTGCCCGGCCGGGAACGGCCTGTCCGACTTGGGCAGCACGTACGGCGCCCGCGTCATGGACTCGACACCACCTGCTACGGCGATGGAGGCGTCCCCGGCCGCGATCGCGCGGGCCGCCTGGATCACCGCCTCGAGGCCGGAGGCGCACAGCCGGTTGACGGTCACGCCCGGCACGCTGGTGGGCAGACCGGCCAGCAGCGCGGCCATGCGGCCGACGTTGCGGTTCTCCTCGCCGGCGCCGTTGGCGTTGCCGAAGTAGACGTCCTCGATCCGGGCCGGGTCCAACTCCGGGGTACGGCCGACGAGTTCACGGATGGCGTGCGCGGCCAGGTCGTCCGGGCGGACCGAGGCGAGGCCGCCGTTGTAGCGGCCGATCGGGGTGCGGACCGCGTCGACGAGGTAGACGGTGTTCACAGCAGAGCCTCCGCGACGGTCAGCTTGGCGTCGGTCTTGGCGATGATCTCGGCGACGCTCACGCCGGGTGCGGTCTCGACGAGGACGAGCCCGTCGTCGGTGACGTCCAGGACGCCGAGGTCGGTGATGATCCGGTTCACACACGCCTTGCCGGTGAGCGGCAGCGCGCACTCGGCGAGGATCTTCGCCGAGCCGTCCTTGGCGGTGTGGGTCATCACGACGATGACCGTGCGGGCGCCGTGCACCAGGTCCATCGCCCCGCCGATCCCGGTGATCATCTTGCCGGGGATGGCCCAGTTGGCCAGGTCGCCGGTCTGCGAGACCTGCATGGCGCCGAGCACGGCGACGTCGATGTGTCCGCCGCGGATCATCGAGAAGGACAGTGCCGAGTCGAAGAAGGATGCCCCGGGCAGGACCGTGACGGTCTCCTTGCCGGCGTTGATCAGGTCCGGGTCGACCTGGTCCTCGGTCGGGTAGGGACCGGTGCCCAGGATGCCGTTCTCCGACTCCAGGATCACCTCCACGCCCTCCGGCAGGTAGTTCGGGATCAGCGTCGGCAGACCGATGCCGAGATTGACGTACTGCCCGTCCTGAAGCTCACGCGCGGCCCGCGCGGCCATCTCTTCCCGCGTCCACGCCATGACTAGCCCACCGTCCCTCGTGCCTCGGGCGCGGAAACCGTGCGCCGTTCGATCTGCTTGTCCGTTGCCTGCTCGGGGGTGAGCGCCACGACCCGCTGGACGAAGATCCCCGGCAGATGGACGGCATCCGGGTCGATCTCGCCGGGCTCCACGAGTTCCTCGACCTCGGCGATCGTCACCCGCCCGGCCATCGCGGCCAGCGGGTTGAAGTTCCGGGAGGACTTGTTGAAGACCAGGTTGCCGTGGCGGTCGCCCTTCGCGGCCCGTACCAGCGCGAAGTCGGTGCGGATACCGCGCTCCAGCACGTACTCCGTGCCGTCGAACTCCCGCACCTCCTTCGGCGGCGAGGCCAGCGCGACCCCGCCGGAGCCGTCGTACCGCCAGGGCAGCCCGCCCTCGGCGACCTGCGTGCCCACACCGGCCGGCGTGAAGAACGCCGGGATCCCGGCGCCGCCGGCCCGCAGCCGCTCGGCCAGCGTGCCCTGCGGGATCATCTCGACCTCCAGCTCCCCGGACAGGTACTGGCGGGCGAACTCCTTGTTCGCGCCGATGTAGGAGCCGGTCACCCGCGCGATCCGCCCCGCAGCCAGGAGCACCGCCAAGCCGGACTCCATCGCCCCGCAGTTGTTGGAGACGACCGACAAACCGGCCACACCCCGCTCGAACAGGGCCTGGATCAGCACGTTCGGCACACCGCTCAGCCCGAAACCACCCACCGCCAGCGACGCGCCGTCGCCGACATCGGCCACCGCCTCCAGGGCCGTGGCGACCACCTTGTCCATCCGAGAAGCCCCATCTCTTCCGAGCTCCCAGCACCCGAGTTAGTCAGGGCACTGATTAATTCCGCGAGGTTCGTCTTCACGCTGCCACTGGAGCGGGAAGTCCGTCAAGGCCCCGGTAAACGCAAGTGTCGGCGGAGTGCGCGCACCGCAGACAGTCACGCAGGGGCCGGGTATTGTTCAGTGCACCGATGAATTCGACCAGGGGAGCGCGCATGGCCGCCGTGGACCTCACCACCCACCCCGGGCACCTGGCCCGGCGGCTCCAGCAGGCGCACTACCTGCTGTGGAACACGATGGTCTCCGAAGAGATCACCTCGCCCCAGTTCGCCGTGCTCAACACCCTCGTCGCCGAGCCGGGCCTGGACCAGCGGACCGTGGGGGAGCGGGTGGGGCTCGACCGGTCCACCATCGCCGAGGTGATCAGCCGGCTCGGTCGCCGCGGGCTGCTCGACAAGGTGCGCGACCCCCAGGACGGCCGCCGCTTCCTGCTGCGCCTCACGGACGAAGGGCTGCGCACGCACAAGAAGTTGACCGTCCGCACGGCCCGGATGAACCAGGTCTTCCTGGCCCCGCTCTCCGCCGAGGAGCAGAACCTGTTCTTCGACCTGATCCGGCGGGTCGCGGACGCGGCCGAGGGGCTCCGCAACCCGGCGGAACCCCTGGTCGCACAGCCCTGATCCGCGGGCTCCGTGCCCGAGGGCTCGTCGGCAGGCGGAACGTCCCGTCAGGATGCCTCCTCGGAGCGCCTACTCAGAGCGACTGCTCGGGGTGGCTTCTCAGGGCGCCTTCGCGAGCACCACCCACACCTGGCCGCGCTGGAAGTTCATCGGTTTTCCGTCGCGGGTCGTGAACGTCGTGCCGTCCGCGGCCTTCGGACGCTTCCACCGCACGTCGTCGTAGGCGCGACCATTCCGCAGCACCGACGCCTTTCCGGAGCCCACCGTCTCGGTGTACGGCGTGTAGTTGCCGAGGAAGTCGTGGAACGCGGACTGGCGCACCTTCACGTACTGCACGACCACCGTCGAGGCCGTCACCTGCTTGCCGTCCGTCGTCGTGGCGGCCGTGCCGTCCATGGCGACCAGCCAGCGGTTCTGGCTCGCGGACCAGGTGAACGTGTGCCGGGCCGCGGGGTAGCGCACCGTCCGGGAGGTCTCGGCCTTGCCGCCCCCGGGGGCGGCGCCGAAGCGGAAGCCGGTCGTCAGGGCCTTCGTGCCCGGTGCCGAGGGCATCAGCCGGCCGGGCCGCAGATACAGGTTGTGCGGTGAGCGCCGGTATGGACTGCGGAAGTAGGCGTCGGAGGCCTTGCCGGGCGGCTCCGCCTCCAGCGGCGCCTTGTCGATCAGCGGCATGAGCTTGCTCTGCGCCCCGGAGAAGGCGAGCGTCGGCCGGTCGAACTGGCCCAGCAGCTCCAGGTCGCTCTCGCGGGCGCTGCGCACCGGCCCGATGGTCTTCGGCAGCTTCTGCGCGTACACCGCCATCAGGCGGCTCAGCCCGGCCTCCACCTGCTCGACGTACACGATGTCCGCCTCGTTCAGGCCCATGTGGGGACGCGCGGCCCGAACGTTGTCGATCTTCACGGCGAGCACCGAGCCCTGGGCCTGCCGGTTTCCGCTCTCATTCGGCGCCGGTGACTGCTCCCGGCCGCGGCCGTCGTCGCGTGGGCCGTCGGACGTCGTGCAGCCGGCCGCCAGGGACGCGGCCAGTGCGGCGGCCAGCAGCGCCGTCGTCGTGGTGCGTCTCGTGCGCGTCGCTCGTTGCCTGACCATCATGGCCACCCGCCACCACCCGCCCGGTCCGTCTCATTAATTGTGTGCTTATCACTTCATAGTTGCCCATACCTGCGTGGCTGCGACCGCACACTTTCGATCCGCCGATCGGCCCTGGCCGGGCGGCCGACCGGTGGATTCGGCCGGGGAGCGCCGGGGTACCCGGCGGCCACCGGACGCGCGGACGCGCGGACGCGCACCAGTGACGGAGGGAGCGCGCGGCGATGAGGGCAGTGACCTGGCAGGGCAAGCGTGACGTGCGCGTGGAGAACGTGCCGGATCCCCGGATCCATGAGCCGACGGACGCGATCATCCGCATCACGTCCAGCGGACTGTGCGGCTCCGACCTGCATCTGTACGAGGTGCTCACGCCGTTCATGACCCCGGGCGACATCCTCGGCCACGAGCCGATCGGCATCGTCGAGGAGGTCGGCGCCGCGGTGCCGGACCTGCAGGCGGGCGACCGGGTCGTGGTGCCCTTCCAGATCGCCTGTGGCAACTGCTGGATGTGCCTGACCGGGCTGCCGACCCAGTGCGAGACCACCCAGGTCACCGGCGAGGGCATGGGCGCCGCCCTGTTCGGCTACACCCGGCTGTACGGCGCGGTGCCGGGCGCCCAGGCCGAGTACCTGCGGGTTCCGCAGGCGCAGTTCGGTCCGATCAAGATCCCGCACGGGCCACCCGACGACCGGTTCGTCTATCTCTCCGACGTCCTGCCCACCGCCTGGCAGGCGGTCCGCTACGCCGAGGTCCCGGAGGGCGGCAGCATCGCCGTGCTCGGCCTCGGCCCCATCGGCGACATGGCCTGCCGGGTCGCCCAAGTGCGGGGCGCGGGGCGCGTCTTCGGGGTGGACCTGGTCCCCGAGCGGCTGCAGCGGGCGCGTGAACGGGGTGTCGAGACCTTCGACCTGCGGAGCTTCCACGACGAGAAGGAACTCGTCGCCGCCATCCGCGACGAGACCGACGGTCGCGGCCCCGACGCCGTGATCGACGCAGTCGGCACGGAGGCACACGGCAGCGCGGCCGCCCGGCTGGCCCAGCAGGCCTCGACGATGCTGCCGCGGAAGCTGAGCGGCCCGCTCGCCGAACGCTTCAGCCTCGACCGGCTCGCCGCCCTCCACACCGCCATCGACCTGGTCCGGCGTGGCGGCACGATCTCTCTGTCCGGTGTGTACGGCGGCACCGCGGACCCGATGCCGCTGCTCACCCTGTTCGACAAGCAGCTCCAGATCCGAATGGGACAGGCCAACGTGCGCCGCTGGAGCGACGACATCATGCCGTACCTGACGGACGAGGACCCCCTCGGCGTCGACGACTTCGCCACCCACCGCGTTCCGCTGAGCGACGCCCCGCACGCGTACGAGATGTTCCAGCGGAAGCAGGAGGGTGCGGTCAAGGTGCTGATGAAGCCCTGAGGCTGGGCTGCGGTGACGCGGATACGTGGGGGCTCGGGCCTGCGGAACTGGGGTCGGCACCCCGACCTGGGGCACGCGGAGGCTGAAATACGCGCGGCGAGTCGGGCCCGCGGCAGTGGGGCCTGCGGGGACTGGGGCCTGCGGCGAGGTGGGGCAGGCGGTGGCTCGGTCCTGTGGTGACTGAGGTACGCGACTCGGGTCTGCGTGACTGGGTCTGCGGCAGTGGGGCCTGCCGGGACTCGGACCTGCGGCGACTTGGGGTACGCGGCGACTCGGGCACTCCGCGACTCAGGCCTGCGGTGCGAAGATCTCCGCGAGGTCGTAGCGGACCGGCTCCTCCAGCTGCGCGTAGGTGCAGCTCTCGGGGGTGCGGTCCGGGCGCCAGCGGCGGAAGCGGGCCGTGTGCCGGAAGCGGACGCCGTTCTCCATGTGGTCGTACGCCACCTCGGCCACCCGCTCCGGCCGGAGCGGCACCCAGGACAGGTCCTTCTTGCCCGACCAGCGGCTCGGCGCGCCCGGCAGCCGGGCCGACTCATGGGCCGCCTCGTCCGACCAGGCCGCCCACGGGTGCCCCGCTACGTCGTCCATGCGCAGTGGCTCCAGTTCCTCGACCAGCTCGGCGCGCCGCTTCATGGAGAACGCGGCCGACACGCCCACATGCTGGAGGGTGCCCCGGTCGTCGTGGAGACCGAGCAACAGGGAGCCCACGACCGGTCCGCTCTTGTGCAGGCGGTACCCCGCGACGACGACGTCCGCAGTCCGCTCGTGTTTGATCTTGAACATGGCGCGCTCGTCCTGGAGATAGCGCAGGGTGAGCGGCTTGGCGATGACACCGTCCAGCCCGGCCCCCTCGTACTGCTCGAACCACCCCTGGGCCGTCTCGACGTCGGTCGTGGCCGGCGCCACGTGCACCGGCGCCGTCGCCCCGGACAACGCCATGGTGAGCAGCGCCCTCCGGTCCGCCAGTGGCGTCTCCAGCAGCGACCGGTCCGCCAGCGCCAGCAGATCGAAGACCACGAACGACGCCGGCGTCCTCTCGGCCAGCATCCGCACCCGGGAGTCGGCCGGGTGGATGCGCTCGGTGAGCGCGTCGAAGTCCAGCCGCCCCTCGCGCGCGATGACGATCTCCCCGTCCAGCACGCACCGCTCCGGCAACCGCTCCTTCAATCCCGCCGCCAGCTCGGGAAAGTACCTGGTCAGCGACTTTGTGGTACGGCTGCCCAGCTCGACCTCGTCCCCGTCCCGGAACACGATCGCCCGGAACCCGTCCCACTTCGCCTCGTACTGCATGCCCGGCGGGATCTTCGCCACCGACTTGGCGAGCATCGGCTTCACGGGCGGCATCACCGGAAGGTCCATGGTCCGATTCTGCGCGCATACGGCAGCTGCCGCCCAGTGTGCGAGGCGTGGGCGGTGGGCCTACCGTGGCTCGCATGGGCGAAGCGGTGGAGCTTGAGGCGGGCGGCAGAACCGTGCGCCTGTCCAACCCGGCCAAGATCTTCTTCCCGGAGCGCGGTTTCACCAAGCTGGACCTCGCCCAGTACTACGTCGCCGTCGGCCCCGGCATCCTGCGCGCCCTGCGCAACCGTCCCACCACCCTGGAGCGCTACCCGGACGGTGTGACCGGAGAGTGGTTCTTCCAGAAACGGGCGCCCAAGAACATGCCCGACTGGATCCCCACCGCCCACATCACCTTCCCCAGCGGCCGCAGCGCCGACGAGATGTGCCCCACCGAGGAGGCCGCCGTCCTGTGGGCCGCGCAGTACGGCACGCTCACCTTCCACCCCTGGCCGGTGCGCCGCGACGACGTCGACCGCCCCGACGAACTCCGCATCGACCTCGACCCACAGCCCGGCACCGACTTCGACGACGCCGTCCGCGCCGCCCACGAACTGCGCGCCGTCCTCGACGAGTTCGGCGGCCTGCGCGGCTGGCCCAAGACCTCCGGCGGCCGCGGCCTGCACGTCTTCGTGCCGATCGAGCCGCGCTGGACCTTCACCCAGGTAAGGCGCGCCGCCATCGCGGTGGGCCGGGAGCTGGAACGCCGGATGCCGGAGCAGGTGACGATCAAGTGGTGGAAGGAGGAGCGGGGCGAGCGCATCTTCATCGACTACAACCAGACGGCCCGCGACCGCACCATCGCCTCCGCCTACTCGGTACGCCCCCGCCCGCACGCCCCGGTCTCCGCACCCCTGCGCTGGGAGGAGGTCGGGGTGGCGCATCCCCAGGACTTCGACATCGCGACGATGCCGGCCCGCTTCGCCGAACTCGGCGACGTACACGCCGACATGGACGACCACCGCTTCTCCCTGGACGCCCTGCTGGAACTGGCCAACAAGGACGAACGCGACCACGGGCTGGGCGATCTGCCGTACCCGCCCGAGTACCCGAAGATGCCGGGGGAGCCCAAGCGGGTGCAGCCGAGTCGGGCGAAGAAGGAGCCGGACCGGACGGACTGAAGGAGCCAGGCCGGGCGGACCCAGGGGCCAGGAGGCCGGACGAGCCAGGGACATGGTCGGACGGCGCGGCGAGGCCGACAGCCGTGCGCATCCTCCCTCGGATCAGACTTCCTGCGTCGGATCAGACCTCCAGCGCCGCCACCAGCCGACGGCAGTCCCTCAGCAGCCTCTCGTCCGCGGCGACGTCGTACCGGACGTTCCTTCTGTCGTCGTCGCGGCTGTCGTTGTTGTGACGGCGTGCGGAGGACAACTCCTCGCGTATGAGGGGAAGAGCGGATGCGGCCGCGGGGCCCATCTCGATCAGGCAGGCGACGATGTCCGGCCGGATCCTCGGGAACGCCGTCCAGTTGGCGAGCAGGATCGGCAGCATCTCGTCCGCGTCCCGGGTGACCTTCCACAGGGCCACCATCACGTCCTTGGACGAGTCGCGTCTCGCGACCAGTTCCCGCAACCGCGGGGCCAGCGGCGCGCCTGCCGGGCCCAGCGCGGCGGCTGTCTTCAGGGCGCTGTTCTCCGTGGGCCACTGGTGCGATTCCATGCCCTCCCGGACCAGGGGCAGGATCCGGGTCAGGAGGGGCTCGGCCTCGCCGGTCACCGCCAGTAGGGCCCTTGCCGCGTCCAGTCGAAGGGTGAGCGACTTTGACGAGGAAGCGATCAACTCCCGCAGCCGAGGGGCCGCTTCGGCCGCCGCAGGTCCGTACCGGGCAAGGGCGCGCACCGCCGGACCGCTGCGCCAGGTGTCGGACTCGACCATCTCGATGAATAGGGGCAGGGACTCGGGGCGGGCGAGCACATCGAGCGCCGCGATCAGCCGCTCCGTCGAGCGCGTGTGGCGGTCGGGCGGCACTGCCCCGAGCCGGCGGTGCAACACCGGCACCAGTGGCGCGGCGGCCTCGCTGCCGATCCGTCCGACCCACCTGCTCAGGTACTCCGGGACGGTGCCCTCCCGCGCCAGCACCTCGGTCAGCGCGGGGACGGCCTGTTCGTCGCCCTGAAGCGCCAGCGCCTGCAGCGCCTTGCCGAAGAGGGCCCGCTCCCAGCTCTCCGGTTGCCAGGTGTCGCCCCATTCCCGCACACACACGGCGAGGACGTCCGCGACGACGCCGGCGACCGGAGCCACGTTGCACAGCTCGCTCAGGGTCCGGTGGGAGAGCTCGGGTTCGCCCTCGGCCAACTGGCGGGCGAGCAGCGCGACCGGCAGGTCGTTGGGCGCCCGCCACCCCGTCAACAGCGTGCCCGCCATGTCGACCGCCGCCATGCGCTGGCCCCAGTCCGGGCTCTGCAGCTGCCCGACGAGGAGGTCGAACCTGGGATCCGTATGGTCACCGAGCGCCCTGTGCAGCTCCTCCAGGAGGTCGCCGGCCCTCGAAGAGTCGACGCTCCGGCGCTGTGCGGCCTCCAGTCCGCGCAGATAAGACACCATCGTGTCCGTGCCGGGGCGCTCCGGCGCGGTCGGCTGCTCCGCTGCGGACACCTTCTGCTCGTAGGCGATCCGCATGACGCCCAGGACGGTCTCCACCAGGTCCTCGGGCAGTGACGCGGGCCCGCAGCGCGCCAGTTGGACCAGTCCCGCCAGGCGCTGCTCGGGGTGGGACGCGACGGCCACGACCTCCTGCAGCACCGCGCCCGCCTCGGCGCCGAGCGTGTCCCGGTGGTCGGCGCCCAGCCGGCCGATCGCTTCGACGAGGGCGCCCACGGCCTCCGGATCCCGCTCGACGGTCAGCCGCTCCCGCAGCGCGGCGAGAACCCGGCCCGGCTCCGGGTGCACATGGGCCAGCGCCGTGGCGGCGGCCGCGCGCACCTCGGCGTCGGGATCGGCGAGCAGGCCCAGGAAAACGTCCGCGCACCCACGGACCGTCGCCCAGGCGTCCAGATACGGCTGGACGTACTCGGCGTCCTCCGCCTCGTCCTCGAAGAGACCGCCGATCTCCTCCGGGTCCGGCTCCCGCTCACCCGCGATGCTGCACAGCAGGTGCACGACCGCACCCCGGTCGGCGACCGCCTCGGTGGTCACGAGCTCGAAGAGGAACGGTATGCAGGCGACCGTGCTGTCGTACACGTCCCCCTGGTGGTGCAGCGCCCCGTACATACCGTCCAGCGCCACCTCCCGACGGGCCGGGTCGTCCGAGGCCAGCCCTCGCAGCAGGTCCGGCACGTCCGTCGCCGACTCGGTGTACGCATGGCCCAGTGACGCCCAGTCGACGTCGTCGATCCCCGTGAACACGTCTTCCTCCCCGTTGCGCAGTGGCGTACGGCGGGCTGCCACTGATCGACAGCATGCCGTACGCCACTGACAACGGGCCCTGCGGGAGGGCCTGCTACAACTCCTTGATCCGGATGTCCCGGTACGACACCACATCGGTCGTGCCGTGCACCTGGAGTCCGATGTAGCCGGAGGCGAACCGCCGCCCGTCCGTGCCCGGGTCGTCCGAGCGCGGCGGGACGAAGTCCTGTCCGCCGGTGTTGTCGAACTCGTTGATCAGCACGCCGTTGCGGTAGACCGAGTAGTGCTGGTCGACCACACGGATCTCGTAGTCGTTCCACGTGCCCTTCTGGGTGACGCCCGCGCCCGCGAGCCCCACCCGGTCGAAGCCGTAGACCGACCCGGTCTTGTACATGTCGCCGTCGGGCCGGTCGAGCACCTGCACCTCGTGGCCGTACTTGATGGCGACCCACTCCGGCCGCGACTCCTCGGGGTGGTCGTGGACCCACGGGAAGCGGACGAAGACGCCGGAGTTGGCGTTGCCCGTGCCCGGTGCGTCGTCACGCCACTGGAGCTTGAGCGAGAAGTCGCCGTACTTGCGCTCCGGGAACCACAGCATGCCCAGGCCCGGCTTGGTGGTGCCGCTGGTGATCGAGCCGTCGGCGTTCGGCGCGAACGAACCGCCGCCCACCTGCTGCCACTTGGCGAACGACGCCGCGCTGCCGTCGAGGATCGTGCGGTAGCCCTCGGTCTGGCCGGGCTTGCCGATCCCCGACTCGCGGGCGGCCTCGCGGATGGCGTCGTACTCGCGCTCGTCGACGACGCCGTCCTTGAGGAGCTTGTCCAGGACCGTCTTCACGTGCTTGAGGAACAGCGCCTGGGACGTCCACTGCTTCTCGTCCTCGATCAACTCGTTGATCCGGCACCGGCTGTTGGTGAGCCGGTTGGGGACACCCGAGTCGACCGTGCCGACGATCACCGTCAACCGCTCGTCGAACTCGGGGCAGTTGGGCGCCGGAACCTGGCTCGACACCACGGTGAAGGTCACCGTGCGGGCCGCCGCGGTGTTGCCGGCCTTGTCCGTCGCCCGGTAGGCGAGGGTGTGCGTGCCCGCCCGGTCGACGACCACCGGGGCGCCGTACGCGAGGTACGGTCCGCCGTCGAGCGAGTACTCGATCCGGTCGAGCCCCGAGCCGCCGTGCTCGTCGGTCGCCGAGACGGTCACCTTGGCGTTGCCGACGTACGCGCCGTCGGAGTTCTTCGTGCCCTCGACGGTCACGCCCGTCACCGGCGGGATGGTGTCCGGCTGGGGCGCCGCGACCACCGTGAACTGCACGCTCTTCTCGCCGGCCACGTTGCCCGCCTTGTCGGTGGCCCGGTAGCGCACCGTATGGGTGCCGACCTGATGCACCATCACCGGTGCGGTGTACGGCTGCCAGGCACCGGAGCCGATCGCGTACTCGATGCTGTTGACGCCGGAACCGGTGTCGGAGGCGGAGACGGTGACGGTCGCCATGTCGATGTACGTGCCGTCGGTATTCTGCTCGCCGCTGACGGTCGCCGATGTCTCCGGCGCTGTCGTGTCGTCGGTCGGCGGCGCGACGACCGTGAACGCGACGCTCTTCTCCGCCGAGACGTTCCCCGCCTTGTCGAGGGCGCGGTAGCGAATCTTGTGGTCGCCGACCTGGTCGACGACGACCGGGGTGGTGTACGGCTGCCAGGCGCCCGTGTCGCCGATCGCGTACTCGACGCGGTCGACTCCGGAACCGCCCTCGTCGTCGGTGGCGTGGATCGCCACGCTCGCCGAACCGACGTACTGCCCCTGCGCGTTCTGTGTCCCGCTGACGTGCGCCGACGCCTCGGGTGCCGTGGTGTCCTCGCCGCTGCCCTCGGTCACCACCAGGATGCCCTGCATCTGCCCGTGGCCGGGGATCGTGCAGTAGTAGCGGTAGCGGCCGGGGGTGAGCGTGACCTCGGCGGTGTGGCGGCCGCCCTGGTCGTCGTTCGGGTTGGCCAGGATGTTGAGCTGGACGTCGTTGTTGAACTCCGGGTCGGAGGTGTCGAACGTCAGCGTGTGCGGCATTCCGGTGGTGTTGCCGGTCGCCGTGCTGTTCTCGAAGACGATCGTCGCCTGACCGGCCACGGCCGTCACGGGCGCCGTCGTGTACTTGGTGATGTCGTCGCCCGCGGTCCAGGTGAGCACCTGCGCGGCCGCCGCGGCCGGGGCGTCGGGCTGTCCGACGGCGACGGGCGCGGACTGCAGCCCCAGCATCACGAGCATCGCGGCCACCAGGGCCGTCCAGACTCTTCGTCGATGGCGTCGGCGTATCACTGGGTTCCTCCTCTCGCCAGCCGGTCGGCGGCCGGAGTCGGCCCTCCGCCCGTGTAAGTGACCCGCCACAGCGCCGACTTGGCGTCCGAGGTGAAGAAGCCGCGGCCGTAGTCGAGCACGTACAGCGCGCCGTCCGGACCGAACTTCCAGTCCATGAGGTTCTTGATGCCGTCGTTGCCGACCGGCACGATCTTCTTCAGCGACTCGGAGTGGACCGGCAGACCGCCCTCACCGTGCGTCTTCGGGTCGGTGATCACCGCGTTGCGCGGCTGGTCGGCGTCGTAGAAGTCGCCGACGAACCACTTGCCGTCCCAGTACGACGGCCACTTGACGTCACTGGTGGCCGAGACGGCGTCGTACCGGTACACCGGCCCGTTCATCGCGGCCTGACCGCCGCCCTTCAGCCACGGCAGCAGATAGGTGGACTCCTCCTGCTTGTACGACGGCACGCCGTTCGCGTCGCGCGGGAAGTCCGGGGCGCCGCCCTGGGGCGAGTACCAGATGTTGTTGCCGGTGACCGGCGGGAGGTTGACGAGCCCGTCGTTGTTCGGCGACTCGTTCTTGGGGTGGTCGCAGTCGTACCAGCCCAGCGGCTTGCTCGGATCCGGCAGATTGCGGTCGCGGTAGGGCTGCTTGTTGCCCATGCAGTACGGCCAACCTCGGTTGCTCGCCTTGGTGATGACCGCGAAGGTGTCGTATTTCGCCGGGCCCCACGTCGTGGAGGGCGCCGAGGCGTCCGGGCCGACCCAGCCCGCGTACAGGATGTCGGTCTTCCGGTCGACGAAGATGCGCGCCGGGTTCCTGACGCCCATCACATAGATCTCACCGCGCGTCTTGCCGCCGCCCTCGTCGGTCTCCCGCCCCGTGAACAGGTTGCCCTCCGGGAGGGTGTACGTCCCGTCCGGCTCCGGGTGGATGCGCAGGATCTTGCCGTTGAGGTTGTTGGTGTTGCCGGCGGTGCGGCGCGCGTCGGCGAAGGACACGCCCTTGTAGTCGGGATCGGGGTTGTTGCCCGAGTAACCGTCGCTGAAGCGGCTGGAGTTGTTGTCGCCGGTCGCGATGTAGAGGTTGCCCTTGGAGTCCCAGGTCATCCCGCCGCCCGAGTGGCAGCAACTGTGCACCTGCACCGGCCAGCTGAGCAGCACCTTCTCACTGTTCAGGTCCAGCTTGTTGGTGGCCAGGTCGAGCGTGAAGCGGGAGACGCGCCGGTCGGCCATCCGCGTGTCGCGGTTGAGCCGCGAATGCGGGGTGTAGTGCAGATACACCCAGCCGTTCTCCTCGAACCGCGGATCGAGCTCGATGCCGAGAAGCCCCTCCTCGACCTTGATCAGCTCGTCGCCGCCGCCCTTGTTACCGAAGACCGTCAACGCCCCGGCCAGGGTGACCTTCTTGGTCTTCGGGTCGTAGACATGGATCTCGCCCTTGCCCTTGCCGATGTCCGGGTTGTTCCAGTCGGTGATCACCGGCTGCGAGGAGTCGGCGCCGCCCCGGCCGATGTAGAGCACCCGCCCGTCGGGGGCCGTGACCAGGCCGTGCGGTTCGCCGATCTGGTCGTTCTGGCCGGGCTGGTTGGGCTGGGTGAGGCGCTCCGCCTTGTAGTTGCCGGTGATCGTGGCCTTGCAGTCGGCCTGCACGAGCCGGGTCGTCCAGAGCAGGGCGCCGCGCAGATGCGTACGGAAGTCGGTCTCGTCGTACGACGACACCGTGCCGCCCATCCCGGTGTAGAAGGAGCGGCCGCCGTCGTAGTCACGGCACCAACTCACCGGGTGGTCCCAGCCGTTGGCGCTCGTGCCGGGCTGGTACGACGCCTCCCGGACTCGGGCGACGGTATGCACCGCGCCTGACGGGTTCTTTGTCCAGTTCAGCCATTTGTCCGGCCGTTTCCACTGGAGCGGCAGCTCCTTGGTGGCCGGATGCCGCCGGTCACCGACCTCGACGACCGCCCGCTGTACGGCCGTCGGGCCGCCGGCCGCCGGGCGGGCGCCGACGAGTCCGGTGAACCAGTCCGAGTACGGCTCGGCGCGGGCCGCGTCATGGATGCCGACGAAACCGCCGCCCGCCTCCATGTAGGCCTCCAGACCCGCCTCCTGCTCCGGGTCGAGGACGTCGCCGCCCCCGGTGAGGAACACGATCGCGTTGAGACGGCCCAGCTCGGTCTCATCGGTGAAGACCGAGGCGTCGTTCGTGGCCTCGACGTCGAAGCGCTGGTCGGTCGGGCCGGACAGGCCGATCTTCTCGATCGCCGCGATGCCGGCGTTCACCAGAGGCGACTCCTCGCCTGCGGCCGCGGAACCGTAGAAGATCAGCACACGCACATTGGCGCCGCCGGGCGGCGACTTGATGGACATCGTTGTCAGGGGTGGCTCGGGGGCCGGGCGTGCGTCGGCGGCCGGGGCTGACATCAGCCCGGCGGCGACGATCCCGGCGGTCACAGTGGCCACCCAGGTCTGTCTTCTCGTGCTCAACCCTCGTAAGTGCATGGGCACCTCCACGGTCACAGCAGCAGCGACAAGGAAGCTAGACCCCTTTGAACGACTCGCCAATACCTATGGCCGTACTGGGACGAACTTTGTCCTGAGTGTGGATAAACGTGGGAGTGGCCGGTACCGTCTCACCGGTTCATCCCCGTAATTTCCGTACCGCCGTGGGGAGTTCGGCATGAACAAGAGCAACTTCAACAGACGCGGCTTCGACAGACGCACCTTCAACAGACGCGTCCTGCTGGGCGGCGCGACCGTCGCGACATCGTTGTCGCTGGCATCGGTACCCGAGGCCGTGGGCGCCGACACACCGCCGAGGACCGCCCCGGCCGGCGGCGAGGTCAGGCACATCAAGCTGTACGCCGAGAAGCTCGCCGACGGGCAGATGGGCTACGGCTTCGAGAAGGGCAAGGCGACGATCCCCGGCCCGCTGATCGAGCTCAACGAGGGCGACACCCTGCACGTCGAGTTCGAGAACACGATGGACGTGCCGGTGAGCCTGCATGTCCACGGCCTCGACTACGAGATCACCAGCGACGGCACGAAGCTGAACAAGAGCCACGTCGAACCCGGCGGCACCCGCACCTACACCTGGCGCACCCATGCCCCCGGCCGGCGGAAGGACGGCACCTGGCGGGCGGGCAGCGCGGGTTACTGGCACTACCACGACCACGTCGTCGGCACGGAACACGGCACGGGCGGTATCCGCAAGGGCCTGTACGGGCCGGTGATCGTGCGGCGCAAGGGCGACATCCTTCCGGACGCGACCCACACCGTCGTCTTCAACGACATGCTGATCAACAACAAGCCGGCGCACAGCGGCCCCGACTTCGAGGCCACGGTGGGCGATCGCGTCGAGTTCGTGATGATCACGCACGGCGAGTACTACCACACCTTCCACATGCACGGTCACCGCTGGGCGGACAACCGCACGGGCATGCTCACCGGGCCCGACGACCCGAGCCAGGTCATCGACAACAAGATCGTCGGCCCGGCGGACTCCTTCGGGTTCCAGGTGATCGCGGGGGAGGGGGTCGGGGCCGGGGCGTGGATGTACCACTGCCATGTACAGAGCCATTCGGACATGGGGATGGTGGGGTTGTTCCTGGTGAAGAAGGCGGACGGCACGATTCCCGGGTACGACCCGCACGAGCACGGTCAGGAGTCGACCTCCGGGTCCGCGCACGAGCACTGACGGATCATGGACGGATGACGCTTGTTCTGACGCGAGGTGACCTGGAAGCCGTGCTGGAGCCGGAGACGTGCCTGGCCGCACTGACCGAGGGATTCCGGTGCGCGGACGCCGTACCGGTCGCGGGGCAGCGGGTGCGCACCGATCTGCCGTTCCCCGGCACGGCGACAGCCCTGCTGCCCGGGCTCCTGCCGGGCGTCGAGGCCTACACGGTGAAGGTCAACGCCAAGTTCCCGGACGCGCGGCCCGCCCTGCGGGGGGTGATCTGCCTGCACGGCGGGCGGGACGGGGAACTGCTGGCGCTGCTGGACTCGGCGACGGTCACGGCATGGCGTACGGGGCTGGCCGCGGCCTTGGGCACGCATGTGCTGGCCGGCGCCGGGGAGATCCTCGGGGTGATCGGGGCAGGGGCCCAGGCCGAGTTGATGATGCGGGGACTGGCGGTGCTGCGGCCGCACCGTGCACTCGTCGTCCATGACACGGACACCGAGCGGGCCTCCGCGTTCGCCGCACGGCACGGTGGCCGGGCCGTGGGCTCGGCGAAGGAGGTCGCGGCGGCGGCCGACACCGTACTGCTGGCGACCTGGGCCCGCACCCCGCTGCTGCGGCTGTCGGACACCCGGGAGGGCCAGCACTTCACCAGCCTGGGCGCAGACGAACCCGGCAAGCAGGAGCTGGCGGCCGATCTGCTGCGAGCCGCGCTGCTCGTCGTGGACGACCGGGAACTCGCCGCGAGCATGGGGGCGTTGGCGGCGGCGGGGCTTGCGGCGTCGGCCGCCGACGCCACACTCGGGGACGTGCTGCGGGGTGAGCATCCCGGCCGGGGCGGCGCCGACAGCCGTACGGTCTACGCGCCGGTCGGGCTGCCCTGGCAGGACTTGGCGCTGAGCTGGGCGGCGTATCGGGCGGCGGAACGGGAGGGCATCGGGCGGCGGGTGGATCTGCTGGCGTGACTCGGATCGCTCCGGAGATGTCCAGCGCGGGCGGGCGTCCGTTCGCTGGAGGTGTCCGGTGGGGTCCACGGCGTCATGGAGCGCGCAGGTGCCGTTGTCCGGGGCCGGACCGAGGCTGCTGTCGGCGGTGCGAGAGCGCTCTCACGAGGCCGCTCTCCGCGGGGCTATCCTGATCGGCAACCACCGACGAGGAGCCGCCCAGTGACCGAAACCGCCCCGCGTCCCACCCTGGAAGCCGTGGCCGCACGTGCCGGGGTCTCGCGGGCCACCGTGTCGCGGGTGGTCAATGGCGGGGACGGGGTGCGGGAGCCGCTCGTCGAGCGGGTGCGCAAGGCGGTGGAGGAGCTCGGGTACGTGCCCAACCAGGCCGCCCGCAGCCTGGTGACCCGGCGGCACGACGCCGTCGCGGTCGTCGTGGCCGAACCGGAGACCCGCGTCTTCGCCGACCCCTTCTTCGCGCTGCAACTCCGCGGCATCAGCAAGGAGTTGACGGCCCACGACAACCAGCTGGTGCTGCTGCTGACCGAGGGTCGAGACGATCACGCACGCGTCGGTCGCTACCTCGCCGGCGGGCATGTCGACGGGGCGCTGGTGTTCTCGCTGCACCTCGACGACCCGCTGCCCGGACTGATCCAGCGCGCCGGAGTGCCCACCGTGTTCGGCGGACGGCCCGGCTGGAGCGGCGACCGGCAGGGCGTGGTGTACGTCGACAGCGACAACCGGGGTGGCGCGCGGGACGCCGTACGGCATCTCGTCGGGCTCGGCCGCAGCCGCATCGCGCACATCGCCGGGGCCCTCGACCAGACGTCGGCGGTGGACCGGCTCGACGGATACCGGGATGTCATGGTCGACGCCGATCCGCGGCTCATCGTCGAGGGCGACTTCACGCCGGCCGGCGGTGAACGGGCGATGCGTGAGCTGCTCGCCCGCTGTCCGGACCTGGACGCCGTGTTCGCCGCCAACGATCTCACCGCGTCGGGAGCGTTGCGGGTGTTGCGCGAGTCGGGGCGACGGGTGCCGGACGACGTCGCCGTGGTCGGGTTCGACGACATGCTGCCGGTCGCGGAGCAGACCGACCCACCGCTCACGACGGTCCGTCAGGACATCGAGGAGATGGGCCGGTTGATGGCCCGGCTGCTGTTGCGGGGGCTCGACCGGCACGTCGGCGAGCAGGGCATCGGCGCCGCGCCGTCCAGCGTGGTGCTGCCCACCACGCTGGTGCGGCGCGCGTCCGCGTAGACCGTCCGCGCACGTCGCTGCGCGACGGCTCAGGGCGCCGACGTGCGCAGGACCTCCGCCCTCGCCCGCCCGTCCCGCAGTTCCAGTCGTTCCCCCGGGAACCGCGCGCGGAAGCCGCGGTCGTGGGAAACGGCGACGACCGCCCCGGGGTACGCCGCGAGTGCCGACTCCAGGTCCTCGACCAGGTCGAGCGCGATGTGGTTGGTCGGCTCGTCGAGGACGAGGAGGTCCGCGGGCCGGGTCACGAGGTGCGCGATCTGGAGTCGCCGCTGCTGCCCGGCGGACAGCGCCGCGACCGGGATGTGCAGGTCCTCCTCGCGGAACAGGCCCAGCGCCAGCAGCTGTTCGGCGTACTCGTCCGGCAGCCCGGGCCGCCCGGCCGCGAAGGCTGCGAGCAGCGGGAGGCGCGTGGAGCGGGCGGGCAGTTCCTGCGGCAGGTACCCGATCCGGGCAGGGCGGCGCACCGCACCCGCGTCCGGCTCCAGGTTTCCGGCCAGGACACGCAGCAGGGTCGTCTTGCCGGCCCCGTTCTCTCCCGTGACCAGCAGCCGCTGCCCGGGTGCGACGGCCAGCAGCCCGTTCAGCCGCAGCCGCTCGCCGACCGCCACCCCGTCGAGCTCGGCGAGCGGGCGGTCGACGGGATGCCCGCCGTCCGCTGTCGGCAGTGCCGCCGTGAACCGCAGGGGCAGCGGTGGCGCCGCCACGGGGTTGCGCCGCAGGTGGGCCAGCCGCTCGCGGACCGCCCGCACCTGCCCGCCGAGCTTCGCCTCGTGCGAGCGCCGGTGCTTGCCGAAGCCCTGCCGAGGGTCCTTGCCGGTCGTGGCAAGCCGCTTCCCGGCGGCGTCGAGCAGCTCCTCGGTGCGGGCGACCTCCTGCAGCCAGTCCGCGTGTTCCTGCTCCGCGCGGCGGCGCGCGGCGGCCTTCGCGGCGCGGTAGCCGGCCCAGCCGTCGCCGTACCGGTGCACGGTACGCGCGGTGCGGTCGACCTCGAGGATCGTGGTGGCGATGCGCTCCAGGAAGCCGCGGTCGTGCGTGACCGCGACGACCGTGCCGCGGTGGGCGCGCAGATGATCCTCGAGCCAGCGCACGGCCGCGGCGTCGAGATGGTTCGTCGGCTCGTCGAGGAGCAGCAGCTCGGGGGCGGCGGCCAGCACGCAGGCGAGCGCGAGCCGCGACTGCTCGCCGCCGGAGAGCGAGCCGAGCACGCGGTCGCGGGTGATGCCGGCGAGCCCGAGCCCGTGCATCGCGGCGTCGACGCGGGCGTCCGCCTCGTAGCCACCGCGTTCCTCGTACGCGATCAACAGCTCGCCGTACGCGGCGAGTTCGCCGTCCGACGCCTCGCCGAGGCGCTCCTCCGCCGTGCGCAACCGGCGTTCCATGTCGCGCAGGTCGGCGAGCGCGAGGTCGACCGCGTCCTGCACGGTGCGGTCCGGGTCGAGGTCGAGGGTCTGGGCGAGGTGGCCGGTGCCGCCGGGGAAGCCGACGGTGAGCTCCCCGGCGTCCGGCATCTCGACGGCGGCGAGCAGCCGCAGCAGGGTGGACTTGCCGGAGCCGTTCTCGCCGATGACGGCGGCCTTCTCGCCCGGGCGGACGGTGAAGGAGACCTGGTCGAGGACGAGCCGGGTGCCGTAGGACTTGGTGACGCCCTTGACGGACAGCTGCGCCACGGCAGCGGGCATGGAGGTATGGGCGCGTTCGCGCATGTGACTTTCCCTGAGGGTACGAAGGGTCTACGGGCGGCGGAGACGGCGGCGTCGGCCGTGCCCGGACTCAGAGGAAGTAGAAGAAAGCCACACGCTCACTGTAACAGAACGGAACGTCTCGTCTCTACTCGTTATCGGCTCTGTACCGGCGCGCTCTTGATCACCGCGAAGCGTGCCCCGTGCGGGTCGGTGAGCTTGGCGATGCGGCCGACGTCCGGCAGGTCGGTGGCCGGCATGCGGACCGTGCCGCCCAGCTCCTGTGCCTTGGCGACCGTGGCGTCCGTGTCGGCGACCTCGAAGTACGGCAGCCAGTACGCGGGGCCCTCCGCCTCCGCCGGGTCGTCGGACTTGTCGACGACCCCGCCGAACATGGCGTCCTCCCCGGCGCCGGCGGGGCTGAACGTCGTGTACGTGCCGCCGTAGAAGTCGAGCGCGAAGGTCTCCATGCCGAGCGTCGCGTTGTAGAACCCCGCCGCGGCCGGCACGTCCGTGGTGTACAGCTCCAGCCAGCACAGTGAGCCGGGCTCCTGGACGACGTCGAGGCCCTTGTTGGTGCCGGGCTGCCACAGGCCGAAGGGCACGCCCGCCTTGTCGGCGAGGATGGCCATGCGGCCCAGGTCCAGCACGTCCGTGGGCTGCATCCACACCGAGCCGTGCGCCTGCTCGGCCGCCTTCGCCGTGGCGTCCGCGTCCGGCGTCTGGAAGTACACCGTCCAGGACGGCGGACCCTGTTCCTCGGTGGTCTGCATACCGCCGGCCACCGTCCTGCCGTCGAGCTGGAAGAGTCCGTAACCGCCGGTCTCGGGCCCGCCCGGCTGGAACCGCCAGCCGAACAGACCGCCGTAGAAGGCACGGGCGCCGTCGATGTCGGGTGTGCCGAGGTCGATCCAGTTCGGCGCGCCGGTGACGTAACGGGTGGTGAGCATCATCGCCCTCCTCGGAAGGGTCCCGTTGTCTGCTCTGCCGAGTCTTGCACCGCCCACTGACAAGCGCCGCCGGAACCGCGCCACCGATGGCGGCGACGCCCGCCGTCACCCTCGGTGACCGGTGCGGGTCTCCTCCATCTCGCCCGTTCCCGCGCGCCGCCGTGCGCCGCAGCGCGTGGCGGGAGACCATCGGGTCGGCCGGGGGCCCCGTGACGCGGCGTTGATCCCGCGTTGAGCGAACGTTTTTCGCCGACCGGCACGATCCTGCGCATGCACATCGACACGATCACAACGATCACCTCACCCGACCTGGACTGGCAGCAGGAGGCGTTGTGCGCACAGACCGGGGCGGACTTCTTCTTCCCCGAGCCGGGCAGCTCCGTACGCGAGGCGAAGCGGATCTGCGGCATGTGCGCGATCCGCTCCACCTGCCTGGAGTACGCGCTGGACAACGACGAACGCTTCGGCGTCTGGGGCGGCATGTCGGAGAAGGAACGCCTGGAGCTCAGGCGTACGTCACACTGAACCGCCGCGCCCCGGCCGGTACCCGCACGTCCTGGCCCGTCACCGCGAGCTCCTGCCCGTCCGCCGCCACCGACCGCACCTCACCGAACCGGCACGGATACACGAACCGCACCCCCTCCGGCGCCTGCGTGACGTCCACCGTCACCGTCCGCCCGGCCGGGTCGTGCGCGAGCCGGTAGCCGAAAGGCGCGCCGAACAGGGTGGGCGCGGCGTCCACCGCGATCCCCTCGCCCACCGGCACCCAGTGCGGCCGTACGCCGGGCGCGATGTACAGGTGCGGGTCGAGGTCCTCGTCGGCCTCGAAGAAGAGGATGTCGCGGAGCAGCAGCAGATACTCGGCGGCCGCCCAGCCGTGCGGGATGTCGCTCATGTACCAGCGGCTGTACGGAACTTCACCGAAGTCGGAGGCCACCGGGAACGCGTGCTGCTCGTTCCACGCACCCAGCGCCACCGCCCGCCCGGCCACCGTCGGGAAGCCGGCCGCGACCGTCCAGCCGAGCAGCGCGTCCATGCGCGCCGGGTCACCGGCGAGCAGATACGCGTGCGCCAACTGCATGGTCAGGTAGGACCGCACCACCGGCAGGTGCGGCGCTTACATCCGCTGCTCCACCCGGTCGGCGTCCGGGAGTTGCGGCAGGCGTAAGGCGCCCGTCGCCGGGTCGTGCAGGAAGAAGGAGAGGCAGTACTTGTCGTGGACGGGCTCGATCTCGCCCGCCTGCCCGATCAGGGACTCCTGGCGGTGGTCCTTCACCCCGACCATGTGCCAGTAGCGGTACAGGGCGTTCGAGGCGGAGGGCCGCCTCCTTGGAGTCGTATGTGCCGGAGTCGAAGTCGTCGCTCCAGCGCCGGAAGGCCTGCTGTGCCCACCAGGGCACGGGGTACAGGATCCGGTCCCGCCCCGCCCAGCCGCGCCACATGACCTCGTAGAACATCCACTCATGGGTCTGGGCCATGAAACTCATCCCCTGCGTGCACCGTGGCACCGCAGGGGATGGTCGTAGATCGCTGCAACAGGACGGAGGGTCAGCCTCCGGCGCGCGCCGCCATGCGCGCCTTGCGGGCAGCCAGCTTCTCGTCGAACTTCGAGGCCTCCGCGTCCAGCCCGCCCATGAAGAGCCCCAGCTCCTCCTGCGCCTTCTGGCCCTCCGGGCCGAGGCCGTCGATCTCCATGATCTTCAGGAAGCGCAGAACGGGCTGCAGCACGTCGTCGTGGTGGATGCGCATGTTGTAGACCTCGCCGATGGCCATCTGCGCGGCGGCGCGCTCGAAGCCGGGGATGCCGTGGCCGGGCATGCGGAAGTTGACCACGACGTCACGCACGGCCTGCATGGTGAGGTCGGGGGCGATCTCGAACGCGGCCTTCAGGAGGTTCCGGTAGAAGATCATGTGGAGGTTCTCGTCGGCCGCGATGCGCGCCAGCATGCGGTCGCAGATCGGGTCACCGGACTGGTGGCCGGTGTTGCGGTGCGAGATGCGGGTCGCGAGCTCCTGGAAGGCGACGTAGGCGACCGAGTGCAGCATCGAGTGCCGGTTGTCCGACTCGAAGCCCTCGCTCATGTGGGCCATCCGGAACTGCTCCAGCTTGTCCGGGTCCACCGCGCGCGAGGTGAGCAGGTAGTCGCGCATCACGATGCCGTGCCGGCCCTCCTCCGCGGTCCAGCGGTGCACCCAGGTGCCCCAGGCGCCGTCACGGCCGAAGAGCGAGGCGATCTCGTGGTGGTAGCTGGGCAGGTTGTCCTCGGTGAGGAGGTTCACCACGAGCGCGATGCGGCCGATCTCGGTGACCTGCGACTGCTCCTTCTCCCAGGCCTCCCCGTCCTCGAAGAAGCCGGGGAAGTTACGGCCGTCCGTCCACGGCACGTACTCGTGCGGCATCCAGTCCTTGGCGACCTTCAGATGCCGGTTGAGTTCCTGCTCGACCACTTCCTCCAGCGCGTACAGCAACCGGGCGTCGGTCCAGCCGGCAGAGCTGCCAAGGTGAGGGGAGGTGATCGTCACGGGTACTCCTGGGGGACGCACGACACAGGCAAGGTGACCGGCGAGCGGTTTGCCGGAACCTACGGGATCGTAGGCTACGAATCCGTAGGTTACGAAGCCGTAGGTTAAGGGGGATGTAAAGACTGCTGATCAGCCACCGTTCCGCCGGGCGTTCACGGGCATGCAAAAGGCCCCAGGACCCGCAGGTCCTGGGGCTGAGAGCGCGATCGGTGCAGCCGGTCAGGCGTACAGCTCACGCATCCGCACCGAGAGACATGTCACACATCCTTCGAGCTTCTCGAACTCGCTGATGTCGACCAGGACGGGCTCGTGCCCGAGGTCGGCGAGCAGCTCCGCCGTCTTCGGCGCGCTCGCGGCCATGAGCAGCTTGTCGCCGCCGAGCAGCACCACATGCGCTCCGGACTCCTCCGGCACCGGCAGGAAGCGCGGGAACAGCGACGGGGCGTCCAGCTGGGGGATGCGGCCCAGAACCGTTCCGTCGGGCAGCGCCGTGATCGCCGACTTCAGGTGGAGCACCTTGCTCACCGGGACGGCGACGACCCGCGCCCCCAGCGGCTCGAAGGCGGCGCGCAGCTGCTGGACGCCGGCCGCGTTGGTACGGCCGCCCCGGCCGACGTAGATCGTGTCGCCGACCTTGAGCACGTCGCCGCCGTCCAGCGTGCCCGGTTCCCAGATCCAGTTCACGGAGCAGCCGAGCGAGGCCACGGCCTCCTCGACGCCGATGGTCTCGTCGCGCCGGGACTCGGCCCCGGACCGGGCGATCAGCGCGACGTTGCGGTACATGACGACCGTGTCCTCGACGAACACCGAGTCGGGGCAGTCGTCGGCCGGGTCCACCTCGATCGTCTCCCAGCCGTGCGTACGCAGGGCCTCCACGTACGCCTCCCACTGCTCGACAGCGAGATCGGCATCGACCTTCTCCCGCTCGATATGCGTCACCAGCCCTTCGGCGAGGCGCGGGCTCGGGCGGCGGACAAGGGCCTTCTTGCTGGGCACGACGGGATCTCCGGATCGGTGGCAGGTTCCGGCGCCCTCATGCATGGGGCACCGACCCGCCATCATGCAGGGCCTACCCGCCCGTACAAAACCCTCGTGGTCAGGCTGTGGCCCTCCTGAGATGCTCCGCGGTGAAGGAGCCGCGGGCGTCGAGGAGCTGTCGTGGGGTTCCCTGGAAGATCACCCGGCCCCCGTCCCGGCCTCCGTCCGGCCCCAGATCGATGATCCGGTCGGCGTGCGCCACGACGTCCAGGTTGTGCTCGACGACCACCACCGTGTTGCCCGCGTCCACCAGCCGGTCCAGCAGGCCGAGCAGCCCGTCGACGTCCGACATGTGCAGTCCGGTCGTCGGTTCGTCGAGGACGTACACCGCTCCGGTGCGGTGCAGCCGCGTCGCCAGCTTGATGCGCTGGCGCTCGCCGCCCGAGAGGGTGGAGAGGGGCTGGCCGAGCGTGAGGTAGGTCAGACCCACGTCCCGCAGGGCGCGCAGGCGTCGTCGTACGCCCGCGTCCCGGAAGAACTCCAGCGCCTGCCCGGCCGTCATCTCCAGGACGTCCGCGACGGAGTGGCCGTCGACGGTCAGCCGCAGCACCTCGTCCCTGAAGCGGCGCCCCTCGCAGTCGTGGCACGTCGTCGTCACCGGGTCCATGAAGGCGAGGTCGGTGTAGATGATCCCGCGGCCCTCGCAGGTGCCGCACGCGCCGGAGGAGTTGAAGCTGAACAGCCCCGGCTCGGCGCCCGTCTCCCGCGCGAAGATCTTCCGCACCGTGTCCATGATTCCCAGATACGTCGCCGGGGTCGACCGCGCCGAGATCCCGATCGACGACTGGTCCACGACCACGGCGTCGGTGTGAGCGGCGGTGAACTCCGCGACCAGCGTGCTCTTCCCCGAGCCGGCGACCCCGGTCACCACGGTGAGCACCCCGGTCGGGAACTCGACCGTCACGTCCCGCAGATTGTGCCGGTCGGCGCCCTTCACCCAGAGCCCACCGCCCGCCGTTCGCACCTCCTCCTTGACGGCCGTACGGCGGCCCAGGCATCGCCCGGTCACCGTGCCCGACCCGGCCAGCGCGCCCGGCGTCCCCTCGAACACCACCCGGCCGCCGCCCGCACCGGCCCCCGGCCCCATGTCGACGACGTGATCGGCGAGCGCGATGACGTCCGGGTCGTGCTCGACCACCAGCACGGTGTTGCCCTTGTCGCGCAGCCGCAGCAGCAGGTCGCCCAGGCGGCCGACGTCGCGCGGGTGCAGGCCGACGCTGGGCTCGTCGAAGATGTACGTCATGCCGGTCAGGCTGGAGCCCAGGTGGCGGACCGTCTTCAGGCGCTGGCCCTCGCCGCCGGAGAGCGTGGAGGTCTCGCGGTCGAGGCTGAGGTAGCCGAGGCCGATGGCGTCGATGCGTTCGAGCGCGGTGACGGCGGCCCGGGCGATCGGTCCGGCGACCGGGTCGTCGATGTCCTTCAGTACGGCGATCAGGTCCGTGACCTGCATGTGCGTGCAGTCGGCGATGTTCAGGCCGTTGACGCGGGTCGCGAGTGCCGCCGCGTTCAGGCGGGCCCCCTCGCAGTCGGGGCAGGTGCCCTCCGCCAGGAATTCCCGCACCAGGTCGCGGGTCTTCTGGCTCATCGCCGACAGGTCTCGCTTCAGGTACAGCCGTTCGAAGCGGGTGGCGAGCCCTTCGTAGTCGGTGGTCCAGGTGCCGCCCGTGCCGTTGACGGTGACCTTGCTGCCGGGGCGGCCGTGCATCAGGAACTCCCGCTCGGCGGCGGTGAAGCGCCCGACGGGCTTGTGCGGGTCGAGTTCGGCGCTGTTCGTGTACGCCTGTCCCTGCCAGGTGCCCGCGGCGAACGGCGGGAAGCGGACCGCCCCGTCGGCCAGCGACCGCTCCGGATCGAGGATCCGGTCCCAGTCCGGCCGTACCGTCCGGCCCAGGCCGTCGCACTCGGGACACATGCCCGAGGGGTCGTTGAACGAGTACGCGGTCGCCGGCCCGGCGCTCGGGGTGCCGTGCCGGGAGAACAGCACTCGGATCACCGAGTAGATGTCGGTCATCGTGCCGACCGTGGACCGGGAGTGGCCCCCGATCGGCCGCTGGTCGACGACGATCGCGGGGGAGAGGTCCTGAAGCTCCTCCGCGTGCGGGCGCTCGTACTTGGGCAGCCGGTTGCGCACGAACCACGTGAAGGTCTCGTTCAGCTGGCGCTGCGACTCCACCGCGATCGTGTCGAAGACGATCGACGACTTCCCCGATCCCGAAACGCCGGTGAACACGGTCAGCCGGCCCTTCGGGATGCGGAGGGTGACGTCCTTGAGGTTGTTCTCCCTGGCTCCGGTGATGGTGATGAACGGGGGCATGAAATCGGCCATGCAGTCGAAGCTAGGCGGGATACCCGACAGCTTCTGGCGTGATTTCCTTCAGTTCTCCGTCCTCCACCATCAGCCAGCGCGTGATGCCGATCGACTCCAGGAACGGCAGGTCGTGGCTGGCCACGATCAGCGCCCCCTCGTAGGACTCCAGGGCCGTGGTGAGCTGCCGTACGCTCGCCATGTCCAGGTTGTTCGTCGGCTCGTCCAGCATCAGCAACTGCGGCGCGGGCTCGGCCAGCATCAGTGCCGCCAGGGCCGCCCGGAAGCGTTCGCCGCCGGACAGGGTGGCCGCCTTCTGGTCCGCGCGGGCGCCCCGGAACAGGAAGCGGGCGAGCCGCGCCCGGATCCGGTTGTTGGTGGCGCCCGGCGCGAACCGGGCCACGTTCTCGGCGACCGACAGCTCGTCGTCGAGGACGTCCAGCCGCTGCGGCAGGAACCGGAGCGGAACGTGGGCCGTCGCCTCGCCCGACACCGGAGCCAGCTCCCCGGCGATCGTGCGCAGCAGCGTCGTCTTGCCCGACCCGTTGCGCCCGATCAGCGCGATCCGCTCCGGACCGTGCAGATCGAGGCCACCGGCCACCCGCGCGCCGTACACGAGCTCCAGTTCGCGCAGCGTGAGCACGCTGCGGCCCGGCGGAACGGCCGTGTACGGCAGGTCGACGCGGATCTCGTCGTCGTCCCGTACGGCCTCCACCGCCTCGTCGAGGCGCTCCTTGGCCCCGGCGAGCTTCTCCTCGTGCATGATCCGGTGCTTGCCCGCGGACTCCTGTGCCGCCCGCTTGCGCGCACCCATGACGATCTTCGGCTCGCGCTTCTGGTCCCACATCTTCTGGCCGTACCGCTTGCGGCGGGCCAACTTGACCTGGGCGTCGACCAGTTCGCGCTTCTGCTTCTTCAGATCGGCCTCGGCCACACGCACCATGCGCTCGGCCGCCTCCTGTTCGGTGGCGAGTGCCTCCTCGTACGCCGAGAAGTTGCCGCCGTACCAGGTGACCTCCCCGGAGCGCAGATCGGCGATCTGGTCGACCAGGTCCAGGAGTTCGCGGTCGTGGCTGACCACCACCATCACCCCCGGCCAGGACTCGACGGCCGAGTACAGCCGCCTGCGTGCGTACAGGTCGAGGTTGTTGGTGGGCTCGTCGAGCAGCAGGACGTCCGGGCGGCGCAGCAGCAGCGCCGCCAGGCGCAGCAGGACCGACTCGCCGCCGGAGACCTCGCCGATCGTGCGGTCCAACTCGACGTGTCCGAGCCCGAGTTCGCCGAGTGTGGCGAGCGCGCGCTCCTCCACGTCCCAGTCGTCGCCGACGGTCTCGAAGTGCTCCTCGGCCACGTCGCCCGCCTCGATGGCGTGCAGCGCGGCTCGCTGTGCGGCGATACCGAGGGCCTCGTCGACCTTCAGGCCGGTGTCGAGCGTGACGTTCTGCGGGAGACAGCCGACCTCACCCGCGAGGCGCACGGCGCCGTCGGCCGGGACGAGCTCACCGGCGATGAGCTTCAACAGGGTTGATTTTCCTGACCCGTTGACGCCGACGAGCCCGGTCCTGCCGGGACCGAACGTGACGTCGAGGCCCTCGAAGACGGTGGTGCCGTCGGGCCAGATGAAGGAAAGGGACGTACAGGTGATGGAAGTAGGCATAAGGGCGCCTCCGCGGTTGCTCGAAGTGATCAAGGGCAAACGCGTATCGAGACACCGGCGACCAACGGGCGGTGAGAGGCCCTGGGCATGAGAAAAGCCCTGTTCCGTGAGGACGGCTCGAACGCCGAGGTCGCACGCTGCGCACACACTTCAGGTGTGACGCGGTGTCTCAGGACCTCAGACGAGCAACGTCCTTCTCCAATCGACGGCAACAGGACGTTGTACACCGTAGGAGAGGGCTAGGACGGTGTCAACGCAATTAACGGGGCGTGGCCGGTCGCCCAGGCGCAGGGTCTTGCGGGACGTCTCAGCAGGCGTCCCGCATCAGCTCCGCGAGGTCGCGGTCCAGGTCGAGCTGGAGGTGCTCCAGGCCCAGGGGCACCAGCTCGCTGGTGGACTGCAGGAAGCGGCGCAGCTCGCCCGTGCGGACGTGCACGACCGCGGTGCCCTCCGGGGCGTGGAACTCCAGGACCGTGCGGTCGAAGCCGTACGGCCGCACCCGGACGTCGCCGTGGCCCTCGGGTTCCTCCAGGCCGGCCAGGAGCAGCTCGCGGCTGAACGTCCAGCACACCTCCACGCCCTCCAGGGTGGCCGGGGCCGGGAAGGTCATGCGGATGGCGAACGGGTCGCGCCGGTCGTAGTGGAGGGTCGCGGGAATGCTCGGCATCCGCGGCGCGGCGGCGACGAGACGGGCCTCAACGGGCTGCTCGATGACGGTGGACAACGCCTTGCTCCCTTGTGACGGCTGGACGAACTTCCGGGCGGACGAGACCGGGCACTGGTAGAGACGACGGAATCAGCCAATCCGTGCACCCGGATTCCGAGTGACCTCCGTCACCGCCGTCATGCACGCAAGTGGCTCGTTCGTCCGTCGTGCCGGGAAAGTCACATGTGGCCGTAGGGCCATCTGGACGGCACCGTGGCGGTGGGCTAGCTTCGCCCGCCATGAGGCGTTCGGGGAGCACGCGACGGGTGGGGCACACTTTTCGGACAGTGGCCGTGGGGGCGGTGTGCGGGGCGGCGCTGGCCGCGCTGACAGCCGTACCCGCACAGGCGCACGAGCCGGAGGGCCGGGCGCCGCACTGGGAGCTCAAGGACAGCGGCAAGCCGGAGGTGCGGTTCCGGGGCCTGTCCGCCGTCAGCCGGAGCACCGCCTGGCTGGCCGGAACCGCGGGCACCGTCCTGCGCACCACCGACGGCGGCGCGACCTGGCGCGATGTCTCGCCGCCCGGTGCCGCGGAGTTGCAGTTCCGGGACATCGAGGCCTTCGACGCGCGGCGCGCCGTGGTGCTGGCCATCGGAGAGGGCGAGGCGTCCCGGGTCTACCGCACGGACGACGGCGGCGCGACCTGGACCGAGTCCTTCCGCAACACCGACCCACGGGCCTTCTACGACTGCATGACCTTCTTCGACCGCAGGCACGGCCTCGCGATGAGCGACCCGGTGGACGGGAAGTTCCGCATCCTGTCGACCGGCGACGGCGGCCGCTCCTGGAAGGTGCTGCCCAGTGACGGGATGCCCGCCGCGCTGGAGGGCGAGGCCGGCTTCGCGGCGAGCGGGCAGTGCCTGGTCGGATCCGGGCCGAAGGACGTCTGGATGGCCACCGGCGGGGCCGCACGCGCGCGCGTGCTGCACTCCGGCGACCGGGGCAGGACCTGGACGGCCGCCGACACACCGATCCCGGCGGGCGACCCGGCCCGCGGCGTCTTCGCCCTCGCCTTCCGCGACCGCACGCACGGCCTCGCGGTCGGCGGCGACTACCGCCCCGACCAGGCCTCCCCGCAGGCCGCCGCCCGCACCGGCGACGGGGGCGCCGCATGGCGATCCGCCGCGACGCCGGTGACCGCCTACCGCTCCGGCGTCGCCTGGCTCCCGCACAGCCGCACCGCCGCCCTCGCGGTCGGCCCCACCGGCACCGACCTCACCACCGACGGCGGCCGCACCTGGCGGACCGTCGACACCGGCTCGTACGACACCGTGGACTGCACGCCGGACCTGGGCTGCTGGGCCGCGGGGGAGAAGGGCCGGGTCGCGCGGCTGGAGAGCTGAGCCGCGGGGGAGAAGGGGGGCGCGCGGCTGGAGAGCCGAGCCGCAATGTGGGTACTCGGGGCGCCGACTGCGAAAGGAGTGACCCGACATGCCACGCGGTTCGAGTGCCAAGCGTGAACGCCAGTACGAGCACATCAAGGAGAGCGCCGAGGACCGGGGCGAGAGCACCGAGCGGGCCAAGGAGATCGCGGCACGGACGGTGAACAAGGAGCGCGCCCGCTCCGGTGAGTCGAAGACCGCCAGCCGCACGTCCACCCAGGACATGTCGTCCGGCAAGCGCGGCGGTCAGCGGTCGGGCAAGGGCTCCCAGGGGCCCACCTACGACCAGCTCTACGAGGAGGCCAAGCGGCGCAACATCCACGGGCGTTCGGACATGAACAAGAGCCAGCTCAAGCAGGCGCTGGGCGGCAAGTGAGACTCAGGCGGGCGTCTCTCGGTACCGCTCGAGTTCCGGTGCCGTCTTCGTGGCGACGAACTCGGTGATGCGGTAAGCGCAGACCTGTGCGCCGACGAACGGGTCGCTCGCGGCGATCTCCTCGATGCGAGCCCGGTCCTCCGCGACGGCGAGGATGACACCGCCGTCGCGGGGGTTCTTGCGCCCGGAGGCGAGGAACACCCCGTTGTCGTACTGCTCGTCGAGCCACGCCACATGCGCCTCCAGCACGGCGTCGACGTCCTCGATCGGGGCGGTGTAGGTCAGCTCCAGCACGAACATGATCGCGAGCCTACCCCTGGGCCCCCGGCGGCCGGCCCCGTGCCCGTACGCTCGTGCCCACCATGACGACCGTACGCATTCCAGCGGGCTGGCCCGCGACCGAGGAAGAGGCCCGCGCCGTCCAGGACGAGCTGCGCGAGCGGGTGGTGCTCGACGAGCCGGGGCCGCCGCCGGGAGCCGGGCACGTGACCGGTGTGGACGTGGCCTACGACGACGAGCGGGACATCGTCGCGGCCGCCGCTGTCGTCCTCGACGCGGCGACCCTGGACGTCGTCGCCGAGGCCACGGCGATCGGCCGGATCTCCTTCCCGTACGTCCCCGGCCTGCTCGCCTTCCGTGAGATCCCCACGGTGCTGGCCGCCCTCGATGCCCTGCCCTGCCCACCCGGCCTGGTGGTCTGCGACGGCTACGGCCTCGCCCACCCCCGCCGCTTCGGCCTCGCCAGCCACCTCGGCGTCCTCACCGGCCTGCCCACGATCGGCGTCGCCAAGAACCCGTTCACCTTCGCCTACGACGACCCGGACGCATCGCGCGGCTCCTGGGCCCCGCTGCTGGCGGACGACGAGGAGGTCGGCCGGGCCCTGCGCACCCGAGCCGCCGTCAAGCCGGTCTTCGTCTCGATCGGCCACCGCGTGAGTCTGGACAACGCCTGCGCCCACACGCTCGCGTTGACCCCTGAGTTCCGGCTGCCGGAGACCACGCGCAGGGCGGACTCCTTGTGCCGAGAGGCGCTCAAGGACGCGACCCGTCCCTGACCGGAGCCGACCGCCCGGGCGGCGGCGGGCCCCACTCGGGCGGACTGAGTACCTCGACTGAGTACCTGTACGGATGCCCCCACCCCACCCGGGTCGGCAGGCTGGGCCGCATGACGACGCACCGCGCCCCGAAGCCCCTCGCCGACCCCCACCGCCCCGTCGAGCGCGCCGTGACGGCCGCGCTCGTTCTGGCCACGCTGGCCGGGCTGGGCTGGATCGTCGGGATGATCTACACCATCGCGGGGTGGCCCCTCTAGCCGGAGACCTGGCGGAGCGGCCGCCTCTCCGGCACCAGACTGAGAGGGGCCCCGCAGGATCGGTTCAGCGGGTCGCGGCCACCCGGAAGGTGAGCCCCGCCCGGCGCAGCCGCTCGATCAGCGCGTCTCCCATCGCGACCGCCGTCGTCACCTGCCCGGCCGTGGGCGGCAGGTCGTCGAAGGCCAGGGACAGTGCCGACTCGGCGAACATCTTCGCCGTCTCGCCGTAGCCGGGGTCGCCGCCCGCGACCTCGGTGAACACCCGCCGTCCGCCTCCCTCACCGACGAAGCGGACCGAGAACCAGCTCTTCGCGCGCTTCTCCGGGCCCGGTCCCTCGCCGGGCTTGAGCCGGTCGGACAACCAGTGCCGGGCGGGCGGCAGTTGGGCGGCCGTGAAGAGCGCGCCCATCGCCGCGACGCCGCCGACCGCGACCGGCAGATGCCGTACGGCGGCGTAGTGGCGGTAGCGGAAGTCGGGGCCGTAGCGATCGAGGGCCCTCGCGGAGCGCTTGACGATCTGCGGGTCGATCGTCGGCAGCGGCACCGCCCAGGCGCCGACCTCCTTGGCGAACCGGGGCGCGCCCGTCGGCGCCAGTGCCCGGCGCCCCATCAGCCGCGGCTCGTGGCGGGCCCGGTCGCGTGCGGCGGCCAGCATCTGGCGCCCGCGCGAGAACTGGTTGAGCGCCGACGCGAAGGTTCCGCCCGAGAAAGTGGCGTCGGCGGTCACGAACCCGTCCACCGTGAGCGGCACGCCCTCCGGCAGCTGCTGGACCGTGAAGTACGCGCCCAGGTCGTGCGGAATGGAGTCGAAGCCGCAGGCGTGCACCAGTCGCGCGCCCGTCTCACGCGCGCGTGCGTCGTGCAGGACGTACGTCCGGTCCACGAACTCCGGCTCACCGGACAGGTCCAGGTAGTCGGCGCCCGTGTCCGCGCAGGCGGCGACGAGATCCTCGCCGTACTTCACATACGGACCCACCGTCGTGGCCACCACGCGCGCGTGTTCGGCGAGCCGGCGCATCGAGGCCGGATCGGCGACGTCCGCCTCCAGCACCCCGATCCCCTCGCCGCCGGGCAGCGACTCGCGCAGCCGCTCCAGCTTCGCCCCGCTGCGGCCGGCGATGGCCCAGCGCAGCCCCTCGGGCGCGTGCGCGGCGAGGTACTCCGCGGTGAGTACCCCGACGAAGCCCGTCGCTCCGAAGAGCACGATGTCGTACGGACGATCCGTCCTGCTCAGCCTGCCCATGACACCCCTCGGTTCCGCAGCACGCGCCGTTGTCGGTGGCCGAGGCTAGCGTGAGGTGTGCGGAGCCCGACGACGAGCCCGGAGGTAGTGCGGTGGCCGTGCCCAGGAATGCCCTGAAGAAGTGGGAGAAAGTGCGCGAGTTCGCGCTCGGGCTGCCGGGCGCCACCGAGGAGTTCCCGTGGGGCGAGACGGTCGCGAAGGTCAACAAGAAGGTGTTCGTCTTCCTCGGCGTGGACGACGGCAGCTATCCGCTGGGCATAACGGTGAAGCTCAAGGACGAGTCGGCCCACGCCCACGCGCTGACCTGCCCGGGTGCCGAACCCGCCGGATACGGCCTGGGCAAGTCGGGCTGGGTGAGCATCCCGCTGGAGCAGAAGGGCGCCCCGGCGGCGGAGCTGCTGTGCGACTGGGTGGAGGAGAGCTACCGGGTGATCGCGCCGAAGCGGCTGACGGCGGAGCTGGACGGACGCTGACCGGCCGGTAAATTGGCTAAGCGCTTGCTCGCTCAGGTCTTGTGCCCACCGGGACACCTTCTTAGCATCACTGGTGTTACATCAGTTGTGTCACGCCAATGGGGGCTGGATGACAACGGCAACGACGCCCGGGCACGGCCCGCTCACCGGCGTGCGCGTGGTCGAGCTGGCCGGTATCGGCCCCGGCCCGTTCGCGGCCATGCTCCTCGCCGACCTGGGGGCCGACGTCGTCCGCGTGGACCGGCCCGGCGGCACCGGGCTCGCGATCAACACCGAGTACGACATCACCAACCGCAACAAGCGCTCGGTGATCATCGACCTGAAGTCTCCCGACGGCGCGGCCCGTGTCCTCGACCTGGCCGCCCGCGCCGACATCCTCATCGAGGGGAACCGCCCCGGCGTCGCCGAGCGCCTCGGCGTCGGGCCCGAGGCCTGCCACGCCCGTAACCCCGCGCTGGTCTACGGCCGCATGACCGGCTGGGGTCAGGAAGGGCCGCTCGCCCACCGCGCCGGTCACGACATCGCGTACATCGCGCTGACCGGCACCCTCGGCATGATCGGCAGCCCCGACGAGCCACCGGCCGTCCCCGCCAACCTGGTCGGCGACTACGCGGGCGGCTCCCTCTACCTCGTCGTCGGCGTCCTCGCCGCGCTCCACCACGCGCGCGCGACCGGCACCGGCCAGGTCGTCGACGCCGCCATCGTCGACGGCACCTCGCACCTCGCCGCGATGATCCACGGCATGCTCGCCGCCGGCGGCTGGCAGGACCGGCGCGGCGCCAACCTCCTCGACGGCGGCTGCCCGTACTACGGCACGTATGAGACGGCCGACGGGCAGTACATGGCGGTCGGTGCCCTGGAGCCGCAGTTCTACGAGGAGTTCGTGACCGTCCTCGGCATCCCGGAACACGCCGACGCCCGCAAGGACTGGACCCGCTGGGGCGAGCTGCGGGCGGCCGTCGCGGCCCGCTTCAAGTCCCGTACGAGGGACGACTGGACGGCCGTCTTCGAGGGCTCCGACGCGTGCGTCGCCCCCGTCCTGTCGCTGCGCGAGGCCCCGCAGCACCCGCACCTCGCGGCCCGCGGCACCTTCACCGACCACGGCGGCATCACCCAGCCGGCCCCCGCCCCACGCTTCTCCGCGACCCCGACGTCCGTCCGCGGCGGCCCCGCCCAGCCGGGCGCACACACCGCCGACGTGGCCCGCGACTGGGACCTGCCCGACCTCCTGAAGGGCCTCGACACGGACGGCCCCGCAACGAAGGGGCCCGACTCGGACGGCCCCGCGACGAAGGGCCTCGCATGAAACGGCAGATCTTCACCCCCGAGCACGACGCGTTCCGCGCGACCGTGCGCAGCTTCCTGGCCAGGGAGGTGCTGCCGTACTACGAGCAGTGGGAGAAGGACGGCATCGTCTCCCGTGACGCCTGGCGCGCGGCCGGAAAGCAGGGCCTGCTCGGTTTCGCCGTGCCCGAGGAGTTCGGAGGCGGCGGCACCCCCGACTTCCGCTACAGCGCCGTCCTCGCCGAGGAGTTCACACGCGCGGGCGCACCGGGACTCGCCCTCGGTCTGCACAACGACATCATCGGCCCGTATCTGACGAGCCTCGCCACCGACGAGCAGAAGCGCCGCTGGCTGCCGGGCTTCTGCGACGGCACGCTGATCACCGCTATCGCCATGACCGAGCCCGGCGCAGGCTCCGACCTCCAGGGCATCCGCACCCACGCCGAGGACCGCGGCGACCACTGGGTGCTGAACGGATCCAAGACGTTCATCTCCAACGGCATCATCGCCGACCTGGTGATCGTCGTCGCGAGGACGACTCCCGAGGGCGGCGCGCGCGGGCTGTCGCTGCTCGTCGTCGAGCGCGGCATGGAGGGCTTCGAGCGCGGCCGGAACCTCGACAAGATCGGCCAGAAGGCGCAGGACACGGCCGAGCTGTTCTTCCACGACGTACGCGTGCCCAAGGAGAACCTCCTGGGCACGCTCAACGGCGCCTTCGTCCACCTGATGACCAACCTCGCCCAGGAGCGCCTGAGCATCGCCGTCTCCGCGATCGCCGCCGCGGAACACCTGCTGGAGATCACCACGGAGTACGTCAAGGAGCGCGAGGCGTTCGGCCGGCCGCTGGCCACCAAGCAGCACATCCGCTTCGAGATCGCCGAGATGGCCACCGAGTGCGCTGTCACCCGCACCTTCCTCGACCGCTGCATAGAAGACCACGACAGAGGCGAACTCGACGCCGTCCACGCCTCGATGGCCAAGTGGTGGGCGACCGAGCTGCAGAAGCGCGTCGCCGATCGCTGTCTGCAACTGCACGGCGGCTACGGCTACATGAGTGAATACCCGGTCGCCCGTGCCTTCACCGACGGCCGTATCCAGACGATCTACGGCGGGACGACCGAGATCATGAAAGAGATCATCGGCCGTTCCCTGCTCGGCTAGCCCTCCTGCCCGGCCGAGGCTCCAAGGCTCGGCAGACCCTCACCCCCGAAAGGCCTCCCAGTGAGCACCGAAGCGTACGTGTACGACGCGATCCGCACCCCGCGCGGCCGCGGCAAGGCGAACGGCGCCCTGCACGGCACCAAGCCCATCGACCTGGTCGTCGGCCTCATCCACGAGCTCCGCGACCGCTTCCCGAACCTCGACCCGGCCGCCATCGACGACATCGTGCTCGGCGTCGTCGGCCCGGTCGGCGACCAGGGCTCCGACATCGCGCGCATCGCCGCCATCGCCGCCGGGCTGCCGGACACGGTGGCCGGCGTGCAGGAGAACCGCTTCTGTGCGTCGGGCCTGGAGGCCGTGAACATGGCCGCCGCCAAGGTCCGTTCGGGCTTCGAGGACCTCGTCCTCGCGGGCGGCGTCGAGTCCATGTCCCGGGTGCCGATGGCCTCGGACGGCGGCGCCTGGTTCAACGACCCGATGACCAACCTCTCCGTCAACTTCGTGCCGCAGGGCATCGGCGCCGACCTCATCGCCACGATCGAGGGCTTCTCCCGCCGCGACGTCGACGAGTACGCGGCGCTCTCGCAGGAGCGGGCGGCGACGGCCTGGAAGGAGGGCCGCTTCGACCGCTCCGTCGTCCCGGTCAAGGACCGCTCCGGCCTCGTCGTCCTCGACCACGACGAGCACATGCGCCCCGGCACCACCGCCGACTCCCTCGCCAAGCTGAAGGCGTCCTTCGCGGACATCGGCGACCTGGGCGGCTTCGACGCCGTCGCGCTGCAGAAGTACCACTGGGTCGAGAAGATCGACCACGTCCACCACGCGGGCAACTCCTCCGGCATCGTCGACGGCGCCTCGCTGGTCGCGATCGGCAACAAGGAGGTCGGCGAGCGCTACGGCCTCACCCCGCGCGCGCGGATCATCTCCGCCGCCGTCTCCGGCTCCGAGCCCACCATCATGCTCACCGGCCCCGCGCCCGCCACCCGCAAGGCGCTCGCCAAGGCCGGGCTGACCATCGACGACATCGACCTCGTCGAGATCAACGAGGCGTTCGCGGCGGTCGTCCTGCGCTTCGTGAGGGACATGGGTCTGTCGCTCGACAAGGTCAACGTCAACGGCGGCGCGATCGCCCTCGGCCACCCCCTCGGCGCGACCGGCGCGATGATCCTCGGCTCGCTCGTCGACGAACTGGAGCGCCAGGACAAGCGGTACGGCCTCGCCACGCTGTGCGTGGGCGGCGGCATGGGCATCGCCACCATCGTCGAGCGCATCTGACCCCCTCCCGACGGATCACACGGAGCATCTCCACATGAGCACTGAGTCCACCACCATCCGCTGGGAGCAGGACCGTTCGGGCGTCGTCACCCTCGTCCTGGACGATCCCAACCAGTCCGCGAACACCATGAACCAGGCGTTCCGCGACTCCCTCGCCGTGGTCGTCGACCGCCTGGAGGCGGAGAAGGACACCATCCGCGGTGTCATCATCACCTCCGCCAAGAAGACGTTCTTCGCCGGCGGTGACCTGCGCGACCTGATCCGGGTCACCCCCGAGACCGCGCAGGACCTGTTCGACGGCGGCATGGCCATCAAGCGCAACCTGCGCCGCATCGAGACCCTCGGCAAGCCGGTCGTCGCGGCGATGAACGGCGCGGCCCTCGGCGGCGGCTACGAGATCGCGCTGGCCTGTCACCACCGCATCGCCCTCGACGCGCCCGGCTCCAAGATCGGCTGCCCCGAGGTCACCCTCGGCCTGCTGCCGGGCGGTGGCGGCGTCGTCCGCACCGTCCGTCTGCTCGGCATCGCCGACGCACTGTTGAAGGTGCTGCTCCAGGGCACCCAGTACAACCCCCAGCGTGCCCTGCAGAACGGCCTGGTCGACGACGTGGCCGCCACCCAGGAGGAACTGCTCGCCAAGGCCCGCGCCTTCATCGAGGCCAACCCCGAGTCGCAGCAGCCCTGGGACAAGCCCGGCTACCGGATCCCCGGCGGCACGCCCGCCAACCCCAAGTTCGCGGCGAACCTGCCCGCGTTCCCGGCCAACCTGCGCAAGCAGACGAACGGCGCCCCCTACCCGGCCCCGCGCAACATCCTCGCGGCCGCCGTCGAGGGCTCCCAGGTCGACTTCGAGACCGCGCAGGTCATCGAGGCCCGCTACTTCGTGGAGCTGGCGGCGGGCCAGACCTCGAAGAACATGATCCAGGCGTTCTTCTTCGACCTCCAGGCCGTCAACTCGGGCGCCAACCGGCCCAAGGGCATCGAGCCGCGCAAGGTCCGCAAGGTCGCCGTGCTGGGCGCCGGGATGATGGGCGCGGGCATCGCCTACTCGTGCGCCCGCGCCGGCATCGAGGTGGTCCTGAAGGACGTGGCGCTGGAAGCCGCCGTCAAGGGCAAGGGCTACTCCGAGAAGCTGTGCGCCAAGGCGGTCTCCCGGGGCCGTACGACGCAGGAGAAGGCCGACGCGCTGCTGGCCCGCATCACGCCGACGGCCGATCCGCAGGACGTGGCCGGCTGTGACGCGGTCATCGAGGCGGTCTTCGAGAACCCCGAGCTCAAGCACAAGGTGTTCCAGGAGATCCAGGACATCGTCGAGCCGGACGCACTGCTGTGCTCCAACACCTCGACGCTCCCGATCACCGCCCTCGCCGAAGGCGTGGAGCGCCAGGCCGACTTCATCGGCCTGCACTTCTTCTCGCCCGTCGACAAGATGCCGCTGGTCGAGATCATCAAGGGCGAGCGGACCGGGGACGAGGCGCTGGCCCGCGCCTTCGACCTGGTTCGGCAGATCAACAAGACGCCGATCGTGGTGAACGACTCGCGCGGCTTCTTCACCTCCCGGGTCATCGGCCACTTCATCAACGAGGGCGTGGCGATGGTCGGCGAGGGCATCGAGCCCGCCTCCGTCGAACAGGCGGCGGCGCAGGCCGGCTACCCCGCCAAGGTCCTCTCCCTGATGGACGAGCTGACCCTCACGCTGCCGCGCAAGATCCGGGGTGAGTCCAAGCGGGCCGTGGAGGAGGCGGGCGGCACCTGGACGCCCCATCCCGCCGAGGCCGTCATCGACCGCATGGTCGACGAGTTCGACCGGACCGGGCGCAGCGGCGGAGCGGGCTTCTACGAGTACGGCGAGGACGGCAAGCGGGCCGGGCTGTGGCCGGGCCTGCGGGAGCACTTCACGAAGCCGGGCCACGAGATCCCGTTCGAGGACATGCAGGAGCGCATGCTGTTCTCGGAGGCGCTCGACACGGTCAAGCTGCTGGAGGAAGGCGTCCTGACGTCCGTCGCCGACGCCAACATCGGCTCCATCTTCGGCATCGGCTTCCCTGGGTGGACGGGCGGCGTGCTGCAGTACATCAACGGCTACGAGGGTGGCGTCCCCGGTTTCGTGGCACGCGCGCGTGAGCTGGCCGAGCGGTACGGGGAGCGGTTCACGCCGCCGGCGTTGCTGGTGGAGAAGGCGGAGAAGGGGGAGCGCTTCCGGGACGCGTGACGCCGGGCGCGGGGGAGGGTTTTTCGCCCCCGCCGCCCCTACCCTTCCCGTCCTTCTGGGGCTCCGCCCCATACCCCGCTCCTCAAACGCCGGAGGGGCTGGATTTTGCTGGCGGCGCTGGATCTTGCCGGCCCGCGTAATTCAGCCCGTCCGGCGTTTGAGGACGAGGCCCGTTCAGGGCCGAAGCGGGGGTCTGGGGGCGGCAGCCACCAGGGACGGGACGGGTAGGGGCGGCGGGGGCGAAAACCCTCTCCGTCCCACCCCCGTACCGCTGACCGACACGCCACTCTTGCCCTCCCCGGCGAGGTCACCCACCCTGACGGGCAAACCCGTAGCAAGGTCCCCGTCCCCCCCCAGGAGCCCCCCATGGGATCCCGCCCCGCCCTCGCCCTGCTGGACATCCTGCGCGGCGAGGGCGTGGTCCGCGTCTTCGGTAACCCCGGCACCACCGAACTGCCCTTCCTGGCCGCGCTGTCGGAGGCCGAGGACGCCCCCGAGTACGTCCTCGGCGTCCACGAGGGGCCGACGGGCTTCACAGGGACGCCGCCCATACACGGCACAAGGACGTTCATTCACGGCGGCGGCCGGTCCGGCGCAGCGCGCTGTCCGCCGCGACCGCGACGAGGATCACCCCGCCGGTCGCGAACGACGTCCAGTTGATGGGGACTTCGAAGAACACGAGCCCGGCGGCCACGACCGACAGGATCATCGCCCCGGCCACCGCCCCGACCACCGAGCCACGCCCGCCGGCCAGCGGGGTGCCGCCGATGATGCAGGCGGCGATGGCCTGCAACTCGTAACCCTGGCCCAGCGTCGGATCACCGGCGCCGTAGAAGGCGAGCGCGAGCGCCGCGGCGCAGGCCGTGGTGAAGCCGGACAGCGCCAGGGCCTGGATCCGGGTGCGGACGACCGGGATGCCGCTGAACGCGGCGGCATCGGGGTTGGACCCGATGGCCCGCACCCGGGCACCGAACCGTGTGCGGGCCAGCACCACGGCGAGCCCGGCGACCACCGCGAGCAGGACCCACAATGCGAACGGCACCCCGCCTGGATCCCCGCCCGCGAACGGGAAGAACGAGTCGTCCAACGGCAGATCCGTGATCTGCTTGCCGTCGGCGAGCGCCAGCCCGACACCCCGGTACAGCATCAGCGTGCCCAGCGTGACGATGAACGACGGCAGCGCCAGCAGCGTCGTCACCAGCGCGTTGAACACGCCCAGCGCGATCCCCGTGAGCAGCACCACCGGCACCGCCAGCCAGGGCGGCAGCCCCTCGCGCACCAGCAGGGCCCCGACGACCAGGCACATCGCATAGCTGCCGCCGACCGACAGGTCGACCTCGCGCATGGCCAGCGCGAACACCATGCCGCAGGCCATCAGCGAGATGTAGACGGAGTTGTGGGCGGTGGACAGCAGGTTGTCGGTGTCGAGGAAGTCCGGGTACGGAATCCCGATCGCGGCGATCAGCAGGCCCAGGACGAGCAGCACACCGAGCTCGTCCCGCACGAGCCGGCGTGGCATCGAACGCCGTGCCCGGCCCTCCCGCTCGGGGGCGCGCGAGGCTTCGTCCACGGCACGCTCGGTCTCGGTCATCGGGCACGGCTCCCGTACGTACGGCCCGCGCCGGTGCGGCGCCCGGGGTGTCGTCCCGCAGCGTCGGGCGCGCGGGGCCGGGCGGCAACACGGGCGTTTCAGCGAGTGGAATGCGCCCTTGCCCGGCGGCTGACGGGTCCTCACACTCGCCCCATGGAGACACGTACCGCCCTGGTGACCGGAGCGGCACAGGGCCTCGGACAGGAATTCGCCGTCGCGCTCGCCGGGCGCGGCTACCGGGTCGCCGGCCTCGACCTCGTCCCGCAGCCGGAGACCGCCGCGAAGATCCTCGACTACGTGGAGCTGACGGCCGACGTCACCGACGAGACCCAGGTGTGCCAGGGACTGGAGCGCGTCATCGACCGGTTCGGCACGCTGCACGTCGTCGTCAACAACGCGGGCGTGTACCCGGCGAAACCCTTCGAGGACACCTCGGTCGAGGAGTGGCGCCGCATCATGCGCGTCAACCTGGAGGCGCCGTTCCTGGTGACCCGGGCCGCGCTGCCGTATCTGAAGGCGGCCGGGTGGGGCCGGGTCGTCAACATCGCCTCGGCCGCCGTGCTCACGGCACCGCCCACGATGGTCCCGTACGTCGCCTCGAAGATGGGCCTGATCGGCTTCACCCGCTCACTCGCCGCGGCCCTCGCGCCGTACGACATCACCGTCAACGCGATCGCGCCCAGCATGGTCCGCACCGCCACGGCCGAGCGCACGGTCGGTGCCGACGGCGGCTTCGAGCACGTCCGTGACCGGCAGGCCGTACCGCGGACCCAGGAGCCGTCCGACCTGGTGTCGACGCTGCTGTACGTCGTCGACGAGGGCAGCGGATTCCTGACCGGGCAGACCCTCAACGTGTCAGGCGGGTCCGCTTTCCTCTGAGTCCGTCAGCCATTCGTGCAGCTCTTCCGTGAGCGACCGCTGAAAGGTCGTCAGCAGTGCCTGTACGACGATGGGTTGCATATGGGCGGAGAGTGACTTCACGTCCTGCGCGGCGCGTTCCGACACTTCGCCCCTGAACAGCTGCGACAGTTCGTGGGCCGCCGCGCGCGAGTGCTCGATCAGGACCTTCCGTGCGGCGAGGATCGCGTGCTGGGACAGCGGTACGTCGAGGAGCTGGACGCCGAGCCTGAGCAGCCCGAGGTCGACGCGGTACGAGCCGTCCTCGGGCCGTACGACGTTCATCGCGCCCAGCCGCTCGATGTCCTCGTCGCCCAGGGCCCGCCCCGCCCGCCGCTCCAGCTCCTGGCGCGTCACCGTCTCCGCGGTGTCCGGAGCCCAGGAGGCGACGACGGCCCGGTGGATGGCGAGGTCGTGCACGCTCAGGTCCGTCGGCAACTGCTGCACGTACCGTTCGATGGCCGCCAGCGTCATGCCCTGCTGCTGCAGCTCCTCGATGAGCGCCAGCCGGGCCAGATGCTCGCGCCCGTAGTGCCCCACCCTGCGCGGACCGATCACCGGGGGCGGCAGCAGCCCCTTGGTGCCGTAGAACCGCACCGTGCGGACCGTCATACCCGCCCGCGCGGCCAGCTCGTCGATGGTGAGGGTCGGTGCCCCGCCCTCGGTGGTGTCGGTCGTCATGCGCAGCAGTATCGCTGTCTCACCAATGCTGTGACACCTCCTGATGCCGGTGCGACGGCCGTGTGAGAAGTAACGCTCTGTGACCTATGCCACCGCGTGGACCGCGCTCTCCGGGGGAAGGTGGCCCCTTGGTCTGTGCCTTTACGGAAGGCGCAGGCCATACGTACGTCCGGACACCCGAGCGCGATCCGCTCGGGCGCACCAGAGAGTGGTACCACCCGTGAGCAAGGACGCCGTGAACACGGCCGTGGCCGCACCCCACAACGACGCGGCCCAGGTGCCCGCGGACGCGGGCGACGCCGGTTACAGCAAGGACCTCAAGGCCCGCCACGTCAACATGATCGCCATCGGCGGGGCCATCGGCACCGGCCTCTTCCTCGGCGCCGGCGGCCGCCTCCACAACGCGGGCCCGGCGCTGGCGATCGCCTACCTGGTCTGCGGCATCTTCGCCTTCTTCGTGGTGCGGGCCCTCGGCGAGCTCGTGCTCTACCGCCCCTCGTCCGGTTCCTTCGTGTCGTACGCGCGCGAGTTTCTCGGCGAGAAGGGCGCGTACGTCGCCGGCTGGATGTACTTCCTGAACTGGTCGACGACCGGTATCGCCGACATCACCGCGATCGCGCTCTACACGCACTACTGGAGCATGTTCACGAGCATCCCCCAGTGGACGCTCGCCCTGATCGCGCTGGCCGTGGTGCTCGCGGTCAACCTGATCTCGGTGAAGATCTTCGGCGAGATGGAGTTCTGGTTCGCGATCATCAAGGTCGCCACGCTGGTGGCCTTCATGTTCGTCGGCATCTTCCTGCTCGCCACCCAGCACAAGGTCGGCGGCCAGACCCCCGGCCTCGGCGTCATCACCGACAACGGCGGTGTCTTCCCGCACGGCCTCATGCCCGTCGTCCTCGTCATGCAGGGCGTGATCTTCGCGTACGCCGCCCTGGAGCTGGTCGGCGTCGCCGCGGGTGAGACCGCCGAGCCGGAGAAGATCGTCCCGCGCGCGGTGAACTCGATCATGTGGCGCGTGGGCCTGTTCTACGTCGGCTCGGTGGTCCTGCTGGCCCTGCTCCTGCCGGGTTCGGTCTACTCGGCCGACGAGAGCCCCTTCGTGACGGTCCTGTCGAAGATCGGCGTCGAGGGCGCGGGCGACGTGATGAACCTGGTGGTCCTGACGGCGGCGATGTCCTCGCTGAACTCCGGTCTGTACTCCACGGGCCGCATCCTGCGCTCGATGGCGATGGCGGGCTCGGCCCCGAAGTTCACGGCCCGCATGAACCGCAGCCAGGTGCCCTACGGCGGCATCCTGCTCACCTGCGCGGTGTGCGTGCTCGGCGTCGGCCTGAACTACCTCATGCCGAGCCAGGCCTTCGAGATCGTCCTGAACGTCGCGTCCCTCGGCATCATCTCGACCTGGGTGATCATCATGGTCTGCCACCTGATCTTCGTCCGCCGCGCCAAGGCGGGCCTGGTGGCCCGGCCCTCCTTCCGCCTCCCCGGCAGCCCCGTCACGGAGATCGCCACGATCGTCTTCCTGCTGGCCTGCCTCGGCATGATGTGGAACGACCCCGAGGTCGGCCGCAAGACGCTGCTGCTGATCCCGGTCATCGCCATGATGCTGGTCGGCGGCTGGTTCGCTATCCGGCGCCGGGTCGCTAAGGCGGAGGACCAGGAGCTGGCCGAGCTCACGAAGTAGTTCCGGGGCCGTTGTCAGTGGCGGCCTCTACGGTGGCGTCATGTCGGAGATCACTTACATCCGGGGTGACGCCACCGTTCCGTCGGTCAAGGGCGTCAAGGTGATCGCCCATGTCTGCAACGACATCGGGGGATGGGGGAAGGGCTTCGTCCTGGCCATATCGCGCCGCTGGCCGGAACCGGAGAAGTCCTACCGCGCGTGGCACCGCGAGCGCGCCTCGAACGACTTCGGGCTGGGCGCGGTCCGGTTCGTCCAGGTCGAGCCGTACGTCTGGGTGGCCAACATGGTCGGGCAGCGGGGCATCCGGAGCGGGAGCAAGGGCGTGCCCGTGCGCTACGAGGCGATCGACGCGGCGCTGGAGCGGCTGGGCGAGAAAGCCCTCGAACTCGGCGCCTCCGTGCACATGCCCCGCATAGGGTGTGGGCTGGCCGGCGGCAAATGGTCCCGCATCGAGCCGCTGATCACCGAGCGGCTGGTGCGGCGGGGAATCGCCGTCACGGTCTACGACCACGGGGAGGGCGGGAGTTGAGCCAGGACATCGATGTGCTCGTGCTGGGCGGCGCCGGGGTGGACACGATCGTGTACGTCCCCGAGCTGCCGCTCCCGTACGCCGACAGCTACATGATCGACTCGGGGATCCGCACCCGCGCCGGGCAGACCGGCGACTTCGTGGCCCTCGGGCTGAGCGCGCTCGGAATGCGCACCCACCACCTCGACATGCTCGGCGACGACCCCGCGGGCGACCTCGTCCGCGCCCTGCACCGCGACCGCGGCATCGCGCTCACGGCCGTCCCCCAGCCCGCCGGCACCAAGCGCGCGGTCAACCTCGTCAGTCCCGACGGGCGCCGGCTGTCCCTGTACGACACGAGCCGCTCGCACCCCGACGACCGGCTCCCGGAGCCCACGGTCCGGGCCCTGGCCGAGGCGAGCCGCCACGTGCATGTGTCGATCACCCAGCCCTGCGCCCACGCCCTGCCCGTGCTGCGCGAGTCAGGCGTCGGCCTCTCGACCGACCTGCACAACTGGGATGGCGAGAATCCGTACCACGAGGCGTTCGCGTACACGGCGGATGTGGTCTTCCTCTCGACGACCGCCTTGAGCGACCCCGAGCGGACCATGCGCCGGATCGTCGAACGCGGCCGGGCCGAGGCGGTCGTCGCCACCGCCGGAGCCGAGGGCGCGTACCTGCTGACCGACGGCGAACTCACCCACATCCCCGCGGTCACGCCGCCAGGGCCGGTCGTCGACTCCAACGGCGCCGGTGACGCCTTCGCCGCCGGGTTCCTCTTCGGCCGCCTGAACGGCGAGGCACCGCACCGCTGCGCCCTGTACGGCGCGGCGGCGGGCGCCTACGCGTGCACGGTGCCGTCGACGCAGGCCGGCGCGATCGGACGGGACGCGCTCCTGGCCGCGGTGGCCGAGCCGGCCCAGGGGGTTCCCCGCCCCTGAGCCGCCCCGGCCGTCACCTGCGGCTGCTCGGCGTGTGGTCCTACTCGCCGTGCTCGTGCGCGTGCTCGTCCTCGTGCTGCTTGCCGCGCTCGGCCCCGTGGTCGTGCACGCCGTTCGTCGCCGCGATCTTCTTCCACGACTTCGGCTGCACCGGAGCCACCGACGCCCTCGCGATCGACGCCTTTCGCGCCGCGGGCGCCGTCGGCTTCGACGGCTGGAAGAGCCACGTGTCGAACAGCGCCGCCAGCGGCTTCCCGGACACCTCCTCGGCGTACCGCTGGAAGTCGGCCACCGACGCGTTGCCGTGGGCGAACTTCTGCGGCCAGCCCTTGAGGATCGCGAAGAACGCCTCATCCCCGATCTCGTTGCGCAGCGCCTGCAGGGTCAGCGCGCCCCGGTCGTACACCGCGATGTGGAACTGGTTCTCCGGCCCGGGGTCACCGGGCTTGACCGTCCAGAACGGGTCGCCGGCCGCGCGCGAGGCGTACACGTAGTCGGCGATCTCCTGCGCCGTCCCCTCGCCCTCGTGCTCCGACCAGAGCCACTGCGCGTACCGCGCGAAGCCCTCGTTGATCCAGATGTCCTTCCAGTCCTTGACCGACACCTCGTCGCCGTACCACTGGTGGGCCAGTTCGTGCACGACGACGGAGACGTTCGACCCGCTCGCGAACTGGCGGGGACTGTAGAAGGGGCGGGTCTGGGTCTCCAGCGCGTATCCGACGGCGGGCGTGTTGGGCACGTACCCGCCGAGCGCGTTGTAGGGGTAGGGCCCGAAGTACTCCGCCAGCCAGTCGGCGACCTCACCGGTCCGCTCGATGCTCGCCCGTGCGGCACCGGCGGTGTCGCCGAGGTTCTTGCTGTAGGCGTTGATGACCGGAATTCCACTCTCGGACGTCCCGGTGGTGACGTCGAACTTGCCGGCCGCGAACGTGGCGAGGTAGGTGGCCTGCGGCTTGTTGGAACGCCAGTTGTAGCGGGTCCAGCCGGCCCGCGAACTCGTCGACTGCAGTGTTCCGTTGGAGATGAACTGCGTGCCGTCCGGCACCTGCACCGACACGTCGAAGGTGGCCTTGTCGCGCGGGTGGTCGTTGCTGGGGAACCACCACCAGGCCCCCTCCGGCTCGCCCGCGGCCACCCCGCCGTCCGGAGTGCGCAGCCAGGCGTTGAAGCCGTAGGCCTCCTTCGAGGACGGCACCCCGCGGTAGCGCACGACCACCGTGACGTCCGTGCCCTTGGCCAGCGGCTTCTTCGGCGTGATCTCCAGCTCGTGCTCGCCCGACGTCGCGAACGACGCCTTCGCGCCATTGACCCGGACCTCGCTGACGTCCAGCAGGAAGTCCAGATTGAAGCGGGACAGGTCCTGCGTGGTCTTCGCCAGCAGGGTCGTCGTGCCCTCCAACTCGTCCGTGGCCGGCTGGTACTTCAGCCGGAGGTCATAGTGGGAGACGTCGTATCCGCCGTTGCCGTACGCCGGGTAGTAGGGGTCGCCGATGCCCGGAGCGCCGGGGGCGTTGCTCGCGGCCGACGCCGGGATCACCAGCATCAACGAGGCGGCTGCGAGTGCGCCCGGCGCCATGATTCTGCGGTGCACTAAAGCTCCAAGTCGTAGGGGACCGAAGTCTGTCCGGAGCCTATTCACCACCTGTGTCCGCGGTGTGTCCATGACCACCGCTGTCACACGATCGCCATTCGGCCGACATGGGCCGACCCGCCACAGGGGCGTTTATCGGCCACACCGGACCTCATGTGTCATCAGCCGCCCACTTCTGTGCGGGAGTTGATCGATGTAACGTCCGCGCATGCCGAAACGTATGCGCTTCACGATCTGGAGACCGCTCGCCACGGCGGCCGCAGCATCCCTGCTGGCCGCCTTCCTCTCACCGGCGACGGCGCAGGCCGCCCCGCAGGAGAGCCGGCCCGTCTACTCGTACGAGAACGCCGTTCGCGAGGCCGTATGGGTGGACACCGGACTCGATCACGACCGCGACGGGAAGAACGACCGCGTCGCCGTCGACATCGTCCGGCCCCGCGAGACGGCCGCCCAGGGCCGCAAGGTGCCCGTCATCATGGACGCCAGCCCGTACTACTCCTGCTGCGGACGCGGCAACGAGAGCCAGAAGAAGACGTACGACGCCGACGGCGACGTCGTCCAGATGCCGCTGTACTACGACAACTACTTCGTGCCCCGCGGCTACGCCTTCGTCGGCGTCGACCTCGCCGGCACCAACCGCTCCGACGGCTGTGTGGACGTCGGCGGCCGCTCCGACATCCTCTCCGCGAAGGCCGTCGTCGACTGGCTGAACGGCCGCGGGAAGGCGTACACGAACCGCACCGGCACCACCAAGGCCAAGGCGACCTGGACCAACGGCCGCACCGGCATGATCGGCAAGAGCTGGGACGGCACCATAGCCAACGGCGTCGCCGCGACCGGCGTCGAGGGCCTGAAGACGATCGTCCCGATCAGCGCCATCTCCTCCTGGTACGACTACTACTTCCAGCAGGGCGCCCCGCTCTACGACTCCGGCCCCGACTGGCTCTCCGACTACGTCGACAGCCCGGACGCCCGCGCCAAATGCGGCGCCGTCCAGCAGATGCTCGTCGACGGGGCCCCGCGCACCGGCGACTGGACGCCCCTGTGGACCGAGCGCGACTACGTGAAGGACGCGCGCAAGGTGAAGGCGAGCGTCTTCCTGATCCACGGCATGCAGGACCTCAACGTCCGGATGAAGCACGTCGGCCAGTGGTGGGACGCCCTGGCGAAGAACGGCGTCGAGCGCAAGATATGGCTCTCCCAGACCGGCCACGTCGACCCGTTCGACTTCCGCCGCGCCGAATGGGTGGAGACCCTGCACCGCTGGTTCGACCATGAACTCCTCGGCTACGACAACGGCATCGACCGCGAGCCGATGGCCGACATCGAACGCCACCCCGACCAGTGGGTCACCTCCAAGATCTGGCCCCCGCGCGGCACCGACACCACCACCCTGCGCCCCGCCAAGGGCACCCAGGCGGGCGTCGGCACCCTCGGCCTGAGCAAGGGCAAGGGCACCGAGACCTTCACCGACGACCCGCAGCACAGCGAGACCGACTGGGCCGCCCACATCGACCAGCCGACTCCCGACAAAGCGGGCTTCGTGACCAAGCCGCTCACCCGCGACCTGCGCCTGTCCGGCTCCTCCGAGGTCACCGTCACCGCGACCCCGACCACCTCGACGGCCCATCTCTCCGCCGTCCTGGTCGACCTCGGCCCCGACACCATCCGCGACTACGCGACCAGCGGCGAGGGCATCACCACGCTCACCGACCGCACCTGCTGGGGCGTCAGCACCACCGGCGACAGTGCCTGCTTCAAGGAGACGAAGGCCAAGACCGCCGACGTCGACTACACGGTCGTCAGCCGGGGCTGGGCCGACCTGGGTAATCACGCCTCCGACCTGCAGGGCGCACCGCTCACGCCGGGCAAGGCGTACACCATGACCCTCGACCTGGCGGCCACCGATCACGTCGTCCCCGCCGGCCACCGCCTCGCCCTGATCGTCGCGGGCACGGACAAGGACCTGATCGACCCGCCGTCCACCAAGCCGACCCTGACCCTCGACCTCTCCCGTACGAAGGCCCGCGTCCCGCTGGTCGGCGGCGCCCCCGCCTTCGCACGCGCCACGGCGGGCTCCGTCTCCGCCACCCCCGCGACCACGCCCCTCGACGGCGTCACCGCGCCGCGCACCACCCAGCGCGTCCCGGAGGGAGGCCGGTGACCCGCATCCGAGCCGTCACCGTCATCGCGGCGGCCCTCGCCGCCTCCCTCGTCGCCGTCCCCGCCCACGCCGCCGACTCCCCGCCCCGCACGGGCTTCGAGCAGTCGAACGGCGCCAGATGGACCGGGGAGGCCGAGGAGCAGGACTTCCTCGCGGCCGTCGACCGGGCCAGCGACCGCGTCTCCGTGGCCGGCATCGGCACGACGAAACAGGACCGCCCGCTCCAACTGGTGCGCATCGGCACCCGCCCCGCCGCCAACAAGGTGCTCCTCATCTGCAGCCAGCACGGCGACGAGCCCTCCGGCCGCGAGGCCTGCCTGTCCACCATCCGCGACCTGGCCTACGCGAAGGACCGGCAGACCCGGCGCTTCCTGGAGCGCACCACCCTGCTGGTCGTGCCCACCGCCAACCCCGACGGCCGGGCCGCCGACACCCGCGGCAACAGCGACGGCGTGGACATCAACCGCGACCACCTCGCGCTCCAGACCGCCGAGGGCCGGGCCATGGCCGCGGTCATCCGCGACCAACGCCCCGACGTGGTCTACGACCTGCACGAATACGGCGCCACACCGCCGTACTACGACAAGGACCTGTTCGACCTGTGGCCGCGCAACCTCAACACCGACGCGCACGTCCACGACGAGGCCCAGACCCTTTCGGAGTCCTACGTACGCCCCGCCGCCACGAGCGCCGGCTACTCGACCGGCACGTACGGCATCTGGACCGACCCCGAGACCGGCGAACCGATCAAGCAGGTCGCCGGTGACGGCCAGGAACGCATCCTGCGGAACATGTCCGGCGTCAAGCACTCGGTCGGCCTGCTGATCGAGAGCCGCGTCGACCCCCTCACGGATGCGGAGAAGGCGGACGAGGCCCTCAACAACCGGCGCCGGGTGCACTCCCAACTCGGCTCGCTGGAGGGCCTGTTCGACTTCACCGACGCCCGGCGCGGTCGGGTCGAGGCGGCGACCGGCCTGGCCCGGCTGGCGGGCTACACCGACACCGGACCCGTGTACGTCGGCGGCGCCGACAACGACACGCCCGAACCGGCCGAGGTGATCCAGGACCCGCCCTGCGGCTACCGGCTCACCACCGACCAGTACGCGCAGGTGAGGGACGAACTCGCCCTGCACGGAGTGAAGACACACGGCACCTACGTCCCGCTCCGCCAGTCGCTGCGCGCCCTCGTCCCGCTGCTCCTGGACGAGCGCGCCCCGTACCACCTCACGGCGGCCGAGCCCGACACCGACTGCTGAAACAGCTGCGATCGACGGGATCTGTGGTAGGTCCTGGGAAACGATGTGGAACCGGCGTATCCACCGTTTCCAGGGGAAGGTGCCGCTGATGACCGACGATCTGAAGAAGAGAGGTGGCCGGGAGGGGCCTTCGGGCGATTCCGGCCACCGCAGCACGGACCGAGTGGTGTTCGGCGTCACCGCCGCCATCACTGTGGCCTTCGTGATCTGGGGCTGGGCGGCCACGGACTCGCTGGAGAGCGTGTCCACGAAGATGCTGAACGGCCTGATCCACAACGGCGGCTGGGCCTTCATACTGGCCGCCTCGGGATTCGTGGTGTTCGCGCTGTGGCTCGCGATCAGCCGCTACGGCCGTATCCATCTCGGCGCCGAGGGCGAGGAGCCCGAGTTCAAGACCGTCTCCTGGGTCGCGATGATGTTCAGCGCCGGCATGGGAATCGGCCTGATGTTCTACGGCGTCAGTGAGCCGCTCGCGCACTACAACACCCCACCGCCGGGCACCGACCCCGCCGACTCCGCCGAACGCATGGAGACGGCGATGGCGACCACCCTGTTCCACTGGACGCTGCACCCCTGGGCGATCTACGCGGTGGTCGGACTCGGCATCGCCTACAGCACCTTCCGCAAACGCCGACGCCAGACCATCAGCGCCGTCTTCACGCCGCTGATCGGCGAGAAGCACGCCAACGGCACGGGTGGGCGGGTGATCGACATCCTCGCGATCATCGCCACCGTCTTCGGCTCCGCGGCGTCACTGGGCCTGGGGGCGCTCCAGATCGGCTCCGGTTTCCAGGAGCTGGACTGGATGGACGAGGTGAGCGAGGGCCTGCTCGTCACGATCATCGCCGTCCTGACCCTGGCCTTCGTCGCCTCGGCCGTCTCCGGCATCGAGCGGGGCATCCAGTGGCTGTCCAACACCAACATGGTGCTCGCCCTGATCCTCGCGCTCTTCGTGTTCATCGCGGGCCCCACGATCATCGTCCTCGACCTGCTGCCCACGTCGATCTTCTCCTACCTCGGCGACCTGCCCCAGCTCGCCGGCCGCACCGAGGCCAGCGGGGGCGAGGGCGTCGCGGACTGGCTCGGCAGCTGGACCGTCTTCTACTGGGCCTGGTGGATCTCCTGGACGCCCTTCGTCGGCATGTTCATCGCCCGGATCAGCCGGGGCCGCACCATCCGGCAGTTCGTCGGCGGCGTCATCCTCGTGCCCAGCACGGTCAGCCTCGTCTGGTTCGCGATCTTCGGCGGTACGGCGATGAAGGTGAAGGAGGGCGGCGGGCTCGGCGGCGAGGAGACCCCCGAGGGCCAACTCTTCGGCCTCCTCCAGGAGTTCCCCATCGCGACCGCCACCAGTCTGCTCGTGATGATCCTGGTCGGCATCTTCTTCGTCTCGGGAGCCGACGCCGCCTCCATCGTGATGGGCACGCTCTCCCAGAAGGGCGCCCTCGAACCCGGCCGCTTCGTCGTGGTGTTCTGGGGTGTGGTGACCGGAGCCGTCGCCGCCATCATGCTGCTCGTCGGCAGCGGCCAGGGCGACGCGCTCACCGGCCTGCAGAACCTCACGATCCTGGCCGCGGCGCCCTTCGTCCTCGTGATGGTCGGCATGTGCGTCGCCCTCATGCGCGATCTGCGCCGGGACCCGGTCATCGTGCGCACCGAGATGGGCTCCGAGGCAGTCGAACTCGCCGTGATCGAGGGCCACAAGCGGTACGACGGCGACTTCGAGATCAAGGTCGGCCCGGGCCCCGGCACCGGAGCGGAGGGCGACCCGCTGGGCCACGACCACGCCTGACCGGCGTACCCAGGGCTCGTCCACCTGTTCGCCTCCCAGGGCGGGATGTAGCGGAATATGTCATGCCGCGCTCATATCGGTCCCGCCCTGGGGATACTCACAGCATGTCTGCCGAGTACGCGACCTTCGGCCTGGCACCGGCGATGCGTGCCGGTGGCGTCCTCGCCAACGGTGACTTCCAGGTGCACCGGGACTTCGTGGACTTCATCGTCGACGGACGCCCGCTGCTGTTCCAGCTCTCCGACCTCGACGCCGTCTCCCCGCTCGCCTCCGACGTCCCGCCCGCCATCTTCACCGCACAGGTCCGCAGCCTGCTTCTGGAGGCGGACGCCCCGCTTCCAGGCAGCCGGTACGTCATCTACGGCTGCCCCGAGTGCGCGGACCTCGCCTGCGGCGCCGTCACCGCCGTCATCGACAAGGACGGCGACGACTACATCTGGCGGGACTTCGCCTGGCAGACGGACGACCATGCCGACCTGGAGCTCAACGGCTACCACGGCATCGGACCCTTCCGCTTCCAGGGCGCCGAGTACCGCACGGCGCTCGGCTCCCTGCTCGACAACGACCCCGACGCACCACGCCGCCGGGTGCTCCTCATCGGCGCCCGCGTCGCCCTCCTCGCAAAACTCGCCGCCGCCCTGCGCACCATCGGCATCGGCGCCGACATCACCCATGACGTGGGTGGCGTCCCCGCCGACGAGCTGCGCACCTACGGCGCCGTCGCCTTCGGTCGCGCGGTCGCCAAGGACCAGCGTGCCGCCGTACGGCGCGCCTTCTCGGACGCCGGAGTCGACGTGGCCTACGTCGACGGCCTCGCGCCGATCGTGCCGTTGCTGGTCGCGCAGATCGAACACGCCCTGGACCGCAGCCCGGTCGAACAGCGCCGCCTGACCCGCCTGGTGGCCGCCGACGGAGAGGCGGGCGTCGAGGTCACCTCACCCTGCCGGGTCCGCCTCACCGCGTACCGCCTCGACCGCCTGTACCGCACCCACGCCCACGAGGTCTTCGACGGCATCCTGGAACCGGGCCGGCACCGCATCGCGCTGGACGCGAAGGCGGTGAAGGGGGAGTCGTTCGTGGTGGCGCGGACGTCGGGGAGTGTGCTGGTGGAGGCCATGGCGCGGTAGCGGTCCGCCAGGGCCGGGATGGAACGGAGGTGGGTGCCGCCAAACGCCGTCAGTCGTCAGCGGGCTCATTGCGACTGGTCGCGCCCACGCGGCGGAGCCGCACATCGATACGGCCCCGCGCCCCTGAGGGCGTTGCCGCTCCGGCGATCTTGCGCGCCGGAAACCTCGGCGCGTCCGAGGCGGCGCGGCCATTAGGATCGCCCCTTGTGACCGCCACCCTCGTCGCCAAGAACCTCGCCGCCGGCCACGGCGACCGCTCCCTGTTCAACGGGCTCGACCTCGTCGTCGCGCCCGGAGACGTGATCGGCCTGGTCGGGGCCAACGGCGCGGGCAAGTCCACGCTGCTCCGCTTGCTCGCCGGGCTCGTCGCACCGGAGGAGGGCGAGCTGCGGCTGTCCCCGCCGACCGCCACCGTCGGTCACCTCCCGCAGGAGCCGGAGCGGCGCCCCGGCGAGACCGTGCGGCAGTTCCTGGCCCGCCGTACCGGAGTCGCCGAGGCCCAGCGGACGATGGACGAGGCGACGCAGGCCCTGGTCGACGGGGCGCCCGGCGCGGACGACGCGTACGCCACCAGCCTGGAGCGCTGGCTGGACCTGGGCGGCGCCGACCTCGACGAGCGGGCCGAGGAGATCGCGGACTCGCTCGGCCTGGCCGTGGACCTGGACCAGCCGATGACGTCCCTGTCGGGCGGCCAGGCGGCACGGGCCGGCCTCGCCTCGCTGCTGCTGTCGCGCTACGACATCTTCCTGCTCGACGAGCCGACGAACGACCTCGACCTCGACGGCCTGGAGCGCCTGGAACGCTTCGTCAGCGGCCTGCGCGCCGGCACGGTCGTCGTCAGCCACGACCGCGAGTTCCTCACCCGCACGGTCACCAAGGTCCTCGAGCTCGACCTCGCCCAGGGGCAGATCAACCTCTACGGCGGCGGCTACGAGGCCTACCTGGAGGAGCGCGAGGTGGCCCGCCGGCACGCCCGCGACGACTACGAGGAGTACGCCGACAAGAAGTCCGCCCTCCAGGACCGGGCACAGATGCAGCGCTCCTGGATGGACAAGGGCGTCAAGAACGCACGCCGCAAGGCGAACAACGACAACGACAAGATCGGCCGCAAGTTCCGCAGCGAGGCCAGCGAGAAGCAGGCCGCGAAGGCCCGCCAGACCCAGCGCATGATCGAGCGCCTGGACGTCGTCGAGGAGCCGCGCAAGGAGTGGGAACTGCGCATGGAGATCGCGTCGGCACCCCGCTCGGGCGCGGTGGTCGCGACCCTGCGGGACGCCGAGGTACGACGCGGTGACTTCACCCTCGGCCCGGTGTCCCTCCAGATCGACTGGGCGGACCGGGTGGCGGTCACGGGCGCGAACGGCGCGGGCAAGTCGACGCTGCTGGGCGCCCTACTGGGCCGTATCCCGCTGACCGCGGGACAGTCGACGCTCGGCTCGGGCGTCCTGATCGGCGAGGTCGACCAGGCCCGCAAGCTGTTCCACGGCGAGGAGTCCCTGCTGGACGCCTTCTGCGCCGCCGTCCCGGACACGGAACCGGCGGAAGTCCGCACCCTCCTGGCCAAGTTCGGCCTCAAGGCGGACCACGTCCTGCGCTCGGCGGCCACCCTCTCCCCGGGCGAACGGACCCGCGCGGCCCTCGCCCTCCTCCAGGGCAGGGGCGTCAACCTCCTCGTCCTGGACGAGCCCACCAACCACCTCGACCTGCCGGCCATCGAGCAACTGGAATCGGCCCTGGACGCCTACGAGGGCACACTGCTCCTGGTCACCCACGACCGGCGCATGCTCGACGCCGTCCATGTCACCCGCCGCCTGGAGGTCGCCGACGGCAAGGTGACCGAACGGTAGGAAGCTGCGTCAGCGCCTGTGGCGCAGCAGCGCGCAGACGAAGTTCTCCTGTACGGCGCGCATCTTCCGCAGCAGATCGGGCTTCATGGCCTCGTTGATCTGGGTGGTGACGGAGAAGGTCAGCGACCGGCGCCCGTCCGGCGTGGCGGCGATCAGCTGCGTGTAGCCGAGCGTGTTGCCGGTGTGCCCCAGCACCACACCGCACCGGGTCGTGTACCGGAAGATGGCCAGCCCGCCGTCGTTGCGCCCCGGCCCGGCGGGCTCGGAGGCCGCCCCGGGGATCCAGCGGCGCTGCTCCCGCACGACACGGGGACCGTACAGCCGGCCACCGGCGTAGCCGCGGACGAAGCGGGTCATGTCGAGGGGCGTGGAGATGATGCCGCCCGACGCCCACACCCCGGACATGCTCAGGACCTCGCTCACGTCCTCCGGCGCCGCGGGCGGGCTCACGTCGTAGCCGTGCAGGTACGGCACCGGCATCCGGTAGCCCTGCGGCAGGCTGGTGCGCACCAGACGCAGCGGCCGGTACACCAGCTCGTCCAGCAGCCGCTCGTACCTGACGCCGGTCGCCGCTTCCGCCATCAGGGCGACCGCGATGTTGTCGGAGTTGGAGTACTGGTAGCGGCTGCCGGGCCGGAACAGCAGCGGCCGGTCGGCGACGTAGTCGAGCAGCCGGCGCGAGTCGAACCGGTGCCGGGGGTTGGCCTGAAGGGTCCGCAGGAACGCCGGGGCCTGCGCGTAGTCGGGCAGGCCGCTGGTGTGGCTCAGCAGCTGACGCAGCGTCACGGCGCCCCACGCCCGCGGCAGGCGCGGCAGCCGCTCACGCAGGGTGTCGTCGAGACGCAGGTAGCGGCGGTCGACGAGGGACAACGCCACCGCGCCGCTGAACGCCTTGGCCGCACTGGCGATGCGCATGTGGTCGCCGGGCTCCGGTCTGCGGCCCGTGGCCAGGTTCGCGACGCCGGCCCGGACCACCCGGCTGCCGCGGTCGTCGCGCAGGACGGCGATGGCACCGGGCGGGCCACCCGGGGTGCGGACCAGGTCGTCGAGCTGGTGCTGGAGTGTGTCCTGAGGGTGCGATCCGGGCGGCTGGGCGGCGCCCGCGCCGACGGAGGACAGCAGGATCAGGCAGACGGTGATGAGGGACGCCGCCCCGAGGCGGGGGCCGAGTGGGGAACGGCGGCGAGAGGGGGTGGGGGTAGGCATCGGCACTCCCTGGGCGGCGGACACACGAGCGGTCCGGTCCGTCCAGCCATTCCCGCCCGGAACCGGGCAGCCGCGTCCGCTACTGCACATGGCCCAACAGGCACCGCGCCCTCAGGACCGGCCGAACCGCGTCGCCAGCCCCGGGTAGTCCTTGACGAAGCCGTCGTCGTCGAACGCGATGTCGCTGCGGAAGTCGCCGGAGACGAAGCGAACCAGGCCCGGCCGCAGGTGTGTGTAGGTCTGCCGCGACGGTGTCACCGCCAGGTCCGGCACCGACACCCACGCCATCAGGAACTCCCGTTCCCCGGGCGCCGAATGGAGCCCGTGCCGCAGTACCGGCATCGTGTTGGTGAGCGGGCACAGGCCGAGGTCGCAGTCGAGGGCGCCCTCGACATCCGGCAGCCGCTCGCCGTTGGCCGTCCACCGGCCCGCCCCGTCATGCCGCAGATCGAGCGTGCGCACGCCTTCCGCGGACTCGGCGACGACCTGCAGCCGCCGCGTCACGAAGCCGTCGGCCGTATCGAGTTCGTAGGAGATCCAGTACGGCTGTGGCGTCGTGCCGACCGCCCGGCCGCGGGCCCGCAGGGCGTCGGCGCCGAGCTCGGTCCAGGCGGTCTCGATGCCCTTGCTCTCCGACACTTCCCAGGTGATGACACGTGACGTCGCCATGTCGTCACCCTACGGGCGAACGGGCCCGGACCCTCCGTGTCGTACGGAGGGTCCGGGCCCGCGTGTCGAATCAGCGCCTGCGCCGCCTGTTCAGCGCCTGCCCCGGGTATGTCGGCCCGTTGGCCGGCTCAGCGCTTGCCCTTCTTCGGGTCGAGCAGACCCGCGCGGCGCAGGGCGTCGGCCATCGCGCTGTTGGCCGGCGGCGGTGCCTGGCGCGAGCTGCCACCTCCGCCACCGCCGCCGCGCCCCTGTCGCTGCTGGGGCGGCCGCCCGCCCCGCTGCCGGCGCTCGCCGCCACCGCCCTGCTGTCCCTGTGGAGCCGCCTCGTCGTCGAGCCGCAGCGTCAGGGAGATCCGCTTGCGCGGAATGTCGACGTCGAGGACCTTCACCTTGACGATGTCACCGGGCTTCACCACGTCCCGCGGGTCCTTGACGAAGGTCTTCGACAACGCGGAGACGTGCGCCAGACCGTCCTGGTGGACACCGACGTCGATGAACGCCCCGAAAGCCGCCACGTTCGTCACGACGCCCTCCAGGACCATCCCGGACGCCAGATCGGAGATCTTCTCGACGCCCTCCTTGAAGGTGGCCGTCTTGAAGGCCGGACGCGGGTCGCGCCCGGGCTTCTCCAGCTCCTTGAGGATGTCCGTCACGGTCGGCAGACCGAACGTCTCGTCCACGTAGTCGCTCGCCTTCAGGGACCGCAGCACGCCCGTGTTGCCGATGAGGGCGGCCACCTCCTGCCCGGCCGTCTTCACCATCCGCCGGACCACCGGATACGCCTCCGGGTGCACGCTGGACGCGTCCAGCGGGTCGTCGCCGCCGCGGATGCGCAGGAAGCCCGCGCACTGCTCGTACGCCTTCGGGCCGAGCCGCGCCACGTTCTTCAGCTGCGAGCGGGACGTGAACGGTCCGTTGGAGTCCCGGTGGGACACGATGTTCTCGGCGAGCCCGGAGGTGATGCCGGAGACGCGCGCGAGGAGTGGTGCGGAGGCAGTGTTGACGTCGACGCCGACGCCGTTCACACAGTCCTCGACCACCGCGTCCAGCGAGCGCGACAGCTTCACCTCGGACAGGTCGTGCTGGTACTGGCCGACGCCGATCGACTTCGGGTCGATCTTCACGAGCTCGGCGAGCGGGTCCTGGAGCCGGCGCGCGATGGAGACGGCGCCGCGCAGCGACACGTCCATGTCGGGCAGCTCCTGTGAGGCGAAGGCGGATGCCGAGTACACGGAGGCGCCCGCCTCGGACACCATCACCTTGGTGAGCTTCAACTCGGGGTGCTTGCCGATCAGTTCACCGGCGAGCTTGTCGGTCTCGCGCGACGCCGTGCCGTTGCCGATCGCGACCAGCTCGACCGCGTGCTCCTTCGCCAGCCGTGCGAGCTTGGCGATGGCCTCGTCCCACTTGTTGGCCGGGACGTGCGGGTAGATCACGTCGGTGGCCACCACCTTGCCGGTCGCGTCGACCACGGCGACCTTCACGCCGGTACGGAAGCCCGGGTCCAGGCCCAGCGTCGCGCGTGTGCCGGCCGGGGCGGCGAGCAGCAGGTCGCGGAGGTTGGCCGCGAAGACACCCACAGCCTCGTCCTCGGCGGCCGTGCGCAGCCGCAGCCTGAGGTCGATGCCGAGGTGCACGAGAATCCTGGTCCGCCAGGCCCAACGGACCGTGTCCGTCAGCCACTTGTCGCCCGGACGGCCGCGGTCGGCGATCCCGAACCTGTGGGCGACGATCCCTTCGTACGAAGAGGGACCCTCCGTCGGCTCCTCCGGCTCCAGGACGAGGTCCAGAACCTCTTCCTTCTCGCCGCGGAGCATGGCGAGGATCCGGTGCGAGGGGAGCTCGGTGAACGGCTCGGCGAAGTCGAAGTAGTCGGCGAACTTCGCGCCCGCCTCCTCCTTGCCCTCCCGCACCTTGGCGGCCAGCCGGCCCCGCACCCACATGCGCTCACGCAGCTCGCCGATCAGGTCGGCGTCCTCCGAGAACCGCTCGGTGAGGATCGCCCGGGCGCCCTCCAGGGCGGCCTGCGGGTCGGCCACGCCCTTGTCGGCGTCGACGAACGCGGCGGCAGCGGCGAGGGGTTCGATGCCCGGGTCGCCGAGCAGCCCCTCGGCGAGCGGCTCGAGGCCGGCCTCCCGGGCGATCTGCGCCTTGGTCCGGCGCTTCGGCTTGTACGGCAGGTAGATGTCCTCGAGCCGCGCCTTGGTCTCGGCGCCGCGGATCTGCGCCTCCAACTCCTCGGTCAGCTTGCCCTGCTCGCGCACCGAGTCGAGGATCGCCGTCCGCCGCTCCTCCAGCTCCCGCAGATAGCGCAGCCGCTCCTCGATCGTGCGCAACTGCGCGTCGTCGAGCATCTCGGTCGCTTCCTTGCGGTAGCGGGCGATGAAGGGCACCGTCGAACCGCCGTCGAGCAGATCCACGGCAGCCTTCACCTGCCGCTCCCGTACGCCGAGCTCCGCGGCGATCCTGCCTTCGATGGACCCTACGAGGGGTGTCGTCACGATCCCGTCCCGCTTTCTCACTGAGGTTGCGCGGCAATTGTGGCAGGTGGCACCGACAACCGGGGATCAGGGCGGCAACCCGGCCGGTCGTGGCGGGTCGGAATCAGGCCCTGCGGCCGCGTGTGCTGCCCGAGGCGCCGCCGAAGAGCCGCGCGAGGGCCCGGAACGGCAAGGTCACGACGGTGGCGATGGCGCCGCCGATCTGCCGGAGTACGTCTGCGATTGCGCGAAGCACGTGGTTCACCTGTCCTTTCCCGGCCACGGTGGCCGGTCGAGGACCGGGTACCGCGGTTGGGGCTCGGCATGCGGCACGGCCCTGATCATGGGTTCACGGCGCGGCTCAGCCCTTGCCGATCAGATCCCCCGGAAACGCCCCGGCTCCCGCCGCAGCCCGAGCGAACCCCGCGCCGAGCTCGGTCAGGCGCGCCACGCCCTCCGCCCCGAGGTGCTCGTACGGCGCCCGGTCCAGCCGGTCCGTCTCGGACTCGATCTCCTCGCGCACGGCGACCCCCTCCGGCGTCAGCCCGCCCGCACCGTCCACAAGCCCCCGCTCACGCAGCCGCCCCGACGCCGCGTCCCAGTCCTCCCGCGTCCAGCCGCGCGTGGCGCACACCCACTTCGGCGTCATGCCCTTGCCGGTCGCGGTGTGCGTCACCACCGCCTCCAGACCGTCGAGCCCCGCCGAGACCAACACCGCCAGATGCCCGTCACCCCGGTGCTCACGCAGCAGCGTCGCGGCGTGGAAGTAGGCGAGGTGGAGCTCCTCGGGGACCGGCAGGTCCGCGTGTGCCGAGTACAGCGGCCGGGCACTGCGCGAGCACGCCTCGGTGGCCCGCAGCGCGAGCCGTGCGGCCTCCGCCATCTCCGGGGACGTCAGCGCCTCCTCGCCGAGCAGCCGCCGCAGCGTCGCGTCGACCGCACGCGCGCGTGCCGCCAGCACGTCCTCGGGCGAGGCGATCGCCCAGACCGCGGGTACGTGCCGGGCCACCAGGTCGTGCTTGTAGTTGTAGAACGTCGCCGTCACCGCACCCGCGCCGACCGGCCCCAGCGCCGCCGCCCGCACCGCGAAGTTGACGGCCCTTGGGTGTGTGATGCCCAGAGCGGCGAGTTCCGTGCCCAGCTCCGGGGCGAAGTAGGACGCCGCGTGCAGGGTGTTCAGCATGTTGTGGCAGCGTCGGCCGGCACGGGGTTCGAGGGCGGCAGCAGTCATGGCCCGGACCTTACCAACCGCTTGGTACGTCCGGTACGCCTCTCACACGCGCGCGTGGAGCGTGGCAGAAAAGGTGGGGGACTCGTCATTGCGGCCACTCGAACGGTCGCCGAAGAATCGGTGCCATGGCGCAGCGAACCGTTCTCTTCGTACTCTTCGACGACGTGCAGAGCCTCGATGTCACCGGGCCGTTGGAGGTCTTCGTGGGGGCCGAGACGCACACGCCGGGCTCGTATCGCATCCGCACGGCCTCCCTGGACGGCGGTCCCGTCCGCACGTCCGGCGGCCTGACCGTCGTACCGGATCATGCCCTCGCCGACGCCCCCGACCCGCACATCCTCGTCGTCCCGGGCGGCAGGGGCACCCGCGGCCCGCAACCCGACCTGACCGACTGGCTGCGCGAGCACGGCCCCCGTGCCGAGCGTCTGGTCTCCGTCTGCACCGGCGCCGTCCTGCTCGCCGCGGCGGGCCTGCTCGACGGCCGCCGTGCCACGACCCACTGGGCGTACTGCGACAAGCTCGCCCGCGACCACCCGGCCGTCGTCGTCGACCCGGACCCGATCTACGTCCGCGACGGTCATGTCGCCACCTCCGCCGGCGTGACCTCGGGCATCGACCTCGCCCTCGCCCTGGTCGAGGAGGACCTCGGCCGGGACGTCGCCCTCGCCATCGCCCGCCACCTGGTCGTCTTCCTGCGCCGACCGGGAAACCAGGCCCAGTTCAGCGCTCAACTCGCCGCCCAGACCGCCCAGCGCGAGCCCCTGCGGGACGTCCAGCGCTGGATCACCGAGCACCCCGACGCCGATCTGACGGTCGAGGCGCTGGCCGCCCGCGCGAGCCTCTCCCCGCGACATTTCGCCCGCGCCTTCCAGAACGAGACCGGTATGACCCCCGGCCGGTACGTCGACCGGGTCCGCCTCGAACACGCCCGCCGGCTCCTGGAGGACACCGGCGACGGAGTCGAGGAGATCTCCCGCGCCTGTGGCTACGGCACCCCCGAGGCAATGCGGCGCGCCTTCGTCAAGAGCCTCGGGACGGCCCCGGTCGAGTACCGCCGCCGGTTCCGCCCCGTGGCCGCCCAGTGAGCCCGGCAGACGCCGTCCAGCAAGCCCGACCAACACCGAGCGCAAGCCCGGCGGAAAGGGAAACCATGCAGATCGCGATGGTCCTGTACGACCGCTTCACCGCCCTCGACATCGTGGGGCCCTACGAGGTCCTGAGCCGGCTCCCGGACGCGCAGGTCGACTTCGTCGCCGCCGAGGCGGGCCCGGTGCGCGCCGACACGGGGTTCCTCGCCCTGACGGCGGACAAGGCGCTGGCCGATGTGCCGCACCCGGAGGTCGTGGTGGTGCCCGGCGGGCCCGGCACCTTCGCCGAGATCGAGAACAAGGCCCTCCTGGAGTGGCTCAGGACCGCCGACACCACGAGTGCCTGGACGACCTCCGTCTGCAGCGGCTCACTGCTCCTCGCCGCCGCCGGCCTCCTGGAGGGCCGTCGCGCCACCTCCCACTGGCTCACCCTGGACTTCCTGCCGCAGTACGGCGCCGAGCCCACGGGCGAGCGGGTGGTGCCCGACGGGAAGTACATCACCGCGGCCGGCGTCTCCTCCGGCATCGACATGGGCCTGACCCTCGTCGGGAAGATCGCCGGTGACGAACACGCCCAGGCCGTACAGCTGTTGATCGAGTACGACCCGCAGCCGCCCTACGACGCCGGCTCCCCGCGGAAGGCCCCCGCCCACCTTGTCGAGGAGTTCCGCACGAACAGCCGGTTCAGTCTGACGTAGTCCAGGTGAAGCGCGGCTGCCTGCGCTCCAGGAACGCGGCGACGCCCTCCGCGGTGTCGCCGCTTCCGCGGGCCTGCTCCGCCCAGTGCTCGTCGCGGTCGGTGCGCCCGTCCGCGAACTCCTTCGCCGCGGCTTGCGTCAGCTGGGAGCGCGACACCAGGATCCGGGTGAACTCCGCGACCCGCTTGCCGAGTTCGCCCTCGAGCAGCACCTCGTCCACCAGGCCCGTCCGCAAGGCCCGCTCCGAGTCGATCAACTCACCCGAGAACAGCAGGTACTTGGCGGTGGCCGGTCCCACCAGCGACACCAACCGCCGGGTGGAGGACGCCGGATACACGATCCCGAGCTTCGCCGGCGTCACCCCGAACAGCGACCCCTCCTCGGCGAACCGCAGATCGCACGCCGACGCCAGCTGCGACCCGCCGCCCACGCAGTGGCCGCGGATCGCCGCCAGCGTCGGCTTCGGGAAGGCGGCCAGCGCCTCCTCCGCGGCCACGGCCAGCTCCTGCGCCTCCTTGGGCGACCCCTGAAGCGTGGAGATGTCGGCGCCCGCGCAGAACGTCCCGCCCTCACCGGTCAGCACCAGCGCCCGTACGGCCGGATCGGCGGCCAGCGTGCCGAGCAGCGGCGGCAGCCCCCGCCACATCGCGGCCGTCATCGCGTTGCGCTTGGCCGGATGGTGGATGACGACGGTGGCGACCGAGTCGGTGACGCTGTGCAGCAGCTGGGGCTCCATGCGGCGGATGCTATCCGCTCGCGCCGAACAGCCGATCAGGGAGGGCTCCTCTGCACCGGATCGTCGGCATGGTCGCGGAGAAGGACATCGCCAAACCCGTACAACCCGAATAGTTCGCCAAGTCGGCACGAGCGGGGACAGGAGCGGTCCCACAACTGACCGTGTCATACGCCAACGATCAGAATCGCTCGATACCTGCTGACTTGTGTTCAGTTCTACGGTCCGGACCGGTGCGTTACCAACACTCGAGGTGTGGTGACAATCGAGCGCGAGGGTGGCGACCGGACGATGGAGAACCATGGGCGCGGGTCCGGCCCACGCCCAGCAGGCGACGCGGACGAGTCCCTTGGTCAGCGGCCGCCGAATCCACTGCCGTACGAAGGCGTCTGGCGGTTCACCGCCCCCGCCGTCGAGGCCTCGGTCCCGCAGGCGCGGCACGCCGTACGGGACCTGCTGTACCGCCAGGGCGTGCCGGTCTCGGACGACCTGGTCCAGGGGCTGCTGCTGATCGTGTCGGAGCTGGTCACCAACGCCGTGAGGCACGCGGCGCTGCTGTCGCCGATGCTCGCCGTGGAGGTCGCCGTCGGCGCCGAGTGGCTGCGGGTGTCCGTGGAGGACAACCATCCCTACCGCCCGACCGCCCTGGAGGCGGACCACGGCCGGACCGGCGGCCGTGGGCTGCTCCTGGTCCGCGAGGTGACGCGGGAGGCGGGCGGCGTGTGCGACGTCGAGCACACGGCGAGCGGGGGCAAGGTGATCTGGGCTGCCGTACCGCTCAAGCCCGTGCACGTGCCCTAGGGCCGGTCCGGCGGATCGGGGTCCGACTCGTCACCAGCCGGCCGAGGGGCCCGTCAGCTCCCTGATCGCGGGGCGCGCCGCGTCGAGCACGGTCATGAACCAGGACGAGAAGGTGTCCTTCGCATGCCGCTCCGTCAGCTCGGCCGACGTCACGAAGGCGGTCGAGCCGACCTCCTCCGGGTCCGGCCGCAGCGGGGCCTGCACCATGCCGACGAAGAGGTGGTTGTACTCCTGCTCCACCAGGCCCGAGTCCGGGTCCGGGTGGTTGTAGCGGACCGTGCCCGCCTCGGCGAGCAGCGAGGGGGAGACGCCGAGCTCCTCGTACGTCCGCCGGGCCGCGGCCGCGAAGGGTGCCTCGCCGGGGTAGGGGTGACCGCAGCAGGTGTTGGACCACACGCCGGGGGAGTGGTACTTGCCGAGCGCCCGCTGCTGGAGCAGCAGCCGGCCGTGCGCGTCGAAGAGGAACACGGAGAACGCGCGGTGCAGCTGTCCCGGCGGCTGATGGGCGGCGAGCTTCTCCGCGGTGCCGATCGTCACACCGTTCTCGTCGACCAGTTCCAGCAAAATCGCGTCTGCGGCGCCGTTCGACGGACTGTGCGTCGCGGTCGCAGGTGTGATCGGCATACCCATCCTTCGCATCGGTCTTCGCGCCCCAAGTGTGCCGTACGAATCCGGCACTCCCGGCAGTTGATCGTGCCCGGCGCGGCGGGCACGGAACCGCCCGTCGGGGCGCTGTGAGCATGAGGACGCAACCGACCACCGGATCGCTGCATTCCGTCCGTACTGGCGTTTTATCGGACCGTACGGTTGTTTCAGCGCGGATCGTACGGTTGTTTCAGTGGCAGAGCCGGGCCTCGTGCTGGGCGTGCCCGACCGGCTCCAGCTGGAAGGTGCAGTGCTCCACGTCGAAGTGGTCACCCAGGCACCCCTGGAGTTCGTGCAGCATCTTCTCGTGGCCGATCGCGTTCAGGGCGTCGGAGCTCACCACCACGTGCGCCGACAGCACCGGCATACCGGAGGTGATCGTCCAGGCGTGCAGATCGTGGACGTCCTCGACGCCGTCCAGGGCGAGTATGTGGGCCCGCACCTCCGCCATGTCGACGTCCTTGGGGGCGGACTCCAGTAGCACGTCGAGGGTCTCGCGCAGCAGCTTTACGGTGCGGGGCACGATCATCAGGCCGATGACCAGCGAGGCGATCGGGTCGGCGGCCTGCCAGCCGGTGGCCAGGATCACCGCCGCCGAGATCAGCACCGCCAGCGAGCCCAGCGCGTCCGCGGCCACCTCCAGGAAGGCGCCGCGCACGTTCAGGCTCTCCTTCTGGCCGCGCATCAGCAGCGTCAGCGAGATCATGTTCGCGACGAGGCCGATCGCGCCGAACACGATCATCAGGCCGCCCTCGGTTGCCGCGGGCGTGAAGAAGCGCTGGACCGCCTCGTACAGGACATAGCCGCCGACACCGAGCAGTAGCAGACAGTTGGCGAGGGCGGCGAGGATCTCCGCGCGGGCGTAGCCGAAGGTGCGCGTCGTGCTCGGCGGCCGGTTCGCGAAGTGGATGGCGAGCAGGGCCATGCCCAGGCCCAGCGCGTCCGTCGCCATGTGCGCCGCGTCCGCGATCAGGGCGAGCGAGTCCGCGACCACACCGCCGATGATCTCGACCACCATGACGCAGAGCGTGATCGACAGCGCGACGCGCAGTCTCCCGCGGTACGCGGCAGCCGCCGTACCGCTCGTCGGCGCGTGCGCATGCGCGTGCCCGTGATCGTGCCCAGCCCCCATGAGAAAGCCGCCCTTCTGCGGTCCGTTCCGACGATCGGAATGTCCGTCCGGGATCACAGTGAACTACGGGTAGGGGGTATCCGGCAACGCGGCACTGAACACCGTTGTCATGTGCCCTGACCTGCGGAAACGATCCGCAGGTCAGGGCCTTGCAAGATCAGCCGCCGTGGTGGAGCAGCCACCCCTGCCACGCCGACTCGACCATCTCGCGTACCCCGCGCGAAGCCGTCCAGCCGAGCTCCTCGGCGGCGAGCGCGGCAGAGGCGACCGCGCGCGGGGCGTCCCCGGGACGCCGGGCCTCCACCACGGCGGGGCGCCCGTCGCCGGTCACTTCGCCGATCACGGTGATCAGCTCGCGGACGGAGACGCCCTCGCCGCGACCGATGTTGACGGTCAGATCACCGCTCGCGTCCGCTCCGGTGAGCCGCCGCGCCGCCGCCAGGTGCGCCTCGGCGAGATCGGCGACATGGATGTAGTCACGGATGCAGGTGCCGTCCGGCGTCGGATAGTCGTCGCCGAAGATCCGCGGGGCCTCGTCACGGGTGAGCCGGTCGAAGACCATCGGGACGATGTTGAAGACGCCCGTGTCGGCCAGCTCGGGCGCGGCGGCGCCCGCGACGTTGAAATAGCGCAGGCACGCCGTCGAGATGCCGTGCGCCCGGCCCGCCGCCCGCACCAGCCACTCCCCGGTGAGTTTGGTCTCGCCATAGGGGTTCACCGGCGCGCACGGGGTGTCCTCCGTGATGAGATCCACATCCGGGTTGCCGTAGACGGCGGCGGACGACGAGAACAGGAACCGCTTGATCCCGGCCTCGGCGACCGCCTCCAGGAGCGTGGCGAGCCCGCCCACGTTCTCCCGGTAGTAGCGCGTCGGCTGCGCCACCGACTCCCCGACCTGCTTGCGCGCGGCGAGATGCACCACACCGGTCACCGCGTGCTCGGCGCACACCCGCTTCAGCAGGTCACCGTCCAGCGCCGAGCCCTCGACGAGCGGGACGCCGGCCGGGAGCCGCGCGGGAAACCCGGCCGAGAGATCGTCCAGTACGAGGACCCGCTCCCCGGCGTCGGTCATGGCCCGCGCCACATGTGCCCCGATGTAGCCGGCTCCGCCTGTGATCAGCCATGTCATGGTGGCCCACCCTATGCCGAGGCGCCTGCGGCGGACGCAATGTCTGTGATGCCCCGGTCTGTCAGCGCGAGTTTGTAGGCGGGACCGCGGATCCCCGATGATGATCGCGGCAAAGCTCTGGGCAAACCACGTTGATCGCTCCGCCAAACGGGCGGTGAACGCCGGCTTCCAGTCATCCGATAGCCTCTGCCGACACGCCGCCCGGCCACCACTGCCAACGGGCGCCGCCACCCACGTACATGACCGGCGCGGACATGCCGGCACCCAGGGAGTGAGTTCGGTTGTCGACCGCCATCCTCACCGGTCAGCCGGTCCCCGGATCGTCGATCGAGGGCGATCTGCGGTCCCTCGGCTACGACGTGCGGGTCGCCGCCGACCCGGCCGACGCCGAGACGCTCCTCGCCCAGGTACCCGGTGACCAGCGCGTCGCCCTCGTCGACGCCCGCTTCGTCGGCCACCTGCACGCGCTGCGCCTCGGCCTCACCGACCCCCGCTTCCCGCTCGCCGCGATCCCGGGCGCCGTGACGGCCCAGCCCGCCGGACGCCAGGCCCTGACCCGGGCGATGGCCCGCGAGAACTCCGCGGGCGGCGGTACGGCGCTCGCCGTCGACAGTCTCGCCGACCGCATCGTCACCGCCCTCACCGACGACGGCTCCGACGTGCACCGCCCCGAGCTCGGCAGCCTGGTCGCCGTCGTCCCGGCCGACCCGCAGGCCCGCAACGAGGCACGGCAGGCCGTCTCCGCCGTCGACGACGAGGCCGTACGCCTGAAGTCGGCCGTGAAGTCCCGCGACGGCTTCTTCACGACCTACTGCATCAGCCCTTACTCCCGCTACATCGCCCGCTGGTGCGCCCGCCGGGGCCTGACCCCCAACCAGGTCACCACCGCCTCCCTGATCACCGCGCTCATCGCGGCGGGCTGCGCGGCCACCGGCACCCGGGGCGGCTTCGTCGCGGCCGGCCTCCTGCTGATCTTCTCCTTCGTGCTGGACTGCACCGACGGCCAGCTCGCCCGCTACTCCCTGCAGTACTCCACGCTGGGCGCCTGGCTCGACGCCACCTTCGACCGGGCCAAGGAGTACGCCTACTACGCCGGCCTCGCCCTCGGCGCGGCCCGCGGCGGCGACGACGTCTGGGCCCTCGCCCTCGGCGCGATGGTCCTCCAGACCTGCCGGCACGTCGTCGACTTCTCCTTCAACGAGGCCAACCACGACGCCACCGCCAACACCAGCCCCACCGCCGCCCTCTCCGACAAGCTCGACAGCGTCGGCTGGACGGTGTGGCTGCGCCGGATGATCGTGCTGCCGATCGGTGAGCGCTGGGCGATGATCGCGGTGCTGACCGCGGTCACGACCCCGCGCATCACCTTCTACGCGCTGCTCATCGGCTGTGCCTTCGCGGCGACGTACACCACGGCGGGCCGGGTGCTGCGCTCCCTGACGCGCCGGGCGCAGCGCACCGACCGGGCCGCGACGGCACTGGCCGACCTCGCGGACTCGGGCCCGCTCGCGCAGGGCTTCGCGGAGGCGTTCAAGAACCCCGCGCGCAAGCTGCCCGGCTTCACCGCCCCCGCCGTGGCCCTCCTCGGCGGCCTCGTCCTCCTCGGCCTGGCCGCGCAGCCCGGCTTCGGCGGTCCGTGGGCAGTCGTCGGCGCGTTCGTCTACGCCGTCACCTCGGGCCTGGCCGTCGCTCGCCCCCTCAAGGGCCCCCTCGACTGGCTGGTGCCGCCCCTCTTCCGGGCCGCCGAATACTGCACGGTCCTGATGCTCGCGGCCAAAGCCGAGGTGAACGGAGCCCTTCCCGCAGCTTTCGGGCTGGTGGCCGCTGTCGCCTACCATCACTACGACACGGTGTACCGCATCCGCGGCAACGCCGGAGCGCCCCCGGCCTGGCTGGTGCGCTCCATCGGGGGGCACGAAGGGCGGACGCTGCTCGTCACCGTCCTGGCCGCCGCGCTCACCGCCTCGCAGTTCAAGGTCGCGCTCACGGCCCTCGCCGTGGCCGTGGCCCTCGTGGTGCTCGTCGAGAGCATCCGCTTCTGGGTGGCTGCCCACTTGGGCGGCGCGCCCGCCGTACACGATGAAGGAGAACCCGCATGATCGGCCTCGTGCTGGCGGCCGGCGCCGGACGGCGTCTGCGCCCCTACACCGACAGCCTTCCCAAGGCTCTGGTGCCGGTGGGGCCTGCGGGCATAGAGGGCGAACCCACGGTCCTGGACCTGACCCTCGGCAACTTCGCCGAGATCGGTCTGACCGAGGTCGCGATCATCGTCGGCTACCGCAAGGAGGCCGTGTACGCGCGCAAGGAAGCCCTTGAGCGGAAGTACGGTCTGAAGCTCACCCTCATCGACAACGACAAGGCCGAGGAGTGGAACAACGCCTACTCCCTGTGGTGCGGCCGTGACGCCCTCAAGGACGGCGTGATCCTCGCCAACGGCGACACCGTGCACCCGGTCTCCGTCGAGAAGACGCTGCTCGCCGCCCGCGGCGACGGCAAGAAGATCATCCTCGCCCTGGACACGGTCAAGGACCTGGCCGACGAGGAGATGAAGGTCGTCGTCGACCCCGAGAAGGGCATGACGAAGATCACCAAGCTGATGGACCCGGCCGAGGCCACGGGCGAGTACATCGGCGTCACGCTCATCGAGGGCGACGCCGCCCCCGAGCTGGCCGACGCCCTCAAGGCCGTGTGGGAGACCGACCCGCAGCAGTTCTACGAGCACGGCTACCAGGAGCTCGTGAACCGCGGCTTCCGGATCGACGTGGCGCCGATCGGCGACGTCAAGTGGGTCGAGATCGACAACCACGACGATCTCGCCCGAGGACGGGAGATCGCATGCCAGTACTGACCCGGCTGATCCCCTCGCCGGTCGTCGTCGACATCCGCCCGGGTGCCCTCGACGACCTCGGCGGTGTGCTCGCCGACGAGCGCATCTCGCACTCCGGCAAGCTGGCCGTCGCGGTCAGCAACGGTTCCGGTGGACGGCTCAGGGAGCGGCTCGCTCCCGCGCTGCCCGGCGCCAGCTGGTACGAGGTCGGCGGCGGCACCCTCGACGACGCGATCCGGCTGGCCGGCGACATAAAGGCCGGCCACTACGACGCCGTCGTCGGGCTCGGCGGCGGCAAGATCATCGACTGCGCCAAGTTCGCCGCGGCGCGCGTCGGCCTCCCGTTGGTCGCCGTACCGACGAACCTCGCGCACGACGGTCTGTGCTCGCCGGTCGCCACCCTCGACAACGACGCGGGCCGTGGCTCGTACGGTGTGCCGAACCCGATCGCGGTCGTCATCGACCTGGACGTCATCCGCGACGCTCCGGCGCGTTTCGTGCGCGCGGGCATCGGCGACGCGATCTCCAACATCTCCGCGATCGCCGACTGGGAACTCGCCAACCGTGTCAACGGCGAGAAGATCGACGGCCTCGCCGCGGCGATCGCCCGACAGGCCGGCGAGGCAGTGCTCAGGCACCCCGGCGGTATAGGAGACACCGACTTCCTGCAGGTGCTGGCCGAGGCGCTGGTGCTCAGCGGTATCGCCATGTCGGTGTCGGGCGACTCCCGCCCGTCCTCCGGCGCGTGCCACGAGATCAACCACGCCTTCGACCTGCTGTTCCCCAAGCGTGCCGCCGCCCACGGCGAGCAGTGCGGACTGGGTGCGGCCTTCGCGATGTACCTGCGCGGAGCCCACGAGGAGTCGGCCTACATGGCCGAGGTGCTGCGTCGGCACGGGCTGCCGGTACTGCCGGCGGAGATCGGCTTCACGGACGACGAGTTCGTCCGCGTGGTGGAGTTCGCTCCGCAGACCCGGCCCGGCCGCTACACGATCCTCGAACACCTCGACCTGACAACCGACCAGATCAAGGACATCTACGCCGACTATGTCAAGGCCATCGGTAGCTGAACTCCGCCCCGTCGTTCACCCCGCGGGGGTGAAGGACCGGCGCAGCGGTGAGCACTGGATGGGACGCCTCTACATGCGCGAGGTGTCCCTGCGGGTCGACCGCTACCTGGTGAACACCAGGGTCACGCCCAACCAGCTCACGTACCTGATGACCATCTGTGGTGTCCTCGCGGCCCCGGCACTCCTGGTGCCGGGGATCCCCGGGGCGGTCCTCGGCGTCGTCATGGTCCAGCTCTACCTGCTGCTGGACTGCGTCGACGGCGAGATCGCGCGCTGGAGGAAGCAGTACTCGCTGGGCGGGGTCTATCTGGACCGCGTCGGCGCCTACCTCACCGACGCCGCGGTGCTCGTCGGCTTCGGTCTGCGCGCCGCCGACCTGTGGGGCAGCGGCCGTATCGACTGGCTGTGGGCGTTCCTCGGCACGCTGGCCGCGCTCGGCGCGATCCTGATCAAGGCCGAGACCGACCTGGTCGGCGTCGCCCGGCATCAGCAGGGCCTGGCGCCGGTCAAGGAGGCCGCGTCCGAGATGCGCACCTCCGGCATGGCACTGGCCCGCAAGGCCGCCGCAGCCCTGAAGTTCCACCGCCTGATCCTCGGCATCGAGGCGTCCCTGCTGATCCTGGTCCTGGCGATCGCCGACCAGGTCCGCGGCGACTTGTTCTTCTCCCGGCTCGGCGTCGCGGTGCTCGCCGGCATCGCGCTGCTGCAGACCGTGCTGCACCTCGTGTCCATCCTCGCCTCGAGCAGGCTGAAGTGAGCGGCATGAAGGTCGGCGCGGTCATCATCACCATGGGTAACCGCCCCGACGAGCTGCGCGCACTTCTCGACTCGGTCGCCAAGCAGGACGGCGACCGCGTCGAGGTGGTCGTGGTCGGCAACGGCTCCCCGGTGCCCGACGTCCCCGAGGGCGTCCGCACGATCGAGCTGCCCGAGAACCTCGGCATCCCCGGCGGCCGCAACGTCGGCATCGAGGCCTTCGGCCCGAGCGGCCGCGACGTCGACATATTGCTCTTCCTCGACGACGACGGTCTCCTCGCGAACCACGAAACCGCCGAGCTGTGCCGCACGGCCTTCGAGGCGGACCCGAAGCTCGGCATCATCAGCTTCCGCATCGCCGACCCGGACACCGGCGTCACCCAGCGCCGCCACGTGCCCCGGCTGCGGGCCTCCGACCCGATGCGCTCCTCCCGGGTCACCACCTTCCTGGGCGGCGCCAACGCCGTCCGTACCCAGGTCTTCGCCGAGGTCGGCGGCCTGCCGGACGAGTTCTTCTACGCCCACGAGGAAACCGACCTGGCATGGCGGGCCCTCGACGCGGGCTGGATGATCGACTACCGGTCCGACATGGTGCTGTACCACCCGACGACGGCACCCTCGCGGCACGCGGTCTACCACCGCATGGTCGCCCGCAACCGCGTCTGGCTCGCCCGCCGCAACCTCCCCGCCCCCCTCGTCCCGGTCTATCTGGGCGTCTGGCTGCTGCTCACCCTCGTCCGCCGCCCCTCCCGCCCCGCCCTGAGGGCATGGTTCGGCGGATTCCGGGAAGGCGTGACCACTCCGTGCGGTCCCCGCAGGCCCATGAAGTGGCGTACGGTGTGGCGGCTGACCCGACTGGGCCGACCTCCTGTCATCTGACAAGCTCGACCCTGAGAAAAACCGGACCGTAACCCGGCCCCAGGTTCATGCCAGGCCCGCACAGGCTGCGCATCTCGAAGACGAAAGTTTCAACCGGTGAGTGAGACAACGCACGACGGTGGAGTCGCGGTGAGCGAGCCGCCGTCGCCCGACGAGGGACTGACGGCGGCACAGCTCGCCGACAAGTACGGGCTGTCCGTGAGCGGCGCCCGACCCTCGCTGTTCGAGTACGTCCGCCAGCTCTGGGACCGGCGGCACTTCATCCTCGCGTTCTCGCGGGCGAAGCTGACCGCCCAGTACAGCCAGGCGAAGCTCGGCCAGCTGTGGCAGGTGGCCACCCCGCTGCTGAACGCGGCCGTGTACTTCTTCATCTTCGGCCTCATTCTCGAGGCCGACCGCGGCATGTCCCGCGAGGTGTACGTCCCGTTCCTGGTCACCGGCGTCTTCGTGTTCACCTTCACCCAGAGCTCGGTGATGGCCGGCGTCCGCGCGATCTCCGGCAACCTCGGACTGGTCCGCGCCCTGCACTTCCCGCGCGCCTCACTGCCGATCTCCTTCTCGCTCCAGCAGCTCCAGCAGCTGCTGTTCTCGATGATCGTGCTGTTCGCCGTGGCGCTGATCTTCGGCAGTTACCCGGCCATGTCGTGGCTGCTGATCATCCCGGTGCTCGTCCTGCAGTTCTTCTTCAACACCGGCCTTGCGATGATCATGGCCCGGGCCGGCTCCAAGACCCCGGACCTGGCCCAGCTCATGCCGTTCGTGATGCGTACGTGGATGTACGCGTCCGGCGTGATGTTCTCCATCCCGGTCATGCTGAAGGACAAGCCGGCGTGGATCGCCGACATCCTGCAGTGGAACCCGGCCGCCGTCTACATGGACCTGATGCGCTTCGCCCTGATCGACGGCTACGGCTCCGACAACCTCCCGTCCCATGTCTGGGCGGTCGCGCTCGGCTGGGCCGTGCTGTTCTTCGTGGGCGGCTTCGTGTACTTCTGGAAGGCGGAGGAGAGGTACGGCCGTGGCTGACCGGAACACCGACGCGCACATCCCCACCGTCGTCGCGGACGAGCTGCACATCGTCTACCGCGTCAACGGCGCCAAGACCGGCAAGGGCAGCGCCACCGCCGCCCTGAGCCGCATCCTCAAGCGCGGTGAGGAGCGCGGCGTACGCAAGGTGCACGCCGTCCGCGGGGTCTCCTTCGTCGCCTACCGGGGCGAGGCCATCGGCCTGATCGGCTCCAACGGCTCCGGCAAGTCCACCCTGCTGCGCGCCATCGCCGGCCTGCTCCCGGCCGAGAGCGGCAAGGTCTACACCGACGGCCAGCCCTCGCTGCTGGGCGTGAACGCGGCCCTGATGAATGATCTCACCGGTGAGCGCAACGTCATATTGGGCGGGCTCGCCATGGGCATGACCCGAGAGCAGATCAAGGAGCGCTACCAGGAGATCGTCGACTTCTCCGGCATCAACGAGAAGGGCGACTTCATCACCCTGCCCATGCGCACCTACTCCTCCGGTATGGCGGCCCGGCTGCGCTTCTCCATCGCCGCGGCCAAGGACCACGACGTCCTCATGATCGACGAGGCGCTGGCCACCGGCGACCGCAAGTTCCAGAAGCGCTCGGAGGAACGCATCCGAGAGCTGCGCAAGGAAGCCGGCACGGTGTTCCTCGTCAGTCACAACAACAAGTCGATCCGCGACACCTGCAACCGCGTCCTTTGGCTGGAACGTGGCGAGCTGCGGATGGACGGTCCGACGGACGAGGTACTCAAGGAGTACGAGAAGTTCACGGGCAAGTAGTCCACCCGGCCATGGGCCGTGTGGCCCAGCACGCTTGACCGGGCCTCGCCGGAACTGCCCCGGCGGGGCCCCGCGTCTGCAAAGGAAACGTCAACTCCGGCTGGCCCCAGGAATCTTGGCGCCAATCGGTGCGTTGTTGTGATGTGCAGGACACCCTCACAGGCCCGGCCCCGTTGTACAACGTAAGCTGTACCGGTACCGAAACGCGGCAAGTGGGGCGATAAGGAACGACACCTTCCCCCGGGCCGCGGTGCGGACGGCCGGGCGGCGTGTCCGAAATAGTATGCATTGGGTCTGCGGTGTAGAACGGGAGATGTGACGGCAATGGCTACGGAAACTCCCCAGGTCAACGCAGCTGCCTGTGCCGTCCCCGCCCCGGGCAGTCAACGGTGACGGGACCAGGCGGCCGCGCCGGTGATCCGGAGCGCGGCACGCTCGACAAGGCCGCCGCGGAGAACTTCCCCGTGGCGCCGTTCTTCCTGCCCAGGGCCTGGCGCACCGACCTCATGGCGGTCTACGGCTTCGCCCGCCTCGTCGACGACATCGGCGACGGCGATCTCGCTCCCGGCGGCGCCGACGCCCGTCTGCTCGGCGTGTCGGCCGCGGACGCCGAGGACCGCCTGGTCCTCCTCGACGCCTTCGAAGCCGACCTGCGCCGGGCCTTCGACGGCACCCCGCGACACCCGTTGCTCCGCCGCCTGCAGCCGACCGTCCGTCGCCGCTCGCTGACCCCCGAGCCCTTCCTCGGCCTGATCGCCGCCAACCGCCAGGACCAGCTCGTCGGGCGCTACGAGACCTACGACGATCTCCTTGCCTACTGCGAACTGTCCGCCAACCCCGTCGGCCGTCTCGTCCTCGCCGTCACCGGCACGCAGACCCCCGAGCGGATCCGCCGCTCCGACGCGGTGTGCACGGGGCTGCAGATCGTCGAGCACCTCCAGGACGTCGCCGAGGACCTCGGCCGTGACCGGATCTATCTGCCCGCCGAGGACATGAAGCGCTTTCACGTCCAGGAAACCGATCTGGCGGTGGAATCAGCGGGCGCATCGGTGCGCGCACTGGTTGCATACGAAGCCCAACGTGCCCAGAACCTCCTGAATGAAGGCACCCCCCTGGTGGGTAGCGTCCACGGCAGGCTCAAGCTGCTGCTCGCGGGATTCGTGGCGGGAGGAAGGGCGGCGATCCGTGCGATCTCCGCCGCCGAATACGACGTACTTCCCGGCCCGCCCAAGGCCAGCAAGCTCCAGTTGCTGCGCGAGGTGGGCGTGACCTTGCGAGGAGAGGGGTGATCCGGACCGTGGAGTCTGCACCACACGTGTCCGCACCGGTACTCGCCGCCTACAGCTACTGCGAGGCCGTCACCGGACAGCAGGCCCGTAACTTCGCCTACGGCATCCGTCTGCTGCCCACGCCCAAGCGTCGCGCGATGTCGGCGCTGTACGCGTTCTCGCGCCGCGTCGACGACATCGGCGACGGCGCGCTGACCGGCGAGGTCAAGGCCGCCAGACTCGAGGACACCCGGGAGTTGCTGACCCGGGTCCGTGACCGGGCGGTCGCCGAGGACGACACCGACCCCGTGGCCGTAGCCCTCGCCCACGCAGCCGACACCTTCCCGATCCCGCTCGGCGGGCTGGACGAGCTCATCGACGGCGTCCTGATGGACGTGCGCGGCGAGACCTACGAGACCTGGGACGACCTGAAGGTCTACTGCCGCTGTGTCGCGGGCGCGATCGGGCGCCTCTCGCTCGGGGTGTTCGGTACGGAACCGGGGGCGCGCGGCGCCGAGCGCGCGCCCGAGTATGCCGACACGCTCGGGCTCGCGCTGCAACTCACCAATATCCTGCGGGACGTCCGCGAGGACGCCGAAGGCGGGCGTACCTATCTGCCCTCCGACGACCTCGCCAAATTCGGCTGCTCGGCCGGCTTCAGCGGGCCGACACCACCGGAGGGCTCCGACTTCGCGGGCCTCGTGCACTTCGAAGTGCGTCGGGCCCGCGCCCTTTTCGCCGAGGGCTACCGGCTGCTCCCCATGCTCGACCGGCGCAGCGGCGCCTGCGTCGCCGCCATGGCCGGCATCTACCGCCGCCTCCTCGACCGCATCGAGCGCGACCCCGAGGCCGTGCTGCGCGGTCGGGTCTCCCTGCCCGGGCGTGAGAAGGCGTACGTCGCCGTGCGCGGCCTGAGTGGTCTGGACGCCCGGCATGTGACCCGCCGAACCGTCAGTCGTACCGTCAGGAGGCGCGCCTGATGGACATTCCGGTCCAAGGTGATGCCGCTGGCGAAAAGTGGCGGGCAACCCTCCGCAGTCGGGTGGCGTCCCTGACTGAGACGACCAGCCGTACGGCGTTCAAGCACCGGCACGGCGGTCGCGCAGGGGAGGGTGCACGATGACCGACGGCATGGGGCCCGAAGAGGCGCACGCGGACATCCCCGGAGGCTCCGGGAGGGACGCCGTCGTGGTCGGCGGCGGGCTCGCCGGCATCACCGCCGCGCTCGCCCTCGCCGACGCCGGAGTGCGCGTCACCCTGATCGAGGGCAGGCCGAGGCTCGGTGGCCTGGCCTTCTCCTTCCAGCGCGGCGACCTCACCGTCGACAACGGACAGCACGTCTACCTGCGCTGCTGCACCGCCTACCGCTGGTTCCTCGACCGGATCGAGGGGACGGCGCTGGCGCCGCTGCAGGAGCGTCTCGACGTGCCCGTGCTCGATGTCGCGCGGCCCGAGGGACGGCGGCTCGGCAGGCTGCGGCGCGACGCCCTGCCCGTACCCCTGCACCTGGGCCGGAGCCTGGCGACGTATCCGCATCTGTCACTCGCCGAACGCGCCAAGGTCGGGCGTGCCGCGCTCGCGCTCAAGGGGCTCGACCTCGCCGATCCGACCCTGGACACAGAGGACTTCGGCAGCTGGCTGACCGCGCACGGTCAGTCGGCGCGCGCCGTCGAGGCCCTGTGGGACCTGGTCGGGGTCGCCACGCTCAACGCGGTCGCGGGCGACGCCTCACTGGGGCTCGCCGCGATGGTGTTCAAGACCGGTCTGCTGTCCGACCCGGGTGCGGCCGACATCGGCTGGGCGCATGTCCCGCTGGGCGATCTGCATGACCGGCTGGCCCGCAAGGCGCTCGACTCGGCGGGCGTTCGTATCGAGGTCCGTACACGCGTCACCTCCATCTCTACTGACGAGAACGGACGTTGGAGCGTTCAGGTTCCCGGCGAGAGGCTCGAAGCGGACGCCGTCGTGCTCGCCGTGGCCCAGCGCGAGGCGTACGACCTGCTGCCCGACGGTGCCCTCGACGCGCCCGAGCGACTGCTGGAGATCGGCACGGCGCCGATCCTCAACGTCCATGTCGTCTATGACCGCAAGGTGCTCAGCAGGCCGTTCTTCGCGGCCCTCGGCAGCCCTGTGCAGTGGGTCTTCGACCGGACCGGGGCCTCCGGGCTGCGGGACGGCCAGTACCTCGCCCTGTCCCAGTCGGCCGCGCAGGACGAGATCGACGAGCCCGTCGCCGCGCTGCGCGAGCGGTATCTGCCCGAGCTGGAGCGGCTGTTGCCCAGGGCACGCGGCGCGGAAGTGAAGGACTTCTTCGTGACCAGGGAGCGCACAGCGACGTTCGCTCCCACCCCCGGCGTCGGGCGGCTGCGGCCCGGCGCCCGTACCAAAGTCCCCGGCCTCTACCTGGCCGGTGCGTGGACCGCCACAGGGTGGCCCGCGACCATGGAGAGTGCGGTCCGCAGTGGCGTGAGTGCGGCCGGCGCCGCGCTGAGCGCCCTGGGCCGGCCCCGCCCCAGCCACCTCTTCGACGTCGAGGAGGCGGCGTGATGCTCAACCAGCACACGGCGGCAGGCTCCCGCACCCCCGGTACCGCAACAAGAGGAGAGACTGTGCCCACTGTGCCCCCGGCCTCGAAGGCCGCTCGAGAGACCGCGGTGGACGTGACCGCGCTCCTGGAGCGCGGTCGGACCCTGGCCACGCCGGTACTGCGGGCGGCGATCGACCGCCTGGCCGCTCCCATGGACACCGTTTCCGCCTACCACTTCGGCTGGATCGACGCCGACGGCAACCCCACGGCCGGCGACGGCGGCAAGGCCGTACGCCCCGCCCTCGCGGTGCTCTCCGCCGAGGTCACCGGCGCAGCGCCCGAGGTCGGCATCCCCGGAGCCGTGGCCGTCGAACTGGTCCACAACTTCTCGTTGCTGCACGACGACCTGATGGACGGCGACGAGCAGCGCCGCCACCGCGACACGGTCTGGAAGGTGCACGGCCCCGCCCAGGCCATCCTCGTCGGCGACGCCCTGTTCGCCCTGGCCAACGAGGTCCTGCTGGAGCTCGGCACCGTCGAGGCCGGCCGGGCCACCCGCCGTCTGACCACCGCCACCCGCGCCCTGATCGACGGTCAGGCGCAGGACATCTCCTACGAGCACCGCGATCGCGTCAGCGTCGAGGAGTGCCTGGAGATGGAGGGCAACAAGACCGGTGCCCTGCTCGCCTGCGCCAGCTCCATCGGCGCCGTCCTCGGCGGCGCGGACGACCGCACCGCCGACACCCTGGAGAAGTACGGCTACCACCTGGGCCTCGCGTTCCAGGCCGTCGACGACCTCCTCGGCATCTGGGGCGACCCGGTCTCCACCGGCAAGCAGACCTGGAGCGACCTGCGCCAGCGCAAGAAGTCCCTGCCGGTCGTGGCCGCGCTCGCGGCGGGCGGATCGGCATCCGAGCGGCTCGGCGAGATCCTCGCCGCCGACGCCAAGAGCAGCGACTTCGAGAACTTCTCCGAGGAGGAGTTCGCGGCCCGCGCCGCCCTCATCGAGGAGGCGGGCGGCCGCGAGTGGACCACCGACGAGGCACGCCGACAGCACACCATCGCCGTCGAGGCCCTCGACGCCGTCGACATGCCCGAGCAGGTGCGGGCGCAGTTCACGGCGCTCGCCGACTTCGTCGTCGTACGAAAGAGATGATCACCAACGGGCGAAAAGAGATGATCAGTATCGGTCGAATAGCCCTCGCGTAGTCGCCGGCCGGTGTAGCTGCAGCAAGCGCACCGGCCGACGGCGGACCCACAGCAGACGCACTACCTGTAGCACTGCACGAAGGGGAAGCCATGACAGCGACGACCGACGGAAGCACCGGGGCATTGCCACCCCGGGCAGCCGCGGCCAGCGACACGGACACCGAGACCCCCGTGGCGGCCGGGGTGCACGAAGCCGCCGAGCGCGCGGTCCGGCGCGCCACCGACTTCCTGCTGGCGAAGCAGGACGCCCAGGGCTGGTGGAAGGGCGACCTCGAGACGAACGTCACGATGGACGCCGAGGACCTGCTGCTCCGTCAGTTCCTGGGCATCCGCGACGAGAAGACCACACAGGCCGCCGCCCTGTTCATCCGCGGCGAGCAGCGTGCGGACGGCACCTGGGGCACCTTCTACGGCGCGCCCGGCGAACTCTCCGCCACCGTCGAGGCGTACGTCGCCCTCCGTCTGGCCGGCGACGCGCCCGACGCCCCGCACATGGCGAAGGCCTCCGCCTGGATCCGCGCGCAGGGCGGCATCGCCGCCTCCCGGGTCTTCACCCGGATCTGGCTGGCCCTGTTCGGCTGGTGGAAGTGGGAGGACCTGCCCGAACTCCCGCCGGAGCTCATCTACTTCCCCAAGTGGTTCCCGCTCAACATCTACGACTTCGGGTGCTGGGCCCGGCAGACCATCGTCCCGCTGACGATCGTCTCCGCGAAGCGCCCGGTACGGCCCGCGCCCTTCCCGCTCGACGAACTGCACACCGACCCGGCCCACCCCAACCCGCCCAAACCCCTTGCCCCGGCGGCCAGTTGGGACGGCGCCTTCCAGCGGCTCGACAAGGCGCTGCACCAGCTGCGCAAGGTCGCCCCGCGCAGGCTGCGCAGAGCCGCCATGAACAGCGCCGCCCGCTGGATCATCGAGCGGCAGGAGAACGACGGCTGCTGGGGCGGCATCCAGCCGCCGGCGGTGTACTCGATCATCGCCCTGTACCTGCTGGGCTATGACCTCGAACACCCGGTGATGCGCGAGGGGTTGGCGTCGCTGGACCGTTTCGCCGTCTGGCGCGAGGACGGGGCCCGGATGATCGAGGCCTGCCAGTCGCCCGTCTGGGACACCTGCCTCGCGACGATCGCGCTCGTGGACGCGGGCGTGCCCGCCGATCATCCACAGCTCGTCAAGGCCGCGGACTGGATGCTGGGCGAGGAGATCGTGCGGCCCGGGGACTGGGCCGTGAAGCGTCCCCAACTGCCGCCCGGCGGCTGGGCGTTCGAGTTCCACAACGACAACTACCCCGACATCGACGACACCGCCGAGGTGGTCCTCGCGCTGCGCCGGGTCAGGCACCACGACCCGGAGCGGGTGGAGCGGGCGATCGGCCGCGGAGTGCGCTGGAACCTCGGGATGCAGTCGAGGAACGGGGCCTGGGGCGCCTTCGACGTCGACAACACCAGCCCCTTCCCGAACCGGCTGCCCTTCTGCGACTTCGGCGAGGTCATCGACCCGCCGTCGGCGGACGTCACCGCGCACGTCGTCGAGATGCTCGCGGTCGAGGGCCTGGCCCACGACCCGCGCACCCGGCGCGGTATCCAGTGGCTGCTCGCCGAGCAGGAACCGGACGGCTCGTGGTTCGGACGCTGGGGTGTCAACTACGTCTACGGCACCGGATCGGTCGTACCCGCCCTGGTGGCCGCCGGCTTCCCGGGTTCCCACCCGGCGATCCGCCGCGCCGTGACCTGGCTGGAGTCCGTCCAGAACGACGACGGCGGCTGGGGCGAGGACCTGCGCTCCTACAGGTACGTCCAGGAGTGGAGCGGCAAGGGCGCCTCGACCGCCTCGCAGACCGCATGGGCGCTGATGGCGCTGCTGGCCGCGGGGGAGAGGGACTCCAAGGCCGTCGAGCGCGGCATCGAGTGGCTCGCGGCCACCCAGCGGGAGGACGGCTCCTGGGACGAGCCGTACTTCACCGGCACCGGGTTCCCCTGGGACTTCTCGATCAACTACCACCTCTACCGGCAGGTCTTCCCGCTCACCGCGCTCGGCCGCTACGTCCACGGCGAGCCCTTCGCCGACAGGCCCGGGGCGACCCTGGCCGAGGTCAAGGGGGGCTGATGAGCCCACAGCCCGCCCCGGCCCCGCTGCTGATCGCCTGCGCGCTCGGCATCGAGCAGCTCGCCCTGCGCACGGGCGAGCGCGGCGGGGCGGGCGGGCCGGTCACCGTGCTCCGTACGGGCATGGGGCCCCGGGCGGCCGAACGCTCCGTCACCCGGATGCTGGCCGACCCGGCCCTCGCCGGGGCCGCCGTGCTCGCCACGGGCTTCTGCGCGGGGCTCGCTCCCGGGATGCACCCCGGCGATCTGGTCGTCGCCGAGGAGACCCGGGATCCGGCGGGAACCATTCCGTGCGTGGGGACCGACCTACTCGTCAAAGAGCTGGTGCGCGCCGTCCCCGGCCGCACCGTCCACACCGGACCACTCACCGGCTCCGACCGCGTCATCCGTGGTCAGGAACGGTCCGACCTGCTCTCGACCGGCGCAATCGCGGTCGACATGGAGTCGGCGGCCACACTCCTGAGCGCCGTACGAACGGGCGAGCGCCCGGTTGCGGCCGTCCGGGTGGTCGTGGACGCTCCAGAACATGAACTCGTCCGGATCGGCACGTTGCGCGGTGGAATATCTGCTTTCCGCGTCCTTCGTTCCGTTCTGCCTGCTTTCTTCGAATGGCACCGTTCTTTGCTGCTCCCCAGGAGGTGAGCCAGATGGCCATGCCGCTGCGTCAGTCCATCAAGGTCGCTACTTACTTGGCCGAACAGAAGCTCCGCAGGCGGGACAAGTTTCCGCTCATCGTCGAGCTGGAACCGCTCTTCGCCTGCAATCTGAAGTGCGAGGGCTGTGGCAAGATCCAGCACCCGGCCGGAGTGCTGAAGCAGCGGATGCCCGTCGCGCAGGCCGTGGGAGCGGTGCTCGAATCGGGTGCGCCGATGGTGTCCATCGCCGGCGGCGAGCCTCTGATGCACCCTCAGATCGACGAGATCGCGCGGCAGTTGGTGGCCAGGAAGAAGTACGTCTTCCTCTGCACCAACGCCATGCTGCTGCGCAAGAAGATGGACAAGTTCAAGCCCTCGCCGTACTTCGCGTTCGCCGTGCACATCGACGGCCTGCGCGAGCGCCACGACGAGTCCGTGGCGAAGGAGGGTGTGTTCGACGAGGCGGTGGAGGCCATCAAGGAGGCCAAGAGGCGCGGCTTCCGGGTCACCACCAACTCCACCTTCTTCAACACCGACACCCCGCAGACGATCATCGAGGTCCTCAACTACCTCAACGACGACCTCAAGGTCGACGAGATGATGATCTCGCCCGCCTACGCCTACGAGAAGGCCCCTGACCAGGAACATTTCCTGGGCGTCGAGCAGACCCGCGAACTGTTCAAGAAGGCCTTCGCGGGCGGCAACCGGCGCAAGTGGCGACTCAACCACTCCCCGCTCTTCCTGGACTTCCTGGAGGGCAAGGTCGACTTCCCGTGCACCGCGTGGGCGATCCCGAACTACTCGCTGTTCGGCTGGCAGCGCCCCTGCTACCTGATGAGCGACGGGTACGTCCCGACGTACCGCGAGCTGATCGAGGAGACCGACTGGGACAAGTACGGCCGCGGCAAGGACCCGCGCTGCGCCAACTGCATGGCGCACTGCGGCTACGAGCCCACGGCCGTCCTCGCCACCATGGGCTCGCTGAAGGAGTCGCTGCGCGCCATGCGCGAGACGGTCTCCGGAAACCGGGAGTGACAGCATGACCGCCATCCCCTTGGGCGTCCCCGAGGTACCGGTCCGGCCGATCGCCGAGCGGCGTGTGTCGCGGCTGATCCAGGTCGGTCCGGTGGCGGTGGGGGGCGGGGCCCCGGTGTCGGTGCAGTCGATGACGACGACGCGTACGTCGGACATCGGCGCCACCCTGCAGCAGATCGCCGAGCTGACGGCGTCCGGCTGCCAGATCGTGCGCGTGGCCTGTCCTACGCAGGACGACGCGGACGCGCTCTCGACGATCGCCCGCAAGTCGCAGATCCCGGTGATCGCGGACATCCACTTCCAGCCGAAGTACGTCTTCGCGGCCATCGAGGCCGGCTGCGCGGCCGTCCGCGTCAATCCCGGCAACATCAAGCAGTTCGACGACAAGGTCAAGGAGATCGCGCGGGCCGCCAAGGACCACGGCACGCCGATCCGCATCGGCGTCAACGCGGGTTCGCTGGACAGGCGGCTGCTGCAGAAGTACGGGAAGGCGACGCCGGAGGCGCTCGTGGAGAGCGCGCTGTGGGAGGCGTCGCTCTTCGAGGAGCACGACTTCCGGGACATCAAGATCTCGGTCAAGCACAACGACCCGGTCGTGATGATCGAGGCGTACAAGCAGCTCGCCGCCCAGTGCGACTACCCGCTGCACCTCGGGGTGACCGAGGCCGGGCCCGCGTTCCAGGGCACGATCAAGTCGGCGGTCGCCTTCGGTGCGCTGCTCTCGCAGGGCATCGGCGACACGATCCGTGTCTCCCTGTCCGCGCCGCCCGCCGAGGAGGTCAAGGTCGGCATCCAGATCCTGGAGTCGCTGAACCTCCGGCAGCGGCGCCTGGAGATCGTCTCCTGCCCGTCGTGCGGGCGGGCCCAGGTCGACGTCTACAAGCTCGCCGACGAGGTCACGGCCGGCCTGGACGGCATGGAAGTGCCGCTGCGGGTGGCCGTCATGGGCTGTGTGGTCAACGGCCCCGGCGAGGCGCGGGAGGCCGACCTCGGCGTCGCCTCCGGCAACGGCAAGGGGCAGATCTTCGTCAAGGGCGAGGTCATCAAGACCGTCCCCGAATCCAAGATCGTCGAGACGCTGATCGAAGAGGCGATGAAGATCGCCGAGCAGATGGAGCAGGACGGGGCCGCATCGGGCGCCCCCGCCGTCACGGGGAAACCGGCAGTGACGGTGAGTTGAACCAAGGCACGGACCGAGAGGGGGCCCGAGCGTGACGATTCTGGAGAGCATCCGGGGACCACGTGACCTGAAGGCGCTGTCCGAGGCGGAACTCGGTGAACTGTCCGACGAGATCAGGGAGTTCCTGGTGCACGCGGTCGCCAGGACCGGCGGACACCTCGGGCCCAACCTGGGGGTGGTGGAACTCTCCATCGCGCTCCACCGGGTCTTCGAGTCGCCGGTCGACCGCATCGTCTGGGACACCGGTCACCAGAGCTATGTGCACAAGCTTCTGACGGGACGGCAGGACTTCTCCAAGCTGCGTGGCAAGGGCGGCCTGTCCGGCTATCCCTCGCGTGAGGAGTCCGAGCACGACATCGTCGAGAACAGCCACGCCTCCACGGCGCTCGGCTGGGCCGACGGACTCGCCAAGGCCCGTCAGGTGCAGGGGGAGAAGGGGCACGTCGTCGCGGTGATCGGCGACGGGGCCCTCACCGGGGGCATGGCCTGGGAGGCGCTCAACAACATCGCGGCCGCCAAGGACCGGCCGCTGATCATCGTCGTCAACGACAACGAGCGGTCGTACGCGCCGACCATCGGGGGCCTCGCCAACCATCTGGCCACCCTGCGCACGACCGACAGCTACGAGAGGGTCCTGGCCTGGGGGAAGGACGTGCTGCTGCGGACCCCGCTGGTGGGCAGCACGATCTACGAGTCGCTGCACGGGGCGAAGAAGGGGTTCAAGGACGCCTTCGCGCCGCAGGGCATGTTCGAGGATCTCGGGCTGAAGTACGTCGGCCCGATCGACGGGCACGACATCGGGGCCGTCGAGTCCGCGCTGCGGCGGGCCAAGCGCTTCCACGGGCCCGTGCTGATCCACTGCCTCACGGAGAAGGGGCGCGGCTACGAACCCGCCCTCGCCCACGAGGAGGACCACTTCCACACCGTCGGCGTGATGGACCCGCTGACCTGCGAACCCCTCGCACCGTCCAACGGGCCGTCCTGGACCTCGGTGTTCGGCGACGAGATCGTGCGGATCGGTGAGGAGCGGGAGGACGTCGTGGCGATCACGGCGGCCATGCTGCATCCCGTCGGGCTGGGCAGGTTCGCCGAGCGGTTCCCGGACCGGGTGTGGGACGTCGGGATCGCCGAGCAGCACGCGGCCGTGTCGGCGGCGGGCCTCGCGACGGGCGGGGTGCATCCGGTCGTCGCCATCTACGCCACGTTCCTGAACCGTGCCTTCGACCAGTTGCTGATGGACGTCGCACTGCACCGGTGCGGGGTGACCTTCGTCCTGGACCGGGCCGGCGTCACGGGAGCCGACGGGCCCTCCCACAACGGCATGTGGGACATGTCGATCCTCCAGGTAGTCCCCGGCCTCAGGATCGCCGCGCCGCGCGACGCCGACCAGCTGCGGGCGCAGCTGCGCGAGGCCGTGGCCGTCGACGACGCGCCGACACTCGTACGGTTCCCGAAGGAGTCGGTCGGGCCGTCGATCCCGGCGGTCGACCGGGTGGGCGGGCTGGACGTGCTGCACCGGGACGCGGGTGAGCCGGATGTCCTCCTGGTCGCCGTCGGCGTGATGGCCCCGGTGTGCCTCCAGGCGGCCGAGCTGCTGCAGGCACGCGGCATCAACTGCACCGTCGTCGACCCCCGTTGGGTCAAGCCGGTCGACCCCGCGCTCGCGCCCCTCGCCGTACAGCACCGGTTGGTGGCCGTCGTCGAGGACAACAGCCGTTCCTCCGGAGTCGGCTCCGCGGTGGCGCTGGCGCTGAGCGACGCGGATGTCGACGTGCCGGTACGGCGGTTCGGCATCCCGGAGCAGTTCCTCGCGCACGCCAAGCGGGGCGAGGTGCTCGCCGACATCGGGCTCACGCCCGTGGAGGTGGCCGGCCGGATCAGCGCGAGCCTCGCCCTCAAGGAGGCCGAGGACGGGCCGGCCGGTCCGGGGCAGGCCGAGGGCAGCACTGGCGGTCGTACCGGTCGTACCGGCCGTTCCGGTCGTGACGTCGTGCCAGTCAAGGAGAAAGCCGAATGACCACGGAGTTCGACCTCGGCAGACTCCTCGCCGAGCGCGGAGCCGAGCGCTACGAGCTGCACGCGAAGTACCTCAACCACCAGCTCCCGCGCATGCTGCACACCATCGGCTTCGACAAGGTCTACGAGCGGGCCGAGGGCGCGTACTTCTGGGACGCGGACGGCGAGGACCACCTGGACATGCTCGCCGGGTTCGGGGTGATGGGGCTGGGGCGCCACCACCCCGTCGTCCGCAAGGCGCTGCACGACGTCCTCGACGCGCAGCTCGCCGACCTCACCCGCTTCGACTGCCAGCCGCTGCCCGGGCTGCTGGCGGAGAAGCTGCTCGGGCACAGCCCGCATCTGGACCGGGTGTTCTTCGGCAACAGCGGGACGGAGGCGGTGGAGACCGCGCTGAAGTTCGCGCGGTTCGTCACGGGCAGGCCGCGGGTCCTGTACTGCGACCACGCCTTCCACGGGCTGACCACGGGTTCCCTGTCGGTGAACGGCGAGTCCGGCTTCCGGGACGGCTTCGCACCCCTGCTGCCGGACACGGCTGTCCCTCTGGGTGATGTCGACGCCCTGGCAAGGGAGTTGAAGAAGGGCGATGTGGCAGCGCTCATCGTCGAGCCGATCCAGGGCAAGGGCGTGCACGAGTCCCCGCCCGGCTATCTGCGGGCCGCCCAGGAGTTGCTCCACAAGCACAAGGCGCTCCTCATCGCCGACGAGGTGCAGACGGGGCTGGGCCGGACCGGGGACTTCTACGCCTACCAGCACGAGGACGGTGTCGAGCCGGACCTGGTGTGCGTGGCCAAGGCGCTCTCCGGCGGGTATGTGCCGGTGGGCGCCACCCTCGGCAAGGACTGGATCTTCAAGAAGGTCTACTCGTCCATGGACCGGGTCCTGGTCCACTCGGCGAGCTTCGGGTCCAATGCCCAGGCCATGGCGGCCGGGCTCGCCGTGCTGTCCGTCATGGAGAACGAGCAGATCGTCGCCAACGCGCGGGCGACCGGGGAGCAGTTGAAGTCCCGGCTCGCCGCGCTGATCGACAAGTACGAACTGCTCTCCGACGTGCGCGGCCGGGGCCTGATGGTCGGCATCGAGTTCGGCCGTCCCGACTCGCTGAAGCTGCGGAGCCGCTGGACCATGCTGCAGGCCGCGCGCAAGGGCCTGTTCGCGCAGATGGTCGTCGTTCCGCTGCTGCGGCGGCACCGGATCCTCACCCAGGTCTCCGGCGACCACCTGGAGGTGATCAAGCTCATCCCGCCGCTGATCATCGGCGAGCCGGAGGTGGACCGGTTCGTCGACGCCTTCACGGATGTGATGGACGACGCGCACAGTGGGGGCGGGCTGATGTGGGACTTCGGCAAGACGTTGATCAAGCAGGCGGTCGCCAACCGGTGACGCCCGGGGTGACACCCCGGGCGCGGAGGCCGCGCACTGCCGCCCAGGCCGGGGTTCTTTGCCTCTGAGGCAAGAAATTTGCCGCAGAGGCAAACATCCGGCTGACTGGGGAGCATGAGCTCTCCCGAGAACGAGCCGGAGGCCGACTCGACCGGGCCGGCCGGGGCCCTGCCCGTCGTCGCGCCGCAGCTCCGCGCGCTGCGCCGCCGTGCCTCCCTCACCCTGGAGGCCGCGGCGCGCGCCGCAGGGCTGTCGCCCGCCCACCTCTCCCGTCTGGAGACCGGGCAGCGCCAGCCCTCGCTGCCGATGCTGCTCGCGCTCGCACGCATCTACGGTACGACCGTCTCCGAGCTGCTCGGCGAGACGGTCACCGACCGGGACGCCGTCGTGCGCGCCGCCGACATGGAACCGACCGTGGCGGGCGGCTGGACCTACTTCCAGGCGGGCGCGCCCGGGCGCGGGATGCAGGCCCTGCGCGTCCATGTGCCCTACGGCTCGCAGGGCGACATCGTCCGCGTGCACCCCGGCGAGGAGTGGCTCTATGTGCTCCAGGGGCGGCTACGGCTGCGCCTCGGGGACACCACGCACCGGCTCGCGCCCGGCGACAGCGCGCACTTCGACTCGCTCACCCCGCACCGCATCGCCGCCCAGGACCCGGGCGGGGTCGAGCTCCTCTTCGTCCACACCCTGCTGCAGAGCCCCACGGCCACCCTGTGCCTGGGACCCACCCCTGGAGAGACGCCATGAACAACATGGAGGAGAAGTTCCCGCGCGCCCTGTGGGTGCGGCTCATCATCTACATCGCGGTGGGGCATGTCTTCGCCGCCTTCATCTACCTGCTGTTCGAGATGGGAGCGAAGTAGGCGCGGGCGCGGAGACGCGGGGAACGCGGAGGAGGCCGGGAGCGAGGCCTGTGGCCGTCGGCCCTCAGTCGAGCAGCCGCTCCCGCAGCCGCTCCCGGGCCTCCGGAGTGATCCCCAGACCCTGCTCGAGGTAGGCGTCGACGCCGCCCCACGTCTCCTCGATCGTTTCGAAGGCCGCCGTCAGATACTCGGCGCGCGCGTCGAACAGCGGGCTGAGCAGCTCCATGACCTCGGGGGAGTAGGCCGAGGCGGAGCTGCTGGTGCGGTGCACCTTGTAGCGGCGGTGCTTGGCGTTGGACTCCAGGTAGTCGGCGAGGATCGCCTCGCGCTCGACGCCGAGGGCGAGCAGCGTCACGGCGATGGACAGGCCGGCGCGGTCCTTGCCGGCCGCGCAGTGCATCAGGGCGGGGACGCTGTCCTCCACGAGCGCGTGCACCACCTGGGAGTGCTCGGCGGTGCGCTCCTTGATGATCGTGCGGTACGAGGCGATCATCCGGCCCGCGGCCTTGCCGTCGGCGAGGATCTCGCGGAGCTGGTCGATGTCGCCGTCGCGGACCATCTGCCAGAACTCCGCGCCGTCCGCGGGGTCGCTCAGCGGCAGGTTCACATTGCGCACGCCCGTCAGCTCGACGTCCGGCCCCTCGAGTTTCTGGTCCGCCGCGTTGCGGAAGTCGAAGATCGTGTGCAGGCCCAGGGAGCCGAGGAAGGTGGCGTCCTCCTCGGTCGCGTGCGCGAGGTGGCCACTGCGGAACAGCACTCCGTACCGCACCCGCCGTCCGTCCACGGTCGGCAGGCCGCCCACGTCGCGGAAGTTACGGACTCCGGCCAGCTCGGGCTCGGTCGACGGGATCTGCTGCGTCACGGGGGCTCCTCCCAGTCGGCCCCGCCGACGCGGCTCGGCGGTGCGGCCGACGGGGTGCGCTCTCGACCATACGACATGGATACCTGGGGCAATGAGTTATCCACAGGCGTTGCATCGGAGGCTCCCGGCCCTTGATGATGTTGGTGCTTGAGTGGACCTGTTCGAATCTGTGAGGGCCTGATGCTGGAGATCTCCGACCGTGGACGCACCTGGGTTCTTTCCGGGCCCACCAGTAGTTACGCCCTCCATCTGACGGAGGCCGACGAGCTGCTGCACCTCCACTGGGGCCCGCGGATCGCGCTCGCCGACGCCGAGGAGCTGGCCGCGCGCCCGCTGCCGGAGTACCGGGGCTTCGAGTCGCAGCTCGACGGTCACGAGGAGTACCCGGTCGAGGGCGGCCCCCGGTTCGTGCGGCCTGCCCTGTCCGTGCGCACCGACGAGCGGCGCGGCACCGAGTGGACCTTCGAGACGTACGAGACATACGGGGCCGGGGGCGCCGAGGGTGAGGAGCTGCGGCTGCGGTTCCGGGACGGCGGGCTGGGTGTCACGCTGCACTACCGGATGCGCGGCGATGTCGTGGAGCGCTGGGTGACCCTGGACAACCAGGGGCCCGACCTGGAGCTGCTGCGCGCCGACTCCGCGACCTGGACCCTGCCCGACCGCGAGGACTGGCGGCTGTCGCAGCTGCATGGACGCTGGGCCGCGGAGTCCCGGCTGACGCAGTCCTCCCTCACCTACGGTGAGAAGGTCATCGGCAGCCGCCGCGGCCACACCGGGCACCCTCTCCTGCCATGGGTCGCGCTCGACACCGATGCCACCGAGGAGCGCGGCGAGGTGTACGGCTGCGCCCTCGCCTGGTCGGGGTCCTGGCGGATCGCGGTGGCCCAACTGCCGGACGCGCGCGTGCAGATCACCGGTGGGGTCGGGTACGACGAGTCGGGTCTGCTGCGGCTGGCGGCGGGGGAGTCGTTCGTGACGCCCGTCTTCGCCGGGCTGTGGAGCGACGGCGGCTTCGGGGGCGCGAGCCGTGCCTGGCACGCCTACCAGCGTGCGCATGTGATCCCGGACGCCGATCGGGACCGGCCTGTGCTCTTCAACTCCTGGGAGGCGACCGAGTTCGACATCTCCGAGGAGCAGCAGGGCACCCTCGCCCGGCGGGCCGCGGCCATCGGCGTCGAGCTGTTCGTCGTCGACGACGGCTGGTTCGGGGCGCGCACCAGCGACCGCGCCGGGCTCGGCGACTGGACGCCCAACCCCGACCGCTTCCCGAACGGCCTCAAGCCCCTCGCCGACTACGTGCACGCCCTCGGTATGCAGTTCGGCATCTGGGTCGAGCCGGAAATGGTCAATCCGGACAGTGAGCTGTATCGCGCCCATCCGGACTGGGTGCAGCACCAAGAAGGACGAAAGAGGACAGAGTTCCGCAATCAGCTCGTACTGAACATCGCCCGCGAGGACGTCCAGGAGTACCTCTGGAACCAGCTCGACGGACTCCTCTCCAGTGCCCCGATCGACTACGTGAAGTGGGACTTCAATCGCTGCTTCAGTGACGCCGGCTGGCCCGGCGAGGCGTACCCGCAGCGGCTCTGGGTCGACCATGTGCATACCTTCTACGCCCTCTTGGACCGGCTGCGGGACGCCCACCCGGGAGTCGCCTTCGAGTCCTGCTCGGGCGGTGGCGGCCGGATCGACCTGGGTGTGCTGAGTCGTACCGACCAGGTGTGGACCTCCGACAACACCGACCCGCTCGACCGGCTCGCCATCCAGCACGGCTTCAGCCAGATCCATCCGGCGCGGGTCATGGCCGCATGGGTCACCGACAGCCCGAACAACCAGCTCAACGGCCGGGTCAGCTCGCTTCGGTTCCGGTTCGTGAGCGCCATGGCCGGGGTGCTCGGCGTCGGCGGCGACCTCACCCGGTGGACCGAGGGGGAGCTCACCGAGGCGCGGGAGTGGGTGGAGCTCTACAAGGAGATCCGTCCCGTCGTGCAGCGCGGGGACCTCTACCGGCTGCGGCCCCCGCGGGGCGGCCTGAGTGCCGTGCAGTACGTGCGCGGCGACGAGACGGTCGTCCTCGCCTGGCTCCAGTCGCAGAGCTACGGCGAGGCCGTGCCGGCGCTGCGGCTTCGCGGACTCGACCCGACAGCATCGTATGAATGCCGCGAAACGGGCGAAGTTCACCGAGGGGCCGTATTGCTGCATCACGGACTACTTATCGGTCTGCGTGGCGACCTCGATGCGACAGTTATCCGACTGCGTCGCATCTAGGCGTTCTGTCCGAATTAGCGCCTTCATTCCAACTCGCTCTGGAGTAAGGGGAGCTGGAGCAGTGTCACGTGAGGAGCGTCATATTCGTGACCGTGCGTCGCCCGTCATGTTCACGTAATTCACGCGCTTTTCAAGGGGTTTTGAGCCGGGTGGCGTGCCCATAATTTACGCAGTGTGACCGAGAATTCCCACAAGGGATCAACAGGAACGCATTCGGACGGAACCTCTCACTTGTTCCCGTGCGTCTTCCTCGCTTACGTTCGCCACCAATCCGGACGGACGCCTAATCCTGCCGCCGACCGGATCCCGCGCTAACTCACCCGTGTACGGCAGGAGCGGGGGACCCACAGGTACAACCGCCTGTTCCGGTCTCCGGAACGGCTTGGGGTCAAGTCGCGTTTCGACGCGGCCGGGCATCTCCAGCCCGCACCCGACAGCTCACCTCGCAGGCGCCGGAGAGGAATTCGCCATGCCCGCGAAGGGTAAGCACCGCCGTCCGAAGTCCCCGCGCTTCGCCCGCTCCATCGCCGTCGCCGGAACCGGCGGCGCCGCGCTCGCTCTCCCGCTGATCGGAGCCACCGGCGCCCACGCGGCTCCCGCGCAGTCCGTTTCGGAAAAGGCCGTTCAGACTCTTCCGGTCGCCGACAAGAAGGTGGCCGAGAAGAAGGCTGCCGAGAAGAAGGACGCGGACCGGAAGGCGGGTGTGCAGACCTATTCGGTGAAGGTCGGCGACTACCTTTCGAAGATCGCGGACGAGCAGAACGTCAGCGGCGGCTGGAAGAAGCTCTACGCCGACAACCGTGAGGCCGTCGGTGCGGATCCGTCCCTGATCCACCCCGGTCTGAAGCTCTCGATCGGCGGCAAGAAGGCCACGGCGAGCGCTCCCAAGTCGCCGTCCGCTTCCACGTCTTCCTCGCCTTCTTCCTCCTCTTCGGCCCCGAAGTCGTCGGACTCGTCCGCCTCGAAGTCCTCCGCGGCGAAGACGACCAAGGCCGCTCGGAGCGCCGAGACCACCAGCACCGCCAGTGGCTTCAGCGCCCCCCTGGCCACGTCCGCCGTCGGCACCGCGTACAAGGTGGCGGGCAGCATGTGGTCCAGCGGCTACCACACCGGCGTCGACTTCTCCGCCGCGACCGGCACCTCGCTGAAGGCGGTCGGCGCGGGCACCGTCGTCTCCGCCGGCTGGGGCGGGGCGTACGGCAACCAGGTCGTCATCCAGCTCGCCGACGGCTACTACGCCCAGTACGCCCACCTGTCGTCGCTCTCCGTCTCGGCCGGCCAGACCGTGACCGCGGGCCAGCAGATCGGCCTCTCCGGCGCGACCGGCAACGTGACCGGCCCGCACCTGCACTTCGAGATCCGCACCACGCCGGACTACGGCTCGGACGTCGACCCGGTCGCCTACCTCCGCTCCAAGGGCGTCGCCATCGGCTGACCCCCCACTCACCACCTCGCCTGACACGCAACCGAAGGCCGGACCCCGATCCCCGGGTCCGGCCTTCGGTGTGTTCGGCTCCGCCGGCCGGCGGTGATCCGCGACTGGAGGCCGCCGACCTCGGCACCGTTCATGATCGCTGCATTGCGGTCTTGTGGCAGGCGTGCCCCGGGCATCGACAGGGAGGGGAGAGTGAGGACACAGTGATCTCCGTACCGCCGCAAGCGCTTTCCATGCTGCCTTCCACGGCCCACGGAGGTCCCCGTGCCCGGCGTCGACCGACGCGCCGTCATCAAGGGCGCCGCAGTCGCGGCCGCCGCCGCCCAGTTCTCCCGGGCCCTGTCCCGCCCCGCCACGGCGGCGGACGGTGACGCCACCGAACTTCAGTGGCTGGAGGGCTCCACCCTCGACGCTCACGCGGACGCCACCTGGGGCGTGCCCTGGTCCCGTGGCGCACACCGGCCCGAGCAGCAGTTCCGGCTCGCAAGCGCGGACGGCGACGACGACGTGCCCGTGCAGACCTGGGGCACCGGCAACCGGCCCGACGGCTCGGTGAAGTGGACGGCGCACGCGATCGCGCCGGATGCGTCGAAGTCCGCCACGTACCGGCTCACCGCGGGCACCCCCGCCGCCCCGGCGCGGAAGGTGGCCGTAACGCGCTTCGCCGGACGCGTCGAGGCGTCCACAAGGACGACACGACGCTCGCCACGCGCCAACTCCTCGGCCCAGTGGGCGCTCGCGGCGATCCAGAACCTCGCCCTGATCGGAGACCGGATCCCGTCATGAGACGTACGTTCCTGACCGCGGCGCTTACCGCGGCGGTGATCACGGGGCCCGTCGGCGGTGGTGTACAGCCCGTCATGGCGTCCGGCGACTCGAACATCGTACGGCCGGATGACGGACGCCTCGCCTACGAGGGCCACTGGGGCCGGACCCCCGATGCCGCCACCACCGTCAACTCCGGTTCCCGGCTGACCTTCCGCTTCAGCGGCGACACGGCCCACGCCCTGTTCGACGTCTCGTCGATCACCGTGCCCGCGCAGATCTACGTCTCGGTCGACGGAGGTCCGAAGCGGCTGTACGCCGTCGACCGCAATGTCATCGCGATCGAGGCGACCGGTCGGGGGCCGCACACGGCAGAGCTGTCCGTGAAGGACGTCTTCTCCCGGGCCAACCGGTGGACGCCACCGCTGGAGACCGGCGTCGTGCTCACCGGCATCCGGGGCCGGGTCCTGCCCCAACATGCCCGGTATGTGAGGCAGTTGGCGTTCTACGGCGACTCCATCACCCAGGGCGTCCTGGCCCTGTGCGAGGTCAACACCTCCGACTGCGCCGACGGTACGGCCGCCTACCCCACCCTCGTCGCCGACGCCCTGCACGCCTCGCTCACCCAGGTCGGCTTCGGCCGGCAGGGCGTGATCCAGACCGGCAACGGCGGCGTGCCGGCCGCGCAGGACGCGTACGGCTGGAACTACGCGGGCTCCAGTGCGGACCCGGACCGCCGGGCCGACGTCATCGTCGTCAACCAGGGCACCAACGACGCGGCGTACGGCCCGGCCGAGTTCCGTGCCGCCTACCGCGCCTACCTCGGCAGGCTGCGGTCCGCCGCACCGCGCGCCCGCATTCTCGCGCTGCGCCCCTTCGACGGCACGCACGCCGACGACATCGCCGCCGTCGTGGACGAACTCGCGGACCGACGTGTCGAGTTCGTCGACACGTCCGACTGGCTCTCCCTGTCGGACGGGGACTTCAACGGAACCGTCCACCCCAGCGCCCAGGGCCACCGCAAGGCGGCCGACCGACTGATCGCCCTCATCACAAAGGAGCTCTAGTGCACGCCAACCGACGCCCAAGAATCGGCGCCGTCGCCGCGGCCGCCCTGCTGGCCGGGCTGTTCTCCGCGCCCGCCGGTCACGCCGCCGAACCGGGCCGCATCTCGGAGAACCTCGACCGCGGACTGGTCGCCGTACCCTCCGGCGAAGGCACCTTCCTCAGCTGGCGCCTGCTCGGCACCGAGTACGCGCGGCACGGCAGCGCCATCGCCTTCAACGTGTACAAGAACGGCCGCCGGCTGAACCGGGCTCCGGTCATCAACTCGACGACGTACCAGGACAACACCCGTGGCAAGGGGACGTATTCGGTACGTGCTGTGGTCAACGGGCATGAACAAAAGGCGAGTTCGGCCGCACTCGACTTCTCGCGAGGCTACGCCGAGATCCCGCTCGCCACCGCCGACGGCTACACCGTGCAGCACGCCTGGCCCGGCGACCTCGACGGCGACGGACGCTACGAACTCGTCGTCAGCCGTCTCTCCCAGACCCGTGACAGGCCCGACCTGCTGGAGGCGTACACCCTCACCGGCGACCGGCTGTGGCGCGTCGACCTCGGCCCCGGCTCGTACACCCAGGCCGGCGGAAACGGCGCCAACGACCCAGCACCCGCCGCGATCAGCGGTTCGACGGCGATCGGCGGCTACCGCAACGACGACAACGTCACCGTCTACGACCTCGACAGTGACGGGAGGGCCGAGGTGCTGGTGCACACGGCCGACGGCACGACCTTCGCGGACGGCTCGAAGGTCACCGCGGCCTCGCCCGCGAACCAGTTCGTCTCGGTCATCGACGGCGCGACCGGCACCGAGCGCACCCGGCAGCCCGTCCCCGACGACTTCGTCCCCGACGGCCCCTCCGGCGGCCACTTCGGCATCGCCTACCTCGACGGCGAACGCCCCAGCCTCGTCACCAAGTTGGTCACCCGGGTCGGCGCCAGGCGGGGCGCCTTCCGGATCCTCTTCCAGTCGTGGGACTTCAACGGCACGGACCTGAACCGCCGTTGGAAGTACGTCGTCCCGGCCGACGGCGGCGCGACCAGCTTCCACCAGATCCGCACCGTCGACGTCGACCAGGACGGCACGGACGAGATCGCGGACGGCAACTACGTCGTGAACAGCGACGGCACCCTGCGCTACGTCGTCGACGGTGCCGGACACGGCGACCGCTTCCACATCGCCGACCTCGACCCCGACCGCCCCGGCCTGGAGGGCTTCGCCATCCAGCAGGCGGAGCTGGGCGTCATACCGAAGTTCCCCTGGTACTACTACGACGCCGACAGCGGCGAGCGCCTGGTGACCGGGCAGCACCCGGCGGACTGGGAGAACGACACCGACATCGACGTCGGCCGCGGCAGCACCGGCGACATCGACCCGAACCACCCCGGCTACGAGTACTGGACGTCCACCGCCGACGTCACCGCACCGGGCGCGGGCGTCTACAACGTCCAGGACGGCCAGGTCTCCACGACCACGCCCAGCGTCAACTTCCGTATCTGGTGGGACGGCGACAAGGCGTCGGAGAACCTCGACTTCACTCACGTCGAGAAGTGGGACCCGGCCACCCGGACCAGCGCGAAGATCTTCGAGCCGTCCGGTGTCGTGTCGGGCGCCCGCAACGCCACCCCGTTCTACGGCGACATCGTCGGCGACTGGCGCGAGGAGATCCTCGCCGAGACCGCCGACCACACCGCCCTGCGCCTCTACACCACCACCGAGCCGACGAAGACGCGCATCTACACGCTCGCCCAGAACCCCGAGTACCGCCTCGGCTGGACCGTGCGCGGCTATCTGCAGTCGACGTACACCGACTACTACCTCGGCACCGAGACCCGTCGGATCCCCAAGCCCTCCCTCACCCTCCCGGAAGGAGCCGTCTCCCGTGACGACCACGCGTAGAGCCTTCGGAGCCCTCGCCGCCGGCGCCGCACTGGCCGCCCTCGCCCCCGCGACCACCGCGAGCGCCACTCCCAGCCATCGACGGCTGATCGCCCACGACGACTTCCGGCACGGCCTCGGCCAGTGGGCCGTGGAGCTGGAGAAGGGCGGTACCGTCACCGCCTCGCGCGGTGTGCTGGAGGTCGACGTGCCCGCGGGTGCGACGATCTGGTTCAAGAAGCGGCTGGAAGGCCCGTACGTCATCGAGTACACGGCCACGCCGATATCGGCAGGCGGAGTCAACGACCGAGTCTCCGACCTCAACAACTTCTGGAACGCCACCGACGTCCGCTCCCCGGACGACATCTTCGCCACCGAGCGGGGCGGGGCACTGGCGGAGTACGACCACCTCAAGACGTACTACGTCGGGTACGGCGCCAACACGAACACCACGACACGACTGCGCCGGTACGTCGGCGAGGCCGGGGTCCGTCCGCTGGTCTACGACTACACCGAGCCGCTGCTCGTGGCGAACGAGCCCAACCGGGTCCGGATCGTCTCCGACGGTTCGACCGTGCGGTGGTGGAACAACGGACGGCTTGTCTTCGACTACAGCGACCCGGAGCCGTACACCAGCGGGCATTTCGCCTTCCGGACCACCTGGAGCCACTTCCGGTTCAGCGGCTTCCGGGTGTGGCGGTTGAGCCCACAACACCCCTGATCAGAGGCTTATTCCTGGTTTGGTCAACACTTTAGGAGTGGCTTATCTCACCGCGCGTCAACCCTTCCTTACGGTCGCGTAGGTCACATTAGAAGGTGAATCATGCCCGTGTGGCAGACGATTCGAAGAGTGACAGCAGATCAGAGATCGGGTCGTACGTCGCGGTGGGGGACAGCTTCACCGAGGGCGTCGGCGACCCCGGCCCCGACGGGGCGTTCGTCGGCTGGGCCGACCGGTTCGCGGTACTCCTCGCGGACCGGCGGCCCGAGGGCGACTTCGACTACACCAACCTCGCCGTGCGCGGCAAACTGCTCGACCAGATCATCGAGGACCAACTCCCGAAGGCCGCGGAACTGGCCCCGGACCTGGTCTCGTTCTGCGCGGGCGGCAACGACATCATCCGGCCCGGCACCGACCCCGACGAGGTGGCCGAGCGCTTCGAGCGGGCCATCGCCCGGCTCACGTCCGCCGTCGGCACCGTCATGGTGACGACCGGCTTCGACACCCGTGGCGTGCCCGTGCTGAAGCATCTGCGCGGCAAGATCGCCACCTACAACGGACATGTGCGGGCCATCGCCGACCGGTACGGCTGTCCCGTGCTCGACCTGTGGTCCCTGAAGACCGTGCAGGACCGCCGGGCCTGGGACGACGACCGGCTCCACCTGTCTCCCGAGGGGCACACGCGCGTGGCGCTGCGCGCGGGCCAGGTCCTCGGCCTGGAGGTGCCGGCCGACCCGGACCAGCCGTGGCCGCCGCTCCCGCCCCGCGGCACCCTGGAGATCCGCCGGGACGACGTCCACTGGGCGCGCGAGTACCTGGTGCCGTGGATCGGGCGGCGCCTGCGCGGCGAGTCGTCGGGGGACCATGTGACGGCCAAGGGCGCGCTGTCGCCGGACGACATCAAGATGCGGATCGAATCGGTGGCTTGAGGCTGCTCGTCGGCGGTGTGGGCCGCGCCCTGTTCGAAGGGGCGAGGCCCACACGGCTGTCAGGGACGCAATGCGCCTGCCGTGGGCCCGGCGAGTCGGCCGACCGCGCGGTGTCGGGCGACCTCACCGCGCCGACGCGGTCAACGCCTCCCGCTCCAGCCCCAGTTCCCGGGCGAGCGTCTCGTCCACCCACTCCTGGGCACGCGCGCGTGACACCGCGCCCGGGTAGGACGTCAGCTGTACGGCGAGCCCGTCGAGGAGGGCCGTGAGGCGCAGGGCCGTGCCGGTGGGGTCAGGGCAGTGGAACTCGTCCGCGGCCACGCCCTCCGCGATGACCTCGGTGATGGCGGCCTTCCACCGCCGGTCGAGGTCCCGTGTGACCTCCTGCAGCGCGGGCTCGCGCAGCGACACCGCCCAGCCCTCGATCCACAGCCGCCAGCCCTTGGCCTGTCCGGTCGGCGCGTACCACCGCACGGCCGCCCGCAGGCGTCGTAGCGCCGTCGTCCGGCGGCCGAGGATCCTGCTCAGGCGGCCCAGGTCGCCCTCGGCCGCATGGGTGAACGCGGCGGCGACCAGCTTCTCCTTCGTGGCGAAGTGATAGAGCACCAGCGCGTTGCTCACCCCGAGCGCCGAGGCCACGTCGGCGATCCTGACCGCCGCCACACCTCGCGCCTCTATCTGCTCGACGGCGGCCCGCAGCAACTCCTCACGCCGCTCCGCCACGCTCAACCGCACCCTTGTCACTCCGTCACCCTAAGGCCTCACCCCAGGCCGTTCCCTGGCCACAGCAGGGCGGAGCCCCCTCCGCCCACCGTCACCGGTGCCGGCCGAACCGCTCGGCGATCACCGGCAGCCGGTCCGCCGCGATGGCGTGCGCGGCGGCGCGGGGCGTCGTCCCGTCGGCCTCGGCACGGGCCAGTGTGCGGTCGGTCAGCGCGCGCATGGAGCGGCGGATGTGCGCGAACGCCTCGTCGACGTCCGCGCCGATGTCGCCGAACAGCGTCCACCACCACCAGGCGTTCGTGGCCGAGTTGACCACCACGTCGGGCAGTACGGTGACGCCCCGCGCGGCCAGCAGATCCTCCGCCTCGGGCCGTACGGGCATGTTGGCCGCCTCGGCGATCCAGCGGGCGGTGATCCGTTCCTGGTTCGTGGTGTCGATCGCGTACGAGACCGCCGCCGGCACCAGCACCTCCGCCTCGGCCGCCAGCCAGGCGTCGCCCGGCGCTTCGCGGTCACCGGGGCGCAGCGCGGCACGGTCCACGGTGCCGTACGCGTCCCGCGCCGCGAGCAGCGCCTCGACGTCGAGGCCCGCGGGGTTGGTGATCGTGCCCTTGATGTCGGCGACCGCCACGACCGTGAGCCCCGCGCGCGTGAGGAAGCGCGCCGTCGCGCCGCCCATGGTCCCGAGGCCCTGCACGGCGACGCGGGTCCTCCAGTACGGCACACCTGCCCGGTCCAAAGCCGTGAGCACCGACTCGGCGACCCCGCACCCGCCGACCAGCTCGTCGAGCCCGATGCCGTCCACCTCGACCGCGAACGCGTCCGCGAGCCGCCGCCGGGCGCCGGTCTCGTCGTCGAGCAGCGGATACACGGCCTGCACGGACGAGACGAGCCCCGCCTCGGCGGCCGCCCGGTCGACCACGTCCTGGGAGAGGCCCAGGTCCTCGCCCGTGGTCCAGAAGCTCTCGATGTACGGCCGCATGGCTTGCAGGTAGCGCACCAGGAGCCCGTACGCCTCCGGATCCCGGGGATCGCAGTCGATGCCGCCCTTGGCACCGCCCAGCGGGACGTACCGGGCCTCGGGGTCGTAGTGCAGGGCTTCCTTCATGCTCATGCCGCGGGCGAGCCCGGCGACCTCGTCCAGCGCGCAGCCCGGCCGCATCCGCAGCCCACCGCTGGACACGCCGCGCACCAGCCGGTCGATGACCAGGAAGCCCTGGCGGCCCGTGACGTGGTCGGTCCAGGTGAGCGACAGGAGTGGGGTGGTCATGAGGTCTCCGGTGAAGGTGGGGCCGCGTGCCGCGCGCGGCTACTGAACGCTGAGTCAGTATCGGTGGGTCAGTATCGGAGGGAAGGCGAGGACATGTCAACGTACTGATCGGATCTTCAGTGGCGAGCCGTCGTAGATGGCATCGGGAATGCCTGCGGGGGCGCCGGGGTTGTCCCAGGGACGCGGCGGGGCTGTCGGAGGGGCCGACCATAATGGAAGCCTCACCGACTCCACCTGGAGGTACCGTGGCCGGTTTCCGTTTCCCGAGCTCCGGGCTCCGCGCCCTGCGGCCCGAGGCCTTCGGCGTGGATCCGAGCGGTGAGCGCATGGCGCGCATCCGCAGATCGCCGAACTTCAGGAACGGGGTCTTCCAGAACCCCGGGGGCGTCGCCCGGACCCGTCCCTCCGGGTCGATGCTGGAGTTCGCCAAAGTCTTCTTCGACAAGGACACCAGGCCCCACCGTGTCCCGAAGGGCACCGTGCCGGTGCACCCCACGACATACGCCGACCTCGCGAAGCCTCCTGTCGGCGGACTGCGCCTGACATGGATGGGGCACTCGAGCATCCTCGCGGAGATCGACGGCCACAGGGTGCTCTTCGACCCCGTGTGGGGCCAGCGCTGCTCGCCGTTCCCCTTCGCCGGGCCCAAGCGGCTGCACCCCGTGCCGTTGCCCCTCGAAGCGCTCGGCCCGGTCGACGTCGTCGTCATCTCGCACGACCACTACGACCACCTGGACCTGCCCACGATCAAGGCGCTGGCCGGCACGGACACCGTCTTCGCCGTACCGCTCGGCGTCGGCGCCCACCTCGAGCACTGGGGAGTGTCCGCCGACCGCCTGCGCGAACTGGACTGGCACGAGACCGCGAAGATCGGCGGCCTCACCCTGACCGCCACCCCGGCTCGCCACTTCTGCGGCCGCGGACTGCGCAACACGCAGCACACCCTCTGGGCGTCCTGGGCCGTCGCCTCGGACGAGCACCGGATCTACCACAGCGGTGACACCGGCTATTTCGAGGGCTTCAAGGACATCGGCGCCGACCACGGCCCGTTCGACGCCACGATGATCCAGGTCGGCGCCTACTCGGACTTCTGGCCCGACATCCACATGACACCGGACGAGGGCGTGCGGGCCCACCTGGACCTGCAGGGCGGCGATCCGGCCGCGGGCGTCATGCTCCCGATCCACTGGGGGACCTTCAACCTGGCGCCGCATCCGTGGGCGGAGCCGGGGGAGTGGATGATGCGGGCCACGCACAAGGCCGGCGTCACGATGGCGGCCCCACGCTGCGGCGAGCCCTTCGAGCCGGCCTCGGTGCCGCCCGTGACGCCGTGGTGGCGCGAGGCCGCCGAGGCGCCCGCCGAGGGGTGGCCGGCTTGGCCGCCGGTCGCGTCGGGCCCGGACAGCGCGGTGGTCGCTTAATGCGTACTCGGGGTGCAGTGGCTGCCTAGAAGCGCCTTCGGCGTGGGGCCGCGTCTGGGCGCCCGCACCGTTCTGCGGTGCGTGCGACAGACATGGCCGCACGCCTTTGCGGGACGGTCCGTGCCGGGCGCGTGGAAGCGCGTCGGGGCGCGCGCGTGGCCGCGTGCGCCGCTACGGCCGGTGACGTACAGGGGTGGGAAAGCCGGGCGTACCGGGTGCCGAACCGTCCCGGCGGGGGTGTTCGCGGGCGCCGGGACGAGAGGCTCGCGCAGGGGTGGGGCGTATGACGTGCCCCACCCCCGACTTTTCTGCGTGACCACTTCTGACCAGGTCTGATCGTTCGAGTGCTCCATGTGGGCGAACGGCGGAGCTGGTTATCGGTCTGTCGTACGAGACCTCATACCAGAGCGGGACTCTGTCTGCGGGACTTTGTCAACTGCCCACCGCACATGATGCGGAGGCGACTACTGTCAGTGTCCGTTGGGCGACGCGGAGCCGAATTTCGTCGGCTCCGTCGACCGACATCGCGATGGCGCATGCCCCGGGCCGCGCAGACCGCGCGCACCCTTCAGGCTCCCGACCGACGGACCAGTACGAGGACCCCGATGTCTCAACTCCGCGCCCCGGCCGCACGCGCAGACCGCCGTGAGGGCGGGCGGCACGGGCGCCCGGCTGCCCGCACCGCACCCGCGCTGCCCGAGACCCACATACGGCCCCAACTGCTGCGTCTGGCCGTGTTGCCACCCATCGCGGTGGCCCTCAGCGCCTGCGCGGCCGTGCTGTTCGTCGTGCGCACCACCGGAGCACGGCCGAGCCTCACCCTGTGGGCCGTCCTCGCCGGCGCCGTCTCGGTGACCTTGGCCGGCATCCTGATCGCCGCGGTGGCCGCCAACCGCACCGCCAAGTCCGTGAGCGACCGCATCGGCGCACTGCGCCGCAGCAGCGCCCGTGGTGAGGCCGATCTACGAGCACTCGTCGATGCACTGCGACGCGGAGACGGCCCGCCCAAGCGCAAGTCGCGCAGCGGTCCGCCCGACGACGCCGACGACTTCGAACTGCTCGCCGCCGACCTGGCCCGCGCCCACGACGGAGCCGTCACCGCCGTCGTCCAGGCCTCCCAGCTCTCCAGCCAGGCGGGCAGCGAACAGAAGCTCGAGGTCTTCGTCAATCTCGCCCGGCGCCTTCAGTCCCTTGTGCACCGCGAGATCTCGATCCTCGACGAGCTGGAGAACGAGATCGAGGACCCCGACCTGCTCAAGGGGCTCTTCCACGTGGACCACCTGGCCACCCGTATCCGCCGCCACGCCGAGAACCTCGCCGTGCTCGGCGGCGCCGTCTCCCGGCGGCAGTGGAGCAACCCGGTCTCCATGACCGAAGTGCTGCGCTCGGCCATCGCGGAGGTCGAGCAGTACTCGCGGGTCAAGCTCGTGCCGCCCATCGACGGCACGCTGCGCGGGCACGCCGTCGCCGACGTCATCCACCTGCTGGCCGAACTAGTCGAGAACGCCACCGTGTTCTCCGCCCCGCACACCCAGGTGCTCCTCCGCGCCAACCTCGTGACCTCGGGGCTCGCCGTCGAGGTCGAGGACCGAGGGCTCGGCATGCCCGTCGCCGAGCAGAACCGTATGAACGCCCTGCTCGCCGACCCCGACCAGGTCAACGTCGCCAGCCTGCTGGCGGACGGGCGCATCGGGCTGTTCGTCGTGTCGCAGCTCGCCAAGCGGCATGGCATCCATGTGCGGCTGCAGACCAACATCTACGGCGGCGTCCAGGCCGTACTCGTCGTGCCGCAGGGGCTGTTGGGGACGGAACAAGGGACGGGGGGCCGGGGCGGCGCGGGGCTGGCGCCGGAGCCGTCGGAGCCGCAAGGGGTGGTGGGTACGGCAGTGCCGCCGCACTCCTCGTCGCAGGCCCGCCCGCAGCAGGCTCCGGTGCCGCCCCAGCAGCATCGGCAGCCCATGTCGGCGGTGTCGGCCCCCTCGGCCGCGTCGGCTGCATCGCCGGGCGGGCAGCGGGCTGCGGCCGAGGCATCCCCGCGAGCGCATCGCCGAGCGCAGCCGCAGACCGGTGTCAGGGGCGCGGATCCGAGGTCCGACAGCAACGGACCGGCGCCGCTGCCGGTACGCGGTACCGACGATGGGCGGGCCAACCCGGCGGACGCCGTACCCGGCATCAGGCCCGGCGAGCGTCGGATCGTCGAGGAGAACGCGGTCGAACCGCCGACCCCGCGTACGGGCACCGTCCGCGGCACCATGGGCAAGCCCCAACTGCCCCGACGCCGCGCCCAGGAACACATCGCGCCCCAACTCCGGGACGCCCCGGCACCGCGCCAGGAATCCGACTACCTCGCCGGACATGACCCAGGGCTGATGGCGGCGTTCCAGCGGGGCGTCGGGCTTGCCGAGACTCAGCAGCACATGGAGGCGGCGCACGCGGATGCTGCGCGTATGGACGCTGGGCATGTGGAGGTCGGGCACCTGGATGACGGACGCATCGATGCCGGGCACCTGGACGCCGGACGCATTGATGCGGGGCACATGGATGTCGGGCACATGGATGTCGGGCGCGCGGATGGCGGACACAGGGACTCCGACCACATGGGCGGCTATGTGGCCGATGAATCCATGGAGTTGGGGCACCGGGACTCCGGTCGCATGGGGCCCGGGCACATGGGCGGCGCGCACATGGATGCGGGGACGGGGCACATTGGCGTGGGCCACATGGATGCTCCGCACACATCGTCGGGCCACATGACGCACACGATGTCAGGGCATATGGCATCGGGGCACATGACATCGCGCCATGCAACCTCTGCCTACACGGGCGTGGCCCCCATGGACGAGGGACACAGGGACGCCGGCCACATGGATTCGGCCCACACGGCCGCCACTCCGACCACCACCAACACCACGCATCCGACGCCCCCCTCCCACACGCCGCCACCGCACACGACCTCCGCCACGACATCGCTCACCCCGGAACCGACCCGTCCGGAACCCACACCCTTTGAGCCCACCCGTCTGGAGTCCGTGCGCCCGGCGTCGATCCGGCTCGAGCCGACGGGCCTCGACACGGGACGTCCGCAGCCCACACGTCTGCGCCCGTCCTCTCTGGATGCACTCCACACAGACGTGACCCCCATGACCACCCGGCCCCACATGGACGTATCACCCATGGACCCGGCCCACAGGACCGAAACGCACCCCGGGTCCGCGCCCGGCACCGACCACACCACCCGGCACGACGGGAGCGCACCAGCCGGATGACCACGCCCCTGACCAGCTCGAAGTCCGCCTGGGAGGCCACCCCCACCCCCAGCGCTCCCGCAGACATTCGTACCTCAAGGAGTCGATCCATCATGGCGAGCGAAGCGCCGACCGCTCATGTGTCCGATCTCGACTGGCTGATGAGCGGCCTCGTGCAGCGCGTACCGCACACGACCAGTGCGGTGCTCCTCTCCTGCGACGGGCTCGTGAAGTCGGTTCACGGCCTCGACCCGGACAGCGCCGACCACATGGCCGCCCTGGCCTCCGGCCTGTACTCGCTCGGCCGCAGCGCCGGAGTCCGCTTCGGCGACGGCGGGGACGTACGCCAGGTCGTCGTCGAGCTCGACTCGACGCTGCTGTTCGTGACCACGGCAGGTTCCGGCACCTGTCTCGCCGTGCTGGCCGGCCGTGAGGCCGACGCGGCGGTGCTGGGCTACGAGATGGCGATGCTGGTCAAGAGCGTCCGCCCGTATCTGGTCACCGCACCCCGCCAGCACTCCGTCGAACCCTCGGCGATGAGGCCTTGAACGTGACGGCGGCGGGCGACGGGCCCTGGCTCGACGACGCGGCCGGACGGCTGGTGCGCCCTTTCACGGTCAGCAACGGCCGTACCCGGCCCACCATCGCACTCGACCTCATGTCGCAGGTGAGGGCCACCGGGGCGACCCCCCTCGGCTACCTCGGCCCCGAGCACGAGCAGGCGCTCGACCTGTGCCGCGCTCCCGTCTCGGTCGCCGAGGTCGCCGCCCACCTGAAGCTGCCGGCGGCGGTCACCAAGGTGCTGCTGTCGGACCTCGTCGACGGCGGGGCGCTCACCACCAAGCCCCCCGAGTTCCACCACAACCCGACAGACCGGGCTCTTCTGGAGGCAGTGCTCGATGGACTACGACGACAGCTCTGACCCCTTCCCCACCGCGCTGAAGATCTTGGTGGCGGGAGGGTTCGGGGTCGGCAAGACGACCTTCGTCGGCGCGGTGAGCGAGATCGCGCCGCTCAGCACGGAGGAACTGCTCACCACGGTCAGCGCCGCGACCGACAGCCTCGAGGGAGTGGAGAACAAGGTCGAGACGACGGTGGCCATGGACTTCGGCCGCATCACGCTCGATCCGGAACACGTCCTGTATCTGTTCGGCACACCCGGACAGGAACGGTTCTGGTTCATGTGGGACGAGCTCTCCGAGGGTGCGCTCGGCGCGGTCATCCTCGCCGACACCCGGCGGCTGGAGGACTGCTTCGCCGCCGTCGACTTCTTCGAGCAGCGCGGCCTCGGCTTCATCGTCGCGATCAACGAGTTCGACGGCGGCTACCGGTACGACCCCGAGGAGGTCCGCGCCGCCATCGACCTCGACCCGGAGATCCCCGTCGTCCGCTGTGACGCCCGGATCTCCAGCTCCGGTGTGCAGACCCTGCTGACCCTCGTACGGCATCTCATCGCCCACACGCCGGCACCCGCGCCCAGTCACGGCGCCCACATGTGACACCCGCACACACCAGAACGGAGCCGCATATGACCCACGCCCACGGCGACGGAATCCACGCATGAGCTATGGCCCACCTCGCCCAGTCGCCCGCCTGCTGCTCACCCCCGAGGACAAGGAGGCCCCCGCCCGTGCACGGCGACTGCTCCGACTGGGTCTGGGAGAACAACCGGATCCGGCCCTCGACGTCTTCGCGGATCATCTCGCCGAGCTCACCGGTGCGCCGTACGCCATGGTCAACTTCATCGGCGAGAACCGGCAGTTCTTCGCCGGCCTCCATGTGCGGCAGTCCGTGAGCCTTGAGCGGGCCGCCGACGCCAAGCCGGTTCTGGGCCGGCCCATGGAACGCGACCATGGGTTCTGCCCCCATGTGGTCGTCCGACACAAGGCGCTGGTGCTGGAGGACGTCCGTGACTATCCGCGGTTTGCGGGGAACCCGATCGTCGACGAGTTCGGCATCCGCTCCTATCTGGGCGCCCCGCTCATCGACTCCACGGGGATGGCGCTGGGCACGGTGTGCGTCGTCGACATGGAGCCGCGGCCGTGGGGGAAGGCCGGGCTGGAGACCATCAAGGCGTCGGCGGCGGAACTGGTGGTGCGGCTGGAACGGCGGGCGGCGGACGGGCTGCCGCTGCTGTGACGGCGGGAATCGCCCGATCTCCGGCGACGTGTAGGTCGGCATGGTGGAGGCGGTCGTCAGCGAGGCCCGGGAACGCGGTGACATCACAGGGACCGACCCGGTCCTGCTGTGCGCCCGCTGATTGCCATCCGCTCCTAGAAGCCGCGCCAGACGTTGTCGAACGCGGCGTCCTCGATCGCCTTCCGCTGCCGTACGGCCTCCAGCTCCATCACCGCGTCGCCGACCGCGGCCAGCACGGTCGCGGCCACGTCATCGGTGAGCTCCTCGGTGTCCTCGGCCGGCCCGTCAGCGATCCCGGCGGCGGCAGCGAGGGTGGCGAGGACGGGCTCGCCCGCCGCCCACCGCTCCTCGGCCCGGCGCCGGGTCTCCGAGTCGGCCGGCTCCGTCCGCCCGGTCCGCAGCGGAATCCGGAGACCCCGCGGCCGGGTCGTCAGCCCGATCCGCTCCAGGTCGTCGACGTAGGCCGAGGACAACCCGCGGCCCCTGCGCCACAGCCAGTCCTCGACCGACTCGTACGGCTCCTGTCGTACGAGCGTCGAGGCTGCCTCGTCCAACAGGCGGTCGCCGGTCGGTGCCTGGGCGTTGGGCACGATGCGGTCGTCGGCGACGACGAGGGCCCGGGCCTCGATGAGGTCGAACACCTCGGCCCCGGCGAGGGCGAGGGACAGTTCGCCCTGCTCGACCGGCTTGTCCGTCGCCACGACCAGGGCGACGATCGCGAGGTCCTGTGCGGTGGTCATGAGCGGCTCCAAGTCAGTCGGCCGAGTGCGGGGCGAGCGCGTCGGGGCCGGCCGCTGCGGGCCGGACGTCCTCGGTCGATTCTCGCTGCCGTACGGGCGCTTTGTGTCCTACTACGACCATGTGGTGCGGGAAGCCGATCCGCAGGACGGCGGCGGCTCGCCGGTCGCGGCAGCGGCGAGGAACACGAGGGGGCCAGGAGCAGGGGCTGCCGGGAGCCGTGCCGGAGCGGTGCCGACACCCAGGAACTCGGCGCCGAACAGGACCGCGGAGACGAGAGGGGCCGCCGGATCACACCCCTTCGGCGTCGGTCCGCCGGGCGTCGTCGAGTACCACGCCTCCGGGCGATCGGGTTGTCACCGACCGGGCGCCGGTCCTCGCCGGGCTCGTGACGGATCCCGGGCTCGGGCGGGCATACCGCACTTGGCGTCACCTCACCCCTACGGAAGGGCCGGCCATGACCGACCTGTGCCTCGGCGTTCTCGGCCACGGACTGCGCGGCTCCCTTGCCCGGGTCGCCCACCGACCCGGTGAGGGCGCGCGCGTGACCGTCGTGGCCGATCCCGACGCGGGGCAGCGGGAGCGGGCCGCCCACCGCATCCCCGGTGTGCGCACGGTGGACGACCACCGCAAGGTGATCGATGCCCCGGATGTCGACGCCGTCCTCGTGCTCACCCCGGACCACACCCACGCCGACCTGGCCTGCGAGGCACTTCGGGCGGGCAAGCCCGTCTTCGTCGAGAAGCCCCTGGACATCACCGTAGAGCGCTGCGACCGCATCCTGCGCACCGCCCGCGAGACCGGGACCCGCCTCTACGTCGGTCACAACATGCGGCACATGCCGGTGATCCGGCTGATGCGCGGCCTCATCGAGCGTGGGGACATCGGCACGGTCAAGACGGTCTGGGTGCGCCACTTCGTCGGCTACGGCGGCGACTGGTACTTCAAGGACTGGCACGCCGAACGCCGGTACACCACCGGCCTGTTGCTGCAGAAGGGTGCCCACGACATCGACGTGGTGCACTGGCTCGCGGGCGGGTACACGCGCCGGGTGCAGGCGTTCGGCGATCTCATGGTGTACGGCGACAATCCGCACCGCCGGGCCCTCGGGGAGCCCAAGGCCGTCGACTGGTACACGGAGGACGGCCACTGGCCGCCGCACACCCAGCGGGCGCTCAATCCCATGATCGACGTCGAGGATGTGTCGCTGGTCAACATGTGTTTGGACAACAGGGTGTTGGCCGCCTACCAGCAGTGCCATTTCACCCCCGACTACTGGCGCAACTACACCGTCATCGGCGACGCGGGCCGTCTGGAGAACTTCGGGGACGGGCCCGGGGCGGTGGTGCGGGTGTGGAACTCGCGGCGTTCCGTCCACCGTGAGCGGGCCGACGCGGAGTATCCGGTGCCGGAGGTGGTGGACGACGCCGGGCACGGCGGCGCGGATCCGCTGATCATCGACGAGTTTCTGCGGTTCGTTCGGGAGGGAGGGCTGACCGACACCTCGCCGGTGGCGGCGCGGATGGCGGTGGCGGCCGGGTTCGGGGCGACCGAGTCGCTGCGCACGGGAGGTGTCGTACGTGAGGTGCCGCCGCTGGATCCGGAGCTGATCGCCTACTTCGAAGGCGGACAGCGGGCGTCCGAGCCGAGGGCGTGAAGGAAAGCTGTGGCGGCGCTTAAGAAATCCTCGATGGACCGGGGCGCCGCCGTACGGCAGATTGCTACGCGATTCCACCCCTCTCCCCGGCCGCGGGCTCCTTCGGCATGCCTACGGCCAGGACTCACCCTCAGGAGCCGTAGCGTTGAAGGCGCTGGTCAAGGACAAGGCGGAGCCCGGGCTCTGGCTCGCGGACGTCCCGGATCCGTCCGTCGGACCCGGAGACGTACTGATCAAGGTGCTGCGCACCGGAATCTGCGGCACCGACCTGCACATCCGGTCCTGGGACGGCTGGGCGCAGCAGGCGATCCGCACCCCGCTCGTGGTCGGACACGAGTTCGTCGGCGAGGTCGTGGAGACCGGCCGGGACGTCACTGACATCTCCGTCGGTGACCGGGTCAGTGGCGAGGGCCATCTGGTGTGCGGGAAGTGCCGCAACTGCCTCGCCGGGCGGCGGCACCTGTGCCGGGCCACCATAGGCCTCGGCGTCGGACGCGACGGTGCCTTCGCCGAGTACGTCGCCCTGCCCGCGGCCAATGTGTGGGTACACCGTGTGCCCGTCGACCTCGACGTCGCCGCGATCTTCGACCCGTTCGGCAACGCCGTGCACACCGCGCTGTCCTTCCCGCTGGTCGGCGAGGACGTCCTGATCACCGGGGCCGGCCCGATCGGCCTGATGGCGGCGGCAGTCGCCCGGCACGCGGGTGCGCGCAACGTCGTGATCACCGACGTGAGCGAGGAGCGGCTGGAGCTGGCCCGCAAGGTCGGCGTGAGCCTCGCGCTGAACGTGTCGCAGGTGAGCATCGCCGACGGGCAGCGCGAACTCGGTCTGCGCGAGGGATTCGACATCGGCCTGGAGATGTCCGGCCGCGCCGAGGCCATGCGCGACATGATCGCCAACATGACGCACGGCGGCCGTATCGCCATGCTCGGTCTGCCGGCGCAGGAGTTCCCGGTCGACTGGGCCCGCATCGTGACCTCGATGATCACGGTCAAGGGCATCTACGGCCGCGAGATGTTCGAGACCTGGTACGCGATGTCGGTGCTGCTGGAAGGCGGCCTCGACCTCGCGCCCGTGATCACCGGCCGGTACGGCTACCGCGACTTCGAGGCGGCGTTCGCCGACGCGGCGAGCGGCCGCGGCGGCAAGGTCATCCTCGACTGGACCGCGTAAGCCACAGGCCGCCGTAACTCCCTTTCCGCGCAAGCACTTCTAGGAGCTTCCCTCATGTTCGACTCCGTGCGCGACGACCTGCGCGCCACCCTCGACGAGATCCGCGCCGCCGGCCTGCACAAGCCCGAGCGCGTGATCGACACCCCGCAGTCCGCGACAGTCAATGTCGCGGCCGGTGGCCGTCCCGGCGAGGTCCTCAACTTCTGCGCCAACAACTACCTCGGTCTCGCCGACCACCCCGAGGTCGTGGCCGCCGCCCACGAGGCGCTGGACCGCTGGGGCTACGGCATGGCGTCCGTCCGCTTCATCTGCGGCACGCAGGAGGTGCACAAGGAGCTGGAGGCCAGGCTCTCGGCGTTCCTCGGCCAGGAGGACACGATCCTGTACTCCTCCTGCTTCGACGCCAATGGCGGCGTGTTCGAGACGCTCCTCGGCCCGGAGGACGCGGTGATCTCCGACGCCCTCAACCACGCGTCGATCATCGACGGCATCCGCCTGTCCAAGGCCCGCCGCTTCCGCTACGCCAACCGTGATCTGGCCGATCTGGAGCGGCAGTTGAAGGAGGCCGCGGGTGCGCGGCGCAAGCTGATCGTCACCGACGGCGTCTTCTCCATGGACGGCTATGTGGCCCCGCTCCGCGAGATCTGCGACCTCGCCGACCGCTACGACGCCATGGTCATGGTCGACGACTCGCACGCCGTCGGCTTCGTCGGCCCCGGCGGCCGCGGCACCCCCGAACTGCACGGCGTCATGGACCGCGTCGACATCATCACCGGCACCCTCGGCAAGGCCCTCGGCGGCGCTTCCGGCGGCTACGTCGCCGCCCGCGCCGAGATCGTCGCCCTGCTGCGCCAGCGCTCGCGGCCGTACCTCTTCTCGAACACCCTGGCCCCGGTGATCGCGGCGGCCTCCCTCAAGGTCCTCGACCTGCTGGAGTCGGCGGACGACCTGCGCGTCCGGCTGGCCGAGAACACGGCGCTGTTCCGTCGCCGTATGACCGAGGAGGGCTTCGAGATCCTCCCCGGCGACCACGCCATCGCGCCCGTGATGATCGGTGACGCGGCGAAGGCCGCCCGGCTGGCGGAGCTGCTGCTGGAGCGGGGCGTGTACGTGATCGGCTTCTCGTACCCGGTGGTGCCGCACGGCCAGGCCCGGATCCGCGTCCAGCTGTCCGCGGCGCACTCCACGGACGACGTCAACCGTGCCGTGGGCGCCTTCGTGGCGGCGCGGGCGGAGCTGGAGGGCTGACCCGGAGCGCACGGGGCATTTGAGACAATCGATCGCATGATCGAAGCGCGGCGGCTCCACATCCTCCGTGCGGTGGCCGACCACCGCACGGTGACCGCGGCTGCCGCCGCGCTGTATCTGACCCCGTCCGCCGTCTCCCAGCAGCTGGCCGCGCTGGAGCAGGAGACGGGTCACCGTCTGGTCGAGCGCGGCGCCAAGGGCGTACGGCTCACCCCGGCCGGCGAGATCCTGCTCAGCCACACCAATGCGGTCCTGGCCCAGCTGGAGAGGGCGGAGGCGGAGCTGGCGGCGTACAGCTCCGGCGCGGCCGGAACGGTCACCGTCGCCTCCTTCGCGACCGGCATCGCCCAGGTCGTCGCCCCCGCGGTGGCCCGCCTCGCCGGGTCGGCGCCGGGCATCCGCCTCCGGGTCCAGGACGCGGAGGGCGACGCGAGCCTGCCGATGGTGCTGGACCGGCAGGTGGACGTGGCGGTCGCCGTCGAGTACCGCGGGGCGCCGCCCGCCGACGATCCGCGCCTGAGCCACGTACCGCTGTACGCCGAGCCGTTCGACGCGGTCGTCCCCGTCACCCACCGCCTGGCCGACACCGCCGAGATCCCTCTCGCCGACCTGGCCAAGGACCCGTGGATCGGCCCGTACCCCGGCAATCCCTGCCACGACGTGGTCGTCCTGGCCTGCGAGAACGCCGGCTTCCAGCCCCGCCTCGAACACTCCTCGGACGACTTCCGCGCGGTCGTCGCCCTCGCCTCGGCCGACGCGGGCGTGGCCCTCGTACCGCGCTCGGCGCTGCGCGGAATGGATCTCACGGGCGTCGTCGTACGCCCCGTCGACGGGGTGGCGCCCACACGCCGGGTATTCGCGGCGGTACGCCGAGGAGCCGAGGAGCATCCGCTGATCCGGCCGGTGCTGGAGGCGCTCGGGGAGGCGGCGGGGGAGTGAGCCGCCCGTAACACCGACGTTTCATATATGGGATAGCGTCCCGAATATGAAACAGGGAAGTGTGGGCGGTGCCGAGGCGCCCGACCCGGTCGACGCCCGTCTGGGCGCCCGTCTGGCCGAGTTGCGGGCCGAACGCGGCTGGTCCCTCGGGGAGTTGGCGGAACGCAGCGGCGTAAGCCGTTCGACGCTGTCCCGGGCGGAGCGGGCGGAGATCAGTCCCACCGCCTCGCTGCTGAACCGCCTGTGCCACGTCTACGGGCGGACCATGTCGCAGCTGCTCAGCGAGGTCGAGTCCGAGCCGGCGCTGCTGGTGCGGGCGGCCGAGCAGCCGGTGTGGGAGGACCGTTCCTCGGGGTTCGTACGACGATCCGTGTCGCCGCCGCATGCCGGGCTGCGCGGCGAGATCGTCGAGGGACGGCTCACGGCGGGCGCCGACATCGCGTACGACCGGCCGCCCGTGCCGGGGCTGGAGCAGCACATCTGGGTGCTGGAAGGGGAGCTCGACGTGACGGTTCAGGAGGCCGAGCACCGTCTCGGCGTCGGGGACTGCCTGCGGATGCGGGTGTGGGGGCCGACGCGGTTCCGGTGCCCGGGGCCCGAGGCGGTGCGCTATGTGCTGGCGGTGGTGCTGCCGTGATCGTGGCGCGCCTGGACGAGGCCCAACTGCACGACCGGGTCGGGGAGTTGGCCGACCTGTTGGTCGACACCGTGGCGGGCGGCGCCTCCATCGGCTTCCTCGCTCCTCTGGACCGTACGGCGGCCATGGCGTGGTGGAAGGAGCGTACGGTCGCCGTCGCCGCCGGTGAGGTGGCCGTGTGGGCGGCATGTGAGGGTGAGCGGACGGTCGGCACGGTCAGCCTGGCCTTTCCGGGCAAGCCCAACAGCCGCCACCGGGCCGAGCTGGTCAAGCTGATGGTGCACCGGGATGCGCGGGGTCAGGGCCTCGGCCGCAGGCTCCTCGCGACCGCGGAAGAGGCGGCGATCGACGCGGGAGTCACCCTCCTCCACCTGGACACCGAGACCGACAGCCTCGCCGAGCGGCTCTACGGCTCGGCCGGGTGGACGCGGGCCGGCGTGATCCCCGACTTCGCGGCGACCCCGACGGGGGTTCTGCGGCCGACGACGATCTACTACAAGTACGTCGGTGTTACCGCTCTCACCAGGTGATTGTCAGTGGCAGCCGCTACGGTGCCTTGCATGCCGGACGCCGAAGACGTACACCGTATCGCCCTGTCTCTGCCGGACACGACGGAGAAGATCGCCTGGAGCATGCCCACGTTCCGGGTCGCGGGCAAGATGTTCGCCACGCTGCCCGAGGACGAGACCTCCATCGCGGTGCGCTGCCCCAAGGAGGAGCGCGACGAACTGGTCCTGGCCGAGCCGGACAAGTTCTGGATCGCCGATCACGAAGCACAGTTCGCCTGGGTACGGGTCCGGCTCGCGGCCTTGGAGGGCGAGGCCGAACTGCGCGACATCCTGGCGGACTCCTGGCGCCAGGCAGCACCGACGCGGCTGCAGGACGCGTACCCCGAGTTGGGCCTGCCGGCCGGGGAATGATCATCCGCGCGACGCGGGCAGGGGGCTCACCCCACGCCCATAAAGGGGTGCGCGACCACCGACCCGAGTGCGGTATTGTTTCTATGCGCGTTCGGCCGGGGGAAACCCCAGGTCAGACGGCATCGGGACGTGGCGCAGCTTGGTAGCGCACTTGACTGGGGGTCAAGGGGTCGCAGGTTCAAATCCTGTCGTCCCGACTTGCTGAGTAGCAGGTCAGAGGCCGTATCGGAGCATTCCGATACGGCCTTTCGCTTGTTCGGGGACCAATGGCGCACAGCAGCCATGTTCCCGCGAGAACCGCGCCCGTGATCGTGAACGCCACGCGGAGGCGGATTCGAGGAGCGGCTCGCTGGGGGCGATGTCCACCGCCCGGCCTCCGGGACCCGTCCCGGGCGCGCGGACGCACCATACGGGCGCCGGACCCGTTCCGTGACCGGGGGAGAACCAGGATGAACGACCCGACGCGCGCCGTACCCGACATGCCGAACTACCCGCCCGACGAGGTCAGGGTGAACGACCCCTTCGCCGTCGCCCTGGGCAACGCATCGCTGCTCGGCGTCGGTTATCTGATGCTGCGGCGGCGTCCGCTCGCTCTCGCCGCCGTGGTCGTGAGTGTGGTGCTGGTGTCCCGGCTCGTTTCCACGGCCGACTCGGCGTACGAAGTCGCCGTGCTCGTGTGGTGGGTGGCCGTCGTCGGGCACGGGTGGTTCCTGGCGCGCAGAGGCGGAGGCGGGGGCGGCGGCAGGGGCTCGGCGCGCGGGCGGCGCCTGGTCGCGCTCGGCGTCACGCTGCCGGTCCTGCTGGCCGTGGGGCTCCTGCGGTTCGACGCATCGAGGATCGGGCAGAGCGTGACCGACGCCCGCGAACGCGGCGACTGCGCAGGGGTGTTGAGCGCGCAGGACGAGGTGTGGTTCGGTCACCGCATCGCCGACGCGCCACTGAGCGCCCGCGGCGACGACGTCGTACGGGCATGTGACCGGCTGCGCACCGCCCGCACCGACTTGGCGACCGCGCTGAGCGGGGACACCGATGCCCTGAAGCAGGGCTTCGGCACGCTCGCGTCGGTTCTCGCGGAGCCCGGCAACGAGAAGACGGTCGAAACCACCCTCGACGGGTTCCTGCGCGGCCTGCCCACCAAGGACTCCTGCGAGACGGTCACCGTCACCGACTGGCTCCACGATCGCAGGCGCAGCGACGACGTACTGGACCGGTCCGCCGGCACCGCCGAGCGGACCGCGCCCGGCGCGCTGGTCGGGTGCGGTGACGACCTCATGGCGGACGACAGCTGGGAGCAGGCCCGGACGCACTACCAGCAGCTGCTCGACCGGTACCCCGACGACGAACTCGCGGACCGGGCCCGGAAGGGAGCGAGGAAGGCCACGCTGAGCATCGAGCTCGCCAACGTGCGCAACCTGCTCTCCGGAGGAACCGACACACAGCCCGAGTACTGCTCCCACCCGGCGAAGTACAGCGGTGCCAAGCCCGTCGGCAAGGGCACCAACCGCGCGCTGTTCTACGCCTCCGACGAGTACAGCATCGCGTCCGACTACCCGAAGCGGTTCCCCGGCTCCTGGAAGGCGGGCGACGCGGACGACGCGGTGCTGGTGGTCTGCATGGGCGAGGAGACCCATGGACCGTCCGTCGAGACCTGCCCGTACGAGAGCGAGTCCTCCGGCGCCCTCTCGTACGTGAGCTTCCACAAGATCGAGATCCCGGTGAAGGTCTACGAGATGCGCACCGGCAAGCTGATCGCCGACCGCACCGTCCGGATCGGCGGCACGAGTTGCCCCTCGGTCTTCTACGCCGAGGCGGGCTCCGACCCGGGCCCGAGGTACGTCGATGCGTCCAAGTCCGATGTGAACGCCGCCTTCCGGCCGTTGGTGGTCCGGTGAACGGCGGCGCGGACCGTGGGGCCGCCGACGGGGAGGTCACGGCGGCCGCTCCAGAAGGGCGGCCGAGGAAAGGGGCGCTGGTGACACGGGAGGAACGGGTCATCGCCGGGCGGTACCGGCTGGGGCAGCGGCTGGGTTCCGGCGGCGGGGGAGACGTCTGGCTGGCCGAGGACGAGGAGCTCCGGGTCCGGGTCGCGGTCAAGGAGATCGACGTACCGCGCGAGCCGAAGTCATCCGCCGACGACCCGGCCGGCCGGGGCCGCAAGGAGGCCCTGAAGGCGGCGCAGTTGCGCGAGCACCCGAACGTGATCACGGTGTACGACGTGGTGGAGGACGACGGCCGCCCCTGGATCGTGATGGAGTACCTGGAGGGCACGCGGGACCTGCGCGCCGTGGTGAACGAGCGCGGTTCGCTGCCGAGCGACGAGGTGGCCGGCATCGGGGCGGCCGCCCTCGACGCCCTCCGCGCCGGGCACCGGCTCGGCATCATCCACCGGGACGTGAAGCCCTCCAACATCCTGCTGGCGCCCGACCATTCGGGCGCCGCCGATCGCCGGGTCCTGCTCACGGACTACGGCATCTCGCTGTGGCCCCGCGAGACCCGGGTCACCCAGAGCGGCATGGTGGTCGGGACCCCAGGGTTCCTGGCGCCGGAGCGGCTGTCCGGCGGCGAGGCGACGCCCGCGACCGACCTGTTCTCGCTCGGCGTCACCCTCTACTTCGCCGTCGAGGGCACCTCCCCGTTCGAACGGGACACGCTCGACGCCTCGCTCATGGCGGCGCTGACCTCCGAACCCGACCTGCCGCAGCGGGCGAGCGATCCGCTGAGCCGGGTGATCATGGGGCTGCTGGCCAAGGATCCGGCGGAGCGCATGCAGCCGGAGCGGGCGCGTGAACTGCTGGCCGAGGCCATGGGGAGCGGGGCTGCTGCCACGTCGCTACCCGTGCTCACCGGAGCGGCTCCGAAGTCGGCCGCTTCCGGGGCCGCGGCCGAGTCCGGCGACGTGGTCACCGCGACGGAGCCCGCCCCTTCCCCGCCGTTCCGGAGGAAGCGTCTCGCGCGCGCCCGGAGCACGTCCGGCGCCGCTCGACCTTCCCCCGCCCGGAGAACGCCCGTGCTGCTGGCGCTCACCGCCGTGCTGGCCGCGGGCGGAGGATTCGCGTGGGGTGCCGCCACGTACCACGGTGAGCGGGCCGAGGCCAACGGGCCGCGGGCCGACACGAAAGTGGCCGCGACTGCGTCCCCGACGCCGACCCCGACCGTGACCCGCAGCCCATACCCGTACGGCAGGCAGGTCGGGCTGCGAGAGGGGCTCATGCCGGGGCAGTGCGTCAACGCCGACTGGAAGGACGGGGAGTACAAGGGGCGGCCCAGGGTGAAAGTCGTCAGCTGCGACGACGATCCCGAGGGCCAGGTCATCGCGACCGTCGCGGCCGACGGTGCCGCGCGGGCGTCCGGCGCGGGGGCGGTACGGGACGAGTGCACCCGGCGAACCGCGGAGCTGCGCGGGACCATGGCCGCCCCGGTGCTGCACGTGCTCACACCCGAGACGGGGCAGAGCGAGCCGCCGGCCTCGGCCTGCCTGCTCTTCCTGAAGCACGCCACCCTCGGCGGCCCGCTCGGCGGCTTCCGCAAGTTCGGCGACGAGGTGTACCTCACGCAGCAGGGTCCGGGCGACTGCGTCACCTCCGAGGAGGACGACAACGGCGAGATCACCGACACCCTGGTGAGCTGCGAGCAGCCGCACCACGAGCAGGCCGTCGGCTGGACCTGGGCGTCGGGCGACGGCTCGGCGGACAGCGTCGACACGCATGGGCTCTGCGAGGAGAAGTACGGCGTCAACTGGGCCCGCGGCCAAGGACACGAGATGCGGGGCTGGCGCTCCTCGGACGAGGAATGGGACGCAGGCTTCCGCTACGTGCTGTGCAGCGTGGGCCGGGAGGACGGCGGGAAACTTCCGGGAGGAGCACTGAAGTCCGCGTACTGATTCCCTCGGCCCCCAGACCGTACGGGAGGGGTCCCGCAACCGTACGGGAGGGGTCCCGCAAGGGAGGCGGAGACTGGTCCGTACCTCGGACGCACGCCGAGAACCTGTCGGACCGAGAAGCCCCATGAAGCACCGAGAAGTTCACGAACCGAGGAGACCAGCGATGCCCCTCTCCGCCAGCCTCGCGCGTGGTGTCGCGCCCGCCACGCCCGGAACCCTGCACGCCCGCACGGTCACCGGAGAGCTCAGCGCCCCGCCCCGCCACGGACTGACGGTCCGCTTCGGGCGCGGTGAGAAGCCGGACGTGGACCTGGGGGTCGGCGTGGACGACCTGCGGGTGAGCCGACGGCACGGCGAGCTGACGTACCTTCAGGGGCACTGGTGGCTACGCAACACCGGGCAGCAGCTCGTCCGGCTGCCGCGCGGCCGGATGATGCACCTCACCACCGAGCCGATCCCGCTCACCACCGGCTACACCCCGCTGTTCGTGAAGGGCTCCGGCTACCGTGAGCACCTGGTGGAGCTGTATGTGTCGGGCCACGACGACCAGGGGCCGGTGTCGCGCCGGCACGCCGAGACCGTCCGGCCGGAGACCTGGTCGCTGGACGACGACGAACGGCTGCTGCTGGTGGTCCTCGGGCAGCGGTACCTGCTGTACGAGGAGGAGCCCCGTCCCCTGACGTACCGTCAGGCAGCCGAGCGGCTCGCGTACCTTCGCCCCGAGGGCAAGTGGAACGAGCGCAAGATCGAGTTTCGTGTCGAGGCCGTACGCCGTCGGCTGCACGGCACCGGCTTCAAGTACCAGCTGTTGCACGACAAGTCCGAGGGCCGTCCCGTCGACAACAGTCTGCTGCAGAACCTGATCAAGGGACTCGTCGAGTCGACGACCCTCGTACCGCCGGACCTGGAGCTGATGGAGGACGAGGCGGACTGGCCGGACTCCGTGCTCTGAGGAGGCGGCAACGGGCCTCGAGGCCAAGCCCGTCCGGCCTCCCTGTCACCGCTCTCGTGCCACCGCTCTGGTGTCACCGCTCTCGTGTCATCGCGCGCGGAGTCCGGCGGCTGCCGAGGCCGCGAGATCCTCGGCCATCGCGCAGAGCTTGTCCGTCGGCTGTTGCCCGTGGACGTCCAGGCGCACCATCTCGGCGGCGGTCTCGGCGTCCTGGCCGCTGTACCTGCGGTACTCGACGAAGGCCGAACAGGTGTCGCCGTCGTCGTTCTGTTCGACGACGGTGCGGTATCCGCTGAGCTTGACCGCGGTGGCGCCGTCCTCCGCGGACTTGGGCTGGTCGCGGAAGAAGCCCACCTCCACATCCAGTTCGTCGATGTCGCTGGACCACTCGCAGCTCCAGTCCGCGACGCCGACGACCGGCACATCCACCTTGAGGCCGGGGACGACGGAGAGTGCCTTGGCGTCGAGCAGCTCGCAGGCGTTCGCCCAGGCCAGCGACGTACGCGGGTAGGCAGGTGAACGGCGGGGCAGCTGACCCCGGTTGAGGACCTCGGCCGCGCTCGTGGCGGCCTTGTCGGCTACCGTGCACAGGGTCGCGTTGCCGCCGACCACAGTGCCCTTGCCCATGTTGACGCGGACCCCGACCAGCGTGCCCTCGGTGTCGCCGTCGGACGTCAGCAGCAGGTTGCACTCGTCGCTCTCGGCCTCCTCCTCCCGGATGCCGATCCTCCCGACGGTGCGGGAGGGCTTCGAGCCCTCGGGCGGCGAGCCCCGGCGCAGGCGGATCGAGACATCGATCCGGGTCTTGTCGTCGACGCCCACGAGCAGGTCGCAGCGGTCGAAGTTCCCGTAGTCCACGTCCACTTCGACTTTCCCGGCGCCGAACTGGTCGAGAGCGGCGGGGTCGGCCAGGTCGCACACGTCGGCCGTGTGCGGGTCGCCGATCAGCGCCTGCGGCTCGCCGTCCGAGGCGTTCTCGTCCAGCGCGTTCTGGCCGGGCGTGGGCGTGGCCTTCCCGTCGTCGCCGTTGTCGGGGATGAGGGCCAGCCCCAGAGCGAGTACGGCGGTGATGCCGAGCGCGGCCGCGATCAGTGGCCTACGGCGTCGGCGCCCGGTGATCGTGGTGGCCGTGTTTCCGGGCGTTCTCGGGTCGGATCCGGCGGCCTCCTCCAGGAGCCGCTTGACCTCGACGGCGTCGGGGCGTTGCCGGGGGTCGCGTTGGAGCATGGCGGTGAGCACGGGGTACAGGGGTCCCACGGCGGCGGCGTCGAGCTCGACGACGCCCTGCTCGGCCTTCCAGTACCTCAGCCGCTCGGCTTCCTCCCCGTCGTCCCCCGTCCCGGCGGAACCGGCGGCGTCGTCGTCGGGTGCGTCACCGCGCGGTGGCGCGCCGGTGACCAGTGCGTGCAGGGTGGTGGCCAGGCAGAAGACGTCCGAGGCGGGCCGGGGGACGTTGCCCCGGGCCAGCTCGGGGGCGGCGTAGTCCGGGGTGAAGCTGTACGGGCCGTTGACGGTGATGGTCTCGGTGCCGCCGACCCGATAGGCGGCACCGAAGTCCAGTAACTTCGCGGCCCCGTGCCGGGTGAGACCGATGTTGGCGGGCTTGACGTCGCAGTGGACGATGCCGGCCTCGTGCAGCGCGGCCAGTGCGTCGGCGAGCTGGGCACCGATGCGGGCCGCCCGCTCGGGGGAGACCGTCGGCTTCCGGTCGAGGCCGCCGCCGGGGACGTACTCCATGACGAACCAGTACGTCTGTGGCCCGGCCCCGCTCTTCGGACCCTTCCCGTCCTTCGGACCTTCCCCGCCGTTCGGCTGAGCCCCGTCCTTCGGCCCTGCTGCGTCCCGCGGCACGGTCACGACGTCGAAGAGGGTCACCACGTGCGGGTGGTCGCGGAACTTGGCCATGGCGCGCGGTTCGCCGAGCAGCCGCCGTACCGCGGTCTCGCTCTCGCCGTCGGTCCGCTCCGGTTTCAGCGCGACGTCCTGGCCCACCACCGTGTCGTGTGCCAGCCACACGTCGCCGCCTCGCCCTGTGCCGATGACCTCCTTGAGGACATAGCGGTCGGCGAACTGGTCCCCGGAACGCACGGATCTTCCCCCTCGGTCGAGTCCGGAACGCACGCGGCCCAGGGCCGCCACGCGTATGAGGTCGAACCTACTGCGTACGGCGGACCGTATGCAGTCTCTACCCAGACCCTCCATCAGTCGCACTCATGCGGAGAAGTGGCGAGATGGCGGGCTGCGGGACCGGTCCCGGCGGGGGCGCCTACGGTACGCGTCGGCACCGAGCGAACACCCCCGACAGGAGGAGACCTTCCATGTTCCGAACGCGGACCCTCGTACTGGCCGGTATCACGGCGGCGGTCTCGACCGTCACGTTCACGCTGTCCGCCCACGCCGGCGCTCCGACCCCGAACGAGCGGGCGGCGGACCGGTGCACGCATCCCGCCGAGGCCCTCGACCTGAAGAACTGGAAGCTCACCCTGCCCACCGGCGACGACGAGGACCCCACCGAGATCACCCAACCCGAGCTGGCGACGTTCTCCGCCGATCCCTGGTTCCGGGTGGAGAGCGACTGCGCCGCCGTGAGATTCCGGGCTGCCGTCAACGGCGTGACGACCGGAGGCTCCAGCTACCCGCGCGCCGAACTCCGGGAGATGACCGACGACGGCGAGGACGAAGCCGAATGGTCCACCACGGACGGTACCCACACCCTCGTGGTCAGGGAGGCGTTCATGGCACTGCCGGAGGAGCGGCCGTACGTGGTCGGCGCGCAGGTTCACGGTGGGGACGACGACGTCACCGTTCTCCGCCTCGAAGGCAGCAGCCTCTACATCACCGAAGGCGACGACCGCCACCACCACCTCGTCACCGACGACTACGAGTTGGGCACCGAGTTCGAGGCCAAGTTCGTGGCGAAGGACGGGGAGATCGACGTGTACTACAACGGCCGGCGGCAGACCACGATCTCCCACGACGGCGACACCAACTACTTCAAGGCAGGCGCCTACACGCAGGCCAACTGCGACAACTCCGAGCCGTGCGCCGACGACAACTACGGCGAGGTCCGTATCTCCCGCATCAAGGTCACCCATTCCTGAAGGGCTGGGTGAGGCACCACAGGCGGCCGGCGAGAGGCGAGCGGCTCGGCGGCCGTGATCACTGCCAAGTAGCCGTGCCCCCTGAACCGGTGTCCTGGACCGGCGGCATCACCTGTTCGAACCACACCACTTTCCCGGTGCTCACCCTCGTCACCCCCCAGCGCCGGGCCAACTGGTCGACCAGGAACAGGCCCCGGCCGCCCTCGTCGCTGAGGCGGGCGTGGCGCATTCTCGGGACGATCGGGGAGTCGTCCTCCACCTCGCAGCGCAGGACGTCCGTGCGCAGGAGGCGCAGGACGATCGGTCGGGAGGCGAAGCGTACGGCGTTGGCGACCACCTCGCTGACCAGGAGCTCGGTGGACTCCGCCAGGGCGTCGAGGCCCCAGTCGTGCAGGGTCCTGCGGGTCAGCCGGCGGGCCTGGCGAGCGGTCTGCGGGCGCGGGGCCAGGTACCAGTACGCGACGGTCTCCGGGAGGAGGCCCTGGAAGCGGGCGGCGAGCAGGGCGACGTCGTCGTCCCGGTCTCCCGAGCCCAGCGTGCCGAGGGCCTGGTCGCAGAGCAGATCCAGCGACGGGGGCGTGGATCGCGAGGCCGTTTCCTGCAGCCGGGCGCGCAGGCGCTCCACGCCGGTCAGCACGTCCGAGTCGCGGGACTCGACCAGGCCGTCGGTGTACAGCAGCAGCGTCGCTCCGGCCGGCGCGTGCATCTCGGTGGACTCGAATCCACCGCCGCCCACCCCGATCGGTGCACCGGGCGGTACCCGCACGACCTCCGTGCCGCCGTCGGGGTGCAGGAGCACCGGCGGCAGATGGCCTGCGTTGGACACCAGCAACCGGTGCAGCACGGGGTCGTACATGGCGTACAGACAGGTCGCCGTGTGCTCGCTGCCCAGGCGCTCGGCCTGTTCGTCGAGGTGGTGCAGGATCTCGTCCGGGGGCAGGTCGAGCCCGGCCAGGGTCTGCACGATGGTGCGCAGCTGGCCCATGATCGCGGCCGAGGTCATGGAGTGGCCCATGACGTCGCCGATGACCAGCGCGACGCGGTTGCCGGGGAGCGGGATCGCGTCGTACCAGTCGCCGCCGACCTGCGCGGTCCGTGAGGACGGCAGATAGCGGCTGGCCAGCAGGACGCCGGGCGGTTCGGGCAGCGACGGCGGGAGCATCGCGCGCTGCAGCGCGTCGGCGACGGACGCCTCGTGCGCGTACAGCACCGCCTTGTCGATGCCGAGCGCGGTGTGCGTGGCGAGCTGGGAGGCGACGAGCAGATCGTCCTCGGTGAAGTCCGGCCTGTCGGGTTCGCGGAGGAGGACGACGCTGCCCATGACGTGGTTGCGGCCGTGCAGCGGGGCCACGATCAGGCGTCGGCCGGGCGGCACCGCAGGAGGTGCGGTCCCGGTCTCCAGCAGCTCCGCCACCGCGGATTCGGTGTGCGGGGTGTTCGCGAACGCCGGGCGCCCGGCGCGCAGCAGCTCGGTGAGCCGGCCGGTCGCGGACGGGCGTACGAGGTCGGCCGCCCGGGCGGGGCCGGTGGCCGGTGAGGGGGGTTCGGAGTCACTCGTGGCCGGGCGACGCGGTGGGGCGCGGTCCGTGGTGTGCAGCCGCAGCACGCCGGGCGCGGTATCCGTCTCGTCGCCGACCGGTAGCGGAGCGTACAGATGGACGAACGCCGCGTCGGCAAAGGCCGGGACGGCCGCGCGGCACAGTTCGTGCAGCGTCTCGTCGAGGTTCATGCCGCGGGCGATCTGCCGGGTCGCCGCGTCGAGGTACCGGAGTCGGTCGGTCTGCGGCTCGGCGACGTCCGGCCCCTCGCTCCTCGGACGTGCGGCGGAGGCCCCCGAGGCGGGCCGAGGCGTCGCCGCGCGCGACGGAGCAGCAGCTCCCTGCACGCCGGCCGCCTGCTCGCCGGTGCCTCGATCGGCTCCGAGGTCCTTCGTCACACGTGTCCTTCCCCGTGTCGTTCAGGTACGCCGCCTGCAGCGCAGGAAGATCTGTACCTCCGGCGGGACATCCGCGCTCGACGGGGCGTACGTGTACAGCGATTCGTCGACGATCTCGAAGCCCGCCGCCTCGACGACCTCGCGCAACTCGTCCCGCAGATAGCCGGAGACCCGGATGGTGCTTCCGATGAACGGGATCGAGAAGTCGTCCACGTCCGCCTCCACCATCGACAGCGCGAACAGGCCGCCCGGAGGCAGCAGGTGGTGGACGGTGCGCAGCGCGAGCGGTATCTCCGCGCGCGGCAGCATGAGCAGCGAGAAGAAGGCCGTCACCGCGTCGAAGCGGCCGAGGTCCCGGGAACCTCCGGGCCGCAGATCCGCGATGTCCGCCTGGTGGAACACCCCGCTGGGCACGTTCTTGCGGGCGAGCGCGACCATCGCGTCCGACAGGTCGACTCCGACGACCCGCAGTCCGGCCGCGGTCAACTGGAGCGCGGTCGGGATCCCGGTGCCGCACCCCAGGTCCAGCACCCGGGCCTCGCCCGGCAGGGACCGGATCAGCCACTCGGCCGACGCAACCTGCCCTTCCTTGTGCGGGAAGGCCTCGTCATAGCGGTCGCCGATGGCGTCGAATGCCTCGGCCTGGCCGGTGCGGTCGAGCGGCATGCTCTCGTAGCCGAGCTTGTCGCCAGGAGTGCTCACGGGGAATCTCCTTTGAAGCCCTATGCGCGATTTTTTCACAGTTATACAGACTCGGTGGCCGCCGGGATCGGGCGGCCGGCCGTTGCCCTGAATGCGGCCACAGTACGGTGCGCGTCGACGGGGAGGTCGCGGGGTCGGTCGAAGAGCTCCGGCCGGTCGAGGGGGTGCCCAACTCGCAGCACCTCGCGCGGGGAGTACCCCGTCCGGAGTGCCCGATTGCTGCGGATGACGCATCGGAATGCGCACTCCGCGAGCGCATCGGATGCTGGTGCTCCGCGGGACCACGGGCTAAGGAGAAATCCATGCAGAGCGTGCGGTTCAATTCTTCCGGCAATCAGGTGGCGAAGGTTTCCTATACGGCTCGCCGCCTTGTTGAGCTGGACTACGGAAGCACCGGAACACTGGGGCTGAGAACGGAGGATGAGCCTCCACGGGCGGGTGACCTGGTGCTGTGCCGGGTCACCCAAATCGGCCAGCACAGATTCCTGGGGCAGGTACACGGAAAGCGGAATCGGCTGTTCGTCGGCGACACGGTCGTAGTCGCCTATGGGGCTCGCTATGCCCCCGACCAATTCGAGGCGGAGGTGCCCGGCGACCTCGGACCCTGTGACCTGGTCGCCGGAGGCGGCATAGCGGGACGGGTCGTGTCCTCCCACTCCAGAATGAAAACCCCCACCCAGTTGGAGCCACTGGGCCTGGTGACCGACGAGCACGGCGACGTCATCAACCTCGCCCGTCTGGCCCGGCCCGTGGTGCCCGCCCTCGCTCCCCGCCCGCGCACCATCGCCGTACTCGGCACGTCGATGAACTCGGGCAAGACGACCGTGGCCGCCGCCCTCATCCGCGGCCTCGGCCTGGCCGGACGGCGGGTCGGCGCGGCAAAGGTGACCGGCACGGGTGCGCCCGGCGATCCGACGTTGATGGCCGACGCGGGCGCGTCCCGGGTCATCGACTTCACCGACCTGGGCTTCCCCACCACGTACCAACTGCCGATGCCGCAGGTGACCCGCATTCTGCGCGGCGCGATCACCGATCTGACGAGTCACCAGGCGGACGCCATCGTGCTGGAGATCGCGGACGGCCTCCTGCAACAGGAGACGGCGGCGCTGATGCGGACACCGGAGTTCCGTACCGGCGTGGACGTCATCGTGTTCGCGGCCGCCGAATCGGTCAGCGCGGTGGCGGGCGTACGGCTGCTGCGCGAGGTGGGACTTCCCGTCATGGCGCTGAGCGGGGTGCTGACGTCGTCTCCGCTGGCCATGGCCGAAGCGGTGGCCGGCGCGGACATCCCCGCGTACGGATCTGCTGCCCTGTCCGATCCGGCCGTCGCCGAACGGCTCCTCGCGGGCGCCGTCGCAGGCGGGGGCGTCGCAGGAGACGGCAACGCGCGTCCGGAGGACGGCAGCAGGCTGACGGACCACAGCGGGCTGCCGCAGGAGTGCAGCCGGCTGACGGACTACAGCGGTCCCCTTACGGCCGAAACAGTGGCGTGACCGTGGCGGGACGACGGCGGCGCGTCCGGATGCCGCACACGCTCGGCGGTGTGCGGCGCCGGCTGATGCTGCTGTTGGTGCTCGCCGGTTTCGGGCAGGCGGTCTGCGTGGTCGGCTTCGCCCTCCTCGTGCACGGCGCGGCGTACCGCGTCACCCACGGCGGGGAGATCGAGGCCGGCCACGACCGCAGCGCCATCTACACGCACGTCGCCGGGTACGCGCCCACCGCACTGGCCGTCGGACTTGTCACGTCGGCCGGTGCGACCGTGCTGCTCAAGGCGGTGGGCGAACCCCTCGCGGAACGGCTGGCGCAGAGCTATGTGCACAGCGTCAGGATGCGTCTCTTCGACCACGTCGCCGGGAGCGAGGCGGGGGGACCGTACCGGCGCAGGGTCGGCGTGACCGTCCTCCGCTTCACCGGTGATGCCTCCGCCCTCCGGCTGTGGATCAGCAAGGGGGTGGCACCGATCCTGGTCGACGGGGTGTTCGTGGCCTGCGCGCTCGTCGTCCTGGCCGTCATCGCGCCGGGGATCGGCGCGCTGTCGGCGGTGCTGGTCCTCCTCGCCGCGGCCGCCGTCGCGCTGTTCGGGCGGCGGCTGCGCGAACGCGTACGCGAGACCAGACGGTACAACGGCAGGCTCGCCGCCTTCATCAACGAACGGGTCACCCACACCGCCGTCATACAGTCCCTCGGCCGGGTCGCGCAGGAACGCCGGGTCATGCGGCGGCACAGCCGTGACTACGGTCGCGCCGTGGTGCGCCAAGCCCGTCTCACCGGAGCGATGTCGGCGACGGCCGAGGCGTGCGGCATCGGGATCCTGTTGATCGTGGTCACCGTGGGCCTGATGGCGGGCACCACCTGGGAGGCCCTCGCCTCGATGCTGACGGTGGCGAACTTCCTCGGCCGGCCCCTTTCCTCGCTGGTCCGGGTGCAGGAGCACTGGCAGCAGTCGCGCGTCGCCCGGCGGCGCATCGCCGAGGTCCTCGCAGCGCCGACGCCGCTGGTCGGACCGCGCGGAGCCGAGCCGCTCGCGAACGGGCCCGGAAGTCTGGAACTCGCGGGGCTGCGCGTGGACGGTGTCCTGGAGGCGTCGGCCGTCGCGCGGCCCGGGCAGCGGATCGTGCTGCAGGGACCCACGGGCTCGGGAAAGTCACTGCTGCTGCGCCTGATCGCGCGGCTGCAGGAGCCGGACGCCGGAGCCGTACTCCTCGACGGCCAGGACCTGGCCCGGCACGACCCCGAGTCCGTACGGCGGATGATCAGGCTGACCAGCCCCGAACTGCCGTTGCTCCGCGGCAGCGTGCGCGAGAACCTACGGCACGGCACACCACCGGGCGGGGCCGAGGGGGCGGACAAGGAGCACATCGAGGCGCTGGCCGAGCTGCTGCCCCACGGTCTGCGCACCCGGGTGGGTGAGAACGGGCACGGCCTTTCCATGGCCGTGCGCTACCAGGTGGCGATGGTGCGGGCGCTGCGCAGCGGGCCCCGGGTTCTGCTGATGGACGAGGTCAGACATGAGGAGGCGCTCGGGTCCGACCTGATGGAACGTCTGCTGGAGCGGTATCCGGGCACGGTCATCTACGTCACCGACGAGCCCAAGTTCGCCGCGCGCGCGGATGTGCTCTGGCGCATCGACGACGGCAGGCTGACGGTCCATGAGCCGGTGCGACATGAGCCGCTGCGAGAACCTCGTCCGCGCGCGGCTGAGGTCCAGGACAAGCTGGACGCACCCCCGGTGCCCTGACCCCTTCGGCAGCGGGTCAGGGCGGGGCTGCGGCTCGAAGTGACCGTGTGGATCAGGCCGTTGCCGGGTACAGCAGGCAGTCCTCGGGCCGGATCAGCAGGTTGATCTCCTCGCCCTGGTGGCGGACGGCCGTGTGGATCCGGCAGAACATCCGCAAGCCGGGGGAGGGGCGCCTCGATGAGCACGAGGCCGTGCTGAAGGCCGTACGGGCCAAGAACCCCCGGGCCGCGCGGACGGCCATGCACGCCCACATGGACTCGGCGACGAAGCGGCTGCGGGCACGGCTCGGCGGAGGGTGAAGGCGGGGGCGGCGGGGGAGCCCGCTATACGTCAACCGGTTAACCGGTTGACGTATAGCGGACTCGGTCCGGGTCGGTGCGGCTCATGGCGACGAGGAGAGGGCGCGGCGGACGACGTACGGCAGGATGCCGCGGTGCCGGAGATAGGCCAGCTCCTGCCGGGAGAAGATCCGCAGCCGCAGTTCCACGGTCTCCTGGCCGCCCGTCGCCGCCCGCAGGCGCAGGACGACGCGGTTGGTGCCGACGGTCAGGCTGTCGAACCCTCGAAGGAGAGCTCCTGCTCGCCGGTGAAGGGGTGGGACGACGCGTCGTCTCCCTCGGTGAACTCCAGGGGCAGCACGCCCTGCCGATGAGGTTGCTGCGGTGGATGCGTTCGTACGACCCGGCGATGACCGCGCGCACCCCCAGCAGGGCCTGGGCCTTGGCCGCCCAGTCGCGGCTGGAGCTCGCCCCGTAGTTGCGCCCGGCGACCACGACCAGGTCGTAGCCCGCTTCCCGGTAGGTGGGCGCGGCCTGGTGGACGGGCAGGATGTGGGTGCCGTCGGCGGTGTACGCGTGGCCGCCGGGCCCCGGCGGTGCTTCGTCGAGCAGCAGGTTGGTGACGGCGGCGTTGGTGAAGGCGCCGCGCAGCATCACCTCGTGGTTGCTGCGGCGCGTGGAGTACTGGTTGAGATCGCGGCGGGCGACCCCGCGTTCGGCGAGCCACTGCCCGGCCGCGCCGGCGGCGGGGATGGCGCCGGCGGGGGAGATGTGGTCGGTGGTGACGTTGTCGCCGAGCCGGAGCAGGATCCTGGCGCGGTCGATCCTCACCTCGGCCGGCGGGTGGGCGGACAGGTTCGTCAGGTGCGGAGGGCGCCGGACGTACGTCGACTCCGGGTGCCAGGGGAAACGGGTGCCGCCCGGCGCCTCGATCTCCTGCCAGGCCTGGGTGCCCTTCCGGATGGGGGCCGTGATCGTCGTCGACGGCGGCGCCTCCCTGCGCACCGCCCTGCTCGGCGACCTCATGGCCGGACGCGCCCGGGACAACGGCTGGGCCGGTCTGGTGATCCTCGGTGCGGTCCGGGATGCCGCCGTGCCGGCCGGCGTCCCCGTCGGCGTACAGGCCCTCGGCACCAACCCGCGCAAGAGCGGCAAGGCCGGCAAGGGTGAGGTCGACGTCCCGGTGTCCTTCGGTGACGTCACCTTCCGTCCCGGCGACATCCTGCACGCCGACGAGGACGGGGTGGTGCTGCTCCCCGCGTCGGCGTCGAGCAGGTAGCACGCGTCGCCGTCTACGGCGCTCCGTCCGGGAACAGCGCGCGGGCGCGATCCGGGTCCGGTGAGACGAAGACGGCGTCCGCGGTGACCAGTTCGGCGGTGCGGTCCTGCTCGGTGCTGATCGAACCCGCCACGAAGATCTTGCGGTCCTCCGTGCCTGTGACGCGGGCGTGGACCCGCAACGGGGTCTCCAGCGGGACGGGCTGGTGGTACCGCGTTCGCAGGGAGACCGTCATGGCAGGGGTTCCGGCCCCGTAGCAGGCCCAGCCCATCAGTTCGTCCAGCAGCATGGCGCTCATGCCGCCGTGGACATAACCCGGCGGGCCCTCGTGGGCGATGCCCAGGGTGCAGTGGCCGACGACCCCGTCGCCGTCCGGCGTCACCCGCATGGGCGGGGCGAGGGGGCTGCCGGGGCCGGTGACGGGGCTGTACATCCGCACCCCGCCGGGGAACACGTCCACGGCCGGGATCTCCGCGCGCAGTCGCCGTCGGCCGGTCAACCGCCCGGTGAGCCGCCGGACTTCGTCCGTCATGCGGTGGAGGGCCTCGGCCGGGGCGGCGGTGCGTACGGTGGCGTCGACCAGGGCGCGCAGTTCGTGGCCCAGTGCGGCGATCGCCGCACGCTGGTGGCCCAGGTCCTCGGTGGTCGTCGACGAGGGTTCGGTGAGTGGTGCGTTCATCGTGTTTCTCGGTCAGCCGTCCGTGCGGACGAAGACGGGCTTGAGGTGCTTCTCGGGCAGGGCGTCGGGGAGTTGCTCCCAGTCGATGACGTGGGAGACGACCCGCCGGGGGTCGACCTTGCCGGAGCGGGCGAGTTCGAGGGCGTCGGGGATGTGGCCCCGGACGTTGTCCCGGGCGATGCGCAGGGTGACGCCGGTGAGGTACATGTCGAGCAGCGGCAGCTCGCCGGGACGGAAGTGGTTGCCCGCCGACTCGCACATGCCTTCCGGGGCAAGGGACTTGACGGCCAGGGCGAGCTGCTCGACGCGCCCCGTGGCCTCGACGGCGATGTCGAAGCCGTGCCGGACGGGCTCCAGCGCCTCGGCGGTGGCGGCGCCGAAGCCGCGGGCGAGCTCACGGTGCGCGGGGTCGGGATCGACGTACAGCACCTCGGAGGCGCCGAGCGCGCGGGCGATGTCGCACACGTACAGGCCGATGCTGCCGCGGGCGACGACCAGGACCCGGGCTCCGGGCCGCTGCTTGAGGTGGGGCGCCACCAGACGCCAGGACAGCGACCAGTTGTCACTGGCCGACGCCATGGCGACCGGGTCCAGATCGCCGGGCAGCGGCACCAGCATGGCGTCCGCCCACGGCACCCGGACCAGGTCGGAGAAGAGCCCGCCCCAGTTGCCGCCGATCGGTGCGCCGTACATCGCCATGTGCGGTACGGCCGTGCAGTGCGCGGTCAGTCCGGCGCGACAGTGGTCGCAGGATCCGCAGTTGACGGACCAGGGGACCACGACCAGATCGCCCGGAGCCACGGTCGTGACGGCGTCGCCGGTCTCCACGACCCGGGCCACGCACTCGTGACCGAGGGCGAACGGCGGCTCGATGAAGCCGTGCCCCGCCAGGATCGCCGAGTCGACGTCGCAGGAGGTCGCGGCGACCGGGGCGACGATCGCCTCCTGGTCCGACCGGAGTGCGGGGTCGGGCGCCTCACGCCATTCGACCGTGTGCCGGGCGACGTAGGTCAGTTCACGCATCGGCCTGCTGCCCCTTCGCCAGGGCCACGAGGTCGGCGTACCGGATGACCGACCCTCCCGCGCCCCAGGTGCCGTCGGCCTGCTCGTGGATCAGCACCCACACCCGCAGGGCGTCGGCGCGGTCGAGCCCGGCCGCGTCGAGCACCGTCTGGGTCGCCTCGTCGACCAGGCCGGCCTTGCGCCGCTCGGACAGCGCGCCCTGCGGGACCGTCACCTCGACCAGGAAGCGGGGCGCGTCGTCCTCGGCGGTGGTCTGCGCCCCCTCGGGCAGCTCGACGAGGTAGCTCCACGCCTGGGCGCGGAAGAACTCGGTGTCGGGCGCGCCCTCCCAGCGCAGCAGTGCGGCGGCGAGGTCCCGCTGGACGGTCCTGCGGCTCTCTTCGGTCAGGGAACCTGACGGGACGGTGAGCCGGATCATCGGCATGACGAAGTCTCCCCTCGTGCACTGGACACGTCTATAACAGTCGTTATAAGAGAAGCTCAGGCTAGAGTATTACAGGTGTTATAGTCAGAGGGGAGTTACGGTCTTGGCCAAATCCAGCGCGCCGTCGCGTGACCGCATCGTGGCCGGAGCGGCCGACCTGATCAGCAGGCGCGGCCTGAACGCCGCGAGCATCCGGGAGGTCGCCAAGCACGCCGAGGCGCCGCTCGGCTCGACGTACCACTACTTCCCCGAGGGCAAGCAGCAGCTGGCCACCGAGGCGGTGCGGTACGCGGGTACGGCGGTCGCGGGGATCCTGCGGAAGGAATTGGACGCCGGCCCGATCGCCGGGCTGCGCGCCTTCCTGGCCCTGTGGCGCGGCATCGTCGTCGAGAGCGACTTCCGCGCCGGCTGCCCCGTGCTGGCGGTCTCCGTCGAGGAGCCTCCGGCCGACGAGCTCCCGCCGGCCCTGGTCGCCGCCGCCGAGGCCTTCCAGGAGTGGGAGCGGCTGCTCGTCGAGACGCTGTGCGCGCACGGGGCCGACCCCGAGCAGGCCCCAGGGCTGGCGGCCCTGATCGTGGCGTCCGTCGAGGGCGCGATCGCCATGAGCCGCGCCGAGCGCAGCATGCGGCCCCTGGACCGGGTCGCGCAGCAGCTCGAGGCGTTGATTGTGGGTGCGGTGGGCCGCCCGGACTGACGGGGAGGGCTCGCGGGGGGCGCGCTCACCGCTGTGCGGAGCGTCCCGCCGTGCTGTAGGCCCGCACCGGAGACCCTCGTAGATCCCCGGCGCCGGCCGTTACGGCGGACATGTCGCGCGTCCCGCTCCGAGGGTCAGATCACCACGCCCACATGTGCCAGCGCCTGCCTCAGCAGAACCCCGTGCCCGCCCGGCATCTCGCTCTGCACCGCCGGGGACAGTGCCTCCTGCGGGCTGAACCAGACCAGGTCGAGGGCGTCCTGGCGGGGCCGGCAGTCGCCGGTGACCGGGACGACGTAGGCGAGGGAGACCGCGTGCTGGCGCGGGTCGTGATACGCCGTGATGCCCTGCGTCGGGAAGTACTCCGCGACGGTGAACGGCTGCAGCGAGGTCGGTACGCGGGGAAGCGCCATCGGGCCGAGGTCCTTCTCCAGGTGGCGCAGCAGGGCGTCACGGACGCGCTCGTGGTGCAGCACACGGCCGGAGACCAGCGTCCGGCTGACCGTTCCGTCAGCTCCGATGCGCAGCAGCAGGCCGATGCTGGTGACCTCGCCGCTGTCGTCGACGCGCACCGGCACGGCCTCGACGTACAGGATCGGCATGCGCGCGCGGGCCATCTCCAGCTCGTCGGGGGACAGCCAGCCGGGCGTGGTTTCGGTCATGTCAGACATTGCTTGATCATACTTTCCGGGAATTGCGAACGCTCAGTCGCGGGGCTGACGGGATTCGGGGGCGGGAGCGGGAGCGGCAGAGGGAGTGGGGGAAGGGGCGGGTTCGGTGGCGGGCAGTCCGTAGAGGCGGCGGGCATTGTCGCCGGCCGTCCACGCCGCGATCCGCAGCGCGTCCGGCAGGCTCAGTTCGTCGGCGTCCACCCGGTCCTGGAGCAGCTCGCCCAGGCCCTGGCGGAACGCCAGTGCGCCGAGCCGGTAGAACTCCGCCAGACCATACGCGTCCGAGCTGTACAGCAGCTTGCGGAACGGGGTGATCTCCAGGGCCTCCGCCAGGATCGCCCGGGACCGGGCGGGGCCGACGTGGTGCAGGGTGAGGCCCACGTCCAGGTAGACCTGCTCGAACACCGCGGCGAGATAGGCGGCCTGGCGCTGGTACGGCCAGCAGTGCAGGAACAGGACGGGGATCGTGCCCTTGGTGAGGTGCAGCCAGTCCGTGAGGTGGGTGGGGTCCACCCGGTGCAGCCGGATGTCGTTGTCGCCGAATCCGGTGTGCAACTGGAGGGGGAGTCCCAGGTCCACCGCCGTCCACAGCAGGTGCCGTATCAGGACCTTGTCGGCCAGCCGGCCGCCCTCCGCCATCCAGAGCCGGGCCGCCGCGGTGACGAGCGCGTCCGCCGGGCGCGCCGGGTCCAGGTCGAAGCCCGTGCGATACGCGGCCACCGACTTCACGGCCACCACGCCCGGACGCCGTACGGCCTCCTCGACGGCCGCGCGGAAGGAGCCGGCGTACCCGTCCGGCTCGACCCCCTCGGCCGCCACCGCTTCGGCGATCGCTTCCAGCCGTACGACTTCGTACGCCGTCCCGCCGGCGGTCTCCGTCAGTTCGCCGGGTGTCGTGATGCGGTGCGGGGTGTACCCGGTGTCGACGCAGAACACCTGGGTTCCGGCGGCGGCCAGGAACCGGCGGTTCACCTCGCGAACGCCCAGTTCCGCGCGCCGGGCCAGGTACGCGTCGGCGCGGGCGTGGCGCGGCAGATCGAGCAGAGGTGCGCAGTGGCGGCGCACGGCCACGCCGACCGGGGTGTCGAAGGGTGAGATGCCGGGCCAGGGTTCGCCCTCGGTGAGCAGGGACTCGAAGCCGTCGCGGTCCAGGTCGGCGGTGACCACGCCGTGGCAGTGATGGTCCACCAGCGGCAGTGCCGCGAGCGCCTCGTGGACCGGGCCGGTGGCGCTCATGTCAGTACTTCCAGCGGTACGCCGCGGCCACTTGATCGTCGTTCAGCCCGGCGACGGCATCGAGCTCGCCTTCTCGTACGGCGATCACGGCGTCGGTGAGGACCGGGCCCAGCGCGGCCCGCAACGGCTCGTCCGCACGGAAGTGTCGGACGGCCTCACGCAGCGAGACCGGTAGCCGGCGGACGCTCCTGGCTGCCGCGACCTGCGCAGCGAGATGCGCCGGATCGCCGGTGATCTCCTCGGGCAACCGCGCGCCCGACGTCAGTCCGTCCAGCCCGGCGGCGATCAGGCAGCCCAGGGCGAGGTACGGGTTGGCGGCCAGGTCCACCGGCTTGATCTCCAGGTTGGCCGCCTGGTCGCGGTGGCCCGCCGTGCCGGTGACGACGCGCAGGCCCGCCTCCCGTGTCTCCCGGCCCCATGCGGTGAACACCCCTGCCCACTGCGAGGGTTTGAGCCGCAGATAGCTGGCCGGACTCGGCGCCGTCACCGCCGTGAGGGCGGGGAGGTGGGTGAGGATGCCGGCCGCGAAGGACTCGGCCTCGGGCCGCATGCCGTGGCGGCGGGCACCGCCCGCGTGCAGATTGACGCCGTCGCGCCACGCGGAGAGGTGGACATGGCCGCCGTTGCCGACGCCCTGCGCGAGGACCGCCGGGGTGAAGGACACCGCGAGCCCGTGGCGCTGTGCCACCGCGCGGATCGTCTGCCGCACCAGCACGCTGCGGTCGGCCGCCGCCACCGGGTCGAGCGCGCTCACCGACAGCTCGAACTGCCCGGCCGCGTACTCGGGATGGAGCTGGTCGACCTCCACACCCTGCCGGGCGAGCGCCGCCAGCAGATCCGCGGTGCAGTCGCTCAACTCGACCTGGCGGGTGGCGCCGTACGCCGGTCCCGTGACCGCCGGCACGAACGCGCCGTCGGCACCGGGTGGTTGGGCGACGGCCCACTCGATCTCGATGCTCGCCCTGAAGGTGATCCCGTACCGCTCGGCGGCCTCCTGGACCGTCCGCCGCAGGAAGGTACGGCCGCACCCGGGATGCCGCTCGCCCTCCTGGGTGATCCGGTCGACCGGCGCCCACGCCCAGCCGGGCTGCCCGGCCAGCTCCACCAGGTGGTCCAGGTCGGGATAGAGACGCAGGTCGCCGTCCGGGGAGCCCAGGACGTCGGTGGTGACGGTGGAGTCGTTCGCGAGGAACGTGTCGAACACCGGCGACATGCCGACACCCCAGGCCGCCGCCGAGGCGAGCTTCGCCGTCGGGACCGTCTTCACCCGGCCGACGCCCGCCGTGTCGACGTAGGCCAGGACGATCCCGTGCACGCCCCGCCCCGACAGGTCCCCGCTCAGCGCGGTGGCCCGCTCGACGTCACCGGGACGCCCTCCCGGTACGGGGTCGGCAAGGGTGGTCATACGGTCTCCTCGACGAGCTCGGCCGGGCCGTGCCGGTGCTGTCCGTGCCGGTCCGGGTCGTGCGGTCCCTGCTGGGCGTCAGGGTTTCACGGCCACCGCGCCGTACTGCGGCACCGGAGCGGGAGAGTCGGGGGCGCGCCACTGCGAGCAGGACACCAGGCCCGGCTCCAGCAGCTCCAGACCCTCGAAGAACGCGGCGATGTCGGCGCCGCTGCGGGCCGTGATCGGCGGTGTGGCGTTCTCGTTCCAGAACTTCATCGCCGGGATCTGGCCCTCGCCGCCGAGCTCGGAGCCGAAGGTCGGGTGCGTCAGCACCAGGAGGCTGCCGGAGGGGACCGCGGCCAGGACACGCCGAACGATCTCGCGGGCCTTGTCGTAGTCCAGGACGAAGTTGAGGATGCCCAGCATCATCACCGCGACCGGCTCGGTGAAGTCCAGCGTCTGCCCGGCGCGTTCGACGATGGCGTCCGGATCGTGCACATCGGCGTCGATGTAGGCGGTGACGCCCTCGCGGGTGCCGGTGAGCAGGGTGCGGGCGTGCACGAGCACGATCGGGTCGTTGTCGACGTACACGATCCGCGAGTCGGGCGCGACACGCTGGGCGATCTCGTGGGTGTTCTCCGCCGTCGGCAGCCCGGTGCCGATGTCCAGGAACTGCCGTACGCCCCGCTCCTCGGCCACGAAGCGCACCGCCCGGCCGAGGAAGTCGCGGTCCGCGCGGGCGATGTCCCGGATGATCGGGAACATCCCGGCGACATGCTCGCCGACCTGCTGGTCGACCTCGTAGTTGTCCTTGCCGCCGATCCAGTAGTTCCACACGCGCGCGTTGTGCGCCACACCGGTGTTCAGCTTCGCCGACCCGCCCGACGGGGTGTGGCCATCGCTCACGACTTGTCCTCTCCTCGCACGCACGCACGACCGAAACCGGCCATCGCCGCCATTGTGCCGCTCCGTTGATCACGGTGTCCCGGGAATCGGCAGAGCAATTGCGGCTGTTGGCGTGCGGCGGGAGGGCTGCCGCGGATCCGTCACTCGATCTCGCTGGGCGTCGCGGCCGGCGACTTCCCGGCCAGGACGTCCTTGAGGCGCTGGGTGCCCAGCTTCACCGCCTGCTCGACGGAGTCGTGCTCGTTCCCGTCGAGGCCGCCCGCCGTGACGGTGATCGCGTCGTTGCCGACGCGTACCGCGGCGACGTCCAGGGTGAGCGTGGCCTCCTCGCCGTCGGTCGTGCCCTGCACCGTCACGCGCAGGCCCTGCCGGGCGTCGCCCACATTCGGCAGCGAGGTCTCGATGACCTGCACGGTGCGCTCCTCGCCGCCCTCGGTCATCGTGAACTGGTCGCACTCGTCCGGCAGCTTCGCCATCCAGTTCAAGGAGTCCTGCGGGTCGCTCCGGTCGTAGGAGGCGACCTGGTACAGCAGACGCGAGTCGTCCTGCGTGAAGCCGCGCAGCGCGTTCGCTCCCGATGGCTTGCCCAGCAGGTCGTCGTGGTAGAGCGAGTCCATGAGCCGCTGGCAGTCGGCGGCGTCGGCCTTGGCGGTGAGGAAGTCCGAGACGTCGACCGTGCCGATGAGCAGGGAGTCGTGCCAGTTCTCGGCCTCCGTGTCCTTCACCTGCGTCCAGTCGTCCTCGATGTCCGCCGCGGTGATCAGCGCGGTCTGCGCGCCGGCCTCGGTGAGGGTGGCCGTCGGCGAGGGGGTCGGCTGCTTCCTGGCGGCGGGGGACGCGGTGACGCCCGAGTCCCGTGACTCGTCCTTGTCGCCGTTGTCCGAGCAGGCGGCCGTGGTCAGCAGCGCGCCCGCCGCCAGGGCCGAGGAGAGAACGCGGGCGAGCCGGGACGTACGACGGGTCATCGGGAGTGCCTCCTGAGAACGTGGCGCGTGTCCCTCAGCGCACCACCGCGGCCGACGGCCCACCAGCGGCGCCGGACCGTTCGAGTGAGCCCCGCCCGGAGCGCCGGTGCCTCGGAGCCTGGGTCACGCGCCGGGCTGCGCGTGCCCGTTCTGCCAGGCCCAGGCCGCGATCTCGACGCGGTTCCGGGCCGCCAGCTTGAGCTGGACGCTGGACAGGTGCGTCTTGACCGTGGACAGGGAGACATACAGCTCGGCGGCGATCTCGGCGTTCGTACGGCCGAGGGCGACCAGGCGGACGACGTCGAGTTCGCGGTCGGTGAGCGGCTCCGTGAGCGGCGCGGACTTCGCGGGGGCGGCGGGTGCGGGCTCGGCCTCCGGGGCGGTGACGTGCTTGAGCAGGCGGACCGTGATCGACGGGGAGACCAGTGAGTCGCCGGCCGCGGCGGCGCGGACCGCCTCCGCGAGGAGCGTGGGCCCCGAGTCCTTCAGCAGGAACCCGCACGCACCGCCGCGCAGCGCCCCGTACACGTACTCGTCGAGGTCGAACGTGGTCACCACGACCACCCGCATCGGATCGGCCACGCCGGGCCCCGCCAGCAGCCGGGTCGCCTCCAGCCCGTCCAGCTTCGGCATCCGGATGTCCAGCAGACAGACGTCCGGCCGCTCCTGCCGGGCCAGCGCCACCGCCTCCTCGCCGTCGGCGGCCTCGGCGACGACGGTGATGTCGGGCTGGGCGTTGAGGAAGAAGCGGAAGCCGGTGCGGACCATCTCCTGGTCGTCGGCGATGAGGACGCGGATGGGCGCCCCGGACGGGGGTGGGGTGGTCATGGCTCGATCATGCCGCAGGGAAGCGGCCCCCGGGTGACTGCGGTCCACGGTCAGTCCGCCGTCTGCGCGGGGTCGGCCGTGACCTTGCGCAGCAGCGGTCTGCTGCCGCTGATCGCCGCGAACACGGCCAGCGCGCCGACGACCACACAGGCGGCCAGTTGCAGGGCGCCGGCGGTGTTGATCGAGGCGTCCAAGGCCTGATTGAGCCGGTAGGAGCCGTAGACACCCATCGCCGTGGTGCCGCCCGCCAGCACGACCAGCGGGAGGACCGTTTCGCGGATCCGGGCCCGGTCCAGCACCTTCAGCGGTGTTCCGGCCAGCCGCAGCAGCCCGTACACCCGGCGCCTGTCCAGGACGTTCGCGGCGGCGGTCAGACCGGCGGAAGCGGTCGCGACCAGGAAGCTCAGCGCCAGGGTGGCGGTACTGACGTCGGAGAAGCGGGCGATGGCCGTGCGGTCGTTGGCCTGCGCGTAGTCCTGGGTGTACAGCGGCGTTCCCGAGGCGGCGGGGGTGACGGCGGTGACGGCGGAGTCGATCCGCGCGGAGTCGTCGGCTGCCCCGGATCCGCCGGTTGCCGCGGATCCTTCGGCTGCCCCGGATCCTTCGGAGACATGGACGATCACGCCCGGCTCGCCGCCCAGCAGATTGTCGTAGTCGTCCTTCTTGCCGACCGTGACCGTGGCGGTGACGCCCTCGCGGTCGAGCAGCGTGCGGGCCTCGGTGGCGGTGTGCCGGGCGTGGGCCGGGGTCGAGGTGGCGATGGCGATCTGGTCCCGGTACTGCGAGGTCTCGGCGCCCAGTTGGCTGACCGCGAAGAACCCGGCCGCGAACCCGGCGAGCACCAGACCGCTGACGGTGCGCCAGGCGCCGCGCGGGTCGTCGCTGAGCCGGCGCGCGGCCAGCAGGGTGGCGGGGCGGCGTGCGAAGCGGCCCGCGAGCCTGCCCAGCCGGTCCACGACCCACGGTCCGAACAGCCAGAACGTGCCGTAGAAGAGCAGGAGGAGAGCGAGTGCCTGGCGGTTCGACATGCCGCCCCCGGAGAACTGCATGATGACGAGCAGCGCCGCCGCGAACAGCGCGAGCCTGATCCAGCGGGTGCGGCGCGGGTTCGCCTGCTGGGCGACCCCCAGCGGCGAGGTCGCCACCTGCCGCAGCATCGTCACCGCGCTGACGGTGAGGAGCGCGGTGACCCCTGCCACCACCGCCGCGAGCCAGGGCAGACCGACCCACAGCTGGCTCGGGTACCAGGCCCCGATGCCGAACGGCACCTCGGCCAGCGCGGGCAGCAGCGCCACGTAGGCGAGCGCTCCCGTCAGCGCTCCGGCCGCGCCGACGGCCGCGGCCTCGACGCCGGTCATGGCGAGGATCTGCCGCGGGGTCGCCCCTGCCAACCGCAGTGCGGCGAGCCGCTGTTCGCGCCGGGCCGCGCCGAGCCGCCCGGCGGCGGAGGAGAGCACGACGACGGGCATCGCCAGCAGCACCACGCCCAGCAGCGCACCGCCCTGGTCCATGGAGGTGAACATGCTCGCCTTGCCCCCGGCGAACCCGGAGATGCCGGCGCGCGCCGCCTGCCCCAGGTCGAACCAGGTGGCACCGCCCGCCGCGGCCTTCGAAACGGCTGGGTCACCGGGAGCCCGCCCTACCACGGCGACGAGCTCGTCCGGGGAGGCGAGCCCGGCGGCGTCGATCGTCCCGTACGACGTCACCTTCGGGAAGCGGTCGGCCAGTTGACCGGCCGGCAGCTTCCGCATCAGCTCGGCCAGGGCGGGGGAGACGTACACCTCGCCCTTCTTCGGGAAGGCCCTCAGCCCGGGCGGGGCCGGGGTCGCCTTGCGGCCGGGCAGCTGGGCCAGCGACACGACACTGACGGGTTCGTGGCGGACGTACGTCGTGGCGAGCGCCTGGACGGCGGTGGCCTGCTCGGCCGACACGGCGTCCGGGGTGCGCCAGGCAGTGCGGTCGGAGCGGACGTCCGAGCCGAGGGTGGCGGCGATCATCACCAGCATCACGAACGCGCCGACGGCGGCGGCACCGGCCGCGAGCAGCTGGCTCTGCAGACCACGGCGGCCGGAGGACCGGGCGAGGTACCAGGTCAGGGGCAGGACGGGGGAACGCATGGGCGGGTCTCCGGGAGTGGCTGTGCGGTCGGGGGACCGTGGATCGGCTGTGGCTGGTGGGGGCGGGTGCCTGTGGACTAGGTGTGGTCGGCGGGGACGGGTGGCCGTGGATCGGCTGCGGTTTGGCGCGGTCGGGGGACCGCGGACTGGGTGTCGTTCGCGCGGTCGGGTGGCCGTGTACTGGCTGTGGTTGGCGCGGTCGGGTGGCCGTGAGCTGGCTGTGGTTGGCGCGGTCAGGCGACCGTGAACTGGCTGTAGTTGCTGATCCGGCCGTCGCGGACCTGGAGGATCCGGTCGCAGTGGGCGGCGACGTCGGCGTCGTGGGTGACCATCACCAGCGCGGCTCCGGAGGCGCGGGTGACCGAGGTCAGCAGCTGGACGACCTCCTCGCTGGTGCGCTGGTCCAGGGCTCCGGTCGGCTCGTCGGCGAAGACCACGTCCGGTTCGGCGACCAGCGCGCGGGCGATGGCGACGCGCTGCGCCTGGCCGCCGGAGAGCTGTCCGGGGCGGCGCTGCTCCAGGCCCTCCAGGCCCAGCGGCGCGAACCAGCGGCGGGCACGGGCGACGGCCTGCTTGCGGGGTATGCCCTCCAGCATCAGCGGCAGCGCGACGTTCTCCTCGGCGGGCAGTTCCGGCAGCAACTGGCCGAACTGGAACACGAACCCGAACCGCTTGCGGCGCAGATCGCTCAGCTTGTTCTCGCTCAGCCTGTCCACGCGCTCGCCACGCAGCAACACCTCACCGCCGTCGGGCCGGATGATCCCGGCGAGGGTGTGCAACAGGGTCGACTTGCCGGACCCCGACGGGCCCATGATCGCCAGCGAGTCGCGCTCGCGGACCTCCACGTCCACACCCGCCAGGGCGGTGGTGGGGCCGTACTTCTTGACGAGGCCGTAGCCGGCCAGGACGGTGCTCATGTTGTGTCGTCGCCCCTTCTCAGCGCTCGAACTTCCACGTGACGCTCTGGGCGTCGGCCTCGGTCACACGGACGGGTATGCGGACCACCTCGCCGTCGCTCTTCCTGCCGGTGCAGGTGATGGAGGCCCCGGCCACGGCCTTGAGGCCGGTCGGGCAGGAGACGGAGGAGAGCTTGTCGCCGACCCAGGGCAGCGGGTGGTACTTGCTCTGGGTGCGGATCGCGACGATGTCCGCCGCGAGCGCCCGGTGGCCGCCCACCGATGCCGTGCTGTACCCGTCCAGGCCGGTGGTCGACTCGGTGCCGCCGAACAGATATGTGCCGAGGCCGCCCAGCGCGACCACGGCGCTCACTCCGCCGACGACGCCGACGGCGAACTTGCTGCGCTGCATCGAGTGCTCCAGATGTCCGTGGTGAGGATGCGCCACCACCCTCGCCCGCGGGCCCGGGCACGCACCTCGGCCATAAGGCCGGAGTCGGCGACGCGCCCCTCGGCCGAACGGCCGATCCCGCCCCGCGCGGCCTCGCCTACCGTGATCGGCATGAAGTCTGCTTCTCCCCGGGGCTGTGCCCGTGGCTTCGCCGTCGGCCTCCTGCTCGCCGCCTGTGTCGTCGACGTCCTCTACGCGGGGTCCGACGGGACGAGCGTCATACCGACGGCGGGCCCCGTCTGGCCGACCCTGGCCGTCCTGTCGGTGGGTCTGGCCGCTCTGCTGTGGCCGGACGAGCGGCGGCCCGAGTGGCTCACCCCGCAGGTGCGCACCGCCGTGCCCGCCCTCGCCTCCGCCCTGTACACGGTGGGCTCCCTGCTGGCCGGGGCGCAGAACATGTTCGGTCCCGGCGAGGCCCTGATCCTGCTGTGCACGCTGTTCGTCGCGGTACGGCACTGCCCGCCGCGCTGGGCCGTGATCTGCGGGGTCCTCGACGCGGTCGCCCTGCTCCTGCTGCCGGTGCGGTTCGCCCGGTCAGTCGGCGGGGACGCGCAGGGCTTCATGCTGCTCGGCGTGGTACTGATCGGCATATTCGCCGGGCTCGCCGTCTACCTGCGCACCATGGACTACCGGCGGACGCTCGCCGTCAGCGAGACCCGGCGCGCCGAACGCCTCGCCATCGCCGCCGACCTGCACGACTTCGTCGCCCACCATGTCACCGGGATCCTCGTGCAGACGCAGATGGCCCGCATGATGGCGCAGACCCAGCCGCAGGAGCTCGACCCGGTCCTGGCCGGCATCGAGCGCGCCGCCACCGAGGCCCTCGCCTCGATGCGCCGCACCGTCGGCGTGCTCCGCGACACCGATGAGGAGTCGGCCGAGCGCCGCCCCGTCGGCGACCTGGCGGGCATCGCCGACCTGGCGGACGGCTTCGCGAGCCCGGTCCAGCAGGTCACCCTGCGCCGCGACCCCGCCGTCTCCGACGACCTGCCTCACGAGGTGCAGGCCGCGGCCTTCCGGGTCGTCCAGGAGGCGCTGACCAACATCCGCCGCCACGCGGCCGACGCCGCACACATCGAGGTCCGCCTGCGGGACGACGCCGGCCGCCTGGAGGTGTCGGTGGCGGACGACGGCAGAGGCGGCACCCAGCTTCCCGCGGCCGCCCACGGCGGCGGCTTCGGCCTGGTCGGCCTCAAGGAGCGGGTGACCGCGCTGGGCGGCGACCTGCACGCCGGGCCGCGGGGCGGGGTGGGGTGGGAGGTGCGGGCGGTGTTTCCGGTGGGGAAGTCCTGACGGACCGTGGTACCGAACAGCCTCCCCTGCTGTTCAATGAGAGCGAACGGCCTCTGGTCCGTGCACGGTCCGTCGAGAGGAGCCGCCCATGCCCCCCGCCGCCGTTCCGCCTCTCGGCGAGCGCATCCGGCAGGCACGCCTCGCGCGCGGCACGAGCCTGCGGGCGCTCGCCCGTGAGATCGGCATGTCGGCGAGCCTCGTCTCGCAGATCGAGAACGGCAAGAGCCAGCCCTCGGTCAGCACCCTGTACGCCATCACGACCGCCCTCGGCATCTCCGTCGAGTCCCTCTTCGAGGCGGGCGAGTCCGCTGCCGCGTCGCTGCCGGCCCCCGGCACCGTCGTGCACGCCCTGGCCGCCTTCGCCGCCGACCCCGGCCGCCGCATCGGCCCGCTGGTGGCACCGGGCGATCGGGAGGTGCTGGAGCTGGACTCGGGCGTCACATGGGAGCGTCTCGGCCATGTCCCCGGCACCGACGTGGACTTCCTGCTGGTGACGTACCGGCCCGGCGGCGCATCCTCCAGCTCCGGCGGCCTCATGCGCCACACGGGCACCGAGTACGGCTATCTGACCTCGGGCGAGCTGATCCTCACCCTCGGTTTCGAGGAGCACACACTGCGTCCCGGCGACGCGGTCTGCTTCGAGTCGACGACCCCGCATCGCTACCGCAATGATGGTGCTGTACCGGCCGTGGGCGTCTGGTGCGTGTTCAGTGGTACTTGACACCCGCGGCACGCGGACGTTCACTCCGAGGTGGGGGTGGTCGCCATGGCGATCCACACATTCGGACCCAACGCCGTCGACTGGGAAGAGCGCGTCGACCTGGACCGGCTGCGCAGGCAGCGGCTGGCCCGCCTCAACGAGACCCTGAACCGCTCCGAGCTGGGCGCGGTGCTCAGCTTCGACTTCGCCAACATCCGCTACATGACCGCCACGCACATCGGCACCTGGGCGATGGACAAGCTGATCCGCTTCGCCCTGCTGGTGCGCGGCGCCGAACCGGTGGTCTGGGACTTCGGCTCCGCCGCCCGCCACCACCAGCTCTACAACCCGTGGCTCGACTACAGCGACGGCAAGGAGGGCCCGCCCACCGGCGCCCGCGCCGGCATCTCCACGCTCCGCGGCGCCTTCCACCCGGACGCGGGCATCGCCGAGGACGTCGCCGCGAAGATCGCCACCGAGCTGCGCGCCCACGGCCTGGCCGGCGAGCCGCTCGGCATCGACGTCGCCGAGATGCCGGTCCTCACCGCCCTGCGCGCCGAGGGCCTCGACGTCGTCGACGGCCAGCAGGTCTTCCTGGAGGCCCGCCGCCTGAAGACCCCGGACGAGATCTCCCTGCTCACCCAGGCCTGCGCGATGGTCGACGCGGCATACGAGGAGCTGTACGGCCATCTGCGCCCCGGCGTGCGCGAGAACGAGTGCGTCGGTGTGGTCAGCAAGGTGCTGTACGACCTCGGCAGCGAGTATGTCGAGGGCGTCAACGCGATCTCCGGCGAGCGCTGTTCACCCCATCCGCACGTCTACAGCGACCGCCTGATCCGCCCCGGCGACCCCGCCTTCTTCGACATCCTGCACAGCCACCTCGGCTATCGCACCTGCTACTACCGCACCTTCGCCGTCGGCAGCGCCTCCCGCGCCCAACGCGACGCCTACGTGCGCTGCCGTGAGTACATGGACCAGGCCATCGCCCTGGTCCGCCCCGGCGCCACCACCGCCGACATCGTCCAGGTCTGGCCCCGCGCCGAGGAGTTCGGCTTCGCCGACGAGACCGCCGCCTTCGCCCTCCAGTACGGGCACGGCGTCGGCCTGTCCATCTGGGAGAAGCCGATCTTCAGCCGGCTCGTCTCCCTCGACCACCCCGAGGTCCTCGAAGAGGGCATGGTCTTCGCGCTGGAGACCTACTGGCCCGCCGCCGACGGCTGGTCCGCCGCCCGGATCGAGGAGGAGCTGGTCGTCACCGCCGACGGCTGCGAGGTCATCACCAAGTTCCCGGCGGAGGAACTGCTGGTGGCGGGCCGCAAGTACTGGACGGTGGGCGGCGAACTCAACACCCGACGCGAGTCGCAGTCCCATCTCAACACCCCGCACGGCGACGGGCCGCGCTGATGGACCGGGCCGAACTCCTCGCCGCCTACGAGCAGATGGCCGTCATCCGCCGTACCGAGAAGGCCGCCCACGACCTGTTCCTCCAGGGCCTGGTCAAGGGCACCACCCACCTCGCCGCCGGACACGAGGCCATCGCGGTCGGCGCGAGCGCCGCCCTGCGCCCCGACGACTACGTCTTCGCCACCTACCGGGGACATCACCACGCGATGGCGCGGGGTGCCACCCCGCAGGAGTGCCTCGCCGAACTCATGAGCCGGGCGACGGGGTTGTGCCGGGCCAAGGGCGGCTCCATGCACCTGACGAAGGCGTCCACCGGCATGCTCGGCTCCTACGCCATCGTCGGTGCCCACCTCCCGATGGCCGCCGGCGCCGCCTGGTCGGCCAGGCTGCGCGGCACCGACCAGATCGCGGTCGCGTTCTTCGGCGACGGCGCCACCAACATCGGCGCCTTCCACGAGGCGCTCAACCTGGCCGCCGTGTGGAAGCTGCCGGTGCTGTTCGTCTGCGAGAACAACCTGTACATGGAGTACACGCCGATCGCCGACGTCACGGCCGTGGCCAGGCCCGCGGCCGACCGGGCGCCCGCGTACGGCATCCCGGGCGAGGTGGTGGACGGCAACGACGTCGTCGCCGTCCAGGAGGCGGTGGCCCGGCTGGCGGGTCGGGCCCGGGCAGGGGACGGGCCCGCACTGCTGGAGGCACAGACCTACCGGCACTTCGGGCACAGCCGCGCCGACCCGGCGACCTACCGGCCGGCCGAGGAGGTCGAACGCTGGCTGAAGCACGACCCGTTGGACCTCGCGCGCGGGCGGCTGGTCGAGATGGGGGTACCGGCCGAGACGGTCGCCGAGGCCGATGACCGAGCGAGTGCCGTCGTACGAAAGGCGGTTGAGGCCGCGAAGGCCGCCCCGTCGCCCGATCCGGGCGAGGCGCTGACCGACGTATGGGCGGACGGAGGTGCGGCGTGGCGGACGTGATCAGCTACCGGGAGGCGGTCGCCGAGGGCATCGCGCGGGAGATGCGGCGCGATCCGTCCGTGGTGTGCCTGGGCGAGGACATCGGCGAGGCAGGGGGTGTGTTCAAGACGACCGTCGGGCTGCTCAAGGAGTTCGGGCCCGAGCGGGTGTGGGACACGCCCATCTCCGAGCAGGCCATCGTGGGCGCCGCCATGGGTGCTGCGATGACCGGGATGCGGCCGGTGGCCGAGATCATGTTCTCCGACTTCCTGGCCTGCTGCTGGGACTACCTCGCCAACGAGATCCCGAAGGTCCGCTACATGACGGGCGGTCAGGTCACCGTCCCGCTCGTCGTGCGCACCGCCAACGGCGGCGGGCTCGGCTTCGGCGCCCAGCACTCCCAGGCCACCGAGAACTGGGCGTTCACGATCCCGGGGCTGAAGATCGCCGCACCGGCGACCCCGGCCGACGTGATCGGCATGATGGCCGCGGCGATCCGCAGCGACGACCCGGTCGTCTTCTTCGAACACAAGGGGCTCCTCGCCTCCAAAGGCGCGCCCGCGCCGCCGGACCACCTCGTCGAGCTGGGCCGTGCCGCCGTCGTCCGCGAGGGCGCCGATGTCACCCTCGTCGCGCTCGCCTCGATGGTGCCGGTCGCGCTGAAGGCCGCCGAGCTGCTGTCCGGCGAGGGCGTCGAGGCGGAGGTCGTCGACCTGCGCTGCCTGGTGCCGCTGGACGTCGCCACCGTGCTGGCCTCGCTCGGGCGGACCTCGCGGCTCGTCACCGTCGAGGAGAACCCGTACCAGGGCGGCTGGGGCGCCACGCTCGTCTCGGTCGTCGCCGACGAGGGGTTCGGCCTGCTGGACGCGCCGGTCAGGCGGGTGGCGGGGGAGTGCGTCCCGCTGCCGTTCGCCGACGCGCTGGAGGAGCGCGTGATCCCCACCGTCGACAAGGTCGTGGCGGCCGTACGCGGACTCGCCGCTTACTGAACACCCCATGGGAGGAAGGGCGATGACCGATCGGATACTCCTGCGAGCCGGGCACGTGCTGTCGATGGACCCCGACATCGGGGACCTGCCCCAGGGGGACGTCCTCATCGAGGACGGCAGGATCACGGCGGTGGAACGGGAGATCAGCGCCGACGCCGAAGTGCTCGACATGACCGGCCGGATCGTGATCCCCGGCTTCGTCGACACCCACCGGCACACCTGGGAGGCGTCCATCCGGAACGTCGCCCCCGACGCCACCCTGGACGACTACTTCGTCGACATCCTCGACACCTTCGCACCGCTGTACACCCCCGAGGACGTGTACGCGGCCAACCTCGCCGGCTCGCTGGAGTGCCTGAACGCCGGCATCACCACTCTCGTCGACTGGTCGCACATCAACAACACCCCCGAGCACCCGGACGCGGCGATCCAGGGCCTCACGGAGAGCGGCATCCGCGCCCAGTACGCGTACGGCAGTGCCAACACCTCTCTCGCCGACTACTGGTTCGAGAGCAAGATCGCGATCCCGGGCGACGACGTACGGCGGATCCGCAGCAGCTACTTCTCCTCCGCCGACGGTCTGCTGACCATGGCCCTGGCCACCCGCGGCCCCGGTTTCTGCCTCAACGACGTCGTCACCGCCGAGTGGGGTCTCGCCCGCGAGCTGGACATCCCGATCACGGTGCATGTGGCGATGGGCCGGCTGGCGGGCCGCTTCGGCATGGTCAAGCAGCTGCACGACCTGGGGCTCCTCGGGGCCGACACCACCTACGTCCACTGCTGCTACTTCAGTGACGAGGAGTGGCAGATGGTCGCCGACAGCGGCGGCACGGTGTCGATCGCGCCGCAGGTGGAGGTGCAGATGGGGCACGGCTGGCCACCCGTGATGAAGGCAATCGAGTTCGGACTGCGGCCGTCGCTCAGCATCGATGTCGTCACCACCGTGCCCGGCGACATGTTCACCCAGATCCGCGCGGCCTTCGGCGCCGAGCGGGCCCGCGTCAACGCCGACTGCTGGAAGGCCAATCTGCCCGTCCCCGACACCATGTTGACGGCCCGTCAGATGCTGGGGATCGCCACCCGCAACGGCGCACACGTCGCGGGTCTGGAGGACCGCACCGGCTCCCTGACCCCCGGCAAGCGCGCCGACGTCGTCGCGATCGACGCCACCGCCCTGAACGTCGCCCCGGTGCACGACGCGGCCGCCGCCGTGACGCTGTCGGCGGACGTCTCCAACGTCGACACGGTCATCGTCGACGGCGTGATCCACAAGCGCGACGGCAGGCTCGTCGCGGACGTCGACCGGGCCCGGCGACTGGTCCAGGAGTCCCGCGAGCGGCTGCTGGCCGCGAAGGAGGCGAAGAGCGCCGCATGACCCGACACCTGGTGCGCCGGGCCGCCGACGTCCCGGAGCCGCCGTACGACGAACTCGGCCATCGGCGGCGGGAGTTGGTCGGCGAGGGCGACGGCAGTGTGCACACCGGCTTCGGGCTGTGCGAGATACGGCCCGACGGCCGGGTCGCCGCGCATGTGCACTCGTACGAGGAGAGCTTCCATGTGCTCGACGGGGCCGTGATCCTCGACGTGCCCGAGGGGGCGTACCTCCTCGAGGAGGGCGACTACGGCCTCCTCCCGACCGGCGTCCCACACGCCTGGCGCGGCGCCGGGGACACCGCCGGAAGCTGGGCCGACATGCTCGCCCCCGTGCCGCGCGCCCGCTACGGCCACGACACCCAGGCCGTCCCCGCGCTGCCGGCCCGCGACCCCGTCCGCATCGACGTCCGCGACCCGCGCACCCGGTCCCTCGGCCACTTCGAACCCGCGCAGATGGACCCCGGCAAGCAGGCCCAGGACCTGCTCGCGGTGTCGGCGAGCATGCGCACCGCGCTGCTCGTGTACAGCGGCATCACCGTGAAGATGATGGTCGACGGCGACCTCGGCGCGGTCGCCTCGACCATGTTCATGGTGCAGTACGCCCCCGACGGCGTCGCGGGCACGCACGACCACCCCTTCGAGGAGACGTACCTGATCCTGGAGGGCGTCGTGGACGCCACCTTCGACGGCGAGCGGTATCGGCTCGGGCCGGGGGACCTCGCCTGGGCAGGGGCGGGATGTGTGCACGGATTCGCCAACGCGGGGGAGGGGCCGGTGCGTTGGCTGGAGACACAGGCGCCGCAGCCGCCGTCGCGCCACTCCTACCGGTTCACGCGGGACTGGGAGTACCTGAGGGAGGCCCTGGGGTCATGAGCAGTGTGGTGGTCGTCGGCGGAACGTCCGGGATCGGCCGTGAGTTCGCCCGCTTCCGCGCGGGGCGGGGCGACGAGGTGGTGCTCACGGGTCGGGACGCGCATCGCGCCGACACGGTGGCGAAGGAGGCCGGCGCCGCCCGGGGCATCGCCCTCGATCTGTCCCGGCCGCGGGAGATCGCCGCCGCGCTGGCCGACGTCGGACGGGTCGACCACCTGGTGATCGCCGGCGTGTCCCGCGACGACAACCGGGTCGCCGAGTACGACATCGACGCCGCCCTGCGGCTCGTCACGCTCAAGCTCGTCGGCTACACCGAGGTCGTGCACACCCTGCGGCGTCGGCTGCACGACGACAGCGCGATCGTGCTGTTCGGCGGTCAGGCCAAGGAGCGCCCGTATGTGGGGGCGACGACGGTGGCGACCGTCAACGCGGGGGTGGGCGGCCTGGTGAACACCCTCGCGGTCGAGTTGGCGCCGGTACGGGTCAACGCGGTGCATCCGGGGGTCGTGGGGGACAGCCCGTACTGGCTGGGCAAACCCGAGGAGGTGCGGGCCGGGTTGCGCGCCAGAACACCCACCGGGCGGCTCGCCACGATGGGCGACGTGGTGGACGCCGTGGACTTCCTGCTGCGCAACCGGTCGGTGAACGGGGTGGAACTCGCCGTGGACGGTGGGTGGTTGCTCGGCTGAGCAGCCTGCCGGCTGCAGTCGTCCGGCCGAGCGGTCGTCCGGCCGAGCCGGGGGGACGGTTCAGCGCTTGAGGCCGACCGCGCCGTACAGCGACACCGGCCCTTCCTTCTCCCCGTTCTCGCCCGCGTCGGGCCGCCAGTCCGAGAGGGAGACGATCCCCGGTTCGAGCAGTGCGAGTCCCTCGAAGAACTGCCCCATCTCGGCGTGCGAACGGGCCACGAGCGTCACCCCGCTCGCCGCGTAGGCGGCGATGCCCCGGTGGACGTTCTCCGGATCGAAGTCCGCTGTCATCGCCGACAGCACCAGACAGCTGCCCGGCGCCAGCGCGCCCACCAGAGTGTCCACGAGGTCGTGGGCGCCGTCGTCGTCCGCGATGAAGTGCAGGAGCGCGACCAGCGACAGCGCGACGGGCCGGTCGAAGTCGAGGACGGACGCGGCCCGTTCGAGGATCCACTCCGGCTCGCGTGCATCGGCCTGCACATACTCGGTCGCGCCCTCCGGAGTGCCGCTCAGCAGGGCCTGCGCGTGAGCGAGGACGATCGGGTCGTTGTCGACGTACACCACCCGCGCGTCCGGGACGACGGACTGGGCGACCTGGTGCAGGTTGGGCTCGGTCGGGATGCCGGAACCGACGTCGAGGAACTGGCGGATCCCCGTCTCCCGGACGACCGCCCGCGTGGCCCGTGCCATGAACCGGCGGTTGGCACGCGCGTGCCGCGGGGCGTCGCCCTGCAACGCGGTGATCCGGCGTCCCAGTTCCTCGTCGACGGGGTAGTTGTCCTTGCCGCCGAGGAACCAGTCGTAGACGCGGGCCGGATGCGGTCTGCTCGTGTCGATGAGCGGTACGGCCGGCTCGGTCCCGGTCACACGGGTCTCCTCTGCTCGACAGCGGCGTGTCCGAGCAGTCTGACACGATCATGCGGCCCGGCGGAGGCTGTCTTCGGCCACCTCCTTGTCGAGCGAGGCACGCACCAACGCCGCGGCGAGCACGGCCGGTTCGGTGTTCCCGGCTAGGGCGGTAAGCCGGTCCGGGTCCTTGGTCAGACCGAGCCGCTCGGCGCCCGAGAGGGCCTTGCCGTCCAGGTAGGGTGCCACTTCCGGCCAGACCCGCTGGGCCTCGCGCAGGAAGATGTCGGCGCCGGCCGGGCCCATGCCGGGGAACTCCCGGAGCAGACGGCGCAGTTCGGGGACGTCGCCGTCCGCCTCCTTCCGCAGCCGCCGCAGGTCGCCGCCCCAGCGATCGGTCAACAGTGCCGCAGTATCGCCGAGTTGGGTGGCGGTGCGCTCGTCGTAGCGACGGTAGCCGCCCCGGCCCAGCGCATCCACCCGCTCCTGCCACGAGGCGTCGGCCATGCGGCGCGGGTCGCGCAGGCCCGCGTCGTACAGGGCGCGGGCGGTGTCGACGGCGATCGAGCCGCGGATCCGGGCGCTGAGCAGATGGGCCAGCACCAGCAGCCGGTACAGAGGCTGCGGGGTGTTCCTCAGCGGGATGCCCGCCTCCTCGGCGAACGTCTGCCCATGCGCGCGTACGAGTTCCCGTACGACGCGCTTGCCGTCGCTCACGGCCTCAGCGGGTCGTGGCCGATCGTCATCAACTGATGCCGACGGCGGGTCTGTTCCGGCTCGGGTTCGTTCTCCAGGTCCGCCTCATCGGTGACGGTGTCCACGACGTCGTACATCACCTGGATGTCGTCGTCGGTGAGGTCCGTCCGCCGCTTCTGGAGGATCGCGAGGACGTGCTGGCCGGTGGGCGTGCCGGCCTGGTCCGGCAGTGGCTCGGTGTCCTCGTCCGCGTCACTGACCCGCAGCCAGGCGGCCAGCTCCTGCGACGTCATGTTCACCACGCGGTGGAAGTCCTGCCACAGCGTGTCGAGTTCGAGGGCGTCGGTCACGGTGTGCCCCTTCTCCCGGGTAGGGCTCTGTGCGTCAGGGCGTGCTGTTCTCCGCGTACGGCCGTGTCACTCGGCGCGCGGCCAGTTCTCCGCGTCGAACATCCAGCGCTGCTTCTCCAGCTCGCTCGTGATGCCGATCAGCAGGTCCTGCGTCACCGGGTCCGGTTCCGCGGTCGCGTCGATGCGTTCGCGCAGCCGTCCGATGGCCGCATCCAGCGTGTCCACGACCAGCTGGACGACCTCGTTGTCGCGCACCCAGCCCTCCTTGGGGCTGGGCAGCGTGTAGGCCGCGGCGATGGTCTCCGGCCGTCCGTCGGGCGGGACGCCGAGCGCGGCGGAGCGCTCCGCGACCGTGTCCGCGTACGAGCGGGCCACCGACACGATCTCGTCGAGCTGGAGATGGATCGAGCGGAAGCGCGGGCCCACGATGTTCCAGTGCGCCTGCTTCCCGATCAGCGAGAGCCCGAGAAGATCGACGAGGGTGCTCTGCAAGGCGTCTCCCGCCACCCGGCGGGCCGGTTCGGGGAGCGTGCTCCTGACCACAGTCATACCGAGCTCCTCCTTCTGGGTGCTTGGCTCCATGGGGGCGCGAGTGCCCAGCGCGAACCGGTGCAAACCGGCGTGTCTCAGTGGGTGAGCACGCCGTCCAGGAACTGGATGAGATCCGCGAACACCTCCGCCTTGTTGGTTTCGTGGAACACCTCGTGCCGGGCACCCGCATACACGCGCTCGGTCCAGTCCTCCCCGCGCAACTCCTCGATGCCGGTGCGGCTGCCGGGGAGCGGGACCAGGCGGTCGTCGTCGCCGTGCAGCCACAGCAGCGGCACACGCCCGATACCGCCGCCCTCGGACACGGTGTCCAGCATCCGGGCGAACGCCTCCACTGTCGGCCGCTTCATCGGGCCGTGCCAGACCAGCGGATCCGCCGCGTACGCCGCGCCCACCTCGGGGTCGCGGGAGAGCGCGGCCGGGTTGATGGGGGTGTCGGGGATCGTGTCGAGGGCGAGCAGGCGCCGGGGCAGCTCCCAGTCGCCGATGACGGGCCCGGACAGGACGAGTGCGGTGAGCTCGGCGCCGTGGAGCTGGGCGAAACGGGCCGCGACCAGCCCGCCCATGGAGTGCCCGATCATGACGACCGGTACGCCCGGATGCGCGGCCCGGGCCAGCTCGGCGACGGCGTGCACATCGGCGACCACGTCCTCGAAGTCCTCGATCACCACCCGCTCGCCCGCCGACTTCCCGTGCCCGACATGATCGGGCCCGAACACGGCCGCACCGTGCCCGACGAGGACCTCCGCCACCTCGGCGTACCGGCCGGCGTGCTCTCCGTAGCCGTGGGTCACGAGTGCGACGTACCGGGGCCGAGGGGTCGGCCATTCGCGTACGACGATCGATCCCCGGCGTCCGGCGAAGGTGTGCTCACGGGTGTCGGCCATGTCTTCTCGTACCCTCCGGCTGCGTCGGTGAAGGTGTCCGGAAGGGATCTTCGCAGGTGCGGGTCGGTGTTCCCCGGGTGTGGCAGGTCGGTCTTCCCAGAGTGCGGCGGGTCGGTCTATAGTCCAAAACTAGCGGTGCTAATTAAATGGGTGCCGATCCATACTGCCCGGTCAGGAGACCTGTCGTGCGTCCCGTCCACTTCGCGGCCGCCCGCCGCACCCCCATCGGCAAACTCCGCGGAGCGCTGTCGTCGGTACGGCCCGACGACCTCGCCGCGACCGTGATCCGGGGCCTCGTCGCGGATGTGCCCGCCCTGGACCCCGCGCGTATCGACGACGTCTACTGGGGCGCCGCCAACCAGGCCGGCGAGGACAACCGCAACGTCGCCCGCATGGCCGCACTGCTGGCCGGCCTGCCCGAGTCGGTCCCCGGCGCCACGGTCAACCGCCTGTGCGCGTCCGGCCTCGAGGCGGTCACGACGGCGGCCCGCACCATCGCGGCCGGCGAGGCCGACATCGTGCTCGCCGGCGGCTCCGAGTCCATGAGCCGCGCGCCCTTCGTCCTGCCCCGCCCCGACGAGGCGCTGCCCCACCGCGTCGAGACCTTCGACACCCGGCTCGGCTGGCGCCTGGTCAACCCGGCGATGAAGGAACTGCACGGCCTGCTGGCCATGGGCGAGACGGCCGAGGAGGTCGCCGAGCGGTACGGCGTCCCGCGCGAGCGGCAGGACGAGTTCGCGCTGCGCAGCCACCAACGGGCCGCCGACGCCCGCAAGAACGGCCACTTCGACGACGAGATCCTGCCGGTGCGGCGCCCGGACGGGGTGCTGGTCGACAGCGACGAGTGCATCCGCGAGGACACGTCGTACGAGAAGCTGTCCCGGCTGAAGCCGGTCTTCCGCGAAGGCGGCAGCGTCACCGCGGGCAACGCCTCACCGATGAACGACGGCGCGGCCGGACTGCTCCTGGTCAGCGAGGAGGCCCTGAACGAACTGGGCCTGGAGTCCCTCGGCCGCTACGTCGCCGGCGCCTCGGCCGGTGTCCACCCCGACGTCATGGGCATCGGCCCGGTCCCCGCCACCCGCAAGGCCCTGGCCCGCGCCGACTGGGCGATCGCCGACATCCAGGAGGCCGAGTTCAACGAGGCGTTCGCGGCCCAGGCACTCGCGTGCGTGGACCAGCTGGGCATCGATCCCGAGCTGGTCAACGCGAGCGGCGGCGCGATCGCACTGGGGCATCCACTGGGCTGCTCCGGCGCCCGGATCCTCACGACGTTGCTGCACCGGATGCGCAGGACCGGGGCGGAGCGGGGACTGGCCACCATGTGCGTGGGGGTGGGGCAGGGGAGCGCGGTGCTGGTCGAGCGGCACTAGCGGTCTCCCGACTGGCGAGACGGTCCTTACCAGTACCTGTTGTCTGCACATACCATCGGTCTCCGCATGGACACGATGAACCTCTGGCACATAACAGGTTGGGAATTCGCCGCGCTCGCCTTCGCGGCCCTGCTCGTCGGCTTCTCCAAGACGGCCGTGAGCGGGGCCAACACGGTCAGCCTGGCGATCTTCGCCGCCGTACTGCCCGCCCGCGCCTCCACCGGCGTCCTCCTGCCGATCCTGATCGCCGGTGACGTGCTCGCCGTCCTCACCTACCGACGGCACGCCCACTGGCCCACCCTGTGGCGCCTGTTCCCGGCGGTCGCGGCCGGCGTCGTGTTCGGCACGCTGTTCCTGGTGTGGGCGGACGACGGGATCGTCCGTACCTCGATCGGCGCGATCCTGCTGCTGATGGCGGCCGTCACGGTATGGCGCCGCCGTACGGCGGAGAAGGAGGACGAACCGGACTCCGTCACCACCCGGGCCGGCCGGGTCAAGGCCCGCTCGTACGGTGTCCTCGGCGGCTTCACCACGATGGTCGCCAACGCGGGCGGCCCGGTGATGTCGATGTACCTGCTGTCGGCGGGCTTCCGGAAGCTGGGCTTCCTGGGGACCTCCGCCTTCTTCTTCCTGATCGTCAACGTCTCCAAGGTGCCCTTCAGCGCCGGACTGGGCCTGATCGACGGACCCTCGCTCCTGCTCGACGCCGCCCTCGTGATCTTCGTCGTACCCGGCGCGCTGATCGGCAAATGGGCCGTGGGCCGGATCAACCAGCGGCTGTTCGAGCAGCTCGTCATCGCCGCGACGGTCGTGGGCGGCCTCCAACTGCTGCTGCGCTGACACCCCGGCTATCGCTGTGCGGATCCCCGCAGTTCCCCCAGCAGCGCGGGCAGATCGGCGAACGAGTCGATCACATGGTCGGGTGTGCCGCTCGCGGCCCGGTGCGTCTGAGGAAGGTACTTCCCGGTCCTCACCAGCACGCCTGTCACACCGGCCCGCTGTGCCGCCAGCACATCGGACTCGATGTCGTCGCCCACCATCACCGCCTCGTCCGCCCCGACCCCCACATGCGCCAGCGCCGCCTCGAAGAACGCGGCCGACGGCTTGCCCGTGATCTCCGCCTCGACCCGCGCGGCCTTCTCCAGGCCGACCAGGAAGGCGCCGGTGTCGAGCTGCAGCCCCTCGTCCGTACGCCAGTAGAGATTCCGGTGCATGGCCACCAGGCGCGCCCCGCGCTGGAGATGCCCGAAGGCCCGGTTGAGCGCCGCGTAGCCGAACTCGGGCCCGGCTCCCCCGACCACCACGACGTCCGGAGCGGTGTCGCCGCCCTCGTCCTCGCCTACGACGGTGACCTCGCCCAGGTCCTCCGCGATGTCCCCGCTGTTCAGCAGCGCACACCGTGCCCCCGGGCAGTGCTCGGCGAGATACGCGGCGGTGACGGCGGGCGCCGTCAGGATGTCCTCGGCGGACACCGCGAACCCCGCGTCCGTCAGCGTGCGTGCGATCGACGCCCGCGTCCGCGAGGTCGTGTTCGTCACCAGCACCACACCGAGCCCGGCCGCACGGATCTCCCGCAACGCCTCGACCGCCCCCGGCAGCGGCTGCCAGGAGACGGTGAGGACCCCGTCGATGTCGATGAGGACGGCACGTACGGATCCCATGCCAGGACGATAGACCGGCCCGGCCGGCCTCGCTCAGGGAGCGATCCCGACACCCTCGATCCCGCTCCACGCCCGCTCCTGAACGACCGTCATGGCCGGCCACCGCAGCCCGCCCGGCCGCGGCTCGACGCGCGAGGCGTACGGACCCGGACGGAAGCCGGTGTCGTAGAAGCAGCCGCTGCCGTACGTCTCGTCGAAGCCGCCGCACGACGCGGCCACCGACGTCGGCGTGGGCTTCTTCCCCTCGCCCACCCACGCGTCCAGGGCGTCGACGGACGCGGCGTACTCGGCATCACTCAGCTCACTGTGCTCGCGCTCCCGAGTGAACGTCTGCACCAGCTGCCCGGCCCGACCGGCCCCGCGCAGAGTGGCCCGGTACGCCGCCTCGTGCTCCACGAACGCAGTCGGATCGTCGATCGCGTGCAGCGTCAGCACCGGGACCGAGACCTTGCCGGTGAGATCGCTGTCGTAGGACAGATCCCGTACGGCCCTGGGGTCGGGGGCGAACCGCTCGACACCGGCGTTGAGCGCCTCGTCGTCGTGCGACCCGGAGTAGCGGACACCCCGGTTGCCGAACGGGTTCCGGCCCCCGAGGCGCTCGTGCACGATGTCCCGGAACGTAAAGGTCGCGAACCGCAGATGCGACTCCAGGGTGCGCTCCGGGATCCTCGTCACGGCCAGGATGTCGTCGAGGTTGCGCTGCTGCAGCGCGGTCCGCTCCTCGGGCGCCGACGCGTAGCCGGTGCACTCCTGCAGCCGGGCGCGCAGCCCAGCGGCCGTCATGGTCGAGCCGGCGCGCAGCCCTTGCCACAGCGGGTACCGCGGCTCGGTCGGGCGCGGGTGGTTACCGCAGTAGTACTGGTAGACGACACGCAGGTCGACGCGGTAGTCGTAGCCGCGTGAGCCACCGGCGAGGACGCCGTTGGTGAGCAGCGCCCCGTCGTACGCCCCGTGCCGCCCGCCGTAGGTCTCTACAACCTTCGCCGCGACGTTCCCGCCCCACGACTGGCCGTGCACATACGTCCGCCGCGGCTCGCCGAACTCCGCGACGAACAGCCGGCGCACGCTCTCGGTGTCGGCGGCGGCCATCCGTGTCCCGTAGCCGCCCCGGCGGTACGACGAACCCGCCCAGGCATAGCCCTCCTTCACCATCACCGACCAGCGGCCCAGGTCGTCCAGGCTGCGGGCGGGGTCGGACCCGGCACCCAGATCGGGGCCGCCGTGGGCATGTACGACGAGGGAGCCGTTCCAGTCCCGCGGCACGGCGATCGCGTAGTAGGCGCCTTCCGTGTCGCGGCCGGTGTAGCAGTCGGCCCTGCCGACGAGGCCGGCGGGGCAGTCCGCGTGCGCCGGTGCCGCAGTCTCGCCCCGGGCGTTCGACGCGCCGACGAGGATGCCGACGGTGAGGGCGCCGGCCAGGAGGGCGGCGAGCGTCGTACGCCGCCGGTCCTGCGAGGGGACGGACCTGCGGATCAGTGCATGCGTTCTCGTCCAGTCCAAGACGCTGCTCCTCGTCCTCGTCGGCGCGTCGTCGAGCCGTGCGCCGCGATGCTAGAGAGCGACGGGGTGGGGAACCACGATCTGAAAGTTGTGTTCATAGTGTTCATCGATGCCCCGAGCGCACGAACCCGGCGTCCCGCTCCCCGCGACCGACCTCGTACGCTCCCCCCATGTCCCCCCGCCACATCCTGATCCTCGGCGGCACCACCGAGGCCCGCGAACTCGCCGCCGCGCTCACGGCGCACCCCGGCGTCCGGGTCACGACCTCCCTCGCGGGGCGGGTGTCACGGCCTGGCGCGGTCGAGGGGGAGGTCCGGATCGGCGGCTTCGGCGGGGCGGAGGGCCTGGCCGACTGGCTGCGCTCCGAGCAGGTCGACGCCGTCGTCGACGCCACCCACCCCTTCGCCGAGTCGATCACGGCGAACGCGGCGCAAGCCGCGACGGCGACCGGCGTGCCGGCGGTGGTCCTGCGCCGCCCGGGATGGCGACCGGACCCAGCGGACAACTGGCACGAGGTCGCGTCGCTCGACGAGGCCGCCGCGCTGCTGCCGAGCCTCGGTCACCGGGTCTTCCTGACCACCGGGCGCCTGGGTCTGGCGGCCTTCGCCCACCTCACGGACCTGCGCTTCCTCGTACGCTCCGTCGACCCGCCCGAGCCCCCGATGCCCCCGCACACCGAAGTGCTCCTGGCCCGCGGCCCGTTCACGGTGACCGACGAGACGGCCCTTCTGCACGAGCACCGCATCGACGTCCTGGTCACCAAGGACAGCGGCGGAGCGGCGACCTCGGCCAAACTCACCGCCGCCCGCCGCCTCACCCTCCCGGTCGTCGTCGTACGACGCCCCCCGCTCCCGGCGGGCACGGAAGCGGTGCCGGACATGGCGGGGGTCCTGGAGCGGCTCGGCCTCAGCCCGTGACGACCGAGGCGCGGATGCGGTCGATGGCGCGCAGGACCTCGTCGCGGTTCTTCGCCCGCTTGATCCAGGCGGGCAGACGGGCGACGTAGGTCATCTTCCGCCCGTGCTCGTACCAGGGCGGCCGCTCCCGCAGCGATGCGGCAACGAACCGCCTGAGCAGGTCGAGGTGTTCGAGGTTGTAGGCCCACACCTCTCCGTGCCTGGTCCGGGTCCGGAGCCACAGGACAGGGTGGGCACACGATGGGTTCCGTGCGAGGCCGCAGGACGGGCAGACGAGACGCCGCTGCCGGTACGACACGGCGTCGGCGTCGGGAGCGTGGGCGGGCCGCCTGTCGAAGTGGGCCATTCCGTCGCAGCGCGGGCAGCGCACCAGCATCGAGTCGGTGAACTCGTACTCCTTGCTGAGGGGATCACGGAAACGCACCGGCGTGGCAGACATGGCGTGAGTATCGCCGCGGACCGCCGCACGCCGCACCCGGGTTTCAGCGCGACTCGCTCAGCGCCGGCTCCTTCGTGCGGCTCGGCAGGCCGTGGGTCAGGTCCTCGAGGAGCAGGCGTTTGGCGATCGTGTGGACCGCGGCGCGCAGATCCGTGCCGGGGGGACGGCCGATGTCCTCGTGCACCCGGGCCTCGAGCCAGGTGCCCCACGCCTTGCCGAGGACCTCGGCCTCGCGGGCGCCCGCCGCGGTGTGGGAGAGGAGGGAGCCGTCGCGGGTGAGGTAGCCCTCGTCGACCATGCGGTCGAAGACCGGCAGAAGCACTTCCGGGGGCATGTGGCGGCGGGCGGCGATCATGCCGAGGCCGGCGTGGCCGACCAGGCGGGTCAGCAGGTCGACCTGGATGACCGCCCAGGCGCCGGCCACGTCGAGGCGGGTGTCGGAGTCCGCGATGATGCGGCGTGCGAGGTCGGGCTGCAGGCCGCCGATGATCTTCCCGACGGACGCCTCCAGCACCCGCTCGGCGTTGGGGTCGTGCGGCGACGCGAACCCGTCGCCCATGTCGGTGGACCCCATCCGCGCACTGTCGCGCAGCGGCACCTCCTTGAGGAACAGGGCCACCACGAAGCCGACCGCCGCGACCGGCACCGTCCACAGGAAGACGGTCTGCAGCGTGTCGGCGTAGGCCTCGACGATCGGGGCCGCGACCTCCGGTGGCAGCCCATGCAGGCCCTCCGGGCTGGTCGCTGCCTGGGCGATGGCGGTCGGATCGAGCCCGCTGCCCGTCCGCGCTGCGGTCTCGACGGCGTCGGTGAGGTTGGGTGTGAGCGTGTTGGTGTAGATGGTGCCGAAGACGGCCGTGCCGAACGAGCTGCCCAGCGTACGGAAGAAGGTGACACCGGAGGTCGCGGTGCCGAGGTCGGCGTAGGCGACGGTGTTCTGCACGGCGATCGTCAGGACCTGCATGCACAGACCGATGCCGGTACCGAGCACGAACATGTACAGCGACTCCAGCCAGGCGCCGGACGCCGGCCCCATGAGGGACATCAGGAACAGCCCGACCGCCATCACCAGGGAGCCGACGATCGGGAAGACCCGGTACTTCCCGGTCTTGCTGACCACGTTGCCGCTGAACACCGACGCGATGAGCAGGCCCGCCACCATCGGCAGCGTCCGCACGCCCGAGATCGTGGCCGAGTCGCCGTCGACGTACTGCAGATAGGTCGGCAGATACGTCATCGCGCCGAGCATGGCGAAACCGACGATGAAGCTGAGCACGGAGCAGACCGAGAAGACCGGGTTGGCGAACAGCCGCATGGGCAGCATCGGTTCGGCCGCCCGCGTCTCCACCCAGCAGAACAGGCCGAGCGCTACCGCACCGCCGACGAACAGGCCGACGATGACGCCCGAACTCCACGCGTACTCGTTGCCGCCCCAACTCGTCGCCAGAATCAGCGCGCTGGCGCCGACCGCGACGAGCCCGATGCCCAGGTAGTCGATGACGGGCCGGGAGGCCGACTTGACCACCGGGATGGTCCGGGCGGCCGCGATGACGACGATGATCGCGATCGGCACGTTGACGTAGAACGCCCAGCGCCAGGTGAGATGGTCGGTGAACAGCCCGCCCAGCAGCGGTCCGATCACCGTCGCCACACCGAACACCGCGCCGATCGCGCCCTGGTACTTGCCCCGCTCCCGGAGCGGGATGACGTCGGCGATCAACGCCATCGCCGTCACCATCAGACCGCCGGCCCCGACACCCTGCATCGCCCGCCAGAGGATCAGCAGCGTCATGTTGGAGGCCAGACCGCACAGGAACGACCCCGTGATGAACACGATCGCGGAGACCTGGAAGACCACCTTGCGGCCGAACATGTCGCCGAACTTGCCCACCAGGACCGTCGCCACGGTCTCCGCGAGCAGGTACGACGTCACCACCCACGACATGTGCTCGGCACCGCCCAGATCCGACACGATCGTCGGCAACGCCGTGCCCACGATCGTCTGGTCGAGGGCCGCGAGCAGCATCCCCAGCATGATCGTCACGAAGACGACATTGCGCCGACGCGGGTCCAGCACGGGTGGCTGGGAGGCGGCGGGCGGGGCGGATTCCTCGGCGAGCGTCACGGCCCCACGATCACAGCGGTGAGACGGCGGCGCATGCGGGAACGGTCCGCTCGGGTGCCGTGCGGCGGGCCCCGCCCCGACCGTGTACCTGCCGGGCTCCTACTGCTCCTTCTGCTCCTTCTGCTCCTTCGGATTCCTGCGCAGCAGATAGGTGTCCATGATCCAGCCCTTGCGCTCGCGCGCCTCGGCACGCAGCCGCTCGATCCGGGGCGCGGCCTCGGCGATGGGGCCCGAGGCGAGGATCTCGTCCGGGGTGCCTATGTACGCGCCCCAGTAGATGTCGATGTCCTGGTCGGCGTACCGCCGGAAGGCCTGGTGGGCGTCGAGCATGACGACCACGTCGTCCACGCCCTCCGGGAAGCCCTCGGCCAGCCGCCGCCCGGTCGTGATCTGCACGGGCCGGGCGACCCGGTTGAGCCCCGTCCGATGCCGGGCGACGAGCGCGGAGACACTGCTGATACCGGGCACGACGTCGTACTCGAAGTCCACCGCGCCCTTGTCCAGGACCTCCTGGAGGATCCCGAGCGTGCTGTCGTACAGCGCGGGGTCACCCCACACCAGGAACGCACCCGTCTCGTCCTCGCCCAGTTCCTCGGTGATCAGCCGCTCGTAGATCCCGGCGCGGGCACTGCGCCAGTCCCCGACGGCGGGGGAGTAGGCGGCACCCCCCGCGGAGCGGTCCCGCTCCGGGTCCCGTGCCTCGACGACCCGGTACGTCCCCTCCGGTATGTGCGCGTCCAGCATGTCCCGGCGCAGCTGCGTGAGGTCCGACTTCACCTCGCCCTTGTCGAGGATGAAGAACACGTCCGTGCCCCGCAGCGCCCTGACCGCCTGCAGCGTCAGCTGCTCGGGGTCGCCCGCCCCAATACCGATGACATGAATCTTTCGCACACCCCGAGTCTGCCGCACGCCACTGACAACGCGGGCACCGCGTCCGAGGTCGGGGCATGTGTGGGCGTGGTGGACGGCTCTCTGAGGGGCACGGCCGCTCTCGCCGGGCCCCGCTCCCGCGCGGGCGGGGCCGCCTCCGGTCTCACGCCAGCAGCCGCGGCGCCCGCTCCCTCGCGTCCACGGCCCCGGCGCCCCGCTCCACGTCCTCCGCCACCGTCCGCGCCCACCCGGCGAGCCCGGCCAGGTCCATCCCGTACGGCTGCGCGCGCCCCGAGACCGACGCCCACTCCTGGACCGCCCCGGCCCCGCGTCGCAGCAGCCGCGCCCCGCCCGTGACGTTGCCCCGGGCCGCGTGGGTGAGTCCCACCGCGAGCTGGGCCAGGCCCCGCCACAACGTCCGCTCTTCCTCGGGCCCCGACTTCCAGGCGTCCTCGAAGACCTCGTGCGCGTGGAAGGGCTTGCCCGCGTCGAGCAGCTCCTGCGCCTCCATGACGCTCTGCTCGGGGGTGCGTACGACCCCCTCGGGCTGCCGCTCCACACCCTCCGCCCCATAGGGCAAGGGGCGCCCCAGCCCGTCCCGCGGCCGGGCGCTGCGCGCTCGCCCCTCGTCGTCCCTGTCCCGCGCACCGGCCGGCCTGCCTGAGGATGTGCTGCCCATACGTCGATTGTCCCGCCTTGCCCCCGCCCTCTGCGAAGCGGGCCTCGACGTGGGGTAAAGTGCTGTTCGCGCGATCACGCGGTTCACCGCGCGAGACGCACCGGGACGTGGCGCAGCTTGGTAGCGCACTTGACTGGGGGTCAAGGGGTCGCAGGTTCAAATCCTGTCGTCCCGACGGTGCGAAGGGTCTTCGCAGGCAGCAGCCTGTGAGGGCCCTTTTTGCATGCGGGTCGTTTCCACCGTCCACGGTCCACCGTCCGCCGTGTCCCTGGGCATTGACGCTGCCTCACTTACGTGATCCTTGCCCGGATGCGATCTTGACGGGGCGCCCGAAGTCGACGTAGATCGGACTGACACGGGGCGGACGCTCGACGGGCAGGAGGCTCGATGGGGGCAGGGGAAGCGGGCGGGGTCCGGCCTGTGCCGGAGTTGCTGGCCGGGAACGCGTTACGGCTGGGCGAGAAGGTCGCGTTCGCCGACGACCGGCGCGCGGTGAGCTGGGCCGAACTGGAGCGCCGGACCGCCGGGTTGGCGGTCGGACTCGGGGTCGGGCGCGGCGAGCGCGTGGCGTTCTGCCTGGACAACAGCGTGGAACTGGTCGAAGGCCTGCTGGCCACGGTCCGGGCCGCCGCGGTCGGCGTGCCGCTGAGTCCGCGCGGTACCGACGCGGAGCTCGCCGCGCTCCTGGCCGACTGCGATCCGTCCGTGCTGGTCACCGACCGGCGGCAGCTGCCGCGGATCGCCCGGTTGACCGCCGGTCGGGCACCCCGTCTGGTGGTGACCGGTGAGGACACGGCACCGGACGACGCCGCCCGCTTCGAGGATCTCGCCGCCGGGCACTCGTCGGCGCCCCCTCGTGATGACCTCGGGCTGGACGAGCCCGCATGGCTGCTCTACACCTCCGGCACCTCAGGGACATCGAGGGCCGCCGTGGCGAGCCAGCGGTCCGCGCTGTGGTCGCCCGTCGCCTGCTACGTGCCGCGGCTGGGACTGTCGGAGGCGGACCGGCTGCTGTGGCCGTTGCCGCTCGCGCACACCTACGCCCACTCGCTGTGCGTGCTGGGCACGACCGTGGCCGGGGCGAGCGCGCGGATCACCGCGGCCGCGGATCCGGCCGAACTGGTGCGGCTGATCGGCGAGTTCGGGCCGACCGTGCTGGGCGGCGTGCCGCTCACCTACCGCCAGTTGCTCGACGCCGGCCTCGGCGCCGTGCCGTCGCTGCGGCTGTGCGTCAGCGCGGGCGCGCCCAGTGAACCGGACCTGCGGGACGAGGTGGAGACGCGGTTCGGCGCCCCGCTCCTCGATGGGTACGGCAGTACCGAGACCTGCGGCAAGATCGCCATGGAGTCGGTGCGCGGGCCGAGGGTGCGCGGCAGCAGCGGACCGCTCGTCCCCGGCATGGAGGTCCGGCTGGTCGATCCCGAGAGCGGCCGGGACGCGGCCGGCGCGGAGGGGGAGATCTGGGTGCGCGGGCCCGGCGTCATGCTGGGCTACCACAACCGGCCCGAGGAGACCGCCGCAGCGCTGCGCGATGGCTGGTACCGCACCGGCGATCTGGGCCGGCTCGTCGAGCACGGGTGTCTGACGGTCACGGGCCGGGTGAACGACCGGATCGTGCGCGGCGGCGAGAACGTCGACCCGGCCGAGGTCGAGCAGGTCCTGCGCGGCCTGCCCGGGGTGCTGGACGCGGCTGTGGTGGCACGCGCCCACCCGCTGCTCGGCGAGGTGCCGGTGGCGTTCGTCGTCCCGGCGGAACAGACGGTCGAACCGGCAGCCGTGCTGCGGGCCTGCGCCGCCGTGCTGTCCGCGCACAAGGTGCCCGAGGAGGTCCTGTTCACACCGGCCGTGCCGCGCACCGCCGGGGGCAAGCCACGGCGGGCGGTCCTGCGCGAGACGCTCGCCGAACGCCCGGCCGAGCCGGAGCTCGCGCGGCTGTCCGGCCGTACGCCCGGCGAGCGGCGGGCCGCGCTGGTCGACCTCGTGTGCGCGGAGACCGCGGCGATCCGTGGGACGGCCGCCGATCCCGGCACGGCGTTCGCCGATCTCGGCCTGACCTCGATGGACGCGATGTCCCTGTGGCACCGGCTCAGCCTGCGCACCGGACTGCGGCTGCCCGCGACGCTGGTCTGGGACCACCCGACCCCGGCCGCGGTCGCCGCCCACCTCGACACCCGGCTGCACGGCAGCGCACCCACGACGGCACTCCCACGCCGCGGGCCGGTGGCCGAACCGGTGGCGATCGTGGCCGTCGGCTGCCGCTACCCGGGCGGAGTGAGCTCGCCCGAGGAACTGTGGCGACTGGTCGCCGACGGCGTGGACGCCACCGGCGAGTTCCCCGGCGACCGCGGCTGGGATATTGACGCCCTGCACGATCCCGACCCGGACCGGATCGGCACCACGTACACCCGTCGTGGCGGTTTCCTCCACGACGCGGCGGATTTCGATCCCCTGTTCTTCGGCATCTCGCCACGGGAGGCCCTGGCCACGGATCCCCAGCAGCGGCTGCTGCTGGAGGTCGCCTGGGAGACGCTGGAGCGCGCGGGTGTTCCGGCGCCGTCGCTGCGTGGCAGCAGCACCGGTGTGTTCGTCGGCCTGATGCACGCCGGCTACGGCAGCGGGGTGTCGCCGCACGAGCTGGAGTCGCACATCGGCGTCGGCTCGGCGGGCAGTGTGGCGTCCGGCCGGATCTCCTACGTGCTGGGCCTGCGCGGCCCGACCATGACCGTGGACACGGCCTGTTCGTCCTCCCTGGTCGCGATGGACCTGGCCGCCGCGGCGCTGCGGGCGGGTCAGTGCTCGCTCGCGCTGGCCGGCGGGGTGACGGTGCTGTCGAGCCCGCAGCCGTTCGTCGCGTTCAGCCGCCAGCGGGCGCTGTCACCGGACGGCCGGTGCCGCTCGTTCGCGGCGGGCGCGGACGGCACGGCATGGGCGGAGGGCGTGGGCCTCGTCCTGCTGGAGAAGCTCTCGGACGCCCGACGCAACGGCCACCCGGTGCTGGCCGTGCTGCGCGGCTCGGCGGTGAACTCCGACGGCGCGTCGAACGGGCTGACCGCCCCCAACGGCGAGGCCCAGCGGGAGCTGATCCACCTGGCGCTGGCCGACGCCGGACTGCGCCCGGCCGACGTCGACGTGGTCGAGGGACACGGCACGGGGACCGCGCTCGGCGACCCGATCGAGGCGGGCGCCCTGCTGGCCACCTACGGCCAGGACCGCGACCCCGCCGACCCGGTGTGGCTGGGCTCGGTCAAGTCGAACCTCGGGCACACCCAGGCCGCGGCCGGAGTGGCGGGCGTGATCAAGATGATCGAGGCGATGCGGCACGGCGAACTGCCCGCATCGCTGTACGCGGACCAGCCGTCGCCGCACGTGGACTGGTCCACCGGGGCCGTGCGCCTGCTCGACCGGGCGCGCTCCTGGCCGCAGCGCGAGAGGCCGCGCCGGGCGGCGATCTCCTCGTTCGGCATCGGCGGCACCAACGCGCACGTGATCATCGAGGAGCCGTCGGACATCGACAGCGGTGTCGAGGGCGGAGTCGGCTTCGGTGAGGGTGAGGGTGCGGGGGCCCGTGCCGGCGATGGCGTCGGGCGAGGCTCGGCCCAGCCCGCGCGCGCCTGGCCGGTCGTCCCCTGGCTCGTCAGCGGCAGCGACGAGGCCGGCCTGCGGGCCCACGCCGGGAGGCTGGCGGCCGCACTGGCCGACGCGACCGACGAGACCGCGCTGGACATCGCGTACTCCCTGGCGACCACCAGGACACCGCTGCCCCGTCGCGCGGCCGTCCTGGCCAGCGGCGCCGACGGTCTGCTCGCCGGACTGCGCGACCTGGCGGACGGCGCCGACAGTCCGGCGTTCGGCCCTGCGCTGTACCGGAGCACCGTGCGTGCCCGTCCGCGGGTGGCGCTGCTCTGTGCGGGCCAGGGGGCGCAGCGGCCCGGCATGGGCCGTGAACTGGCGGCGGCCTTTCCCGTGTTCGACACGGCCTTCACCGAGCTGTGCGAGGCGTTCACGCCGTGGCTCGACCGGCCCCTGCGGGAGGTGATCGACGACCCCGACGGCGCTCTGCTGGAGCGCACCGACTACGCGCAGCCCGCGCTGTTCGCCTTCGAGGTCGCCCTGCACACGCTGCTCTCCGAATGGGGCGTACGACCGGACTTCCTGGTCGGCCACTCGGTGGGTGAACTGGCCGCCGCCCATGTCGCGGGCGTGTTCTCCCGTGCCGACGCGGTGCGGCTGGTGGCCGCGCGCGGCCGTCTGATGGCGGCCCTGCCCGACGGCGGCGCGATGATCGCGGTGCGCGCGCCGCTGACCGAGGTGAGGCGCCTGCTCGACGACGCCGAGGTGCCCGGCCGGGTCGCGGTGGCGGCGGTCAACGGGCCCGAGTCCGTGGTGCTCTCCGGAGATGAGGACGCGGTGACCGCGCTGGCCGCCCGGATCGGCTGCCCGGCCACCCGGCTGCGGGTCAGCCATGCCTTCCACTCGCCGCTGCTCGACCCGATGCTGGACGAGTTCCGCGCGGTCGCCGAATCGGTGGACTACCGACGCCCGTCCGTGCCCGTGGTGTCCACGCTGACCGGCCGTCCCGAGTCGGACGCACTCACCACCGCCGACCACTGGGTGCGGCAGGCACGCGAAACCGTACGGTTCGCCGACGCGGTGGGCAGGCTGGCGGATGCGGGCGTGACGGCGTTCGTCGAGGCCGGCCCCTCGGCCGCGCTCAGCGTGTCGGCCGAGGAGTGCGTACCGCCGGACGCGGGCGCGGTGTTCACCGCGTGCCCGGACGCAGGCGGGGCGCTGGCGGCCCTGGCCGCCCTGCACGTGCACGGAGTGCCGGTGGACTGGCGGGCGGTGTACGCGGACAGCGGTGCCCGCGCATACCGCCCGCTGCCCACGTACCCCTTCCAGCGGCAGCGCTACTGGCTCGACGCCGTCCGGCACCGGGTCCCGGCCGGTCATCCGCTGGTGGGGGAGCCGCAGCCGGATGCCGACGGGCCCGGGATCCGGCACACCGGGGTGCTGTCCCCCGCCCGCCTGCCCTGGCTCGCCGACCATGTGATCGGGGATCGGGTCCTGGCGCCCGCGACGCTGTTCGCCGAGCTGGCCGGCCGCGCGGCCGGAACGTCCGACGCCGTCCGGCTGGCCGAACTGGCCTTCCTGGAGCCGCTGTTGCTGCCCCCGGCGGATCCGGTGCGGGTTCAAGTCGTCGCCGGTGCAGCGGACGGGCAAGGGCACCGCCCGGTCACCGTCTGGGCCCGCACGGCAGATACCGCGGGGCCCTGGACCCGGCACGCCACCGCGACGCTCGCCCCGGCCGGTCCACCGCCCGCTCCCGTGTACGGGGCGTGGCCGCCCGAGGGCGCCGAGGAGATTCCCGTCGACTATCCACGGCTCGCCGCGTACGGCCATGACTACGGCCCGGCGTTCCGTGTGGTGACGGCACTGTGGCGCCGGGACACGGACCTCTTCGCCGAGCTGACGCTCCCGCCCCGGGAAGCGGCGACCGCAGGGTCGTACACCCTGCATCCCGCTCTGCTCGACGCGGCGCTGCACACCGCGCTGCTGGCCCGGCAACCGGACGAGCCGCGAGCCCCGCTCGCCTGCACCGGTGTGACCGTGTACACGACCGGAGCCACCGCCGCACGGGCACACCTGCAACGGCTCGGCCCGGACGAGCTCCGCGTCACCCTCACCGACCCGGCAGGCCGTCCGCTGGCCGCCGTCGAGTCGGTAGTCACACGGCCGATCCCGGTGCAGGACGCGGCCGGCGCCGCCCGGCCGTACAGGATGGCCTGGAAGGCCGTTACCCCTGCCACCCCTGCCACGCCGACGACGTCTGCCACCGGCCTCTCCATCGGTGACACCGACCCGGATCACGAACTGCTCGACGTCGCACACCTGTCCGCCGCCCAGCCTGAAGGCACCGATCTGCCCGGTCGCGTACGGGGGTTGGTCACGGCCGTGCTGGAGCGGGTGCGCGAGTGGACGTCGCAGGCGTGGCCGGGCCGTCTCGTTGTGCTCACGCACAACGCCACCGGGGACGATCCCGACCTGGCCGAGGCCGCGGTCGCCGGACTCGTGCGCAGTGCCCAGTCCGAGCACCCCGGCCGGATCGTGCTGGTCGACCGCCGCGGCGGGACCGCCTCGCCGGCGCTCCTGGACGCGGCGCTGCGTACCGGCGAGCCGCAGGTCGCCCTGGCCGACGGCGACATTCTGGTGCCGAGACTGACCGCCGCGGATCCGCCGTCCGCCGCGCCGCCCGACCTGGACCCCGAAGGGACGGTGCTGATCACCGGCGGCACCGGCGCGCTGGCCGCGAGCCTCGCCCGGTACCTCGTGGCCGAACGCGGGGTGCGGCACCTGCTGCTGGCCGGTCGCAGCGGCCGTATCCCGGCGTGGACGGCAGAGTTGGCCGCGGACGTGCGGGTGGTGTCGTGCGACGTGAGCGACGGGGCGGCCGTCGCTGCCCTCGTCGGGTCCTGCGGGCCGGCGCTGACGGCGGTGTTCCACCTGGCCGGGGTGGTGGACGACGGAGTGGTGGACGGCATGACGCCCGAGCGGGTGGCGAGCGTGCTGGCGCCGAAGGCGGACGCCGCCTGGCATCTGCACGAGGCGACCAGCCGCCTCGACCTGTCCGCGTTCGTGCTCTACTCCTCGGCGGCCGGTGTGCTGGGCCGGCCCGGGCAGGCCAACTACGCGGCGGCGAACGGGTTCCTCGACGCGCTCGCCCTGCACCGGGCCGCGCGCGGGTTGCCCGCGCAGGCACTGGCCTGGGGCCCGTGGGTCACCGAGGACGACGAAGGCATGGCAGGCCGCGTCGCCCCGCACCGGCTCGGCGAGGGCGGCGTCCGGGCGGTCACCGAGTCCGAGGGCATCGATCTGCTCGACGCCGCGCTGCGCACACCCGAGCCGGTGCTCGTGCCGGTCCCGCTTGACCCGACGACCGCGAGAGGCCGGGCCACGCCGCCGGTTCTCGCGGACCTGCTGCCCGGCCGTCCGGCCCGGGCGGCACAGACGGTCACCGCCGCTCCGGCCGTCCAGCAGACTCCGGGCGGCTGGCGCGACCGGCTGGCGGCCGTTCCGGCGGACCGTCGCGAAGCCGAGCTCGCCGAGCTGATCCGGGCCGAGCTGGCCGCCGTGCTGGGCTTTCCGGACGCGGCTTCGTTCCCCGTCGACCGCGAGTTCACCGAGCTCGGCTTCGACTCACTGACGGCTGTCCAAGTCCGCAACCGGCTCAGCGCGTTCACACGGGTCCGGCTGGCGCCGACGATCGTCCTCGAGCACCCCACGCTGCCCGCCCTGGCCGCGCACGTCCACGCCGCCCTCCGCGACGCAGGCGGCCTGCCACAGGGCGGAGTCGAAGCGGAGCCACGGATCACGGCCGGCGGCGGCATGGCGAGCAACGCCCGGTTCGGCACCGTCTACCATCGCGTGCTGCGCGAGCAGGGGCCGCTGGAGGCGATGGCGCTGCGCCACTTCGCGTCGTACGCGCTCCCGACATTCTCCGCGGCCGACCGAGCCCGGTACACCGCCCCGCCGGTCCGGCTCGCCCACGGCGACGGCGCCGCGCTGGCCTACCTTCCGGACTACCTGACGCCGACCCAGCGCATCCCGATCGGCCTGGCGAAGCAGTTCGACGGCGAACGGGACCTGTTCCTGCTGGAGCATCCCGGGCTCGGCGCCCACCGGGCGGTCCCGGACAGCGTGGCCACGCTGATACGGGCGCACGCCGACACGGTGCGCGAGCTGTCCGCCGGGCGGCCGCCGGTCCTCGTCGGCTACTGCGCCGGCGGAGCGGTCGCGCACGCCGTGGCCCGGCATCTCGCGCGGGAGGGGCAGCCACCGGCCGGTGTGATCCTGCTGGACTCCCACGTCGGCGTCCTGCGCCGCGAGGATGCGCGGGGGCTGGTCCTGATGGCCGCCGGGGCGGCCCTGCCGGACGACCTCATCGATCAGTTCGACGACTCGCTGCTGATGGCGGGAGGCGGCTACGCGCGCGTGCTGGAGCAATGGCGGCCCGAACCGTCGCCGGTCCCCACGCTGCTGCTGCGCGGCCGGCCGACCGCGAACATGCGGCGGACCGACCCCGACGGGGACTGGCACCCCCACTGGCCGCTGCCGCACGACACCGCCGACATCCCGGGCGACCACTACTCCCTCGTCCACCACGACGCCGACACCACCGCCGCGGCGATCCGCGCCTGGCTGACCGCGTAACCCCCCCCACAAGAACAGGAGACCCTGGATGAACCCGGACTACGACCTGATCGTCGTGGGCGGCGGGCCGGCCGGCTCGACCGCCGCGACCGTCGTGGCCATGCGCGGGCATCGGGTGCTGCTGCTGGAGCGGGAGACCTTCCCCCGGTACCAGATCGGCGAGTCGCTGCTGCCCGCCACCGTGCACGGTGTCTGCCAGATCCTCGGCGTCGCCGACGAGGTCGCCAAGGCCGGGTTCACGCTCAAACGCGGCGGAACCCTGCGCTGGGGCCGTGACCCCGAGCCGTGGCAGTTCTCCTTCTCCATGACGCCCCGCCTCCCCGAACCCACGGCCACCGCCTTCCAGGTGGAGCGCTCCCGGTTCGACGAGATCCTGCTGCGCAACGCCGGCAGGGCGGGCGTCGAGATACGCGAGGGCAGTCCGGTGCGCCGCGTCCTCCCCGACGGCGAACGGGTGCGCGGCGTCGAGTACACCGACCCCGACGGGACCGTACGGACGGCGTACGCCCCGCACGTCATCGACGCCTCCGGCAACACCAGCCGGATCCACGGCCAGGTCGGCGGCACCCGCGTGTACTCCGACTTCTTCCGCAACCTCGCCGTGTTCGGCTACTACGAGGGCGGGCAACGGCTCCCCGAGCCGAACAGCGGCAACATCTTCTGCGCCGCCTTCGACGCCGGCTGGATCTGGTACATCCCGCTGCGGCCCGACCTGACCAGCGTCGGCGCGGTGATCTCGCCCGAGCACATCCCCGCCGTGCAGCGTGATCCGCGCGCCGCCTGGCAGGACATGATCCGGGCCTGCCCGGACGTCGACCGGCTGCTCACGGGCGTGCCGGTCGCGACCGACCCGCCATACGACCGCGTCCGGGTGCGCAAGGACTACTCGTACTGGAAGAAGTCCTTCTGGACCCCGGGCATGGCGCTCGTCGGAGACGCCGCGTGCTTCGTGGACCCGGTGCTGTCCTCGGGCGTGCACCTGGCGACCTACGGTGCCCTGCTCGCCGCCCGCGCGGTCAACGCCGCCCTGGACGGCAGCGTGCCGGAGTCGCGCGGCTTCGCCGAGTTCGAGGCCCGCTACCGCCGTGAGTACGCCGTGTTCTACGAGTTCCTCATCGCGTTCTACGACATGGAGCAGGCCGAGGAGTCGTACTTCTGGGCGGCGAAGAAGGTGACCAAGGTCGACCTCGGCGAGGCCGCCGCGTTCGCCGAACTCGCCGGCGGACTGGTGTCCGGCGACAGGGCGGTCGTGGGCCCCGAACAACTCGGCGACCACTGGCGCGCCGCGGCGGCCGAACTGGACGGTGCGGTGGGCCGGTTGGCGGCGGCGGACGACCGCGTCAACCCGCTGCTGTCGGCCCGGGTCGTCGGCGAGACCTTCCGTACCGGCAACGACCTCCAGGAACAGGCCCTCTACGGCGGTCCGCTCGACGACCCGGCCCCGACCGCCCCCGACTCACTCGCCGTCACCGCGGACGGCCTGTCCTGGACCCCCGCCTGAAACGGTCTCAGTCGGCCCGGCGGGGCTCGCCCGGGTAGGTGCCGAAGGACCACTTGTTGCCCTCCGGGTCGGCGATGGCGAACTCGCGGCTGCCGTAGGGCTGGTCCTCGATCTCGCGAATGATCTTCACGTCGGCGTCCTTGAGACGCCGGTGGAGATCGTCGACGTGTTCGGTGACGACGTACGCCCCGAAGGTGCCCGGCTGCAGGGACCAGGACGCGCTGCCCGGTTTGTGCGAGCCGAGCATGATCCCGCCGCCCTCGGGCCAGTCGAGCTGGGCGTGCGCGACAAGGTCGCCGTCCTGGTACACGGCGGTGCGCCGGAAGCCGACGGTGCCGACGAGGAAGTCGATCAGCGCGGGGGCGTCGTGGGCCTGGAGCGTCGGCCAGACGCTGGGGGCGCGCTGGGTCTGCGTGGTCTGTGCGGTGTTCGCAGTGGCGTTCATGTCTCTTACTCTTCGCCGTTGCGGTGGCCGCCGGCTTGGATATTCCGGCACTCTTCGGCCAGCCAGCCGGTGGGGCTCAGGTCGGTGTACTGCCTGAAGTCCCGCACCAGGTGTGAGTGGTCGTAGTAGCCGCAGTCGGCGGCCACCCGTGCCAGGTCCGGTGCGTGGCCCGCGGTGACGGCCCGGACGACGGCGCCGCGCGCGTGCTGGAACCGCATCAGCCGGGCGGCCTGCTTGGGGCCGATGCCGGTCTCGGCCCGGAACAGGGTGGTCAGCCGGCGCGGGCTCAGCGCCACATGGGCGGCCAGTCCGTCCAGCGTGCCCGCGCCCCGGTGCCGGGCGAGCCAGGCCCATGCCTCGCAGACCTCGGGCCGTACCTCCGCGGTGCGTCCGGCCGCTGCCGCGCGCCGCTGGAGGTAGTCGGTCACGAGAGCGAAACGCTCGCTCCACGTTCCCTGTGCGCACAACCGCTCGTGGACCTCGCACGCGTCCCGCCCCAGGACGTCCGCACCCGAGACGACGAGTTCGTCGGAGAGCTCCCCTGCGGGCATGCCGAGCAGCCTCCGGGCCGCCAGCGGATGCACGGACAGCTGGATGCCCGCCTCGTGCTCGGGCTGCAGCACGTACGCCGGACGCTGATGCAGACCGCCCACCACGATGTCCGTCCGCGCGGCGTCGCTCCCGTGCACCTGCTCGGGGGTGTGGCCACTGACCACGGGACCGTCGAGCGAGAAGATGAGCGTGAGGTACGGGGAAGGCAGCCCTCGGTGGAGGGCGGGTCGCACACCCGCGGATCGATAGCCGACCGCGGAGACCACCATGCCGTCCAGGTGCGGCGCGGCTCGGACGAACTCGCGGACTTCCCCGGGCGGCTCGGATTCCCGGCCGGTAGGCGCGCCCATGCGGCCAGTATGCCGCCGCCCCGACTTCCGGGGCCACAGCTCGCCGACCGGCGGGCCCGGGTCAGTTCTCCTGGAGCACCGACAGAACGTTGCCCGCCGGGTCCGTGAACCAGGCGATCGCCGCCGGTCCCTCGGGGCCCCGGACGATGCCCTTGTCGTCGGCCTCGAACTCCGGGTAGCGCTCCATGGTCACGCCCCGCTGCGCCAGCCCGTCGACGGCCGCCTCGACGTCGTCCACGGGGAAGTTGAGGATCGTGAAGCTCGCGGGGGTGTGGTTGTCCTTGGGGTAGACAAAGACGTTTGCACCGGTGCCCAGCTTGATCGTGAGCATCCTCATGTCGCCCTCCCCGGTCTCCTCCACCGAGAGGCCGAGGGTCTCGCCGTAGAACTCACGAGCCCTCCCGAGGTCGTCGACCGAGAAGCCGCTGAACGCCTTCGACTGTCCGAACATGCCGTCGTCTCCTTCGCCTGTGCCGTTCGGGATTTCCGAGGCCACACCCAGCGGACCACCACCCGGGCCACGGCACGCGGGCTGTCGTCCGGATGGTCGCCGCGTGTCACCTTCAGGGAGCGATCGGCAGCCGGCGGTCGCGGTTGTCCGGCCGCCGCGTCTAGGCGTGGGTCCTGTAGGTCCCGTAGTTCGGAAGCCCCGTCGGACGCCGCTTCAGCTCGGCCACCTGGGCGGGGACGTCGCCGGAGAGGACCCCGTGGTCCAGTCCCGCGCGAAGTTCCGGTAGGTGCGGCGGCCGAACAGGAAGGCGTCCGCCTCGCCGAGCCAGGCGCCGGCCAGGCGCTCGAAACTCCTCGTCCGGATGCGGCACGAACCGGCCACCCCGGGTAAACCCGTCGCTGGTGTCCTCGTCCGGGGATCCCGGGCCCTGGGACACGCCGTCGAGCGTCGGGAACTCCTGCAGAACCAGCCGCATCGCGCACCCCGCTCTCTTCGACCGCCCCGAAATGGTAGAAGCGGGCCATGACCAACTCGCTCATCCACTCGGCCGGCGCCCGATGACCGCCGGCATCGACACCCCCGACCGCCGCGGCCGCACCGGACTCGACCAGGCCGGCCGGGACCTGACCGGCAATCCCCGCGTCAAGGTGCGGGACGTGCGGCTGCTCTCCAGTCACTGGTACGTCGAGCGTGCCACCACCTTCGACTTCCAGCACGCCGACGGCACCTGGAGCACCCAGCAGCGCGAGACGCACGACCGCGGCAACGGGGCCACCATGCTGCTGTACGACGCCGAACGCGAAACCGTCCTGCTCACGCGCCAGTTCCGCTTCCCGGTGTATGTCAACGGGCACCCCGACGGCATGCTCGTCGAGACGCCGGGCGGGCTGCTCGACGACGATGACGAGCACCCGGAGATCGCGGTGCGGCGCGAGGTGGTGGAGGAGACCGGGCACACCATCGGCGAGGTCCAGCACGTCTTCGACGTCTACATGAGCCCGGGCTCGGTCACCGAACGCGTCAGCTTCTACGCCGCCGCGTACGGCCCCTCGACCCGCACCCACGAGGGCGGCGGCCTCGACGAGGAGGGCGAGGACATCGAGATCCTCGAACTGCCCTTCCGCCGGGCCCTGGAGATGATCCGGACCGGTGAGATCGCCGACGCGAAGACCATCATGCTGCTGCAATGGGCGGCGTTGGAGGGCCCGTTCGCCCGCTGAACGCCTCCCCACCGAGCGCACGTGCTTCCTCAGGATGCGCCGACGAAACGGTCGACCACCGCGTCCACGCCGACGGCCAGGCCCTCCGGCCCGCCCCGCTCGGCGAGGGCCGGGGCGATCGCCCGGAGCGTGGGCAGCTCCTGGGGCGGCATGCGGTGCAGGCCGAGGCGGAACGCGGGTTCCGGCTCGTCGGGGTTGTCGACCATGGCCCGCAGTTCCACGGACACGTATCCGAGGACCCACGCGGTGAAGGCCTGGAAGACGGCGGCGGTACGCTCCTCGTCGAGCCCTGCGCCCCGGAGCAGAGCGAGCACCCGCTCATGGTCCCTGAGGACCGCCGGCGGCCTCCTGGCCAGCGGAACCGCCATCATGCGCGTGGCGATCAGCGGCACGACCTGACGGTGGGCGAAGCAGACGTCATAAGTGATCAGGGCGATGCGGTGCAGCTCGGCCCGCCACTCGGGAACCCCGGCACCAAGACCCTGGTCCGGTGCCGCACCCCCGGGGGACGCCGTGGCGAGACGGTCCTCCAGTTCCAGGTAGAGGGCCTCGACCAGCCCGTCCAGGAGCGCGTCCTTGCTGGACGCGTAGCGGTACAGGGCCATGGCCTCGACGCCGAGTTCGGATCCCAGGCGACGCATGCTCAGGGCGGAGAGACCCTCGCGATCGACCAGATCCAGGGCGGCGGCCAGCACCCGCTCCCGGCTGAGCCTGCCGTGTCGCCCGTGGTCACTCGCACGCCGAGCCGGACCCTTTTCCGGATCCTTGTTCATTGGCCTTCTCCTTACCGCTCGACCCGGTGTCCTCCGGGCGATGGCAACCGTATACAACGTAAACGTACGCGTTGTATCCTGGAAGTGCGGCGAAGCGCACCACGGCGTACTCCGATCATGAGTTCACCCATTGAGGATTACGCCCTCCTCAGCGACCTGGAAACCGCCGCCATGGTCGGCAGGGACGGGTCCATCGACTGGTTGTGCCTGCCTCGATTCGACTCTCCCGCCTGCCTGGCCGCATTGCTGGGCACTCGGGCCAACGGTTTCTGGCGCGTGGCTCCATGTGCCGGCGGGCACTGTACGCGTCGGGCCTACCGGCAGGACACGCTGGCACTGGAAACCGAGTGGAACAGCGGCAGCGACAGGATTCGCGTCACGGACTTCATGCCCCCGCGTACGCAGTCACCGTGTGTGGTCCGCGTCGTGGAAGGCGTGTCGGGTTCCGTACCCATGCACAGTGAACTGCGGCTGCGGTTCCACCAGGGCAGGGTCATGCCATGGGTCCGGGACGCCGAGGCCGGCACGGTGGCGGTCGCCGGGCCGGACGCCGTCTGGCTGCACGCCGACGGGCCGGTGCACGTGCCCGATCCGCAGGATCCCACCGTGCTCGACTTCACTGTCCAGGCCGGGCAGCGACTGGCCCTGACGCTTGTGTGGTCGCCGTCGCACCTGCCCGGAGCCCCCGCATCCCTGTCCGTCCCGGCGGAGACCGCGCTGAAGGAGACAGGTGACTTCTGGCGGGGCTGGACCGCCCGGTGCTGCTACGAAGGACCCTGGCGGGATGCGGTGGTGCGGTCACTCATCACCCTCAAGGCGCTCACCTACGCCCCGACGGGCGGCATCGTCGCGGCACCGACCACCTCGCTCCCCGGGTGCATCGGAGGGGAACGCAACTGGGACCACCGGTTCTGCTGGCTGCGCGACTCCACCCTGACCCTGTCGTGCCTGCTGCGCAGCGGCTACCGCGACGAGGCCATGGCATGGCTGAACTGGCTGATGCGGGCCATCGCGGGCGACCCCGCCCATCTGCAGACCGTGTACGGCGTCGGGGGACAGCGGCTCCTGCACGAGACCGAGGCGCCCTGGCTGCCCGGCTACGAGCGATCGCGGCCGGTCCGGTTCGGAAACTCGGCGGAGGGCCAGTTCCAGCTCGACGTGTACGGCGAGGTCCTGGACGCTCTCTGCCTGTCGCTACGGGCGGGGATACCCATGCCCGCCCGGGTGTGGAGCGTGGTGGAGGCGTTGATGAGCCACCTTGTCCGGCACTGGCGCGAACCCGACCAAGGACTGTGGCAGGTGCGTGGTCCGGGGCGGCAGTTCGTCCATTCCAAGGTAATGGCCTGGGTGGCCGCCGACCGGGCCCTGCGCATCAGAGAGTCGCTCGGCCGCAATGGTTCCTCGGACCAGTGGCGGGCTCTGCGGGACGAGGTGCACCGGGAGGTCTGCCGGGAGGGGTGGGACGCGCGGCAGGGCTCCTTCGTGCAGTCCTACGGCTCCTCCGCCCTGGATGCATCGACCCTGCTGATCCCCAGGCTCGGCTTCCTGCCGGCCCGGGACGAGCGGGTGCGCGGCACTGTTCGGGCCGTACAGCGGCTGAACCACGGCGGGTTCGTCCGACGGTACGGCCCTGCGGGCCACGGCGTGCACGATGTGGACGGACTGCGCGGCCGCGAGGGCACATTTGTGGCGTGCACCCTGTGGTACGCCGATGCACTCGCTGCCACCGGCCATCCTGAGCAGGCCATGGAGGTCTTCGAACGGGTCCTCGCCATCCGCAACGACGTGGGCCTGCTCGCCGAGCAGTGGGACCCGGACGCGAGCCGTCAACTGGGCAACGCGCCGCAGGCCTTCAGCCATATCGCCCTGGTGGAGACAGCGTTCGCCCTGTCATCAGGACCATCCCCGAGTCGCCGTAGTCCGGGAGCGTCGGGTCGGCGTTGATGCGGGTGACCGAGAGCCGCTCGGTCAGCGGCGCGAACACCTCCCGTATGGCGTCCGGGTCCACGGGGCAGCCCGGCCAGCGTGAGAAGCGGCCGATGCGGTACGTCGGCATGTTCTCCATGAACGCGGCCACCAGGTACCCGCCCGGGAAGACGCAGCGGGCGAAGAGTCGGCAGAACTCGGTGAACTCGGTGAAGTCCTCGGTCGCGCCCTCGGCCACGAAGTGCATCGACGCCAGACCGTACCTGCCGGGCGGCAGAGCCCGGACGTCGCCGTGGACGACACGTACCCGCGACAGTGCCTCCGGAAGAGGCGAGGGAAGGCCCGGGAGGTGTCGCCGGCACAGCGCGTAGAAGGGCTGCCAGCTTGCGTCCGGGCCGAGGCGGAGCTGCCCGGTGAGATAGGCGACGTTGGACGCGCCCGCCTCCACGGCGTCGACGCGGCGGCTGACGGAGGCGGCCAGCATGAGCGGGTACAGGTTGGGCCCGGCACCGAACTCCACGGACTGCGAGACGCTCCCGGGCGCCAGCTCCCGGTACAGCCCCGCGTGGTGGGCGATGACCGCCGCGTCGCACGGGTGCAGCTCGCGGTAGTTCTCGGCGAGGTAGTCCTGGACCGGCCAGCTGTCCCAGTCCACGTCGTCGTTGCGGATGGGCGCGGCTCCGGGGGCCTTGAACGCGGGCATGACCCGCTCACCTCCTGCGCGCCAGGACGCACTGCTCGGCCAGTCGGCTCAGCGTGTCGTTGAGCCGGTCGATGTCCTCGTCGGAGTTGAGCGCCGTGACCTGGATCCGGAAACCGACCCGGTCGCGCGGGACGAGGGGATAGGCCGCGAGGGTCACGTAGATGCCGCGCTCCCACAGGAACCGGGCGACCGCGTCCAGGTCGGCCGCGTCGGCGAGCGGGATCTCCACGATCGGGAACTCGCGGACACTGGGCGTGTCCAGGCCGAGGCCGCGCACGTGCCGGAGGACCCGCACGGTCTTGGCGTACAGGTCGGCACGGATCGCGTCCCCACGGCGGTCGTTGACCGCCAGCCCGGCCAGCGCCGTGGCCAGGGACGCCGTCGGCGAGGGACCGGAATAGAGATACGGACCGGCGGCGGTCTTCAGGTGGTCCTTCAGCACGGAGGGCAGGGCGAGGAAGGCCAGCAGCGACGAGTACGCCTTGGAGAAGCCGCCGACGAGGACGATGCCGTCGTAGGTCTCGCCCGTGTGCCGGACGACGCTGTTGCCGCGCGATCCGTACGGGCAGGGCTCCGCTGCCGTCCGCTCCCCGATGACACCGAAACCGTGGGTGTCGTCCACGTACAGCGTCGCGCCCCGGTCCCGGCAGATCGCGGCCAGTACCGGAAGATCGGGAATGTTCCCGCTCATGCTGTCGACACCGTCCAGGCAGACCAGCCGCGGCCCGTCGTACGGAAGGGCCCGCATCAGGGCGTCCAGTTCGTCGGGCCGGTCGGCGCGGAAGCGCTGCAGTCGTGCGCCCTGACCCCGGGCCGACACACAGCCGTCGTACACCGTTTTGTGCGCCCTGGCCTCGACGAAGACGTGGCCCGCACCGGCGAGGACCGGGATCACCGAGGCGTGGATGAGGGTGGCGGTGGGCAGCAGCAGCGTGTCCGGTGCGCCTAGCAGTGCGGCGAGCCGCTCCTCGATGTCCGCGTAGAGCCGCGGGCTGCCCAGCAGCCGCGACCAGCTGGGGTGCGTCCCCCATCGCCGTACGGCCGGTTCGATCTCGTCGATGATCTCGGGGTCCCAGTCGAAGCCCAGGTAGTTGCAGGACGCGAAGTCGATCAGCCAGTGGCCGCCGCTGCGGATGTGCCGGCCGCGCACCTCGTCCAGCACGGCGTCGCTCATGGGGCTGGTCCGCCGCAGGTGGTCGAGGTCGGCCAACCGTGGGGCACGCCGTTCTCGCGGGAGTTCGACGTCGGCGTCGATCGTGCGCATGGTTGCTCCCTCGCGTTCACACTTGCGGAGACGGCCGGACACCGCCGCGCTGCTGCAGGACCGCCCCTGACTGCTCCACCGTCATCGGCCGGGCGAACAGATACCCCTGCCCGTACCCGCAGCCGATGTCCGCCAGCAGCTCCCACTGCTCCTGCGTCTCTATGCCCTCGGCGATCACCTGAAGTCCGAGTGTGTCGGCGAGGTGGATGATGCCCTCGACGAGGGCCACCTGTCGGGGGTCCTGCGGGATGTCGTCGATGAACGTCTTGTCGATCTTGAGTACGTCGATGGGGAAGTCCCGGAGATAGCGCAGCGAGGAGTATCCGGTGCCGAAGTCGTCCACCGCGATGCGCACGCCGAGGTCCTTCAGCTCCCGGATGAGCGTGTCGATCTGCTCGGTGCGCTGCATGAGCACCGACTCGGTGAGCTCCAGCTGCAGCGTGCCCCGGCACAGAGCGGCGGTGTCCAGGGCCCTGCACACCTCGTTCAGGAAACCCGTGTCCCGCCACTGCCGCGCGGAGACATTGACGCTGAGGTACGGCGGTCTGGTCCGCCGGGCGCTGTGCTGCAGCCGGGCGATGTCGGCCGTGGCGTGGTGCAGCACCCAGGTGCCCAGCGCCGAGATGTGGCCGGTCTCCTCGGCGAGCGGGATGAACTGTCCCGGTGGCACCGGCTCGTTTCCGAGGCTCGGCCAGCGGGCCAGTGCCTCGAAGCCCACGACGTCGCCCGTGGTGATGTCCACGACCGGCTGGTAGCACAGGGTGAACTCCTCGTCGGCGATCGCCCTGTTGAGGCGCGCCTGGAGGTCGTGGCGTTCCATCACGCGGGCGCGCTGCTGCGGCTGGAAGCGGCGCCACTGGCGCTTCCCGGAGGCCTTGGCCGCGTACAGGGCCAGATCGGCGAGGGCCAGCAGTTCCTCGGCGTTCGGGCTGTCCCTGGCCGTGGCCACCCCCACGCTGGCGGAGATGCTCACCGACTCGTCGGCCAGCTGGAACGGCCGGTTGAGCGTCTGGATCACCTGCGCGGCCAGGAGTTCGGCGTCGAGGGGCTGTTTCGCGTCCTCCATCAGCACCGCGAACTCGTCGCCGCCGAGCCGGGCCGCGGTGTCGGTACGGCGCAGCGTCCCCGACAGCCGCTCTCCCACGGCGCGCAGCAGCCGGTCCCCGACCGAGTGGCCGAGCGTGTCGTTGACGATCTTGAAGTCGTCCAGGTCGATGAAGAGCAGACAGATGATCGCCGATTCCCGGCGGCTGCGCAGGAGTGCGCGCTCCGTCCGCTCCAGCAGCAGGGCGCGGTTGGGCAGACCGGTCAGCGAGTCGTGGAAGGCCCGCTCGGTGAGCTCATGCTCCAGTTGACGCTGCTCGGTGACATCCCGCAGCGTCACGACCAGACCGCCCACGGTCTGGTCCTGACGCAGGTCACGGCAGCGCGCCTCCACCTCGATGCGGCGCGTCCCCCGCACCAACCACCAGTGGTCGTGCGCCTCCTGGCGCCCGCTGCTGAGCAGGGTCGTCAGAGTCCGGACCACCCGGTCCCGTTCCCGCCGATCGAGCAGTTCCGGCAGTTGTCTCCCGGTCAGCTCGACGCCGCTGCCGAACACGGCCTGAGCGGACGGAGTGGCGTAGCGGACGGTTGTGTCGTCGTTGACGATGAGGATGACGTCCGTGGCGTTGTGCACCAGGGTGCGGAAATACGCCTCGCTCTCACTGCGGATGATCTCCCGGCGCAGCGCGATGCGCTCCGCCGCCAGCCCCGCGTGCGAGGCCAGAATCTCCAGCGAGTCGCGCATCTCGGCCAGCTGCCGCTCCGGGCCGGCCGCCAGCAGTGCGCCCCGAAGCTCGCCGCCGCCCGGACGGTCGGGCTGGATCATGGGGCAGACCAGGGCTGTTGCCGCATCCCCGAGCTCGACGGCGACCTCCGGCCCGAACACGGCGACGGGAAGCACGAGGGTGCGGTGGCGGGCGGGATCGGCCGGGCCGCTCCGTGAGGGCTCGGCACGATCCGTGACCCATCGGCCGCCGATCGGGACGGTGCACCGGGCAAGGCGCCGGTACAGCTTCTGTGAGTCCTGGGGTGACAGGAGCACGGTCACGTGCGGGTCCTTCGGCCCGAACAGCGTGGCGACCGCGGTGTCGCAGGCCCGGGCGACCTCCTCCGGCCAGAACGCGGCCACCAGTGAGGCGGCCGCGGTGCGCAGCGCCTGCTCCCGCGCCACGGCCTTGCGGTGCGCCACGACCATCACCGCGAGCCGCAGGATCACCAGCAGGAACAGCACACCGGAGAAGGCGCCCAGGACCGCCGCGTCGCGCACGTGGCCCGCGAGTTCCTCGTACACCAGGATCGTGGGCGGGATCAGCGTGGCCGCCGTGAGCAGCAGAAGCCGGCGCCAGGGTGGCAGCAGGGACTGCGGCTGGGACTCCGACGCGGTCAGCTCCGCCATCGAGGGGTGCAGCGCCGCCAGTCCCCACGCCGTGTAGAAGACGATCCAGCCCGAGTCCAGCAGCGTGCCGGTCTGCCATGTGCTGTTGAGCTGGAGGATTCCGTAGGCGATGTCGAAGCAGAGCAGCGTGAGCGTGCCCAGCACGAGAAGTTGGACGGCGTGGTTGGGGCCGGACCCGGGGCTGGGGGTGAGGAGCCGCGCGAGGAGCGCCAGCACCAGGATGTCCCCGAGCGGGTAGGCGATGCTGATCGCGCGCTGCTCCCAGGTGAGGCCCTCCAGCCGGGCGAGCGGCTGAACCAGTGAGACCCAGACCGGCAGGGCGAGCCCCGCTGTGATGATCAGCGCGTCCAGCAGGCTCGGCAGGTCATGGCCCACCCAGCGGTACCGCACCAGACCGAACAGGCCCGCGGCGAACAGGGGATACACGGCGAGGTAGCAGGCGTCCGCCGGGGACGGGAACGGATTGGACGCGGCGAAGTACGCCTCCTGCACGTTGTAGTACGTGTCGCCCGCGGCGAAGGCCAGCAGCCCGGCGGCGAGCACCCACCACGGCCAGCGGTGCGCGGGCCGGTGGATGTGCACGCCGGTGAGGACGGCGGCGGCACCCGCGAGCCCGATGACGGCCCACAGCGGCGTGCGCAGGGCCGGGATGGTCATGTACAGGCCGGTGATAACCCCGACCAGCGCGATGTGGGCGACCATCAGCCGCTGGGCCAGCAGCACGGGCAAGCGCCTCCCCGAATCGGAGGGGACCGGGCTGCGCGAGAGGCGCCAACGTGGGCCTCCTGTAACGATCGTAGGCACGGCGGGTGCCCTGCTGCACCTCGTCGCCCGGCCCGGGGAGCGGGGCAGGAGGTGGCCCAGCGGCGACCGTGTCCAGCGCCGATGAAGGCCCGCCCCACGGACCCTGCGGACAGCCGAGTGCCACACCACGGCGCTACTCTTCCGGTCCCGGTCGCCAGTCCGAGCCGGCGTAGCCGTGCGGGTTGAGCCGCTGGAAGCGCCAGGCGTCCCGGCACAGGTCGGTGAGATCCCGGGTGGGGCGCCAGCCCCAGGCCCGCGTCACCGCGGTCGGGTCGGCGACGAGTTCGGCGACGTCTCCAGGGCGGCGGGGCCCGGCGTCATAAGGGATGGGCCTGTCGGACTCCCTGGAGAACGCGGCGACGACGTCGAGGACGGAGCTGCCCTCTCCGACACCCAGGTTGTACACGTGGATGCCCGAGCTGTCGCCGAGGTGGTCGAGCGCGACGCGGTGCGCCTCGACGGCGTCCATGACATGGAGATAGTCGCGGACCGCGGTTCCGTCGCGGGTCGGGTAGTCGTTGCCGAAGACCTCGAGCCGCTTGCGCCGGCCGTCGGCCACCTGGGCGAGCTGCTGCATCAGGTGGCCGGGCGTGACGCGGGGATCCTGGCCGAGCAGTCCGCTGGGGTGGGCCCCGGCCGGAGTGGAGTACCGCAGGCACAGCACGCTGTACTCGGGGCGGCGGCGGCAGACGTCGGAGAGGATCTGCTCGCAGATCCACTTCGAGGCCGCGTACGGGTTGGTGGGCCGGGCCGGGGTGGTCTCGTCGAGCGGCCCGTGCCCGGCGTCGCCGTAGACCGCGTAGGACGACGGGTACACGAGCCGGTGCACCCCGTGCTCGTGCATGGCTCCCAGCAGAGCGGTCGTCCCGCCGACGTTGTTGTCGTAGTACTCGACGGGCATCCGTGTCGACCTGCCCGCGGCCTTGTGCGCGGCAAAGTGCACAACGGCGTCCACGGAATGTCGGTCGAAGACGGCCGACAGGGCGTGTCGATCACGGATGTCCAACTCGTAGACGGCACCGACGAAGCGGCCGGCGATCCGTTCCATGCGGGAGAAGACCTGCGAAGTGCTGTTGGAGTAGTCGTCGACCACGATCACCTCATAGCCATGGTCGAGGAGTTCCACACAGGCATGACTGCCGATGAAGCCGGCCCCGCCTGTGACCAGGACGGTCGACGGCTTCCACGGAGCTTCACTTCCCTCGGCTGCTCTGCTCGCCATGGCAGGACACTCCTGCTGACAGCACCGACATGCGCCGTATGTTTACGGCGTATATGTACAACTTTGCTCCATCGGTTCAGGGGAGTCAAGGCCGTCGGACGCCCGCGAGGCTTGACTTGGAGAGCGCTTCAAGCTGAAGACTCCTGGCACGTGCCCCGAACGCGGGCGCGAACGGGAGGGAGCGCCATGAAGTACCGCACCATCGGCACCGACCCGAACACCCGCCGCGAGGTCAGCGTCCTCGCGCTCGGCGCGATGCTGTTCGGCTCACGGACCGACGAGGAGACCTCCTTCGCAGTGCTCGACCGCTATGTCGAGGCCGGCGGGACCTTCATCGACACGTCCGACAACTACGCCTTCTGGATCGACGGCGGCCAGGGCGGGCAGAGCGAGGAACTGCTCGGCCGGTGGCGGCGCAGCCGCGGCATCGGTGACGAGATCGTCATCGCCACCAAGCTCGGAGCCCGCCCGCTGGCCCCCGGCACGAGCTACGTCGACAACGCCGAGGGCCTGTCGGCGAAGGTGATCCGCGAGTCCGCCGAGCGCAGCCGCGACCGACTCGGCGTGGCGAAGCTGGATCTGCTCTACGCGCACATCGAGGACCAGCGGGTTCCGTTGCAGGAGACCGTCGAGGGGTTCGCCGAGCTGGTCGCCGAAGGCACCGTCGGTCTCCTCGGGGTCAGCAACCACGCGATCTGGCGCGTCGAGCGGGCCCGTGCCCTCGCCGCCGCGGTCGGCCTGTCCGGCTACGAGGTGCTCCAGTACGCCCACAGCCACCTGCGACCCCGCATCGACGTACCCGAGGGACTGTTCCCGGACGGCAGCCTCGGTCACGCGGGCCCCGAGCTGTTGAGCTACCTGCGGGCCGAGCCCGGCCTCACTCTGGTCGCCTACTCGCCGCTGCTGAAGGGCGCCTACGCCCACCCGGACCGGCTTCCCGCGGACTTCGACCATCCGGGCACTCAAGCCCGTCTGCAGGTGCTGCGCGAGGTCGCCCGGGAGACGGGCGCGACCGTCAACCAGGTCGTCCTCGCCTGGCAGATCGATGCCGAGCTGCCGATCGTCCCGCTGGTCGGTGCGTCGTCGGTGGCCCAGTTGGAGGAGAGCCTGGCCGCCGTGGACCTGGAGTTGACCTCGGAGCAGCGGGCCCGACTCGACGCGGCCCACTGACCGCTCCGGTACGTGCCCCAGCAGCCGGCCGCAGATGTCAGGAGCTACGTACCGTGCCGTCGGTGCCTAGCTCCCGGCGGTGTCCACGAAGCGGTCGAGCAGCGCGTCCAGGCCGATGGCCAGGTCCTCCGGTCCGCCCCGCTCGGCGAGGGCGGGGGTGGTCTCCCGGAGTTCGGGCAGTTCCTGGGGCGGCATCCGGTGCAGGCCCAGGCGGAACGCCGGTTCAGGTTCGTCGGGATTGTCCACCATCGGTCGCAGCTCCACAGAGATGTAGCCGAGCAGCCATGCGGTGAAGGCCCGGAAGGCGGCGGCCGTTGCGGCGTCGTCGAGCCCGGACGCCCTCAACAGGACGAGTACCCGCTCGTGGTCCTTCAGTACGGCGAGCGGGCGACGGGCGAGCGGAACCGCCAGCATGCGCGTGGTGAGCAGGGGGACCACCTGAGGGTGTGCGAGACACACCTCGTACGTGGCCCGTGCGATGCGGTGGAGTTCGCTGCGCCAGGAGGGTGCCTCGGCCGCCGCGCTCGTCTCGGCGGCCAGGCGCTCCTCCAGCTCCAGGTACAGCGCCTCGACGAGGCCGTCCAGGAGGGCGTCCTTGCCGGCCGCGTACCGGTACAGGGCCATCGCCTCGACGCCCAGCTCGGCGCCCAGACGGCGCATGCTCAGTGCCGAGAGTCCTTCGCGGTCCACGAGTTCCAGGGCGGCTGCCAGTGTGAGCTCCCGGTTGAGCCTGCCGTAGCGGCCGCGGTCGCTTGCGCGCCGGGCAGGACCGGCTCCACCGCCCTCGTCGTTCTTTCGTGCCGTGGTCCGCTCCTTCGCCACGCTCTGCCTCCCGACTGTGGTTCGGGCGATGCCCGCCCGTGTTGACTCTATGCCTCTTTGGGCGGAGAGTGTATGTATACGATGTAAATGTACGCCTCTCGGGGGGGCGTGCATCACGCGATCGTCGTCTCCCCGGGGGACGGGCGAGTCGAGATCGGAGAGCATGTACTGGCATGCCCTCGGCCGAGCGCAGTTCTGACGGCTGCTGTCTTTCGGCGAACGGAGGTCGTTTGTCGTGCTGTTCCGCAGGGCCCTCGCCGGATTGGGCGCCGCAACCCTGATCGCCACAGGGCTCACGTACGGCCTGGGCGGCAGCTCGGCTGCTGTGGTCACCGTCCCGATCACGGTCGACGAGTGTCTGGATCGCCCTGCTTCGGCGGTCACCGATGTGAGCGGTGAGCAGGGCGTCGCATCGGTGGGTTCCGACACCGGCCCGCAGTCGGGGCGGACGTGGGATCTGAGGGATGCCACCTGGCATGGTGCGGCACCGGACGGCGGTACGCCCGACTCGACCCGGTACCCGTTCAGGCTGGACGACACCGGCACCGGCGAGGTGTGTGTCATCGGTGGGCACATGATCGGCAACATTCCCCGCGAGTTCTCCCGGGACGAGTTCTACCGCGCCGACACGCCGTACCCCGGCACCACCGACCCGCAGGAGTGGGACAACGAAGGTTTCCGGTGGGACATGGATGAACCGTCCGATTGGGTGTACCAGTACGGCGGCTACATGGAGAACGTGTCCGACGCGCTCGACCCCAACTCGACCAGCGCCGGGTCCACCTCGTACTACGAGCGGATGCACCTCGTGGACATCCGGGACGACTGCGTCGAGAACGAAGGTCCCCGGTTCACCCACCACAACATCGTGATCCGCGACTCGCTGCTCGACGGCTGCCACTCCGGGTTCAGCGCCCGCCAGTCCGGTGAGTCCCAGGTGGTCACCCCCGATGGCCCGTCCGCGTTGACGGTCGAGGATTCACTGGTCTACATCAAGCCGAACGAACTCGGGCCGATGTACTGCGCCGAGGGGCCGGGGCCGTGCGCCACCATCGCCACACCGCCGGCGGCCGGTGTCGACCACATGGGTAACCACTCTCTGTTCAAGTTCGGCCCCAACGGCCCCGGCTCCGTCACTCTCCGGAACGTGGTGGTGCGCATCGACATGCCCACCAACTGGTCGCTGTCGAACAACTACTGGCCGGAGACAGGCACCTACGAGAACGTGACGCTGGTGTGGACCGGGCAGGACACATACGGTGACTTCCCGTGGGGGCCCGCAGGGAAGCCCGCCGGGGTGACCGTCACCACCGATGCGGCCGTATGGGACGCCGCGAAGACGGCATGGCTGGCCGGCAGGCCACCTGCCCCGTCGCCGGCACCGACCCCCTCCCCGGCCCAGACCACTCCGACACCGGACCGCTACGAGAAGCGGGTGGCGGCCGACTCCGATGACGCCGAGGAGGACACCGCCACCGGATCGGTCGACGCCACCTCCTCGTCCGACCTGGAGATGGTGTACGACCGGTCGACACGCCAGACGGTCGGGTTGCGGTTCACCGGTGTCACCGTCCCTCAGGGGGCGACTGTTACGGCGGCGTGGCTGGGGTTCACGGCAAGAAGTACGGGATCCGGCACGTCCGGCCCGGTGGTGCGGGGGCAGGACGCGGACAGCCCGGCCACGTTCGCGTCGCGTGATCGGGACATCTCGGCACGGCCGCTGACAGACGCCCGAGTGTCGTGGGTTCCCGGCCCGTGGACCGCGGGCAAGACCTACCGGACACCCGACTTGGCCGCGGTGGTGCAGGAGATCGTCGACCGGCCCGGGTGGGTTCCCGGCAATCCCATGGTGTTCGTGGTGTCCGGGGCGCAGGGCACCCGCGCAGCGTGGTCCCGCGACGGCTCGCCTGCGCAGGCACCGCTGTTGCACGTCGAGTACAAGCCGTAGCCCGCTGCTGACGACTTCGGTCCCGGGCTGGTCGATCCGTCGGCCGAGCCCCCCTTGACCAGGCTCACATTATGGATAACCATGTCTATTTACAACGTAAACGTACAGCCCAATCTGTGAGAGGCCTCTGCGATGACCAGGCCGATGACAGTCAAGCGGGACGCGCCGCAGCGGCTGCGGCGCGGCATCCCCCGTACACCGCACGAGGTCTGCAGATGCCATGTGCCGGTGATCCCGTTCCTGGCCATGGACGCGCTCGCCGCGCTCGCGGCATCGGCGACCGTCCTGCTGCTCTTCGGCAGGTGGTTCGTCCCTGCCGTGTTGCCGGCCGTCTGGGTCCTCTCCCTCGCGGTGCAACGGGCCTACGAACAGCACTGCCTGCGTGCCGGGACGAATGAGTTCCGGCGGGTGCTGCGTGCCGCGGGACTGGTCGTCGTGGGAGCGAGCGTGGCCTGGTGGTTCGTGCCGGGAGCGGGCTTCCTGCACGACACGCTCTTCGCCCTGCCCATCACCGTGACGGCGAGCCTCCTGCTGCGTCAGGTCCGGCACGTACGCAGGCGTGCGGGATGGCACCTCGGGGAGAGCGTCGAGCGGGCGGTGGTGGTGGGACCGGCGCGTTCCGCCGGGAAGCTCATCGCCATGCTGCGGCGGAACGGAGCCTGTGAACTCGAGATCGTCGGGGTGTGCCTCACCGACCTCGGTGACCTCGGTAGCGTCGACGGCGTCATCCCCGACCGGGTGCCCACGTTCGGCGGCGTGGACGACACGGTCGAAGCGGTGCGGCGGAGCGGCTGCGACGCGGTCGTCGCCTTGCCGGGTCCCGAACTGGACACCGGTGAGCTGCGGAAGCTGTCGTGGGAACTCCAAGCGGACGGCGTGGAGCTCCTGCTCGCGCCGGTGCTGGCCGACGTGGCTGCCCCCCGCCTGGCCGTGACGCCGGTCGCCGGGCTGCCGCTGATGGAGCTACACGGGCCGACGCTCTCCCGGCTCCCGCGCATCCCCAAGGAGCTGACCGACCGGATGCTCGCGGCGGCCGGGCTCATCGTCCTCTCGCCTCTCATGCTGGCCATCGCCGTCCTCGTACGCCTCGACAGTGCCGGCCCGGCGCTGTTCAGGCATCGCCGGGTCGGGCTTCGTGGCCATGAGTTCACCCTGCTGAAGTTCCGCACCATGTACCAGGACGCCGAGCGGCGCAAGGCCGAACTCGCCGCTCTCAACCAGTACGGTGACGGCGGTCTCTTCAAGATCGTCGACGACCCCCGGGTCACCAGAGTGGGAGCGTTTCTGCGCCATTGGTCGTTGGACGAGCTTCCCCAGCTGCTCAACGTGGTGGCAGGCCAGATGTCGCTTGTGGGCCCGAGGCCACTGCCGCCGGACGAGTCCGTCGCCCTGCCCGAGGACATCAGACAACGCCGCTTGATGGTGAAGCCCGGGCTGAGCGGGCTGTGGCAGGTGAGCGGACGCTCCGAGCTTCCGATGGAGGAGCGGGTGCGCCTTGATCTGACCTACGTGGAGAACTGGTCGACCGCTTTGGATCTGCACATCCTCGCTCAGACGCCTGGCGCGGTCATCCGTGGGACCGGCGCCTACTGACGGACGTACATCCCACTTGACCTTGCGGGTCAAAGTCTCGGCCGGCCGGTCACGCCGACCGCCGATCGTGGGAGGAAGGAGACCGTCGTCATGCGAGCCGTAGTGACGGGAGCGGCTGGATTCATCGGATCCCACCTGTGTGAGCATCTGCTGGCGCAAGGGGACGAGGTCATCGGTATCGACAACTTCACCGATTTCTATGATTCCGCCCGGAAGGAGGACAATCTCGCGCCGCTGCTCGACCGTGAGTGGTTCACCTTCTGGCGCGACGACATTCTGGCGCTGCCGCTCGAGTCCGTGTTCGCCGGAGCCGACGTCGTCTACCACTTGGCCGGTCAGCCCGGGGTGCGACACTCCTGGGGCGCGGAGTTCGGGGTGTACCTCGAGCGGAACGTGCTCGTCACCCAGCGCGTCCTGGAGGCGGTCCGGCGGGTGCCGCCGTGCCGGATGGTCTACGCCTCCAGCTCCTCGGTCTACGGGGACGCCGAGGCGTATCCCACCGCGGAGACCCTGCCGCCGCGGCCCGTCTCCCCCTACGGCGTGACCAAGCTCGCCGCGGAGTATCTCTGCGAGACCTATCGCACGGCATTCGGCGTGTCGGCGGCGTCCTTGCGGCTCTTCACGGTGTACGGGCCGCGCCAGCGCCCCGACATGGCCTTCTCGCGCCTGGTCGAAGCCGCCTGCACGGATCGGGAGTTCTCGCTGTACGGAGACGGTGAGCAGAGCCGTGACTTCACCTATGTCGGCGACGTGGTGACCGCGATGCGACAGGTCGCGCACTCGTCATGGACAGGTGTCGCCAACGTCGGCGGCGGCGGCCGCGTCACGATGAACCAGGTGCTGGCGATCGTCGGCGAGTTGACCGGACCCGTCCGAGTGCGACACAGCCCCCGTCAGCCCGGCGACGCGCGGCACACCGCTGCTGACATCACGGTGGCGCGTGACGGGTTCGGCTACCGGCCGCGGACACACGTCCGTGAAGGGCTGGCGGCCATGGTCGAGGCCGGGCGGGAAGCATGGGCGGTGGCCCGATGAACGCCTGGACCGCGACCCCGGCACCGGTGGTGCCGCCGCGCACACTGCCACCCCAGCCGCTCCTGCCGCCGGTCAAGGTCCTGCATGTGATCACCCGGTTCTATGCGGGTGCCGGGGGCAACACACTGCTGACGGCCCTGGGGATGGATCCGGACCGTTATGAGGTGTGGGTGGCCGGCGTCCCGGGCGACGACCTGTGGGAACGAGCCGCTGCCGAAGGCGTGCACACCGTCCAGATACCGGGCTTCCGGGATTTCCTCACCCCGGGGGACGTCCTTGTCCTGTGGCGGCTGGTACGGCTGATCCGGCGCGAACGCTTCACGATCGTGCACACACACTCGGCCAAGGGCGGGTTCCTCGGGCGGCTGGCGGCGCGACTGTGCGGTACCCCGGTGGTGGTCCACACCTTCCACGCCATCAGCTTCCACGACCACATGTCCCCGTGGCGGCGGGCGCTGTATCGGTCCCTTGAGCGAATGACCAGCCATCTCGCCCATGCCTACCTCGCCGTGGCGCCGCGGCTGGCGCTGGAGGCCGTCCGTCAGCGCCTTGCGCCGCCCGGCCGCGTCGACGTGGTGCCCTCGGCGGTGGAACTGGCCGGCATCCCCGATGGATTCGACCCGGAGGCTCGTCGGACGCTGGGCGTCCCGAAGGACATCGCCCTCATCGGCACGGTGGGTCGGATCGTCCACCAGAAGGCACCGCTGGACTTCGTCCGCATGGCCGCGCTGGTTCATGCGCGATACCCGGACACCGCCTTTGTGATCGTGGGCGACGGTCAGCTCGCGGACGATGTCCGGCGGCTGGCCGCCGACCTGGGTGTCGACGTGCGCATCACCGGGTGGCGGCCCGACGCGGCCCGTCTGGCGGCCGGCCTGGACGTCTTCGTCATCACCTCGCTCTACGAAGGGCTGGGGCGGGCCCTCAGCGAGGCGCTGGCCGCTGCCCGACCGGTCGTCGCGACGGCCGTCAACGGCGTACCCGATCTCGTGGAGCCCGGCGCGACCGGTCTTCTGGTGGCGCCGTCCGATCCAGCCGGCCAGGCCCGGGCGGTCGGCTGGATGCTGGACCACCCTGATGAGGCCGCGGCGATGGGGAGCCAGGGCTGCGCGCGGGTGCGTACGGCCTTCAGCCAGGACGCCATGTGCGCGGCCATCGACGCCTGCTACTGCCGACTCCTGGCCCTGCCCGGTCGTACACGCTGACGGAGGTCTCCCATGCGGCTGACAGTCATCGGCACCGGATACGTCGGACTCGTCCACGCCACGTGCATGGCGGACATGGGGCACACGGTCCTCGGTATCGACCTCGACGCGCTGCGGATCGAATCCCTGGCCAGGGGAAGAGCGCCGTTCTATGAACCGGGTCTGTGCGAGACGCTCCAAAGAACCCTGGAGTCGGGTCATCTGCGCTTCACCACTTCCCTTGCCGAGGCAGCGCGGTTCGCCCGGATCCATTTCGTTTGCGTGGGAACTCCACAGCGGCCCGACTCCAACGCCGCCGACCTGCGTTTCGTCGACGCCGTCATAGATGATCTTGCTCCGTATCTGCGCGAACTGCGTGGCTGGTGCCTGGTGGTGGGGAAGTCCACCGTGCCGGTCGGGACGGCGGCGCGGCTGGGGGACCGGCTGGGCAGGATCGCGCCACAGGCCGAGATCGCCTGGAATCCGGAGTTCCTGCGTGAGGGCTTCGCCATGCAGGACACGCTGCGGCCCGAGCGTCTGGTGGTGGGTGTCGTGTCCTCGCGCGCCGACGAGACGCTGCGGGAGATCTACGCGCCCATGCTGCGCGCGGGCACTCCGTTCATCAGCACCGATCTCCCCACCGCCGAGTTGGTCAAGCTTGCGGCGAACTCCTTTCTGGCGACCAAGATCTCGTTCATCAACGCGATGGCGGAGCTGTGCGACGCCATGGGTGCCGATGTGATGACCCTGGCGGAGGCGATTGGCCGGGACCCGCGGATCGGACGCCCGTTCCTGCAGCCGGGGCTCGGTTTCGGAGGCAGTTGCCTGCCGAAGGACATCCGGGCTCTCGTCGCTCGCGCGGAGGAAGTGGGGCTCGGCGAGTCGGTGGCCTTCCTGCGCCAGATCGACGAGATCAACACCCGTCAGCGCCGGCGGGCCATCGCTCTGGCGCGAGAGCTCGTCGGCGGGTCCTTCTCCGGCCGCAAGGTCGCGGTCCTGGGTGCCGCCTTCAAACCCGGCAGCGACGACGTCCGTGACTCGCCGGCCCTCGCGGTCGCGGCGGCCATCCACGGCAAGGGCGCGTGGGTGCGGGTACACGACCCGGAGGCCACCGACAACGCCCGCGCCGACTTTCCCGGGCTGCAGTTCACCTTGGACGTGCCCAAGGCGTGCGAGGACGCGGACGTGGTGCTGCATCTCACCGCATGGCCGGAGTACGGCGAGATCGATCCGACCGGACTCGCCGCGGTTGTGCGCAGGCCGGTGATCCTCGATGCGCGCCACACCCTTGACGCAGCGCGGTGGCGGTCGTCGGGCTGGACGTTCCGGGCGTTCGGGCGGCCCTGCCCGGGCGGTCTCGCCGGGGGAGACAGTTCGGAAGGTTGAAGGCCGTGCCGTAGTCGGCCGGCCCCACTCCGTGGAGGAGGGCGCCTCGAACAGGGCGAGCCGCTGCAGCCCTCGGCCGGGCCTCCTGGTCGCGGCTCGTCGCACCCCACGGATCCAGCCCGAGTGCGAGGCCGCCCGCTGCGTTCGCGGTCCGTCGGCGCCCGGCTGCTCCGGACACACACCTGCCACGACAACCCGTTCGTACGACGCGTACCGCTCGTGGTCTACGAGGAGTCGGTGGCGGGGTCGTCGACCGGGGTTCGCAGGGCCCTGGCGGCCAGACGAACGGTGAAGGCGCTCAGCAGCACAGTGGTGACGAGATAGGCGGCGCTGGAGGCGACAGCCGCCCCGACAGCACCATGACGGGGGATCAGCAGGACATCGAGGGACACCGTCACGGCGACGCCGATCCCCATCGCCCAGGAGTTCACTCCAGGCCTGCCGATCCCGCACAGGAAGGCCGTGGATACGGCCGCGGCGCCCCAGGCCGCGAGCCCGATCAGCAGGATGCACGCGGGCAGTACGGCGGCCTGGAAGGCCGGGCCGAACAGCAGCGGCAGGGCGATCACCGATGCGCCCCCCAAGACCGGGGTGAGGAGGGCGGTCATCGCCGCCGCCCGCGGTAGCAGCCGTCGTACGTCACGGCTGGCGCTCCGGGGCCCCTGCCGGGCGAACCGGGGGTACAGCACATACCGCACCGCGACGGCCGGCAGCCGAATCAGCTCGGCGAACTTCGAGGCGACCGCGTACATTCCGAGCACCGCGGGCCCGGCGAGCGCCCCCAGGATCACGAAGTCCAGCCGCATGTTGACCAGAAACAGGAGATCCCCCAGCTGGCCCCGGGCTCCGTAGTGGACGACCCGGCGGGCGATCTTCACCGAGGGCCGTCCCCAGCCGTGCGCGAAGCCGGTGCGCAGCAACCGGCCCAGTGCGGTCAGCGCGGCGCATGTTCCTCCGCAGACCAGTCCGGCGATCACCGCGGTGACCCCGCGCAACCCTGCGGCCAGCGCCACTGCGTACCACGGCAGGAACATCAGTTCCTCCATGACGATCACCAGGTTGGCGCCGCGTATGTCCGCCGCTCCCTGACAGCAGGCCTTGCCCCAGACGGTGAGCAGCCTGGTGATCACCGTGATGGACGCCAGTGCCAGCAGCCACAGCGGCACGACGACGAAGAACCTCTGCAGTAGCGGGGTTGCCGCCAGCCAGAGCAGCGCGCCGATGCCCGAGCCGAGCGCGGCGAGCAGCGCCAGCGTGGGCCGCAGCCGCGGGTCGTCGCGAGTACCGGCGGCCAGGAAGTACGCCGACGCCATCGGCAGCCCCGAGCTGACCACGACACCGGTCAGCCACGGAAGAACGCGCAGCATCGCGTACGCGCCCAGCACCGCGGGGCCGGCCAGCCGGGCGACCAGCAAGGTCGCCACGAACACGATCAGCAGCGCGCTGCCATGGGCTACGAGGTTCTGTACGGCCTGGCGGCGTCCCAGCGCCGGCCTGGCCGGCTCCATCAGGTTGGCCGCATCGGCGGTGTCGGTCACGGACGGCCTCCCGACCGTCCGCGATGCGCCTTCGCGGCAGTCCGGACGGCATCCGGATGATCGGGATCAGGCATGGAGGCGAGCACGGCCACCAGTGCCAGCAGTATCCAGGCGAAGCGGTAGTGGAGCACCTCGCGGTAGGTCCCTGCCAGGCCCATGGCCAGCAGCGCCGCGACCACCCCCAGCGGCCTGGGCACCTGGGCCGCGAAGCCCTCGCCGGGCGGCGCACGGAGCACCACGGAGGCACGCCAACCCGCCGAGAGCAGCAGGATCACGATCCCGACCACGCCCATGGGGCTGCGCTCGACCAAGGCGGCGAGATAGTCGTTGTGTGCCTCATTGGCGTACGCCGCCTGCTCCTCCTGCAGCACGCCCCGCGTGGTCCCGGGCCCCGAACCGAGGACGCCGTGGTCCGAGTAGAGCCGCAGTGACTCGTCCACCAGCGTCTGCCGTTGCGTGGCGCCCTTCTCACTGCGCCCCAGGGTGTTGGCGACGAAAGACTGCTCGGACTGCCGGGCCCACTCCTGGGCCTTGCCGACGGAGACCACCTGCAGCGCGCCGCAGACCGTGACGGCGATCGTCAGCAGCAGCGCCAGACTCGCCGCCACCCCGTACTTGCGGTAGACGGTGACCAGCGCGATGAAGGCGAGACCGACGAGCAACTGCAGGAGGCCGCCGTTCGACCAGGAGAGCATCAGCGCCCAGAGCAGCACTGCGTACGCGTACCAGCGCGCCCACGGCGACCGCGGGCACTTCGTCGCGAACACCATGAACAGTGCCGTCACCCAGTAGGCCGCCGCGTAGTTGGGGTTCCCGAGCGTGAACACCACCCGGTTGTCCCACTGCGCGGAGTTGCCTTCGATCGCGCGGATATGGGCCGCCACGCCGAACGCGAGCACCGTCGCCCAGACGACAGCGGAGTAGGCGAAGCTCGCCGTGAGCAGGCGCAGCATGCGTGGCCGGCGCGCGATGTTGTACAGCACGAAGCACCAGATGATCAGCAGGATGTCCTTGGACAACGTGAGCAATGAGGTGCCCGGCAGCGGGCCGGCCAGGCCTGCCACCGCGCCCGTCACCACCAGCACCCCCATGCCGATCGCGTACGGTGCGCCGAGCCGGCGTCCGCTGGTGGCCACCCACAGCAGCCCCATCAGCACCGTCCCGAGGGTCAGCAAGTCCACCGGCGAGCTGTTGGCGGGACCGGTGGGCTGCAGGATCGGCTGGAAGACCATCGAGGCGCAGGCGATCAGCCCGGCCGCACGCTCAGCGGTACCGCGTCGACGCGAGACGCCCGGACGCGGCTCACCCGCCGTTGCCTCGGGCTGGTCGAGGACGTGCAGGGTCCCGTGCGCTGCGGTCATGCCGTCACCCCCACGGCCAGATGCTCGAAGGCTTGAAGCTGCCGGCGGGCGAAGTGCTCGTCGGTCGCCTCGGCGGCCACGGCGACCAGTTCGGCCAGCACCGCATCGCGGCCGACGACCCCGGGCAGGGCGAGCCGTTCGAGCCCCGCGGTGAGAAAGCGGCGGATCAGCCGCGGATACCAGCCGGAGCCGTCCAACGCATAGGCCACACCCGCTCCGGGCACTCCGGCGACGATTCCGGGGTGGCCGCGTACACCGTGCCCGGTGCCGGTGTGCCGGTCCAGGTATTCCGAGTAGCCCCGCGCGAAGTGGGCCAGGTCACGTGTCGGACTGCCGGCGGTCTCGGCCCACTCCCAGTCCACGACACCGCAGACCCGCCCGTGCCGCACCAGCACATTGCCGGGCCAGAAGTCCCCGTGGACCACGGTGCGCGGTGCGCTGTAGCGGCGCAGGCGCCGGCGGAGGGCGGCCACCAGGCTCAGCACACGGTCACCCGCGTCGGGTTCGCGGGCCAGCCGCCTGACCAGTGCGGCGACCGCACCCGGCGCGATGTCCAGGGGGGCGGTCTCGCCGGCCGTGGCCGACTGCAGTGCTGCCAGCCAGGCCGCGGCCCTGTCCAGATCCTCCTGAACGCGGGCGGGTCGCGCCGTGTGCCCGGATCGGTGGTACGCGACGAGCATCGGCACTCCGGGCTGTGCGGTCGTCACCATCACCGGCAGACCGCCGTGCCGCAGCACCCGTACCGCCCGGGGGACCGTCGGTGCGACCGCCCCCAGCGGCAGCGTTCCGATGGTGCGCAGCCGGTCGGCCTCGTTGAGTACTCGCGCCGCCGCCTCCGGCCCTGACGGCACCTTGAGGGCCAGCGTGGGCCAGTGCCCATGAGGGGCGAACAGCAGCAGCACCACACGGGCGTCCGGATTGTGGCTGTGGTCCAGTGCGAGCAGGCTCACGCCCGACTCGGCGATCAGGGCCTCGACGGGGCTCGGGCCCGGTCCCGACGCGCTGACGCTGCTGTCGAGGCGCTGCGTCGGCGCGCCCGGCGCCGACGGCCGGACGGTCAGACGCGGAGCCAGACGCCAGGCACCGGGGACCCGCAGCGCATGACGGGCGGACGTGTACAGCCAGGCGGGCGCGGCCGATCGCGGCGGTGTGGCCAGCAGCGCGGTGCGCACATAACGCAGCACCCGGGGCTCGGCCTCCGCCACCACGATCGGCCGCTGCTTCGACGGCAGCGCCACGAAGCGCCGTCCGGGAGGAAGCAGCTCCTGCCAGATGCCGGGGTGTCCGACGGCCGCGGACGTCATGTCAGCACCGCAAAGGGCCGGAGTCGGGCGACCGGCCGGACCAGCCCGTTGTCCACGAGGATGCCCACCGCCGCGTCGACTCCCCGGTCGTCGAGCTGCGGGACGCTCTGCGGGGCGGCGTCCGTGTAGCCGTAGTGCAGCGTGTGCCGACCGTGGGGATCGCGGCCCGAACGGCCCTGCCGTACGAAGGCGCTGATGACGCTGCCGGTGCCGTGGCAGGCCGTGAAGAGGCTGCGGTGCGCCTGCGATGCCGGTACACACAGGAAGGACGAGGTGCGCTTCGTCCCGGGAACGAGCAGCGGCTGGCCGGTGTCCGAGAAGGCGGGGTGGCCGGCCATCATCTCGGGCGTCCAGGCGCGGGTGGCGTTGTGCCGGTGCACGAACGCCGGCTCGCCGTCGACCAGTTCCTCGTACACCGAGTTGTGCGGCGAATCGACCACCAGCCGGGCACGGGCGCCGAATGCCTGGGCTGCGAAGGCCCGGAGCGCGGAGTAGGTCGCCAGCCGGTAGGCGAAGCCGTAGTTCATGGAGAGCCGCTGTGCCAGCATCACGCGCCGGCCATCGTCGCCCTCGATGGGCACCGAAGGGCAGCCCTTCGTGAAGTAGGCCGCGTAGCGCCGCCGGGCCTCGGCCAGACTGCGGGCGCTGAGCAGCAGCGACAGCGGCTTCTGCACCGACATCTCCGCGCGCAGCAGCCGCCGGGCGGTTGCGCGCCGCGCGTACAGTCCGCCGATCTGGCCGGTGAGGACGCCACCGCCGTTGTGGAACTGCAGGGTCACCTGGCCGCGTTGGATCCCCAGCCGCTCGGCGGCCTCCGGCTCCAGCACCTCCTCGACCTGCTGCAGCTCCAGGAAGTGCGTGCTCGGCCCGATGGAGCCGAACCGCAGCCGCGCCAGTTGCACACAGATCCACGGGAGCTCCCGGCGGGCGCGCTCCGCGTCCCCGTACTCCTCGATGGGCAGCCGCCCGAACTCCTCGATCCGGTCGATGTCCTCGGGGTCGATGCCGTACCGCTCGGCGGCGAATCCGGCGCCCTCCACCGCGGCGCGCAGCACTTCCGTACGGGACAGCTCGAACTTCCAGCCGGGCGGATCGGGGTAACGCCGCCTGACCCGCCCGTAGAAGTCGTCGATTGCCGCGGCAGGAGGCCGGGGAATGTCCAACGTGGCCAGAGCCATACCGCAGTTCAGGGCCGACTCGGTGAGTGCGGGCCGGATGGCGCCGCGGGTGGCCACCACGATGCTGGAGGGCATCTCCGACCTCTTGTGGCAGAAGTCGGGCAGTGCGACAGGGGGAGCGGCGAGATCCGCGGTGGCGGTGCCCTCGCGGAGCAGGTCCAGGAGTGCGGGATCCGCGGGCACTTCCGGGCTGTCGAAGACAGTCGGGCCAGCGCTGGGAACCTGGGGTGGGTGGTCGTCCCGGCGGCTGATGATGTCTACCTGCACGGGAACTCCTCGGAGTCGGTTACGGCAGGCAGCGCCTCATGGCGTCGCCTCCTGCGGGTCCTGCTGCGGGTCCGGGGCGCCGAGCCGCAGCAGCTCGGCGAGGCCCTCGGAAGGCCGGTCGCCGAGCACCAGCTCGCAGGCCGGCACATGCCGGGCGATCGTGTGTGCGACCTCGGTGACGGGTGGGTGGACGGGACCGCGGCCGGTACCCAGCGCGAGAGTGGCCGCGAAGGACCAGTACCGGCGCAGCTCCCCGGCCATGTAGGTGCCGGCCGCCAGTGACTGCGCTGCCTGTTGCGGATCGAGTGGCCGCACCACCGGGCGGGCCCCGCTGTTCCTGCGCAGTACCACCAGCGTGGCCGGGCGCAACATCTCGACACGGCCCGGCAGCGGTCGCTCGACGCGCCCGTGCGCCATGCGCCGGCCGCCGCTTCCCGCCACCCGGACCGGTTCGACCAGGCCGTACACGTCCCGGCCGCCACAGGCGACCAGGTTGTCCGCGCAGGCGTGTTCTCCGGCGGTGACGGCGCCGAACAGCAGAGTGGACGTGCCGATGCCGCCCGGACCCGCCAGCAGCGCCACCGTGTTGCCGACGGTCAGGGCCGCGGCGTGCAGCGGCACTCGTCCGTGGCATCCGGCCCACCACAGCGCCGGGTACTGCACCAGAGCGGCCCGGGCCAGCAGATGAAACCGGGGACGCAGCACGAGCGCGGCAAGGCGCTCCTGCGTGGGCGGTCGCCACCGCGCCTCGACGAGCAGCCGGTCCGGTTCCGGCCGTATCCGCAGGTCGAATCCGCTGGCGCAGGCGTTGCGCAGCACGACAGCACCATCGCGGCGAATCGCACCACGGGAGAGGGGTTCCCACCCGCGGCCGGCGAAGGGCGTGGAGTCGGGCTGCACCACGACCTCCACATCGGCGGTGAAATCCGCGGCGGGGGACCGCCAGGCGTCCGGGCACGCCTGGGACAGCAGCCTGGACAGTCCTGCCATCGGGCAGTCGACCAGGAGCTGTTCTCCGACCTGGACGAGAGTGCCGCGCATCAGAAACCCTCCGGGGCCGGGTCGGCGCAGGTGGTCATGACCTGCGCCTCGTCGGGCGGGCCGGGTCGCCGAGGACACCGATCACCGGCCAGCCGGTGGTGGCGACCAGGTCCTTCACCCGCCTGACTTCGTGGTAGAGGGTCTGGCGGGGGACGACGAGAACCATCCCGTGCCTGCGGCCGTCAGGCTCGTCGTCCACGTCGGACAGGGCCCGGACTCGTACCGTCATGGCGATCCGAAGCGGCGGGGACTCCAGCATGGGGCGCAGCATCGTGCCGCGCGCGGGACCGCTGTCGGCGTATGCGTTCAGCGTGCTGGGGGCCCGCCCGTCGGATGGCGATGGCCCATCGCCCTGTGCCGGGGCGCCGACCGGCGCCAGGCGGCTTTCCAACTCGGAGGCGAGACGAGCGAGTCGTTCGGGTTCCCCCGGGCCGACGAGAGCGATGGTGCCGACGTTGTGCCGGGCGACCGCCCGCCGCAGAGCCACCAGAGCCTCGCCCTCGGCCACGAGTTGTGGCGGGGCGCCCTTGGTCCGACGCACCGACAGTGTTCCCAGCATCGGCGCCTCGATCTCCCGGGCGAAGGCCCTGGGACCGGGAACGTGCGGCCGGACGACCTCCAGCAGGGCGGCCACGAGCAGCCCACCGACCAGGCCGGCCAGTGCCGCCAGCGCGAGGTCCGTGTCGAGCCGGGACGGTGTGAGCTCGGCCTGCGACGGCGTGGAGAGCACCGCGGCGGTGACGTCGCCGGTCTGCAGGGTGAGGAGCGAGTTCTGGGTGTCACCGATCTGCTGGTCGAGGGACCTCAGTTGCGCCGACAGCCTGGCGCTCTCCGCCGCGCTCGTGGCTACGGCCAGTTTCGTGGCCACGTCCACCCGCTGAGCTGCCAATTGTTCCTCGCGGTCGGTGAGTTGGGCGACGAGCGCCTTCTGCGCCGGTCCTTGACCGTTGAGGAACGCGACCAACCGGGTGGCCAGGGCCGAGGAGAACTGGGCGGCCGTCTTCGGATCACGGTCGGTGACCGTGACGTTGAACACCGGCGAGCTGCCCAGCCGCCTCACGGTGATCTTGTCCTCGGCCACCTCCGCGGTGCTGCGGCCAGGGTGGTCGACCTGCTGCAGCGCCTGGTTGATGACGCTGGTGCTGGTGGCGATGCCCTTGACCCGATTGAGTACGGCATCCGCCTCGGTCACCGTACCTGGGAGTGTGCTGGACGCCTGCACCCGGCCGGTCGCCTCGTACGAGCGCTCGGCGTCGAAGTGGAGGGCGCCGACTGCCATCAGCGGCACCACGATGCACACCACCAGCAGCCGCCAATGACCGCCGATCGTGCGGCGCAGGGCTTCGTTGATCTCCATTCGATCACCCACTTCCCTCGATCGGTACCGCGTGGGTGCGTACGTTTACGACGTATGCGTACACTCTTTCCCGGAGTGTCTTATTTCGTCAAGGGGGGAGCGGTCGCCTCCTCGGTGTGGTGATCGACGATGCGGAACGGGATGCAGCCGCGCTTCCACCGGGGCCGGTCGTGCCGCCGGGTCCGGGCCGTCGAGCAGCGCGCGGTGGCGGTCGACGGCCCGGACGCCCTCTGTCTGTCGCGAGGTGCGCCACGCCTGTGTTCCCCGCGTGAACCGGCAGGAGCGCCACGACCCGCGTGGCTCGCGGAACCCTCCGGGAGTACGCTCCGAAAAGGAGCCGAAGGAGAATGGTCCATGCCTCTGTTCCCCAACGAGCGGAACGTCCGTACGACCCCCGAAGGCCTCCTCTGGGAACCCAGCGACCGCTGGGTGCGCGGCCGCAAGGGTGACGTCACCGTCGTCGACAGCCGGCACCCCGTCCTGGTCTGGGAACCCGATCTGCCCGTCCCCTGCTACGCGTTCCCGCGCGAGGAGGTCCGCACCGACCTGCTCCGCCCGGCCGAGAACCCACCGACGGGCAGGCACACCGGCTCGCAGATCTTCTACGACCTGGAGGCCGACGGCGCGCTGGTGGAGAACGCGGCGTGGACGTTCCCTTCCGCCGACCTCGCCGGGCACATCGCCTTCGAGTGGTTCTGGCGGTGGGACAGCGGCCTCGACCACTGGTACGAGGAGGAGGAAGAGATCTTCATCCACCCGCGCGACCCGCACAAACGGGTGGACGCCATGCCCAGCAGCCGCCATGTCCAGGTCGAGATCGACGGCACCGTCGTCGCGGACACCCACAGCCCTGTGCTGCTGTTCGAGACCGGGCTGCCGACGCGGTACTACGTGCCCCGGGAGGACGTCCGACTCGACCTGTTCGAGCCCACCGACCACCGCACCGGCTGCCCGTACAAGGGCAGGGCCCAGTACTGGAACTGGCGCGGCGAGGGCGAGGTCCCGCGCAACATCGTCTGGAGCTACGCCGAGCCGCTGCCCGCGGTGAGTCCCGTCAAGGGGCTCCTGGCCTTCTACAACGAGGCCGTGGACATCGTCGTGGACGGTGAACGCCTGCAGCGGCCGGTCACGCCGTTCACGAAGAGCCTCAAGCCCTGATCGCCACCGGGGGTCTCAGGGCCTGACCAGCAGCTGGAAGTCGAACGCGTACCGGGACGCCCGGTAGATGTGCGTGCCGTACTCGACCGGGCGGCCCGTGTCGTCGTACGCCGTGCGCTGCATGGTCAGCAGGGCGGCGCCCTCCTTCTCGTCCAGGCGCTCGGCCTCCCCGGCGGTGGCGCAGCGGGCGCCGATGGTCTGGCGGGCGCTGTGCAGGGTGATGCCGGCGGCGCGCATCATCCGGTACAGGCCGGTCGACTCCAGGCGGGCGTTGCCGAGGTCGAGGAGGCTCGCGGGGAGGTAGTTGCACAGGATGGCCACGGGCTGGGCGTGGGTGCAGCGCAGCCGCTCCAGGAGCGTGACCTCCGCGCCCTCCGCGATGCCGAGCGCCGCCGCGACGTCCGCGGTCGCCGGGACGCGCTCGTTGCGGACGACCTCCGTGGTGGGGCCCTGTCCGGCCGCCTCCAGGTCGTCGTAGAGGCTGCTGAGCTCCAGGCCCCGCTTCACCTGGCTGTGCACCACCTGGGTGCCCACCCCGCGCCGCCGGACCAGCAGCCCCTTGTCGACGAGTGACTGGATCGCCTGCCGGACGGTGGGCCGGGACAGGCCCAGCCGCACCGACAGGTCGACCTCGTTGCCCAGCAGGTTGCCCGGGGCGAGGACCCCGTGCTCGATCGCCGCCTCCAGCTGCTGGGCGAGCTGGTAGTACAGCGGCACGGGACTGCCCCGGTCCAGGGCGAAGTCCAGCGAGTCCAGCGCTGAGGCGGACGCGGCACGTGCGGAGCCGCGGGTCTTCGCCATGGTCCCTCCCTTTGGTGATTCCTCTACGGGTGGCAGGCCCTCTGCGGATGTGTCAGGTGTTGCTGGGGAAACCGAGGTTGATGCCGCCGTCGGACGGGTCCGGCCAGCGCGTGGTGATCACCTTCCCCTGCGTGTAGAAGGCGATGCCGTCGTTGCCGTAGATGTGCAGATCGCCGAAGAGCGAGTCCTTCCAGCCACCGAAGGAGTGGTAGCCGACCGGCACCGGGATCGGCACGTTCACGCCGACCATGCCCGCCTTGACCTCCAGCTGGAAACGGCGGGCGGCGCCGCCGTCGCGGGTGAAGATCGCGGTGCCGTTGCCCCAACGTGAGTCGTTGATCAGCTTGATGGCCTCGTCGTACGTCTCCGCACGCACCACGGCCAGCACCGGACCGAAGATCTCGTCCCGGTACGCGTCCGCCGTCAGCGGCACCCTGTCCAGCAGCGAGACGCCGATGAAGAAGCCGTCCTCGTGGCCCTCCACGCTGTAGCCGGTGCCGTCGACGACGACCTCGGCGCCCTGCTCGGCGGCCGACGACACGTAGGACGCCACCTTGTCGCGGTGCTCGCGCGTGATCAGCGGGCCCATCTCGGAGGCCGGGTCGTTGCCGGGGCCGATGCGCAGGTTCTTCGCCCGCTCGGCGATCTTGCCGACCAGCTCGTCGCCCGTGTCGCCGACCGCGACCACGACCGAGACGGCCATGCAGCGCTCGCCCGCCGAGCCGTACGCGGCGTTGATCGCCTGGTCGGCGGCGAAGTCCAGGTCGGCGTCGGGCAGGACCAGCATGTGGTTCTTGGCGCCGCCGAGGGCCTGCACCCGCTTGCCGTGCTCGACCGCCTTGAGCTGGATGTACTTCGCGATCGGCGTCGAGCCGACGAAGGACACCGCCTCGATGTCCGGGTGCTCCAGCAGCCGGTCCACGGCCACCTTGTCGCCCTGCACGATGTTCAGCACACCCTCGGGCAGTCCGGCCTCGGTGGCCAGCTCGGCGAGCCGGTACGACGCCGACGGGTCCTTCTCGGACGGCTTCAGCACGAAGGTGTTGCCCGTCGCGATGGCGATCGGGAACATCCACATCGGCACCATCGCCGGGAAGTTGAACGGCGTGATGCCGGCGACCACGCCCAGCGGCTGCCGGATCGAGGCCACGTCCACCCGGTTCGACACCTGCGTCGACAGCTCGCCCTTGAGCTGCACGCTGATCCCGCACGCGAGCTCGACGATCTCCATGCCGCGCGCGACCTCGCCGAGGGCGTCGGAGTGCACCTTGCCGTGCTCGGCGGTGATCAGCTCGGCGATCTCGTCGCGGTGGGCGTCCAGCAGCTCGCGGTACTTGAACAGGATCGCGGTGCGCTTGGCCAGGGAGGACTGGCCCCAGCTCTCGAACGCGGCCTTGGCGGAGGCGACGGCGGCGTCCACCTCGTCCACGGTCGCGAAGGCGACCTGCTTCTCCTGGGCGCCGGTGGCCGGGTTGTAGACGGCGCCGAAGCGGCCGGAGGTGCCCTCGACGGGCTTGCCGTCGATCCAGTGGGTGATGGTCTTCATGGTGCGAAAGGGCCTTTCGTAAGGGGGAGTTCAGCGGTGGTGACGGCGATCAGAGGTGGTGGCGGCGTCCGGCGACATGCTGCTCGTAGCGTTCGCGGGCCTCGACGGCCGCCTCGCGGGAGGCGACCTCGGCGACGGGCACGTCCCACCAGGCCTCGGCGCCCGGCGAGGTCGGGTTCAGGATGTCCGTCTCGACGTACACGCAGGTCGGCCGGTCGGAGGCGCGGGCCGCGGCCAGCGCCTCGCGCAGCTCGCGCACCGTCTTGGCGCGCAGCACGTCCATGCCGAGGCTGGCCGCGTTGGCGGCGAGGTCGACGGGGAGCGGGGCGCCGGTGAAGGTGCCGTCGGCGGCCCGGTAGCGGTAGTCGGTGCCGAAGCGCTCGGCGCCGATCTCCGCCGACAGGCCGCCGATGGAGGCGTAGCCGTGGTTCTGGATCAGGACGATGTTGACGGGCAGGCCCTCCTGGACCGCGGTGACGATCTCCGTCGGCATCATCAGGTAGGTGCCGTCGCCGACCAGCGACCACACCGCGACGTCCGGGGCGGCCTGCTGGATGCCGATCCCGGCCGGGATCTCGTAGCCCATGCAGGAGTAGCCGTACTCCAGGTGGTACTGGCGCGGCGAGCGGGACCGCCACAGCTTGTGCAGATCGCCCGGGAGCGAACCGGCCGCGTTGATCACCACGTCGTCGTCGCCGACGACCGCGTCCAGCGCGCCCAGCACCTGGGTCTGCGTCGGTACGGCGCTCTCGTCGTCGGCACGGTAGGCGGCCTCGACGACCGCGTCCCAACGTTCCTTGCCGGCGCCGTACTCGGCCTCGTACGCCGCGTCCACCCGGTGGCCGGAAAGTGCCTCCGTCAGGGCTGTGAGCCCCGCCCGCGCGTCGCAGACCAGCGTCCGCGCGGCCAGCTTGTGCGCGTCGAAGCCGGTGATGTTGAGGTTCAGGAACCGCACGTCCGGGTTCTGGAAGAGCGTGCCGGAGGCGGTGGTGAAGTCCGTGTACCGGGTGCCGACGCCGATCACCAGGTCGGCGGCGCGGGCGATGTCGTCGCTGACCGAGGTGCCGGTGTGGCCGATGCCGCCGAGGTCGGCGGGGTGGTCGTGGCGCAGCGATCCCTTGCCGGCCTGGGTGGAGGAGACCGGGATGCCGGTGGCCTCGACGAAGGCCTTGAGCGCGGCCTCGGCCTCGCTGTGGTGGACGCCGCCGCCCGCGACGATCAGGGGGCGCTCGGCGGCCCGGATCGCCTCGACGGCCGCCGTCAGCTCGACCGGGTCGGGTGCGGGGCGCCGTACGTACCAGACGCGCTCGGCGAAGAACTCCTCCGGCCAGTCGTACGCCTCGGCCTGGACGTCCTGGGGCAGGGCCAGGGTCACCGCGCCGGTCTCGGCCGGGTCGGCGAGCACGCGCATGGCGTTCAGCGCGGACGGGATCAGGGCCTCGGGGCGGGTGATCCGGTCGAAGTACCGGGAGACCGGGCGCAGGGTGTCGTTGACCGACACGTCCGCCTCGGTCGGGTGCTCCAGCTGCTGGAGCAGCGGGTCGGGGGCGTGCGAGGCGAAGTAGTCGCCGGGGAGCAGGAGGACCGGCAGGCGGTTGATCGTCGCCAGGGCCGCGCCCGTCACCAGGTTGGTGGCGCCCGGACCGATCGACGTCGTCACCGCCTGCGCCGAGAGGCGGTTGAGCTGGCGGGCGTGGCCGACGGCCGCGTGCACCATGGACTGCTCGTTGCGGCCCTGGTGGTACGGCATCACGTCCTCGCCCGCCTGGAGGAGGGCCTGGCCGAGGCCGGCCACGTTGCCGTGGCCGAAGATGCCCCAGGTGCCGGCGATCAGCCGGTGCCGTACACCGTCGCGCTCGGTGTACTGGACGGAAAGGAACCGCACCAGCGCCTGGGCGACGGTCAGGCGGACGGTGGACTGGCTCATCGGGGACCTCACTGGGACGGAGCGGTGTAGAGGGGCAGACGGGGGTCGACGGGCTGGTCCGGCCAGGTGCCGCGGACCCAGGCGTGATCGGGGTGGTCGCAGATCAGCCAGGCGCGCTCGGCCTCGGGGCCCGCCATGACGTTGAGGTAGTACATGTGGTGGCCCGGCACGGCCATGGAGGGCCCGTGCCAGCCGTCGGGGATCAGCACGACGTCGCCGCCGCGCACCTCGGCCAGGACGTCGGTGTTGCGGCCGTGTCCGGAGGGCGAGACGCGCTGGTAGCCGAGGCCGGGGGTGCCCTCGTGGTCGGCGAACTCGAAGTAGTAGATCTCCTCGAGGACCGACTCCTCGCCGGGGCGGTGCTCGTCGTGCTTGTGCGGCGGGAAGGACGACCAGTTGCCGCCCGGGGTGATGACCTCGACCGCGATGAGCTTGTCGCACTCGAAGACCCCGGCCGCGCCGAAGTTGTTGACCTGGCGGCTGCTGTTGCCCGTGCCGCGCAGCTCCACCGGCACCGACGACGCCGGCCCGTAGCGGGCGGGCAGCCGCCGGGAGCAGCGCGCACCGGTCAGCGCGAACCGTCCGCCTCCGGTGGACGAGACGGTCGTACGGGCATCGCGCGGCGCGTACGCGAAGTCGCTCACGCCGCTGAACACGCTGTCACGGCCGGTCAGCCGGAACGTGTCATGGCCGAAATCGTCCGCCGTCTCCACCGTGCAGCCGCCGCTCAGCGACAGCACGATCCACTCGCTGTCACCGGTGTCGAAGGTGTGCGAGCCGCCGGGCGGCAGCTCCAGGACCTTCAGGCTGGAGTAGCCCCAGCCGGCCTTCTCGGGCGTGACGTCCACGACGTAAGGGCCGCCGAGCGCCTTTCCCGCGGGAAGGTGATACGTCATCGTGTTCCTCCGTGTCACAACAGGCCGACGGCCGTGTCCACCGCCGTCTCCACGCTGCCCTCGGCCGGGTAGAGCAGCGAACGGCCGACGACCATGCCCTGGACGGTGGGGAGCTGGAGCGCCTTGCCCCAGCGCTCGTACGCCCCCGCTTGTTCTTCGGCGGAGCCCCCGACCTCACCGCCGAGCAGAACGACGGGCAGCGTGGACGTCTCCAGAACCTCGGCCATGTCCTCGGGGTCATCGGTGACGGGCAGTTTCAGCCAGGTGTAGGCAGAGGTGCCGCCCAGGCCCGACGCGATGGCGATCGACTTGGTGACGGCCTCCGCGGACAGGTCGTTGCGCACCTTGCCGTCGATCCGCCGGGAGATGAACGGCTCGACGAACAGCGGGAGCCGGAGCGCGGCCATGTCGTCGATGGCGCGGGCCGTGGACTCCAGGGTGGTCAGCGAGCCAGGGTCGTCGTAGTCGATGCGGACCAGCAGCTTGCCCGCGTCGAAGCGCAGCCGGGCGATGTCCTCGGCGCGGTGGCCGGTGAAGCGGTCGTCCATCTCGAAGGACGCTCCGGCCAGGCCGCCGCGGTTCATGGAGCCCATGACAACCTTGTCGTCGAGGACGCCGAGGAGCAGCAGGTCCTCCAGGATGTCGGCGGTGGCCAGCACTCCGTCCACGCCGGGCCGCGACAGCGCGATGCAGAGACGCTCCAGCAGATCGGCCCGGTTGGCCATCGCCAGGCGCCGGTCGCCGACGCCGAGGGCACCGCGGGCCGGATGGTCGGCGGCCACGATCATCAGGCGGCCGCTGTCACCGATCAGCGGACGGCGCACCCGGCGGGCGGCGGCCTCGGCGATCGCCTCGGGGTGCCGGGCTCTGACCGCGGTGAGGTCGGGGATGGTGATGCTCAAGTGAAGCTCCGTTTCAGGGGTGGCTCGGCCGGGAGTCACGACGCCCGTGCGAGGAGGTCCTCGACCTCGGACTCGGTGGGCATCGCCGAGGAGCAGGCCAGGCGGGAGGCGACGAGGGCGCCGGCGGCGTTGGCGTAGCGCATGGTTTCGGCCAGATCCCAGCCGGACAGCAGCCCGTGGACCAGCGAGCCGCCGAAGGCGTCGCCCGCGCCGAGGCCGTTGGCCACCTCGACCGGCACCGGCGGCACCTCGGCCTGGGTACCGTCGCGGTGCACTGCCAGCACGCCCTTGGGGCCCTGCTTGACGACCGCGAGCTCCACACCGGCCGCCAGCAGCGCCTCGGCGCAGGCACGCGGCTCGCGGACCCCGGTGGCGACCTCGCACTCGTCGAGATTGCCGACCGCGACGGTCACGTGCCGCAGGGCCTCCGCGTAGTACGGGCGGGCCTCCTCCGGATCGCGCCAGAACATGGGGCGCCAGTCGAGGTCGAAGACCGTGGTGCCCGCCTTGTCGCGCGCCTTGAGGGCGGCGAGGGTGGCGGAGCGGCTCGGCTCCTCGCTCAGGCCGGTGCCGGTGATCCAGAAGACGCGGGCCGAGCGGATGGCCCAGTAGTCCAGCTCGTCGGAGTGTATCTCCAGGTCAGGCGCCTTAGGCTGCCGGTAGAAGTACAGCGGGAAGTCGTCCGGCGGGAAGATCTCGCAGAACGTCACCGGCGTCGGGTACGCCGCGACGGGCGTCACCCAGCGGTCGTCGACGCCGAAGTCCTTGAGGGCTTCGTGCAGGTAGGCGCCGAAGGGATCGTCGCCGGTGCGGGTGATCACGGCGGTGGTTCGGCCGAGCCGGGCGGCGGCGACGGCGACGTTCGCGGCCGAGCCTCCGAGGAATTTGCCGAACGTCTCCACCTGCGTCAGAGGTAGGCCAGACTGCAGGGGGTAGAGATCGACTCCTATCCTTCCCATCGTGATCAAGTCGAAGGGCTTGGCTGACTCGGCCATGCGTAACGCTCCTAGAGCTGGGCTGGGGGTGGGGCCCCCAGGGGGCCTGCCGCCTCCCAGGTGTAGGACGTGGAGGCCGACGCTGTCAATACTTTGTACTTACATTCGGACCTGCTTGTGAAATGATGTCTTAACAAAGTATTGACAGCGCGCGCTTTCAGGGACTTGGATCCCGTCTCAGCGAAACCGCCGTGTTCCACGGCACACGACCCGGGCTTCTCCCACTGGTCCGGGCCATCGATCCCAGTGATCGTCCCTTTCCCCCGTCGCAACACCCCGTCGCACAGTGAGGTGCTGGAAAGATGGACCGCTCTTACTCTCGCTCCCGCAGACTGGCCCCCGTGGTGGCCGTGGCCGCAGCGGCAGCGCTGACGCTCGCCGGATGCTCCAGCAGCTCCGGCGGCAAGGAGGCCGAGGAGAGCGCGCAGGGCGCCTCCGCGGGCAAGGCCGACACCCCCCGTATGAAGGTCGCCCTGGTCACGCACCAGGCGGCCGGTGACACCTTCTGGGACATCGTCCGCAAGGGTGCCGAGGCCGCCGCCGCGAAGGACAACGTCGAACTGATCTACTCGGCCGACCCGAACGCGGGCACCCAGGCCAACCTGGTCCAGAACGCGATCGACCAGAAGGTCGACGGCATCGCGATCACCCTCGCCAAGCCGGACGCCCTCAAGGACGTCGTGGCCAAGGCGAAGAAGGCGAACATACCCGTCGTCGGCCTCAACTCCGGTGTCAGCGAGTGGCAGAAGCTCGGCCTGATGGAGTTCTTCGGCCAGGACGAGACCGTGGCCGGCGAGGCGCTCGGCAAGCGGCTGAACGAGGCCGGCGCCAAGAAGGCCGTCTGCGTGATCCAGGAGCAGGGCAACATCGGCCTCACGCAGCGCTGCGACGGCGTGAAGAAGACGTTCGAGGGCACCACGGAGACCCTCAACGTCAATGGCACCGACATGCCGTCCGTGAAGTCGACGATCACCGCCAAGCTCAAGCAGGAGGGCGACCTCGACTACGTCGTCACGCTCGGCGCCCCGTTCGCGCTGACGGCCGCGCAGTCGGTCGAGGAGACGGGCAGCAAGGCGAAGGTTGCCACCTTCGACCTCAACAAGCAGCTGACCGGAGCGATCAACGAGGGCTCCATCGAGTTCGCCGTCGACCAGCAGCCCTACCTCCAGGGCTACCTGGCGATCGACTCCCTGTGGCTCTACAAGAACAACGGCAACTACATGGGCGGCGGCGAGCAGCCGGTGCTGACCGGCCCGGCCTTCGTCGACAAGACGAACGTCGAGACGATCGACAAGTACGCCGCGAAGGGCACTCGGTGATGAGCATGACCCAACAGGCTGAGCCGGCGGTGACCACACCGCCGGCCCCCGGCCCGGGCAAGGAAAAAGACGGGCGGACGGCCGAACGCCCGCTGGCGTTGCGGTTGTTGGCCCGGCCCGAGGTGGGTGTCTTCCTCGGCGCGGTGGCGGTGCTGGTGTTCTTCCTGATCACGGCGCCGCCGGTGCGGGACGGCAGCTCGATGGCCAACATCCTGTACCAGTCGTCGACGATCGGGATCATGGCCCTGCCGGTCGCGCTGCTGATGATCGGCGGCGAGTTCGACCTGTCCGCCGGTGTCGCGGTGATCACCTCCGCGCTGACGGCGAGCATGATCAGCTACCAGCTGACGATGAATGTCTGGGTCGGCGTGATCGTCGCCCTGATCGTGTCCCTGGGCGTGGGCCTGTTCAACGGCTGGATGCTGGTGAAGACCGGTCTGCCGAGCTTCCTGGTCACCCTCGGCACCTTCCTGATCCTGCAGGGCGTGAACCTGGCGGTGACCAAGCTGGTCACCGGCAACGTGGCCACGGACGACATCAGCGACATGGACGGCTTCGAGCAGGCCAAGGCGCTCTTCGCCTCGTCGTTCGACGTCGGTGGCGTCAACGTGAAGATCACGGTGGTGTGGTGGCTGGTGTTCGCGGCCATCGCCACGTGGGTGCTGCTGCGCACCAAGTACGGCAACTGGATCTTCGCCGTCGGCGGCAACCAGCAGTCCGCCCGCGCGGTCGGTGTCCCGGTGACCTTCACCAAGATCTCCCTGTTCATGCTGGTCGGCTTCGGCGCCTGGTTCGTCGGTATGCACCAGCTGTTCTCGTTCAACACCGTGCAGTCGGGTGAGGGCGTCGGCCAGGAGCTGATCTACATCGCCGCGGCGGTCATCGGCGGCTGTCTGCTGACCGGTGGTGCCGGTTCCGCGATCGGCCCGGTCTTCGGCGCGTTCATGTTCGGCATGGTGCAGCAGGGCATCGTCTACGCCGGCTGGAACCCGGACTGGTTCAAGGCGTTCCTCGGCGTGATGCTGCTCGGCGCCGTCCTGATCAATCTGTGGGTCAGCCGCACGGCGACCAGGAGGTGACCGCAATGACATCCACCAACGAAACCGGCACCCACGGCGCCGTCGTCGCCGACAAGGCCCCCGAGAAGGACGCCCCGATCGTCGAACTCCGCGGCGCCGGCAAGTCCTACGGCAACATCCGTGCCCTGCACGGCGTCGACCTGAAGGTGTTCCCCAGTCAGGTCACCTGTGTGCTCGGCGACAACGGCGCCGGCAAGTCGACCCTCATCAAGATCATCTCGGGTCTGCACCAGCACACCGAGGGCGAGTTCCTCGTCGACGACGCCCCCGTGCGGTTCTCCACCCCGCGTGAGGCTCTCGACAAGGGCATCGCCACCGTCTACCAGGACCTGGCCGTGGTCCCGCTGATGCCGGTGTGGCGCAACTTCTTCCTCGGCTCCGAGATGACCAAGGGCCCCTGGCCCGTGCGCCGCCTCGACATCGAGAAGATGAAGAAGACGGCCGACCAGGAACTGCGCAACATGGGCATCGTCCTGGACGACCTGGAGCAGCCCATCGGCACGCTCTCCGGCGGCCAGCGCCAGTGCGTGGCCATCGCCCGCGCCGTCTACTTCGGCGCCCGCGTCCTCATCCTGGACGAGCCCACCGCCGCCCTCGGCGTCAAGCAGTCCGGCGTGGTGCTGAAGTACATCGCCGCCGCCCGCGACCGCGGCCTCGGCGTCATCTTCATCACCCACAACCCCCACCACGCCTACATGGTCGGCGACCACTTCAGCGTACTGCGCCTCGGCACCATGGAGCTCAACGCCTCCCGCGACGAGGTCAGCCTCGAGGAGCTCACCAACCACATGGCCGGCGGCACCGAACTCGCCGCACTCAAGCACGAGTTGGCCCAGGTGCGAGGCGTGGACGTCGAGGAGCTCCCGGAAGAGGAAGACCTCACCGCACCCGTGGCGACGGCACCCGAAGGGAAGTCCTGACATGCCCCCTGTGCTGGACCGCATCCGGGTCGGCTCCGCCCCGGACTCCTGGGGCGTCTGGTTCCCCGACGACCCCGTACAGGTGCCCTGGGAACGCTTCCTGAACGAGGTCGCCGAGGCCGGCTACTCCTGGATCGAGCTGGGACCGTACGGCTACCTGCCGACCGACCCGGCCCGCCTCACCGACGAGGTGAACCAGCGGAACCTGAAGGTCTCGGCGGGCACGGTCTTCACCGGCCTGCACCGCGGCCCGTCCGTCTGGGAGTCCACCTGGGAGCACGTCAGCCAGGTCGCCGCGCTCACCCAGGCGATGGGCGCGAAGCACCTGGTGGTGATCCCCTCCTTCTGGCGGGACGACAAGACCGCCGAGATCCTGGAGCCGCCGGAGCTCACCGGCGAGCAGTGGGCCCACCTGACCAAGGGCATGGAGCGGCTCGGGCACGAGGTGAAGGAGACGTACGGCCTCGACATCGTCGTGCACCCGCACGCCGACACCCACATCGACACCGAGGCCCACGTCGAGCGCTTCCTCGACTCGACCGACTCCGAGCTGGTGAACCTCTGCCTCGACACGGGTCACTACGCCTACTGCGGCGGCGACAGCGTCAAGCTGATCGAGACCTACGGTGAGCGCATCGGCTATCTGCACCTCAAGCAGGTGGACCCGGAGATCCTCGCGGACGTCGTCAAGAACGAGGTTCCGTTCGGGCCGGCCGTCCAGCGCGGCGTGATGTGCGAACCCCCGTCCGGCGTACCGGAGTTGGGGCCGGTCCTGGAGGCCGCGCAGAAGCTCAACGTGGACCTGTTCGCGATCGTCGAGCAGGACATGTACCCCTGCGAGCCGGACAAGCCGCTGCCCATCGCGGTGCGTACCCGCAAGTTCCTGAAGTCCTGCGGCGCCTGACGACCCGAAAGGACGGCCGATCGTCATGACCCAGCGTCCGGAAACGCTCGGAGTCGCAGTCATCGGTACCGGAAAGATGGGTGCGGACCATGTGCGCCGCATCCAGGAGGTCACCAGCGGGGCACGGGTGACCGCCGTCGTGGACGTCGACGCGGAGCGCGCCAAATCGGTCGCCGCCCGCGTCGACGGCTGCACCGCCCACACCGACCCGGCCGCGGCGATGGCGGCGGCCGACGTCGACGCGGTGATCGTCGCGTCCCCCGGCCCCGCCCACGAGGCGGCCCTCCTCGCGGCCTTCGAGCACGATCTGCCGGTGCTGTGCGAGAAACCCCTCACCCCCGACGCCACGGCCGCGCTGCGCGTTGTGGAGGCCGAGCAGAAGCTGGGCCACCGCAGGGTCCAGGTCGGTTTCATGCGGCGCTACGACGCCGAGTACATGAAGCTCAAGGCCCTTCTGGAGACGGGCCAGTTGGGCAGACCCCTCATGCTGCACAACCGGCACCGCAACGTCGCGAGCGCGCCCGGCTGGACCAGCGAGATGCTCATCAACGACTCGGTGACGCACGAGATGGACGTGACGCGCTGGCTGCTCGGCCACGAGATCACGGCCGTCACCGTGCTGGCGCCGACGCCCTCCGGGAACGCGCCGGACGGCATCCGGGACCCGCAGTTCGTGCTCTTCGAGACCGACGGCGGCGCCATCGTCGACGTCGAGATCTTCGTGAACTGCGGCTTCGGCTACCAGGTCCAGGCCGAAGTGGTCTGCGAGCGCGGCACCGCACGCGTCGGCGACGGCCACGCCATGGTCACCAACGCGGCCGGCCGCTGGGGCGGCACCATCGCCCAGGACTTCGTCGAACGCTTCGTGGACGCCTACGACCGTGAGGTCCAGGCCTGGGTCGACGCCACCCGGCGCGGCGAGGTCGTCGGGCCGAGCGCCTGGGACGGCTACGCGGTCGCCGCGGTGTGCGAGGCGGGCGTACGGTCGCTGCGGGACGGCGGCCGGGTCGCCGTGGAACTCGTCGACAGGCCCGCGCTGTACGGGGGGTGACGGGCCGTCGGCTCGAACCCCACGCGCGCGGACGGCTCCGGCGAGAACCCCGGGGCGACAGGACGGCTGAGGGCCGGGGAGATGCTCCCCGGCCCCTTCTCGTGCCTGCGGGTCAGCCCGCGAGCGCCGTACGCGGCCGTGGGTCGAACCCGGCCGCGCGGTACGCCTCGTCGATCAGCGTCATCGTGGCCAGCGCGTCCTCCGCGTCCAGTGCGAGGGGCGCGTCCCGGCGGATGTGCGCGGCGAACGCCTCCAGCTGGTAGGTGTACGACGAGCGCGTGCCCAGCCGCTCCGTCCGCTCGCCGTCCGCCGTACGCACCACGACCCGGTCGTCGCGGTGCGGCAGCACGAAGTTCGGCGCGAACGCCTCGCCCTGCGAGCCGACGAGCCGGCAGCTCATCGCCAGGTCGTCGTAGGCCATGTGGCAGCGCGCGGACGCGGTCACCCCGCCGGGGAAGTCCAGCTCGGCGTCCAGCCACTCGTCGACACCCGGCGCACCCGGCCGCTCACCGCCGCGCGCGGAGACCAGGCGCGGCGCACCGCCCGCCCAGGGCGCGAGCATCCGCACCGCGTGCAGGCTGTAGCAGCCGAGGTCCATCACGGCGCCGCCCGCGAGCGGCAGCGACCAGCGCGGGTCGGCGTCACCGGGGGCGGGTATCGCCACCAGTGTCTCCACCCGCTGCAGGTCGCCGAGTTCGCCGCTCGCCAGGATCTCGTGCAGGCGCCGGGTGACCGGGTGGAAGAGGTAGTGGAACGCCTCCATGAAGACGGTCCCGGCCTTCGCCGCCGCCTGAAGCACCTCGGCCGCCTCCTCGGCGTTGCTCGCCGACGGCTTCTCCGACAGGACGTGCTTGCCGGCCGCGAGAGCGGCGAGGTTCCACGGCCCGTGCAGACCGTTGGCGAGCGGGTTGTAGATCACCTCCACCTCGGGGTCGGCGAGCAGGTCGGCGTAGGAGTCCACCACCCGCTCCACGTCGTGCTCGTCGGCGAACGCCTCGGCGCGGGACCGGTCGCGCGCGGCCACCGCGACGAGGCGGTGGCCGGTCGTGCGGGCCGGGCCGACGAGGGAGAGCTCGGTGATGCGTGCCGCGCCCAGCACTCCGATGCGCAGCGGCTGCGGGCTCGAGTCGTTCATCCCTGCCGTACCTCCTCGATCGTCACCGGACGGTGCTCGTGCAGCGACAGTGTGCACGCGTCGGCGATCCAGCCGGCCTCCAGGGCGTCTTCGATCGTGCACGGGGACGGCCGGGCGCCGGCCACGACCTCGGTGAACGCGGTGAGTTCGGCGCGGTACGCGGCGGTGAAGCGGTCCATGAAGAAGTCGTGCGGGGTGCCGGCGGGGAAGGTCACGCCGGGCTCGACCGACCTCAGCGGCAGCTTGTCCTCCAGGCCCACGGCGATGCTGTCCTGGAAGCCGTGGATCTCCATGCGGACGTCGTAACCCCGGGCGTTGTGCCGGGAGTTGGAGACCACAGCGATGGTGCCGTCGTCCAGGGTGAGGATCGCGCCGGTGGTGTCGGCGTCGCCCGCCTCCTTGATGTAGTCGGCGCCCCTGTTGCCGCCGACGGCGTACACCTCGGTCACCTCACGGCCGGTCACCCAGCGGATGATGTCGAAGTCGTGCACCGAACAGTCCCGGAAGATGCCACCGGAGGCGGCGATGTACGCGGCCGGCGGCGGCGCCGGGTCGAGCGTGGTCGAGCGGACCGTGTGCAGCTTGCCGAGCTCGCCGCTCTGCACGGCGGCGCGGGCGTTGACGAAGCCGGTGTCGAAGCGGCGGTTGTAGCCGATCTGGATCGGCACGTCGCTGCCCTGGACGGCCTTCAGCACCTCGACGCCCTCGCTCATGGTCTTGGCGACGGGCTTCTCGCAGAAGACGGGGATGCCCGCCTCGACGCCGGCCAGGATCAGCGCGGGGTGGGCGTCGGTCGCGGCCGCGACGACGATGCCGTCCACGCCGGCCGCCAGCAGGGCGTCGGGCGAGTCCACGACCTCGGCGCCGAACCGCTCCGCGGCTGCCTTGGCGGCGTCCGCGAACGGGTCGGTGACGACGAGGGAGTCGACCGCGTCGAGTCCGGAGAGGGTCTCGGCGTGGAAGGCGCCGATGCGGCCGAGGCCGAGGATGCCGATTCGCATGGGGGTGTTCGCTTCCTTGAGTACGGGTCTTGCGAGAGGAGAGTCAGGGGGGAGGTGGGCCTAGTCCATGCCACCCAGTACGTTCTGGTCCCAGTCGATCACCGAACCGGTGACCACCCCGGACCGCTCCGACAGCAGGAACACCACGAAGTCGGCGATCTCGTCCGGTTGCCCGAGCTTCCCCATCGGCAGCCCGGCGGCAGCCGACTCGCGCCAGTCGTCGGCGGCGCCGTGGAAGGCCTTCTGCGTGGTGTCCTCGCCCTCGGTCGCCGTCCAGCCGATGTTCAGGCCGTTGATCCGGATCCGGTCCCAGCGGTGCGCGTGGGCGGCGTTGCGGGTCAGCCCGATGAGGCCGGCCTTGGCGGAGACGTACGGCGCGAGGAACGGCTGCCCGCCGTGCGCCGAGGTGGTGATGATGTTGACGATCGTGCCGGGCGCCTTGCGGGCCACCATGTCCGTGACGGCGGCCTGCATGGCGAAGAACGGCGCCTTGAGGTTGATCGCGATGTGCTGGTCGAACAGCTCGGGCGTGGTGTCGAGCAGCGTGCCCCGTGACGTCAGCCCCGCCGAGTTGACCAGGCAGTCGATCCGCCCGTACGCGTCGACGACCTCGGCGACGGACGCCTTCGCCTGGTCGGCGTCGGAGAGGTCGGCCCGTACGAACATGGCCTTGGCTCCGTCGGCGGCCAGCTCGGCCACCAGCGCCTCGCCGGGTTCGGTGCGTCGCCCGGTGACGGCCACGACCGCCCCCTCGCGCACGGCAGCCCGCGCGATGGCGGCGCCGACGCCCTGGCTGCCGCCGTTGACGAGGACGACCTTGTCGTCGAGAAGTCCCATGGGTGTTCCGGGTCCTTTCAGCTCAGGCGCCGCTCGGCGCCGGCCCGCAGCTCGTCCCGCAGAGCCTCGGGAGTCCATTCCTCGCGCAGCGCCCGCCGCACGACGTCCGCCTGTGCGGGCGGGGCCAGCCCGTCCACCGGCGGATCGCTGTCGAGGTTCGTGGGGAAGGGGTACCCCTCGGCGCTCGCGGCGATCACGTTCGCCGACCATGCCTCGTCCGCGCCCTCGGCCTGCCGCCGCAGCAGCACGGGATAGACGGCGTTCGCGACCGCCTCGCGGTCCACCGTCTCCATCGCCCGCCCGAACGCGGAGGACACCTGGAGCAGGTTCGCCATGCGCCGGATGTCCGCCGACCGGTTGGTGCCGGCCGCGTGGAACAGCGCCGGGTTGAAGAAGGCCGCGTCGCCCTTGGCGAGCGGGAGCTGGACGTGGTGCGCCTCGAAGTACGCCTGGAACTCGGGCAGCCGCCAGGCCAGGTAGCCGGGCTCGTACGTCTGCGAGTACGGCAGGTACATCGTCGGCCCGGACTCCACCGGCATGTCGCAGTGCGCGACGGCGCCCTGGAGGGTGAGCACGGGGGAGAGGAGGTGGACGTGGGCCGGGTAGGCGGCCGCGACCTCGTTGGTGAGGAAGCCCAGGTGGTAGTCGCGGTGCACGGTCTGGGCGGCGCCGCCGGGGTTGACCACGTTGACCTGCGAGGTCACCTGGTAGCCGGGGCCGAGCCAGGCGGCCGAGACGAGCGCCAGGATGTCGTTGGCGTAGTAGTCGGCGAACGCCTCCGGGTCGTAGAGGGCGGCCTTCTCCAGCGCGTTCCAGACCCGGTCGTTGGCGCCCGGCTTGGCGAAGTGGTCCCCGGCGTTCGCGCCCGAGGCGCGCTGCTCGGCGATCAGCGCGTCGAACACGGCGCTGAGCCGGTCGACGATCACCGGGTCCGGGAAGGCGCCCTGGAAGACCACGATGCCGGGACCGTCGGTGAGGGCGCGGACCAGTTCGGCGCGCACCGCACGTGGGTCCCCGGCCGCGCGCAGGCGGTCGCTGTCGTAGACCAGTACGCCCTGCTCCACGGCGGAGGCGTACGGGTGGTCGGCGAGGTCGGTGGTGCGCTCGACGAGGTCACGGAAGGCGGCGAGGTCGCAGTCCTGCTCGGACAGCCACGGACGGCGTTGAAGGGACGTGTAGGACATCGGCGTCCTCTCGGTGACAGCGGCGACTCAGCGCTGTCATTCTTGTCATGACAATCCCCTCGAACAACCGGCAGGGGGCCATCAAAAACCCCTCAGGACCAACCCCGGGAGCAGCCACATGGGTCACCCCTTCCCGATCCGGGAGATCGCACGTCAGGCAGGCCTCAGCGAGGCCACCGTCGACCGGGTCCTGAACGGCAGGGGAGGGGTGCGGGAGAGCACCGCGCGGGAGGTCCGGCAGGCCATCGCCGACCTGGACCGGCAGCGGACCCAGGTCCGGCTGGTGGGCCGTACGTTCATGATCGACATCGTGATGCAGACGCCGGACCGGTTCTCCACCGCCGTCCGGGCCGCCCTGGAGGCCGAGCTGCCGGGCCTGCACCCGGCCGTGGTGCGTTCGCGGTTCCACTTCCGGGAGACGGGCCCGGTCGAGGAGCTGACGAGGACGCTGGACCGCATCGCCCGGCGCGGTTCGCAGGGCGTGATCCTCAAGGCGCCGGACGTCCCCGAGGTCACGGCAGCCGTCGTGCGGCTGGCGGAGGCGGGGATACCGGTGGTCACCCTGGTGACCGACCTGCCGTCCACGCCGCGCCTCGCCTACGTCGGCATCGACAACCGGGCCGCCGGGGCGACCGCCGCGTACCTCATGGGCCAGTGGCTCGGCGACCGCCCCGGCCATGTCCTCACCAGCCTCAGCAGCGGCTTCTTCCGCAACGAGGAGGAGCGCGAGATGGGCTTCCGCAGCGCCATGCGCGCCCGGCACCCCCAGCGCACGCTGGTCGAACTGGCCGAGGGACAGGGCCTGGACGCCACCCAGTACGACCTCGTGCGGGCCGCCCTGGAGCGTGATCCGGAGATCCGCGCGGTCTACTCGATCGGCGGCGGCAACATCGCGACACTGCGGGCCTTCGAGGACCTGGGCCGCGAGTGCGCGGTGTTCGTCGCGCACGACCTCGACCACGACAACACCCGCCTGCTGCGCGAGCACCGTCTGTCCCTGGTCCTCCATCACGACCTGCGCCAGGACATGCGCGAGGCCTGCCACATCGTCATGCGCGCCCACGGCGCGCTGCCGCCCGCGGGGCCCACGCTGCCGTCGGCGATCCAGGTGGTGACGCCGTACAACATGCCCACGCCCATCGGGTGACGATCGTGGGTGCGTGCCTGGCGTGTACGCCCGCTCGGCGGGCCCCGGCTCCCTACCGTCGTGCGCATGTGGAAATCGAATCCGGACGGCGGGCCCGAGCGGTTGGTGGCGCTCGCCGACGGCGTGTTCGCCATCGCCATCACGCTGCTCGTCCTGGACTTCTATGTGCCACGGGGACTCGACTCGGCGCAGTATCACGCCGCCCTGCACGAACTGATCCCGAATTTCGGTGCCTACGCGCTCAGCGTGCTGGTGCTCGGCGTCTTCTGGCGCGAACACCGGCGGATCTTCGGCTTCGTCCGGCAGATCGACGGGCAGGTGATCACGCTGTCCATCGTGAGCCTGAGTGTCGCGGCCCTGGTGCCCTTCCCCACCAAGCTCATTGCCGAGTACGGCAGGGAGCCCGTCTCGGTCGCCATCTACGCGGGAGCGGTCGCCGCGCTCGGCGCCGCCCACCTCGCGCTGATCCTCCTCCTGGCCCGGCGCCCCTGGCTGCGCGGCGAGGCGGCGCCACCGGAGGGCTTCCGGCTCTTCGCGGCCGACCTCGCGGTGACGGTGGTGGTGTTCCTGCTCAGCGTCCCGCTCGCGCTGGCCGTCGGCGCCGCGGCCATGTGGCTCTGGCTCGCCATGGCCCCGGTCAAGGTGGTCCTGGGGCTGCGGGCCGACAGGGCGCGCTGACGCCGGCCGTCATGCCTCCGGAGCCACGTCCACCCATGCGCCGCTCCGAGCCGACCGCACCATCGCGTCCAGTACGGCGGCGCTGTGCACGGCGTCCTGGAGGGTGGCCCCGTGCGGGACGCCCTCGGCGATGGAGCGCAGGAAGCGGTACGCCTCGATGACCTTGAGGTCGTCGTAGCCCATGGCGTTCGCCGCGCCCGGCTGGAAGGCGCCGAACTCGCCGTCGCCCGGGCCGACGTAGACCGTGCTGACGGGCTGGTCCTGGTAGCTGGTGCCGCGGCTGACGCCGAGCTCGTTCATCCGGCGGAAGTCCCAGAAGACCGCGCCCTTGGTGCCGTGCACCTCGAAGCCGTAGTTGTTCTGCTCGCCGACCGAGACCCGGCAGGCCTCCAGGACGCCGCGGGCGCCCGAGGCGAAGCGCAGCAGGCAGTTGACGTAGTCCTCGTTCTCGACCGGGCCGAGCTCGCCGCCGGTGGCCAGGGTGTGGCCGGCGGTGGCGCCGGTGGGGCGGGCGCGCTCGGGGATGAAGACGGCGGTGTCGGCGGTCAGGGAGGCGATGTCACCGAGCAGGTACCGGGCCAGGTCGGCGCCGTGCGAGGCGAGGTCGCCCAGCACGCCGCTGCCGCCGCGCTCCTTCTCGTACCGCCAGGTCAGGGCGCCGTCGGGGTGGGCGGCGTAGTCGCTGAAGAGGCGGACGCGCACGTGGGTGACGGTGCCGATCTCGCCGGAGGCGATGAGTTCGCGGGCGGCCTCGACGGCGGGCGCGTTGCGGTAGTTGAAGCCGACCGCGCCCTGCACGCCGGCCTTGGCGACGGCGTCGGCGACCGCCTGCGCGTCGGCGACCGTCAGGCCCACCGGCTTCTCGATCCAGATGTGCTTGCCGGCCTCGGCCATCGCGACGCCGATCTTGCGGTGCAGGAAGTTCGGGGCGGTAATGGAGACGGCCTGAACGCGCGGGTCAGCGGCGACCGCACGCCAGTCCCGGGTCGTGGCGTCGAACCCGAACTGCGCGGCGGCTTCCTCGGCCCGGCCCGGCACCTCCTCGGCGACGGTCACGAGCCGGGGCCGCACCGCCAGTCGCGGGTAGTGGTGCGGGAGGCGCGCGTACGCCTGACTGTGCACCCGGCCCATCCAGCCGAACCCGACGACGGCGACACCGAGCGAATCCACCATGACAGCCCCTCTTTGGACCGGTCCATTTTCTGTCCAGGCCACACTGGGGGCCATATCCGCTCGATGTCAACCTTTTGACAAGGCGCACGCAGCCGTGGAACGGTCCATCCCATGAGACCGCCGACGATCCGCGACGTGGCCGACCGGGCCGGCGTCTCCAAGTCGCTGGTCTCGCTGGTACTGCGCGGCTCCGACCAGGTGCGCCCGGAGAAGCGCGACGCCGTCCTGCGGGCCGTGCGCGAGCTCGGCTACCGGCCCAACACCGCCGCGCGCAGCCTCAGCGAGCGGCGCACCCGCACGGTCGGCGTCCTCCTGAACGACCTGCGCAACCCCTGGTTCGTCGACATGCTCGACGGCCTCAACTCGCTGCTGCACGACAACGGCCTGCACATGCTGCTCGCCGACGCCCGCCTCAACCGCCGCAGTGGCCAGGATCCCGCGGGCCCGCTGCTGGACCTGCGGGTCGACGGCCTGGTCGTGGTCGGCACGCTGCCCGACCCGGCCGCGCTCGGCACGGTGGTCGAACAGATGCCGGTCGTGGTGGCCGCCGCCCGCGAGCCGGTGCCGCCCGGCGTCGACGTCGTGGCGGGCGACGACGAGCGGGGCGCCCGCCTGGTCGCCGAGCACCTCATCGGCCTCGGACACCGGCGTATCGCGCACATCGCGGGGTACGGGGCGGTGGGCGAGCTGCGCCGCCGCAGCTTCGAGGCGACGTTGCGGGAACACGGCCTCGCGGACGAGGCGGTCGTCGAGCCCAGCGACATGACCGAGGAGGGCGGTTACCGCACCACCGTCCGGCTGCTCAGCCGCCCCGAGCGGCCCACGGCCGTCTTCGCCGTCAACGACATCGCCGCCATCGGCGCGCTGTCCGCGGCCGAGGAACTGGGACTGCGCGTCCCACGCGACCTGTCCGTCGTCGGCTACGACAACACGAGCATCGCCCGCCTGCGCCACGTGTGGCTCACCACGGTCGACAACACCAGCCACGAGGTCGGCCGCCGGGCGGCCCGCTGTCTGCTCGACCGGTTCGAGGGCGCCGGGGGAGCGGGCCAGGTCCATCTCGCGGTCCCCGCGCTGGAGGTCCGCGGAACGACGGCGGCTCCCGCGGCCACCGAACCCATGTGACGTACGCCACGTCCGGTTGCTGTCAGCGGGCTGTCCGGGAGAGGTCGGGCTCGTTCGCTTCGATGAGCCCCGGTGGGGCGGCCGCCCTACGGGACATCGGGCGAGGAGAGACGACCGTGAAGGACCGGGCGAAGACCGAGGTGTTGCTCAGCACCTCGGACCTGCGGGTGAGCACCGCGGCGACGACATGGCGGCATGTGGAGGCCGAGTACGTCGACGTCGTCGACGACATCCTGGCGACGCTGGCTCCCAGCGGGCCGTACGCGTACACCATCAGCCCCAGCGTGGAGGAGGGCAGGGAACTCCCCACGCAGCGCATCGTCACGACGTACGACGAGATCGCCGCCACCTACCGCAACATGCACCGCTTCTCCGCGGTGGTGGCCATCCGCCCCGTCGCCGAACTGCACGCCTCCTGGTACAGCTTCGTCAGCGGTGTGGGGCGCGGTCGGCTGAAGACGACCGGAGAGGAGACCGAGCGCCCGGTCATCGTGCTGTTCCCGACCATGGGCTCCGACGGCATCACCGGGGAGCTCTTCTGGGGCCGGACCCAGCAGAGCGTCATGCCGGGCGATGCGGCCGACGGGGTGCTGGCGAGCCGGTTCGCGGTGGCGGGGCTGCACGGGAGGCTTCTCGACGCGTACCGCGCCGGGGACGTCGACACGATCGTCGAGCTGGCGCACCCCGAGATCCAGACCGGTGTCCGGGACTATGTGGCGCACACCGGCACCCTGGTGGAACTGCACACCAAGGACGACCTGCGCTCGTACCTCGAGGACTTCTACGCCCACCACACCGTCCGTGAGATCGACGTCGTCGCCCAGCACTTCGACGACTGGTTCTTCTTCCACGAGCTGCGCTGGACGGTCGAGGCCCGGCGGGGCGCGCAGGCCGGCCAGGTCCTGCGCCACCACACCGCCGAGTACGCGGAGGTCTCCGGAACCGGGCTCGTGGTCGCGCACATCGGGCACGGCACGGACCAGCTGAGGATCGGCTGACGCCGGACAGTCGCGGGGCCCTGGCGCCGGAGATTCAGCCGACAAAATTGTTGACAATTATGTTTGGCTAGATTTACGTTCGACAGGCACTCACTCAGGGAGGGCACATGCCGAACGAAGCCCGTCCGAGCACCGGAGAGCAGGCCAAGCAGCACGCGCTCGCGCAGCTGCGGCAGGCGATCCTGCACGGCGAGATGGCACCGGCACAACGGCTGGTGGAGAACGAACTCGCCGAGCAGTTCGGTGTGACACGGGCCAGCATCCGCGCGGCACTCATCGACCTGGAGGCCCAGGGCCTGGTCGAGCGGATCCGCAACCGCGGTTCGCGGGTGCGGGTGGTGAGCGTGGAGGAAGCGGTCGCCATCACCGAGTGCCGTATGGCCCTGGAGGGGCTCTGCGCGGCCAAAGCCGCCGTCACGGCCAGTGACGAGCAGCTGGCCCGACTCGCCGACCTGGGCACGGCCATGACCAAGGCCGTGGCCGACGGCGAGCCGATGACGTACTCCGAGCTCAACCAGGAACTGCACGCCAGGATCCAGGAGTTCTCCGGTCAGCGGACCGCCGTGGAACTCCTGGAGCGGCTCAATGGTCAACTGGTGCGCCACCGCTTCCAGTTGGCGCTGAGGCCGGGACGTCCGCAGCACTCCCTGAACGAGCATCTGGCGATGATCGAGGCGATCAGGGCCAGGGACCCGCAGGCGGCCGAGGAGGCCGTCCGCGCCCATCTCACCAGCGTGATCGAGGCGTTGCGCGACTGACGCAGAAGCGCCGGACGCGGGGAGGCGGGCGTCCACCTGTCCAACAAGGAGAGAGCAGCAATGACTCAGGCCAACGCGCCCGCCACCCCACGCTCCACCCTCGTCATCACCGCACACGCCGGGGACTTCGTGTGGCGGGCGGGCGGGGCCGTCGCCCTGGCCGCCGCCCGGGGCGAGCGGGTCACCATCGCGTGCCTGACCTTCGGCGAGCGCGGCGAGTCCGCCAAGGCATGGCGCGAGGGCCGGGAACTGGCGGAGATCAAGGAGATACGGCGCGACGAGGCGGAGCGAGCCGCCGCCACCCTCGGCGCCGAGGTCCGCTTCTTCGACGCCGGCGACTACCCGCTGACCGCCACGGCCGAGCTGACCGACCAACTCGTCGCCGTCTACCGCGAGACCCAGCCCGACGTCGTCCTCACCCACCCCACCGAGGACCCGTACAACGGCGACCACCCCGCCGCCAACCGCATGGCCCTGCAGGCCCGGATCCTCGCTCAGGCCATCGGCTACCCCGGCGACGGCGACATCATCGGCGCCCCGCCCGTCTTCTACTTCGAGCCGCACCAGCCCGAGATGAGCGGCTTCAGGCCCGAGGTCCTGCTCGACATCACCGAGGTGTGGGACACCAAGCGCAAGGCCATGGAGTGCCTCGGCGCCCAGCAGCACCTGTGGGACTACTACACCGACCTCGCCGTACGCCGCGGCGTCCAGCTCAAGCGCAACGCCGGACCCAACCTGGGCCTGGCCCACCGGACCATGGCCGAGGCGTACATGCGCCCCTTCCCGCAGATCGCGAAGGAGCTGGCATGAGCGGCGTGATCGTCACCGACCCGCCGAAGGCGGAGCTGAAGGACGTCGACGCGCTGGCCGGCTTCGGCGTGGCGACGGTGAGCGAGGCGATGGGCCGAACCGGCCTGCTGGGCCCGGGGATCCGCCCGATCCAGCAGGGCGTACGAGTCGCGGGCACGGCCGTGACCGTGCTCGGCTGGCCCGGCGACAACCTCATGATCCACGCCGCCGTGGAGCAGTGCGGCGAGGGCGACCTCCTGGTCGTCACCACCACCTCGCCGTGCACGGACGGCCTGTTCGGCGAGCTGTTCGCGACCGCCCTGAAGCAGCGCGGGGTGCGTGGAGTCGTCCTCAACACGGGCATCCGCGACACCCAGGAGCTGCGGGAGACGGGCTTCGCCGCCTGGTCCCGCGCGGTCTCCGCGCAAGGCACCGTCAAGGCCACCGGCGGCTCGGTCAACGTGCCGATCGCCATCGACGGCCAGGCGATCCGCCCCGGCGACGTGATCCTCGCCGACGACGACGGCGTCGTGGTCGTCCCCCGTGAGCGCGCCCGCGAGACGGTCGCGAGGTCCGAGGCCCGCGAGGCCAAGGAGGCCGCCACCCGCGCCGCGTTCCTCGACGGCCAACTCGGCCTGGACCGCTATGGGTTGCGGGAGACACTGGTGCGGCTCGGCGTGACCTACAAGTCCTACGACGAGTATGTGCGCGAGGAGGCCGGGTCGTGACCCGGCCCGCGGAGCTCCGCTGCATGCTGATGCGCGGCGGCACCTCCAAGGGCGCCTACTTCCTCGCCGAGGACCTCCCCACCGAACCCGCCCTGCGCGACGCGCTGTTGCTGCGCGTGATGGGCGGCCCCGACGAACGGCAGATCGACGGACTGGGCGGCGCACACCCGCTCACCAGCAAGGTCGCGGTGGTCTCGCCCTCGTCGGACCCGGCGGCCGATGTCGACTACCTGTTCCTTCAAGTCGCCGTCGGGAAACCGGAAGTGAGCGACCGTCAGAACTGCGGGAACATCCTCGCGGGCGTAGGGCCGTTCGCCGTGGAACGCGGCCTGGTCCCGGCGGGGGAGGAGCGGACCTCCGTACGCATCCGCATGGTCAACACCGGCGACCTCGCCACCGCGACCTTCCCGACCCCGGGCGCCCGCGTCGACTACACGGGAGACGCCGAGATCTCGGGCGTGCCCGGTACGGCCGCTGCGGTGGTGATCGAGTTCCCGGCCGGCGCGGGCAGACTGCTGCCCACGGGCAGCCCGCGGGACATGATCGACGGCATCCCGGTGACCTGCGTGGACAACGGCATGCCGACGGTGCTGATGGCCGCGGCCTCCGTGCAGGTCACCGGCTACGAGACCCCCAAGGACCTGGAGGAGGACCTGACGCTCGCCGACCGGCTCCGCGCGATCCGGCTGAAGGCAGGCCACTTGATGGGCCTGGGCGACGTGTCGGACACGACGGTCCCGAAGCTCACCCTCCTCGCCCCGCCCCGGCACGGCGGCGCGGTCACCACCCGCACCTTCATCCCGGTCCGCTGCCACACCTCGATCGGCGTGCTCGGCGCGGCGAGCGTCGCCGCCGGACTGCGCATCGAGGGCGGCGTCGGTGCGGCGCTCGCGCGACTGCCCACCGCGGGCGACCGCATCCGCCTCGAACACCCCACAGGATTCCTGGACATCGACAGCAGCCTCACCACCGACCCCGACGGCCTGCCCGTCGCCCGCCGCACCGCCGTCGTCCGCACGGCCCGCAAGATCTTCGACGGCACTGTCTTCCCCCGGCCCGCCGAGACGGCCCCGACCCCCGCACACTCCCCTGGAGGCCCCCGATGACCCCGCCGCTCGGCGACATCGCCCACATCGGCCACGCCCAGCTGTTCACCCCGGACCTGGACGCCAGCGTCGCCTTCTTCACCGACTATCTAGGGCTCACCGTCAACGGCCAGGAAGGCGACACCGTCTACCTGCGGACCTTCGACGACTACGAGCACCACAGCCTGCTCCTCACCGCCCGCGACCGGCCCGGCCTCGGCAGGCTCGCCCTGCGCACCTCGAGCGAGGAGGCACTGCACCGCCGTATCAAGGCCGTCGAGGCCGCAGGCGGCTCCGGCAAGTGGGTCGAGGACGAGCCCGGCATCGGCAAGCTGTACCTCACCACCGATCCCGACGGGCACGAGCACGCCCTGTACTGGGAGAGCGAGTACTACCGGGCACCGGACGAGCTGAGGCCGGCGCTGAAGAACCAGCCGCAGGCCAAGCCCAACCGGGGCGTGGGAGTGCGGCGCCTGGACCACGTCAACTTCCTCGCCGCCGACGTGCTCGCCAACGCCGAGTTCCAGGAGCGGGTGCTGGGCGCCCGGCCGACGGAGCAGATCCAGCTGAACTCCGGGAAGATCGCGGCCCGCTGGCTGACCTTCACCGACAAGTCGTACGACGTCGTCTACACCTCGGACTGGACCGGCTCCACGGGCCGGCTGCACCACATCGCCTTCGCGACCGACACCCGCGAGGAGATCCTGCGCGCCGCCGATCTCGCCGTCGACAGCGGCGTGTTCATCGAGACGGGCCCGCACAAGCACGCCATCCAGCAGACGTTCTTCCTGTACGTCTACGAGCCCGGCGGCAACCGCATCGAGCTGTGCAACCCGCTCACGCGCCTCGTGCTGGCCCCGGACTGGCCGCTGATCACCTGGACCGAGGCCGAGCGGGCCAAGGGGCAGGCGTGGGGCCTGAAGACGATCGAGTCCTTCCACACGCACGGGACACCGCCGGTCGCCTGACCCGACACGCCCCGTCACTTTCCGGACGCCCGGAGCCGTTCCCGGACTGACCTCGGGCCCCCTGAATTGTCGCTGAGATTGTTGACAAAACTGTTGACGCAATCGGGGACGGCTCCTTAGCGTCTGGCGCACAAACGCACGAGAGGAAAACGAAGATGTCCTCCTCCCCCTCCCCGTCCGCTCGCGGCGGCAGACTGGCCGTCCTCGCCGTCGGCCTGTGCTGGCTGGCCGTCCTCTTCGACGGCCTGGACATGTTCGTCTACGGCTCGGTCCTGCCCCACATGCTGGAGCAGAAGGCCCTCGGCCTCACCCCCCGACCAGGCCGGTGACCTGGGCAGTTACGCCACCTTCGGCATGCTGCTCGGCGCCCTGACGGCGGGGACGGTCGCCGACCGGATCGGCCGCAAGAAGCTGATGGTCGCCTGCGTCACGCTCTTCTCGCTGGCCTCCGGGCTCTGCGCGCTGGCAGGCGGCGTCGCGGTGTTCGGCCTCGGCCGCACCGTCGCCGGAATCGGCCTCGGCGGCCTGCTGCCCACCGCGATCAGCATGGTCTCCGACTACGCCCCGCGTGGCCGCGGCGCCCTCACCATCGGCATGCTGATGACCGCCCACCACGCGGGCGGCATCCTCTCCGCGTACGTCGCCCTGTGGGTCGTCGAACCCCTCGGCTGGCGGGCCGCGTTCTGGTTCTGCGTGCTCCCGCTGCTCTTCGTGCCGGTGCTGGCCAGGTTCCTGCCCGAGTCGCTGAGCTTCCTGGTCGCCAAGGGCCGCAGCGAGGAGGCCGGCGAGCTGGCCCGGCGCTACGACGTCGAACTGCCCGCCGTCCCGGCCGACAAGCAGGCGACCGCAGACCGCTGGACCTCCCTGGCCAACCTCTTCCGCGGCGGCGAGTGGACCCAGACGCTCCTGTACTGGCTGGCCTCCTTCGACGGTCTGCTCCTCGTCTACGGCGTCGCCACCTGGCTCCCCACGCTGATGCGCAGCGAGGGCTACAACCTCGGCTCGGCGCTGACCTTCGTGGTCCTGTTCAACCTCGGCGGCATCGTCGGCATGCTGGTCGCCGGACGAGCCTCCGACCGGTTCGGCGCCCCGCGGATCTCGGCGATCTGGTTCGCGCTGACCGCCGCCGGAGTCTTCCTGCTCAGCGTCCACATGTCGCTGGCGCTCACCTTCACGGTGGTGTTCCTGGCCGGGGTGTTCCTGAACAGCGCCCAGACCATGATCTACGCGACGGTCTCGATCCGCTCCCGCCCCGAGAACCGCGCCACCGCCGTCGGCTGGACCTCCGGCATGGGCCGCTTCGGCGCCGTCTTCGGCCCGTGGCTCGGCGGCCAGTTGCTCGCCGCGAACAAGGGCGACTGGGGCTTCACCGCCTTCGCCCTCGCCGGCCTGTCGTCCATGGTCTTCATCGGCATCGCCGCGCTGCGCGGCGGGAAGCGGGCGGACCGCAGTGACAGCGAGCAGGAACTGATCGGCGCGCACTGAGCGCACCGACCGGGCGCGCCCTGACTGGCGTGTGTCACTCGCCGATTGGCGTCCGTCATATGTACTGATGAGCCGAACTGGGTTATACGACGGTCTCGCGTATTGTTGCGTCATATGCCTGCTGTGACGCGGGCGGCTCTCGGTGTGCCGGGGGCAGGGGAGTGGAACGGTTAAGGGGGATCAGTGACGTGACGGTATTTCTCGCGCTGGTGGCCGTCGTCGGGTACATGGCCACCGCCCACCTGCCGTGGTGGGTGGTGGTGGTCGTGGCCCTGCTGATGGCGGGATTCGCCGCGGGGAGGTCCTGGAGCCCGGGCCGGGGTGCCAGGACCACCACGACGCCGGGTCCGACGGATCGGCCTTTGTGTCCCTCGGCGGACATGCACCCGCCCGCCCCGCCGGTATCGGTGAGTGTGGGTGCCACCTGCCCGGACGATCAGTGATCGGGCTGCGCGGTCACCGACCGGCGGGGCGGATCGGCCTGTTGGGCGTCCGGGTTCTCAGGGCAGTCGACTGCCCGTCGCCTCCCGCAGATGCCGGGCGATGATCGCGTACACCTCGCGCGCCTTCTCGTCGTCCTGCCCGTCGTACCCGTGGTCGGCGCCGCGCACGTCATGGTGGTCGACCAGGGCACCTGCCTCCCGGAGCCGCTCGGCATAGCGCTCGCCCTCGGCCCGGAGCAGGTCGTGTTCGGCGGTGACCAGCAGGGCAGGGGCGATGCCCTTCAGGTCCGCCGTGTCCGAGGGGTGAGCGGGGGACACCAGCCGGTCGAGACGCCGGCGGACGTCAGGGACGTACGAGGTGTCGAAGACGTCGGCCATCCAGGGCCGCAGCATCGGCTTGGCGATGGCGGCGCGCTTGTCCCGGGCGCCGGTCGCCAGGTCGAGCGGCGGATAGTGCAGCGCCTGGAGCGCGATCGAGGGCCCGCCCTCCTCCAGTGCCTGCCGGGCCACGGCCGCCGCGAGCCCGCCGCCCGCACTCTGCCCGCCCACGGTGAGCCGGTCGCCGTCCCAGCCTTCTTCGGCGCCGTGCTCCGCGACCCACCGGACGATGTCGTACGCCTGCCGGGGCGGCGCCGGGAACGGATGCTGCGGGGCGACGACGTAGTCCACGTTGATCACGACCACTCCCGCCTCGGCGGCGAGGAACCGGCACAGCGGGTCGTCGAGTTCGGTCAGCGTCATGACGTAACCGCCGCCGTGGAAGTTGACGTGCACCGGGGGAGCGGGCTCGTCGTCCGACGGCAGATACACGGTGGCCCGCGCCGGGGCGATCGACGTCGGGATCGTCAACTCCCGTGTCCTGCGCGGGTATTCGGGGAACCGGGCGTGCGAGGCAGCGGCGGAGCCCCGGCCGCCGGAGCGGCGGTCCGCCATGACGGTCACCCGTTGCATGGCCTTGGCGACGAAGGCGGCCACCGCGGGCCGGGCCAGGAGGGACATGTGGCTCCGTTCGGTCACGGCCCGGGGACCGGGCCTGCCCGACTGTCGATTCTATTGAGTTCGGCAATTATAGGTGGCGACAACTATGGGTCAAGGGGGTGGCCCGGTCGGGTGCGGGGCGGCGCATGAGGTAGGGTTGACCTGCATGATCACGCGGTTCGCCGCGCGACAGGCACCGGGACGTGGCGCAGCTTGGTAGCGCACTTGACTGGGGGTCAAGGGGTCGCAGGTTCAAATCCTGTCGTCCCGACTGGAGTCTTCTCCGTAGTCGCAGATCAGGGCCTTGGATCACATCACGTGAGACGAGGCCCTTGATCGTTTCCTGGGTCTCGTCCCACAATTTCTCACGTCACAGGCGGACGACGACGAGGGCGATGTCGTCCTGGCTGCCGCCGGTGACGCCCAGGTGGGCCAGCAGGCCGTCGGCGAGTTCTTCCACTGGGAGGGTGCTGTACTGGGCCAGGGCATCGGTCAGCCGGGCCAGACCAGTATCGATGTCTTCGTCGCGGCGTTCGATGAGCCCGTCGGTGTAGAGCACGAGGGTGTCCCCCGGGGTGTAGGACAGTCCGGCCTGAGGGCGCGGGACATGTTCCGGACGGGCGCCCAGCGGCGGGTCGGTGGCCTGGTCCAGCAACTGCCAACTGCCGTCTGGACGAAGCAGGACCGGCGGAGGGTGACCGGCGTTGCTGTAGATGATCAGTCGGCTGCGCGGGTCGATGAGCACCTTGACCACGGTGGTGGCCAGCGCGCCGTCGACCGCCCTGGCATACAGACCCAGTACCTCCAGGGCCTGTGCGGGGCTGGGAACGGCCCGAATGGCTGCGCTCAGAGCACTGCGCAGCATGCCCATGATGGCGGCGGCCTCAAGGCCGTGGCCGACGACGTCCCCGACGGCGATCGAGCAGCGGTCGGGCGGCAGATCGACGACGTCGTACCAGTCGCCGCACACGTTGAGTGATCCGAAGGCAGGCAGGTAGCGCACAGCGATGTCCCGGTGCCTGTCCAGGTCGGGCGAGCGGAGCATGACCTCCTGCAAGGTGACGGCGATTTCACGTTCGCGGGCATGCGCCTGGCGTAGCTGCTCGTTCAGTTGCTCCAGATCGTGCGACCGGGCATAGACCAGAGCCGCGATCCCTGTTGCCTGCGTGCTCAGCGGCGGGGTGAGGTCACGGATGACGGGGGAGTGCATGAACTCGGTGACGTCGTCGGCCCGCGCGATGATCCACTTCACCGTGCCGTCCGGCCCCAGGACGGGGCTGGCCATCCCGCACCACCACCGCTCCTCAAGTTCACCCGAGCGGTCGGCGACGGGAATGTCGAATCGCCTCGGTGCCACCACATCGGGCTTGCGGGAGTCCAGCACGCGCTGAAGTGAGGCGCCGAAGTCACGCGCCGCAGCCGGCGCGGCAGGAGTGTCCGGAAACACCGCCAGGATGTACTGCCCGGCCAGTTCTTCGCGGGTCCTGCCGGTGACCTGGAGGTAGGCCCGGTTGGCGTAGCGGACCACCAGGTCGGCGTCCAGCACCAGATACGGGTTCGGCGCGGCGTCGAACAGCTCCTCGAAATCGATCTCCGCTGTCGTCACGCGCGTGCCCTACCGATCTCTACGAGCGCGACCGCTTTCATCTCCAAACCTACGAGCTATCCGCCAGGTGCGCCCACCGAGACGACCACCGGTCGCAGGCGAGCTTGCTCACGACCTCGTCCGAGCAGCTCGGTCAGCTTCTCGGAGCCTGCCTTGAGGCTCCGCGGGTCGGGATGGCCCCGGCATGCGCTCGATCGCCACCATGGCGGCATCGTCATCCAGGTAGCCGCCGGCGTGGTGCAACAGGTCCTTGCACAGGTGGGCCAGGAGAGCGTCGGGACGTTTGCCGGACTTGTCGGCCACCCGTTCCGCGAGCGGGTAGAACGTGCCGTCCCGGTCGCGGGCCTCGATGACACCGTCCGTGTAGAGAAGGACGATGTCGCCGGGCTGAAAGGCGAACGTTTCCGCGGAGAGATCGGTTTCCACGAATTCGGTGAGCCCCAGCGGCGGTGCGGGGTGGTGTACTTCCAGCAGGCGGACTTGGCCACCGCGCACCAGCAGGGGTGGGGGGTGCCCACAGTTGATCAGATGAAGGGCCGGCTCATCGTCCGGGACGTCCAGCACGGCAGCGGTGATAAATGCCTCGCCGCGGTCCTCGGTCTCGTCTTCGGGGGCCGTGGGATCGTCCAGGTCCGAGGAGACAGTTCCCTCCAGGAAGGTGACCAGCGCGGACAGGTCGGCCTGCCGGTGGGCTGCGCCCCGGAATGCCCCGAGAAGGAGGGCGGCATCCCCGATCGCTTCGAGGCCCTTGCCCCTGACATCCCCGATGATGATCCGGGTTCCTTGGGCCGTGCGGGCGGCGGCATACAGGTCGCCGCCGATCTGCGCCTCGGTTTCCGCGGCCAGGTAGACGGAGGCGATGCGCAGAGGTCCGATCCTGTGGGGAAGCGGTTTGAGCACCACCTCTTGTGCCGCCGTCGCCACCGACCGCAGCTGGGTCAGTTCCTTTTCGTGGCGTTCTCGTCGGTAGGCAAAGAAGGTCACGAACACTGAGATCAAGATCAGAGTGATGAGCTGCACGGTGTGGTTCAGATCAGTGAGACTGGTGCGCACGACTGCGACCACTGCCTGCGCCAGGACGGCGAGCGCGCCGACGCATCCGGTCGTCCAGGGTCCGGCGAACGACGCTGTAACGGCGGGTGCGGCGACCAGGAAGGGCCCAAGATGGACGCTGGGCGGAGCCAGGATGTCGACCACCGTAACAATCACGATCAACGCAATCGGTACCGCCAGCAGCGCATGACGTGGCTCCCCTGGCAAACCGTGATCTTTGCGGAGTCGTGAAGAGGTCATATGTCCTGGATACACCGCATCGTGCCCCCTTGCCCGGACCAACAGACAGCTCTTCTACCGTGTCCGCGGCACCTCACGGTCGGGAGCATCCATTACCCAAATCACTGATCACCTATGAACGCCAAGAGACGTCGAACTTCTCACGATCAGCTCTTCCAGCAGAGCCCGATACGCGGAGTGCCGCCCGTCGCCGCAAGCAGAATCAATGATCTTTCCTGGCCGAGCAGCTTACTCGGCTTCTCCGGGCCGGCCCTGAGACTTTGCGGGTCGGGGTGGACGTACACCGCTTGGTGAAAGACGGTTAAAAGCGAGGTCTTACCTGACCCAATGGGCCCGTACATTTAGGTGGGGCCGATGCGGTCGCGAGCCATGAATTCACACTTGGCCAGCGCTTCGCGCACCTGTGCAATAAAGTTGAAGTAATTCCCGATGTGCTGCGTGTCGAAATCGTGAGTCTGAGACGGCCTCGGGTTACGCCGATCCTCGGCACGGAGAAGACGCCCGCTCCGTCGAGCATCGGCAGCAAGCATGATTGGTCAGCGCCTCTTGGGCATCGGTCGCGGCGTCGGTGCGATCTGACGAAAGCTCAGCGGGCGATGCCGGACGCGTAGTTGCCGCAGGACATCGAATCCGGCCGTTTGCCTGACCGCACCGCCACGAGATCAGGAACCTCGGTGTGTCACCGCGACGTATGGAGATTTTCTGATTCTAATCTCCGGTGACCATAAGAAGTCGATCTCTCACGGATCGCACCCACCTCACTCCATCGGAGATGGCATATGCACAAGCTTCGCAAGGCTGCCGTCGTGGTCGCCGCCCTCGGCAGCGTCGGACTCCTGAGCGCCGGCACCGCCACCGCCCAGGGCCTCGACGGCCACGGCGACAAGGGCAAGAAGGGCGGGGACAGCTTCAGCGTCCTGCAGAGCTCCAACTGCAAGTCGCACGACTTGAACCTCGACATCCTCGGCCAGGTCGGCATCCTCAACGGGCTCCTGGGCAACGCGCTCAACGGCGAGGGCAACGCCGGTGGGCAGAGCAAGCACATCGGCTCGACCATGGGCTGCAACAACAGCGCCTTCTAGGGGCTGTTGGGAAAGTTTCTGTCGGTTCTGGGCTCAGCCGGTGCGGGAATTGGGATGGCCGCGCCTTCTGTCCCGCGTCTGCGCAGGCCGAGCCCACCGATAGGCAAATGCGCACTTGTCGCGGTTCAAATCCTGTCGTCCCGACGGTGTGAAGGGTCTTCATGGGCGAGAGCCTGTGGGGACCCTTTCGCGTGAGTCGGTCAGGTCCGCGCCGCCTGTGAAGGTGATCGGCCTCAGCTCCTGCCGAAGTTCAGCTCCGCCCACCGGCTGATCCCGTCGGAGTGTGCGTGTACGCCGCACTGGGCCGCCAGCGCATGGACGATGGCGAGGCCCCTTCCGTGCTCGTCCGGATCGATGGCCGAGGTCGACGGACTGCTCGGGGTCGTGGGCCCCATGTCGGTCACTTCGACGCGTATGGCGCCGCACCTGTCCACCTGGCGTCGCGAGAGCCTCAGCGTCGCCGGAGGCAGGGCGTGGACGATCGCGTTGGTGAGGAGCTCCGAGACCACCAGCAGTACGTCCTCGGCGATGTCCGCTGCCAGGTTCCAGTCGGCTAGAACCGTGCGCACGCGTCGACGTACGCCCGAGACGGCACCCGGCGTGGGCGGCATGGAGAAGACGTGTTCGGCCTCCCCGCGCGGCGCGGCGTCGAGCTGCGCAGTTGTCATGTGCCCTCCTCCTCGGGGAAGCCCTGGTAGCCCGCAAGCCGGGCATCATGGCACCCTAAAGAGGGGCAAGCGGGCCGTCAACGAACATCGGTCGGCATTACCGAACGAGGGTCCCGAATCGGAAAAAGCGGGACTACCATCGCTTCATGGCCGGCCCAGTCCAGTCGATAGAACGGGCCGCGGCGATCCTGCGCCTACTCGCCGGCGGATCCCGTCGGCTGGGGCTGGGGGAAGTGGCGTCGTCGCTGGGGCTCGCCAAGGGCACCGCCCATGGAATCCTGCGCACCCTGCAGCACGTGGACTTCGTGGAGCAGGATCCGGCGACCGGAAAGTACCAGCTCGGGGCGGCTCTGCTGCACCTCGGCACGAGTTACCTCGACGTCAACGAACTGCGTTCGCGGTCCATCAACTGGGCCGACGCCCTGGCCGCCCGTAGCGGGGAGGCCGTCCGCCTGGGCACGCCCCTGGAGGGCAGGGTGCTTGTCATCCACCATGTCTTCCGGCCGGACGACACCCTGCAGACCCTGGACGTCGGCGCCCTGCTGCCGCTGCACGCCTCCTCGCTCGGCAAGGTCCTCCTCGCTTTCGGGGCGACGCCCGTCGAGCCGCTGCTGGACGACGAACCGGAGGCGTACACCCGGCACACCCTGGTCCACCCGGAGGAGCTGAACCGCGCGCTCGGCGAGATACGGGATCTCGGCTGGGGCGCCGAGGTGCAGGAAATGAGCATGGGCGAGGCCGGAATCGCCGCGCCGATCCGAGGACAGGGCGGACTCGTGGTGGGCGCGATCGGAGTGTCCGGCGCGGTCGAGCGGATCTGCGACACCAAAGGCCGGCCACAACCGGCCCTGATCACCGTGCTGCGGGAGGCGGCACGCGCGATCTCCAGAGATCTGGGCGCGGCCCGCTGGTAGGCCCCCAGCACCTGCGCGACACATCGGAAGGCAGGGCCGATCATGGTTGAACGGTATGTGATGTCCATCGACCAGGGCACCACCTCCACCCGCTGCATCCTGTTCGACCACGGCGGGCGGCTGGTGTCCGTCGCCCAGCGGGAACACCAGCAGTACTTCCCCCGGCCCGGCTGGGTCGAGCATGACGCCGTCGAGATCTGGCGCAACCTCCAGCGCGTCGTTCCCGAGGCACTGCTCAACGCCCGTATCGACGCGAGCCAGATCTCCGCCATAGGGATCGCGAACCAGCGGGAGACGACGGTGCTCTGGGACCGGCGGACCGGAGTCCCGCTGGTCCGGGCGATCGTCTGGCAGGACACCCGCACCGCCCCCCTCGTCGACGAGCTGAGGAGGGACCCGGGCGAAGAGTTCTTCCTCGACCACTGCTGCCTGCCTCCGTCGACCTACTTCTCCGCGCCCCGTATCCGCTGGCTGTTCGACAACGTCGACGGGCTGGAACGGCGCGCCCGGAACGGGGAGGTGCTGTTCGGCACCATCGAGAGCTGGCTGATCTGGAACCTCACCGGCGGTACGGACGGCGGCCTGCACATCACCGACGCCACCAACGCCAGCCGCACCATGCTCATGGACATCCGGACGCTGACCTGGGACGACGCGCTCATGGAGTTCTTCGGGGTGCCGCGCCCGATGCTGCCGGAGATCCGGTCCTCGGCGGAGAGCTACGGCGAGGCCCGTGCACTGCTCCCCGGGGTGCGCATCACGGCGGCCCTCGGCGACCAGCAGGCGGCCCTGTTCGGACAGACCTGCTTCTCGCCGGGCGAGGCGAAGTGCACCTACGGGACCGGCAGCTTCCTGGTGATGAACACCGGCACCGACCTCGTGCGGTCCGAGCACGGGCTCCTCACGACGGTCGCGTACAAGATCGCGGACCAGCCCACGGTCTACGCGCTGGAAGGCCCGATCGCCGTCACCGGCTCGCTGGTCCAGTGGTTCCGTGACCGGCTCGGCCTGATCCACAGCGCCCCCGAGATCGAGACGCTGGCGCGTACCGTCGAGGACAACGGCGGCTGCTACATCGTCCCCGCGTTCTCCGGTCTGTTCGCCCCCCACTGGCGCAGCGACGCCCGCGGCGTCATCGTCGGCCTCACGTCGTACATCACGAAGGGCCATCTGGCGCGCGCCGTCCTGGAGGCCACCGGCTGGCAGACCCGCGAGGTCGTCGACGCCATGAACGCCGACTCCGCGCTCGCCCTCAAGCAGCTCAAGGTGGACGGAGGCATGACATCCGACCACCTGCTCATGCAGATCCTGGCCGATGTGCTCGACGTTCCCGTCGTACGGCCCCTCGTCGCCGAGACGGTGTCGCTGGGCGCCGCCTACGCCGCCGGACTCGCGGCCGGCTACTGGCCGGATCTGAAGGTCCTGCGCCGCAACTGGCACCGGGCCGCTCAGTGGCTGCCGGACATGGACCCCGGGCGGCGAGAGTGGGAGTACTCGTGCTGGAAGCGGGCCGTCGAGCGGTCGCTGGGGTGGATCCAGCCGACGCAGCGCTCGTGATGCCTCGGCCCGGATGCGTATCCGGTCGTCCCGCGGGTGTCGAACAACAGCGGGCCTGCCAACAGTGGCAGACCCGCTGGGTGTGTAGACGACCGAGCACGCGGCGCGCGCGTGCGCCGTTCAGCGGGTGACCAGCAGCCCCCGGCCGCGCAGCACCCGCCGCTCCAGCGGGCTGAAGATCAGCAGGTCGATGGCGATACCGACGAGCAGGATCAGGAAGATGGCCAGGAACACCTGCGACATGCTGCTGTTGGTGCGCCCGTGCTCCAGCAACTGGCCCAGCCCCACGCCCAGATCGGGCGAGGTGGCGATGATCTCGGCGGCCATCAGCGAGCGCCAGGAGAAGGCCCAGCCCTGCTTCAGACCTGCCAGATAGCCGGGCAGCGCGGCCGGCATCACGATGTACCGGGCCTCGCGCAGCCCGGTCGCGCCCAGGGTGCGTCCGGCGCGCAGGAACAGCGGGGGGATCTGGTCGATGCCCGCGACGAGGCCGTTGGCGATGGACGGGACCGCGCCGAGCAGGATCACGGCGTACATCATCGAGTCGTTGAGGCCCAGCCAGAGCACGGCGGGCGGCACCCAGGCCACCGACGGCAGCGACTGCAGCCCGGACAGGATGGGTCCGATGGCGCCCCGGACGAACCTCACCCGGGCGACCAGCAGACCGAGCGGCGTACCGATGGCGAGCGCGATCAGGAAGCCGAGCAGACCGCGCGAGACGGACGTCCAGATGTAGTCGAGGAGCGTTCCCTTGAGCCAGGCATCGCTCACCTCGTCCCACACGTCGGCCGGCGCGGGCAGCTTGTACTCGGGGGCGACCTGGGCCCACACCAGCAGCTGCCAGACCACCAGCACCAGGACGATGGCGGTGACGGGCGGCAGCACCTTGCGGTTCAGGGTCTCGCGCAGCGGCGTACGGCTGACGACCACCGAGTCCAGGGCGTCGAGCCCGGCCTCCAGCCCCGCCAGGTCGTCGGCGCTGTGCTTCTTGACGTCGACGCCGTTGTCAGTGCTGGCCATGGCGGCGGATCTCCCCACGCAGTTCTTCGGTGATCTCGACGGACAGTTCGGCGACGGCGGCGTCCTCGATGCGCCGCGGATGCGGCAGGTCGACCGTCCACTCCTGGGCGATCCGGCCGGGACGGGAGGACAGCAGGACGACACGCTGGGCCAGCCGCACGGCCTCGCGCACGTTGTGCGTCACGAACAGCACCGACAGTCCCGTCTCGCGCCAGATACGGGTCAGTTCGTCGTGCAGCACGTCCCGCGTGATCGCGTCCAGCGCGGCGAACGGCTCGTCCATCAGCAGCAGCCGGCTGTCCTGGGCCAGCGCCCGGGCGAGCGCGACGCGCTGGCGCATACCGCCGGACAGCTCGTGCACCCGCTTGCCGTACGCGCCCTGCAGCCGCACGAGGTCCAGCAGCCGCTCCGCCTCCGGGCGGCGCTCCGCCTTGGCGACCCCGCGCAGCTTCAGCGCGAGCTCGATGTTCTTGCCCGCGGTCAGCCACGGGAACAGCGCGTGCTCCTGGAACATCAGGGCCGGCCGGCCGTCCGTGCCGATCGAGCCGACGGACGGCCGGTCGAGCCCCGCGACCAGGTTGAGCAGGGTGGACTTGCCGCACCCTGAGGCTCCCAGGAGGGTGACGAACTCGCCGGGTGCGACATCGAGCGTGATGTCGTCCAGCACGAGCTGTTGCCCGCCGGTCCTGCCCGGCGTGGGGAAGGACTTCGAGACGTGCTCGATACGGGCGGCATACGGCACCGCCGTGGCGTCCTCGGCGACCTTCGCGGTCGTGGCCGTCGTGGTGGCCATGGTCGTCACCTCCTGGGAACTCATCCGGTGCGGTCGTTGCTACTTGACGCCGAGACCGGCGTCGTCGACCTCGTCCTTGCCCTCGGCCTTGAGGACCTTGTTGAGCGTGGTGAGGTCGTAGATGCCCTTGAGGTCGGGCTCCTCCAGCAGGCCGGCCTTGACCGCGTGCTCCGCCTCGGTGTCGAGGGTGGCGGCCAGCGGGTCGTCCAGGAAGGTGATCGACTTCCAGGCCGGGTCGAGGACCTGGGCGGGCAGGGCCTTGCCGGAGAGCTCCTCCAGGGCCTTGTTGGCGGAGGCCTTGGCCTTGTCCGGGTTGGCGTTGATCCACTCGTTGGTCTTCACCGAACCGCGCAGCACCGCCTCGACGACGTCCGGGTGCTCCTTGAGGAAGTCCTGCCGGACGATGATGTTCGTGATCACGAACTTCTTGTCGGGCCACAGGTCGCCCTCGTCGAGGAGCACCTTCGCGCCCTCGGAGACCAGCTTGGACGCGGTCGGCTCGGGCACCCAGGCACCGTCGATCGAGCCGGACTTGTAGGCGTCCGGGGTGATCTTGTTGTCGGTGCGGACCACGGAGACGTCGCCCTTGCCGCTCTCCGCGTCGACCTTCCAGCCCTGGTCGGAGACCCAGTTGAGGAACGCGACGTCCTGGGTGTTGCCGAGCTGCGGCGTGGCGATCTTCTTGCCCTTGACGTCCTTCAGGGACTTGATCTTCTCCGGGTTGACGACGAGCTTCACGCCGCCCGAGGCCGAACCGGAGATGATCCGCAGGTTCTTGCCCGCCGCCTTGGTGTAGCCGTTGATGGCGGGGGAGGGGCCGATCCAGCCGATGTCGAGGGACTCGGAGTTCAGCGCCTCGATCTCGGACGGGCCGGCGTTGAACGTCGAGGCCTTGATCGTGGTGCCGCCGAGCTCCTTCTGGAGCAGGCCCTCCTGGATGCCCACCAGGGCGGTGGCGTGCGTGAGGTTCGGGAAGTAGCCGATCTTCACCTCGTCGGCGGAGAGCTTCTTGGCGTCCGCCGCGACCTCGGTCTGCTTGTCGCTGTCGGTGGACTCGGAGCCGTAGCCGCAGGCGGTGAGCAGCAGGGGGAGCGCCGCGATGGCGGCGAGGGTGCGCAGGGTGGTGAGCGGTCTTGCGGCAGACACGGAGGTGTCCTCTCGGAGAAAGGTGATCAGGGGTGTACGGCAAGGAAGGCGTGAAGGCCTGCTGGTGCGCACCGGCACACCACTCGCCCGCCGTCCCGGTGGGACGGCAGGGGGCGCAATGGTGTGGGGGGACGTGCGGGTTGCGCGGAAGGACTCAGACGAGCCGACAGATCGCGCTGGCCGTACGGCCGAAGTCGATGTGGCGACGTGAAGTCAGAAGGGGCAACAGCAGGTCTGTGCGGTTGCGCGTTCGCATGGCCACCCACCCCACAGTTTCCTAGTTTCCCTACCTGGCTGATGGGGATCGTGGCAGAAGGTTGCCGCTACCCCAAGAGGCTTTTCATATAATGGACACTTCCTTCTCGTCATTTGAGAAGTGCGAGGTCACGGACCCGGCGCCAAGGGCGCGCAAAACCGCGCGCGCCACCGCGTCATTCTGGCGGAAGGCGGGCGCGTCGGTGCGGGGACGGGCGAAAGCGGCCACGGCCCGGCTGTTGGTGGGAGCGCCGAGGGCGATCCGGCGGGGGTGGGGGCCGCCGAGGGACGGGTCGATGACGTGGGCATTCGAGGCGGAGACCGCCAGCAGGCCGGAGCGGTGGGTGTGGGTGGGGTCGGCGATGACCTCCTCGGTGAGGGCGCCGGCCCGGTGCAGGTCCCGCAGGAGGGGATCCTCGGTGCGGTCCAGGGAGGGGCCCGGCAGGTACGCCTCGATGAGGGCGGTCGCGTGGACGGTGTGCCCGGGGACGGTGGGGCTGGTCGCGGTGAAGGTGCCGGCGCTCTCGTCGGTGCCGATCCGGACGCCGGCGCCCACGAAGTGGACGATCCCGGCCCGGGAGAGGGCCAGCAGCTGGCGCAGGCGGAAGCCGGGTGGGCCGGAGGCCAGGAAGCTGAAGAAGCCGCTCCACCACCCGTCCAGCCGCTCGGCGACGGACCGCGCCGTCAGCCGCCCCGCGGCGACCAGACGGGGCAGCTGGCCGTAGACGGAGAGCAGGGCGAGGAACACCCCGAGGTCGGCGCTGAACTCCGGGTCCTCGCGGCGGGCGACATCCTGGGCGATGTGCTCGCGCAGGTGCTCCTGGAAGGCGCCCGGTGTCGGGAAGGCCAGGCCGTCCAGCGGATGGTCCAGCGCCTCGAAGTCCAGGCGGTCCGCCGGATCGGGTACGGCCTCGGCGACGAGGGCCGCCATGTCGTCGTCGTACCAGCCCAGACGGTCGTACGCGGCGACGAAGTCAGCCCAGGCGACAGCGGTGCGCTCGGGGTGGGCGTGGAAGAGCTCGTGGTAGTGGCCGAAGCCGATCTCCTTGGCCATCAGCGGCCACACGTCGCGCCGCAGGTCCAGCGCACGCTCCTCGGCGAGCAGCGCGTCGACCGCCTCGGGCCCGAAGTGGCGCGGCAGCGCGGGCCGAGGGCCCTGGAGCTGGTAGCGCGTCTTGGAGTGGTACGGCACCCCGCGCCGGGATCCGACGTGGAGGACGGGTTCGCGGCCGGACGGAAGGTAGGTGAGGGTGCCGTCGGCCTCGGTGCGGTAGCTGCCGCCGCGGCCCTCGGTGAGCAGTGCCACCAGGTCGATGAAGGCGAGCCCGAAGCCGCGCAGAACGACCTGTTCGCCGGGGCGCAGTGCGGACAGGTCGGCGTCGGCGGAGAACTCGGGTGGGAGGTGGAAGCGGCCGTGGCGGCGGGCGAAGGCGGCGTGCTCACGGTGCTCGGCGGTGGGCGTGGAGCCGATGTGTCCCTGGGCGAGGATCACCAGGTCGGCGGTGAGCGGGGCGGCGCGGTCGGCCAGGCGCACCTGCTGCGGGCCGTCCGGGGGGCCGGTCACGGCGGTCGCGGTGGTGCGGTGCCACTCGACGGTGACCGAGAGCGGCAGCTCGGCCAGCGCCCGGCGGAACACCCAGTCCAGATAGGCGTTCTGGGCGCGGCGCGTGGGGAAGTCGGCCCCGTCGAGCGAGCGCAGTTCGGCGAGCACCTCCGGGTCGGCGGGTTCGGAGTACGGGGCATGACGTGGGCCCCGCCCGGAGAACTGGGCGGCCCACTCGGCCAGCGAGGGGCCGGGCCGTACGGGGCCGTCGATGGTGGAGGACTCGTCGGTGAACATGGTGACGTCCTCGGCCATGGAGTTCATCCGCAGCAGCGCGGACTGCTCGTGTCGCCAGACGCGACCCGGGCCGGGTGGATGCGGATCCACCAGATGGATCCGCAACTCCCTTGCTCCGTCCCACAGTTCGGGTGCGTTGGCGGCGATCCGCTCCAGCAGGCCGGTGGCGCGCGGCCCCGCGCCGACGACGACCAGGACGGCCGTGGAGGATGCGCCGCTCACCGGTCACCGCCGATCGCCGGGCGGGCGTCGGCGGCCGTGGCCGCGCTCAACCGGTGGCGTACGGCGATCAGATGGCCGCGCAGCCGCTGCAGCGGAGTCGGCGGCAGGGCGCGGGAGTCGCCGCGCGCGTAGTACCGCTCGACGTAGAACTGGCCCGCGCTCAGCACGGTCGTGACCGCGATGTACCACAGGGTGGCGACCATCAGCAGCGGGATGACCTGGTAGGTCTGGTTGTAGATCAGCTGCACCGAGTACAGCAGGTCGTGCACGGCCAGCACGCTGACGATGCTGGTGCCCTTGAGGGTGCCGATCAGCATGTTCCCGGCGGTCGGCACGATGGAGCGCATCGCCTGCGGGACGACGACCCGGCGCAGAGTGCGGCGTCTGCTCAGCCCGAGTGCCTGGGCGGCCTCGGTCTGCCCGGAGTCCACCGAGAGGATGCCGCCGCGCACCACCTCGGCGGCGTAGGCGGTCTCGTGCAGGGTCAGGCCGATGACGGCGGTGAGGGTGGGGCCGAGCAGGTTGACCGTCTTGACGGTGAGGAACTGCGGGCCGAACGGGATGCCGAGGCCCAGCGTCGGATACAGGGCGCCGATGTTGAACCAGAACAGCAGCTGCACCAGCAGCGGCGTCGACCGGAAGATCCACACATAGCCCCAACTCAGCGTGCGCAGCACCGGGTTGGCGGACAGCCGCATCACCGCGAGTACCGTGCCGAGCAGGAAACCGAGCACCATCACCACGGCGGTCAGCCACAGGGAGAGCAGCAGCCCGTCGAGCACGGCGGTGGTGGTGAAGTACCGGCCCACCACGTCCCACTGGAAAGCCTGGTTGCGGACGACGGAGTTGAGCACCATCGCGAACAGCAGCAGCGCGAGGGCCGCGGTCAGCCACCGGCCGGCGTGCCGACGCGGCACGATCCGCGGCAGGTCCGCGCCGGGTGAGCCGGGACCGTCGGGATCGTCGGGCGCCTGAGGGGTCTTCGTGCCAGAGGTGGGTGTGACATCGGACGGCGTGACCATGAGGAGGCTCTCTCCGGGGGAGGGAATCGCAGGCGTGGGTGACCCCCGGCGGCACACGTAGGGCGCGCGCGGTGCGGGCGCCGCGCGGATACGGTGCGGCCGGGGTTCGGTGTCGTCACGCTCGCCGCGTCCCTCAACGCGGCCGGAGAGGCTGCCGCGCGACGCGGAGCCGGTCCGGCGTCGATCGTATGTGCCCATGGCATCGATGTGTCAACAGGCCGGTGGGAGGCGCCGACAGGGGTGGTCCGGCATCCGGGCGCTGCTTGACGGCGGACGCGATGTACTGCTCAATTAGTCGCATGAATGCCCAGCAGCGCTTGGTCACGCGCGATCACATCGACTTCGGTCGGGTGTGGTCCGCGGCGTGTTGCGCCTGACTCGGCAGCGGGCCGTCCGACCGGCCCTTCCCTCCCTCGGTGACCCCGTCGCGGGCCGAGTTCTCCTTTCACGCGCGCTGCCGTAGCACCGTCTCCATCGACGCCCGGCGTCGTCACGCCCGTATCCACTCGTCGTCCTTCTGACGAGCCATCACTCACGCTTGTGCGCCGGGCAGTTCCGTCATGCCTGCGTGCCGCATTCCCGAAAGGCCACGCCCATGCCCGTGGAGTTCCTCGGCATCGCCGCCACCAACAACGGCTCCGAAACCACGCCGCGCTCCGGCGCCGCGTTCGACAAGGAGTACACGCTCCGACTCGCCCGGGCGCACGAGGACCACGGCTGGGACCGGGTGCTGTTCGCCTACGGCTCCGGATCGGCGGACCCCGCACCGGCCGCCGCGTACATCGCGAGCCGGCTGGACCGCCTCCAGATCCTGCTCGCCCACCGCCCGAACGTCTCGTACCCGACGTTCGCCGCCAAGACGTTCGCGACGCTCGACCAGATCAGCGACGGCCGGCTGACCGTCCACTTCATCACCGGCGGCAACGATCACGAGCAGGGCCGTGAGGGCGACACCCTCACCAAGGACGAGCGCTACACCCGCACCCGTGAGTACATCCGGATCGTCAAGAAGATCTGGACCACCCACGAATCCTTCGACCACGAGGGCGAGCACTACCGCTTCCACGACTTCGTGAGCGATGTCTTCCCCGTCCAACAGCCCCGCCCGAACGTCTCGTTCGGCGGTTCGTCCCCTGCGGCGTACGCCGCAGGCGGCGCCGAGGCCGACATCTACTGCCTGTGGGGCGAGCCCCTGGCGAAGACCGCCGAGCAGATCGAGAACGTGAAGGCCGCCGCGAAGGCCGCGGGCCGCACCGACGTGCCGCGCATCCAGGTCGCCTTCCGCCCGATCATCGCCCCGACCGAGGAGCTGGCCTGGGAGAAGGCCCATCGCACGGTCGGCGCGATCAAGGCCCGCAAGGGGCGGGGCGAGGCGATCACCAAGCGGCACAACGGGCAGGCCCAGCCGCAGAACACCGGCTCGCAGCGGCTCATCGCCATCGCCGAGGCGGGGGAGCGTTACGACCGCGCCCTGTGGACCCCGACCGCCGCCGCGACCGGAGGCGCGGGCAACTCCAACGCCCTGGTCGGCACCCCGGAGACGGTCGCCCAGGCCCTGCTCGACTACTACGACCTCGGCGTCGACATCCTCTCCGCGCGCGGCTACGACCTGCTGGACGACGCCGTCGACTTCGGCCGGTACGTGATCCCGATCGTCCGCGAGGAGGTCGCCAAGCGCGACGCGGAGCGGGCCGGCCGCGGCGCACAGACCCTCGCGGCGGTGAACGGATGACCTCCGTCGCCCAACCACCGGCTCACCCGGCCGAGTTGACGGTCGTCGAAGTGCCGGTGTCCGACCCCTTGGTGGAGCCGCTCCTGCGGGAACTCGGCGACGAGTACTCCGCGCGGTACGGCGGGGACGCCCACGGCGAGATGGCCCGCTACCCCGACGAGGAGTTCACCGCGCCGTACGGCGGCGTCCTGCTCCTGCTGCTGGAGCACGGCGAGCCGGTCGCGGGCGGCGCCTTCCGGCGGTGCGACGCGACCACGGCCGAGCTGAAGCGGATCTGGACGCACTCCGCCCACCGTCGGCGGGGTCTCGCCCGGCGCGTCGTCGCCGAGTTGGAGCGCGAGGCGGGCATCCGCGGCTACCGGCGCGTCTACCTGACGACGGGACCGCGCCAGCCCGAGGCCCGTGGCCTGTACCTGGCCACCGGTTACACACCGCTCTTCGACACGGAGGCCGACCCGGAGAGCATCGGTCCGCTGCCCTTCGAGAAGCACCTGACCGCCGAAGCACCCGAGGGAAAGGCAGCCGAGCTGTGAACGTCCACGGGATCAGACCACGCCTGCGCGGCGCCGCCGCCCTCATGTTGCTGCCCCTGCTCGCCCTGACCGCCTGCGGCTCCGGCGAGACCGGCGGCGCGGCGGCGGTGGGTGCCCAGGCGTCCCCCGCACCGACCGACGACCCGGTAGCCGCCGTCCGCAAGGTCGACTCCGCCGCCGCCCTCCTCCCCGCCGACGTACGCAAGGCGGGCACGCTCCGGGTCGGCAGCTCGGTCGGGTTCCCGCCCGGGGCGTACTACCCGAACGGCACGGACAAGGCTCCCGCCGGCCAGGACATCGACCTCGCCGACGCCGTGGCCAAGGTGCTCGGCGTGAAGCTGGAGCGACAGGACGCCTCCTTCGAGACGATCCTGCCCGCCCTCGGCAGCGGCAAGTACGACTTCGGCACCGGCAACTTCGGCGTCACCGCGGAGCGCCTCAAGACCATCGACTTCGTCACCTACATCAACGACGGCCAGGGCTTCGCGGTGAAGAAGGGCAACACCGAGCTCAAGTCGAAGGTCACCGACCTCACCCAGCTGTGCGGGCTGACCATCGGCACCGGCGCCGGCACCACCTTCGAGGCGACCCTCACCGCGCAGAAGGGCGTGTGCGCGAAGGCGGGCAAGAAGCCGTACGACGTGAAGGTCTACTCGGAGAACGCGGCGACGCTCACCGCGCTCCAGCAGGGCCGCATCGACGTGATCATGTCGACCATCAACGGCCTGCGCTACCAGGCGGCACAGTCCGCGTCGCAGACCGCCTTCCTCGGCGAGTTCCACCGCCTCGACGTCGGCTTCGCCTTCAAGAAGGGCTCCCCGCTCACCAAGGCGTTCCAGGCCGCCGTCAACGAGCTGATCAAGGACGGCACCTACGCCCGGATCCTCAGGAAGTGGGGCACCTCCGCCTCCGCGATCGAGACGTCGCGGATCAACCCGCCCGAGCACAGGTGAACCATGAGCAGCGACACCATCACCTCACCCGTCACACAACTGGCCGAAGACCCGGCTGAGTTGAAGGTAGTACCGGCCCGCCACCACGCCCGCTGGGCCGCCGGCGTCGCCGTGATCGTGCTGGTCGCCCAGTTCGCGCACGGCCTGGCCACGAACCCCGTCTGGGAGTGGAACGTCTTCAGGGACTACGTCTTCTCCGAGACGATCGTCCAGGCGGTGTGGGTCACCCTCCAGCTCACCGCCTACGCCACCGTCCTCGGCTTCCTCCTCGGCACCGTGCTCGCCTTCATGCGGCTGTCGCGCAGCCCGGTGCTCTCGACCGTCGCCTGGACCTACATCTGGATCTTCCGGTCGATCCCCATGATCGTCCAGCTGGTCTTCTGGTTCAACCTGAGCGCGCTGTACGAGGAGTTGGGCGTCGGCATCCCCTTCGGCCCGGTGTTCTGGTCCGTCGACAGCAACACCCTCATCGGCACCATCGGCGCCGCCATCATCGGACTGACCCTGCACCAGGCGGCGTACGCCGCCGAGATCGTCCGCGGCGGCGTCCTCTCCGTCGACCACGGACAGCTGGAGGCGGCCGCGGCGCTCGGCATCCCCCGGCTGCGGCAGATCCGCCGGATCGTACTGCCGCAGGCCATGCGCGCCATCCTGCCCACCGCCGGCAACGAGATCATCGGCCTGCTCAAGGGCACCTCGGTGGTCTATGTGATGTCCATCGGCGAGCTCTTCTACCAGGTGCAGGTGATCTACGGCCGCAACGGCCGGGTGATCCCGCTGCTGCTGGTCGCCACGGCCTGGTACGTCCTACTGACGTCCCTGCTCTCGGTCGCCCAGTACTACGTGGAGCGCCGCTACGCCCGGGGCGCCAACCGCACCCCACCGCCCACGCCGATCCAGCGCGTTCGGCGCTTCGTGGCCACCCAAAGACTCGCGGCCACCCAACGACTCGCGGTCCCCCGACAACTCGCGGCCGACCGACGCGTCGTGGCCGACCACCAACCGACGGAGAAGACATGAGCGACGTCATGGTCGACGTCCACGGCGTCCACAAGAGCTTCGGTCCGCTGGAGGTGCTGCGCGGCGTCGACCTGAAGGTCCGGGCCGGCGGGGTCACGGTGATCCTCGGCCCGTCCGGCTCCGGGAAGTCCACGCTGCTGCGGACCATCAACCACCTGGAGAAGGTGAACCGCGGCTGGATCAGCATCGACGGCGAGCTCATCGGCTACCGCCGCAGCGGGAACAAGCTACACGAGCTGAAGGAGAAGGACGTTCTGAAGCAGCGGACCAACATCGGGTTCGTCTTCCAGAACTTCAACCTCTTCCCCCATCTGACCGTCCTGGAGAACCTGATCGAGGCCCCGGTCTCCGCGCTGCGCCGCCCGCGCAAGGCGGCGCAGGAGACGGCCCGTCGGCTCCTCGACCGCGTCGGCCTCGCCGACAAGGCCGACGCCTACCCGCGGCAGCTCTCCGGCGGCCAGCAGCAGCGCGTGGCCATCGCCCGCGCGCTCGCCCTCGAACCGAAGGTGCTGCTCTTCGACGAGCCCACCTCGGCGCTCGACCCGGAACTGGTCGGTGAAGTCCTCGACGTCATCAAGGACTTGGCCAGCACAGGCACCACCATGATCGTCGTGACCCATGAGATCGGCTTCGCCCGCGAGGTCGCCGACACCGTGGTCTTCATGGACGGCGGCGTCGTCGTGGAGCAGGGGCCGCCCGCGGCCGTCCTCGACAACCCGCGGCACGAACGCACCCGCGCCTTCCTCTCCAAGGTCCTCTGAGCCAGGTCCTCTGACGCAGGACCTCTGATCCGGGGCCCCTGATCCAAGGTCCTTCGACCCACCACCCTCAACCCTCTGTTCCGCACGCAAGGAGAACAACCGTGTCCACCAGCCTCGCCCGCCGCCGCACCACCGCAGCCGTGCTCGGACTCGCCTCCGCCCTCGTCCTCGCCGCCTGCAGCAACCCCTCCGAAGGCGGTACGACCGAGGTCGCGGACGCGTCGGGCGGCAAGACGAAGATCAACATCAGCGCTGACCAGAACCGTGTCACCACCGACAAGGTCGACTCCATAGCCGCCGAGGTCCCGGAGAAGATCCGCAAGAGAGGCACGCTGGAACTCGTCGCCTCGTCCGGCTCCGCCGCGCCGCTCACCTTCGTCGCCACCGACAACAAGACGGTCATCGGCGTCGAGCCCGACATCGCCTACCTGGTCGCCGACGTGCTCGGCCTCAAGCCGCACATCAACACGGTGTCCTGGGAGAACATCTTCGTCGGTCTCGACAGCGCCAAGTACGACGCCGGCTTCAGCAACATCACCGTCACCGAGGAACGCAAGGAGAAGTACGACTTCGCCACCTACCGCGAGGACAACCTGGGCTTCGGGGCGAAGAAGGGCAGTGGCCTGAAGGTCACCGGGCCCGCGGACGTGGCGGGCAAGACCGTCGCCGTGAGCAGCGGAACCAACCAGGAGAAGCTGCTGATCGAGTGGAGCAAGGAGAACGAGAAGGCCGGCCGCAAGCCGGTGAACATCAAGTACTACCAGAACGACAGCGACACCTACCTCGCTCTCCAGTCCGGCCGCATCGACCTGTACCTCGGCCCCAACCCGACCGCCGCCTACCACGCGGCCACCACCGGCAAGACCGAGGTCGTCGGCACCTACTCCGGCGCCGGCGCCACCCTCCAGGGCCTCATCGCGGCCACCACCAAGAAGGACAGCGGACTGGTCAAGCCGCTCGCCGACGCCCTCAACCACGTCATCGAGAACGGCACGTACGCCAAGGTGCTCGAGCGCTGGGGCCTGTCCGACGAGGCCGTGTCCAAGTCGGAGATCAACCCGCCCGGCCTGCCCAAGACAAACAAGTAGCCGCCGCCCGGGCGCCCCGGCGGGGTCAGGCATGCTCATCGTCCTGTCGGGACTGCCCGGCACCGGCAAGACCACACTGGCGCGACTGCTGGCCGGCCGGATCGGCGCGGTCCACCTGCGGATAGACACCATCGAGCAGGCGATCGTCCGCTCCGGTCTGGCCCGGCATCCCGTCGGACCGGTCGGCTACGTCGTCGGATACGCCCTTGCCGGGGAGCATCTCCGGCAAGGGCTGACCGTGATCGCGGAGTCGGTCAACCCGCTGGCGGTGACCCGGGACGCATGGCGTGACGTCGGCTCGGCGTCCGGAGTCGAGACCGTCGAGGTGGAGGTGGTCTGCTCGGATCCCGCCGAGCACCGGCACCGCCTGACATCACGGACCGTGGACATCCCCGGCCTGCCCCTGCCCGACTGGCCCCAGGTGCTCGCCCGCGCCTACGAGCCGTGGGAGCGCGAGCACGTGGTGATCGACACCGCAGGACAGAGCCCGCACGAGTCGTTGACCCGGCTCGTGCGGCAGCTCGACGCACGCCGAGCGGCGTCGGAGTGAGCGCCAACCACCGGGCACGGCCGGTCCGTTGACACCTTCACGCTCCGCGTGCTTGCATCGCGCCATGTCACCGCAGGAACCGCTGATACGCCGCCGCACCGTGGACCTGGTCCGCGTGGCCGCCGCGCTGTGTCGGTTCCCCGGCTGATCACCGCGCGCGTTCCCCTGTGTAACCCCTCCAACAGCCTTGGCCATCGGCCCTGTTGGATCGGGCAGCCCGGCTGCGGACACCCAGCGTCGGGCCGCGCCGCCCCCCTCACCATGTCCGGTCTCCACACTGACGATGAGGACCCGTCATGCCCGCATCCCCCGTGCCTTCGCCCCGTCCCGCGACCCGCGTCGACGAGACCGCCTACGACCGCCGCAGACTGCGCCAGTGGCTCGCCGGGAACGCCAGGGCGGACGGGGTCAGCCGTCGCCGGCTGCTCACCCTGCTCGCCGCCACGGCGGCCGCGACCGCGCTCCCCGCACCCGGTCCCGCCCGCGCCGCGGACACCCCGATCGTCAAGCCGCTGCCGCCCGAGTGGTTCATCCAGCGCGGCACCAACGCCGAGACCCGCTGGGAGGCTCTGCGCGGAACCGGTCACCACACCCCCAACGAGCTGTTCTTCGTACGCAACCACACCACCACCCCCGTCCTGGACGCGCACGACTGGCGGCTGCGCCTGTGGGGCAGCGGGCTGCGGGGCACCCCCGGCGAGGACAGGCCGGTGGAGTTCGGATACGACGATCTGCGCGCCCTGCCCGCCGTCACCCGGACCGCGTTCGTCGAGTGCGCCGGAAACGGCCGCAGCCACTACACGACCCAGCAGGGCGAAACGGTCACCGGCACCCCCTGGACCCTGGGCGCGATCGGCGTCGCCCGCTGGCGCGGGGTCCGGCTGGCCGACGTCCTGCGCAGGGCGGGGCTGTCCCCGTACGCCGTGGACGTCCAGCCGCGCGGCCTGGACGCCGAGTACGTCAGCGGTGGGGAGAGCCTCGGCCGGGTGCGGCGTCCGCTGCCGCTGGCCAAGGCGCTGGACGACGTCCTGCTCGCGTACGAGATGAACGGTGAGCCGCTGCCGTACGACCACGGCCATCCGGTGCGGGTGCTGGTGCCTTCATGGGTGGGGATCGCGTCGATCAAGTGGGTCGGTGACATCGAGGTGTCCGCGCAACCGCTGTTCTCACCGTGGAACACGACCTTCTACCGGCTGTTCGGCCCCTCCCACCCACCGCAGGGCAGCGCGCCGCTGACCCGCCAGACGATCAAGAGCGCCTTCGAGCTGGCGAGCGGCGCCACCCTCCCGGTGGGGGAGGACCAGGTGTTGCACGGCCGGTCCTGGTCGGGCGCGGGAGGGATCGCGCGGGTGGACGTCAGCACCGACGGCGGCGCGAGCTGGCGTCCGGCCCGACTGCACGACCGGCCCCGCGCCGACACCTGGACCCGCTGGTCCATCCCCTGGAAGCCCGAGACACCCGGCACCACTCACCTCCTCGCCCGCGCCACCGACACCGCCGGACACCGCCAGCCGGACGTCGCCGTGCCCAACACGCAGGGCTATCTGTTCGACGCGGTGGTGCGGCATCCGGTGACCGTGGTCTGATCAGGCACCTTCACCGGGCGAAGGGGCGCCGCACGCACGGGCGTTGCGCACGAACAGCTCGTGCAGATCGCGTACGGCCCGGGGGACGGAGCCGGAGTCGCGGCGCTGAAGGACCAGCAGCACGTCGGTCGCGTCCCCCGCGAGCGGCCGTACGGTGATCGCGCCTCGCCGCTCCAGGGGGTCGCCGAGGACGCTGAAGTCCGGCAGCACCGTCGCCCCCAGCCCCTCGGCGACCATCAGCTTGCCCATCTCGGCGCCGTCGGTGGAGTACGAGAAGGAGGGCGTACGGCCGTCCAGCAGCCGGTGCAGGAAGCGGTGCATGACGTAGCCGGACCGCATCACGACCAGCGGCTCGGCCAGGAGGCTGTCCGCGTCCACGGCGTCCAGGGCCGCGAGCGGACTGTCCGGCCGCACGCACACCACCGGCCGGCCGCGCAGCAGTTCGGTCGTCCTGAAACCGGGCGGCAGGTCGTCGCCCGCGAGGTAGTTGACCAGCCCCAGATCGAACGCGCCCTCCAGCAGCCCGCGATGGATCTCGGCCTGCTGCGCGCCGACCAACTCGACCTGGGTCACCGGGTGCGAGGCCCGGAACTCCCGCACTGTAGGAATGACGAGTGGCACGGTGGCCGTGTTGACCGTGCCGAGCCGGACCATCCGGCTGATGCGGTGCTGGTCGCCGGCCGCGCCCCGCAGTCGGTCGACCGCGTCCAGCACGCTCATGATGTGCGGCAGCAGTTCCCGGCCCTCGTCGCTGATCTTCGCCCCGGACCGCTTGCGCTCCAGCAGGTCCACACCGAGTTCGCGCTCCAGATTGCGCACGGTCTCGCTGAGCGCGGGCTGGGACAGATGCAGTTCCTCGGCGGCCCGCCGCAGCGACCCCGACCGGGTGACGGCGGCGATGTATTCGAGCTGTTCGATACGCACGACAGGAGACTGCTGCCGGCCATCCACCTGGTTCAAGGGAATCCCTGTCACAACCTCGTGAATACCGACTCCCAGCATGTGGAATCACCACCGGGCATTCTTGACCGGCCGGACCCCCTCCTGTTTTGATCGATGACATGAAGCGACCGGACCTCACGCAGCGACGCCATGTCGATCTCGCGCGTGTCTCCAGCTCCTGCTGTCGCTGTCGGGCCTGAGCGCACCGAGGGAAACCCTCGCACTCGCGCCGCTCTCTTCGCGCATTTCACTGCCGGCCGATCTCCATCGTGCTTCGGCTCGTGATTTCGGCTTTCCCCGAGGTCGCGTTCCCACACGCCTGAATCCCGGTCCCTGAACACGTTTCCCTGCCACGCACGCGCCTTTTTCGCGTGCGCAGTCATGCCAGGAGCTCCCCATGCCCGTCCCGCCCGGATCCGACCCCGTCCGCTTCGCCTACTGGGTGCCGAACGTCAGCGGTGGCCTGGTCACCAGCACCATCGAGCAGCGCACCGACTGGGGCTACGACTACAACCGCGAACTGGCCGTCCTCGCCGAGAACAACGGCTTCGACTACGCCCTCAGCCAGGTGCGCTACATGGCCAGCTACGGCGCCGAGTTCCAGCACGAGTCGACCAGCTTCAGCCTCGCCCTGCTGCTCGCCACCCAGCGCCTGAAGGTCATCGCCGCCGTCCACCCCGGCCTGTGGCACCCGGGCGTCCTCGCCAAACTCGGTGCCACCGCCGACCACCTGTCGAACGGCCGCTTCGCCGTCAACGTCGTCAGCGGCTGGTTCAAGGGCGAGTTCACCGCCCTCGGCGAGCCCTGGCTGGAGCACGACGAGCGCTACCGCCGCTCGGAGGAGTTCATCCGCGCCCTGCGTCAGATCTGGACCGAGGACCACGCCGAACTCGCCGGTGACTTCTACCGGTTGCGCGACTTCTCCCTCAAGCCCAAGCCGCTGAACACCCCCGAGCGCCCGCACCCGGAGATCTTCCAGGGCGGCAACTCCACCGCCGCCCGCGCCATGGCCGGCCGCGTCTCCGACTGGTACTTCAGCAACGGCAAGGACTTCGACGGCGTCACCGAGCAGATCGCCGACGTCCGCGCCGCCGCCGCCCAAGCGGGCCGTACGGCACCCAGGTTCGGCCTCAACGGATTCCTCATCGCCCGCGATACCGAGGCCGAGGCCCGCGACACGCTCCGTGAGATCGTCGCCAAGGCCAACACCGAGGCCGTCCACGGCTTCCGCGACGCCGTCCAGCAGGCCGGCCCGTCCACCGGCGACGGCAAGGGCATGTGGCAGGACTCCGGCTTCGAGGACCTCGTCCAGTACAACGACGGCTTCCGCACGGGCCTGATCGGCACCCCCGAGCAGATCGCCGAGCGGATCGTCGCCTACAAGCGGCTCGGCGTCGACCTCTTCCTCCTCGGCTTCCTGCACTACCTGGAGGAGGTCGAGTACTTCGGCAAGCGGGTGCTGCCGCTCGTCCGCGAACTGGAAGCCCAGGAAGCCGCGTCCGAGCCCGCCGCAGCCCGCGCCTGACCCCAGGGCCCAGCCGCCCGCATCCGACACGCCCCAGAGAGGTCCTCGCATGGCCACCGTCCTGTCCGTCTCCGGAAGTCCCTCCGCCACCTCCCGCACCGCCCGGCTGCTGCGCCACCTGGACGACCGGCTCGCGGCCCAGGGGCACGAGGTGATCCCGTTCGACGTCCGCGCACTCCCGCCCGAGGCCCTGCTGTACGCCGACTTCGGCCACCCGGCGATCGTCGAGGCCACCGCACTGTTCGAGCGCGCGGACGGGGTCGTGATCGGCACTCCGGTCTACAAGGCCGCCTACTCCGGCCTGCTGAAGTCGCTGCTCGACCTGCTCCCGCAGTACGCGCTGGCGGGCAAGACCGTCCTCCCGTTGGCCACCGGCGGTTCCACCGCCCATGTCCTGGCCATCGACTACGCCCTGCGCCCGGTGCTGAACTCCATGGGCCCGGCCCACATCACGCCGGGCTGGTTCACCCTCGACAAGGACATCAGCGTGGGCGACGACGGCACCCTGACCGTCGCACCGGGCGCCGCCGAGGCGCTCGCCCACGTCACCGACCAGTTCTCGCTCGCCCTCGGCGGCCGCCCGACCCTGCTGGCGGCCACCGGATGAGCGCCGCCACGGTGATCGCCGACGACGCCGAGGCCCTCGCCGTCGCCGCCGAACTGGCCGCGGACTTCCGCAAGGACGCCGCCGAGCGGGACGCGCAGCGCCGGCTCCCGCACGCGGAACTCCAGCGGCTGTCCGCCTCCGGGCTGCTCGGGGTGACGGTACCGGCGGCGTTCGGCGGCGCGGACGTCCGTACGGAGACACTCGCCGAGATCTTCCGGGTGCTGGCGTCGGCCGACGCCAGCCTCGCGCAAATACCGCAGAGCCACTTCGTGTACGTCAATGTGCTGCGCCGGCAGGGCACGCGGGAGCAGCAGGAGTTCTTCTTCGGCGAGGTGCTGGCGGGGAAACGGTTCGGCAACGCCCAGTCCGAGGCGGGCACCAGCCACGTACAGGACATCCGTACGCGGCTCGCGCGGCGCCCTGACGGGTCGTACGACCTGGACGGCGTCAAGCACTACTCCACCGGCGCCCTGTTCGCCGACTGGATCCCCGTCCTCGCCCGCGCCGACGACGACAACCTGCACGTGGCGTACGTTCCGCGCGACGCGCCCGGCCTCACGGTCGTGGACGACTGGGACGGCATGGGACAGCGCACCACAGCCAGCGGAACCGTCCGCCTGGAGTCGGTGCCCGTGCCCGCCGACCGGGTGGTGCCCCACCACCTCACCTTCCAGGGGCCCCAACTCCACGGCGCCGTAGCCCAGTTGCTGCACGCGGCCATCGACGCCGGGATCGCCGCGGGGGCGCTTGCCGAGGCCGTGGAGTTCGTCCGCACGAAGAGCCGCCCCTGGTTCGAGAGCGTCGGCGAAGGCCACTCGACCGCCGCCGATGACCCTCTGCTGGTCCAGCGCTTCGGCGAGCTGGCGATCCGGGTACGCGCCGCCGACGCGCTGCTCGTCGCCGCGGCACGCTCCGTGCACGCCGCCCGCGCCGACCTCACCGACGACTCCGCGGCCGAGGCCTCCATCGCCGTGGCCGCCGCCAAGGTGACGGCGGCGGAGGCGGCCGTGGAGGTCGGCAGCGCCCTCTTCGAGGTCGCCGGCACCCGGTCGGCGCTCGACTCCCTGGGCCTGCACCGGCATTGGCGCGACGCCCGCACCCACACCCTGCACGACCCGGCCCGCTGGAAGGTCCAGCACATCGGCCGCTACGTGCTGCGCGGCGTCAGGCCGCCCCGGCACGGCCTGCTGTGACGAACGACCCCGACCAGATCTGCCCCGACACAAACGACCCCGCAACGACCTGCCCCGATACGAACGCCCCCGACACGAACGACCCCGATCGGAGACCCCCCATGTCCCTCACCTTCCACTGGTTCCTGCCCACCAACGGCGACAGCCGCCATGTCGTCGGCGGCGGCCACGGAACCCCCGCCACGGTGTCCGGTCGTGACAGGCCGCCGACGGTCGCCTATCTGAGCCAGATCGCCCGTGCCGCCGAGGACCTCGGCTTCGTCGGCGCGCTCACCCCCACGGGTGCCTGGTGCGAGGACGCATGGCTCACGACCGCCATGGTCAGCCAGCACACCGAGCGGCTGAAGTTCCTGGTCGCCTTCCGGCCCGGCTTCGTCTCGCCGACCCTCGCCGCGCAGATGGCGTCCACCTTCCAGCGGCAGTCCGGCGGACGGCTGCTGCTGAACGTGGTCACGGGAGGGGAGAGCCACGAGCAGCGCGCCTACGGCGACTTCCTCGACAAGGACGACCGATACCGCCGTACCGGTGAATTCCTCCAGATCGTACGAGGGTTGTGGGAGGGCAGGACCGTCGACCTGGTCGGCGAGCACCTCCAGGTCGAGGACGCGAAGCTGGCCCGGGTGCCCGACCCGGTGCCCGAGGTGTACTTCGGCGGATCCTCGCCCATCGCCGGACAGATCGCCGCACGCCATGTCGACGTCTACCTCACCTGGGGCGAGCCGCCGGCCGACGTCGCCCGGAAGATCGCCTGGATCCGGGCGCTGGCCGAGAAGGAGGGCCGGAGCGTCCGCTTCGGGATCCGGCTGCACGTCATCACCCGGGACACCGCCGAACAGGCGTGGGCCGAGGCCCGGCGGCTGCTCGCCGGCTTCGACCCGGAGACCGTACGGGCCGTGCAGGCCGGACTCGCCCGCAGCGAGTCCGAGGGGCAGCAGCGGATGCTCGCGCTGCACGGCGGCAGCTCCGACGACCTGGAGATCTACCCGAACCTGTGGGCGGGTATCGGGCTGGTGCGAGGCGGCGCGGGCACGGCGCTGGTCGGCAGCCACGACGAGGTCGCCGAGCGGATCGCGGAGTACCACCGGCTGGGCATCGACGAGTTCGTCCTCTCCGGCTATCCGCACCTGGAGGAGGCGTACTGGTTCGGCGAGGGCGTGCTGCCGCGGCTGGAGACGCAGGGGCTGTGGACGCATCCCTTCAGCGACGCGACGGCCGCACGGACTGTGACTCAGGTCCCCTTCATGGAGCGGGAATCAGCCAAGGTGACGCGCATTCCCTAGATTTCCTATCGAATTACTAGGGAAGTGTTGACCCTCGTCGGTGGAGCGAGTGAGGATGACGCTGACCGGGTCGGCCGGGCAGACCGGGACCGCGTTGTCTTCTGCCTTGAAGGAAGTCCGCCATGACGACTGCACCACCGGCCGACAAGACGGTCGCAGCGGTGACCGGGCGCTCCGACTGGCCGCACATCGCCCGCGAGCTCGCGGACGACCTGGCCACGGACGCGGTCGAACGCGAGCAGGCCGGCAAGCCTCCGCTCGACGAGGTCGCGCGGCTGCGTGAATCGGGCCTCCTGACGCTGCTCGTACCCACCGCACACGGCGGCGGGGGAGCGGACTGGCGCACCGCCTACACGGTCGTGCGGACCGTCGCCGCGGCCGACGGCGCGGTGGCTCATCTGCTGGGCAGCCACTACTTCCTGTCCTACTGCGCCCGGTTCTTGACCGGCCCCGACCGTGCCGCCCGGGTCGAGCGGGCGTCCGCGGCGGGGCAGTGGTACTGGGGCGGCGGTATCGCCTCGCACGAACCGCCGCTCATGCTGACCCCGACGACGGACGGCTATCTGCTGGACGGCCATCAGCGGTACGGCTCCGGAGTCGGGGTGGCCGACCGGCTGCTGGTCCGTGCCGCCGTGCCGGGCACCGGTGAACCCCTCGCCGTCCTCGTCGACCCCGCCCACCCGGGCCTCATGAGCAGCAGCGGCGGTGACACCTTCGGGCAACGGCTGGCGGCCGCCGGAAGCGTCGGGTTCGACTCCGTGCCGGTCGCGGTCGACGACGTACTCGGCTCCCTCTCCCCGGACGACGGCGCCCTGTCGCCGTTCGCCGGCCTCGCCGTGCCCACGGCCCGGCTGATCTCCGCCCAGTTCTGTCTCGGCGTCGCCGAGGGCCTGCTCGGCGAAGTCCGCGAGCACGGACGCGCGGTGCACAGTCCGTGGCAGCCCTTCTCGCCCCACCCCTGGACAGGGGGCCCGCCCCAGGACCCGTATGTGCTGACCGCGTACGGCGAGCTGGCCGTCTCCGCGCGTGCCGCGTCCGCCCTTGCCGACCAGGCCGTGGCGGCCCTGACGCACGGCCTCGCGCGCGGCGACGACCTCGACGACGAGGAGTGTGCCGAGACAGCGGTCCTGGCGAGCGCGGCCGAGGCCGCCGCGGCCCGGGCCGCGCAGGAGATCACCGCCCGTGCCCTGGACGCCGTCGGGGCGCACGCCGCGTTCGCCCGGCACGGCCTGGACCGCTTCTGGCGCGACACCCGTACGCACACCCTGCGTGAGCCGGTCGCCCATCGACTGCGCGAGGTCGGGGACTACTTCCTCAACGGCGCGCACCCTCCGTTCACCCTTCCCGCCTGAGCGAGGGCCCGGCGGGTGAAGGCCGGCACGGCAGTGATGGATAATCTCGCTATGCGGATCTCGGCGAGGGCGGACTATGCGGTGCGGGCGGCATTGGAGCTGGCCGCCGCGGGGGACGACACCTCGCTCAAGGCCGAGGCGATCGCCGAGGCGCAGGGCATCCCGCACAAGTTCCTCGAGGGCATCCTCGGCGATCTGCGCCGGGGCGGCCTCGTGGTCAGCCAGCGGGGCGGCAAGGGCGGCTACCGGCTCGCCCGCCCGGCGGACTCGATCCCCATCGCGGACGTGATCCGCGTGGCGGACGGCCCCCTGGTCTCGGTGCGTGGCGTACGCCCGCCCGACCTCTCCTACGTCGGTCCCGCGGAGTCCCTGCTGCCGCTCTGGATCGCCGTACGCGCCAACGTCCGCAAGATCCTCGGCGAGGTCACCCTGGCCCATGTGGCCGCGGCCAAACTGCCCGACGACGTCCTGAGCCTCGCGGACGACCCCGAGGCGTGGACGAACCCCTGACCCGGACCGGCGTCTCAATGCTCGGCGGCCCTCTTGACGCGGCTCGGATCCGGCCCGACACTCCAGTACGGGAATCCTAGTGAATTGGTAGGGAAACATGGGCCGCTCCGCGCTGGACCTCGGCAGTGACACGGTCCGTGTCGCCGTCCGGCCGCTGCCCCTGCTGCCCCTGCTGACGTCCCGTCGCCACATCGACCTCGAGCGTGTGTGCAGTGCGGCAAGTTCCCCGCACGGTGCGGGCGGCGCGACAGCCCGCCCCTGAACCTCACCTCACGTACCGCATTCCGGCCGCGCCGAAGCCGCCGCGCGCCATCGCCGTCGTATGCCCGTGACCGAGCACCCAGGGAGACGTATGTCCGCCCCATCCCCGACCGCCGTGCCGTCCTTCCGGAGCAGGATCGGCTGTGACGCGCGCAGCGGTTACTACGCGGCGCCCCGCCGCTACCGGCTCCACCTGGCCCTGTCGTCTCCGCGCTGTCTGCGCATCGCCGTCACCCACAGCCTGCTCGGCCTCGACGACACCCTCCCGGTGACGCTGCTCCCCGTTGTGCCGGACGCCCCTGACGGCGGGCACGAGGCGCTGCGCCCGCTGTACGAGGCGAGTTCGCACCAGCACCCGGGACCGGCGGCGGCGCCGGTGCTCAGCGACACGTGGACCGGCACGATCGTGAGCACCCACGCCCCCGACATCCTGCGGGACCTGGCCCGGCGTTTCCGCGGCGATGGCCCGGATCTCTTCCCGCGCGGCGCCGAGGAGGCCGTCGAGGGCATCGGCCGCCTCTGCGAGCAGGACATCACCGCGTCCGCGCAGTGCGCCGGAGAGCCGGACGTCGACTCGGCGGTGCGCGACACCGCGCTCGCCACCCTGCTGGACGCCCTGGACGGGCTGGAACGGCGGCTGGCCTGCCAGGAGTATGTGCTGGGCGGTGAACCGACCCTCGCCGACGTCGAGTTGTGGGTGACCCTGGTGCAACTGGACACCGTGCACCGCCACCACCTGGACGCCGCCGCGGTGCACAGCATCACCGGCCACCCGCACCTGTGGGCCTACGCCAAGCGCCTCGCGGCGCACCCCGCCTTCGGCTCCCACCTCGACCTGGACGGCATCGCACGCCGGCACCACGCCCATTGCCGGGGCATGGAGGCGGCGGGCGCGGCGGTGCAGATCGTGGACTGGGCGGCGTGCGTGCGGGGGTAGCGGGCGAACGCGCGGGGACGGGCGGCCATTCGGCTCGTTCCTGTGCCCGCCAGTCAGTGCGAGGTGCCGGCGTCGGAAGGGGCGGTCCGTGCCGTCGGCCCCGCGGCGGCGGACCGCTTCGACGCTCTAGCGGTGCCAGGTGACCGCCGGGCCGTACCCGGCCGTGCGGGAACGGTCAGTCGGCCGGCTTCTCCCACACCGACACATGCTTGCCGCTCTCGCTCGTGAACGGCTCGCGCGTCCAGTCCTCCCACCGGTCGCGCAGCCGGAGACCGGCGAGGCGCGCCATCAGGTCCAGCTCGGCCGGCCAGATGTACCGGAACGGGATGGACGAGTGCTCCGCGCGGCCGTCGACGATGGTCACGTAGTTCGAACTCATCGCCTGCGTGGCGGGGTCGTAGATGTCGAACGCCCAGCGTGTGTCGCTGATGTGGAACGGAACGGCCTTCTGCCCGGCCGGGAGTTTCCGCAGTTCCGGGACCATGACCTCGACGACGAAGCGGCCTCCGGGCGCCAGGTGCGCGGCGACGTTGCGGAAGCAGTCGACCTGGGCGTCCTGGGTCGTCAGATTCATGATCGTGTTGAAGACCAGGTACGCGAGGGAGAAACTCCCCTCCACCCGTGCTGTCGCGAAGTCCCCGATCGTCACGTCGATCGCGTCGCCGCCGGGCTTGGCGCGCAGCCGGTCCACCATGGCGCGGGACAGGTCGATGCCGTGCACCGGGACACCGCGGGCGGCCAGCGGCAGCGCGATGCGACCGGTGCCGATGCCGAGTTCGAGTGCCGGGCCGTCGCCGGCCAGTTCGGCCAGCAGGTCGACCGCCGGCTCCACCACGTCGGGGCGGAACTCGCTCGCCGCCGAATCGTCGTAGTCGGCAGCGACGTTCTCTCCGAAGTAGCCGTCGTCATTGATCACGCCGGGACCGTACTCCGGGCTGTGCTGCCATGCACGCGATTTTCCGCGGACGGTCGACAGGGGTGCCGGCACCACCATGACCGGGGGGTTGGGACGACTGTCCTCGGCGCCTTCGCCACCTAGATTCGTGAACCGACGGAAGTGAGGATCCGGAAGAAAGCACGAGGACACGAAATGAGCGCGTTAAGCAGGAGGAACGTACTGCGCGGCGGCCTGGTCGCCACGACGGCGGGGGTCGTGGCGCCCGGGCTGGGAGCCTCGGTCGCGGTGGCAGGCGAGGGGGCGTCCTGCGGCCCTCCGCCGCCCGGGCCGGCCATGGTCGGGCCCGGGGATCCACGGTTCCGGTCCCTGGCGAGCCGGGGCTACAACCGCCGGTTCGTGGGTGAGCCGGAGCACGTCTGGGTGGCCGGCACGACCGCGCACGTCGTACGGGCCGTGCAGCAGGCGGTGGACAGCGGCCGGCAGATCACGGTCCGCAGCGGCGCCCACGGCTTCGAGAACTTCGTCGCCGACCCGGCCGTGCGGGTGGTCGTCGACATGTCCGCCATGAACGGCGTCGCGTACGACCCGGGCCGCCGCGCCTTCGCCGTCGAGGCCGGTGCCCTGCTGGGCGAGGTGTACCGGCGGCTGTACCTGGGCTGGGGAGTGACGGTTCCGGCGGGCTGGTGCGCCGATGTCGGCGTCGGCGGACATGTCCTGGGCGGTGGCTACGGCCCGCTGTCCCGGCTGATGGGCCTGTCCGTCGACCACCTGTACGCGGTCGAGGTGGTCGTCGTGGACCGGGCGGGGAGGGCCCGCAGTGTGGTGGCCACCCGCGAACCCTCGGATCCGAACCGGGACTTGTGGTGGGCGCACACCGGCGGCGGAGGCGGCAGCTTCGGCATCGTCACCCGCTACTGGTTCCGCACACCCGGCGCCGCCGGCGACGACCCGTCCGGCCTGCTGCCCGCGCCGCCGGCCGGCGTGCTGAGCTTCTCGGTCTCCTGGGACTGGCAGCAGCTGGACAGGACGTCCTTCGCCCGGCTCGTCCGCAACCACGGCGAGTGGGCCGAACGGCACAGCGCACCCGACTCGCCGTACCTCGCCCTCTACAGCGAACTCGCCCTCACCCGCCGCCCGTCGGGGTCGGTCCTCATGATCGGCCAGGTGGCCGCGGACTCCGGCGCCGAACGGATGCTGGACGAGCATCTCGCCGCGATCAACCGGGGCGTGCCGGTCCAGCCGGTCCGCACGCTGCGGAACCAGGCCTGGCTGGCCGCGGCCCTCGCCGGCTCACCGGGAGACCCCGGCCCGGTCTACCGGCTGAAGGTCAAGTCGGGCTATCTGCGCCGACGTTTCACCGACCGGCAGATCGACGCCCTGCACCACCACCTCACCCGGTCCGACTACGACCACCCGGGCGGCAGCGTGAGCCTCTACACCCACGGCGGCAAGGTCAACACCGTGGCCCCGGACGCGACCGCGACGGCCCACCGCGACGCGAGCATCAAGATGTTCTACGTCAACGGCTGGGAGGACCCCCGCGACGACGCCCGGCACATCGGCTGGCTGCGCGAGCTCTACGAGGACCTGTACGCCGACACCGGCGGCGCCCCCGCCGCAGCCGACGGCGCGTTCATCAACTACCCCGACACCGACCTCGCCGACCCGGCCCGGAACACCGGCGCCCCCTGGCACGCCCTGTACTTCGGCGACAACTACCGGCGGCTGCAACGCGTCAAGGCGCGGTGGGACCCTCGTGACGTCTTCCGCCACGCCCTGTCGATCAGGCGAGCGTGACCTCGACCGGCAGCTTCTTGATGCCGTTGACGAAGTTGGAGCGCACACGCGGCACGTCGCCGGCCGGCCTGATGCCGGCGATCCTCGGGATCAGCTCCTCGAACATGATGCGGATCTCGGTGCGGGCGAGGAGGTTGCCCAGGCACAGGTGCGGGCTGCCCTTGCCGAAGGTCACATGGTCGTTGTCGGTACGGGCGACGGACAGGTCGGGGCGCACGGTGACGTCCGGCAGGCCGGCGTCGAGGCCGCCCGCGACCGGGACCACGTCGCCCTGCGGGGTGGTGTGGTAGACGGCCCGGCAGAAGGCCAGACCGTGTTCGCGGGCCGACGGCAGATGGTCCACCAGGACGTCACGGGCGCGGTCGGTGCCGATGAGGTCGGGATAGATCACCCGAACCACGTCCACACCCTCGGCGGCGAGCCGCTCCATGTGCCGGCGCATGTCTGGGGTGTCGTGAGCGCTCACCGATGTCTCCGCCCGCGGGTGCCCACCGACCTCCCTACACGATCAGCTCGGCGCGTCCTGCCGCGTTGCCGCGCCGGTGGCGGCTGATTCGATATGCGGCCGGCGCCGCGTGGCCTTCCCGGCGAACACGACCACGCGTTCGTCCCCGGCGCCGAAGCCGATGTACGAGCCGGGCAGGATCTGGGGCTGGCCCGTGGGTGCGTACCTGTGGGGCCACCACGTCCTCCGGGCCTCAGGAACGTGTCGCTGAAACAGGTGGTCAGTTCGAAGCCCTCCCTCCGGAGGACGATCCGCGCTCGTCCGATCCCGTCGAGGACGCGGAGTGGGCTCGCCGCAATTCGTCCAGCACTCGACGCCACGACCTGATGAGATCGGGGATCTGATCGAGGAGCCCCTTCAGGGCGTACATGAACGCCGACACCACGCTGGCCGCGCCCAAAATCGCCAGGACGACTTGTAATTCCATGCTCGGCTCCTCCTCCAAGCGGAGATGGCCGAACCGAGCGCGAGCCGCGAAGAGCGATGGCAGGTGTCTCAGGTCGACCACCATTACTTCAGTGATCAACTGAGGCCCTGCCGACGTACAGGCCGCATGTGAAGTTGTCGCGATTGACGCGATGCCGAATGCCTCGACAGCCGCGCCCGAAAGGGACGTCGGACCCGTTCCCGTCGCAGTCGACACACATGCCGACCGTGCACCGGGGAGTCTAGCCGCCGGATGCGGCTGCGGCAGGCAGAACGAGAGGTACAACAGGATTTGTTTATTGGTGGCACAAAATCTGCTCCGAGTGGATGACAGGGGAGCCGACTGTCCTGGTTCCGCCAGAGGTGCCACCCTGGGACGAGAGGCATCCGCCGAGGGAACTCGGGAGGGCCCGATGGGACGTGATGTGCCGGCCCTGGTGTTCACGCGGGAGGACCGCCGCAGGTACCGGGAGAAGATGCACACCTGCCTCGACGTGCTGGCGCAGATGCTGCGTGAGTCGACGTTCGAGAGCGAGCTTCCCCGGGTCGGGCTGGAGATCGAGCTCAACCTGGTGGACGCCGACGGGCTGCCGGCGATGCGCAACACCGACGTGCTCCAGGCGATCGCCGACCCCGCCTGGTCCAGCGAGCTCGGCCGCTTCAACCTGGAGATCAACATTCCGCCCCGGCAGCTGACGACCGGCGGCCCCGGCGCCTGGGAGCAGGCGATCCGTGAAGCGCTCAACCACGCCGAGGAGCGCGCGTCGGCCGTGGGCGCGCACCTCATCATGGTCGGCATCCTGCCGACGCTGGCGGAGAGGCACGTCGACGAGACCGCCCTGTCCGGCGATCCGCGCTACCGGCTGCTCAACGAGCAGATCTTCGCGGCGCGCGGCGAGGACCTGCGGATCACGGTGGACGGCGTCGAGCGCCTGTCGACGTACGCCGACACCATCACCCCCGAGGCCGCCTGCACCAGCACGCAGTTCCACCTCCAGGTCTCACCGAAGGACTTCGCCAGCTACTGGAACGCCGCCCAGGCCATCGCCGGCGTCCAGATCGCCCTGGCGGCGAACTCGCCCTTCCTCTTTGGCAAGGAGCTGTGGCGCGAGACCCGTATCCCCCTGTTCGAGCAGGCCACCGACACCCGCCCGCAGGAGATCAAGGCCCAGGGCGTACGACCCCGGGTGTGGTTCGGAGAGCGGTGGATCACCAGCGTCTTCGACCTGTTCGAGGAGAACGTGCGCTACTACCCGGCCCTGCTCCCGCTGTGCGACGACGAGGACCCGCAGCAGGTGCTCGACGGCGGCGGCGCTCCGGAGCTGGGCGAGCTGACTCTGCACAACGGCACGATCTACCGCTGGAACCGCCCCATATACGCCGTCACCGACAGTGGCCCGCACCTGCGCATCGAGAACCGGGTCCTGCCCGCCGGCCCCACCGTGGCCGACATCATCGCCAACGGCGCCTTCTACTACGGCCTCACCCGCGCCCTGGTCGACGAGGACCGCCCGATCTGGACGCGGATGTCCTTCTCGGTCGCCGAGGAGAACCTCCACACCGCGGCTCAGGACGGCATCGACGCCCGCCTGTACTGGCCCGGCGTGGGCGAAGTGCCGGTCACGGAACTGGTGTTGCGACGCCTGCTGCCCCTCGCCCATCGGGGCCTGGAGCTGGCCGGCATGGACACGAGCTGGCGCGAACCCATGCTCGGCATCATCGAGCAGCGCTGCGTCACCGCCCGCAACGGCGCCCTGTGGCAGGCCGAGACGGTCCACCACCTGGAGAAGGACGGCGCCACCGACCGGTACGAGGCACTGCGCCGGATGACCAGGACGTACATGGACTACATGCACCTGAACGCGCCCGCGCACACCTGGCCCGTGGACTGACGCCCCCTCAGTGCGCCGCGGACGGGGAGCCGGTGGTTCCCCGCCACTCCTCGGCGGGCGTCAGCGGAACGGGTACGGGCGGCTGGACCGACGTCGTCAGCTCGATGCGGCGACCCTCCGCCGACGAGCGCAGCAGGGCGCTCATCGTCTCCAGCACGTGCAGGGCGAGGTCGCCGCCCGCGCGGGGCGCCCGCTGCCCGTCCGCGGCGACGAAGTCGAGCAGACCGACACCCCGGGCGGCGTCGGCGTACCCCGCGGACGGCGGCAGCGCGCGCCACTGCGTGCCGCCGAGTTCGAAGAGCCGTACCTCGCCGTCGAAGTGGTTCGGATCCGGCACCGCCAGCGTGCCCGCGTCGCCGTGGACCTCGATCGGCGCGGCGGTGGTGGCGACGCCGTCGAAGCTCGTCGTGAGCGTCGTCAGCGCCCCGCTCACGTGCTCCAGCACGCCGGAGACATGGCTGTCCACCTCGACCGGAATCCGCTCGCCCGCACGCGGGCCGGAACCGATCACGCGCTCGTGCCGCAACCGTCCGGCCGCCCCGATCACCGCACGCACCGGGCCCAGCAGATGCACCAGGGACGTGAGGTAGTACGGCCCCATGTCCAGCAACGGGCCGCCCCCGGCGGTGTAGTAGAAGTCGGGGTGCGGATGCCAGCCTTCGTGTCCCGGCGTGACCATCACGGCCGAGGCGAACTGGGGGCGTCCGATCCCGCCCGCCGCCACCGCCGCCCGCGCCGTCTGGATCCCGGTGCCCAGGACGGTGTCCGGCGCACACCCCACCCCGACACCGGCCCTCGCGGCGGCCTCCACCACGGCTTGGGCGGCAGCGAAGTCGGCGGCCAGGGGCTTCTCTCCATAGACGTTCTTGCCGTGGCCGATCGCGCCGAGGGCGATCTCCGCGTGGGCCGCGGGGACGGTGAGGTTCAGCACCGTGTCCACGTCCGGGCTGCTCAGCAACTCCTCGACGGGCAGCGCCGCGACACCGGGGACCTCGGCGGCGACCGCGGCCGACCGGGAGGCGTCGAGGTCGGCGACCGCGGTGATCCGTACGGCCGGATGACCGGCGAGCGTGTCCAGGTACGCGCGGGAGATGACCCCGAGCCCTACGACGCCGACGCGGTGCGGGTCGCCCACAGCATGCCCCTCTCGATGACGGTGCGGACGTTCGGGTCCTCCAGCACGTCGAGGCTGTGCCCCGGCGTCGTCACCACGATCCGGCCGGCGCCCCAGCGGCGGGTCCAGATCGCCGGCGAGGTGACCGGCCGGTGCCAGGGCTGCCACGGCCGCGCCGGATGCGTGGTGGTGGCCAGGACGTCGATCAGGTCGTCGTGGAGCACCCAGTACTGCTCGGTGTGCAGCTCGAAGTCCTCGATGCCCGCCGTCACGGGGTGCTCGCGGCCGAATTCCGTGATGGTGACGGCGTAGGGCAGGTAGTTGTCCTCCTGGCCGCCCTGGCGCTCGCACGGCTCCTTGCCCGGGTGGGTCGCGAACTGTCCTCCCACCAGATGGAGATAGTCGGAGGAGGCGCGGAAGGAGTCGGCGATTCCGCCGTGCCAGCCGGTGAAGCCGGTCCCGGCCTCGACCGCCGCGGTCAGTCCCGCCAGTTGCCCGGCGCTGATCTGCGACATCGTGACGCACTGCACGACGAGATCGGTGGCGGCCATCTCGGCGGCGTCGGCGTAGACGTCGGTCGACTCCTCGACGCGGACGGTGTAGCCGTTGCCCCGCAGGAAGGGCAGGAACAGCTCCGTCGCCTCGACCGGCCGATGCCCCTCCCAACCGCCTCGGACCACCAGGGCTTTCTTCAGCGTCATCTCGTTGAATCACCGCTCCCGTGGGCGATCACGTAGTACCGCTCCCTCACTATGCGCGGGTTCGCTCGCGCTCAGGAAGGGGGCGTCGAGATCACGAAAGTTTCGCCTCCGGACTGGGGGCGCCCGCCCGGGCGTCGACCAGCCAACAGGCCCCGGTGAAACGGACTTCGGCGCCCTGCACGAACGGATCGAAGGCCGCGCGGACTGTCTCGACGACCCGTGCGCGGGTCTGCTCGTCCGCCTCGGGAAGCACCTGACCGACCGGCCCGAGCCGGGTGAAGTAGCCGACCAGTTCCCGCTCGGGCAGCGTACAGGCGACGTCGACCGGCCGGATGTCGATGCCCGCCCAGCCGCTCTCCTCCAGGACGCGGTGGACCTTGCCGGGGTCCGCGAAGGCGAACTGTCCCGGCTCGTCCGGCCGGCGGGCGGGAAGGTTCGGCAGGAGCGGTGCCGCGGCGCGTTCGGCCGTCGTCATGAACGGATTCTCCTCGGGGCCGCGCCAGACGATGAACCGCAGCCCGGCCCCGTCCCCGGCGGCACGCCGAAGATTCGCGAAGGCCCGGACGGAGTCGTGGAAGAACATGACGCCGAACCGTGAGATCACGGCGTCGAAGGCGGCGGGTCCGAACGCGTGGTCCGCCGCGTCGGCGCGGACGAAGGAGGCCGGTGTGGCCTCCCGCTCGGCCCGTTCCCGGGCGGCGGTGATCATCGGTTCGGAGATGTCGACGCCGACGCAGTGACCGCCCGGGCCGAGCCTCCGTGCGACGGCCAGCGTGGTGCCGCCGGTGCCGCAGCCGACGTCGAGCACCCTGCCTCCGCGCCCGGCGGGTACCGCTTCGAGGAGCAGGTCCTCGAACGGCTTCAGCATCCTGTCCAGCAGCGCCTGCGTCTCGACCCATGCCTGGGCGGCGGGTCCGTTCCAACGGACCGCCTGCTCGTCGTCCGTCCTGCGTGTGGCGTCCATGATCGTCTCCTGGGCTTGCTTTCACCGGGCCGTGGTGACAGCGTCCTACTTCAAGTCGACTTGAGGTCAAGACCATGACGGACCTGGACATCGCCGAGGTGGCACACCGCGCCGGAGTGCCTGCCTCCACACTGCGCTACTACGAGGAAAAGGGCCTGATCGCCTCGATCGGCAGGCGGGGCCTGCGCCGTCAGTACGATCCCGGCGTGCTGGAGCGCCTGGCCCTGATCGCGATGGGGCGGACCGCGGGGTTCTCGCTCGACGAGATCGCGCGCATGGTCACACCGGACGGGCAGCCGGACGCACAGCCGGACCTCGACCGGCAGATGCTCGCGACCAAGGCGGACGAGCTGGACCGGCGGATCCGCGAACTGGCCGTCCTGCGCGACTCCCTGCGGCATGCCGCCGCCTGCCCCGCACCGAGCCACATGGAGTGCCCCGCCTTCCGCCGTCTCCTGAAGTCCGCCCTGGCCGCGGCGCCGAGGAAGCGGGCTCCGGGACCACCCTGAGGGATCACGCTCTCGTCATCGGTCCCCTGTCCGTGTGCCGCCGACGGGGGATCCACGGCCGGAGCGGGCCCGGCCGCCCGGCTCCGGACTCCTGGGACCGCTCCGGGGCCGCAAGATGCTGCTGCAGGTCGAGATGACGGAACTGGTGGACCGCTCCTGCCCGGCGAAGCACGCCCCGGCGTTCGTGGGCGTCGGTGAGGAAGGCCGTCAGGTCCCGGGGGAGCTGTCGGGTCGTGGCCAGGTGGTGGCGGGTGAGGGTGTAGTACCACCAGGCGTTCTGGCTGAGCGCGGCGGCCAGGCCGACGGTGAGGCCGTAGGCCAGGCCGCGGACGAGGATGTGGGCCGGGGTCATCGGGATGGCCCGGCCGTCCGTGGTCCCGCGGCCCAGGCCGTAGGAGAGCCCGCCCTGGGCGACGTACTCGATGCCGTAGCTGAGCGTGAAGGCGGCGGCGACCGCCAGGCCCACGGCGAGCCACAGCCTGGCGAAGATCCGTCGGTCCTGTTGCAGCAGGGTGATTGGGCCGGTCGGGGCCGTGAGATCGGCGGGCTTGCCGGAGAGGCCGTGCGCGATGCCCACCGCCAGGCCGAACGCGCAGGAGAAGGTGATCATCGTGGAGACGTGGTAGGAGGCGGTGTCGGCGAGGAGCGACTGGAGTCCGGTGACGGCCCAGTGGGTGACGCCGACGGCACAGCCGCCCGCCAGGCCCGTCGAGAACCCCCGCCAGTCCCAGGCCCACCGGGTGCGGACGGTCGGGATGGCACCCGGGCGGCGTGCGGACAGACGCCCGGCGCGGCTGCCGAACACGCCGCCCGCCAGCGCGCACACCAGGGCGGCGGCGAGGGCGCCCACGGCAGCGGCCGTACCACCGTGGTTGAGGCGGTACGAGAAGAAGAGCGTGCCCCCGGTGAGGAAGCCCACCGCGCACTTGCGGTGGTCCCAGGTCCAGCCGTGCCCGGTCCGAGAGCCTCTGCTGGAGAGCGCGCCGACGATGCCGCCGACGAAACCGTAGGCCAGCCCGTTGGCCATCGTGGCCGCCGGCCACTGCGGCTGCCCGGTGGCGAGCACATGGGTCAGGCCCTCGGCGGCACCCCCGGTCAGGCCTGCGACGAGGCCGCAGCCGATGCCGCCCGCGATCCCTCCGGCCAGGCCCGCGACGATGGCAGCGGGCGGACCCGTCAGCCACCCGGAGTCGAGGCCGGCGAACAGCGCGGTGAGCCTGCCCGCGCCGGTGGCGGCGGCCCAGGCCACGACGCCGAGGACGGCACCCGTCACCACCTGGGCGAACCGCGGCGGCAACGCCCGGCGCACCTGCCACCAGGCCAGGTCGGCGGTGCCGCCCAGGGTGTGCTGCAGATGCCGGGCCAGACGGCGCAGGGCGTACTCGGCCTGCTCGGCGGACCAACGGCACGGGTACCTCGGATGGGGCCGGTACGCGGCGGGCACGTACGCGTCGAAGAGGTGGGCCCGGACGGCCGCCGGGTCGGGGAAGCGGGCCTCGTCGCACAGGTGCGCGGGCGTGGGAAGGGCGGTGTCCTGCTCGCCCGGGCGGGGGTTGTAGACCGTTCGGGCCAGGAAGAGCATCAGCGGTGTGGTGAACGCGCGTGCCACCGGCGCGTCGGTGCCGAGCAGGCGGATCACCGGGTCCCACCGGGCGGCGGCAGCGGTGTCCTGACCGCCCGCGTCCCGTCGCAGGTATGCGGCGATGTCCGGGGCCGCCAGGGGGCGCAGTTCCACCGCCGCCGCGCCGCTGAGCTTGACGGGTACGCCGTGGGCCGGGGCAAGAGTGTCGCCGTATTCCTTCAGGCGGCTGGTCAGGACCAGTGGTCGGCCCGGCGGCAGGGCCGAGTTGACGGCGTCCAGCGCCCTTGCGCGGAACGGTTCCGGGATCTCGTCGAAGCCGTCCAGGAGGGGCCAAATCAGCCTTCGCTCCAGCAGGGCGGCGCCAACGGCGTGGCGCGTCTCCGGGGCGCCGAGGCCGCTGTAGTCGCGTTGGAGCCGTTCCGCCATCCAGGATTCCAGCGTCTGCTCATCGGGATTCCACGACGCGAGCGAGAACAGCACCGGAACGGGGCCGCCTTGTGTGCGTACGTCCGTGAGGGCGAGCAGCAGGCGGATCAGCAGCATGCTCTTCCCGGCGCCCGGGCCGCCCAGGATCACGAGGCGGCGCGTCGGTACGCGCTCCAGGAACACCTCGGTGATCTCCCCGCCCGTGCCGCTCAGTTCCTCCGGTCCGGTGGCCCAGCCGACGCGCGGAGCCGTCCGGTCCTCGGCCAGCTCCCTCAACAGTGACCACGATTCACCGAACCGGGCGTCGGCCGCCCGCCAGGAGACCGGAAGGGGATAGGGGTCGTTCAGGCGCCGCACCCGGGCCTCGGACTCCCACTGCTGCCGTACCGCCGGCGCCAGCCGATCCGCCACGCGGGCCAGGTCCTCGCCCTCGTGCCGATCGGCGCGCAACGTCGCCCACGACAGGTACATACCGCCCACGGACGGCAGCAGAGCGGCCAGGGTCTCGGCGATCCGCAGGTCGAAACGGACGGCGAGGCACACCGCCCCGATCATGCCGCCGACCGACAGCCCGAGATAGACCGCACCGACCCGTCGAGTACGCCCACCAGTCCCCATGGCCGGATTCTCGGCGCGGGGAGACAGCGGATGAGGGACATCGGTGGTTCGGCCCCTCGGACGAGTGATGTCAGATCCAGCCCTGCTCCCAGGCGCGGTGGGCGGCCGCATGGCGGGTCGGGACGCCCAGCTTGGCCATGGCGGAGGAGAGGTAGTTGCGCACCGTGCCGGACGCCAGATGGACCTCGGCGGCGATGTCCGCGATCGACGCGCCCTTGCGTGCGGCGCGCAGGATCTCCAGTTCGCGGCCGGTGAGGGGACAGTCGTCCTCGGTCAGCGCGGAGGCGGCTATGTCCGGGTCGACGTAGCGGCGGCCGGCGGCGATGTCACGGATGATCTCGGCCACCCGGGACGCCGGGGTGGTCTTGGGGACGAAGCCGCGCACACCGGCGGCCAGCGCCCGGCGCAGTACGGCGGGCCGGGCGTGCCGGGTCATCAGGACGATCTGCGTGGGCAGTTCGGCCCGGATCTCCTCGGCGGCGACCAGCCCGTCGGCGGGCGGCATCTCCAGGTCCAGGACGGCGATGTCGGGGCGGTGCTCGCGGGCCAGCCGCACCGCCTCGGTCGAGGTGGCCGCCTCGGCGACGACGGTGAGGTCCAGCTCGAGGCCGAGCAGCGCGGCCAGGGCGCTTCTGAGCAGGTCCTCGTCGTCGGCGATGAGCAGACGGATCATCGGGCGGCTCCGTCCGCGGGGTTCGGGGATTGCAGTGGCCTCGTCGGGAGCGCGGCCGTGACCACGAAGAGCGGACCGTCCCGCTTCCAGGTCAGCTCGCCGCCGGCCGCCTCCAACCGCTCGGCGAGGGTACGCAGTCCCGTGCCGTCCGAGGCTCCGGGACGGTCCTCCGCGCCGTCGTTGCTCACCCGCAGGCGGGCGGAACCGTCCGCGATCCGGTAGTCGACCTCGGCGTGCCCGGCCCGGCTGTGCCGGAGCACGTTGGTGGTGGCCTCGCGCATCACGAGACCGAGGAGATGCCGGGCGGAATCCGTGAGGCCGGCGGCCACGGCGGCGGGGTCGAGGGTCATCCTGGCGTCGATGTCGGCGGCGGCCAGGACCCGCGTCGCGTTGCCGATCTCGTCGTCCAGCGACGTACGACGGTAGCCCTGCACCACGGCCCGGGTGTCGCTCAGCGCATCCGCCGACAGCTGCCGTATCTCCTTCAGCTCCACGGCGGCGCGTGCCGGGTCCACGTCCACGAGCCGTGCCGCCAACTCGCTCTTCAGCGCGATGACTTGGAGGTGATGGCCCTGGATGTCGTGCAGGTCGGCGGCGAACCGCAGCCGCTCCTCCCTGACCGCCAGCTCCGCCTCCAGCCGCCGTGCCTCGTCCAGTCGCCGTGCCGTGTCCCAGGCCCACAGCGGGCCGAGCGTCACCCAGGCCGTGAAGGCGACCAGCCCGGCCGGGAACAGCGCGGCGTACGCCAACTCCCCGTCACCCTCCAGCAGGCTGACCACGCCCCCGGGCAGCAGCGCGAGGACCACGGCACCCGCGATCAGCGCTCGCCTCCGGCGCGGCGGGAGATAGGTGGCGACGATCGCCACGACCAGGGCGGGCGCGACCGGCCACAGCCCGTAGTCGTGCAAGGCAAGAGGGAAGACCGCGAGCACAACTCCCGCCCCGACAGCGGCGATCAGCCGGCCCAAGGGCGCTTCGGGGGGTACGTCCGTCGACGGCAGGAGCGCCAACCGTCGGCTCAGCAGGACGACGCTCGCCCACATCTCGACCGCCAACGCGACGGCGGCCGGGGCGCGGGCCCACAGCGGGACGTCGCCGTCGAGGAGCCACGCGCCGACGAAGACGACCAGGACACACACGGTCATGCCCGGCACGGTCCACCACGTGTAGCGGCGGAAGCTCGTCAGCCCCGCCGCCGTGCGTTCGATCGACCCGTCCCCCATCCGGTCATTGTGGCCCAGGCCGCATGACAAATGTCATGCGCGGACGTGACAACGCCACGCGCGCGCATGGGGATTCGGCACTACTGACGGACTCGGCGAGGGCACAGGCTGGAGGTGTTGACAGATACCCCACCCCGGTACCCAAGGAGGGTCCCATGACAACCCGTGCCCCGCTCGCGACGGCGGACAGGCCGAACCCCGCCGCGCTGCTCAAGCGGCGCTGGCCCACGGTGCTGGCCGTCGCGGTCGTCGCCCTCAACGTGCTCGCGTCCGGCTCGCAGGACGTGGCCGACGCCGTCGGCGGCTTCGCGGAGACCCTGCCGTTGCTGCCCCTGATCTACCTGGTCGTCCACCAGATCGGAAAGCCGCAGGCCACCTGGCCGGTCCTAGGGGCCGGGACGGTGGTGGTGTTCGCCCTCCCCTTCCAGGACGCGGTCGCCCCGTCGACGGTCCTGGTCGCCCTGGCGCTGGCCGTCCTGGCCTGGGGCGCCGTCCGCGGGACCCCGCACGGGCGGGCCACGTTCGGGGTCCAGGCCGGGGGCGCGCTCGTCTTCTGCGGGCTCGCGCTGGCCGGGCTGGCGGTGGATCCGGACCTGGGCCGCTATCTGCTGGCGGCCGGCTGGTTCTTCCACGGTGTCTGGGACTTCGTGCACCTGCGGCTCGACAAGGTCGTCTCCCGTACGTTCGCCGAGTGGTGCGGTGTCATCGACGTACTCGTCGCCGTCCAACTGCTCTTTCTGGTCTAGGGGGTGTCTGCCGGTCCACGCCGCCGTCGCGGGCTCCGGCACGGCCAAGCCGGTGCGAAGAACGGCCGAGAACCGCCGGGGCGGGGCCCGTGACCGGGCTCCGCCCCGTACGTTGCCACCAGTGGTCTCTCCTGTCCGGCCCGCCAACTCCGCGCACTGGGAGCTTCCTTGGACCCCGCAGACATCTCGGACGCCCACCGCACCGGCCCGCTCTCCCGCCGCAGATTCCTCCAGGCCACCGCAACCGCCACCGCGACTGCCACCGTCACCGCGACGGCGCTCACCACCGTCGGCACGCCGGCCGCGGCCGCCGCCTCCGGTACGACCACGCTCTCCTTCACCGCCGCCACCGGCGGTTCCGCGACCCTCGCCCCGTCCGGTGACCGGCTCGTCGCCGAGATCCAGAACGTGCTCTGGTCCGTCCCGCGCGAAGGCGGCACCGCCGTCCCGCTCACCCCGCCCGGCCTCGAACCCACCCGCCCGCAGTTCTCGCCCGACGGCAGCCGCCTTGTCGTCTGCGCCTACCGCGGCGGAGGTTTCCACCTCTGGACGCTGCGGCCGGACGGCACCGGGCTACGGCAGCTCACCGACGGACCGTGGGACGACCGGGGCCCCGCCTGGTCCCCGGACGGCACCCGGGTCGCGTTCGCCTCCGAGCGCGGCGGCGACACCGTGACCGGCGCCCCGTACCGCATCTGGGTCGTCGACGTACGCACCGGCGCGCTGACCCGGCTCACCGGGCGCCCCGGACAGCAGGGCCCCGGGCAGGGCGCCCGCTGGGAGGACTTCGACCCGGCGTGGTCGCCCGACGGGGAGCGCGTGCTGTTCGTGCGCGCCGGCGTCTCCGCGACGGGCGCCCTGCGCGCGACCACCGTCGCCTCGGTGCCCGCCGACGGCTCGGGCCCGGTCACCACCGAGCACACCGACGACTCCGGCGCCCAGCTCATGACCCCGGCCGTCTCGCCCGCCGGCCGCCTGGCCTACCTGCGCACCACGTCCTCACCCGCAGCCTCCTGCACCCTCGTCGTGGCCGGCAGACCGGTCGCCGTCCAGGGCGACCTCCTCCCCGCTCCGCCCCGCTGGACGGACGGCGGACGACTGCTCCTCACCGTCGACGGACACTTCCGCCTGCTCGACCCGGACGCGCCGGGCACCGGCGAGGAGATCCCGTTCACGGCCGCACTGCCCGTGCACCGCCCCCGCTACCGCGGCAAGGCGTACGACTTCGAGGGCGCCGGCACCCGCCCCGTCCGTGCCCTGCACCTGCCCGCCCTGTCACCGGACGGCCGCAGCGTCGCCTTCGCCGCGCTCAACGCGCTGTGGATCGGCGGCACGACGGGCGGCCGCGCACCCCGCAAGGTCCGCAAGGTCCTCCAAGTACCCGCCACCCGCTATGTGCTCGCGCCGGCCTGGACGCCCGACGGCACGGCGCTGGTGTACGCCGACGACCGCGACGGACTGTTCGCCGTACGGCGCCGTGACCTCGGCTCCGGCGAGGAGACCGTGCTCGCCGGGGGCGGCCGTGTCTTTCCCGCGCTCTCGCCCGACGGCAGGCGGCTGGCCTGCCTGGACATGTCCGGCAACCTCGTGGTCCGGGACCTGCCCGACGGAGTCGAACAGGTGCTCGCCGCACCGCTCGGCGCGGGCGGGCTGCCCGGCCGGCCCAGCTGGTCACCCGACGGCCGGTATGTGGCGCTGTGCGACCGCAACCGCCTCAACCAGCGTTTCCGCGAGGGCTACAACCTCATCCGCGTCGTCGACACGACCACCGGCGCCGCCACCCTGCACGCCCTCGCCCCGCACACCTCGCTCTCCGACCGCTACGACTCCGGCCCCGTCTGGTCCCCGGACGGCCGCTGGATGGCCGTGGTCGCCGAGTCGGCGCTGTGGCTGCTGCCGGTACGGTCCGACGGCACCCCGGACGGTGAGCCCCGCCGGCTCACCACCGAACCCGCCGACCACCCGTCCTGGTCCGCCGACGCCCGCACCCTGCTGTACCTCTCCGCGGGCACCCTGCGCCTGATCGACATCGGCAGCGGCCGGACCCGTACCGTCCGTGTCCCGCTGGAGCACCGCAGGCCGCGCCCGGCCGACATGGTCGTGCACGCGGGCCGCTTCTGGGACGGAACCGGCTCGGACGTCCGAGAGGACATCGATGTCGTGATCCGCGACGGCCGTATCGCGGAGGTCTCCCCGCACCGCACCGGCCGCCGCCCCGCCGCACGCCACATCGACGCGAGCGACCGCACCGTCATCCCCGGCCTGTGGGACGCGCACACCCACCCCTGGCAGACCACGTACGGCGGGCGTCAGACCGCGCTCCAACTCGCGTACGGCATCACGACCGCCGTCTCGCTGGGCGGCTTCGCCTACGAACAGGCCCGCATCCGGGAGGCCGTCGCCGCCGGCGCCCTCGCCGGACCCCGGCTGCTGACCACCGGCGAACTGCTCGACGGGGCACGGGTGGCGTACAGCATGGGCCGCGCCCACCGCACCCACGAGGGGCTGCACCGTTCGCTGGCGCGCGGGGCCGCGCTGGACTGGGACTTCGTGAAGACCTACGTACGCGCCCCGGGCTGGGTGATGAAGGAGGCCGCGCAGTTCGGGCACGAACGGCTCGGGGTGCGCAGCGGCAGCCATCTGTGCACTCCCGGTGTGCAGTTGGGCCAGGACCTGACGACCCACCTGCAGGCGACGCAGCGGCTGGAGTTCGGGCACGCGACCTCCGCCACGGGGCGCGCCCACCAGGACGTCGAGGAGATCTACACCCGCGCCGGCTTCCACCTCGTCGCCACCCCGTTCACCGCGCTCGCCCTGCTCGGCGCGGACCCCGCGCTCGCGGACGACCCGCGCGTCACCGCGCTCATGCCGCCGTGGGACACCGCGTCGGTCCGCGAGCAGGCCGGACAGCCGCCGACCGACGCCCAACTGGCAACGCTGGGCCGGGAGATGGACGTCTACCGGCGGATCCTCGCGGGCGGCGGTCTGGTCGCCCTCGGCACGGACCAGCCGATCGTCCCGGTCGGCCTGCACCTGCACCTCGCCCTGCGCGCCCTGCACCGCGCCGGTCTCTCACCGGCCGAGGCGCTGCGCACCGCCACGCTGCTGCCCGCGCGCGTCTTCGGAGCCGACGACGACCTGGGCACGCTGGAGGAGGGCAAGCTCGCCGATCTCACGGTCGTGGACGGCGACCCCTTCACCGACTTCGCCGCCCTGATCCGTACGGCGGCGGTCCTCCGCGGCGGCGTCCTGTTCGAGCAGGCCGACCTGGTCGACACCTTCGACACCCCCGATACCCCCGACACCGCCACCGAGCGGCGGGCGGAGGAGGAGTGGCTGGAGGTGAGCCGGCGTATGCGGCGTGAGGGCTGCTGTGACCTGTGAGCCGGTCACGGTCCACACACACTTCCTGTGACATCTGTGCAGGAGCATCACTCGGGCTGCACACAGCCCGTCCAAAGCGTCGTTAGCGTTCTGGCCGTTCGATCCTCCACGCGAACCCAGGAAGACCGTAGATGGACTACTGCTCCTCGTGCCGTCGGCATCTCAACGGGGCCCTCGTGTGCCCCGGGTGCGGCGCCTACGCCCCGGACATCGCTCCCTCCGCGGTTGGGGGTCCCGCCGTGTCGGTGGCGTCCGGCGCGGCCGACACCGCAACGGCGGCGTGGGAGACGCCCGCCCACGACACCTGGTACGACGGCTACTTCCGGGACGAGACGGCACCGTCGGCCGACGTGGAAGAGACCGCGCCCGTAGCGCAGTCTCCTGACGTGGAAGGCGTACCCGTCGCCCCGATGGGCCGGGCCGCGCGGCGTCGTCAGCGGGCCCGCTGGAAGAAGAACCAGCGCAAGGCCGTCGTCGCGACCGCCGTCGCGCTGGTCGGCGGCGGTCTGACCGTCTCGGCCATGGACCGGGGGTCCGCCGACAAGGCCCAGGCGGCCACCGCGCCGGAGAACCCCAACACGGCGGTGGTGGAGCAGCAGGTACCGGAACTCACCCGTCCGGCGTCCACTCCGCCGGACACCCGTGAAGCGCCGCGCACCGACACGCCGGGTTCGAAGCCGACCCCCACCAACGCCGCGCGCGAGTCCATCACCACACCGCACACCACGCGCCAGTTCACCCGACCGGACGCCGCCTCCACCCCGAGTCCCGCGGCGACCTCGGTCCCGCAGACGCAGCCCGTCTCCCCGGACACCGGAGGGGCGAACTCCGGTGACAGCGGTGACTCGGCGGCCGAGCCACAGACGCCGACCCCGTCGGCAACCGAGAGCTCCGACTCCGGAACCTCCACGTCGCCGTCGAGCCCGGCTCCGGAAGAGACCTCGCCGGCGTCGCTCTGCGTGCTCAACCTCGTATGCCTTGGCTGAAACATGCCGGGGAACTGACCTGATCGCCTTGGCGCACGCCACCTGAGATCACCGTCACCCTCCCGCACCACCACACAACCTCGTGGATGCGGTCATGCTGGAAGAAGCGGAAGTCGATCTCCTCGCGGAGATCGGCACCAGCAGAGTCGGGACGTCGTACTCAGGAAGGAAAACGCTCCATGGTCGAGCAGGACGAGCGCTTCGATGTCGTGGTCCTCGGCGCGGGCCCCGGCGGCTACGTCGCCGCCATCCGCGCCGCCCAGCTGGGCAAGAGCGTCGCCGTCGTGGAGGAGAAGTACTGGGGCGGCGTCTGCCTGAACGTGGGCTGCATCCCCAGCAAGGCGCTGCTGCGCAACGCCGAACTGGCGCACATCTTCACGCGTGAGGCGAAGACCTTCGGCATCAAGGTGGAGGGGCAGGTCTCCTTCGACTTCGGCGAGGCCTTCCGCCGTAGTCGCAAGGTCGCGGACGGCCGGGTCAAGGGCGTCCACTACCTGATGAAGAAGAACAAGATCACCGAGATCGACGGCCGCGGCACCTTCCTCGACCCGCACACCCTCCAGGTGGCCGGCTACGACGGCGAGACCCGCACCATCGGCTTCGACCAGTGCATCATCGCCACCGGCGCCACACCGAAGCTGCTTCCCGGCACCCGGCGGAGCGCGCGCGTGGTGACGTTCGAGGAGCAGATCCTGGCCGAGGAACTGCCGGGGTCGATCATCATCGCGGGCGCCGGCGCGATCGGCGTCGAGTTCGCCTACGTCCTGCACAACTACGGCGTGAGGGTCACCATCGTCGAGTTCCTGGACCGGATGGCCCCGCTGGAGGACGCCGAGGTCTCCGCCGAACTCGCCAAGCAGTACCGCAGGTTGGGCATCGACGTGCTGACCTCCACGCGGGTCGACGCCGTCGACGAGTCCGGCGAGCTCGTGCGCGTCACGGTCACCGGCAAGGACGGCGCGCAGCAGGTCCTGGAGGCCGACAAGGTGCTCCAGGCGATCGGCTTCCAGCCGAACGTCGAGGGCTACGGCCTGGACAAGACCGGCGTGACCGTCACCGAGCGCGGCGCGATTGACGTCGACGGCCGCTGTCGGACCTCGGTCCCGCACATCTTCGCCATCGGCGACGTCACGGCGAAGCTGATGCTCGCGCACGCCGCCGAGGCCATGGGCATCATCGCCGCCGAGACCATCGCGGACGCCGAGACGATGGAGCTCGACTATGTGATGATCCCGCGCGCCACCTACTGCCAGCCGCAGATCGCCAGCTTCGGCTACACCGAAGCACAGGCCCGCGAGCTCGGCCACGACGTCAAGGTGGCCAAGTTCCCCTTCACGGCGAACGGCAAGTCCCACGGCCTCGGCGACGCGACCGGCTTCGTGAAGCTGATCAGCGACGCCAAGTACGGAGAACTCCTCGGCGGCCACCTGATCGGCCCGGACGTCACCGAACTGCTGCCCGAGCTGACCCTGGCCCAGCAGTGGGATCTGACCGTCCATGAGGTCGCCCGCAACGTCCACGCCCACCCGACCCTCGGCGAGGCGGTCAAGGAAGCGGTGCACGGCCTTGCCGGGCACATGATCAACTTCTGAGGGCTCAGCCGTCGAGCCACCAGCGGGCCGCCGCCCAGGCCGTGACGTAACCGAAGCTGTTGACCGCCCAGTGCAGGGCCATCGGTGCCAACAGGCTGCCGGAGCGGCGGCGCAGCTCGCACAGGACGACCCCGGCGGCGGCCGTGGCGACGATCGCGAGGGCGACCGTCGGCGCCACGCCCGCCGGGCCGTCCCCGAAGAGCGAGCCGACGGCGGCGTTGGAGCGGTTGATGCCGCGCGAGGGCAGCAGGTGCCACAGCCCGAACAGCAGCGACGACACGCCGGTGGCCCAGGCCGTGCCGCGCCGGCGCCGGATCATGGCCCACAGCACGCCACGGAAGGCCGTCTCCTCCAGCAGCACGGTCCCGAACGGCACCCGTACCAGCGTCACCCACAGCACCTGCGCCACGGACAGGCCGGCGGCCCTGGAGTCCCGGAACGCCTCGCGCCCGGCCGGGACCGCGAGGAGCAGCACCACGACGAGCAGGACGACCCCGGCCAGCACGGGAGCCCACCGCAGTCCCCGGCGCAGGCCCGCCGCGTCCAGCCCCAGGTCGGCCCGGGTGAGACCGTCCCAGCGGGCGATGAGCAGCAGGACGGCCGTCGCCGCCACGCAGACGACCACGTACAGGGCGGGGCTCCGCGCGAGCCAGTTGTTCAGCAGGTTCGCGACGGCGAGAACGGCGACAGCGCATACGATCGGCATCGGGTTCCAGGTTCCCCCCGAATGCGGCGTTCAGCTCAGCTTTCGGCAGTACAGCGCGTCGGGAGTCCGGGAGGAGCCCACCCGGCCGGTGTACGCGACGCCGGCCGCGTACTCGTCGTCCGCGACGATCGCCGTGGCCGCGTTCCTGGTGAGCCTCCGACGCGTCGTCCGCGCGCTGTCCTTCCCCCTGCACCGGGTGACGAGCATTGCCTGACGCCCGCTACACCATCGCCGCGGTGCTCGTCACCGCCGCCGTCACCCGGGCCCTGCGCGCCCTGCCCTTCGCGGCCCTCGCCCCGCTGCGCGCGAGCACCAGCGTGCTCTACCTCAGCACCCGCATGCCCGCCGGCATCATGGTGATCCTCGTCGTCCGCTGCCTGCGCGACCTGTCGCTGACCCAACCCCGTGTCCTCGCCCCGCTGTCGGCCCTGGCCCTCACGGTCGGCCTGCACCTGTGGCGCCGCAACGCCCTGTTGAGCATCCTCGGTGGTACGGCCCTCCTCGTGGCGGTGACGAGCACCGTGTTCGCCCGCTTGGGGGCTCCGCGTCCCCAGGAAGGCACGATCGACATGCCGGCCAAGAACCTCACCGCCAACCGTGCGGCCCTCGGCCATCGCCTCGCCTACGCCCTGCGCCACCCCGACCGGGTACCGCGCCATCTGGCCCGCACCGCCCGGGACATATGGCTGCGCAGCCGCCACCCGGACCACGTCTCCTACTACCGCGCCGTGATGCGCTCCGACACCCGCGCCGACCCCGACGCGGCGGTCGGCAGCCACAGTCGCGAGCGGTGGCTGGCGCTCGGGGCGATGCAGTTCGACTACCTCGTCGGCCACGGCCTGCGCCCCGAGCACCGGATGCTGGAGATCGGCTGCGGCAACCTGCGAGGCGGCTGGCGGTTCATCCGGCACCTCGACCCCGGTCACTACTACGGCATCGACATCTCGCCCGACATCCTCTTCGCCGCCCAGGACACCGTCGTGGAGATGGGCCTGCAACAGCGGCTCCCCATGCTGACGCCGGTCCGTGACCTGACGCTGCGGTTCCTGCCCGACGCCCACTTCGACGTCGTGCACGCGCACAGCGTCTTCTCCCACTCGCCGCTCCCGGTCATCGAGGAGTGCCTGGCCAATGTCGGCCGGGTGCTCGCCCCCGGCGGCTGGTTCGACTTCACCTTCGACCGCACCGAGGGCGAGGAACACCAGGTCCTGCGGGAGGACTTCTACTACCGCACCGAGACCCTCGTGGCCCTGGCCGAGAAGCACGGCCTACGGGCGCGTTTCATGACGGACTGGGAGGCTTTGCCGCACGGCCAGTCCAAGATCCGCGTCACTCACGCCGAGTGAACGGACGCCCCGTCATCAGGTCATCCGTCCCGGACTCTTGACTCATAAAGCGGGAGTGGCGATCCTCTGTCGCACATATTGCGAGGTCATGACAACCCGACCCCGCATCCGCCGACCGAGGGACGTGGGCAGTGACCAGTGCCGGACGCCCGTACCGCAGACGCAAGAACGTCACCGTTGTGTCGCTCCTCCTGCTCGTGCTGTCCGTCGCGCTGGGCCCCACGCCCAGCTCGGCGGCCGGATCCGACTGGTGGAACCCGACCGCACGGCCCGCGCCGGACTCCGGCATCAACGTCACCGGCGAGCCCTTCACCGGCACCAACGCCAAGGGGGAGGTCAAGGGCTTCGTCGACGCGCACGACCACATCTTCTCCAACGAGGCCTTCGGTGGCCGTCTGATCTGCGGAAAGCCGTTCTCCGAGCAGGGCGTCGCGGACGCCCTCAAGGACTGCCCCGAGCACTACCCCGACGGCTCGCTCGCCATCTTCGACTTCATCACCAACGGCGGCGACGGCAAGCACGACCCGGTCGGCTGGCCCACCTTCAAGGACTGGCCCGCCCACGACTCGCTGACCCACCAGCAGAACTACTACGCCTGGATCGAGCGGGCCTGGCGCGGCGGCCAGCGGGTGCTGGTCAACGACCTGGTCACCAACGGCGTGATCTGCTCCGTGTACTTCTTCAAGGACCGCAGCTGCGACGAGATGACGTCCATCCGGCTGCAGGCCAAGCTGACGTACGACATGCAGGCCTACATCGACAAGATGTACGGCGGCACGGGCAAGGGCTGGTTCCGGATCGTCACCGACAGCGCGCAGGCCCGTCAGGTCATCGAGCAGGGCAAACTGGCCGTCATCCTCGGCGTGGAGACCTCCGAACCGTTCGGCTGCAAGCAGGTCCTCGACATCGCGCAGTGCAGCAAGGCGGACATCGACAAGGGCCTGGACGAGCTGCACGCACTGGGCGTGCGCAGCATGTTCCTGTGCCACAAGTTCGACAACGCCCTGTGCGGGGTCCGCTTCGACTCGGGCGGGCTCGGAACGGCCATCAACGTCGGTCAGTTCCTGTCGACCGGCACCTTCTGGAAGACCGAGACGTGCAAGGGGCCGCAGCACGACAACCCCATCGGCAACGCCACGGCGGCCGAAGCGGAGAAGGAGCTCCCGGCGGGCGTGGAGGTCCCCTCGTACAGCGCGGACGCCCAGTGCAACGTCCGAGGGCTCACCGACCTCGGCGAGTACGCCGTGCGCGGCATGATGAAGCGCAAGATGATGCTCGAGATCGACCACATGAGCGTCAAGGCCACCGGCCGGGTGCTCGACATATTCGAGGCCGAGTCCTACCCCGGCGTCCTCTCCTCGCACAGCTGGATGGACCTGGACTGGACCGAACGGGTCTACGGCCTCGGCGGCTTCATCGCCCAGTACATGCACGGCTCCGAGGGCTTCATCTCGGAGGCGAAGCGCACGGAGGCCCTGCGCGACAAGTACGGCGTGGGCTACGGCTACGGCACCGACATGAACGGCGTCGGCGGCTGGCCGGGACCGCGCGGAGCGGACGCCCCCAACAAGGTGACGTACCCCTTCAAGAGCGTCGACGGCGGCTCGGTCATCGACCGGCAGACCACCGGCGAGCGCACCTGGGACCTCAACACCGACGGCGCCGCCCACTACGGCCTCGTCCCGGACTGGATCGAGGACATCCGCCGCGTCGGCGGCCAGGACGTGGTGGACGACCTCTTCCGGGGCGCCGAGTCCTATCTCGACACCTGGGGGGCCTCCGAGAACCACCAGGCCGGCGTGAACCTCGCGCGCGGCGCGTACACATCCGCCAGTTCCTCGGAGTGGAGCCTGTTCACCAGCTACCAGCCGAACCGGGCCGTCGACGGCGACGGCGGCACCCGCTGGGCGAGCGACTGGAACGACGACCAGTGGTACCGGGTCGACCTCGGATCCACGCAGCTGGTCAAGCGGGTCACCCTCGACTGGGAGCGCGCGTACGGGAAGTCGTACCGCATCGAGCTCTCCACCGACGGTGCGAACTGGCGGACGGCATGGTCCACGACAGCCGGCGACGGCGGGCTGGACACGGCCCGCTTCACCGGCACACCCGCCAGATACCTGCGCATCCAGGGGCAGGAGCGCGGCACCGACTGGGGCTACTCCCTCTACGAGGTCGGCGTCCACAGCAGCTGACACCCACGAGAGGGGCTCCATGGCACGGTTGCCGTCCGCCGAGCGGCGGCGACAGCTCACCGAGGCGGCGATCAGGGCGATGAGCCGGGACGGCGTCCCCAGGACGACCACCCGGTCCATCGCCGCCGAGGCAGGCGTCTCGCTGAGCGTCTTCCACTACTGCTTCGACTCCAAGCAGGAGCTGATCGAGTCCGTCATCACGACCATCGCCGGGCACTACGTCACGATCGTGCAGGAGGCCCTACGGCCCAGGGCCACCCTGGAGGAAACGGTCCGGGCCGGCTTCCAGGCGTACTGGGACCACGTCCGCGCCCACCCGGACGAGCACATGCTCACCTACGAACTGACCCAGTACGCGCTGCGCCAGCCCGGCTTCGAGCATCTGGCGCGACGGCAGTACGAGCTGTACACCGAGACGTACACCGAACTCATCGACCAGGTGCGGCAGACCATGGGCCTGCGACTGCGGGTACCCGCCCCCGTTCTCGCCCGCTACCTGGCCGCCATGACCGACGGGCTGACCCTCAACTACCTCGTGCTCGGCGACGAGGCGACCTGGAACGACATCCTCGACACGGTCACCGCGCACATCGCCGGGCTGGTACAGGAGACCTGACCGGGAAGGTCACCCGCCCGCGGCGGCCCGCTCCCGGGCTCGTTGAGCAGCGTCCCGCCGGAAGAGCCACGGCAGCTCCGGCTCGATCACGAAGCGCAGGGCCCGCCGGACGGGCGGGGTGCACAGCAGCGTCACGACCCCGCCGGCGACGACGGTGACGACGACCGCGCCGAGCGGCCGGTGGATCCAGGCGGGGTCGTACCAGCCCCAGTACTTGGCGCCCTGCGCGACGAAGCCGTGCAGCAGATAGCCGTACAGCGTGCCCGCGCCCAGCGCTGTGCACCACATCCGCCGCCCGGGAACCCAGGCCAGGAAACACGCCACCAGCAGCAGTGAACAGACGAACAGTGCCGGAGTCATCACGACCCCGTACCACCCGGGCGCCCCCAGTTCCTCGGCACTGTCGCGGTGGTAGAACCAGCCGCCCGTCATCCGCGGCACCGCCCAGTACGCCATTGCCGACGCGCACACGAACACGGGCACGGCCGCGATCCGCACCGCCCGGCGCCGCACCAGCCGGAAGTGCTCCGGCTTCAGCGACAGCCCCAGCACGAAGTACGGCAGGAACTGCAGGATGCGCTGCAGGTCGAGATCGTTGCCGATGGACGGCGAGAGGGTGGCCAGCATCGCCACGCCGAGCGCGAGCGGCACCGGCAGACGCACCCGCTGCCACAACGGCGTGGTCAGCCGCCACAGGAACAGCGCCGCCAGGAACCACGTCAGATACAGCGGGTCCAGCAGGCTGATCGGGCGGTCCGGCTCCTGGTCGGTCCAGCGGGTGAACAGGGTGTACGCCGTCTCGAAGACGACGTAGGGGACGACCAGACCGGTCACCAGACGCCTGAGGTGTTTCGGCCGGCCGTCGAAGCCGCGGGAGAAATAACCCGAAATGATGATGAACGCCGGCATGTGGAATGCGTACACGAGCATGTACAGCGCGCTGACACTCCGGCTGCCGTCCCGCAGCGGCTCCCACGCATGCCCCACCGCCACCAGCACGATCGCCGCGTACTTGGCGTTGTCGAAGAACGCGTCCCGCTGCTTCTCGGGCCCGGGCGGCGCGGCCGTGGCGCGAACGGGAGCGGTGTCCGGGGCGGTGACGGTCGTGGGGATGGGCTTGGACATCCCACGCGCCTCACCACTTCCTGAGCAGGCAAACCTCCCGTGGCGGAACGCGCAGGCCACCCCGTCGAGGGCTCCTGCCCATACGGCCGTAGGGGTGTGGCCTTAACCCATGTGATCGCTCCGAATGGTGCGACCCGGAGGAATGGCTGACGGTGGATCACGTCAAGGCCTGGCCCAAGTGGTGATGAAGCGTCAGCCACCCGGGCCGTGATGAAAGGACTCACCTATGCGCTCTGCCCGCATGCTGCTCGCCACCGCGACGGCCACGGCCGCCCTGGCGATCACTCCCGCCGCCTACGCCATCACCGCGAGTGACTGGGACAAGGAGGACTCGTCCTCCTACAGCGAGGACCACGACAAGGACTCCGGCAAGGAGCACGGGAAGGACTCAGGCAAGGAGGAGGAGAAGGAGAAGGACGACTACGGCAAGGACGACTACGACAAGGACTACAGCAAGGAGCACGACAAGGGAAGCAAGCACGAGGAGCCCAAGGGCGGGGTGCACACGGGTGGCGGAGCGCTGGCGGCCCTGATCAACGGGGACGAGTGGGACGGCGACAAGGAGAAGGAAGAGGAGAAGGAAGAGGAGAAGGGCAAGGAGGACTACGGCAAGGACGAGCACGAGAAGGACTACGGCAAGGAGCACGACAAGGGGAGCAAGCACGAGGAGCCCAAGGGCGGCGTGCACACGGGTGGCGGAGCGCTGGCCGGGGTCCTGAACAACGATGACGACTGGGGCGGCGACAAGGACTCGAAGTTCGACCCGGAAAGCTACAAGGAGGACGACCACGGGAAGGACTCCTGGGGCGGCGACCACGAAAAGGACTCGTGGAAGGGTGACGAACACGGCAAGGAGTCCTGGGGCGGCGACCACGACAAGCCGCACGGCGGTATGCACACCGGTGGCGGCGGTCTCTCCGACTCGGGCGTCACCGCCGGCGGGCTGGCCGTGCTGGCGGTAGCCGGCACCGGCGTGTACGCACTGCGGCGCAAGAAGGCCTCCGGAACCGCGGCCTGACCATGCCCGACGACATAACCGCCGTGGCCGCCGCGCGTCGCGGCGGCCCCGTCGGCTCCGGATCTGTCGTCTCCCCTGTCCTGCCCGAGTGAAGTGTCCTCTGCCCTGCCCCCGTGAGGTGGTGCCCGATGGCCGACGACTGCCGTCCCCCGTCCCCCGAAGCCGACCCGGCTCCTCCCCACACCGCTTTCGTGTGCTCCGGCACTCCTGCCGAGCCCTCTCGGCGGATAAGGCGCACAGCGGTGACGTTGTTCTGGAGCGCGGTCGCCGCCATGGTCCTGTTGGTGATCCTGCCCGGTGGGCCGCACGAGGGGTCCGAAGCCGGTCGCGCACCGCACGCCCCGCCGGCCGTCGAGTCGTCCGCTCCGCCGGAGGGCAAGTCGTCCCCGCGCACCCACGGCGCCGCGGGCAAGCATCTGCCCAGGTCACGGCCGGTCCGGCTGCTCATCCCCAAGATCTCGGTCGACGCGCCCTTCATCGACCTCGCCATCGGCAGCTCGGGTCAGCTCGAGGCCCCGCCGGCCAACAACACCAACCTCGTCGGCTGGCACGCCGGGGGCGCATCCCCCGGTGAGGCGGGCACGTCGATCATCGCCGGGCACGTGGACACGGCGACGTCTCCCGCGGTGTTCGTGAGCCTGAGCGAGCTGAAGAAGGGGGACCGCTTCCAGGTGCTGCGAGCGGACGGGCGCAAGGCGTCCTTTGTGATCGACAGTGTGGAGACGTTCGACAAGGACACCTTCCCCAGCAAGCGGGTGTACGGCGACACCCCCCGCGCCCAGGTCCGGCTCATCACCTGCGCCGGCGACTACGACCGCAGTGTCAAGGACTACACCGCGAACCTGGTCGTCTTCGCCCACCTCGCCTGAGCCTTGGTCGCGTGGGCCCGGCCTTTGTCCCGGAACCGCGGCACTCCGCGCTGACCTCGTGTCTTACAGTGACTGCGACCAGTTCCGGTGACTGAACCTGTGAGGTAGTCGCGAACCATGCCGACCGAGACGTTTGAGTTCCAGGTAGAGGCCCGTCAGCTGCTCCAGCTGATGATCCACTCGGTCTACTCGAACAAGGACGTGTTCCTGCGCGAGCTCGTCTCCAACGCCTCCGACGCGCTCGACAAACTGCGCCTGGAGAAGTTGCGGGACGACACGCTCGACGCCGAGGTGACCGACCTGCACATCGAGATCGACATCGACAAGGAGGCCCGCACCCTCACGGTGCGGGACAACGGCATCGGGATGTCGTACGACGAGGTCGGCAAACTCATCGGCACCATCGCCAACTCGGGGACGGCCACGTTCCTGAAGGAGCTGAAGGAGGCCCAGGACGAGGCCGGGGCCGAGGGGCTCATCGGCCAGTTCGGCGTCGGCTTCTACTCCGGCTTCATGGCGGCGGACGAGATGACGCTGGTGACCCGGCGGGCCGGCGAGAGCCAGGGCACCCGCTGGACGTCGCGCGGTGAGGCCACGTACACACTGGAGACGGTCGACGACGCGCCGCAGGGCACGTCCGTCACGCTCCACCTCAAGCCCGCCGACCCCGAGAACCAGCTCCACGACTACACCTCCCCGTGGACGATCAGGGAGATCGTCAAGCGGTACTCGGACTTCATCACGTGGCCGATCCGCATGGTCCCGGTGGCGGGCGACGGGGATGACGACAGCGCACCCGAGCCCGAGACGCTGAACTCGATGAAGGCCCTGTGGGCGCGTTCGCGTGACGAGGTGTCCGACGACGAGTACCACGAGCTGTACAAGCACATCAGCCACGACTGGCGCGAGCCGCTGGAGACGATCCGGCTGCAGGCGGAGGGCACCTTCGAGTACCAGGCCCTGCTGTTCGTCCCCTCGCACGCCCCGCACGACCTGTTCACCCGGGACTTCAAGCGCGGCGTCCAGCTCTATGTGAAGCGCGTCTTCATCATGGACGACTGTGAGGCGCTGCTGCCGCCCTACCTGCGCTTCGTCAAGGGTGTCGTCGACGCGGCCGACCTCTCGCTCAACGTCTCCCGCGAGATCCTCCAGCAGGACCGGCACATCAGGATGATGCAGCGCCGGCTGACGAAGAAGGTCCTGTCCACGGTCAAGGAGATCAAGACCAAGGACGCCGACCGCTACGCCACGTTCTGGCGGGAGTTCGGCACCGCTCTCAAGGAGGGCCTGGTCACCGACCCTGACAACAGCGAGGCCATCCTCGCCGTCGCCTCGTTCGCGACGACACACGACGACGAGCCGACCACGCTCGCGCAGTACGTGGAGCGGATGAAGGACGGCCAGGACGACATCTACTACATCACCGGCGAGTCCCGGCAGAGCATCGAGAACTCTCCGCACATGGAGGCGTTCCGGGACAAGGGCATCGAGGTCCTGCTGCTCACCGACGCCGTCGACGAGGTGTGGGTCGACACCGTGGGCGAGTACGAGGGCAAGAAGCTGCGGTCCGTCGCCAAGGGCGAGATCGACCTCGACGCCGAGAGCGACGACAAGGCCGACGGGGAGCGGGCCAAGCAGGCCGAGGAGTACGCCGGGCTGCTCGGCTGGATGGGGGAGCAGCTGGGTGAGGACATCAAGGAGGTGCGCCTGTCGACACGGCTCACCGTCTCCCCGGCCTGTGTCGTCTCCGACGCGCACGATCTGACCCCTGCCCTGGAGAACATGTACCGGGCCATGGGCCAGGAGGTGCCGCGTACCAAGCGGATCCTGGAGCTCAACCCCGACCACCTGCTGGTCAAGGGCCTCAACCAGGCGTACAAGGAGCGCGAGGACCGCACGGGGCTCGTCGAGTCCGCCGAGCTGCTCCACACGCTCGCGGTGCTCGCCGAGGGCGGTCAGCCCAAGGACCCGGCACGCTTCGTGAAGCTGGTGGCGGACCGGCTGGAGCGCACGCTGTAGCCGTGCCCTAGGCCATGTGGTCGTGTGCGCGGGCCATTGTCAGTGGCCCGCGCTAGCTTCCTTGGAGTCGGTATCTGGCACTGTTCCGGGAGGATCCATGGCCTCGCGTCTCAACCCCTACATCACCTTCGCCGGCGACGCCCGGCAGGCGATGGAGTTCTACAAGGAAGTCCTGGGCGGCACCCTGACGCTCAACACCTACGGTGAGTACGGCCAGCAGGACACCCCCATGGCCGACAAGATCATGCATGGCATGCTCGAGACCCCCAGCGGCTTCACCCTCATGGGAGCCGACACCCCGACGGGCGACCACAACCCGGGCAACAACTTCTCCGTGAGTCTGAGCGGCGACGACGAGGCCGAACTGCGCGGCTACTGGGAGAAGCTGTCCGAAGGCGCCTCGGTGACCGTGCCGCTGGACAAGCAGATGTGGGGCGACGTCTTCGGCATGTGTACGGACCGGTTCGGGATCACCTGGATGATCAACATCGCCGGGCAGGGCGGCTGAGCGCGGTGGCCCGGTTGAGCCCGGCCCGACAGGTCACCGGTCCGGAAGGAACTCGCTCAGGGCGTCGATGAGCCGGTCGAGTGCGGGCTGCTCGGCGGAGCGGTCCGTCGTGACCGTACGGCCGTTGAACCGGAGCGTGTACTGGAACATGTCCGCCGACCCCATGCTGATCGCGAAGTCGGAGACATCGGCCAGTGCCGGATCCCCGAGCAGCGTACGCAACTCGGTGAACTGGGCCGTACTGGTACGGCGTACGACGGATTCGCCCTTGTGACTCGCGCGGACGGTGCCGTCGCCCCGGAGGACGACCTCCTGGTGGACGCCCGCGAAGCCGCCGGTGATGGTCATGGTCACCAGCTTCTGATCCGGTCCGGTGACGGGCACCGGCGACGGGCTCCGGGACGCCGAAGGCAATGCCGAGGGCGACGGCGCGGACGAGTCCGGTGACGCCGAGGCGGATGCGGCGGTCGAGTTGCCGACCGCCGCATCCGTCGGCTCAGCCACGCTTGTGCCGCCTTCGAAAGTGCAGCCGGCCAGTCCCAGCACTCCGGCCACGACCACCACAACCGCCGCACGGCCACCGAACACAGCGCCCCCACCCGTCGATCGCGTCAACTGGGTTGTCCCTACCACGGAATGGGGTGCTCCGGACCCGGTGGGCGGTCGTCAGGGAGTCGTCAGTTCGTAGAAGCCCCTGCCGAAGGTCGCGGCCACCAGCCGTCGGTGACCCGCGTCGTACTCGATGTCGTCGACCGGCACCTGCGGCATGCCGCGGCCCAGGCGCAGCCAGTGGCCGCCGCCCGTGACGCTGGTGAACACGCCCTGGTCGGTGCCGATGTAGAGGATGCCGCCGCGGGCGACGACCAGGTCGTTCACGGGCGCCGCCGGGAGGTTGCCCGACAGGTTCCGCCAGTGCCGGCCGCCGTCGGTGCTGCCGTACACATGGGGCAGCGGGGAGCCCGAGCGGTAACCGGAGTGTGTGGTCCACACCCGCTGCGGGTCCTTGGGGTCGACGACCACCCGGGTGACCCAGGGCAGCCCCTCGGCCAGCTTCGTCCAGGTCGTCCCGAGGTCCTTGGTGACCCAGACGCGGCCGTCGTCCGTACCGACGTACACGGTGCGCCCGTCGCCCGCCGGAGCGACGGAGGTGATCGTGCCGTAGTTGGTGTAGATCGGGTCGGGGCCCGGCCCGCCGGTCAGGTCCGGGCTGATCGGCTGCCAGGTCGCGCCGCCGTCCGTGGAGCGGTTCAGCACCTCGGAGCCGTAGTAGAGGATCTTCGGGTCACGCGGGTCGAAGACCACCGGCGTGAACCAGTTGCGGCGCTGGTACGTCGTCCGGTCCGCGAAGTACGTGAGGGTGTCGCCGCCGTCGGTGGAGCTGAAGCAGTTGCCGTACTGGTAGCAGGCGAAGACGTTGTTCACGTCGGTCGGGTTGATCAGGTTCTCCTCGCCGTCGCCGCCGAGGTACTCGTTGAACCACTCACCGCCCCAGGAACGCAGCGAGCCGTTGTCCTGGGAGCCGCCCGAGATCCTGCTGACGTCCTGCGGGCTGATCGCCGCGCTGTAGAGCTGGGTGTAGGGCTGGTGGCGGGACTTGACCCAGCCGCCGTCGCCGCCCGAGTCGGAGCGGTACACGCCGCCGTCGTTGCCGAGGTACACGCGGCCCGGGCGGCGCGGGTCCCACACCATGGCGTGCTGGTCGACGTGCATGCTGGTGTCGTCGGCCGTCCAGGTGCCGCCGCCGTCCTTCGTGGTCATCAGGGGCACGCCGGCCACATGCACGTGCTTGCTGTCCCGGGGGTCGATCCACACCTTGCCGAACCACCAGCCGAAGCTGGACTGGGATCCCGTCATGTCCTCGTTGGCAGGCGTGCGGGTCCAGTTGTCGCCGCCGTCGGAGGAGGCGTAGAAGCCCTCGAAGGGGCCACTGGCCTTGTTGACGATCGCGTAGAGCTTCTCGCCCGCGACCGCGAGGCCGATGCGGCCCACGCCCGGGCCCGCGGCGGGCAGCCCGCCGCCGAGCCGCTGCCAGGTCGCGCCGTCGTCCGTGCTGCGGAAGACACCGGAGCCGACACCGCCGTACGTGCGCAGCTCGGGCGTGCGGCGGTGGTCCCACAGCACGGCGTAGAGCCGGTCGCCGTCGATGACGATCTCGGTGGCGCCGGTGAACTCGGTGGCGCCGGCGAGGATCCGCTCCCAGGTGGCGCCGCCGTCCTCCGAGCGGTAGACGCCCCGGTCGCCACCGCCGTTGTACAGCGAGCCGGCCGCGGCGACATAGATGCGGCGCGGGTCGGCCGGGTCGACGGTGATGGCGCTGATCGCGCCGGAGTCGCGCAGGCCGATCTGCGTCCAGGTCCGGCCGCCGTCCCGGCTCCGGTACAGCCCTGTTCCCTCGTAGGTGATGCTCCCGCCGCCCGGATTGGGCTCACCGGTGCCGACGTACAGGGAGCCGTCCGGAGCGGTCGCCACCGCGCCCATGGCCTGGGTCCAGCTGTCGGGCCACACCGAGTGGAAGGTCTCCCCGGCGTCGGTGCTGCGCCACAGTCCGCCGCTCGCGGCCGCGGCGTACAGGGTGTCGGCGCGCTTCGGGTCGAGGGCGAGGGAGACGATCCGCCCGCCGACGTTGGTGGGGCCGACGCCCTTCCAGCGCCCGCCGACGGTGGGCAGTTCTCGGGCCCGCGCGGCGGCGAGGTCGTGGGCGTGGCGCGGAAGCGACTGACCCGGCAGGGTCTTCTGGAGATAGCGGTATTCCGCGGGGGCGGACGGCCCACGGACCGGCCGGTACACATCGGACGGGCCGGGCGGCGCAGCCGACCCGGACGGCGGGGCCGGCGCGGCGACCGCGGGTGCCGCGAGCAACGCGGCGCCGGTGACCGCCGCGAGAACCAGAGACAGCAGACCTCTGCCCATGAAGCCTCTTTCATAGTCATGGTCACTTCAAAGCGGCAATGACGTTACGAGAGAAGCGAGTTGAGCAGAAGGGCGCGCGATGGTCGCTCCGGAATCGGCTGGGGCCCGCGGCACTGGTGGGTTCCGGCCGTCTGTTGACGTAACCACCCACGCGGGTAGCTACGGGGCGTAAACCACCGGAAGGAAGGGAAAGGAGCTATACGGCAAACCGCGGGGAGTGGTCGTCAGTGCCCGGACTGCCGGGCCCGAGGCGCTGGGAGGGGCCGGACATGGGCGGGCAGCCCCTGTATCTCGAACCGCGGCTGGAAGCGCGGCTGCGCTCATTGCTGGATTCACCGGATCTGCTGCACACGCTCGCCGACGCCCTCGGGTCTCCGCTGAACCTGGTCGTCCCCGACCAACTCGCCGACAATCTCCAGCAGTTCCGCTCGGTCTACGGCAAGCACCACCTGGTCGGCCAGGTGTTCCTCGCCCACAAGGCCAACCGCTCCAGCGCCCTGCTGCGACGGCTCGCCGCCACGGACGCCGGCGTGGACGTCGCCTCGCTGGAGGAGCTGCAGCACGCCCTGGGCGCGGGCCTCACCCCTGACCGGATCACCGCCACCGGGCCGAAGAACCCGGAGTTCCTGTGGCTGGCGGCCCGCACCTCGGTCACCGTCAGCCTCGACACGCGAGGCGAGCTGGACCAACTCGCCACGCTGGTACGCAAGTACGCGCTGCCCAGGGTCCGCATCCTGCTCCGCCTGTCCGGGTTCGAGGCGTCCGGCGTACGGGTGCTGAGCCGCCGCAGCCGGTTCGGCACCCCCGTAGGCGAGTTGGACCCCTTGCTGGAGGCCGTCGAGCGGCACGCCGACGTGGCCGACCTGGTCGGCGTGGCCTACCACCTGGACACGACGAGCCTCACCGAGAAGGCCACCGCGCTGGAAGGCTGCCTGCGCGTGCTGGAGGAGTGCCGGAGCCGGGGACTCAGGCCCCGTGCCGTGGACATCGGCGGCGGTTTCGGCGTCAACTACCTTGCCGACGGCGGACAATGGGAGCGGTACACGACCGAACTCACCGAAGCCGTCCTCGGCACCCGCCCGCCCCTGACCTACGGCGGCCACGGCTACGGACTGCGGAGCGAAGCCGGGACCGTGCGCGGCACGCTCGGTCTGTATCCGGCCCACCGTCCGGTCGCCGGAGCCCACTACCTCGACGAACTGCTCGCGCACCCGGCCGCCTCCTTCGACGGTCGTCCCCTGGCCGCCCTGCTGCTGGAGCACCTCTACGACCTGCACACCGAACCCGGCCGGGCGCTGCTGGACCAGTGCGGACTGACCCTCACCAAGGTGCTGGAGGTGCGCGACCAGGAGGCCGGTGGCCCGCCGGCCCAGGACCGGGAGGCTGGTGGCCCGCTGGCCGTACGGCTCGCGGCCAAGGCCGACGACGTGGCCCTGGAGGAGCACGGGGTGCTGATGGACCCCGTCGTCGTGCCCCGGAACCCGGCAGGCGCGGGCGTCGGCCCCGCGACCGGCACGGCACCGGTCGCCGTCCATCTCTTCGGCAGCCGTTGCCTGGAGTCCGACCTGATCACCCGCCGCACGGTCTTCCTGCCCCGTCGCCCCGAACCCGGCGACCTGTTGGTCTTCGCCAACACGGCCGGCTACTGCATGGACTTCCACGCCACCCGTGCCCAGCACCAGCCCGTCGCGCGCAAGGTCGCCGCCTGGCAGGAAGGCGACACCTGGCGCTGGTGCCTGGACGACCAGTACTGGCCGACCACACCCGTGGGGGGAGCGCAGTGAGGTACGACAGCATCACCGACGCCATCGGCAACACACCGCTGGTGCGCATCGATCCGACCGTGCACGGCCTCGGGCACATCGACCTGTACGCCAAGCTCGAACTGCTCAACCCCTTCGGCTCGGTCAAGGACCGGGCCGCCTGGAACATGGCGCGTCCCCACCTGGCAGCCGCGGCCTGCGCCGCGGGCGAGGGTGGAGGCCAGGTCGTCGAGCTGTCGAGCGGCAACACCGCCAAGGCCCTGGCCGTGCTCGCGGGCATGCACGGCCTGACCTTCAAGAGCGTCACCAACCGGATGCGCATCCCGGAGATCAAGGACCTGCTGCTGTTGCTCGGCGCGGAGATCGAGGAACTTCCCGGCCAGAGCGAGTGTCTGGACCCGACCGCCACCGACGACCCGCTCACCCTCTTCCACCGTGCCCTCTCCGAGCCGGACAGCACGTATCTGCACACCGACCAGTACTTCAACCCGCGTAACACCGAGGCCCACTTCACCGGTACCGGACCGGAGATCGTCAAGGACCTGGACGGCCGGGCCCCGGACTGGTTCATCGCCTGCGTGGGAACCGCCGGCTCCTCCACGGGCGTCGCCCGCGCCCTGCGCGAACACGACCCCGCCGTTCGGGTCGTCGGCCTGGTCGCGGCCAAGTCCGACTTCGTCCCGGGCATCCGCACCATCGACGAGGCGCACGAGGTGGGCCTGTTCGACCCCGGCACCTACGACACCATCGCGTCGGTGAGCGCCGACGAGGCGATCGAGGGGATGCTGACCCTCAACCGCCGCTGCGGCATCCTGGCCGGCCCCACCGGAGGCGCCGCCTACTTCGGAGCCGTACGCCAACTGCAAGCGATCGACGATGAACTGACGGAGCGCCAGTCAGCGGTCTTCATCGTCTGCGACCGCGTCGAGAGCTATCTGAGCTACGTCCGTCAGCGCCGCCCCGACCTCTTCGGGCGCCCGCGCCGCAGGAACTCCCCGGCCGACCTGACGGCCGCCGAGATACGCACGGCACCGGCCATCGGCGTCGCCGACGCCCAGGCGTGGATCGGCACCGGCGAGCCGCTCGTCGTCGACCTGCGCAGTCCCTACGCCTACGCCGCCCTGCACATCGACGGCTCGGTCAACATCGTCGACGAACTCTTCGAGGAACTCCTGCACGGCGGGCTGCCGTTCAGCCGCAACCGCCCCGTCCTGCTGGCCTGTCCGGTCGGCGAGAAGTCCGCCCGCTACGCCGCCCTGCTGACCAGGATGGGCCACCCGGAGGTCCGTAGCCTGACCGGCGGCATCATCGCCTGGCGTGACGCGGGCGCACCTCTCGTACGGGACTGAGCCCATGACCACACCCAGGATCGACACTCAAGTCGCCGACGTGATCGAGGGGTTGGGGGAGTGGCAGCGTGCCCTGCGCGCCCAGTTCCCGATCATCACCACCCACCCCGAACTGGCCTACCTGGACAGCGCGGCCACCGCCCAGAAGCCGCAGGCCGTACTGGACGCCGTGCACACCTACCTCACCACGACCAACGCCAACGCCGGACGCGGCACCTACCCCTGGGCCAACCGCACCACGACCCTGGTCGAGCAGGCCCGCGACCGGGTGAAGCGGTTCCTCGACGACCCCGCTCCCGAGCGTTCGGCCGTGCACTTCACGAGCGGCACCACCGAGGGACTGCGCTCCGTCGCCCGCGACTGGCTGCCCGATCTCCTCGCCGACGGCGACGAGATCGTCGTCCCGGTCGCCGACCACGAGGCCAACATCGCGCCCTGGCTGGAGGCCCAGCGGTACCTGGCCGGGCAGGGTGTCCACATCCGCGTCCGCCCGATGCCGTACCAGCGGGCGTCCGGCGACTACGACCACATCGCCCTGGCCGAACTCGCGGGCGGGCGAACCCGGTTCGTCGCCGCCACCCACGTCCACCACGTGTACGGCGGTGACATGAACATCCACCGCATCCGCCGTGTGGTCGGCCCGGACGCGGTCATCTGCCTGGACGCCGCCCAGAGCATCGGCCATCTGCCGGTCTCCGTGGCCGACCTCGACGTCGACTTCGTCGTCTTCTCCGGGCACAAGGCCATGGCCCTGCCCGGCACGGGCGCCGTCTGGGCCCGCCAGGCACGCGGCCCAAAGTTCACGCCGGGCGGCTGGTCCGGCACCCCCAACACCGTCGGCATCGCCTCCCTCACCGCCGCGCTGGACTGGCTGGACGCCGCCGGCACCGACCGGATCGAGCGGTGGACGGTCGCCCTGGCGGCCCGGCTCACCGACGGACTGCGCCATCTCGACGCCTACGAGATCCTGGGCTGTCAGACCAGCCTGGCCGCCGACTCGTCCGTGCAGCGGCGCCAGGGCATCGTCACCTTCCGGCACCACGCCATCGACTCCTCCGACCTGGGCTTCATCCTCTTCAGCCACGGCTTCATGGTCCGCTGCGACCAGCACTGCCAGGGCGGCGCGGGGGAGCGGACCGGCTCGGTTCGGGTGAGTCTGCACATCCACAACACCGTCGAGGAGATCGACCGGCTGCTGGCCGTCCTTGCCACCCTCGGGTGACGTACCGCCATTAGAGGGAATGGGAACCGTTTCCACCTGTAGGGTCGGCGCCGACAGTGCGGGACAGGTGCGAGACGGCAAGGTGGCACGACCGGATGGGGCTGAGCCTGGCAACGGCGGAGCGGTGGGTGGAGCGCTGGGAACGCCAGCAGCAGCGGTACGCCGTGGACCGCGAGGAGCGGTTCACGGTGATCGCCGACGTCGTCGAGCGGGCCGTGACCGGCCGGCCGGCCCGACCGCTGGTCGTGGATCTCGGCTGCGGTCCCGGATCGCTCGCGGCACGGCTGATGCGCAGACTGCCGGACGCCGACATCGTCGCCGTCGACCGGGACCCCCTGCTCCTTGAACTGGCCCGCACCCACCACGCGGACGCGGCCCGCTATGTCGACGCGGTGATCGGCGAGGAGGGCTGGACACACGCCCTGCGCCTCGACCGCCCCCTGGACGCCGCCGTGTCGACGACGGCACTGCACTACCTGAGCCCGGGCGCCCTGCACCGCACCTACCGGGAGCTCGCGGCACTGCTGCGACCCGGCGGCGTCCTCGTCAACGGCGACCACTTCCCGCACGACGACACCGCGCTCGCCCGACTCGCCGGGTGCGTCGGCCGCCGGCACGCCGAACGCCTGCGCGCCCTGGTGCACGAGGACTGGGACTCCTGGTGGACGGCCGCCGCGGAGGACCCCGAACTGGCCGACCTGCTCGCCGAACGCCGGCGCCGGGAGCCGGCCACGGGGACCGACAGCGCGGCGCGCCTGTCCGTGGCCGCGCACGAACGGCTGCTGCGGCAGGCGGGGTTCGGGCATGTCGGTGTCGTCTGGCAGTACGGCGACAGTCATGTCGTCGTCGCGATCCGCTGACGCAGGCAGCCGCCCGCCGATATCGGACGTTCCGCTCGGCTGTTGTGCAAAACGTTTTGGATCCCTAGCTTGTGCCGCATGAGCGACCAAACGCCCGAGCCGTCCGGCCGTCTCCTGGTGAGCGGCTGCGACGTGCTGCGCGTCCCGCCGGAGGGCGAGTGCGAGATCCTCCCGGCGCACGACATCGTCGTCGTGGACGGCGCGATCGAGGACGTACGGCCCGCGGGTGACCCGGCCGCGGTGCCCGGCGCGGACGTCGTCGACGGGCGCGGGCTGCTGGCCGTCCCCGGCCTGGTGAACGCCCACACGCACAGCCCCATGGTGCTGATGCGCGGCGCGGCCGAGGACGTGACGGTCGAGGGCTGGTTCAACGACCGGGTCTGGCCGATGGAGTCCAACCTCACCCCCGACGACGTACGCGCCGGCGCGCTCCTGGCCTGCGCGGAGATGATCCGCTCCGGGGTCACCACCTTCGCCGACCACTACTTCTTCGCCGAGCGGATCGCCGACGCGGTGGCCGAGACCGGCCTGCGGGCGGACATCGCGCCCACCTACTTCAGCAGCGGGGGAGCGGCGGCCCTGGAGGGCACGGTGAAGTTCGCCGAGGCGTGGCATGGCGGGGCAGGCGGCCGGGTGACCGTGTCGCTCGGGCCGCACGCCCCGTACACGGTGCACGACGACGACCTGCGCACCCTCGCCGGACATGCCCGGCGGCTGGGTCTGCGCATGCACATCCACGCCGCCGAGAACCTGGAGCAGACGCGGGCCGGGCTGGAGCGGCGCGGGATCACACCGATCCGGATGCTGCACGAGACGGGGGTGCTGGAGGCCGGGGCGTTGATCGCGCACGGGTGCGGGATCGTCGAGGAGGACCTGCCGCTGCTGGCCGAGTACGCAGCCACGACCGCGGTGGCCTGCTGCCCCAAGGTCTATCTCAAGCACGCCCTGTCCCCGCTGACCCCGGTCCGCGAGCTGCTCGACGCCGGTGTCACCGTCGCGGTCGGTACGGACGGGGCCGCCGGGCACAACACCCTCGATGTGTGGGAGGCGCTGCGGCTTCTCGCGCTCACGCAGAAGCAGGCGGTGGGCGACGCCACGTGGATGACCGTCTCCGACACCCTGCGCCTCGCGATGCGCGGTGGCGCCCGGGCCCTCGGCCTGCACGACCGGATCGGCGCGCTGGAGCCGGGCATGCGGGCCGACATCGTCCTCGTCGACCAGTCCGGGCCGCACTGCCGTCCGCTGCACGACCCCAGGGCCGCGCTGGTCTACAGCACCCGTGCCAGTGACGTCCGTACGGTCGTCGTCGACGGCCGCGTCCTGATGCGTGACGGCCGGCTGCTGACCGTCGACGAGCCCGCACTGCTCGCGGAGGCCGAGGCCCGGGTGGCCCGCGTTCTCGACACCTCGCACGGCAGGGCGGTGCAGCACTATGACCCGTGAGCACTACAGCGGCAGATCGACGGTGCGCAGACCCGCCTCCATCAAGGACGTGGCCGCGGCGGCCGGGGTCAGCCCCACCACCGTCTCCCATGTCCTGAGCGGCAACCGGCCGGTCAACGAGGAGACCGCCGCCCGGGTGCGCGGCGTCGTGAACCGGCTCGGATACGTGCCGGCCTCGCTGGCCCGCAGCCTCCAGGCCGGCTCCACCTCCGTGATCGGCCTGCTGATACCCGACATCAGCAACACCTTCTTCGCCGAGCTGGCCAAGGGCGCCGAGGACGCCGCCCACGATCTCGGCTACGGCCTGATCCTGTGCAACACCGAGTTCGACGCGGACCGGGAGGACCGCTACCTCGGCATGATCCGCAGCCGGTTCATCGACGGCATGGTGTACGCCTCCGGGTCCGCGCCGTCGCGGCGGCGGCTGGAGGCGCTGATGGGCAAGTTCCCCATCGCGCTCGCCGACGAGGAGGTCGAGGGGCTCGAAGGCGCGCTCATCGCGACCGCCGACCACGAGGCGGGCGGCCGGCTGGTCGGCGAGCACCTGCGGGAGCTCGGCCACCGCCGGGCCCTGATGCTGACCGGGCCGCGCGCCCTCCGGAGCGGCGTCGCCCGTGCCCACGGCTTCGTCCAGGCCTTCCGGGGCGACGTCGTGGAACGCGAGGGCGACTTCAAGGAGGCCTCCGGTCACCGGCTCGTCGCCGGGCTCCTCGAAGAGGGTGGCCTCGATCGCACGGCCGTGTTCGCCGCCAACGACCTCATGGCGTTCGGTGCGCTCACCGCGTTGCGGGAGGCGGGGTTGTCGGTGCCGGGGGACGTCTCCGTGGTCGGCTTCGACGACATCCGCGCGGCCTCGCTGGCCCACCCGCCCCTGACCACCGTCCACCAGCCCGCCTACGACGTGGGCCGCACCGCCACCGCGCAACTCCTCCAGTACGTCACCCGGGGCGAGGTCCCGCCCGCCTCCCGGCACACCCTCCCCGTCTCCCTCAAGGTCCGCGGCAGCACGGCACCGCCCGCCCGCTGACCGACCCTTCCTCACACCGGACGACCGCGCCGAGCGGCCTGCCTTGGTGCCCAACTCGCCCTGCCCGAAAGGAGGTTCGCCATGCCCAGAGTCCTCGTCATCGGCGAGTCCTGGTTCACGTACACCGTCCATCAGAAGGGCTTCGACGCCTTCCACACCGCCGAGTACACCGAGGGCGGCGGCGTCTTCCTCGACGCCCTGCGCTCGCGCGGCCACGAGGTGACGTACGTCCCCTCCCACGAGATCCCCACCCGGGTCCCGGCCTCCGTCGAGGGCTTCGACGCCTACGACGTCGTGGTCATCAGCGATGTGGGCGCCAACAGCTTCCAGCTGCCGCCCGAGACCTTCAACCGCTCGGTCCCCGCGCCCGACCGCACGGAGCTGGTCCGGGCCTTCGTCGAGCGGGGTGGCGCGGTCCTCATGATCGGCGGCTATCTGACCTTCAGCGGCATCGACGCCCGCGCCCGCTGGGGACGCTCGCCGCTGGCCGCCGCCCTGCCGGTGGTCATGGCGGACCGGGACGACCGGGTGGAGCTGCCGGCCGGTGCCGTGCCCGAGGTGGTCGGCGAGCACGCGGTCGTGCGGGGGCTGGAGCGGTCCTGGCCCGCGCTGCTCGGCCTGAACGAGGTCGCCGTACGGCATGACGCGGCGGTGCTGGCCGAGTGCGCCGGGCATCCGCTGCTCGTCGTCGGGGAGTACGGGGCAGGACGGTCGGCGGCTTTCACGTCCGATGTCGCCCCGCACTGGGCGCCGCCGCCGTTCCTGGCATGGCAGGGGTATGCCGAGCTGTGGGACCGGCTGGTGCGCTGGCTCGTCGACGGCTGAAATTCCCCTGGCCGAAATAAGACCGAAACCTCACGGCGTAGCCAAAACGTTTTGCAGTTTCTACTGTCAACGCATCGCATATCCCGGGCCACTCGGAGAACCCAATGATCAGGAGGTCGACGGTGAGAAAAACAAGGAGTGCCGCCGTGGTGGTGGCGGGGATGCTCGCACTGGCCGCGTGCGGGGGAGGAGGGGAGAAAAGCGATTCCGCGTCCTCCGGAAAGACGCGGATCAAATTGGTGGTCAACGGCGGGCTCGGCGACAAGTCGTTCTTCGACTCCGCCTACGCGGGCCTGAAGCGGGCGCAGAAGGAGCTCGGCTACGAGCTCAAGGTCGTCGAGATCGGCTCCGACCGCACCAAGTGGGAGCCCGGATTCGAGGACGCCGCCGCGGCCGACGACTACGACATCCTCGCCGCCGGCACCTTCGAGGTCACCGACTACATAGGCGAACTCGCCCCGCAGTATCCGGACAAGAAGTTCTGGATCTTCGACGCCCCGGTCGACTACAGCGGCGAGAACGGCACCTGTTCCAACAAGTGCGAGAACGTCTACTCCGTGACCTTCAAGCAGAACGAGGGCGGATATCTCGCCGGATTCCTCGCCGAGAAGCTCGTGGCCGAAAAGGCCCTCAAGGGAACCGAATCGCTGAACAAGGTCGGCGTCATGGGCGGTGTGAAGACGCCGCTCATCGAGGACTTCGTCGTGGGATTCCGGGCCGGATTCAAGGCGGCCGGCGGGAAGAACTCGGACGTCCTCGTCCAGTACGTCGGCGGTGACAAGGCGTTCAGCGACCCGGCGAAGGGCAAGGAGATCTCCACGGCCCTGTACGGCCAGGGCGCCGCCCTGGTGTGGCCGGTCGCCGGACTCTCCGGACTCGGCACCTTCGAGTCGGCGGTGGCGGCCAAGCGGTACACCCTCGGCGTCGACTCCGACCAGTACCAGACCCTCACCGACCAGGCGCAGAAGAACACCGTCGTCACCTCCATTCTCAAGAACGTCGGCAACGCCCTCTACAAGGCCGCCGAGGCCGAACAGAAGGACTCCCTGAAGTACGGCGCCGTCGAGACCGTCGGACTCGCCGAGGACGCCGTCGGCTATGTGAACGACGACCACTTCGCCCAGCTCGTCCCCGAGAAGATCCGTACCGAGCTCGAAGCGGCCGCCGACCAGGTGAAGTCCGGCTCCGTCACGGTCCCCAGCGCCCTCTGATTCCCGAACGGCCTTGAGATGAACGAGTCATGGGACGCGGCCGGACCGGCCGTCGCCGCCCGCGTGGTCACCAAGACGTACGCCAACGGCGTGCGCGCGGTGCGCGGGGTGGACCTTCAGGTCCCGCCGGGCGAGATCCGCGCGATCGTCGGTGAGAACGGCGCGGGCAAGTCCACGCTGATGAAGCTGTTCTACGGCCTGGAACAGCCCAGCTCCGGCGAGATCCTGGTCGGCGGCCGGCCCCGCGTGCTGCGCGACCCCGCCGCGGCGATCGCCCTCGGCGTGGGCATGGTCCATCAGAACCTGATGCTGGTGCCGTCCTTCACCGTCGCGCAGAACGTCGTCCTCGGCGTCGAACCCGGCCGACGCGGCCTGGTCGACCCACAGGCGGCCGTCAAGGCGACCTGGCGCCTCGCCGAGGAGTCCGGTCTCGCCGTCGACCCGAAGGCGCGCGTCGACGAGGTGTCCGTCGGCATGCGCCAGCGCACCGAGATCCTCAAGGCCCTCCACCGCCGCGCCCGGGTCCTGATCCTGGACGAGCCGACCGCCGTGCTCACCCCGCAGGAGACCGAGGACCTGTTCGCCGCGGTACGCCGCCTGCGCGACGGCGGGATGACGGTGCTGTTCATCTCGCACAAGCTGCGCGAGGTACGGGAGATCAGCGACCGGGTGAGTGTGATGCGCGCCGGCTCCCTGGTGGGCACCGTCCCCACCGCCGACGCCACCGAGCGCTCCCTGGCCGCGATGATGGTCGGCCGCGACCTCTCCCTCGACGTGGACCGGGCATCCGCTCGCCGGTCCGAAGTCACCCTGCAAGTACGGGAGTTGACGTATGACGCTCCCACCGGACAGTCCCTGCACGACCTGCACTTCGATGTCGCCGCCGGGGAGATCGTCGGCGTCGCCGGCGTCGAGGGCAACGGGCAGAGTGAACTCGCCGAGATCCTCGCCGGGTTGCGCCGTCGCACCTCCGGCACCGTCACCGTCGGCGGCACCGACACGGCGGGGCTCGACGTCGCCGGCCACCGCAGGGCGGGCATCGGCTACGTTCCCGAGGACCGGCTGCACAACGGTGCCGCCCTCGATGAGTCCATCGCCGACAACCTCGTCGTCGACCGCCACGACCGACCGCCCCTCGCCCGCCGCGGCCTCCTGCGCCCCAGGGCCGTCCGCGCCCACGCCGAGCGGCTCATCGAGGACTATGCGATCCGGACCCCCGACCCGTCGGTCCCGGTGCGCGCGCTGTCCGGCGGCAACCTGCAGAAGGTCGTCGTGGCCCGCGAACTGTCCGCCGGACCAAGGCTGTTGATCGCCGCGCAGATCACCCGGGGCGTCGACATCGGCGCCATGCGGTTCATGTACGAGCAGCTGGTCGCCGCGCGCGACGCGGGCGCCGCCGTCCTGCTGATCTCCGCCGACCTCACCGAACTGCTCGCCCTGTCCGACCGGTTGCTCGTGCTGAAGGACGGCCGCCTGGTCGCCCGCTTCGACGACACGGCCGGTCTGACCGAGAAGCGGGTCGGGCTCTACATGCTCGGGGTCGAGCGGCACGACCGGGAGCACCTCACTGCCGGGCTCTCCGGCTCAGGGCCGAGAGGCTCCGGCCGTGACGACTCCGGCGAGGTGACCGCCGTATGACCGCCACCGCCGTCGAGGCCGAGGACCGCAGCCAGTACCGGACGACCCGGCGCCGCGCCCTCGCCGTGGACCTCGGCATGACCCTGGCCACCGTCCTGGCCGCCCTCGCCATCGGCTTCCTCGTCATCCTGGCCACCGGCAAGGACCCGATCGCCGCCTACGAGGCGCTGCTCACCGGCCCGCTGGAGCGCTCCTACCGCGTCGGCCGCTGGCTGGAGGACGCCACCACGCTCACCCTGCTCGGCCTGTCCGTCGCGATCCCCTTCCGCGCCCGCCAGATCAGCCTCGGCGCCGAGAGCCAGCTCTACGCGGGCGCCTTGGCGGCAGCGGCCGTCGCGATCTTCCTGCCCTTGCCGCCGGTCGCCGCCGTGCTCGTGCCGCTCGTCGCCGCGGGGGCCGCGGGTGCGGGCATGGGGCTGGTGCCGGGCGCGATGAAGGCACGCCTCGGCGCGAACGAGATCGTGGCCACGCTCATGCTCAACGCCATCGCCGTACGGGTCTACGACTACCTGGTCAACGGTCCGCTGAAGGACCCCGACAGCAGCGCCGTGCGCTCGGAGCGCATCCAGCAGGACTCCGTGCTCACGCCGCTGACCGACTGGTTCGGGGTGCCGCTGGGCCGCGCCAACGTCGGCTTCGTACTGATGCTGCTCACCGCCGTCGCCCTGTGGCTGCTGCTGACCCGCACGCCGCTCGGCTACCGCATCCGCATGACCGGCGCCAACCCCGACTTCGCCGAGTACGGCGGCATCCGGGTGCCCCGCGCCATCGAGTGGAGCTTCGTCATCGGCGGCGCCGTCGCCGGGCTCGCCGGGGCGCACCTGGTGCAGGGCGTGTACGGGCGGCTGGAGCCGGGGCTCGCCGGGAGCCTCGCCTTCGAGGGGATCGTGGTGGCGCTGCTGGCCCGGAACAACCCGCTCGTCGTCGTGGTCGCCGGGCTCTTCTACTCCTACCTGCGTGCCGGGGGAGACATCATGGAACAGCAGACGGACGTCGGCACCGAGATCGTGGTGGTCATCCAGGCGGTCATCGTGCTCCTGGTCACCGCACAGGCCCTGCCGGACCTGCTCAAGCGCCGGATCGCGCGCAGGCAGGTGGGCATCCGATGAGCTCCGTCCTCGACGTCGTCCTCTCCAGCGCCTTCCTCGCGGCGGTGCTCCGCGTCGCCACGCCGTATCTGCTCGCCGCCTTCGGCGGACTCGTCGCCGAACGCGCCGGCATCAGCAACATCGCCCTGGAGGGCCAGATGCTCTCCGCCGCGTGCACGGGCGCCCTCGTCGCCGGCTACAGCGGGTCGGTCGCCGCCGGAGCGGTGAGCGGCGTCGCGGTGGCCGCGCTCCTCGGCGTCCTGCTCGCCGCCCTGCGCCTGGAGCTGGGCGCCGACGCGATCATCGCCGGCATCGGCCTCAACCTGCTCGCCTCCGGCGGCACCGCGTACGCCGTGTACACCCTCCTCGACGACAAGGGCGGCACCACCGGCCTGAAGAGCGGCACCCTGCCGACGGTCACACTGCCCGGCCTCGAGCACATCCCCGTCGTGGGCGACGTGCTCAGCGGCCAGAACCTGATCACCTGGCTGGCCTTCCTCACCGCCCCGTTCGTCACCTGGCTGTTCTTCCGCACCCGCTTCGGCTTCCACCTGCGCGCGGTCGGCGAGATGCCCGACGCCGCCGCGTCCGTCGGCATCAAGGTCCGCCGCGTCCAGTACGCCGGCCTCGCCCTCAGCGGTGCGCTCGCCGGACTCGCCGGGGTCTTCCTCAGCATGGGCTACGTGTCCTTCTTCGTACGGGACATGACCGCAGGGCGTGGCTTCATCGCCCTCGCCGCCGTCTTCCTCGGCGGCCTGAGGCCCTGGGGCGTCTTCCTCGCCGCCGTCGGCTTCGGCGCGGCGGAGGCACTGGCCGTACAGCTCGGCACGCTGGACGTGCCGCCGCAGCTGGTGTCGACGATCCCGTACGCGATGACCCTCGTCGCCCTCGCGGCGTACGCGTGGCGGCGCAAGCGGCGCGGGCGTACCGCAGAGGTCGCTGCCTCCCTCTGACAGCCATCCCCCACCTTCACCTCACAGAGAGAACACCATGCGCACCAGACACGGCGTGCGTCCCGCACGCGTGCTCTCCGGCGGCCTCATGGCGGCCGGCCTGCTCCTCACCGTCCTGCCCACCGGCGCCGTCGCCGCCGACCACCCCTACCGCGTCCGGCTCCTGGACACCCTCACCGTCCCCGCCGGAACGACCGCATTCGGCATGCCCTTCGGCGGCCTGTCGGGCCTCGACCACGACCGCCGGACCGGCACCTACGTCGCCCTCAGCGACGACCGCTCGGAGAACGGCAAGGCCCGTTTCTACACCCTGCGACTGCCGGTGCACGGCACCGCGTTCGCCCACGACCAGCCCGATGTCGAGAGCCTCACCGTGCTCGACGACGTGACCGGCGAGCCGTTCGCCCCCAAGGCCGTCGACCCCGAGGCGATCCGCTGGACGCCGGGTGGCCGAAGCCTGCTGTGGACCAGCGAAGGCGCGTCCAACTCGGGGCAGCCCGCCTTCCTCCGTGAGGCATCCCCCTCGGGGGCGTACGTGCGGGAACTTCCGTTGCCCGAGGCGTACGCGCCGGTCCGGTCGGCCGACGGCAAGCTCGTCGCGGGCGTCCGCAACAACCAGGCGCTGGAGGGCCTCACCCTCACCCCGGACGGCCGAAAGGCCGTCACCGTCACCGAGAACGCCCTCGTCCAGGACGGCCCCGCCGCGAGCCTGACCGCCAAGAGCCCGTCCCGGCTGCTGGTGACGGACCGCAGGACGGGCAAGCCGCTCGCCGAGCACGTCTACGAGGTCGACCCGGTCTCGGACGCGCCCACCGCCCCGCTGCCCGCCCCCGTCAACACCTACTCGGCGGACCGGGGCGTCTCCGAGATCCTCGCGATCAGCGACACCGACTTCATCACCGTGGAACGGTCCTTCGCCTCGGGTGTCGGCTTCGCCATACGCCTGTACTGGACCACCACCCGCGGCGCGACGGACGTCCGGGGCGAGGAGGCGCTGTCCGGCTCCGAGCGGCCGATGCGGAAGCACCTGCTGTACGACTTCACCACCTCCGGCACCGACGCCGACAACGTCGAGGGCATCACCTGGGGGCCGACCCTGCCCGACGGGTCCCGCTCGCTCGTCCTCGTCTCCGACGACAACTTCGGCTTCAACTCAGGCCTCACCAAGTTCCATCTGTTGTCTGTCGATCGGGGCCTCACCAAGCACAGCTAAAGGTTCGCACCTGCGCCTTGACAGCGTGCGTACTGTTTCGCGAAGTTTGAGCCTCGTCGCATAGTTCGACATGGGCGTAAATGTGGCGAGGCGCCAAAAGCGCGTCTTGGGGGGATTCTGGGGGGAGCGGTTCGCCATGCGATCCACGAGCGCCATCACGATTCACAGACCCGAGGAGCTGAACGAGTCGCTGCGCCGGGCGTGGCACCGGGCGATGGACGAGTCACCCGACTACGCCAACCCCTTTCTGGCACCGGAGTTCACGATCGGCGTGAGCAGGTACCGCGGTGGGGCTCGGGTCGCGGTGCTGCACGAGAACGGGGAGGCCGTCGGTTTCTTCCCGTATGAGCGCAATGCGTACGGGGTCGGCCGGGCCATCGGTTTAGGTCTCTCGGACTGCCAGGCGCTGGTGCACCGGCCGGGGGTCACCTGGGACAGCCGGCGACTCCTGCGGGCCTGCGGGCTGTCCGTCTTCGAGTTCGATCACCTCGTCGCGGAGCAGCAGCCGTTCGGCCCGTACGTCACGGGGACGTTCGCCTCTCCCGTGCTCGACCTGAAGCCCGGCGAGGGCGACTACCCGGGGTGGCTGCGCGCCACGTACCCGGGGCTCGCCAAGACGACGCTGAAGAAGGAGCGCCGCCTGGCCCGGGACGCGGGCGAGGTGCGGTTCGTCTACGACGAGCGCGACCCGCGCATGCTGCGCACGCTCATGCGGTGGAAGTCCGCCCAGTACCGCAGGACGGGGCGGATGGACCGGTTCGCCAAGCCATGGATCGTCGACCTGGTGGACCACCTCTTCCAGGTCCGCGAGGAGCACTTCACCGGCATTCTGTCCGTGGTGTACGCCGGTGACCGGCCGGTCGCCGCGCACTTCGGGCCGCGGTCGCGCACCGTGTTCGCGGCCTGGTTCACCGCCTACGACCCCGAGTTCGGCTACTACTCGCCCGGACTGATGATGCACCTGCGGCTGGCCGAGGCCGCGGGCCGGGACGGCGTGACGCTCATGGACATGGGGCGCGGCGCGAAGGAGTACAAGGACTGGCTCAAGACCCGTGAACTGCGGGTGGCCGAGGGGTTCGCGGCCCGCCCGCACCCGGTGGCGGCGGCCCACCGGATGTGGCGCAGACCGGTGCGCGGTCTGAGAAACACGGTCCTGGCCCATCCCAGGCTGCGCGAGCCCGCCGACCGGCTGCTGAAGACCGTCGGCACGCTGCGCACCTCGGGCCCGGCCCACTCACCAGGGGTGGGAGCCCGGGCCCGCTGATCGGGCCCACGCCTGTCACACGCCACGCGTCGGCGTCGTATGCCTGGCCTTCGCGGAATCCAACCCCCCGCACAGTGGCCTCGATCGACGCGCGCGAACGCACCCGCCCGCATCGGGCGACCCTTCTTCGTACCCTTCCACGGATGAGGTGACCATGCCGTACGGATCGCGGCTCGCCGCGATGATGACACGGCGCATCGGACGCGAATGCGTCTACACGCCCTCGGCCCGACTGGCCCTGTACCTGGCACTGCGGCGTTGGTGCCGGCCCGGCGGACGGGTGCTGATGTCCCCGGTGAACGACGACGTGATCCTCTTCGTCGTCCTCGCGGCCGGACTGCGCCCCGTTCAGGCCCCCGTGTCCCGGTGGGACGGCAACATCGACCCGGCCGCCGTACCGGAGTCGACCTGGCGGAACGTGGACGCCGTCCTGACCACGAACCTGTACGGCCTGCCGGACCGCGTCGTCGAACTGCGCCGCCGCTGCGACCAGTTGGGCATTCCCCTGATCGAGGACGCCGCCCACGCCATCGGCACGCACGTGGACGGGCAGCCCATCGGGACCTTCGGCACGGCGGCCGCGTTCAGCCTGTCCAAGCACGTGGCGGCGAAGGCCGGCGGCTTCCTCGTCGTCGAGGACGCGCGCACCCGGCGGGAACTGGAGCTGTTGCGCGACGACCTGCTGACACCGCGGCGCCTCCGCGAGGACCTGACCACCACCTTGCGCCCGCTGGCACGGTCCGCCGTCCGCACCCTCCACCTGGTGCGTCCGGTGTGGCGCACGATGCAGCGCCTGAATCTGCTGGAGCGCGACGAGTTCCGCATGGCCCTGCACGCGCCCCGCCTCGCCGGCAGCGCCCGACGGGCGCCGAGCCTGACCGCGTACGAGCCTTGGGTACGGGTCGACCTGCACGGCTTCCGTTCCCGTCACGGGGCCCTGGTCCGCGGGCAGTTGGAGCTGCGGATGGCCCGGCTCGACGGCGACCTCGCCCGGCGCCGGGCCGGTGTCTCCGTGCTGTCGGGCACCACCTGGGCCACCCCGGCCCTGCGCGAGCGGGTGGGCGAGGGCCCGCCGTCCCTGTTCCGGGTACCGCTGCTGGTCCACGACCGTGACGCCCTCCTCGAACGCCTGGTGAACCATGGCGTGGTCGCGGGATACGTCTACGACCCGCCGCTCGACGACTACGCGGGCGCCGAGTTCGTCGAACCGTCCCCCGACCCCTCGGCCGCCCGCTGGTTCGCCGCCCACACCCTGCCCGCCGACCCCCTCCTGGCCCGCAGGATCACCGACGCCCTGACGAAGGAGCGGGCCACCCCCGCACACCCGCCGCTCACGACCACGCCCGTGGCCGACACCACGACCACGCCGCCCACGCCGCTGGGTCACTAGGCCCTGTCGCCAATTTCCCGCCTGCCCGGCGACGCCTGGCACGCACGCTCGCCGCGTTGCCGAACCGCCCACGTGGCTCCGCCACGAGGGCGCTCCGGCGCCTTGCGATCGCACGCACCAGACGCCGCCGGGCCCGCCCTCCGGGCGGACGACGGGAATTTGGCGACAGGGCCTAGGCCCTGTCGTCGAACATGGGTCGGTAAGCTCTCGCGCACGGACCTTGAGCAGATTGCGAGCCGCCGGTGATACGAGACCTGTACAACGTCCGGGTGCGGCCTGCGGAGCACGAGACCACACCGCTCACCGACGAGGAAGAGCAGCGCGTGCGGGCCGTGTTGTTCAGCGAACTCGGCAACAAGATCGCCGACCAGGGCTGGGCACGGTTTCCGGCGTACACGCCGGAAGACCGCCGTCGGCTGGTCGCTGTCGCGCACCGCCTCACTGCCCACTGGGGGCAACAGGTGTTCGTCGAAGCCGAGGACCTGACCCGCGTCAGGCTCTGCCTCGCCGGACAAGAAACGTCGCCGGAGTCGTCGACGGCGCGTCCGTAGCTACCCTGGAAGTGTGGCTCGGCCCAACGACGAGGTCGCCGCGCTGTTCCAGGAATACGCGGATCTGATCTCGATCACCGGAGGAGACGCGTTCAGGGCGCGCACCTACGAGAAGGCTGCCCGGTCGATCGGCGGCTACTACGCCGACGTGTCCACACTCGACGTCAAAGGACTCCAGGAGATCCCCAACGTCGGCAAGTCGACCGCCAAGAAGATCATCGAGTATTTCACCGTCGGCCAGGTGTCCGCCGTCGAGGAGCTGCGCGCCAAGATCCCCGCCGGCGTCCGGCAGCTGACGGCCATCCCCACGCTCGGCCCGAAGAAGGCCCTGGTCATCTACCAGGAGCTTGGTATCTCCACGACCGAGGAACTCGCCGACGCCATCCATGAGGAGCGGCTGCGCGACCTGAAGGGCTTCGGACCGAAGACCGAGGAGAACATCCTGCACGGCATCGGCCTGCTGCAGTCCTCCGGCGACCGGGTCCTGATCGACGTCGCCATGAGCCTCGCCGAGGACATCGTCGCCGAGATGTCGCAGGTCAGCGGCTGCGAGCGGTGCGCCTACGCGGGCTCCCTGCGCCGCGTCCGCGAGACGATCGGCGACATCGACATCCTCGTCGCGGCGAAGAAGCCGCAGCCGCTCATGCGGGCCTTCACCGAGCTGCCGTACGTCTCGGAGGTCATCGCGCACGGCGAGAAGAAGACGTCGATCCGCACCACCAAGGGCCTCCAGGTCGACCTGCGGGTCGTACCGCCGGACTCCTGGGGCGCGGCGATGCAGTACTTCACCGGGTCGAAGGCGCACAACATCCGCACCCGCGAGATGGCCGTCCACAAGAAGCTCAAGCTCTCCGAGTACGGCCTCTTCGACACCGAGACCGGCAAGAAGATCGTCTCCCGGACCGAGGAGGACGTGTACGCCCGGCTCGGCCTGCCCTGGATCCCGCCCACCCTGCGCGAGGACCGGGGCGAGATCGAGGCCGGGCTGCGCGGCGAGCTGCCCGAGCTGGTCCAGGAGAAGGACATCCGGGGCGATCTGCACACCCACACCGACCTCACCGACGGGCTCGCCCCGCTGGAGGAGATGGTCGCCGCGGCCGCCGAGCGCGGCTACGCCTACTACGCGGTCACCGACCACGGGCCCGACATGGCCATGCAGCGGATGACCGACGAACGCATCCTGGCCCAGCGCGCACGCGTGCGCGAGCTCGACGGGGAGTACGGCAAGCGCGGCAAACGGGGCGGCATGCGGGTGCTGCACGGCGCCGAGCTGAACATCGGCCCCGACGGCGACGTGGACTGGACGCCGGAGTTCCTCGACGGATTCGACCTGTGCGTGGCCTCGGTGCACTCGCACTTCAACCAGGGGCGCGACGCGCTCACCCGGCGGTTCGTCCGGGCTTGCGAGAACCCGCACGTCAACATCATCGGCCACCCCACCACCCGCCTCATCGGCAAGCGCCCCGCCGTCGACGTCGACCTCGACGCGGTCTTCGCGGCCTGCGCCCGCACCGGCACGGCCCTGGAGATCAACTCCCATCCGGACCGCCTCGACCTGCGCGACGAGGACATCCTGCGGGCCAGGCGGCACGGCGTGAAGTTCGCCGTCGACAGCGACGCCCACGCCGTCATCCACCTCGCCTACCTGCGCTACGGCGTGGGCACGGCCCAGCGCGGCTGGCTCACCGAGGACGACGTGATCAACACCTGGCCGCTGACCCGGCTGCGGCGCTTCCTGGACAAGACAGGGCACCGGACAGAGGAGGCCTAGAGGAACGGCGTACCCGGATCCAGACCGGACAGGACCCGGCCGTAGATCTCCAGGTTGGTGGCCGGATTCACGAACGAATGCAGTGTCAGCGCGTGCAGGTCGCGCACGGCCCGCTGCATCGGCACCTGCCGGTGCAGCGACGACGCCCCGGACGCGGAGCCGAGCAGATCGACGGCCTCCTTGCACAGCCGCGCCACATAGCCGCTCTGCGCCCGGATCCTGGCCCGCTCCTCGGCCGTGTACGGCTCGCCGGACTCGGCCCGCGCCTCGATCAGGGCGACGAAGTCGCTGGTCAGCAGCTCGGCGCAGGAGATCTTCAGGGCCGCCTCGGCCGCCTGGAGATGGGTGACCGTCGCCTCGTTCTGGCGCTGGTGGAAGGTGTACGTGATGCCCCGCCGGTGGCTGCGCTCGGTGAACTCCGACAGGGCCGAGCGGGCCAGACCGAGCGCGGGCGGCGCCGTCCATGCGCAGAACAGCAGCAGGACGGGCATCCGGTAGAACGGGTCGTCGGCCCCCGCCTTCGACGGGAACTCGCCCGCCAGCAGCGGCCCGACCGGCAGTGTGCGATGCGCGGGGACCACCACGTCCCGCGCGACGACGCTGTCGCTGCCACTGCCCGCCAGCCCCGACACGTACCAGTCGTCGAGGATCTCCAGCTCGGCCATCGGCACCGCGGTCCACAGCAGTTCGGGCGGCCCGTCGCCGGACTCGGACTCGACCCGGACGGTCAGCAGGTGCCAGTCGGCGTCGTGGCAGCCGGTGGCGAAGCCCGATGTGCCGTTGACGACGTAGCCGCCGTCCGACCGGACCGCCGTCGCGTCCGGGACGAGGGTGCCGCCCACCCTGACGTCGGGGCTCGTGAAGATCTCGTCCTGCGCCTCGTCGGGGAAGAGCGCCGCGATGTAGGAGCAGCCGGCCTGGATCACCGTCTTGAACGCGGTCGAGCCGCACTCCGCGGCGATCTCGGCCACCGCGTCCACCTGGGTGCGCACCCGGCTCTGGTAGCCGCCGTACCGCCGGGGGACGTTCATCCGGTGGATGCCGGCCTCCGACAGCGCGGCGGCGACCTCGGGCGCCACCCGGCGCTCCTGTTCGGTCCGCAGCGCGTGCTCGCGGATCAGCGGCCGCAGGGACCGTACGCGCGCGACTAAATCGGCATCGTTACCGGCTGCTGCCATGGGTGACCTCCCGGGCGCGACGAGTCACCACCCTGACGCCGATCCAGCGCAGTGTCAACGGGCCCTGTCCGGCCCGGAGTTGAAGCACGTCACGGCCGCGTTTGAAGCACAGGACAGCCCAGGCCCGCCATGTGATCTTCGTCCGTTTCGGCGGTGGCCGAGAAGGGGAGCGTGCCGGAGACGGGCCGAAGCCGTACGGGTCAGGCTTTGCCCATGTCGCCGCACAGGGGTTGTCCTGACATTACGTCCCTGCCTAGGGTCACCCTCGAAGTGCAAGCGCTTTCTGGTGCGGGCTGTCCGCCGGCCGTCCGAGGAGAACTGCATGTCCAGAAGTCCCGCCCGCCGTCGCGTCGCCGTGATCGGCACCGGCGCCATCGTCAGCGGCAGCCATCTCCCCGCGCTGAGACACCACGCGGACCGGGTGGAGCTGGTCGCCGCCGTCGACGTGGACCGGACCCGGCTGGACGCCTTCCGGCAGCTCGCCGGGGAGGGCGTCGCCGGGTACACCTCCACGGACGACATGCTGGACGCCGTACGCCCCGACCTGGTCCTGATCGGCACGCCACCGTCGCTGCACCGGGAGCAGACGGTCGCCGCGCTGAAGGCGGGCGCCTGGGTGCTGTGCGAGAAGCCGCTGTGCCTGTCGCTCGCCGAGTACGACGACATCGCGACCGCCGAGGAGGCGTCCGGGGCCTACGCGTCGGTGGTCTTCCAGCACCGCTACGGCTCCGGCGCCGTGCACGCCCGGGAGCTGATCGCGAGCGGTGAGCTGGGCGCCCCGCTCGTCGCGCACTGCCAGACGACCTGGCACCGGGACTCCGCGTACTACGCGGTGCCGTGGCGCGGACGGTGGGCCACCGAGGGCGGCGGGCCGACGATGGGGCACGGCATCCACCAGTTCGACCTGCTGCTGCACCTGCTCGGCCCGTGGGCGGAGATCCGGGCCATGGCCGCGCGCCTGGTGCACGACACCGAGAGCGAGGACGTCTCGACGGCCCTCGTACGATTCGAGAACGGCGCCCTCGCCACCGTCGTCAACAGCGTGCTCTCCCCGCACGAGGTGAGCCGCATCCGCGTCGACTGCGCCGACGCGACGGTCGAGCTCACCCACCTGTACGGCCACCGCAACGACGACTGGGTCTACACCCCGGCCCCGCACGTCCCCTCCGAGCGCGCCACCGCCTGGCGCACCCTCGCGGCGGACCTGCCCAGCTCGCACACGGCACAGCTCGGCACCCTCCTCGACGCCTACGACAACGGTGTCCGCCCGCCCGGCAGCGGCCCCGACGCCCGGGCCACCCTCGACTTCGCCGCCGCCCTCTACAAGGCCGCCTTCACGGGACGCCCCGTGCACGCGGGCGAGATCGAGCCCGGTGACCCCTTCTACCCGGCCATGCACGGCGACCACCCCCACTGGGCCCCCAAGGAGCGCGCATGAGCATCCGCGTCACCCACGCGCACGGCGACCACATCGCGGTCACGGCCGCCAACGGCACCGAGATCCTGCGGTACGTCTACCGCCCCGACCCGGAGGCGTTCGAGTCCCGCAAGCCCTACGCCCACCCCGTGCGCACCCTCGCCGGGCACACCGTCACCGGCTACCGGCCGAGCGACCACCGCTGGCACAAGGGCCTGCAGATGACCGCGAGTCATCTGTCCGGGCAGAACTTCTGGGGCGGCAACTGCTATGTGCACGGCGAGGGTTACCTCCCGCTGCCCGAGCGCGTCGGCTCGATGCGGCACGACGGCTTCGGCGAGTTCACCGTCGAGGACGACCGGCTCGCCTTCACCGAGGAGCTCACCTGGGTCGAGAACGGCGGCGCGGAGTGGGCGCGCGAGGTGCGTGGGCTGACCGTCCACTCGGTGGACGAGGAGGCCGGCGCCTGGGCCCTGGACTGGTCGATCCGGCTCACCAACGTCCGTGACGAGGCGCTGGCCTTCGGCTCGCCCACCACCGCCGGCCGTGAGATGGCCGGCTACACCGGACTCCAGTGGCGCGGACCCCGGGACTTCACCGGAGGCACCGCCTTCGGGCCGGACCTGGACGGGGGAGCGGGCGCGGACGCGGGCAAACTGATGGGCACGCAGGGGCCGTGGCTCGCCTTCACCACCGAGCACGACGACGCCGACGGACACTCCACGCTCGTCTTCGCGCACGCGCCCGAGAACCTCGACGACAAGGCCGCGATCCACGAGTCCCACTGGTTCGTGCGCTCCGAGCCGATCCCGACGGTGGCGTTCTCCTGGGCGTTCTTCGAGGAGTTCGAGCTGCCGCCCGGCGAGTCCTTCGCGTACCGCTACCGGGTGGTCTTCGCCGACGGGGCGTGGGACCGGGAGCGGGTGGGCGCTCACCTGGAGGGGCTGCCGTGGTGAAGCCCAGCCTTCCGCAGCCACTGCCGGGCGCCGTCGGTCTGTCCCACCTCAGCGCCTACGACTGGGAGGCCGCCGACGGGGTGTGCGGCGGCAGCCCGCATCTGCACCTGGTGTGCACGGAGGCGTACGTCGTCACCGGCGGCCGGGGCGCGGTGCAGACGCTGAGCCCCGACGGTTACCGGGACATCCCCCTGGAGCCGGGCTCCGTCGCCTGGTTCACGCCCGGGACCGTGCACCGCATGGTCCAGGGCGGCGATCTGCGCATCACCGTCCTGATGCAGAACAGCGGGCTGCCGGAGGCCGGGGACGCCGTGTTCACGTTCCCGCCCGAGGTGCTCGCCGACCCCGGCAAGTACGCGGCGGCCGCGGTGCTGCCGTCCGGCACCGGCCCGGAGACCGCGGCTGCCGCGCGTCGCCGCAGGGACCTCGCCGTCGAGGGCTACCTCGCCCTGCGCGAGGCGCTCGTCGCCGGGGACGACGGCCCGTACGCCGAGTTCCAGCGCGCGGCCGCCCGGCTCGTGCGGGCCAAGGTGCCGAACTGGCGGGAGCTGTGGCGGGCGGGCGCGCTGGCCACGGCCGAGCGCACGGGCGCCCAGCTCGACGCGCTGGAGGCGGGCGAGCCGGCGTACCTCGCCGACGCGACCGCGTACGAGGCCGCGCCCACCCGGCTCGGCGGATTCGGGATGTGCGGCCGCCGGGACGAGTACAACCTGCCCGGCACGACGCTGCCGTACGGCGGCGAGTAACCGGGCGAGGGGGCCTGGGAAGGCAAGGGGACCGAGGGGGGCCAAACAGAAAGCCCGAGGAGAGGAGAGGTGACCTCGGCATGCCCGGACACAGGACAAAGGGGTTCTGCGCGTCGGTCGTCGCACTCGTGCTCTGCACGATGTCGGCCGGCTGCGGGGGATCCGGGGAGTCGGTCGGCGGCGGCAAGGTCGTGCTGCGCTACACGTGGTGGGGCAACCCCGACCGCGCGGAACGCACCGAGCAGGCCGTCGCCCTGTTCGAGAAACAGCACCCGAACGTCCAGGTGCAGACGTCGTTCTCGGCCTACGAGGCCTACAAACAGAAGCTCGCCACCCAGGCCGCGGGCGGCGACGCCCCCGACGTGATGCAGCTCGACTACCGCCAGATCGACCAGTACGCCTCCGGCGGAGTCCTGCTCGACCTCGCGAAGCAGAAGGCCGTACTGCGCACGAGTGAGATCGACCCGGGGCTCCTCGCCACCGGCCGGCTCGACGACACGCAGTACGCGATTCCCCAGGGCCGCGGCACCGAGACGGTCGCCTACGACGTCAAGACGTGGAAGAAATCAGGCGTACCGCTCCCGGGCAGCAGCTGGACCTGGAGCGAATGGGCCGACACCATGCGCGCGTTGGCGGAGAAGACCGGCAAGCCCGGCGCCACCGACCCCGGCCAGAGCGAGGACTGCTTCGAGGTCTGGCTGCGCGGGCAGGGCAAGTCCCTCTACACGGAGGACGGCGGGCTCGGCTTCACCTCAGACGACCTGACCCGCTGGTGGACGTTCACCGACGAGCTCCGGCGCGAGGGCGTCGTCTCGCCCGCCGAGCAGACCACGCAGCTCGACGGCTCCGTCGAGAACACCCCGCTCGGGCGCGGCGAGGCCACGGCCGACTCCAACTGGGACGCCCCGGCCAGCGGTTTCCTCGCCCTGATCCCCAGCGGCGTGGCGCTCGCACCGATGCCGTCCGGCGAGGACGGCACCCCCGGTCAGTACTTCAAGCCGTCGATGTTCCTCGGCGTCGGGGCGGGCACCGGCCACCCGAAGGAGGCGGCCCAGCTCGTCGACTTCCTCATCAACGACGAACAGGCCGCGAAGATCCTCGGCGCCACCCGCGGCATCCCCGTCAACGAGGCCGTACGCGAGGAGATCGAGCCGCAGCTCAAGGACTTCGACCAGACGATCGCCGCCTACCAGTCCTCCCTCGAGGGCACCCTCAAGGACCCGCCACAGGCCCCGCCCTCGGGCGACAACGCCCTGCAGACCACCTTCCAGCGCGACTACGACCAGGTGTCGTACGAGCGCATGTCGCCCCGCGAGGCGGCCGAGAACTACGTCACCGAGGCGAAGGCGGAGCTGAGGTCATGAGCACCACCGACATATCCGTGCCCGCCGTCAGGAAGCCGGGGTCCACCACCGCCCCGAGGCGCCGTGCCAAGCGCGAACGCCAGGGCCCCGCCTGGGTGTTCCTGTCCCCGTGGGTGCTCGGCGCGATCGTCCTGACGCTGCTGCCGATGGCCGTGTCGCTGTACCTGTCCTTCACCGACTACGACCTGTTCAACCCGCCGCGCTGGGTGGGCCTGCGCAACTACGTCCAGATGTTCACCGAGGACCCGCGCTACTGGCGGTCGGTGGCGACCACGCTGACGTACGTCGTCATCGCCGTGCCGCTGCAACTCGCGCTGGCACTCGTCGTCGCGATCGCCCTGAAGTCCATGAAACGCGGCAAGGGTTTCTACCGGTCGGCCTTCTACGCCCCCTCGCTGCTCGGCGCGTCCATGTCCATCGCCCTCGTCTGGCGCGTGATCTTCAATGACGGCGGCACGGTGGACACCCTGCTCGGCACCGGCGGCTGGGTCAACAAGCCGGGCTGGGCGCTGCTCGCCGTGGCACTGCTGACGGTGTGGCAGTTCGGGGCGCCAATGGTCATCTTCCTCGCGGGACTCCAGCAGATCCCGAGCGAGTTGTACGAGGCGGCGGCCGTGGACGGGGCCGGGAAGTGGCGGCAGTTCGTGTCCGTCACCGTGCCCATGCTGTCCCCGGTCCTGTTCTTCAACCTCGTCCTCCAGACCATCCAGGCCTTCCAGGTCTTCACACCCGCCTTCGCGCTGAGCGCCGGCAAGGGCGGCCCCGCCGACTCGACCCTCGTCTACACCCTCTACCTCTACGACCGAGGCTTCGTCGCCTCCCACATGGGCTACGCCTCCGCCATGGCCTGGGTGCTGCTGATCGTCATCGGCGCCGTCACCGCGGTGCTGTTCCGCACCTCGCGCTCCTGGGTCTTCTACGCCTCCGAGGGGGACCGATGACATCCGTCTCGACCGAGGCTCCGCGCAGGCCCGTTGCCTGGCGCCGGATCGCCCTGCACGTCGGCTGCCTCGCCGCGCTGCTGGTCATGCTGTACCCGCTGGCGTGGCTGCTGGCCACCTCGCTCAAGCCCGCGGACGAGGTCATCGCCAGCCTCGACCTGCTGCCCAGTCACCTGGAGTGGTCGAACTACAAGACCGCTTTCGACGGCGTCAACGACGTCTCCATCTGGCGGCTGCTGAGCAACTCGCTGCTGATCGCCGGTGGCGCGGTCCTCGGCAACGTGATCAGCTGCTCGCTCGCGGCGTACGCCTTCGCTCGCCTGCGGTTCCGCTTCCGCGGACCGTTGTTCGCCTTCATGATCGCCACGATCATGCTGCCGCACCACGCGGTGCTGATACCGCAGTACATCATCTTCAACCAGCTCGGCCTGGTGAACACGTACTGGCCGCTGATCCTGCCGAAGTTCCTGGCGACGGAAGCCTTCTTCGTCTTCCTCATCGTCCAGTTCATGCGCGGTCTGCCGCGCGAGCTGGAGGAGGCGGCCCGCATCGACGGCTGCGGCCCCTTCCGCAGCTTCTTCCTGGTCGTGCTGCCGCTCACCCGCCCCGCGCTGATCACCACGGCGATCTTCACCTTCATCTGGACCTGGAACGACTTCTTCACCCAGCTCATCTATCTCTTCGACCCGGAGAAGTTCACACTCACGCTCGCCCTGCGCTCCTTCGTGGACGCCTCCAGCACCTCGGCGTTCGGCCCCATGTTCGCGATGTCCGTGATCGCGCTGCTGCCGATCGTGCTGTTCTTCCTCGCCTTCCAGCGGCTGCTGGTGGAGGGCATGGCCAGCTCCGGGATCAAGGGGTGAGAGACATGCGGACGCGTGAACCGGGCGAGGTCTTCGGGCCACGTATGACCCTCTTCGCCGACGTGCTGAGCGTGGGCCTCGCCACCTCACTGGCCTGCCTTCCGCTGGTGACGGCCCCGGCCGCGCTGTCGAGCGCGTGCGCGGTGCTGCGGGGCGCGGGGGAGGGGCGGCCCGCCACCGCCGGACGGTACTTGGCGGTACTGCGGCGACGGCTGCGGGCCGGTGACCTGGCGGCCGGCGTGCTCGCCCTGGCGGGTGCGCTGCTGCTCGCCGCGGACCTGGCGTTGGCCCGGGCCGGGCTCCCCGGGGCGCCGCTGTTCGCGGTGGTGGCCGCCGTGACAGGGGCGAGCGCGCTGGTGGTGGGTCTCAGGGCGTGTGCCCGTCCCGAGTCCCTCACCGACTGGCGGGCGGCCCTGCGTGGGGCCGCCCTGGACGCCGTACGGGATGTGGGGGGCTCCGGTCTGGTCCTGTTCGCGGCGGCCACGGCCGCGCTGTGCGCGTGGATGCTGCTGCCGCTCGCCTTGCTGGCGCCGGGTCCGTTGGCGCTGGCGCTCACCGCCGTTCATGTCCGGCTGTCCGGGACATCCCAGAGTTAAGGGTCCATTGGGCAACTTGCAGGTGTGAAAGGGCAGTTGCGGTGTGAATCATCTTGTCATGAACCTGCGGCTCGACGGGCGGGCCGCGGTCTCATGGAGGTGTGGAATGCACCGCAGACTCGCCACCGCACTTGGCGCCTCGTCCCTGGCCCTGATCACCGTCCTCGGCACCGCCGCGGCCGCCGACGCCGCTCCCGCCGACAAGCCCCAGGTCCTCGCGAGCTGGACGCAGACCAGCGCGTCCAGCTACAACGCGTGGGCCGCCGCCCGGGCGAACCAGTCCGCGTGGAGCGCCTACGCGTTCGACTGGTCGACCGACTACTGCTCCTCCTCCCCGGACAACCCCTTCGGCTTCCCCTTCCAGACGTCCTGCGCCCGCCACGACTTCGGCTACCGCAACTACAAGGCGCTGGGCACGTTCAGCGCCAACAAGTCACGGATCGACAGCGCCTTCTACGAGGACCTCAAGCGGGTGTGCGCCGGATACGGCGGCGCGACGAAGGCCGCCTGCAACAGCACGGCCTGGACGTACTACCAGGCCGTGAAGGCTTTCGGCTGACAGACCGTCACACGACTGAGGGCGCCGCGTGTGCGGCGCCCTCACTGTCATGTGCGGGGAATCAGTCCGCCGCCCGGAACGAGCGCAGCCGCAGCGAGTTGCCGACGACGAAGACCGACGAGAAGGCCATCGCCGCGCCGGCGATCATCGGGTTGAGCAGCCCGGCCGCGGCGAGCGGCAGGGCGGCGACGTTGTAGGCGAAGGCCCAGAACAGGTTGGACCTGATGGTGCCGAGCGTCCTGCGGGAGAGCCGGATGGCGTCGGCGGCGGCGCGCAGGTCGCCACGGACCAGGGTGAGGTCGCCGGCCTCGATCGCGGCGTCCGTGCCGGTGCCCATCGCCAGACCGAGGTCGGCCTGGGCCAGGGCGGCCGCGTCGTTGACGCCGTCACCGACCATCGCGACCGAACGGCCCTCACCCTGCAGCCGCTTGACCACGTCGGCCTTGTCCTGCGGCAGTACCTCGGCGATGACGTCCTCGGGTGCGATGCCGACCTCGCGGGCGACGGCCAGGGCGACGGCCTTGTTGTCGCCGGTCAGCAGGATCGGGGTGAGGCCGAGGGCACGCAGCCGCCGGATCGCCTCCGGGCTGGTGTCCTTGACCGCGTCGGCGACCTCCAGGACCGCCCGCGCCTCGCCGTCCCAGGCGACCGCGATGGCCGTACGACCGGACGCCTCGGCCTCGGACTTGGCGCGCGCGAGGTCCTCCGGCAGCTCCATGGCCCACTCCTGAAGAAGCCGCTCCCGGCCCACCAGTACCGCATGGCCGTCGACGATGCCCTGCACCCCGAGCCCGGGCACGTTCGCGAAGTCCTCCGGCGTGGGCAGCGACCCCAGCTTCTCCAGCGCGCCCTCGGCCACGGCACGGGCGATCGGATGCTCGGAGGCGTGCTCCAACGCGCCCGCGAGCCGCAGGACTTCGGCCTCGTCGGCGTTGCCGGCGGTGTGCACGGCCAGCAGCGTCATCCGGCCGGTCGTCACGGTGCCCGTCTTGTCGAGGACGATCGTGTCGACCTTGCGCGTGGACTCCAGGACCTCCGGGCCCTTGATGAGGATGCCGAGCTGCGCGCCCCGTCCGGTACCGACCATCAGCGCGGTCGGCGTGGCCAGGCCCAGGGCGCACGGGCAGGCGATGATCAGGACGGCGACCGCGGCGGTGAAGGCGGCGGCCACCCCGGCGCCGTTGCCGAGCCAGAAGCCGAGGGTGCCGAGCGCGAGGGCGATGACGATCGGCACGAAGACGGCCGAGATCCGGTCCGCGAGCCGTTGCGCCGCGGCCTTGCCGTTCTGCGCGTCCTCCACCAGCTTGGCCATCCGGGCGAGTTGGGTGTCGGCGCCCACCCGGGTGGCCTCGACGACGAGACGGCCGCCCGCGTTGATCGTGGCACCGGTGACCGGGTCCCCCTCGGTGACCTCGACCGGCACGGACTCGCCGGTGAGCATCGAGACGTCCACCGCCGACGAGCCCTCGACGACCGTGCCGTCGGTGGCGATCTTCTCGCCGGGACGCACGAGGAAGCGGTCGCCGACCTTCAACTCGGAGACGGGGACGGTCTGTTCGATGCCGTCGGCGCGCAGGACGGTGACGTCCTTGGCGCCCAGCTCCAGCAGGGCCTTGAGCGCCGCGCCTGCCTTGCGCTTGGAGCGGGCCTCGAAGTAGCGGCCGGCCAGGATGAAGGCGGTGACTCCGGCTGCCGCCTCCAGGTATATGTTGCCGCCGCCGTCGCTGCGGGCGATGGTCAGCTCGAAGGGGTGCGTCATGCCCGGCTCGCCCGCGGTGCCGAGGAACAGTGCCCACAGGGACCACAGGAACGCGGCCGACGTACCGACCGAGATCAGGGTGTCCATGGTGGCCGCGCCGTGCCGCAGATTGGTGAACGCCGCCCTGTGGAAGGGCCATGCGGCATACGTCACGACCGGCGCCGCCAGGGTCAGGGACAGCCACTGCCAGTACTCGAACTGCAGGGCCGGGATCATGGCCATCGCGATCACGGGCACGGCCAGCGTCACGGCCGTGACCAACCGCTCCCGCAGTGGCCGCAGTTCATCCTGCTCGTCGGCGCTCCCGGCCACCTCGGACACCGGTGGCGCGGGCTCCTGCGCGGTGTACCCGGTCGCCTCGACGGTGGCGATCAGGTCCTGGACGGAGACCTCACCGCCGTAGCTGACCTTCGCCTTCTCGGTGGCGTAGTTGACGGTGGCGGTCACCCCGTCCATGCGGTTCAGCTTCTTCTCGATGCGCGCCGCGCACGAGGCGCAGGTCATGCCGCCGATGGCGAGCTCTACCTCGGTCGTCGGGTCGGACGCGGTGGTGGTCATCACTGCTCCTGGTGCGGGGTGCGGGCGGAGCCCGGTGCGGCCGGGCCCCGGCGGTCGGGGGTGCGGGTCAGGCCGTGCGGCCGGTGAGCTCGTAGCCCGCCTCGTCGACGACCTCGGCGATCAGGGTGTCGTCGGGCTCGGCGGTGCTGGTGACGGTGACCTGGCCGGTCGCGAGATCGACGCCGACCTCGGTGACGCCGTCCAGCTCGCCGATGACCTTGGTGAGCGTGGCCTTGCAGTGGGCGCAGCTCATACCGGAGACGGCGTAGGTGGTGGTGGACATGGGTGCCTCCTGGGGGCGGGGTCGTGGTCGACCGGGGTACGGGGTGGGGGTATCCTTGCCGGAGTCCATATATACCCCTGGGGGGTACGCGGGGCAAGGGCTGGATCGCATTGCCTTTATACCCCCTGGGGGTATGGTGAGATGCATCGAAGGACCATACCGAGGCATCTGACCCGCAGGAGACCGCCATGAATGCCGGACTGAGGATCACCGCGTTCGCCGCCGCACTGGCCGCGACCTTCGGCACCGCCTACGGCGTGGGCCAGGGCCTCGACCCCGTCGTCGAGGAACCCGCGCCCGCGGCACACGACAGCCACCGCGAGGCGTCACAGGCACCGGCTTCGGCATCGGACGGGGACGGCGGTCACGGCGGTCACGAGACGCAGCCGGCCGGCGGGCTGGAGATGTCGGAGGGCGGCTACACCCTCGACCTGAAGACCCCCGGCGTCACCGCCGGTACCCGCTCCGACCTGCGCTTCGTCATACGTGACAGCGCCGGTCGCGCCGTCACCGCCTATGAGCGCGAGCACGAGAAGGAACTGCACCTCATCGTGGCCTCACGCGATCTCGTCACCTACCGCCATCTGCACCCCACCCGCGCCGCCGACGGCACCTGGAGCACCCCCGTCGAACTGCCCCGCGCCGGCGACTACCGCGTCTTCGCCGACTTCACCCCGGCGACGAAGGGCGCGCAGAACCTCACCCTCGGCGCGGACCTGGCGGCGGCGGGCTCCTACCGGCCGCATCAGCTGCCCGCCCCGAACACGACGGCGAGGATCCACGGCTACGAGGTCCGGCTGGACGGCGCCCTGCGTCCGGGCAAGGCGAGCGAGCTGAAGCTGAAGGTCTCGCGCGACGGCCGCCCGGTGACCGACCTCCAGCCCTACCTCGGCGCCTACGGCCACCTGGTCGCCCTGCGCTCCGGCGACCTCGCCTACCTCCACGTCCACCCCAACGGCGAACCCGGCGACGGCAGGACGAAGGCAGGGCCGGAGATCTCGTTCACCGCCACCGCGCCGAGCAGCGGCGCCTACCGGCTGTTCCTCGACTTCAAGCACGACGGAGAGGTGCACACCGCGGCGTTCACGGTCAAGGCCGGAACGGCGGTGGCCACCTCCGAGGCGCCCGCGCACGAGGACGGGGCCGAGGAGCACGGGCACTGACACGGGCACCGAGGGGCAGGGGCGCCGAGGAGCACGCCCGCCGAGGCGCTCAGATCCGCCCCGCCCGCCGCTGCCGGCGCAGCAGCAGCCCCAGGTACACCCCGCCGACGACCGCGGTCACCACACCGACCGGCAGCTGGGCCGTCTCGTGGATGCGCTGGGACGCGAAGTCCGCCGTCACCACGAGGAAGGCGCCGGTGCAGGTGGCCGCGAGCAGGTTGGGGCCGGGGGCCCGGGTGAGCCGACGGGCCAGCTGCGGGGCGATGAGCGCCACGAAGGGGATGGGGCCGGCAGCGGCGGTGGCCACGGCACAGGCCGCGGTGGCCAGCACCAGCAGCACCAGCCGGGAGCGCTGGACGGGCACCCCGAGGCCGCCCGCCACGTCGTCCCCCATCTCCATGATCTTCAGCCTGCTCGCGATGAGCGCCACCAGGGGCAGCACGACGAGCAGGCCGAGGGCGGCCGGGTGGACGTCCGCCCAACTGCGCCCGTTGAGGCTGCCGTTGAGCCACACCATCGCCTGTGCGGCCTGGGTGAAGCGGGCCTTGGCCAGGAGATAGGCGTTCACCCCCTGGAGCAGCGCGCTCACGCCGATGCCGACGAGCACCAGCCGGAAGCCGTGCACGCCCTGCCGCCACGCGAGCACGTACACGAGGACGGCGGTGGCGAGGCCTCCGCCCACCGCGCCGACGGCGATCTGCCCGCCGCTGCCGCCGATGAGCAGGACGACCAGCAGGCCCCCGGTGGCCGAGCCGTAGGTGAAGCCCACGATGTCGGGGCTGCCCAGCGGATTGCGGGTCAGGCTCTGGAAGAGGGCACCGCTCAGGCCGAGCGCGGCGCCGACAAGGATGCCGGTCAGCAGCCGGGGCAGCCGGAGGTCGTTGATGACGAAGTCGGTGCGCGGGCTGCCGTTGCCCAGCAGCGTGCGGACCACGTCCGCCGGGGAGATCGTGTACTCGCCGGTGCCGAGCGCGAGGACGCCGACCGCGGCGGTGGCGGCGAGCACCAGCACGCAGACCGTCACCGCGCGCACGTCCACCCGCAGGGAGAAACGGTGCGAGCGGCTGCGTACGACATGCGAACGGCCGCGCGCACCGGTACGGGCCGGCGCCTGGGCCGTCATCCGGTCACCGCCCTGCGGTAGCGGACGAGGGCGATGAACACCGGGGCGCCGACCACCGCCGTCACCACGCCCGCGTCCAGTTCGTCGGGGCGTACGGCGACCCGGCCGAGGACGTCCGCGAAGAGCAGCAGGGCGGGCGCGAGGAGCAGGGACAGCGGCAGCGTCCAGCGCTGGTCGGCGCCGACGATCATGCGGGCGATGTGCGGGACCGCGAGGCCGACGAAGACGAGCGGCCCGACGGCCGACGTCGCCGCGCCGCACAGCACCGTCATGGCCACCAGGCCGAGGAAGCGCGTCCGGTCCACCTGCGCGCCCAGCGCCCGGGCGCCGTCGTCGCCCAGCGCGAGCGCGTTCAGCGGCCGGACCAGCGCGAGGGCGAGCACCAGGCCCACCAGGACGAACGGCGTGATCGTCGTCAGCGTCTCGCGGTCGGCCCGGGCCAGCGACCCCACGCTCCAGAACCGCAGTTGGTCCAGCGCCTGGGCGTCCAGCAGCATCAGCGTCTGGCTGATGCCGGTGAACACGGCGGCGATCACCGCTCCGCCGAGGGCGAGCCGCTCCGGCGTCGCGCCGCCGCGACCGCCCGAGGCCAGCGAGTACACCAGCAGACCGGCCACGACCGCGCCCACCATGGCGAACCACACCGACGCCCACAGGCTCGTGATGCCGAGAACCGTGATGGACAGCACGACTCCGGTGGCGGCGCCCGCGTTGATGCCGAGCAGCCCGGGATCGGCCAGCGGATTGCGGGTGAGCGCCTGGATGAGCGCGCCCGCGACACCGAGCGCGGCACCGGCCGCGATGCCCGCCAGGGTGCGCGGCACCCGGACGTCCCAGATCACCGAGGCCGCGGTCGAGCCGTCGTCGTGGAGCAGCGCGTCGACCACGACGGCCGGCGGCAGTGCGCGCGAGCCGATCGCGAGGCTGAGCATGACGGCGAGGAGCAGGAGCAGCAGGGCGCCGAGCACGGCCAGCGAACGGGTCGAGGTACGGCGCCTGGGCGAGCGCTTGTCGGTCTGTACAGGAGGGGCCGTTCCGGCCTCAGTCGCCACCAATGCCCTCCGCGCGGAGGCGATCGGCGATCAGCCGGCCGAGCCCCTTCTTGTCGATCTTGCCTACCGAGGTCCGGGGGAAGGTCTCGACGACCTCCACCCGGTCGGGGAGCTTATACGCGGCGACCCCTCGCTCGGTGAGAAAAGCGGCCAACTCCCGCTGGCCCGGGGCCTGTCCGCGCGGGACGAGGTAGGCGCAGGTGCGCTCGCCCATCGTCTCGTCGGGCATGCCGACCACCGCCGCGTCGTGCACGGCCGGGTGGGCGAGGATGTGGTTCTCCAGCTCCTCGGCGGAGATCTTGTCGCCGCCCCGGTTGATCTGGTCCTTGGCCCGGCCCTCGACGACGAGATGCCCGGAGGGCAGGATCCGCACCAGGTCGCCGGTGCGGTAGTAGCCGTCGGTGGTGAAGGCGCGGGCGTTGTGCTCGGTGGCGCGGTAGTAGCCGCGCAGGGTGTAGGGGCCGCGGGTCAGCAACTCGCCGCTCTCGCCGGGCGGTACGTCACGGTCGTCCTCGTCGACGACGCGCACCTCGTCGGCGGGGGACATCGGTCGGCCCTGGGTGCCGATCACCAGCTCGGGCGGATCGTCGAGCCGGGTGTAGTTGAGCAGGCCCTCGGCCATGCCGAACACCTGCTGGAGCGTGCAGCCGAGGGCCGGTTCGACCCGGGCGGCGGGCTCCGCGCCCAGCTTCGAGCCGCCGACCTGGAGCAGGCTCAGCGAGGAGAGGTCGGCCTCCTCCCACTCCACCGCGTCCAGCCACAGCAGCGCGATCGGCGGGACGACGGCGGTAGCGGTGACCCTCTCCCGCTCGATCAGCGCGAACGCGTCCTCGGGGCTCGGCGTGGGGGAGAGCACGACGGTGCCGCCCGCCATCAGCGTGCCGAGCAGACCGGGGCAGGCCAGCGCGAAGTTGTGCGCGGTCGGCAGCACCACCAGATACACGGTGTCGCCGTCGAAGCCGCACACCTCGGCGCTCGCGCGAACGTTGTACGCGTAGTCGTCGTGGGTGCGCGGGATGAGTTTCGGCTTGCCGGTGGTGCCGCCGGACAGCAGGAGTACGGCCACGTCGCCGGGGTCGGCCTCGGGGAGCGGGACCGGGTCGGCGTCGACGTCGGCGAGCGCGGTGAACTCCGCGGCGTCGCCCGCCACCAGGACGTGCTCGATACCGGGCACGGCCTTGCGTGCGGCCCGCGCGAGCGCGCGGTGGTCGAAGCCGTCGTGCAGGTCGGGGATGGCGTAGGCCGTGGCGCCGGACACCTCGGCGACATGCACGATCTCGCTCTCGCGGTGCGCCGGCAGGGTGAGCACGGGTATCGCGCCCGCCCTCAGCAGCGCGAAGAAGAGCACCACGAAGGCGTCGGTATTGGGCAGTTGGACCACGACACGGTCGCCGTCGCCGATGCCGAGCCGGCGCAGCCCCGCCGTCATGCGGTCGGCGCGCAGGTCGAGTTCGGCGTACGTCCACCGGTTTCCGTCGGCGTCGACGAGCGCGGTACGGCTCGGTCCCCGCTCGGCGCTCTCCCTCAGCAGCCGGTCCAGCGGCCGGCCTTCCCAGTAGCCCTCTTCGCGGTACTTCTCGGCCAACGGCTTTGGCCAGGGCACCCAACCGTCGAGCATCCTCAACTCCCGCCTGCTGTTTAGGAAAGGCTTGCCTAAGGAATGCACGGGGTCAAGCCTGGAGGTGTGATCTGGACGGCGCCGCGCTGCGGGGGCTAGGGTCTTAGGGAATTAGGTTAGGTTAACCTAACTCCAGGGAGGTAGGTCCTTGCTGCGTTATCGGAGCGCGGAGACGGAACTGCCGGGAGACCCCGTCCAGTTGGCGGCGCAACTGGCGGAGTCGGGCTTGTTCGACCAGTACGTGATCTACGAACAGAACGGCGACGTCTGGTTCGCCGGAGGAGTGCTCGGCGAGATCCTGGTCGGCCGCTCCGAGATCCGCCGCCGATGGCTCGGCGAGGAGACCACGACCGCGCTCGGGTCGCATCCACTGCGCCAAGTCCACGAGGAACTGGGCCGGATGGCCGTAGCGGGCTGGAACGCCTACGGCTGGATGGCCTTCGAGTTCTCCCATCTGCACGCCGGCCGCCCCGACCGGGCGGGCGACGACGACCTGCTCCATCTGCTGGTCCCGCACAGCGAAGTGAGACTCAGTCGGAGGAGCGCTCTGATCCGCAGCGCCGACCAGGAGACGCTGGACGCGCTGACGGGGTTACTCGACCGCGCCGACGCGCACGCAACCGCCGTACCCCGCCCCATCGATGTGTCGGACGCCGAGGGCCGCTATCCGGACATGGTGGCCCAGGCCATCGAGGAGATACGGACGTCCGACCTGCAGAAGGTCATCCTCTCCCGGTCCGTCGACGTGCCCTTCCCGGTCGACTTCGTCGCCACCTATGTCCACGGCCGCTCGCACAACACCCCCGCCCGCTCCTTCCTGTTGAACCTCGGCGGGCGCCGGGTCGCCGGATTCAGCCCCGAGACCGTCGCCGAGGTCAGCGCCGACGGCGAGGTCGTCACCCAGCCACTCGCGGGCACCCGGGCCCGCGGCTTCGGCGAGCGCGAGGACGAGCGGCTGCGCGCCGAACTCCTCGCCGACCCCAAGGAGATCTCCGAACACGTGCTGTCGGTCAAACTCGCCGAGGAGGAGATGGCCACCGTCTGCCGCCCGGGCACGGTCTCGGTGCGCGACCTGCTCAGCGTCCGCAGGCGCGGCAGCGTGCAGCACCTCGGGTCCAGCGTCCACGGCCTGCTGGCCGACTCCGCCACCGCCTGGGACGCACTGCGCGCGGTCTTCCCCGCGGTGACCGCCTCCGGCATCCCCAAGGCCCCGGCGTACGACTGCATCGCGCGGTTGGAGAAGGAGCCGCGCGGCATCTACAGCGGGGCCGTGCTGCGGGCCGGCAGCGACGGATCGCTCGACGCGGCCCTGGTGCTGCGCAGCCTCTTCGAGGAGGGCGGCCGGACCTGGCTGCGGGCCGGCGCCGGCATCCTCGCCGGGTCGACCCCGGCCAGGGAGCTGGAGGAGACCTGCGAGAAGCTGCGCAGCGTCGCTCCCTACGTCGTCCCCGCGCAGGGTTAGGGGCGCGCGTGCGACTGGGAGAAGTGGTCGTCGACGTAGCGCCGTTGCGCTCCAGCAGAAACTTCAGGCTGATGTTCGCCACCCAGGCGATCTCCATGGTGGGCACCCACCTCACCTCGGTGGCGGCCAGCCTGCAGATCTACCACCTCACCGGCTCGTCGGTCCAAGTGGGTCTGATGAGCCTGGTGCTGGGCCTGTCGCTGCTGGTAGGTCTGGTCACGGGCGGGCTGCTCGCCGACCGGGTCGACCGGCGCAAGGTCATGCTCGTCACCCGGGCCGTGACCGCGGTGGTGATCGCGGGGCTCGCGGTGAACGCGGCACTGCCCGACCCGCAGGTGTGGTTCGTCTTCGTGGCGGCCGTGCTGGCAGGCTTCACCGCCGGGTTGGGCGGTCCGGCCCTGATGGCCGCGACTCCGGCCCTGGTGGCGCCCGGACAACTGGCCGCGGCGGGCGCGTTGACCACGCTGACCGCCCAACTGGGCGGCATGGTCGGGCCGTCGCTCGCGGGCGTGATCGCGGCCGGCCCCGGCGTCGCCTGGTGCTTCGCGATCGACGCGGCCATATACGTCGTGGGACTCGCCCTGCTCGCCCCGCTGCCGAAGCTCGCCCCCGAGGGGAACGCCGAGGCACAGCATCCGCTGAAGGCGATGGGGGAGGGGCTGCGCTTCCTGCGCGGCAACCAGGTCGTGGCCGGACTGCTGCTGATCGACGTGTGCGCGGTGGTCTTCGCGATGCCGTACGCCCTCTTCCCCGAACTCGGCACCGAGCACTTCGGCGGCGGCCCGTCCACCGTCGGACTGCTCTACACCGCCCCGGCGGTCGGCTCCTTCTTCGGCGCGCTGACCAGCGGCTGGACCGGCCGGGTGCACCACACCGGGCGGGCGCTGATCGGCGCGGTCGCGGTATGGGGCGTGGCGATGACCTGCTTCGGCCTCAGCCCCAATCTGTGGTTCGCGCTGGCCTTCCTGGCCCTGGCCGGCCTCGGCGACACCGCCTCGGAGATCCTGCGCCGGGCCCTGCTCCAGCACTACACGCCGGACCGGCTGCAGGGCCGGGTCGGCAGCCTGTGGCTGGCCCAGGCCACCGCGGGGCCCTCCGTCGGCAATGTCGAGGCGGGCCTGGTGGCCAGGGCGCTCGGGTCGTCGAGCGGGGCCGTGGTGGTCGGAGGGCTGGTCTGTCTGGCGGGCGTGGGTGCGGTGGCCCTGGCGATGCCGGGGCTGCGGAAGGCCACGCTCAGCCGGCCTCCCGACGGCGACGGCGGCGGTGACGACCGGGCGGCGCCCGCCGAGACGTCTCCGGCAGCCGACTGACCAACCCGACGGACACGGCCTCGGACGACAGGGCGGTGAACCATGCCGAGCGCGCGGATCAACGGAATCCGGCTCCACTACGAGGACACCGGCGAGGGCGAGCCGGTGGTCCTGGTGATGGGCCGGGGTGCCGGTGGCCGGGCCTGGCACCTCCATCAGGTGCCGGCCCTGGTCGACGCCGGATACCGGGCCGTCACCTTCCACAACCGGGGCGTTCCCCCGACCGACGAGTGCCCGGACGGCTTCACCGTCGACGACCTGGTGGCCGACACGGCGGGCCTGGCCGAGCACCTCGGTCTCGCGCCGTGCCGGTTCGTCGGCGTCTCCCTGGGTGCGTACGTCGTCCAGGAGCTGATGCTCGCCCGGCCGCAACTCGTCCAGCAGGGCGTGCTGATGGCCACCCGCGGCCGTACCGACGTCCTGCGCGCCGCGATGGCGAACGCCGAACGCGCCCTGTACGACAGCGGCTTGGAACTGCCCGTCGCCTACACCGCCTGGATCCGCGCCCTGCAGAACCTCTCACCGGCCACCCTGGACGACGACCGGCAGGTCCAGGACTGGCTGGAGCTCTTCGAGTTCTCACCCCAGCCCCAAGGGCCCGGCGTACGGGCCCAGTTGGACCTCGACGTCCCGGATGGTCGGCTGGACGCCTACCGGGCCGTCGACGTGCCCTGCCTGGTCGTCGGCTTCGCGGACGACGTCATCCTCCCGCCGCACCTCGGGCGGGAGGTCGCCGACGCCATCCCCGGTGCCGTCTACCAGGAGATCAAGGGCTGCGGACACTACGGCTACCTGGAGCGACCGGACGAAGTGAACCGGGTGGTCCTGGAGTTCTTCAGTGACCGGACTTCCACACGTCCTTCCGCACCCGGCGATGTTGATTTAGGTTAGCCTCACCTAAGTAGTCTCCTCAGGGGGTCATGGTGCACCGCACCTTGCTGAACGGCAAGATCCACCGAGCCACCGTCACCCAGGCAGATCTGCACTACGTCGGATCGCTGACGATCGATCAGGACCTCATGGAGGCCGCCGACATCGTCGAGGGCGAAGCGGTCCAGATCGTCGACATCGACAACGGCGCCCGACTCACCACCTACGCCATCACCGGCGAACGCGGCAGCGGCGTCATCGGGATCAATGGGGCCGCCGCCCATCTCGTCCACCCCGGGCACCTGGTGATCATCATGTCCTTCGCCGCGCTCGACGAGTCCGAGCGCGCCGCCCATCGGCCCCGGGTCGTCCACGTCGACAAGGCCAACCGGATCGTCGCGCTCGGCGCCGACCCTGCCGAGCCCGTGCCCGACGCGACCGACCAGGTGTCCGGCACCTTCACGTACCACGCGCCGGTCCAGGCCGCCGAGCAGGAGAGGAACTGAGCCATGGCCAACCCCTTCGACGACGCGAACGGTGTCTTCCACGTCCTGGTCAACGACGAGGGCCAGTACTCCCTGTGGCCGGACTTCGTAGCCGTACCCGACGGCTGGTCCTCGGTGCACGGTCCCGACGGCCGGGAGGCCTGCCTGGAGTACATCGAGCGGAACTGGACGGACATGCGCCCGCGCAGCCTGGCCGAGGCCATGCGCAGGGCCGAGGGCTGATGGCCGGCCGCCCTGCCGTGGAGGACGTCCTCCCCCTGTCGCCCATGCAGGAGGGGATGGTCTTCCACGCGCTGTACGACGAACAGGGCCACGACGTCTACACCGGCCAGATGACCCTCCGCCTCGAAGGGCCACTGGACGGGGAACGGATGAGCACGGCGGTCGGGAAGCTGCTGGCCCGGCACGCCAATCTGCGGGCCGCGTTCCGCACGCAGCGCTCAGGGCGCCCGGTCCAGGTGATCAGGAGCGAGGTCAAGACCCCGTGGCAGGTCACCGACCTGTCCTCCCTGCCGCCCGACGAACGTGAACCGGCCTTGGAACGGCTGCTGGCGGAGGACCGCGCAAAGCGGTTCGACCTGACCCGGCCGCCGCTGCTGCGGTGCCGGCTGGTCACCTTCGACGCGCTGAGCCACCGCCTGGTGATCTCCTCGCACCACCTGCTCTGGGACGGCTGGTCCGCCCCGGTCCTGGTCCGGGAACTCTTCCAGCTGTACGCCTCGGACGGCGGCCCCGACGCCCTGCCCCGGGTGCAGCCCTACCGCGACTACCTGGCCTGGCTGGCCCGGCAGGACCGCACGGCCGCGGAACAGTCATGGCAGGCCGCGTTGACGGGACTTGACGAACCGTCACTGATCGCCCCCGATGCCCGGGACCTGCCAGCCGAGGAGCCCGAGAGACTGGTACGGGACCTCTCGGAGCAGGACACCGAGGCCCTCACCGCCACCGCCCGGACCCACGGTCTCACCGTCAGCACCGTGCTCCAGGGGCTGTGGGCGGTCCTGCTCGGCAGACTGACCGGCCGCACCGACGTCGTTCTCGGCGCCACCGTCTCCGGCCGCGACGCCGACGTTCCCGGCATCGAGTCGATGGTCGGCCTCTTCATCAACACCCTGCCGGTACGCGCGCGGCTGCGTCCCGAGGAACCGCTCGCGGACCTGCTCGCCCGGCTCCAGTCCGAGCAGTCCGCACTGCTCGACCACCGCCACCTCGGCCTCGCCGACATCCAGCGCGCCGCCGGGCACACGGTCCTGTTCGACACCCTGCTGGTCTTCGAGAGCTATCCCATCGACGACGACGGCATCGCCCGGGCCCTCGGCCCCGACGGTCTGCGCATGACGGGCGTCTCGGTCCACGACGCCACCCACTACCCCCTGAACCTCACCGCCCTGCCCGGCGCACGGCTGACACTGACCTTCAGCTACCGGCCGACGGTGTTGGATCACACGGCGGTGACCCGCGTCGCAGCCCAACTCGACGTACTCGTCCGGGACTTCATCGAACGCCCGGCAACCCCCGTCGCGCAGCTCGGCCTGCCCCCGGCGGAGGGCGACCCGCACACCCCGAGCGAAGGCCCCCTCTCGCACCCCACCGTCCGCGCCCTGTTCGAGGACCAGGCGTCCCGCACCCCCGACGCCCCCGCCGTCCTCCACGGCGACACCACCCTGACCTTCGCCGAACTCGACACCCGAGCCGACCGGTTGGCGGCCGCTCTGGCCGAACGGGGCGCCGGGCCGGAGGCCGTCGTCGCCGTGGCCCTGCCCCGCGGCCCCGACCTGGCCACCGCGCTCCTCGCGGTGCTCAAGGCCGGAGCGGCCTGTATGCCGATCGACCCCGGCTACCCGCCCGACCGCATCGCCCTGATGCTCGACGACGCCGAGCCCCGGCTCGTGATCTGCGATGCCTCGACGGCCCAACAGCTCGGCATCAAAAGGGAGTTGACATGCCCGCCGGGCGCGGAGGCCGCCGCCGTACGGCAGCGACCGCCGTTGTCGCCCGAGCACCCCGCGTACGTCATCTTCACCTCGGGCTCCACCGGCCGCCCCAAGGGTGTGATCGGCACTCAGCAGGCCCTGGCCAACCGGCTCGCCTGGGGCCGGGAGCTGGGCGCCGACCCGACCGGGGTCCGGGTCTCCAAGAGCCCGCTGAGCTTCATCGACGGCCTCACCGAACTGCTCGGCGCCCTGGTCGCGGGCGAGGCGGTGGCCCTGGCCGACGACGAGGCGACCGGCGACCCCACCGCGCTCGCCGCACTGGCCGACCGCCACCGGGCCACCCTCCTCACCGCGGTCCCCAGCCTCTTCACCACCCTCGTCGAATCCGCCCCGCCGGACGCCTTCTCCTCCGTCCGCACCTGGATCTCCAGCGGCGAACCCCTCTCCGGCGAGTTGGCCGAGGCGATCACCCGACGCTGGCCGCAGGCACGACTGGTCAATCTCTACGGCTGCTCCGAGGCGGCAGGCGACAGTCTCGTCCACCTCCACGACGGCGGCGCGGGCCCGGTCCCGCTCGGACGGCCGATCGCGAACACGCGCGTCCACGTCCTCGACCCGTTCCTGCGTCCGTCGCCCGTCGGCGCGGTCGGTGAGCTGTACGTTGCGGGCGCCGGGCTGGCCCGCGGCTACCTCGGCCAACCGGGCCGCACGGCCGAGCGCTTCGTCGCCGACCCCTTCGGCCCGGCGGGCAGCCGCCTCTACCGCACCGGCGACCTCGCCAGGCTTCGCGCCGACGGCACGGTGGAGTTCCTCGGCCGGGCCGACGACCAGATCAAGATCAGGGGCTTCCGCGTCGAGCCGGGCGAGATCGAGGCGGCGGCGCGTGCGTTGCCGGGGGTGGGACGGGCCGCGGTCGTGGTGCGGGAGGACGGGGCGGCGCCGCGGCGGTTGGTGGCGTATGTCGTACCGGAGGCGCAGGGGGCGCAAGAGGTTCACGGTGCGCCGAGGGTGCCGGGGGCGCAGCCGACGCAGGGTGCTTCGCCCTCGCCCGCCCTCGCCCCCGCCACCCTGCGTCGAGCCCTCGCCGAACGCCTGCCCGCCCACCTCGTACCGTCGGCCGTCGTCGTCCTCGACGCCCTGCCGCTCACCCCCAGCGGCAAGCTGGACCGCCGGGCCCTGCCCGCCCCCGACTTCACCGGCACGAGCCCGTTCGAGCCGCCCCGCACCGAACCGGAGAAGGTGCTGTGCGGCCTGTTCGCGGAGGTGCTCGGTCTCGAACGGGTCGGCGTCCACGACGACTTCTTCGAGCACGGCGGCGACAGCATCGTCTCGGTCCGGCTGGCCGACCGGGCCCGCAGAGCCGGACTCGCGCTGTCCCCGCGTGATGTGTTCACCCACCGCACCGCGGCCGGGCTCGCCCGGGCCCTGCCCGACGAAACCGGCCCCGCGCCCGAGGAGTTCACGCCGACCGGCGCCCCGCTGGTGTCACTCAGCCAGTCGCAGCTCGACAACGTCAAGGCGAGGTGGAGGACTCGATGAGCAAGGCACCCGGGGACGACGGTTCCCTGGTCGAGGACGTTCTGCCGCTCTCCCCGCTGCAGCAGGGCCTGCTGTTCCACGCTCTGTTCGACGAGGGCGCGCAGGACGTCTACACCATGCAGTCCCTGGTGGAGATCGAGGGCCCGCTGCGCCCCGCCCTGCTGCGCACCGCCGCCGAGGAACTCTTCGCCCGGCACGCCAACCTGCGCAGCGCCTTCCTGCACGAGGACCTGGACGAACCGGTGCAGGTCGTCCTCAAGCAGGTGCCCGTGAACTGGGTCGAGGCGGATGTCACGGGGGAGGTGGAGGCGGAGGTGGCCCGGCTGATCGCCGAGGACGCGACCGCGCGCTTCGACCTCACCGACCCGCCCCTGCTGCGCCTGACGCTCGTACGCCGAGCCGCCGACCGCTGGCTGCTGGTCCTCACCAACCACCACCTCCTGCTGGACGGTTGGTCCATCCCCCTCCTCGTCCGCGAACTCCTCCAGCTGTACGCGGCCCGGCTCGCCCCCGGCTCCACGGCCCCGCTGCCCGCCGTACGGCCCTACCGTGACTTCCTCGCCTGGCTCGCCTCCCGCGACCGCGAGGCCTCCGCCGACGCCTGGCGTGAGGCGCTGGCCGGGGCGTCGCCCACAGTGCTGGCTCCTTCGGCGGCCGGGCTGGTCCCGGTGCCGCCGGAGCTGCACACCCTGCGGCTGACCGAGGAACTGACGGGCCGGGTGCAGGAGTTCGCCCGCAGCCGGGGCGTCACCGTGAACACGGTCGTACAGGGGCTGTGGGCCCTGCTGCTGGCGCGGCTGACGGGCCGCGACGACGTGGTCTTCGGAGCGACCGTGGCCGGCCGGCCCGCCGAACTGGCCGGTGCGGAGTCCATGATCGGCCTGTTCATCAACACGGTCCCGGTCCGGGTGACCGTACCGCCCGGCGAGCGTGCGGGCGCCTTCCTGCGCCGACTGCAGGACGAACAGTCCAGGCTGATGGACCATCAGCACCTCGGGCTCACCGAGATCCAGCGCACAGCCGGAGCGGGCGACCTCTTCGACACCCTCCTGGTCTTCGAGAACTATCCGATCGACGAGTCGGCGGTCGCCGAGGCCGAGGCGAGCGCCGGCCTGCGTATCGTCGAGGTCAAGGGCTCGGGCGCCACCCACTACCCGCTGACCCTGGCGGTGCTGGCCGAGCAGGAGCTCGGGGTCGTCTTCGAGTTCCGCCCCGACTGCTATGACCGTCAGGCCGTGAAGCAGCTGGCAGGCCGCTTTGAGCGCCTCGTCCATGCGGTTCTGGCCGCGCCGGACGTCCCCCTGGCTGCGTTGGACGTCCTCGCGCCCGAGGAGCGGGTGGCGCTGCTGACGGGCGGGGTGGGGGAGCGGCTGCCGGTGCCGTATCGCACGATGCCCGAGGTGTTCGAGGCGCAGGCGGCCAGCACGCCGGACGCGTTGGCGGTGGTCGGGGACGGGCAAAGCCTCACGTTCGCGGAGTTGAACAGTGCGGCGAACCAACTCGCCAAGCACCTGGTCGAGTTGGGAGCAGCACCCGAGCAGATCGTCGCGTTCGCCCTCCCGCCGACTCCGGACACGATGATCGCGCTCCTGGCCATCCAGAAGGCGGGCGCGGCCTATTTGCCACTGGATCCGGAATGGCCGGAGGAGCGGATCGCAGGCATGCTGGCGGATGCGAGTCCGGTGGCGCTCATAACAACGACGACAGCAACGCCGTCGAAGGGGCGCGGGGAACTGCGCGACCAGCCACACTCAACCCGCAGCCACCTTCCGGCACTGCCACCCCACCGCTGCGTACTCGTGGACGCACCCGACACGCGCCACCTCCTGGCGCACACCCCCGCCGCCAATCTCACCGACGCCGACCGCCACAACCCCCTCCTGCCCGAACACCCCGCCTACGTCATCTACACCTCGGGTTCCACCGGCCGCCCCAAGGCCGTCGTCATCCCCCACCGCTCCATTGCCAACCTCTTCGCAGCCCACAACGCCGCACTGCACACACCGGCGTTGAAAGCGGCCGGCGGCAGCCAACTCCGCATCGGCCACGCCTGGCCCACCGCCTTCGACGCCTCCTGGCAACCCATGCTGTGGATGTTCGCCGGACACGAACTGCACATGGTCCCGGAGGACGTCCGCCGCGACCCCGCCGCCCTGCGCGACTTCCTCGCCCGGCACGGCATCGAGTTCATCGAACTGTCCCCTTCCCTGCTCGGGGAACTGGTCGCCCAGGGCGGCGACTGGCAGGCCGACCTGAAGGTGCTCGGCGTCGGCGGCGAGGCCGTGCCGCCCGACCTGTGGCGCACCCTGCGGGAGACGGACGGCCTCGCCGCGCACAACCTCTACGGCCCCACCGAATGCACCGTCGACTCCGCGGACTGCGACCTCGCGCTCAGTGAGCGGCCCGCGATCGGCCGCCCCGTGGCGGGCGGGACCCTGTACATCCTGGACGGCCACCTCAATCCGGTCCCCGTCGGCGTCGAGGGCGAGCTGTACGTGGCGGGCGCCGGCCTGGCCCGCGGCTACCTCGGCCAACCGGCGCCGACAGCGGCCCGCTTCGTCGCCGACCCCTTCTCCGGCGACCCCGGCGCCCGCATGTACCGCACCGGCGACATCGCCCGCTGGACCGAGGACGGCCTGGTGGAGTGCCTGGGCCGGGTCGACGACCAGGTCAAGATCAGGGGCTACCGGATCGAACCCGGCGAGATCGAGGCGGTCCTGCTGGAGCACGAGTCGGTCGAGCGGGCGGCGGTCGTCGTCCGCGAGGACACCCCGGGCGTACGGCGCCTCGTCGCGTACGTCGTTCTGTCCGCGCCGCCGGCCGAGGAGACCCCGGAGCTGCTGCGCCGGGCCCTGGCCGCCGTACTGCCCGACTACATGGTGCCGTCGGCGTTCGTCCCGGTGGACGGCTTCCCGCTCACCCTCAACGGCAAGCTGGACACCGCGGCCCTTCCGGCGCCGTCCCGGTCCGCCGGGCCGGCCGCGCAGCCGCCCCGGAACCCGGTCGAGGAGCGGCTCGCCACGCTGTTCGCCGAGGTGCTCGGGTTGGACACGGTCGGGGTGCACGACAGCTTCTTCGCGCTCGGCGGCGACAGCATCGTGTCGATGCGGCTGGTCAGCCAGGCGCGGGCGGCCGGTCTCGCGATCTCGCCGCGTGATGTGTTCGAGCGGCCCACGATCGCGGAACTCGCCGAACGGGTGGAGGCGGGACAGCGCTCGGGCGGCGTCGAACGCCGCGTCACCGACCCCGACGCGGGAACCGGCGACATCCCGCTCACCCCGATCCTGACCTGGCTCACCGAGCAGGGCGGCCCTTTCCGGGCCCTCAGCCAGGCGCGCTTCCTGCGGACCCCGCCCGCCATGGACCTCGACGGGCTGCACCGCACCGTCCAGGCCGTACTGGCCCGGCACGACCTGCTGCGCTCCGTCTTCGCCCGGGCAGGCGACGGGTCCTGGCGCTTCGAGGCCGCGCCCGTGGGTTCGGCCCGCGCGGCCGACTGCGTACGCCGCATCGACGCCGAGCGGCTGGACCACACGGCGATCGGCACGCTGGTGCCGGAGGCGTTCGACGAGCTGGTGGCCGAGCTTGACCCGGCGTCCGGTGCGATGGCGCGGTTCCTGTGGTTCGACGCCGGCAGCGGTCGCGAGGGGCGGCTCCTGGTCGTGCTGCACCACCTGGTGACCGACGCGGCGTCCTGGGGCGTGCTGGTCGCCGACCTGGCCGCCGCCTGGGAGGGCGGGGAGCTGTCACCGCGCGGCACGTCCTTCCGTGAGTGGGCGCAGGCGCTGCAAGGCCTCGCGCAGGAGCGGTCTGCCGAACTCGCCCTCTGGAAGGGGATGTTGGACCGGCCCGAGTCACCCCTGGGTGCCGGACCACTGGACCCGGCCTTGGACACCAGGGCGACGATCCGCAGGCACTGGACCACGCTGGGCCCGGACATCACCGCACCGCTGACCACCGCTTCCGTCCAGGACGTGCTGCTGACCGCGCTGGCACTCGCCGTGGCGTCCTGGCGAAGCGCCCCCGACCCCTCCGTCCTCATCGCCCTGGAGGGCCACGGCCGCGAGGAGCACCTCCTCCCCGGCGCCGACCTCTCCAGCACCCTCGGCTGGTTCACCAGCGTCTTCCCGGTCCGGCTGGATCCCGGTGCCCCACCCGGCGCGGACCGGGTACGGCGGATCCGCGACCAGCTGGCCGCCCTGCCCGACAAGGGGATCGGCTACGGCCTGCTCCGCCACCTCAACCCGGAGACCGCGGAGCAGCTCTCCCAACTCCCGGAGCCGCAGATCCAGTTCAACTACCTGGGCCGGATGGGGATGGGCGAGCGCAGCGAGGCCGCCGTGTTCACGAGCGCACCCGAGACCGGGGCCATGGGCAGCGGCGCCGACCCCGACATGCCCGCCCCGTACGCCCTCGTCGTCGACGCGGTGATCACCGGAACGGACCTCTCGGTGTGCTGGCAGTGGCCGGAGCGGCTCTTCACGGAGGCCGAGATCGAACGGCTGGCCGCGCTGTGGACCACCTCCCTCGAACTGCTGCTGAAGGGCGAACCGCTCCCGAAAGGCGGAGACCAGTGACGCAGACCCCCACCGCCGACCTCGCCGCACGCAAGCGCGAACTGCTGCGCCGCAGGCTGGAGAGCGCCGGTCTGGCCGACGCCGCGGCCCGCTCCGAGCGCATCCCGCCCCGGCCCGCGGACACGCCCCGGCTGCCGCTGTCGTACGCCCAGTCCCGGATGTGGCTGCTCCAGCAGCTCGACCCGGCCGGCCCCGCCTACAACGTCTGCCTCGCCATCCGCCTGCGCGGCCCGCTCGATCCGGCGGCCCTGCGCACGGCCCTGCAAGGTCTGGTCGACCGGCACGAGATACTGCGCACCCGCTACCCGGCCGCCGAGGACGGCACCCCGGAGCAGATCGTCGACGCCGAGGCGGAGGTCGAGTTCGGCACGGCCGACCTGCGCGGGCTGCCGGGGGAGGAGCGGGACCGCCGGACGGCGGAACTGGCCCGGACCGCCTCGGCGACGCCCTTCGACCTCGCCGCCGACCACCCCATGCGCACCCTGCTGATCCATCGCGCGGAGCAGGACCACACCCTCGTCCTGACGGTCCATCACATCGCCTGGGACGGCGGAACCTTCAACGCGCTCTCCCGCGACCTCAGCGCCCTCTACCGGGCGGTGACCGAGGGACCGTCCGCCGGGCTCGAACAACTTCCCCTCCAGTACGGCGACTTCGCGCACTGGCAGCGCACCACCTGGACCGACGAGCGGCTGGCCGAACACCTTGACCACTGGCGCTCCACCCTCGTCCCCGCACCGCGCCCCCTCGCCCTGCCCACCGACGCCCCGCGCACCGCCCGCCCCACCGCGCACGGCGACCGTCGCTTCCACACCTTCGCCCCCGACGTCACCGACCGGCTCACCTCCTTCGCGCGGGGCGCGGGCGCGACGCCCTTCATGGTGCTGTTCGCGGGTCTGGCCGCGCTGCTGCACCGCATCACCGGTGCCACGGACATCCCGATCGGCTCGGCCGTGATGAACCGCGACCTCCCCGGCCTCGAAAAGCTGATCGGCAACTTCGGCAACACCCTCGCCCTGCGCGCCGACCTCGACGGCGACCCCGGCTTCGCCGAACTCGTCGAGCGCGTCAAGCAGGTCTGCACGGACGGATACGCCCACCAGGACATGCCCTTCGACAAACTGGTGGAGCGACTGAAGCCGGAACGGCAGCCGGGCCGCTCCGTCTACTTCGACGTCATGCTGCTCTTCCTCACCCAGGGACTCGAAGGACCGCAGCTCCCGGGCGTGAGCGCCGCATGGGAGACCGTCCACAACGACACCACGCAGTTCGACCTCTCCCTGGAGGCGTTCCTCACCGGCGGCCGCCTGCGGATCGAGGCCACCTACCGCAGCGGCCTCTTCGCCCCGGACACCGTCGACCGGCTCCTCCAGCACCTCGAGACACTCCTCGCCGCAGCCCTCACCGACCCCGAACTCGCCATCTCCCGGCTGCCGTTGATGACCGAGGCCGAGGAACGCCGGATCCTGGAGGACTGGAACGCCACCGACCACCCCGTCCCCGCCGCGCACCTCACCGGCCTCCTCGCCCAGCAGGCCGCACGCACCCCCACCGCGATCGCCCTCATCGCCGACGACGGCTCGCCCGCCCTCGATTACGCCGACCTCCACGCCCGCGCCAACCGCCTCGCCCGGCTGCTGGTCTCGTACGGCGTGGGTCCCGAGCGCCTGGTGGGCGTGGCGCTGGACCGCGGAACCGACCTGGTGGTGGCGTTGCTCGCGGTGCTCAAAGCGGGTGCCGCCTACGTTCCGCTGGACACGGGCTACCCGGCCGAGCGGCTGGCGTTCATGGTGGAGGACGCCGCGCCGACGCTGGTGCTGACCGCCACCGAGACCGCGCGGGAACTGCCGCCAGGGGTACCGCTGCTCCTGCTCGACACGGAGACCATGGCCGCGGAGACCGCAGCCTTCGACTCCGCCGAACTCACCGACGACGACCGGCTCCGGCCCCTCCGCCCCGAGCACCCCGCCTACGTCATCTACACCTCCGGCTCCACCGGCCGCCCCAAGGGTGCCGTCGTTCCGCACGCCGGGATCGTCAACCGGCTGCTGTGGATGCAGCAGACGTACGAACTCGGCCCCGAAGACCGTGTGTTGCAGAAGACACCGGCGAGCTTCGACGTCTCGGTCTGGGAGTTCTTCTGGCCGCTGATCACCGGGGCCGTGCTCGTCCTCGCCCGACCCGGCGGCCACCGCGACCCCGGCTACCTCGCCGAGCTGATCCGCGACCGCCGGGTCACGACCGCGCACTTCGTGCCCTCGATGCTGCGCGTCTTCCTCGACGACCCCGCCGCCGGGCAGGCGCGCGGCGCCCTGCGCAGGATCGTGTGCAGCGGTGAGGCGCTGCCCTCCGAACTCGCCGAGCGCTGCGCCGCATCGCTGCCCGGAACCGAACTGCACAACCTGTATGGCCCCACCGAAGCGGCCGTCGACGTCACCGCCTGGCCGTGCTCCGAGGGGACCAGGTCCGCCGCCGGTTCCGTACCGATCGGCCGCCCGGTGTGGAACACCCGCACCCTCGTGCTGGACGCGTCCCTGCGCCCGGTGCCCCCGGGCGTCCCGGGCGAGCTCTACCTGGGCGGCACCCAGCTGGCCCGCGGCTACCTCCGCCGCCCCGGCCTGACCGCCGACCGCTTCGTCGCCGACCCGTACGGCTCGCCCGGCGCCCGCCTCTACCGCACCGGCGACCTGGTGCGCTGGACCGCGCAAGGCGCGCTGGAGTTCCTCGGCCGGTCCGACGACCAGGTCAAGATCCGCGGTTTCCGCGTGGAACCGGGTGAGACCGAGGCCGCCGTGGCCGCGCTGCCCGGAGTGTCCCAGGCGGCGGTGACGGTACGTCAGGACCAGGCGGCGGACCCCAGGTTGGTGGCGTACGCCGTGCCCCACCCCGGCACCACCCTGGAGCCGTTGCGGATCAGGCAGGACCTCAAGGCGACGCTCCCGGAGCATCTCCTGCCCGCAGCCGTCGTGATCCTCGACGAGCTGCCCCTGACCCCGAACGGCAAACTCGACCGCGCGGCCCTGCCCGCCCCCGACCTCTCCGGCCTCACCACCGCCACCGCCCCCCGCACCGAGGCGGAGGCGACTCTGTGCGCCCTGTTCGCCGATCTGCTCGGGCTGCCCTCCGTCGGCATCCACGACGAGTTCTTCGCCCTCGGCGGCCACTCCGTGCTGGCCACCCGCCTGATCGCCCGCATCCGGGCCGAGTTCGGGGCCGTCCTCCCCCTGCGGGCGGTCTTCGACACCCCGACCGTGGCGGCGCTCGCCCCGCTCCTGCAGGCCCCGGCCGCCGAGCGACGCCCCGCGCTGGTGCCGGCCCGGCGTCCCGACCCGGTGCCGCTCTCCTCCGCACAGGCCAGGCTGTGGTTCCTGTACCGGCTGGAGGGGCCGAGCCCGACGTACAACATCCACACCGCCGTACGCCTCACCGGGCACCTCGACACGGACGCCCTCCGAGCCGCCCTGCATGACGTCGTGGCCCGCCACGAGGCGCTGCGCACGGTCTTCCCGGACGACGACGGCACGCCCTTCCAGCGGGTCCTGGCGGACGTGGCCGTGCCCTTCGAGGTCGCGCCGGCCGGGGCCGGGGAACTCGACGGGCTGCTGCGTGAGGCCGCCGCGTACGCGTTCGCGCTGGATGCCGAGATCCCCGTACGCGCCACGCTGTACCGCCTCGCCCCCGACGAACACGTCCTGCTCCTCCTCGTCCACCACATCGCCACCGACGGCTGGTCGGCGGAGCCCCTGCTGCGGGACCTGGAGACGGCCTACGCGGCCAGGGCGCGAGGCGATCGCCCCGCATGGCCCCCGCTCACCGTGCAGTACGCCGACTACACGCTGTGGCAGCGGCAGTTGCTCCAAGAAGGTGGGGTTTCACAAACCCAACTGGACTACTGGTCACGTCAGTTGGAGGGAGTTCCCGAGGAACTCCAGCTGCCCGTCGACCGGCCTCGCCCGGCCGTCGCCGGATACCGGGCCGGCGCCGTGGACTTCTCCCTCGACGCGGAGGTCCACGCGACGCTGCGGGACCTGGCCGCAGAGGCCGGCGGCACGGTTTTCATGGCGCTCCAGGCCGCCCTGGCGGTCCTGCTCCGCCGCCTGGGAGCCGGGGACGACATCCCCCTCGGCGCGCCCGTCTCCGGACGGGGCGACGCCGCCCTCGACGATCTCGTGGGCCTCTTCGTCAACACCCTGGTGCTACGCACCGACGTCTCGGGCGACCCGACGTTCCGTACGCTGCTCGCCCGGGTGCGCGAGACCGACGTGGACGCGTACGCCCACCAGGACCTGCCGTTCGAGCGGCTCGTGGACGCGCTCGCTCCCACCCGCTCGATGGGCCGGCATCCGCTGTTCCAGGTCATGCTCGCCCATCAGCAAGCTCCGGACGAGACAAGGGACTTCGCGGGTCTGACGCTCAGCGAGCTGCGCGTCGCCTTCTACACCGCGAAGACCGACCTCGCCTTCCACGTCTTCGAACGGGCCGACGGCGCAGGTATCACCGGCTCGCTCGTCCACAGCCTCGACCTGTACGACCGTGAATCCGCCCAGGACATGGTCGAGCGGTTCGTGCGGATGGTAGGCGACTTGGCCCGGCGGCCCGATCTGCCGGTCGCCCAGGCCGACGTCCTCACCCCGCGCGAGCGCGCCCGGATGCTGGGGGAGTGGAACGACACCGCGCACCCCATGCCGGCCACCACCCTGACCGCACTGGTCGAGGAACAGGCGGCCAGGACCCCTGACCTGCCCGCCGTGGAGTACGGCATCGAGGGCGGCACGCGATTGACGTACGCCGAGCTCAACGCCCGCGCCAACGCCCTCGCCGGGCAGCTGACCTCACGGGGCGTCGGGCCCGAACGCTGCGTCGGCATCCATCTGGAGCGCTCGGTGGAGATGGTCGTGGGACTGCTCGCCGTGCTGAAGGCGGGCGGGGCGTTCGTCCCGCTGGAGCCGTCCTGGCCGGCGCGCCGGGTCGCCGAGGTGTGCCGGAGCGCGGCGCTGACGGCGGTGCTGGGCAGGCCGGGCGACGGATCGGTCCTCGGGGACGACGCGCCGCCGTTCCTGGAGGTGCGCCTGGACGGCCCGGAGGAGCCGGAGAACCCGGCCGTCCCCGTCGATCCCGAGGGCCTCGCCTACGTCATCTACACGTCCGGCTCCACCGGCGTCCCCAAGGGCGCCATGATCCGCCACCGGGCCATCGCGCACCGGCTGTTGTGGCAGCGCGGCCTGCTCGGCTTCGGCACCGAGGACGCGGCCCTGTTCAAGGCGCCGCTCGGCTTCGACATCTCCATCAACGAGATCTTCCTGCCGCTGGTGAACGGCGGCAGGGTGGTGATCGCCGAGCCGGGCGGCGAACGCGACGTCGACTATCTCCTCGACACGGTCGAACGGCACCGGGTCACCTTCACCTACCTCGTCTCCTCGATGCTCGACCTGCTGCTGGAACTGGACGGCTTCGCCAGCCGGGCCGGCTCCCTCAAGCACGTCTGGTGCGGTGGCGAGGTGCTCACCCCCGAGCTGTTCGCCCGGTTCCGCGCCGCGAGCCCCGCGGTGATGTACCACGGGTACGGGCCGGCCGAGGCCACCATCGGCGTCAGCCACGTCGTCTACCGCACCGGAGCGATCCGCAGCGCCGTCTCCATCGGGCGGCCCAACGGCAACACCCGGCTCCACGTCCTCGACGACCGGCTGCAGCCGGTGCCGGTCGGGGTGCCGGGGGAGCTGTACGCCGGCGGCGTCTATCTCGGCCGTGGCTATGTCAACGATCCCCGCCGCACCGCCGACCACTGGGTGGCCGACCCGTTCGGCCCGCCCGGCGAGCGGCTCTACCGCACCGGCGACCTGGTGCGGTGGCAGCGCGACGGCACCCTGGAGTTCCTCGGCCGCGCCGACAACCAGGTGAAGATCCGCGGCATGCGGGTCGAGCTGGAGGAGATCGAGGCGATCCTCGAACAGCATCCCGGTGTGCGGCGCGGTGTCGTGGTGATCCGGGAGGACGCCCCTGGCGTCAAGCAGCTCGCCGGGTACTACCTCGCCGCCGACGTCCTCGGCGACCTGCACGGCCGGCTCCGGGAACGGCTGCCCGAGCACATGGTCCCCCGCACGCTCACCGCCCTGGACGCCTTCCCGCTGCTCCCCTCCGGCAAGGTCGACCGCGGCTCCCTGCCCGCGCCCGAGACCACGACCTCCAGCGCACCGGCACGGGAGCCGGCGGACGAACGCGAACGGCTGCTCTGCGAGTTGTTCGCCTCCGTCCTCGGACTCGGGCGCGTCGGCGTCGACGACAACTTCTTCGAACTCGGCGGCGACAGCATCGTCTCGATCCGCCTGGTGACCCTGGCCCGCAAGGCCGGAATCGCCCTCAGCCCCCGGCACGTCTTCCAGACGCCGACGCCGGCCGGTCTGGCGGCCGCCTCCGCCGAACCGACCGGCGCCGGCCTCGTCGATGAGCCGGTCGGAGAGGTGGAGCTGACCCCGGTCATGCGCTGGACGGCCGGCCCCGACGGTTCCTACGGCGGCCTCGCCCAGGCGGTCCTGCTCGTGACGCCGCCGGACCTCACCTACGAAACCGCCGTCGACATACTCCAAGCGGTCCTGGACCGCCACGACATACTCCGTGCCCGACTGACGAACCGACTGGTCGTGCCCGCCGCAGGAACGGTGCGTGCGAGCGACCTGCTCAGTCGTGTGCGGGACGCGGCACTCGACGATCAGCTCGCCGCCGCCGTGGCGCGACTCGACCCGGCGGCCGGACGCATGCTCCAGGCCGTCTGGTTCGAAGGCTCCGGGCGGCTGCTCCTCGTGGCCCACCACCTGGTCGTCGACGGCGTGTCCTGGCGGATCATCACCTCAGACCTGGCAGAGGCATGGCAGTCCGGGCAGCCCGGGCGGGCCATTCCCCGCACAGGCACCTCCTTCCGAACCTGGAGCGGGCTCCTCGGCGAGGAGGCCCGCAAACCGGCACGGATGCGCGAACTCGCCCGGTGGACCGAGGCGTTGGAGAACGGGCGTCCGCTGATCGAGCGCACACCGGACACCGACGCGACGTTGCGCGACCACACCCTCGCCCTCCCGGACGACATCACGGCCCCCCTCCTGACCTCCGTCCCCGCCGCCTATCACGCCGCCGCCCCCGACGTCCTGCTCACCGCCCTCGCCCTGGCCGTGGCGGCCTGGCGGGAGCGGCGCGGCGACCTGACCGGCCGTTCGCTGCTCGTCGGCCTGGAGGGCCACGGACGCGAGGAGGGCATCGCCGAGGGCGTCGATCTGTCGGCCACGGTCGGCTGGTTCACCACGTTCCACCCGGTAGGCATCGACCCGGGCCCGCTCGACCTCGACGAAGCGCTGTCCGGTGGGGCCGCGGCGGGCACGGCGCTCAAGCGGATCAAGGAGCAACTGCGCGCCGTACCGGATCGCGGCCTCGGATACGGCCTCCTGCGCCACCTCAACCCGGACACCGCACCCGCCCTGGAGAAGCTTCCGCAGCCGCAGGTCCTCTTCAACTACCTGGGCCGTTTCACCGCGTCCGGCGCGGCGGACGAGCCCTGGGAACTGGCCCCCGAGGCCCCCATGCTGCGGGTACCGCCGCCGACCGCGTCCAACAGCGGCTCGGCCGCGGGCCGACAGTCCGCCGCTTTCGGTCTGGAGATCAACGCCGTGGCCGTCGAGGAGGCGGGCGGTGTCCGGCTGCACGTCTCCGCCACCTGGCCGGACGGGTTCCTGACCGAGTCCGAGGCACAGGACCTGCTCGGGCTGTGGGAGCGCGCCCTGCGCGGTCTCGCCCGGCACGCCGGTGACTCCCCGGCCGGCGGACTCACCCCGTCGGACCTCCCCTTGGTCGAACTGACCCAGGAGGACATCGACGACTTCGAGAACGACTTCGACGACTTCTGAGCCACCACGGACGACTTCGGAGGAACCGGTGACGCAGCACCACCCGACCGCGGACGAGCTGCTCCGTTCGGTCACCGACACATTCGGCTCGGAGGAACCGCCGAGCGAGGACGACAGCCTCATCGCCTGGGGCCTGGACTCGATCACCCTGATGAAGATCGCGGGCGGCTGGCGGAAACAGGGTGTCCGGGTCAGCTTCGCGGAGCTGGCCAAGGAGCCCACCCTGCGCGCCTGGCGGGAGCTGCTGGCAGCCCACATACCGGTCGACGCGCGGCCCGCCGAGCGGACCCCGGCCCTGCCGCCCCCCGCGCCCGAGCCACGCGAGCCCTTCCCGCTGGCCGTGATGCAGCACGCCTACTGGATCGGCCGCGGCGACGAGACCACGCTCGGCTCCGTCGCGGCCCACCTCTACGTCGAGTTCGACGGCTCCGGCGTCGACCCCGACCGGTTGGACGCGGCCGTACGCGCTCTGGCGGCCCGCCACGGCATGCTGCGCGCCCGCTTCACCGACGACGGCCGCCAGCAGATCCTGCCCGACCTCACCCACCCCGCGACCGTCGTCCACGACCTGCGGACGTCGCCCGCGGGGACGGTGGCGGCAGAGCTGGAGGACGTCCGGCACTCCTCCTCGCACGCGCGCCTGGACATCGCCGCCGGCGAGCTCCTCTCCGTCCAGCTCTCGCTGCTGCCGGACGGTTCGAGCCGGCTGCACGTCGACGTCGACATGCTCGCCGCCGACGCGCTCAGCTACCGGGTGCTCCTCTCCGACCTCGCCAAGCTCTACCAGGACCCCGGCACCACGCTGCCTGCTATCCGCACCAGCTACCCCGAGTACCTCGCCGAGCGCACGGACGTACGGCGGTTGAGCCGGGAGCAGGCCCAGCAGTGGTGGCAGCGGCGGATCCCCGAGCTGCCCAGCGCGCCCGAGCTCCCGCTCGTGCCCGAGACGGAGCGCACCGACCCGACCCGGGTGACACGCCGCCACCACTGGCTGCCGCCCGCGGAGAAGCGACGGCTCACCGTCCGCGCCCACCAGCACGGACTGACCCCGGCCATGGCCGTGGCGACCGCCTTCTCGGAGGTCCTGGCCGCCTGGAGCGGACAGCCCCGCTTCCTGCTGAACGTCCCGATGTTCGACCGCAGGGGCTCTCACCCCGACGTCGACCTGCTCGTCGGCGACTTCACCAGCTCGGTGCTGCTCGACGTCGACCTGACCGAACCGGGCTCGTTCACCGAGCACGCGCGGCGCCTGCAGGACCGTATGCACACCGACGCGGCGCACTCCGACTACTCCGGCGTGGAGGTGCTGCGGGACCTGTCGCGCCACAACGGCGAACAGGTCCTGGCGCCCGTGGTGTTCACCAGCGCGCTCAACCTCGGCGAGCTCTTCGACCAAGGCGTACGGCAGTCCTTCGGCAAACCCGTCTGGATCATCTCCCAGGGGCCGCAGGTACTGCTCGACGCCCAGGTCACCGAGGTCGACGGCGGACTGCTGGTCAACTGGGACGTCCGCGAGGACGCCTTCCCGCCCGGCATGGTCGACGCGATGTTCACCGCCTTCCACGGCCTCGTCACCCGGCTCGGCACCGACGAAACGGTGTGGGAGCGGCCCGTGCCGGCCCTGCTGCCCGAGGGGCAGTCGGCGGTCCGCGCCGCGGTCAACACCACCGAGGGCCCGCGCAGCCACCGGCTGCTGCACGAGGGCTTCTTCGAACGCGCCGCCGAGCAGCCGGAGGCCCCCGCCCTGCTGTGGGCCACCGAAGGCGCCCTGTCCTACGGCGAGTTGGCCGACCGCGCGCTGCGCACCGCCGCCGCCCTGGCGGAGCGCGGAGTACGGCCCGGCGACACGGTCGCGGTCAGTCTCCCGAAGGGGCCCGACCAGATCACCGCCGTACTGGGGGTGCTGGCCGCGGGTGCCGCATACGTGCCGATCGGCGTCGAGCAGCCGCCCGCCCGTCGGGACCGCATCCGCGCCACCGCCGGATTCCGTGTCGCGCTCACCGGCGGACGCCCGGTCGAGGGTCTCCACGCCCTGCCCGTCGCGGAGGCAGTGGTGAGCGCACCCTTGCCGCAGCCGGTGACGGTGGACGAGGAGCAGCCCGCCTATGTGCTGTTCACCTCCGGATCCACCGGCGAGCCCAAGGGCGTCGAAGTGCCGCACCGGGCTGCCATGAACACCATCGATGACCTCAACGACCGCTTTGGCGTAGGCACTTCGGACCGCTGCCTCGCCCTGTCCGCGCTGGACTTCGACCTCTCCGTCTACGACATCTTCGGGCTGCTGAGCGCGGGCGGCGCGCTCGTGCTCGTGGACGAGGACGACCGGCGCGAGGCGAGCCAATGGGCCGACCTCGTGCGCAGGCACCAGGTGACCCTCCTCAACTGCGTGCCCCCGCTGCTCGACATGCTCCTCCTGGCCACCGCGCCCGGCGAACTCGACAGTCTGCGCGGGGTGTTGCTCGGCGGCGACTGGGTGGGCACCGACCTGCCGGGGCGCCTCGCCGAGCGGGCCCCCGGATGCCGGTTCACCGGACTGGGCGGGACGACCGAGACCGCGATCCATTCCACCGTCTGCGAGGTGACGGAACCTCGAGTACCGGCGCACTGGCGGTCGGTGCCGTATGGCACTCCGCTGCGCAACGTCCGCTGCCGGGTCGTCGACGCCCATGGACGGGACTGTCCGGACTGGGTGCCGGGCGAGCTGTGGATCGGTGGGAGCGGGGTGGCTCTCGGCTATCGGGCCGATCCCTCACGTACGGCCGAGAAGTTCACGGAGGCCGACGGGCTGCGCTGGTACCGCACCGGCGACCTCGCGCGGTACTGGCCCGACGGCACCCTGGAGTTCCTCGGCCGCCGCGACCACCAAGTGAAGGTGCGGGGTTTCCGGATCGAACTCGGTGAGGTGGAGGCGGCGCTCACCGGTCACCCCGCGGTACGGCGGGCCGTCGCGGGGCTGACCGGGGGCCAGGGCGTCCAGTTGGCGGCCGCGGTGGCCGCCGACAAGGGGGTGGAGGAGGACGAGCTGCGGGAGTGGGCGCGGTCCGTGCTGCCGCCGCACATGGTGCCGGCCCGGATCGCCGTGGCCGAGGAACTCCCACTCACCTCCAACGGCAAGCTCGACCGCCGTGCCGTACAGGATCTTTGGCAGGTGGCGGAGGCGGCACAGCAGCGGGCCCCCGGCACCGCCCTGGAGACCGTCGTGGCGCGGGTCTGGCAGGACGTCCTCGGCGTCGAACGCGTCGGCCTCGACGACGGCTTCTTCGCCCTCGGCGGCGACTCGGTGCTCGCCACCGTGATCGTCGGGCGGCTGCGCGAGGCGCTGGACACCTCCGCGGTGTCCGTACGCTCCCTCTTCGCGACCCTCACGGCCGGCGGCATGGCCAAGCGGCTGTCGGCCGAGGAGGAGGCGCCCGGGCGGCTCGAACAGGTCGCCGCGATTCACCTGGAGATCGAGGACATGTCGGCGGACGAGGTCGACTCGGCGCTGCGCGACACGTAGGCGAACGGAAGAAGGAGGGTCGGGGTGCCCGCAGGCGCCCCGCCCCTCCTTCGATTCCCCCTCGGGCGGTCTAGTCGAGCTTCTCGAACCCGGGCTCCAGGTTGTCCAGCGCCCACGGGATGCCCAGCGCGGACGGGCTGCGCAGCTGGCTGATGGTCGCGACGTCGGTCACGACGTACCTGCCGTCCTTCACCGCGGACATGTTCTTCACCAGGTCACTGGACTCGAAGGCCTTCTTCAGGTCCGGCGTGGTGAAGGCGATGACGGCCAGGTCGGCGTCGAGTTTGTCGAGCTGCTCGAAGGACAGCTCGCCGGTCGGGCTGCCGTTGACCGTCTTGATGTTCTTCACCGTCGGGGTCAGGCTCATCCCGACCTGGCTCATCAGCTTGGCGGCGAAGTCCTCCTCGGAGGCGATGGTGAAGATCTTCGCCGGGGTGTTGCCGATGGACAGGCTGTAGGTCTTGCCCTGAAGCTTCGGATGCTTCGCCTTCACCGCGGCGATGCTGTCCTCGGTCTCCTTGATGACCTGCTCGCCCTGCTCCTCCTTGCCGACGGCCTTGGCGACCACCTGCACGTGCTCCTGCCAGGTCTGCCGTCCCCAGGCCGTCTCGTAGCCGATGGTCGGCGCCACGGCGGCGAGCTTCTTGTAGTCCTTGTCGAGGGTGAAGTCGGAGGTGGCGAGGATCAGATCGGGCTGGAGGGACGCCACCTTCTCGTAGTCGACGGCGGTCAGCGTGTCGAGGAGCTCGGTCTTCTCGGTGTCGATCTTGTCCTTCAGCCAGGGGTAGACGCCGTCCTTGCTGAGGGCGTCCTTGGACACGGCGACCGGCGTGACACCCAGGGCGTACAGCGCGTCGATGTCGTCCGTGCCGCCGTTGCCGATCACCACGATCCGCTCCGGCGCCTTGGTGATCTTCGTGGTGCCGAACTTGTGCTTGACGGACACCGGGAAGGCGGACGAGGAGTCCGCCTTCGCGTCGCCGGAGGCGTCGGAGGAGGTGTTCGAGTCGTCCTCGACGGAGCCGCAGGCTGCCAAGGCGGCGGCCAGGGTGACGGTGAGAAGGGTGGTGAGGATCTTTCTCGTCATGTGCGTCCCTTGTCGCCGGTGAAGCAGGCAGGATCTGTACGGCCGTCAGTAAAGCAAGGTAAGCCTTGCCTTAACAACGGCTTCCGGACAACTTCTTTGTATCGGACGTGAGTTGACGTTTCGTCACCGAAGTTCGCGATCCACTTCGGTCCTCGTCGGACTTCTCCGGCCTTCTTCGGTCACGGACGGGCGGTGAGGTAGCCCCCCATCGTGCGGAAGTAGTCGCTCGCCGCGTACTCCGTGCCGTCGTCGGTGCGCAGCCGCCTGACGAGCAGGCCCGGGTGGTGGCCCGTGTGGGCCTCGCTGCCCGCCACGATGACCACGCCGTCGCCCTCGCGGATGAAGATGCGCCCCGGGGTGCCGCCGTAACGGCCCTCGGAGACGGCGGCCGAGACGATCCTGATCCGCTGCCCGCGATGGAACGTGTACGCGTTGGGGTACGGGTCCGACTGCGCCCGTACGAGCCGCTCCAGGCGCTCGGCCGGCCAGCTCCAGTCGATGCGGCTGTCCTCGAGCGAACGCTTGTGGAAGAAGCTCGCCCGCCTGCGGTCCTGTGGCTGCCAGTGGGTGGCGTCCTTGCCGGAGGCGATGAGGTCGAGCGACTCGCGCACGATCGGTGCGATCAGGTCGACCGTGCGGTGGAACAGGTCCGTTGCGGTGTCGGTCGGTCCGACCACCACCGAACGCTGCACCAGGATGTCCCCGGCGTCCAGCTCGCCGTTCATGCGGTGCGCGGTGACACCGACGCGCTCCTCCCCGTTGATGAGCGCCCAGATGATGGGCGAGAAGCCGGCGTAGGCGGGGAGCAGCGAGTCGTGGACGTTGAGCGTGCCGTGCGGGGGCAGGTCGAAGAGCTCGGGCGGCAGCCAGGTGCGCCAGTTGTTGGCGACGAGGATGTCGGGCCGGGCATCGCGCACCGCGGCGAGGAGTTCGGGGTCGTCGGGACGGTTGCGCAGGAGTACGGGGACGTCGTTCTTCTCGGCCAGTTCGGCGACGGAGTCGTCCCAGATCTTCTCGTAGGCGTGGTCGCTCTTGGGGTGCGTGACCACGAGGACGACCTCGTGGTCGGAGTCCAGCAGGGCCTGGAGTGTGCGGTGACCCCAGGTCTGGTAGCCGAACATGGCGACGCGCATGCGGTTCTCCCCTTCGGCAGGCTCCATTGCAAGGTAAGGCTAACCTTATCTAACATGTGGCTGCCTGAGGGAGGCGATGCCACGGTGAAGTCACCGCTCACGGGATCGGACACCACCTACGACGTCCTCGGAATCGGCTTCGGGCCGTCAAATCTCGCACTGGCCATAGCGATTGACGAACACAACACGGGCCTTCCGGCCGACCGTCGGATCAACGCCCTTTTCCTGGAGCGGCAGCCACGTTTCGGCTGGCACCGGGGCATGCTCATCGACGACGCCACGATGCAGGTGTCGTTTCTCAAGGACCTTGTGACGCTGCGCAATCCGGCCAGCGACTTCAGCTTCCTGTGCTTCCTGCGCGAGCGCGGCCGGCTGATCGACTTCCTGAACCAGAAGACGCTCTTCCCGCTCCGGGTCGAGTTCCACGAGTACTTCGAGTGGGCCGCCGAGCGGGTGCGGCACCTCGTGGCGTACGACCACTGCGTGACCGACGTCGACCCGGTGCGCGACGACAACGGCACGGTCACGCACTTCGAGGTGGTCTGCCGTGACCCGGAACGCCCGGGCCGACATCTCACCTACCGCGCCCGCGACATCAGCGTGGCCGTCGGCCTGGAACCCCATGTGCCGCCCGGCGTCGAACTCTCCGAACGCGTCTGGCACAACAGCCAGTTACTGCCCCGCGTGACCGAACTCGCCACCGCCGGCGCGCCGGTGCGCCGCGCGGTCGTCCTCGGTGCCGGGCAGAGCGCCGCCGAGACCGTCGACTATCTGCACCGCTCCTTCCCGGAGGCCGAGGTGTGCGCGGTGTTCGCCAAGTACGGCTACACCCCCGCCGACGACAGCCCGTTCGCCAACCGCATCTTCGACCCGGAGGCGGTGGACGTGTACTTCGGCGCACCCTCCGAGGTGAAACAGTCCCTCTTCGACTATCACCGCTCCACCAACTACTCCGTCGTCGACATGGAGTTGATCGAGTCCCTGTACGCCACCGCGTACCAGGAGAAGGTCACCGGCCGTGAACGGCTGCGCTTCCTCAACGTCTCCCGCATCCGCGAGGTCGGGCAGCGCGGTGACGGCGGGCTCGACGTCGCGGTGGAGTTCCTGCCGACCGGCGAGCAGCAGGTCCTCGAGGCCGATGTGCTCGTGCACGCCACCGGATACCGGCCCCGCGACCTCACCGCCCTGCTCGGCGAGGCGGCGAAGGTCTGCCTGCGGGACGACGGGGACGCGATCCGGGTCTCCCGCGACCACCGCGTGGAGACCGCGCCCGACGTCGCCGCGGGGATCTACCTGCAGGGCAGTACCGAGCACACCCACGGGCTGACCTCGACCCTGCTGTCGACCACCGCGATCCGTGCCGGAGAGATCCACCGCTCCCTGCTGACCCGCCGCACCGCGCCCGTCTGAGCCGGTCAGACGGCCTTCGCCGCCGGTACGGCGGGGTCGAAGGCCGCCGCCACCCGATCCGTGGACGTCACCGCCCCGCAGGTGTCCGCCACCCATTCGAGCGCGAACTCGTGGGTCCCGGCCGACACATCGGCGATGGCGTCCGCGACCACGAAGGGCTCGAGGTCCTCCACCCAGGCGTCGGCGGCCGTCATCAGCACGCCGACCCGGGCGAACAACCCGACGACCACCACCTGATCGCGCCTCAGCTCGCGTAACCGGCTGTCCAGCCGGGTGCGGGCGAAGGCGCTGTACTTCCGGGCGGTGAGCACGGTGTCGCCGATGCGCGGCATGACCTGCTCGGCGAACACCTCGCCGTCCTTGTCGGCCGGCCGTCCGGAGGGGCGGCCGGTGGGCGCGGGACCCCGCTCGCCGGCCGGCACCGAGTGGACGACGGGTACGCCCGCCGCGTGGGCGGCGTTCACCAACCGGCCGACGTTCGTGAGGAGTTCGGTGACCGGGGCGCCCTCGCGGTCCACCTCCCGCAGACAACGCCGCTGCAGATTGAGCACCAGGAGCGCCGCCCGGCCCGGGTCGAGGGTCCACCCGGTCCGGTCGTCGGGCAGCATGGCGGGGGTCGGCATGACGTACGGGAAGATCGAGCCAGGCGTCATCTCGGGTTGCCCTTCGGTGAGTTGGGGCTGCATCGACATGCGGCTCCGCCGCGCCCCTATTTAGGTTAGCCTCACCTAAGTTCGATTGTCTCGCCCGTGAAACCCGTGAACTCGCCTCACCCCAGGGCGCGGTCCAGGTTGAAGGCGGCGCTGATCAGGGCGAGATGGGTGAACGCCTGCGGGAAGTTGCCCTGTTGCTCGCCGGTGTGGCTGATCTCCTCGGCGTACAGGCCCAGATGATTGGCGTACGTGAGCATCTTCTCGAAGGCGAGCCGCGCCTCGTCGATCCGGCCGGCCCGGACCATGGCCTCGACGTACCAGAACGAGCAGATCGAGAACGTGCCCTCGTCGCCGCGCAGTCCGTCGGGGCTCGCCATCGGGTCGTAGCGGTAGACCAGCGAGTCGGACACCAGCTCCTGGGTGAGCGCGTCCAGGGTGGACAGCCACTTGGGGTCGGTCGGTGCGATGAACTTCGCCAACGGCATCATCAGTACGGCCGCGTCGAGCACGTCGCCGTCCTCGTGCTGGACGAAGGCCCTGCGCGACTCGGACCAGCCGCGCTTCATGATCCGCCGGTAGATGGTGTCCCGGCACTGTTGCCAGCGCGGCAGATCGGCGGGCAGACCGCGCCGGTTGGCCAGGCGGATGGCCCGCTCGATCGCGACCCAGCACATCAGCCGGGAGTACAGGAAGTTCTTGCGGCCGCCGCGGGTCTCCCAGATGCCCTCGTCGGGCTGGTCCCAGTGCTCGCACACCCAGTCCACCAGCGCGCACACGTCGTCCCACTGGCCGCTGGAGATCGGCTCGGCCCACTTGTCGTAGAGGTAGATCGAGTCGACCAGCGCGCCGTAGATGTCGAGCTGGAGCTGGTCGGCGGCGGCGTTGCCGACTCGCACCGGGGCGGAGCCGAGGTGCCCCTCCAGATGGTCGAGTTCGCGCTCGGGCAGATCGGTGCGGCCGTCGATGCCGTACATGATCTGCAAGGGGCCCGAAGGCTTGCCGTCGCCCGGACTGATATGCCGGGTCACGAAGTTCATGAACTCCCTGGCCTCGGTCGTGAAGCCCAGCCGCAGCAGTGCGTACACACAGAAGGCGGCATCGCGCACCCAGACGTACCGGTAGTCCCAGTTGCGTTCGCCGCCGAGCTGCTCGGGCAGGCTCGTCGTCGCCGCGGCCACGATGGCGCCCGTGGGCGCGTAGGTGAGCAGCTTCAGGGTGAGGGCCGAGCGGTGCACCATCTCCCGCCAGCGGCCCCGGTACTTGGAGGCGGACAGCCAGTGTCGCCAGTACGCGACCGTGCTGTTGAACTGCTCCTCGGCCTCGGTCCGCGCGCACCGGCGCGGGGTCACCTCACCGCCGACCTGGTCCAGCGCGAACACCGCCGACTCGCCCTGGGCGAGCTTGAACTCGGCGTACGCGTCAAGGCTGTCGACCTCCAGCGGCACGGTCGCGGTCAGCCCGAGCGACAGCTTCTCGGACTCGAAGACCGCGACGTCGCCGACCATGCGGACGGTGTGCGGCCGGGCGCCGTACTCGAAGCGCGGCGCCACCCGGGTCCGGAACGGGATCGCTCCGCGCACGCACACCACGCGCCGGATCAGCCGGTGGCGTTCCGCCTCGACCGAGTCGCCGTCGACCGGCATGAAGTCCTGCACCTCGCCGACGCCGTCCTCGGTGAAGAACCGGGTGATCAGGACGTTCGTGTCGGGGAAGTAGAACTGCTTGGTCCTGGCCGGCACCGCGGCCGCCAGCTCGAAGCAGCCGCCCCGCTCGGCGTCCAGGATCGCCGCGAAGACGCTCGGCGCGTCGAAGGCCGGGCAGCAGTACCAGTCGATCGTGCCGTCCGTGCCGACCAGGGCAACACTGCGCAGGTCGCCGATCAGCCCGTGCTCGGCGATCGGCACATACCGCGATGCCGCCGGTCCGTCGTGGTCGATCGGTGTCGTGCTCATCGCAGCCTCCCTGGCCCGCCATGCGCCTCGCTCCCAGCGTAGGGGGAATCGGGCGGACGGGTGCCGGGAATCGGGCGGGTACCCGGGTCAGACCGTGAGGACGCTCAGTCCCGCCTCCGCGAAGCGCCGTACCGTCTCGGCCGGGGCCGCCGTGTCCGTGACCAGGGTGTCCACCGCGTCGGCCGCACAGATCCGGGCGAACGCCCGCTGGCCCAGCTTGCTGGAGTCCGCGGCCACGATCACGCGCTCGGCGCGCTCGCACAGCAGCCGGTTGATCGCCGCCTCCGCCTCGTCGTGCGCGGCGGCGCCGTGCGTGACGTCGAACGCGACGACGCCGAGCACCGCCACGTCGATGGTGATCTGGGCCAGTACCCCGTCCGCGAGCGGCCCGATGAGCTCGTACGACTGCGGGCGCGCGACCCCGCCGGTGACCACGATCTTGAACTGGGGACGTACGGCCAGCTCATTGGCGATGTTGAGCGCGTTCGTGACGACGGTCAGTGCGGGCGAGCCGGACGCAAGGTCGCTGCGCACCGCCAGGGCGCGGGCCACCTCGGTGGTCGTCGTGCCGCCGGTCAGCCCCACGGCCTCGCCGGGTGCGACGAGGTCTGCCACCGCCTTGGCGATGCGCTGTTTCTCGGAGGCGTGCCGGGCCGTCTTGTAGCGCAGCGGCAGTTCGTACGACACCCCGTGCACGACCGCGCCGCCCCGCGTGCGGACCAGCATCTGCTGCTCGGCCAGCTGGTCGAAGTCGCGGCGGATCGTGGCGGCCGACACCGCCAGCTCGGCGGCCGCCTCCTCGACGTCCAGCCGGCCCCGCTCCACGAGCAGCTCCAGCAGCGCCTTCCAGCGGGCATCGCGCGACATCCGCACTCCATTTCCTCGATCTCCGGCGACCTTAGCGCACGCCCCTCCGGCGGAATGCTTGATTCTGTTCGAAAGCTAGCGATATCTTGCAAGAACAAGCATTGCGATAGCAGTATGAAGCTCTGTGGGAAGCCCGGAGGGTGGCGGCATGACGCATGTCGAGGACGAGCTCAACAGCCAGCCCGAGTGCTGGACACGCGCCGCGGCGCAGGCCGCCGACCTCGGCGGGATGCTGCCGGCGCCGGGGGAGCGGGTCGCGGTGGTCGGCTGCGGCACGTCGTACTTCATGGCGCAGGCGTTCGCCGCGCTGCGCGAGGGAGCGGGCCAGGGGGAGACGGACGCCTTCGCCGCGTCGGAGTTCCCGCACGGGCGGACGTACGACCGTGTCCTCGCCCTCACCCGCTCCGGCACCACCACCGAAGTCCTCGAACTTCTGGGGCGGTCGAGGGACCGTACCCGCACCACGGCGATCACCGCCGACCCGAGCACGCCCGTCATGACGGCGGCGCACGACGTCGTCGTCCTCGACTACGCGGACGAACGGTCCGTCGTGCAGACCCGGTTCGCGACCACCGCCCTCACCCTCCTCCGCGCCCACCTCGGCCTGCACACCGACGCGGTCGTGGCCGACGCCAGCACCGCACTCTCCGGCGAACTGCCCGAAGGGCTCGTGGAGTGCGGGCAGTTCACCTTCCTGGGCCGTGGATGGACCGTGGGGCTGGCCAACGAGGCCGGGCTGAAGATGCGCGAGGCGTCGTTGTCCTGGACCGAGGCCTACCCCGCCATGGAGTACCGGCACGGCCCGATCAGCATCACCACGAGCGGCACCGCGACCTGGATGTTCGGCACGGCGCCCGACGGACTGGCCGAACAGGTGCGCTCCACCGGCGGGTTGTGGATCGAGGGCCGCCTCGACCCCCTCGCCGAACTGGTCCGCGCCCAGCGGCTCGCGGTCGCCGTCGCCGCCGCCCGCGGCCTCGATCCGGACCAGCCGCGTCACCTCACCCGCTCGGTGATCCTCGCCCCCTGAACACGTCCCCTGCACGCCGAGACAGGACAGGAGAAAGGACAGGCCGTGCCCCTCGTGACCACCGGTGAGCTCATCACCGGCGCCGCCGCAACCCGCTCCGCCGTCGCCGCCTTCAACGTCATCACCCTGGAGCACGTCGAAGCGGTCATCGCCGGTGCGGAGTCGGTGAGTTCGCCCGTCGTCCTGCAAGTCAGCGAGAACGCCGTCAAGTTCCGCTATGGGCGGCTCCTGCCGCTCGCCCGCGCGGCCGTCGCCGCCGCCGAACGGGCCGCCGTCCCCGTCGCGCTGCACCTCGACCACATCCAGAGCGACGACCTGCTGCGCCAGGCGCCGGACGCCGGATTCAGCTCCGTGATGTACGACGCGGCCCGCCTGCCGTACGCGGACAACCTCGCCGCGACGAAGGCGGCCGTCGACTGGGCGCACGCCCAAGGCCTATGGATCGAGGCCGAGTTGGGTCGGCTCGGCGGCAAGAACGGCGAGCCGCCGCTCGACGCCCACGCCCCCGGCGCCCGTACCGACCCCGCCGAGGCCCACGCCTTCGTCACCGACTCCGGCGTCGACGCCCTCGCGGTGGCCATCGGCAGCTCGCACGCCATGACCACCCGCACCGCCACCCTCGACCACGACCTCCTCAAACGCCTGGCCGCCACCCTGGACGTCCCCCTCGTCCTGCACGGCTCCTCCGGCGTCCCCGACGACGAACTGACCGCGGCCGTCGCGGGCGGCATCGCCAAGGTCAACGTCGGCACGGCCCTCAACATCGCGATGACGACCGCGATCCGCGAATTCCTCGCCGCCCACCCCGAGGCGGTCGACTCGCGCAAGTACCTGAGCGTGGGGCGGGAGGCGATGGCGCGGGCGGTGGCCGACATCATCGGCGTCCTCAGGGCTCCCTGACCGATGGCCCGTGTACATACTTAGGTACGCCTAAGTCGAAGCGCGTGCCTGAGCTGGGCGAGATCCAGGAGACGTTGCGGTTCGACCTCGACCTGCCCGACGTCATGACCCTGCGCCGCGCCTTCTTCCAGGACACCGACCGCAGGCACACCCTCGCCGCCTCCGTCACCGACCCCGCCTGGGCCGAGGCGGTGCGCGCGAGCCCGGGGCCGTACTTCCTGGTCGCCGAGGCCGTCCTGGTCCACCTGGACGAGGACCAGGTCCGCTCGGTGTTCGACCTCGTCGCCGAGCGGCTGCCCGGCGCCGAGCTGACATTGGAGACGGCGAGCAGTTATGTGGTCGACCGGCAGGACGTGCTGCGGGCCATGACGGTGCTCCGGCGCCGCGAGATCGAGTCGTACCGCCTGAACCGCTACCGCGTCGGGGACCCGGACCGCATCGTCACCTCTTGACGGCCCGCAGCACCACGAACTTCGGGTCGCTGGCGACCAGTTGGCTGTTGCCGAACAACTTCCGCAGCTTCACGTGGTAGCCGAGATGCCGGTTGCCGATCACCCACAGCTCACCGCCCGGCCTGAGCGCGCGCCGGGCGCCCGTGAACATCCGCCAGGCCGTCGTGTCGGTCGTCGCCTGGTGGGAGTGGAACGGCGGATTGTTGAGCACGAGGTCGACACTCCCGGCCGGCACGCCCGCCAGCCCGTCCCCGACCCGGAACTCGGCGTGTCCGGGCACCTCGTTCGCCCTGTGCGTCGCCTCCGCCGAGGCCACGGCCTGGAACGACTCGTCGACGAACAGCACCTCGGCCTCCGGGTTCGCCAGCGCCACCGCCGTACCGACGACACCGTTGCCGCAGCCGAGGTCCACCACGCGTTGCGCGCCCTTGCTGTCGGGCAGGTGCCCCAGGAAGAACCGTGTGCCGATGTCGAGCCGGTCGGCGCAGAAGACACCGGCGTGATTGACCACCGTGCGCCCCGAGACCGCGCCGATGCCGTCGGGGAGGTCGTAGGTGTACGGCCAGGGGTTGGCGGGCCGCGCCGGTGAGGGCTCGGGCGTGCAGAAGATCAGCCGGGCCTTCTTCTCGGCGAGCGAGGTGCGGGTCGGGCCGAGGATCCGCTCGAACAGCTGGAGCGTCGAGGTGTGGATCTCCTTCACCATCCCGGTGCCGACCACGACCGTGTCCTCGTGCACCGCGGGCGCCAGCCGCAGCAACTGGTCCTCCAGCAGCGCCAGGCTCTTCGGCACCCGCACGAGAAGGACGTCGATGCGCTCCGGTGGCGTGTCCTGCGTGGTGAGCAGCCGGACGGTGCCGGGCTCGACGCCGAGCCGGGCGAGGTTGGCGCGGGTCGCCTCCTGGGCCAGGTACGAGTCGGTGATCTGCACCGGGCCGTGCGCCGCGAGCGCCGTGACCAGGGCGCCCCAGCGGTCACCGAGAACCACGACCGTGCCGGAGAGCGGGATCTCCTGTTCCGCCAGATGCCTGAGGAGGTACTCGTCGGAGGCGTCCCAGGCGCGCAGCCTGTCGCGGGGGTCCTCGGGGTAACGGGTCAGCGCGAGCTCGCCCCAGGGCGTCGTCATACGGTCGTTCATCGTGCGTCAAGGCTAGCTGAGCCGCAGCTCACGACGGGTGGGGGAGGATGGAAGACATGGACACCGAGCTGTTCCCCCGGGAGCGTACGGAGGTCTCGCCGGGCGCGGTGCACCTGCCCGACTGGCTGGACGCGCCCGCGCAGCGCGAGCTGCTGGAGGCGTGCCGCGAGTGGGCGCGCCCACCGGCCGGCCTGCGTACGGTGCGCACCCCTGGCGGCGGCACCATGACCGCCCGACAGGTCTGCCTGGGCTGGCACTGGTACCCGTACGCCTACGCCCGCACGGTCGTCGACGGTGACGGCGCCCCGGTGAAACCGTTCCCGGAGTGGCTGGGCGAGCTGGGCCGCCGAGCGGTGCGCGACACCCTGGGCGAGCGGCGGGCGGCGCCATCGGCGGCGTACGACATCGCGCTGATCAACTTCTACGACGCCGACGCCCGCATGGGCATGCACCGCGACAGCGACGAGAAGTCCGACGCACCCGTGGTGTCCCTGAGCCTCGGCGACACCTGTGTCTTCCGCTTCGGCAACACCGAGACCCGGACCCGGCCGTACACGGACGTCGAGCTGCGCAGCGGCGACCTGTTCGTGTTCGGCGGCCCGTCGCGGCTCGCCTACCACGGCGTGCCGAAAGTACAGCCCGGCACCGCACCGGCGGAGTTGGGGCTGACCGGGCGGCTGAACCTCACGCTCAGGGTGAGCGGGCTGTAGGCCACCACACCTGCGGATCATGGGAGACTCGCCCTCATGAGCGGCAACGCGGACCCCCGGCCGGCGGGGGAAGGGATCACCACCTCGAGGACGCGGTTGGACCGGGGGCGCGGTGCGCTCGGGCCCGCGCTGGAGCTCGTGCACACCGGACGCGCCCCCACGCGCGCCGTCCTCACCGCCGAGCTCGGCGTGACCCGGGCCACGGCCGGCGCGGTCGCCTCCGAGCTGGAGGCGCTGGGGCTGATCCGGGTCGACGCCCGGCCCACCGCGTCGGCCGGTTCGCAGGGGCGGCCCTCGCACCGGCTGGCGGTCGCCGAGGACGGGCCCGTCGTCCTCGCCGCACAGGTCCACGCCGACGGATTCCGGGCGGCGCTGGTCGGCCTCGGCGGCCGGATCGTCGCCACTTCGCCCGGCTGCGAGACGGTCGACGCCGATCCGGCGAAGGTTCTCGGCTCGGTCGTCGAGGCAGGCGCCGACCTCTTGAGCACCACGGGCCGTCGCTGCGTCGGCGCGGGCCTGGCCGTCCCCTCCGCGGTCGCGGAACCCGACGGCCTGGCGCTCAACCCCCTGCACCTCGCCTGGCCCGTGGGTGCGCCCGTGCGCCGTATCTTCACGGAGTGCGTGCGCGCGGCCGGGATCACCGGACCGGCGTTCACCGGCAACGACGTCAACCTCGCCGCGCTCGCCGAACACCGCCACGGCGCGGGGCGCGGCTCCCGCGACCTGCTGTGCGTGGCCACCGGGCACCGGGGCGTCGGCGGCGCGCTCGTGCTGGACGGCCGTCTGCACACCGGCAGTTCGGGCCTGGCCCTGGAGGTCGGCCACCTCACCGTCAACCCCGAGGGCAGACCCTGCCACTGCGGCAGCCGCGGCTGCCTCGACGTCGAGGCCGACCCGCTGGCCCTCCTCACGGCGGCCGGCCGCGAGCCCGGCCCCGAGGTCTCCCTGCTCCAGCAGGCCAAGGACCTGATCCGCACCCAGTACGACGACCCGGCGGTCCGCACGGCCACCGAGGCCCTCATCGACCGCCTCGGCCTCGGCCTCGCGGGCCTGGTCAACATCCTCAACCCGGACCGCATCATCCTCGGCGGCCTGCACCGCACCCTCCTCGACGCCGACCCCGAGCGCCTGCGCGCCGTCGTCGCCGACCGCAGCCTGTGGGGCCAGAGCGGCGGCGTCCCGATCCTCGCCTGCACCCTCGACCACAACAGCCTGGTCGGCGCGGCCGAGTTGGCGTGGCAGCCGGTGCTGGACGATCCGCTGGGTGCGCTGGCGTCGTAGGCCTCACCGCTCCTCGGCGGTGTTGAGGATCCGCGTCCGGGGCGCCCCGGCCAGCGCGGGCGCGTTCTCGGACGAGGACCACACCCTCGTCCTGAGGAAGCCCAGGAACCGCTCGGCGTCGGCCACGTCGTCGAAATCGAGGTCGACGACGACGTAGGCGGGGTCGTCGACGGGCTGCTGGACGCGGTAGTGGCGCACGCCCGCGTCCGCGCGCGCCGGAGCGAAGCGGTCGAAGGCCGTCTTCCACCTGGCGAAGTCCGTGATCGGATGCTCGATGTGCAGGGTCGGCATGGCTCCTCCTCGGCCGTTCCCGCCGGTCATCTCCATGCTCGGCCGCCGCTCGCACGGCCGCACCCCCGGCGAGGACCTGGGTACGCTTCGTGACATGCGGATCTCCGTTTCCTCGGACATGGACGAACCCGTGGCGCGCTCGCTCGTCACCGAGCTGCTTGATCGCGGCCACGAGGTGGTGACGTACGGCGCGCTCAGCCCCGGTGCCGACCCCCAGTGGGCCGCCTGCTCCGAGGCGGCCGCCCGCGAGGTCGCCGACGGGACGGCCGACCAGGCGGTCGTGTGCTGCTGGACCGGTACGGGCGCGTCGATCGCCGCGAACAAGGTGCCGGGGGTGCGGGCGGCCCTGTGCACCGACGCGTACACCGCGGACGGCGCCCGCCGCTGGAACGACGCCAATGTGCTCGCCCTGAGCCTGCGGCTGACGTCCGAGCCGCTGCTCAAGGAGATCCTCGACGCCTGGTTCGCCGGTGCGGCGAGCGAGGACGCGGAGGACCGGGAGAACGTGGCGCGTATCGGGCGACTGGATCTCGGCAGGGCCTGAGGGCCTGGGCCGCCGTCAGGCTCCACAGCGCCCAACAGGTCGGCAGCCGCGCCTGGCAGGCGGTCACCGTGGCGACCACGGCCGGCCGGCCGTGGCCGGAGATCGTCAGCGAGTCGATCAACGAGGCCGTCGACTCGCTGCTGCCCTACATGCACGAGTGGATCGCCTTCCCGACCGCCGAACTCCCTGCGCACACAGGTCTGTTGAGGGACTTCGACACCCACCCCGTGCACGAGGCATTGGCCGCGGTCCCCCTGCCACGGAGGCCGCAGCCATGCGCCGTCACCAACGGCGAGGTCTGGGGACCAGCTCGCCACCGCAGTTGGGACAGACGTCCCGCATGGCATCGCTGCACGGCACGCAGAACGTGCACTCGTACGTGCAGATACGGGCAGCCGCGTCGAGCGGCAGCTCCGCCGTCCCGCACCGCTCACAGCGATCACGCATCTCCAGCGCCATGTCTTCCGCCTTCCTCATGGGTCAACTCCGTCGCCTTTCCATCCTCCGTCCGCCGGGAGTGGCCGAAAGCGTTCGGTGGGTCAAAGATCAACACGATCGGGCCACGCTCTGGCCGCAGGTCAGCGCCAGTCGACGGCGAAGGCCCGGCCGGGGTTGTCGGTGAGGACGCGTTCCACCAGCTCCTCGCCGAGGGCGAGCGCGAGCCGCGGCCGCATCCGGCGCAGCAGGTACGGCATCCCGGGACCCCCGTCGACCGACCGCGCCCCGGCCACGACGGTGTCCCCGCCGAGCAGCAGCCGGTGCCCGAACCCGGCCTCGGCCAGCGCCCGCATCGCGTCCGGCATGCGCCAGTCGGTGGCGTGATGGGCGCGCGAGGGCCCGTCGAAGGCCAGCCAGCAGCCCGCTTCGGCGGCCTGGCGGTGGAGCAGGGGATCGGGGGAGCGGTTGAGATGGCCGAGGACCACCCGGTACGGCGGGACGCCCAACTCTCCGCACAGCAGGTCCAGTACGTCGAGCGCGCCCGTCCCCATCTCCAGGTGCACGGCGATGGGCGCGCCCGTCGCGTGGTGGGCCTCGGCGGCGGCGGTCATCGTCCAGCGGGCGTGCGCGTCGAGGGCGTGGAAGCCGCCGGCGACCTTGATGAGCCCGGCACGGACCCCGGAAGTGCCGATGCCCTCGGTCAGTTCGGCCACGAAGACGTCGGCCGGCCTGCCACGCAGCGCGTCGAGCGCCTCCGGGGCGTAGTGCGCCGCTTGATGCAGGCCCGTCGCGCAGACCAGGTGCACCCCGGCCGCTCGGGACAGCGGTGGCAGGTCGGCGGCCCGGCGCCCCATGCCGTACGGAGTCCACTGCACGACGGCCGAACCGCCGGCCGCGCGGAACGCGTCCAGCTCGGCGCGCGCGGCGGTGGCGTCTTGGAGCTCCTGGCCGGGCAGTTGCGGGCTGCGCAGGAAGAGGTGGTCGTGCGCGTCGCACACGCCGAGCCGCTCGGGTCGCACATCCCCGAGGACCGTACGGACCGCACTCACCACTGCCGGCCCCGCGGCAGCGCGCCGCACCCCGGCGCCGACAGGTGCAGCACCTGGTACACATCGCCCTCGGCCTTGGGTGTGTCGTGCGCCCAGAGCGAGAAGTGGACCAGTTCCCACGCGTGCGTGTCGACAGCGGCCGCGGCCAGCACGGCGCCGTCCCGCGCCGCCAGCCGCTCGGCCTCGTCCGCCGAGTCCGCCATGAACGCGGCCAACTCCACGCCGTCCGGCACCGGTTGACGCCGCCGCACGGCAACCCTGGCAAGGGAGTCCGCGGCGCCGCCCTCCGCGTACGCGAGCCCCGTCCACTGACGCACCCGCGGCCGCCCGAAGTCGTTCACGGGTCCCTGGAAGGCGCCTCCCCACAGGAAGGCGTTCATGCCCTCCATGGTGTTCCAGAGGTAGAAGGGCCCGTACTGGTTGACCGGCGAGCCGTGCACGCCGCGCTCACGCAGCAGGTACGCCTTGGTGCCGAGGCCGTCCCAGCCGTCCAGCAGATGGCCGACGCGGGCGACGCGGGAGCGGATGACATCCATGTCGTAGTCGGCGGGCAGCGTGAACTCGTACTGCATGGCGTGCATGCCAAGTCCCTTCTCGGGCCGGGTGGTCGGTCACGCGTCGGTCACGAGCTCGTGCCACTCGGCGGTCGTCTCGTCCCGCGGGGCGAGCAGCGAGAGCAGCCCCCGGACGCCCACGTCGAAGGCGGCGGGCGAACCGGACGCGCGGGCGAGGACGTAGCCGCCCTGTACGGTCGCGACGATCGTCGTCGCGATCGCCTCACCGTCGAGCCCGGCCGCGAACTGGCCCTGCTGCTTGCCTTCCTCGACGATCCCGGCCAGCCGCTCCCGCAGCCAGTCGAGCGTCTCCTCGACAGGCGTGCGCAGTTCGTCGCTGGCGATCACGTCCGGGTCCATCGTCAGCCGCCCGATCGGACAGCCGCGCAGCACATCGCGCTCGCGCCGCAGATACGCCTCGATGCGCTCGTACGGCGTTCCCGGACCGTCGAGTACTCCCGCTGCGGTAGCCCGCATCTCCTCGGCGGTTCGCCGGATCGCGGCCAGGGCGAGATCCGGCTTCCCCTTGAAGTGGTGGTACATGCTGCCCTGCCCGGCGCCCGAGCGCTCCAGGATCGCCTTGGGGCTGGTGCCCACATAGCCGCGCTCCCACAGCAGCTCGCGGGTGGACTCGATCAGCCGCTCCGAGGTGCTCATGCCGTCACTGTACATACTAGTAGTTACAGAAGTCGAGGCGTCAGGAAGCAGCGGAACCACTCCCGCGTACTCCCCGCGAGGTACGCGCACTGCCGCTGGCCGTACGACGACCCGGACCCCCTCCCGGCGCGAGTCTCGAGACATCACCGAACGACCCGACCGACCTGAACAACCTGACCGAACCGACTCGGGAGATGACTCGAGATGCAGACCCTGGCTCACTTCGCGGACGGCGGCCCCGGCCCCTGGATCCTCCTCTTCCCGCTGATCTGGGCGGCCGTCGTGGTCGGCGGCATCGCGCTGCTGCGCCGCACGGTGTGGCGCGGACGCCGCGGCCCCTGGCGGGCACCCGCCGCGGACGACAACTCGCCCATCACCGTGCTGGGCCACCGCTTCGCCTCCGGCGAGATCGACGAGGACGAGTACTGGCGCCGACTGTCCGTCCTGGACGAGCAGTTCGGCCGTACGGGCAAGGGCGGTGCGGCATGACGGCCACGACCGCCCACACCATCACGCCGACGGCCGCCCGTGTCGTCGACGCCGTGAAGGTGTACGGCAGCGGCGACACCAGCGTGAGGGCCCTGGACGGGGTGAGCGTCGACTTTCCGGTCGGTCGCTTCACCGCGATCATGGGGCCCTCCGGCTCCGGAAAGTCCACCCTGATGCACTGCGCGGCCGGCCTCGACACCCTCACCTCGGGCACCGCCCACATCGGCGACACCGAGCTGAGCAGCCTCGACGACCGCCGCCTCACCCTCCTGCGGCGCGACCGCGTCGGCTTCGTCTTCCAGGCCTTCAACCTGGTACCGACGCTGACCGTCGCGGAGAACATCACGCTGCCCCTGGACCTCGCGGGCGGTAAGGGTGGCAAGGGCGGCAAAGGTGACAGCGGCGACGAGGAATGGCTCGACGCGCTCATCGACGTCGTCGGCCTGCGCGACCGGCTCCACCACCGCCCCTCCGAACTCTCCGGCGGCCAGCAGCAGCGCGTCGCCGTGGCCCGGGCCTTCGCCGGCCGGCCCGACATCGTCTTCGCCGACGAGCCGACCGGCAACCTCGACTCCCGGTCCGGCGAGGAGGTCCTCGGCCTGCTCGGCCGCACGGTGCGCCGGACGGCCCGCACGGTCGTCATGGTCACCCACGACCCGGTGGCCGCCGCCCACGCCGACGAGGTCGTGTTCCTCGCCGACGGGCGCCTGGTCGACCGTATGGAATCCCCGACCGCCGACAAGGTCCTGGACCGCATGAAAGCCTTCGAGGTGCCGTCATGAACGCATCCGTCCGCCTGAGCGTGTCCTCCCTGCGGGCCCACAAGCGCCGCTTCGCCGGTACGTTCCTCGCGGTCTTCCTCGGCGTCGCCTTCCTCGCCGGCACCCTGGTCATGGGCGACACGCTGCGCGCCAGCTTCGACACCATGTTCGGCAACGCGACCAGCGGCACCGACGCCGTCGTCCGCAGCGCCGACGCCATCACCACGCCCGGTGAGAGCGAAGGCGTGCGCGAGCCGGTCGGCACCGACCTGGTCACCACGATCGAGCAGGTCCCCGGCGTCGCGGCCGCCGAGCCCAACATCCAGGGCGCGGGCCAGCTCGTCGGCAGGAACGGCGACCCGATCGGCGGCCAGGGCCCGCCCACCCTCGCCGGCAACTGGATCGCCGACCCGAAGCTCAACGCGTACCGGCTCGCCGAAGGCCGCACGCCGCGGAAGTCCGGCGAGGTCGTCATCGACCGCGGCACCGCCGAACGCGGCGACCTCAAGATCGGCGACACCACGACTTTGCGGACCCCCGACCCGGTCAAGGTGACCGTCGTCGGCCTCGCGACCTTCGGCGGCGAGGACGGCATGGCCCAGGTGACCTTCACCGGCATGACGCAGGCCGACGCGGAGAAGTACCTCACCGCGCGGCCCGGCGAGGCGGCGAGCATCCAGGTGCGCGCCGGTCCCGGTGTCGGCCAGCAGGAGCTGGTGGACGCCCTGACTCCCGTACTGCCCAAGGGAGTCGAGGCCATCACCGGTCAGGCGTCGGCCGAGGAGAACACCGACATGATCTCCAGCCAGTTTCTGACGGTCTTCACCACTTTCCTCCTGGTGTTCTCCGGCGTAGCCCTGCTGGTCGCGACCTTCTCCATCCACAACACCTTCGCGATCGTCGTGGCCCAACGCACCCGCGAGAACGCCCTGTTGCGCGCCCTCGGCGCCTCACGCCGCCAGGTCACCACGTCGACCCTCGTCGAGGCGACGGCCGTGGCCGTCACGGCGTCGGCGGCGGGCCTGGTCGGCGGCATCGGCATCGCGGCCGGGCTCCAGGCGCTGTTCCCGGCGATCGGATTCCCGTTCCCCGAGGGCGACTTGGTGATCAGCGCCCTCTCGATGGCCCTCCCGCTCGCGGTCGGCATCGTGGTCTGCCTGGGCTCCGCACTGCTGCCCGCCGTACGCGCCGGCCGCACCGCACCGCTGGCCGCCCTGCGCGAGACGGCCGTCGACACGTCCGGCGCCTCCCCCGCCCGCGCGGTCACAGGCCTCGGCCTCCTCGCCCTCGCGGTCGGGGTGACGCTCAGCGGTGTCCTGCTGTCCCCGTCCCTGTGGCTGGCGGGCACCGGCGCCGTCCTCGCCCTGGTCGCCTTCGTGGTCCTCGGCCCGGTCGCCTCCACGACGGCCGTACGTGTCCTCGGCGGCCCCCTGGACCGCCTGCGCGGGGTCACCGGCGGACTCGCCCGGCGCAACGCCCTGCGCAGCCCGAAGCGGACCGCCGCCACCGCGAGCGCGCTGATGATCGGCGTGGCCGTGGTGTCGCTGTTCACCGTGTTCGGAGCCTCGCTGAAGGCGACGATGGACCAGACGGTGTCCCGTTCCTTCGCGGGCGACGTGGCCGTGAGCACCCCGTCGTTCGGCGCGGGCGGCAGCGGCCTGAGCCCGCGGCTCGCCGACGCGGTACAGCGGCTGCCCGAGGTGGACACGGCGGTCGGTCTCGGCCGGGGAGTCGCGGAAGTCGACGGCAAGGGCCGCGCCCTGACCGTCACCGACCCACTGGCCCTGGAGCGCACCTTCGACCTCGGCACCGTCCACGGCTCCCTGCGCGACCTCGGCACCGACGGCATCGCCATCACCGAGAAGGAGGCCGAGAAGCAGAACCTGACGACCGGCGACAAGGCGCGCCTCACCTTCACCGACGGGCGTACGCAGACCTTCACGGTCCGCGCGGTGTACGGCCAGTCCGAACTCGCCGGCGACTACGTCATCACCCGCGACGCCTGGGCCCCGCACCGCACCCAGGACGCCGACACCCTCCTCGCCGTCTCCTTCAAGGACGGCGTCGACACGGACACGGGCAAGGCGGCGGTGGAGAAGGTCGCGGCCCGGTACGGCAACCCCGAGGTGCAGACCCGGGACGAGTACGCGCAGTCCGCGGCGGGCGGGATCGACATGATGCTGACCCTCGTCTACGCCCTGCTCGCCCTCGCGGTGCTCATCGCACTCCTCGGCATCGCCAACACCCTCACCCTGGCGATCCACGAGCGCACCCGCGAACTGGGCCTGCTGCGAGCCGTGGGCCAGACCCGTGCCCAGCTGCGCGCGATGGTCCGCTGGGAGTCGGTCCTGGTCGCGGCCTTCGGCACGGTCGGCGGCCTCGCCCTCGGCGCCTTCCTCGGCTGGGTCCTGGTCGAGGCCTCCGACGGCGCGAGCGACAGCGCCTTCGCCTTCGCCGTGCCGCCCCTGCAACTGGCGGTGGTGGCCCTGGTCGGCCTCACGGCCGGAGCCCTCGCGGGCCTGCGCCCGGCGCGCCGCGCGGCACGCCTGGACGTATTGCGGGCGATCGCCACGGAGTGAGACCGCCCTCGCGGGAAGGTGTCACCGCCCGGTCAGCCGACAACGGCCGACCGGGCGGGAGCGTGTTCGGGCCTGCGCAGGTCGACGCGCTGCCCGACCTCGGCGAACCGGCGCGCGGGCTTCTCCACGGCCCGCCGCTGCGGAGGGCGCGCGGTCGCGGGCCGTGCCGCCACGGGTGTCGGCAGCGTGAACCACACGACCTTGCCGGACTCGCCGTCCGGCCGGGCACCCCAGCTCTCGCTGACGGCCGCCACCATCGCCAGTCCGCGCCCACAGGTGGCGAGCGCGTCGGCGTCGTGGACGTCCGACACGACCGGCAGCCGCGGGTCGTGGTCGCGCACCGAGACCATGAGCCGGTCGAGCAGCAGCTCGATCTCGACGGTGCACATCTTGTCCGGCCGGGCGTGCTGGTGGACGTTGGTCAGCAGCTCGGTCACACCGAGCGCGGCGCGGTCTATCAAGGGATCCAGATGCCAGTAACGCAACTGCGCGGATACGATTCTGCGGACCTGACCGATCCGCGACGGCAGGGCTTGGAGCTCCACCGTGCAGTGCCTGCTTGGGTGACTGATCACGGCTGCGACTCCCCGACTGAAGAGGTCCGGAAGAACACGAAGTACGGATCCAGCAGGGTGCTTGAGGAAAACGGCCGCCTGCTGACGTGGCCGGCGGGCTGGTTCGCAGCGTTATCGCCGGTAAACCCAGAGTGACGTGAGACCAGCGTGACGCAGGGGGTGCGGTACCGCAACTCGCGGTGACTCAGCCCTTACGCCCCGCGGCCTTCCGTACGGCCTCGATGAACCGGCGTGCCGCGGGAGGTCCCGGTTCCCCGGGCGCTGGGTCGTGATCGCCCAGGGTCAGCGAGTAGCGCGTGCCGTTGACGTCGGCCAGCGCCTTGTCGTCCGTGGCGAACCAGGGCTTGGACGCCCGCACCGCCTGCACCGGCGCGCTGTCTATCTCGCTGCCGTAGCTGGTGAGCAACTGCAGCCTGCCGTCGCTGATCCGCACCTGCCCGGCCCGGGTCAGCGAGCGCAGCCGCTTGCCGATCCGCACGCCCGTGGCCGTGAACTCCGGCTCCGCCATGCCCCGCCCCCTTGTGCGCGTCGGTGTGCCGACTCGATCCCGCGTCGATGTGGCCGGCCCTGGTCGTGATCCAGTGTGCCCCCGTTCGGGATCGTCGTCCCGTCCGGTGCAGTCTGCCCGCGTCATGCGTCGAGCACCAGTGCGCACGTCACGCCTTACCGGGAGCGCTCGGAGCACTCGCGTGAATGCGCCCCCACGAGCCCCGTGAGACCAACGGTCCAGGGATGCCTTTGAGGCTCTCAAAGGTGTGTTTATGCAGGTGAGAAGCGTGCGGAAGGTGTTTATGCTCGAAGCGACGGCCGCGCGAGTCGGCGCGGCCGCACAGCACGAGGAGCAGCGCCGTGAGCACCGTCCAGCAGACCCCGTCCGGCGTGACCCTCGACGTCGACCACAGTGACGCGGCATACCGAGCCTGGCTGAAAGAAGCCGTGCGCAAGGTCCAGGCGGACGCCAACCGTTCGGCCGACACCCACCTGCTGCGCTTCCCGCTGCCCGAGCGGTGGGGCATCGACCTGTACCTGAAGGACGAGTCGACCCACCCGACCGGCAGCCTCAAGCACCGGCTCGCCCGCTCGCTCTTCCTCTACGGCCTGTGCAATGGCTGGATCCGGCCGGGCCGCCCGGTGATCGAGGCGTCCAGCGGCTCGACGGCCGTCTCCGAGGCGTACTTCGCGAAGCTGATCGGCGTGCCCTTCATCGCGGTCATGCCGCGCACGACGAGCGCCGAGAAGTGCCGCCTGATCGAGTTCCACGGCGGGCAGTGCCACTTCGTGGACGACTCGCGCAAGATGTACGAGGAGTCCGCCCGCCTCGCGGTCGACACCGGCGGCCACTACATGGACCAGTTCACCTACGCCGAACGGGCCACGGACTGGCGCGGCAACAACAACATCGCCGAGTCCATCTTCCGCCAGCTGCGCCTGGAGCGGTTCCCTGAGCCCGCGTGGATCGTCGCCACGGCCGGCACCGGCGGCACCTCCGCGACCCTCGCCCGGTACGTCCACTACATGCAGCACGACACCCGCATCTGTGTCGCCGATCCGGAGAACTCGTGTTTCTTCGAGGGCTGGACCACCGGCGATCCGGACGTCACCTGCGACTGCGGCTCCCGCATCGAGGGCATCGGCCGGCCGCGCATGGAGCCGAGCTTCGTACCGGGTGCCATCGACCGGATGATGAAGGTCCCGGACGCGGCGAGCGTGGCCGCCGTACGGGCCCTGGAGCAGGCCATCGGCCGCAAGGCGGGCGGCTCGACGGGCACCGGCCTGTGGAGCGCCCTGAAGATCGTCGCCGAGATGGTGGCCGAGGGGCGGCGGGGGAGCGTGGTGACACTGCTGTGCGACCCGGGCGACCGGTACCTCGACAAGTACTACTCGGACGCCTGGCTGGCCGAGCAGGGCTTGGACATCGCGCCGTACGCGGCGGCCATCGAGCAACTGCTGGCCACGGGCGTGTGGCCGGAGTGACCAGCGAGTCCGAGGGACGGGCCGAACAACTGGCCTCGGGGACCGGGCTGAACAGCGGGCCTCAGGAACTGGGCCGAGCGGCGAGCCTCATGTGCGCGCGGACGCCAGCCGCCGGTCCAGCGCGGTCACCGCACCGCGGAACGTCCGGCCCAGTCCCGCCCGAGCGAGGCCGAAGGCGAACCGGAACGGCGCGGTGCCGTCCACCGCGAACGTCCACTGCACCCGCGTGCCCGTCCCCGCCGGCGCGAGCCGCCACTCCTCGACCATGGCCCGCGCCCCCGGCGCGTTGGTGACGTCGACACGGTAGGCGTACACCTCGGGACTCTTCGCGGCGAGGATCGTCTCCTCGAAGCGCGTGCCGCCGCGCAGCCGCACCTCGCGCCGGGCCCCGTCGTCCAGCGGCCGGGCCAGCGCCACCGCCGAGAACCACTCGGACCAGCCCGGTACGTCCTCGGCGAGCGCGTGGAACACCGGCTCCGGGGGAGCGGAGATCTCCCGTGCGAAGACGAGCCGTACGGGCGCGCGCTCGACGAAGTCGAGCCCCACCTCGCGCAGCAGGTGAGCCATGGACGAAACCCCCTATGCCGACGCCGCTCCGGGCAGCGTCACCATAGCTGGCGCCCCGTCAGATGTCTGCACCGCCGGATGCCACCGACCTCAGACGTCGGCATCCTCGTCGGGTTCGCCCGCCACCACCAGCCGCCGCAGATGCTCCGAGATCTCCGAGCGCGCGTCGGTCGCGAGCCCGGCGTCCGTCACGAGCGTGTCGACCTGCTCCAGCGCCGCGAACGAACTCAGCCCCACCACGCCCCACTTGGTGTGGTCGGCGACCACCACGACCCGGCGCGCGGACTGCACCAGACGCCGGTTGGTCTCGGCCTCCGCGAGGTTCGGCGTGGACAGGCCGGCCTCGACCGATATCCCGTGCACACCGAGGAACAGCACGTCGAAGTGGAGCGTCGCGATCGCCTGGTCGGCCACCGGACCCACCAGCGAGTCGGAGGGGGTGCGCACCCCACCGGTCAGCACGACCGTCGCCGCGCCCTGCCGGGGGCCCGTCGTGCGCTGCGCGGCGTGGAAGACGTCGGCGACCCGCACCGAATTGGTGACGACGGTCAGGTCCGGCACGTCCACCAGCTGGTGCGCCAGCGCGTACGTCGTCGTACCGCCGGACAGGGCGATCGCGCTGCCCGGCGCGACCAGGTCGGCCGCGGCCCGCGCGATGTCCTCCTTGGCCGTCAGCTCCAGACCCGACTTGGCCTCGAAGCCCGGCTCGTGCGTACTCGCCTCCATCACCGGGACCGCGCCGCCGTGCACCTTCTCCAGCACGCCCTGCCGGGCGAGCGCGTCGAGATCGCGGCGCACCGTCATGTCCGACACGCCGAGCTTGCGGGTCAGCTCGTTGACGCGTACCCCGCCTCGGCGCCGTACCTCGTCCAGGATCAGGGCGCGCCGCTGCTCCGCGAGGAGGTTCTGATTCTCACTCACGTACGCTCCGGTCCTTTCGCCTCATGCCGTTCGACACACCCTGCGCAACCCCTCCGACAAGGACATTCTCGCCGCTCCCGGTGCGCGGGACGACCCATCCTCGCATGGGTCGGCACCGGTCGCGCCACTGGCTGTCACGACGCGCGCATGTCACTTCGGCATCGCCTGTTCCGCTGTTCTTCACGCGGATCGGGGAGATTGCGTGACGAGAGGTGTAGAGCCCCCTCTCCGGGGAGATCCTTGTGCCCGCACGGACAGAAGCCAAGGGCTCGTCACGGGGGAAGTGCGAACAGTGGAACGTGCGCAGGAACGCGTCGCCGAGATCAACGGGGCGGACGCGGCGACAGGTGGTCCCGACAGACGTGCCGTCGCGGGTGCCGAGAGTGCCGGGACAGCCCTGGAACTCCTGGTCCACGGGGTCGGCGGCACGACACCGCAGGAGATGCTCGACGATCCGCGGACCGTACGGATCACCGGCGACGACACCGCCGCCGTGTTCCGGCGGGCCGAGGACGTCGACGCGGAGGACCGGCCGGACGACTACCGGGGCAAACCGGTGCCCGAGGCCTACGTCTGGTGCAACCTCACGTCCGGGAACAGCGCCCGCGCCCTGTGGCTGCTGTTGCTGCCGTTCATGGTGGTCAACCTCGCCCACTGGATGCGCCCCACCGCACGGGACCGCGAGCGGACGGTACGTCTCTACGGCCTGCTCGTGCGGCTGGCCGGACTGACGCTGACCGTGCTGCTCGTCGCGGCCGCCTGCGAGGTCGCCCTGGACCTCACGGCATGGCAGTGCGCGGGCACGCGCGCGTGCGCCGAGCGGCACAGCTGGCTCGGCTTCCTGTCGCCCGTGACATCCGAGGGCGGCTGGTGGAGCCACCCGGGCCGCAGGCTCGCTCTCGCCGCCCTGGTGCCCACCGCGCTGACCGGCCTGCTCTGGTACCTCTCCCGCCGCACCTGGAGCGCCTACGAGTCCCAGCAGCCGATGTCCCGCGAGCCCGGTCCCGACGAGGACTCCGGCCGCACCTCCCTGGGCCGCCCCGGCTTCTGGTACGGCCGTCGCCTGGTCGCCCGGCTGCGTGCCGCGCACACCGCAGCCGGCCTGCTGACGGTCGCCGCGGCCGTCGGCTCGGCTGCCGCACGCTTCGACCGCCGGCCCGGCGGGCCCGCGCTGCTGGACGCGCTGGGGTGGCTCCTGCACACGGCGGTGATCGCCGGGGCGGCCGTCGTGGTGTGGGTGGTCTGCCGCCGGGGCCGCAGCGAGAACCGCCTCGACCAGGAACTCGACGAGCATCTCGTACGACGTCTCCCGCTCGCCTCCCTCGTCCTGCTCGCGCTCGCCCTCGTCTACGCCGGGTGGGACCGCCCGGGCTGGCAGTCGGCGGACCGTCTCCCGGGCGACCCCACTTTCGGAGCCATCGCGTTCCTCCAGGGCTTGATCGTCATCGTCCTCGCCGTGGTCGCCCACCTCCTGCACCGCACCGATCCCGACCCGCGCGCCGCGATGCGGGGCCTGGGTGGACCCGCCGTGGCGATGCTGGCCTGTGCCCTCGGTGGCGTGATGTCCGGCGGCGTGTCCCAGCGGGTGGCCGACTGGCTCGACGGCACGGGCACCTCCATCGCGGGTCCGCCGGTCCTGCTGACCTGGCAGGCCTCCGTCATCCCACCGCTGCTGGTCCTGCTCCTGCTGCTCTGCGGCTGGCTGGCATGGCGGGCCTGGCGGCTGCGCCGCACCGAGCTGGGCACGGTGGAGCTCGACTACGCGGGGGAACCCCGGGACACGGCACGCACCCGCCGTATCGCCGGCACGCGCGCGATGGCCACGCTCACCGACCGCGCCCCTCTCGTCGTCGCCGTCACCTCCACCGCGACCCTGCTCCTGGGCGCCGGAGCCCTGGTCGGCGCCCTGACGAGCGACGAGACACCGAGCCAGGCCGCCGAGGGGACGTACGCCTTCGTCCATGGGGGCGCGCAGACCGCACAGGCGCTGGGCTCCTGGCTGATCGGCTTCGGCTTCATACTGTTCGTCACCTGGGGCAGGCGTGCCTACAAGGACGCCTCCGCGCGGCGCACCATCGGCATCCTGTGGGACGTCGGCACCTTCTGGCCGCGCGCCGCACATCCCTTCGCGCCACCCTGTTACGCCGAACGTGCGGTCCCCGACCTGACCTGGCGGATGGCGACCTGGACCCGCGTCGAGGAGGGTCGCCGCCTCGTCATCTCCGGGCACTCCCAAGGCAGCGTGCTCGCGGCCGCGGCGACCTGGCAGCTGACGCCCGCCGACCGCAAGCGGGTCGCGCTCCTCACCTACGGCTCCCCGCTGGAACGCCTCTACGGCCGCTGGTTCCCCGCCCACTTCGGCCCGGCCGCGCTCACCTCCCTGCACGCCGAGGTCGACTGCTGGCGCAACCTCTACCGGGTCACCGACCCCATCGGCGGCCCGGTCCGCCTGCCCGGCGACTGCGGCCCCGAGGTGGACCACGATCCCCTCAAGGACCCCCTGGCCTACGGCCGCACCCCCGAACACCCCCTGCCCGCCCCCATCCTCGGCCACGGCGGGTACCAGGCGGACCCGGCGTTCGCGAAGGAACGGGAGAAGCTGCTGGAACGGCTGAGGCCGGAGGTACCGGGGCAGCGGCCGGGAGCCACGGGGGAGGGCTGAACCGGCCGGCCGACCGGCTCAGGAGCGGCACGTGGCAGGCCTGTGCGCGACCCGGCCGGAAACCTCACCGCCCCGCCACACGCCTGCCGGGTCCGCCCACCCGCTCAGGGCAGCTCCGGCAGGTCCTCCGCGTACAGCAGCGTCAGGTCGTCCGTGCTCGGCTCGTCGAGCTGGGCGACCCGGCCCGCGTGCCGTTCCACCATCGCCTCGAAGGTCTGGCGTGCCGTGCGGCCGTTGCCGAACGCCGGGCCCTTGGGGATCGCCGTGAAGTACTTCAGCAGGGCCTCGGCGAGGCCCGGGCCGAGCCGGTACTCGTGCTCCTCGGCCTGCTGCTCCACGATCCGCAGCAGTTCGTCGGGGCCGTAGTCGCTGAAGGTGATGGTTCGTGAGAAACGGGACGCCACACCGGGGTTGACCGACAGGAAGCGCTCCATCTCGGCCGTGTAGCCCGCGACGATCACCACGACCGCGTCCCGGTGGTCCTCCATCAGCTTCACCAGCGTGTCGATGGCCTCCTTGCCGAAGTCCCGGCCCGAGTCCTCCGGCGAGAGCGCGTACGCCTCGTCGATGAACAGCACACCGCCGCGCGCCTTGTCGAAGGCCTCCTGGGTGCGGATCGCCGTGGAGCCGATGTGCTCGCCGACCAGGTCGACGCGGGACACCTCGACCAGGTGGCCCTTCTCCAGGACGCCCAGGGAGGCGAGGATCTCGCCGTAGAGGCGGGCGACCGTCGTCTTGCCGGTGCCGGGGGAGCCGGTGAAGACCAGATGGCGCTTGACCGACGCCGCCTTCAGACCCGCCTGCTGACGGCGCCGGCCCACCTCGATCATGTCGGTGAGGGCGCGCACCTCCCGCTTGACGCTGTCCAGGCCCACCAGCGCGTCCAGTTCACCGAGGACGGCCTTGGAGGTCCGCGTCGACGTCTCGGGCTGCGAAGCGGCGATGAGCGGCTCCTGCTCGGTCGAGCGCTGGCCGGGGATCGCGCCGAGGAGGCTGGGGGACTGGTGCGCCGTCTGCACGGCGGGTTCCGGCGTCGGCTGCCTCAGGCCCGCGCTCTCGTCGCTGGTGCAGTCCTCCACGTCGGGGCCCGCCCCGGAGGCCGCGTCCGGGCCGCCGTCCGCGAACTCGTAGCCGCCGCGCGCGCACCGCTCCGTACGGCACTTCTTGAGCGTCGTACGGCACCCGTCGATCACATGGAAGCCATAGCCGGCGCTGCCCCGCACCCGGCAGTTCAGGAAGGTGCCCCGGCCGCCCGCCGACACGTAGAACCCGGCCTCCGTCGGGGAGTCGACCGTGCAGCGCTCTATGGTGGGGTCGGCGCCCTTGGTGACGATCACGCCGGTCTGGTTGCCGTCCAGGGTGCAGTTGTTGAGAGTGCCGCCGCTGCCGTGGTCGCGGAACCAGGCGCCCGTCGCCGCGTCCCGGATACGGCAGTCGTCGAGCTGGGCGGTCGCGCCGTCGCTCACCGACACGGCCGTGTTGCGCACCTGGGACAGGTCGCTGTCGACGACGTCGGCGCGCGAGCCGCGGTCGAGGACGAACAGGGCGTCCGGCACGTCGTGCACCCGGCAGGAGTCCAGTACGGCGGTCGCGCCGTCGCTGACCCACACCGCCGGGTAGTCGCCCGTGCTGTCGAAGATCTCGCACTGGTTGGCGTCCACGCGCGTGCCCGGGTCCCACACCGACAGGCCGTTGCGCCCGAACTGACGCACCGTCGTGCGGGTCAGGGTGAGCACGGAGCGGGAGCGCAGGTCGACCGCGTTCTCCGGGATGTCGTGGATACGGCAGTCCGCCAGCGTCAGCACGGCGTCCGTGTCGAGCGTGACGCCGTCGGCGGTGGTGCGGTGAACGTCGCAGTCGGTGAGGTGGGCGGTGGCCCGGCCGGTGATCTGGACACCGGAGCCCCTCACCTCGTAGACCTCGCAACCCACGGCTTCCAGCGCGGAGTTCTCACCGGTCGCCGTCAACCCCGAGCCCGACGCGTGATGGACCCGGCAGCGCTCCAGACGGGGGTGGGCGCCGCCGCGCACGGCGATGCCCGCCTGGCCGGCCGCGACGACCTCGCACTCCTCGAACACCCCGCCCCCGCCGTCGAGTACGGCGATGCCGATGCCCGCGGGGTTGTCGACGGTGCAGCGCCGCACGGTCGGCCGCGCACCGCCCCGCACCTCGATCCCGGCCGCGGACCGCGTGACGATCCGGACGTCCGACAGCTCCGGAGTGCCCTCCTCCACGAGCAGCGCGGGCGCCGCCGCGTCCTGGCCCTCCACGTGCAGGTCCTGGACCACGGCCGAGGCACGCACCGTCAGCGGCACACCGTCGAGCGGCGCGATACGCACCGAGCCCGGAGAGCCCTCGGGGCCGCGGAGGGTCACCGCCCGCTGGACGACGAGGTTCTCCCGGTAGGTGCCGGGGGCGACGGTGAGGACGTCACCGTCGGCCGCGGCCTCCAGGGCGGCGGCGAGCGACGCGTACTCACCCGTGCGGCGCCGCCACCGCGATGTGCCGGTGTGCGTCACCTGGACCGTGCCCTGTGCCATGGCGTTGATGTGCCCCCACCTCGTAGTACGCGGGTTTTGCTGCCGAAGAGTTCGGCCGGTCCACCGTAGCGTGCGCGCGGACGGTGGGTTGACCAGAGCGGGAAGGCCGTCAGCAGCCGGTGCCGGTCCGGCCCCAGTCCGGACCTGCCTTGTCCCATGCCTGGTCCCAACGCGCGTACCGGCGACGGACCATGCGCCAGACGACCAGCCGTCTGCAGCCCTCGACAAGGCCGACGGCCAGGAGGGCCGCGCCGAACCCGGCGAGAACGGCATGCGTCGCCGCTGTCGCGGAGTCCAGCGGGCGGGCCACCGTGCGGCCCTGCCGGTCCGTCCATATCGTGAAGCGGTCGCCGGGCTGGGGGGAGTCCAGGCTCGCCATGACCGCTGCCCGGTGGGCGCTGCCGTCCGGTGCGGTCCAGTCGGCGACGACCCGGGTACGCAAGTCCCGGCCGGTGGAGGCCTCGGGGTCCACGTCCAGCTGGGAGCCTTCCGCCTTGCGGACCACGGTCGCCGTCACCAGGTGCCGGGACGCGCGCTGTTCGCGGACGGACTTCTGCAGGGTGCTCTGGGCGAGGCCGCCGATCAGAGAGCCGGCCAAGGGTGCGACGACCAGGATCAGCAGCAGGGCGCCGAGGGCGACCCAGGCCTCGAGCAGATCGGTCGTACGGCGCAGCGGATTGTGCCGCCAGCGCCAGAGTCCGCTGATCGCCCGCATCGTCCGGCCACCCCCTTCCCGCTCCGTGATAACCCCTGGCAGAGCCGTTCACCCGCGGGCCCGGTGAAGAGAGAGCGAAATCACCTGCGCCCGGGACCTCTCATGAACTTCTCATGCAAAGCCCAACGAGCGGGCCCCCGGCCCCGGTTCCCGCATGTCGTCGCTCCGGCGGGATCCTTTTCAGTCGAGGATGGTGACCGGGTCGCCGACCCGGATCGTGCCGCGTGACAGCGGCACCAGGTTCTGGCCGAACACCAGCTTGCCGTCGAGCCGCCGGTGCCTGCCCAGGGTGTGGAGGGGCTCCCTGCCGCGCTCGGCGGTGCCCTGGTCGGTCGTGGTCACCACGCACCGGCCGCACTTCTTCGGGACACGGAAGTCGACCTCGCCGATGGCGACGCGCGACCAGCCGTCCTCGGCCCAGGCCGCGGTGCCCGACACGACCACATTGGGCCGGAAACGGTTCATCGGCAGCGGGCCCTCGCCGGCGTGATCACCCTGAGCGATCAGGGAGTTGAGGGCGTCGAGCGAGGCTGCCGTGGTGAGCAGCAGCGGATAGCCGTCGGCGAAGGAGACGGTCTCACCCGGCAGCGCGTACTCCGGGTCGACCGGGCGGCGCGTGGCGGGGTCGTCCATGTGCGCGAGGCGCACGTCCACGCCGAGGAAGTCACTGAACCAGGCATGCGCGGCGTCGTCCTCGGCGAGAACCGCCTCGACCTTGTCCCGGAAGATCTCCACCGGCACCGTGCCGACCCGCCGGGGTACGGGCACCGTCAGCGGATCCATGCCGGGCGCGGACAGCCGAACGCCGCCACCGGGCAGAAGCTCGGCGGCGGCCAGCGCGAGGCGCGGTCGCTGGCGCTGCGTCACGACCTTTCCCCCGTCGTCGATCAGCGCCCAGCGTCGGTCTCCGGCCAGCCCCCAGGGCTCCACGACGACCTCCCGGGGCGCGGTGCCCCGGCATGCCTTGACCGGATGAAGGTGAATCGACTGCAGTTTCGCGTGCCCCATGAGGTCATCGTGCCAGGTGGCGCCGACCGCCCGGGGCACACGGGTCAGTAGCCGCGGTACTGCTGGTTGTTGTACGGGTCCTGGTAGGGAGCCGCGGCGGGGCGGGGTGCCGCGGGGCGCATCGCCTCGTAGCCCGTGCCGCCGGGCGCCACCGGCCGAGGCTGCTGAGCCTGCGGACCCGGATAGCCGCGCGGCGCGGCCGCCTGCTGCGGGATGTACGCAGCGGGTGCCTGCTGTAGCGGAGCGGGCTGCTGTGTCTGCGGATAACCGTAGGAGGGCTGGGACGGGGCCGCCGGGAGAGCCGGCAGGGCCGTGGGCAGCGCGGGCAGGTTGCTGCCCGGCATGTCGTACGCGGCGGGCACCCGGATCGGGGCGATCTGCGGGGTGCCACGCTCGGCCACGAGCGAGTCGTAGATCGGGGTGTCCGGGAAGGAGGCGGAGTAGTAGCCGCCGCCATAAGTGGAGCGGGGGGAGGTCATGGCGCATACGTTAAGCCCACGATGTGCTGGTTGGGGAGACCGATAAGAGGGTTGTTTTATGTGCCCGCAGTGACGGCGGATCCCCAATGCGAGCGAACTTGTCAAAAAGGGACGCCAATCCGCGTTCGGATCGTGTAAATGCCGAGTTCCGAGCGGGTTACCGGCGGTTGGCCACCGGTCTTCCTGTGCTCCACGTGGGAGTTAACTGTCGCGGGGAATAGGTTGACTCGGTAGAAGAACCCAATGAGCGGCCGGGGCATGCCTGGCGCGGTGACCCGTGAGTGGGGGCGTACATGTCAATGCCGAAGGGATCGAATGCACCTGTGCCGACGACGGCACTGCGGGTCGAATTGGGCTGGCGCTCCGGACCGGGTGTGCCCGATGCGGACGCCTCCGCGCTGTTGCTGGTCGGTGGAAAGGTGCGCTCCGACGGGGACTTCGTCTTCTACAACCAGCCCGAGCACTCCTCCGGTGCCGTCCGGCACGAGGGCAAGCGGGACGCCGGCGGCCGGGTGACCGACACCCTGCTCGTCGACCTCGCGCGCGTGGAGCCCGCGATCGAGACCGTCATCCTCGCCGCCTCCGCGGACGGCGGCACGTTCGGTCAGGTGCCGGATCTCTGTATCGAGGTGAAGGATGCCGCCCAGGGCGCCGTCGTCGCTCGTTTCGACAGCATGGGCGCCAGCGTGGAAACCGCTTTCGTGCTCGGTGAGTTCTACCGCCGACAGGGCGCCTGGAAGTTCCGCGCCGTCGGCCAGGGCTACAGCAGCGGCCTCGAGGGCCTCGCCACCGACTACGGCATCACCGTCGACGAGCCCCAGCAGGCGGCCCCCGCCGCGGCGCCCACGGCCCCACCGGCCACGCCCCCGGCGACCATGCCCCCACCCATGGCCCCGCCCGCCATGCCGCCGGTTCCGCCGCCCGTGCCCCAGGCGCCGCCCGTCAGTCTGAGCAAGGTGACGCTCACCAAGGCAGCCCCCTCCGTCTCGCTGACCAAGCAGGGCGGCACCTCGGGCGCCATGCGCGTGAACCTCAACTGGCAGGTACGCAAGCAGTTCTCGGGCTGGGCGAGCAAACTGGGCCGCCCGGTCGCCATGCACAACGACCTCGACCTCGACCTGTGCGCCCTGTACGAGCTCGCCGACGGCAGCAAGGGTGTCGTCCAGTCCCTGGGCAACGCCTACGGCGCCCTGCGGCAGCCGCCGTACATCCACCTCGACGGCGACGACCGCACCGGCGCCGTGTCCAGCGGCGAGAACCTCACCATCAACCTCGACCACCAGCGGGCCATCCGGCGCATCCTGATCTTCGTGACCATCTACGAGGGGGCGCGTTCCTTCGCCGACCTGCATGCCACGGTCACCCTGACGCCGCAGTTCGGCGCCCCGATCGATTTCTCGCTCGACGAGTGCACGGTGCCCTCGACGGTGTGCGCGCTCGTCCTGATCACCAACACCGGCAGCGACCTCGTCGTCCAGCGCGAGGCCCGCTACCTGGTGCCCGAGCGCGGAGTGAGCCCGCAGCGCACGGTCGACCACGCCTACGGGTGGGGCATGAACTGGACGCCCGGCCGCAAATAGCCCGACTGCCATCGTCTGGGAGCGCAGCTGGTCAGCCCTCGTCGGGCACGGCGTCCGGACGCGTGTAGGTGCGCCCCTTCCAGGCCGCCCCGCGCCCCCGGTAGTGCTGCACCGCGGAGTCGACCGTCATGAGGAGATAGAGGAACGCGGTGAACGGCAGCAGCGGAGCGAGCCACAGTGGCTGGCTGTAGTAGCGGAGCATGGGCGCGTACGTCCCTGTCATCACCAGCCATGCGAGGCCGCCGACGGCCGCGGTCACCGTGTCCCCGCCGACCGCCCCCGTGATCACGGCAGCGGGCGGGACCAGATACACCAGCGCGAGCCCGGCGACCGTCCCGGCGAGCACGAGCGGGTTGTGCCGCAACTGCGCGTACGCGCTGCGCGAGACCATCCGCCACAGGTCGCCCAGCCGCGGATACGGGCGCACACTGTCCACCCCCTCGGCCAGCCCCAGCCAGATGTGACCGCCGCTGCCTTTGACCGCCCGCGCGAGCGCCACGTCGTCGATGACGGCGTGCCGGATGGCGTCCGGGATCCGCGCCCGCTCGGCGGCCTCCGCGCGCAGCAGGACGCAGCCGCCCGCCGCGGCCGCCGTGCGCGTTCCCTTCCTGCCGATCCGGCGGAACGGATACAACTGCGCGAAGAAGTACACGAAGGCCGGCACGACCAGCCGCTCCCACAGGCTCTCCACCCGCAGCCGGGCCATCTGCGAGACGACGTCGAAACCCCCGGCGCGCGCGGCCGCGACCAGTTCCCGCAGGCTGTCGGGCGCATGCGCGATGTCGGCGTCCGTCAGCAGGAGGTACTCGGGCTCACGCGCGCGTGCCAGGCCGATGCCGTGCCGCACCGCCCAGAGCTTGCCCGTCCAGCCCGCGGGCGGCTCGCCGGGGGAGCCCACCGTCAGTGGCAGCCCGCCGTGCCGCCGCGCGAGGTCGCGCGCCAGATCCCCGGTGCCGTCCGAACTGCCGTCGTCGACGAGGAAGATCTCCGCGCGCCCCGGGTAGTCCTGGGCGAGCAGCGACGGCAGGCTCGCGGGCAGCACCGCGGCCTCGTCGCGTGCCGGTACGACGACGCAGACCGACGGCCAGTCGACCGGTTCCCTCCGATGCGGCAGTCTGACGTCCGTACGCCAGAAGAAGCCCTGGCAGAGCAGCAGCCACAGCCAGGCGGCGAGTGATCCGGTGGCGATCCACGCGATGGCGCTCACGCGCGCAGTCTGCCCCACGGGAGCGGCCCGCAAGGGCCCATCGTCTATCGTGGCCGGGTGAAGATCGCGCTGATGGACTCCGGAATCGGCTTGCTGGCGGCAACCGCCGCGGTACGGCGACTGCGACCCGACGCAGATCTCGTGCTCTCCCTCGACCCGGACGGCATGCCCTGGGGCCCGAGGACCTCCGAGGACCTCACCCAGCGCGCCGTGGACGTCGCGGACGCCGCCGCCGCGCACCGGCCCGACGCTCTGATCATCGGCTGCAACACCGCGACCGTGCACGCCCTGCCCACCCTCCGCGCCCGCCTCGAACCCGCCATTCCGGTCATCGGTACGGTCCCGGCGATCAAGCCGGCCGCGGCCGGCGGTGGCCCCGTCGCGATCTGGGCCACGCCCGCCACCACCGGCAGCCCCTACCAGAAGAACCTCATAAAGGACTTCGCCGGCGGCGTGAGCGTCACCGAGGTGCCGTGCTTCGGGCTGGCCGAGGCGGTCGAGCACGCGGACGAGACCGCGATCGAGGCCGCCGTGGCGGCCGCCGCCGCACTGACCCCCGAGGACGTGACGACCGTCGTCCTGGGCTGCACGCACTACGAGCTCGTCGCCGACCGCATCCGCACAGCCGTCCAGCGCCCCGGCTTCCCGCCCCTCGTCCTGCACGGCTCCGCCGGAGCGGTCGCCGCGCAGGCGCTGCGCCGCCTCGGCGAGCAGCCCGCACCCGGGGCCGCGCCGAACGGCACCCTGACGGTGCTGCTGAGCGGCCGCGAGGGGCCCCTGCCCGCGCCCGCTCTCGCCTACGAGGAAGGCCGACTCCTGCAGGCGATCAGCCCCGCACGGTGACCTACGGTCACCAATCGGATGCTGCGGGTCCGGCCTGGCCCGGTCGGCGCAGTCACTCTGTGCGACGCGGTACCGGCGCAGCGAAACCTGAGTAGTCTCATAGCCATGAGGGACCATCCCCACGGCGGTAAACCGCACCCCGATGTCTGGACCGGGCGGGCGACCAACCGGGTCCAATGGCTGCTGGCGCTCGTCGGCGCCGCCTGCATGGCGCTCGGGATCGAGCTCGCCGTCGACTCACCGTGGAACGACGGCATCGCCCCGCTCGTCATGGCCGTCGTCGGCTGCATCGCCGCCGGGCTGCTGGTCCTCTTCGGCACTCTGGCCTTCGTGCACGTCGCCTTGAGGGTCGACAAGGAATGCCTCGAGGTGCGCTGCGGCCACATCGGTGTGCCGCGCCGCCGCATCCCCCTGTCCGAGGTCGAGGGCGCCGACTTCGTCGAGCACGTCACTCCGCGCCACTGGGGCGGCTGGGGTTACCGATGGCGGCCCGAGAAGGGCACCGCCGTCGTCGTACGGCGCGGTGAGGGCCTGGTGCTGAGGCTGTGGGACGGCCATACGTTCACGATCACCGTGGACGACGCGGAAGCGGCCGTACTGGTCATCAGGGACCGGCTGCGGACCCGGGCGACGCCCGGCGCGGCGCACTGAGCCGTCAAAGGCGCGCTGAGTACAAGGATCCGGTTGTCACGCTGGGGGAGAGCCACCGGAACCATGTCTGACGGCGGACACTGCGCCGCAGATCGGCTCATGGCGCCAGTCGGTCGCCACGCGCGCGTGCGTCGCTCTCGCGCTCCGACGATCCGTCGGCGAGTGGCCGTGCCGTGGCCAGCCCCGCGAGAAGTCCCGCGCCCACCGACACCGAGGTGAAGCTGAGCGCGTTGCCGACGGCGGCGACCGCCGCCACCGCCGTCAGTGCGGCGCCCGCGGTCAGTGCGACCGGAGTGGGGCGCGCGGTACGCCACAGCGCGAACAGCATCCAGCAGAAGGCCGCCGCCAGCAGGATCACGCCGACGACTCCCTGTTCCGCCGCCTGTTGCAGGGGCGCCGAGTGCGGTTTGCCGTCGGACAGCGCCGCGTCCGTGGCCGTCGTACTGAGCTCCCCGAAGCGTCCCGGGCCCACGCCCACGGCGAGGTCCTCGTGCGCCAGGTGCAGGGCGTCCCGCCACAGCTGGATCCGGTGCTGTGTCAGCTGACCCTCCAGCCAGGAGGCGAATCCGTCGGGCACCGCGCTCGCGGCGACCGCCCAGGTCAGGCCGGTGACCGCAGTCGCGGCCAGCGCCAGTCCGGCGATGCCGACGCCGCGATGGCGCAAGTGGCCGGCGGCGAGCGAGCACAGTATGACGGCGGTGCAGGTGACGAAGCCCGTGGTCGAGTCGAGGACGGCCGCTGTGACCGCGATTCCGACGGCCAGCGCGCGCAGGGCCAGGCGCAGGACAGGTCCCGAGGCGGCCCAAGCGGCGCAGCACGCGGCACCGACGGCGAGGGTCAGCACCGCGGCGGTGGCCCCGGCCTGTCCGAGCGGGGCGACGATCTGCGGCCCGGGGGACAGATGCGGGACGGTCAGCGTCAGGCCCACTCCGGCCAGTGCCCCGGCGCAGGGCGCGGCGACCGGCAGGAGCGCCCCGCTGATCCGGCCCGCCGCGTAACCGGCGGCCACGGCGAGGATCGCGAGCAGGACACCCTCGGGACGGCCGCCGGTCACGGCAGCCGAGATCAACGACCACGTGGCGCAGGCCCCCAGCACGACCACGCCCGCAGCGTCAGAAACGTTTCGTCTGTCGCTGTCCTCACCCGGACCAACCGCAGACGCCATCCCCGTGACACCCACCCCGCCCCCCGAACCCGGTCCCCCGACCTGTGACGGACCCCAGCCACCCGGACCTGACCGGCCGGTACGACTGAGGCTCCGGCATACCGTAACGGCTTATGGCCGGTTTGTGGACGTGTCGTGCAGGAACGATGCGTCAGGGGCGTGCGGAGGGGGCGGGTCTCCTGATTGGCGCGGGGGCGGGTCGCCTGTGCCGCGGGGGCGGCCGGCGCTGACGCGGCGGCATCCCGCAAGAGGCCCAGAGGCCCAGAGGCTCAGAGGGCCGCGCCAGTGATGCCTCGCCATGGAACTGTTGGGGCGAACGCCCACGTGGGGCCTCCGTGGCCGGGGCTGGCGTCTCAAGATCGCTGTCGCCGGACCGCGCTGTCGGTGCCGAGGCCTACCGCCGTACACTCCCGGAGTGACCGTCACCGCAACTTCCGTGGGCGAGTCGGACCAGCTGCAGCCGCAGATCGCGCCCGCCTCGCGCGCGGCACAACTCGTGCGCCTGGTTCCGGCCCTCGCCGCGGCGCTCTCCGGAGTGCTGCTCTACGTCAGCTTCCCGCCGCGCACCCTGTGGTGGCTGTCCTTGCCGGCCTTCGCCGTCTTCGGCTGGGTGCTGCGCGGCCGCAGTTGGAAGGCGGGTCTGGGCCTCGGCTATCTCTTCGGTCTCGGCTTCCTGCTGCCGCTGCTGGTGTGGACCGGAGTGGAGGTCGGGCCAGGCCCGTGGCTGGCGCTGGTCGTGATCGAGGCGATCTTCGTGGCACTGGTGGGCGCGGGAGTCGCCGTGGTGTCGAAGCTGCCGGGCTGGCCGGTGTGGGCGGCGGCGCTGTGGATCGCCGGAGAGGCGGCACGCGCGCGTGCGCCGTTCAACGGCTTCCCCTGGGGCAAGATCGCGTTCGGCCAGGCCGACGGCGTCTTCCTGCCGCTCGCCGCGCTGGGCGGCACCCCGGTACTCGGCTTCGCGGTCGTCCTGTGTGGCTTCGGCCTCTACGAGGTCGTACGTCTTGCCGTGGAGCACCGGCGCACCCGGGCGATACGGCGGTCCGCCGCGGCCGTGGCCCTGCTGAGCGTGGCCGTACCGGTCGTGGGCGCCGTGGCCGCGGGGCCACTGGTCAGCGACAAGGCCGAGAACGGCACCGCGACCGTCGCGGTCATCCAGGGCAACGTCCCGCGCGCGGGACTGGACTTCAACGCCCAGCGACGTGCCGTACTGGACTACCACGCACGTGAGACCGAGCGGCTGGCCGCCGAGGTCAAGGCGGGCAAGGTCGCACAGCCCGACTTCGTGCTGTGGCCCGAGAACTCCTCCGACATCGACCCCTTCGCCAACGCCGACGCCCGCACCGTCATCGACGGGGCCGCGAAGGCCATCGGTGTGCCCATCTCCGTGGGCGGCGTCGTGGAGCGGGACGGCAAACTGCTCAACGAGCAGATCCTCTGGGACCCGGTCAAGGGCCCGGTCGACACGTACGACAAGCGCCAGATCCAGCCGTTCGGCGAGTACCTGCCGCTGCGCTCGCTCGTCGGGGCGATCAACGAGAACTGGACCTCGATGGTCCGCCAGGACTTCAGCCGCGGCAGCGAGCCGGGCGTGTTCACCATGGACGGCGCCAAGGTCGGCCTCGTCACCTGCTACGAGGCGGCCTTCGACTGGACCGTGCGCTCCGAGGTCATCGACGGCGCGCAGATGATCTCCGTACCGAGCAACAACGCGACCTTCGACCGCAGCGAGATGACCTACCAGCAGCTCGCCATGTCCCGGGTCCGCGCCGTCGAGCACAGCCGGACCGTCACCGTTCCGGTGACCAGCGGCGTCAGCGCGATCATCATGCCGGACGGCAGGATCACCCAGAAGACCGGCATGTTCGTGGCCGACTCGCTGGTCCAGAAGGTGCCGCTGCGCTCCTCCGAGACACCCGCCACGCGGCTCGGCATCCTGCCGGAGGTCGCCCTGCTGCTGGTCGCCGCCGGCGGACTCGGCTGGGCGATCGGTGCGGGCGTGCGCGGGCGGCGCGCCGCCGAGGTGTAGCCGTACGCCGGTGGCACCGCCCCGAACTCGCCGGGGCGTTGCCACCAGCCCGTTAGGGTCGGAGCCATGGCTACTCCTGACTTCATTCGTACGATCCGGGCTTCCGCCGGTCACCAACTCCTGTGGCTTCCCGGGGTCAGCGCCGTCGTCTTCGACGACGAGGGACGGGTCCTGCTGGGGCAGCGCGCGGACAACGGCAAGTGGACGGTGATCAACGGCATCCCGGAGCCCGGCGAGCAGCCCGCCGTGTGCGCAGTGCGGGAGGTGTACGAGGAGACCGGTGTCCGGTGCGTCGCCGAGCGGGTCGTCCTCGTCAGGTCCGGGAACGAGGTCACCTATCCCAACGGCGACACGTGCCAGTTCATGGACATCACCTTCCGCTGCCGGGCCGTCGGTGGCGAGGCACGCGTGAACGACGACGAATCCCTGCAGGTCGGGTGGTACGACGTGGACGCGCTGCCCGCGATGGACGAACGTCAGCTGTTCCGGATCAAGCAGGCACTGTCCGATGAACCCACGTGGTTCGAGCCTATGACTTCGGACTGAAGTATGGGCTGTGCCCATATGTGGGCCGGCGAAGGTGCTGCCTAGGGTCGTGCCATGACCCCGCCCAGCGCTCTCCCGGCCCAAGGCTCCTCCAGCCCTCCCGCGCTCGACCTCGGCGGCCGCACGGCCCTTGTCACCGGTGCTGCCGGTGGCATCGGCCGTGCCTGTGCGCTGCGGCTCGCCGCGGCTGGTGCCAAGGTGAGAGCGGTCGACCGGGACGGCGCGGGCCTGGAGACGCTGGCCGAGGGAGCCCGGACCCTCGCGGGTGCGGTCGAGCCGCATGTCCTGGACCTCACCGACCTGGACGCCGCCGAACTCGCGGCCGCCGGTACCGACGTCCTCGTCAACAACGCCGGGCTGCAACTGGTGCGCCCCATCGAGGAGTTCCCGCCCGACGTCTTCCACACGGTGCTCACCGTGATGCTGGAAGCGCCCTTCCGGCTCATCCGTGGTGCCCTGCCCCATATGTATGGGCAGGGCTGGGGTCGGATCGTCAATGTGTCCTCGGTCCATGGGTTGCGCGCCTCGGCATTCAAGTCGGCCTATGTGGCGGCCAAACATGGTCTGGAGGGACTCTCCAAGACCGCCGCCCTGGAGGGAGCACCCCATGGCGTCACCTCGAACTGTGTGAACCCCGCCTATGTGCGCACCCCACTGGTCGAGAAGCAGCTCGCCGACCAGGCCCGGGCGCACGGCATCCCCGAGGAGCGGGTGCTGTCCGAGGTGCTGCTGCAGGACAGCGCGGTCAAACGGCTCATCGAACCCGAGGAGGTCGCCGAGGCCGTGGCGTACCTGTGCAGTCCGCAGGCCTCCTTCGTGACCGGCACGTCACTGGTACTCGACGGCGGCTGGACCGCTCACTGAACGCGGTGCATCGAACGCCGGTCGACTTTCGGGTTATCCACAGGGCTGACGGGCTGGCGGTGCGATGAGCAATCCTGTGGGCATGTCCCGCGATCACCTGCAGTCCGCCGAGCGTTCCGCCCCTGCCGGGGCGTCCCCCAGCAGTGTCGAGGCGCCGTTCCTCGAACTGCTGGCCCGGGGCGCGTCCGCCGACGCCTACGAACAACCGGTGCTGCTCGCCCGCGCCGACGGCAGACCGGCCGAGCGGATCGTCGCCCTCGAACAGGCGAAGGTGCTCGCGCTGCGGGTGCGCTCGGAGCTTGAGGGGCGGCGCAGGCGGGAGGCCGAGCTGTCGGCGCTCTTCGAGACGGCCCACGACCTGGCGGGCCTGCGGGATCTGGACGCCGTACTGCAGGCGATCGTGCAGCGCGCCCGGTCGCTGCTCGGCACGGACGTCGCCTATCTCAGCCTGAACGACCCGGCCAGGGGTGACACCTATATGCGGGTGACCGAGGGCTCCGTGGCCGCTCGGTTCCAGCAGTTGCGGCTCGGTATGGGCGAGGGCCTCGGTGGCCTCGTCGCGCAGACCGCCCGCCCCTATGTCACCGACGACTACTTCAAGGACGGCCGCTTCCAGCACACCCTCGCCATCGACGCCGGCGTGCGCGACGAGGGGCTGGTCGCCATCCTCGGGGTGCCCCTGATGCTGGGACACCATGTCATCGGGGTCCTCTTCGCGGCGGACCGGCGTGCCCGGGTCTTCGAGCGGGAGCAGATCGCGCTGCTCGGCTCCTTCGCCGCGCTCGCCGCGGCCGCCATCGACACCGCGAACCTGCTCACCGAGACCCGTTCGGCCCTCGCCGACCTGGAGCAGGCCAACGAGATCATCCGGGACCGCAGCGGAGTCATCGAACGGGCCTCGGACGTCCACGACCGGCTCGCCGAACTCGTGCTGCGCGGCGGCGGGGTGCACGACGTCGCCGCCGCTGTCTCCGAAGTCCTCGACGGCACCGTCGAGTTCGCCGACGCCGGCGCCGCACCGGCCGGGGCAGTGGAGGTCTCCCGCGCGGAAGGCCACGCCGTACGGCACGACGACGACTGGGTCGCCGCAGTGGCCGCGGGCGGCGAACTGCTCGGCGCGCTGGTGCTGCGCGGCCATCCTGGGCTCGACCCCGTCGACCAGCGCACACTGGAGCGGGCCGCGATGGTCACCTCCCTGCTGCTCCTCGCCCGGCGCTCCGCCGCCGAGGCCGAACAGCGTGTACGGGGCGAGCTGTTGGACGACCTGCTCGACGCCCGCGACCGTGACCCACGTCTGCTGCGAGAGCGCGCGACGCGGCTGGACGCCGACCTCGATGCCACCCATGTCGTCCTCGCCGCCCGCCTCGACGCCGCCCCGGCCGACGCCGACCAACAGGCGGCCGCCCGTAGACGCCTGTGGTCCGCCGCGTCCCACCTCGCCGCGACCCGGCACGGTCTGGCCGCCGCCCGGGACGGCGGCACGGTGCTGCTCCTGCCGCTCGAAGCCGGGGACACGGCCACCGCCCTGGCCCGCCGCACCGCCCGGCACCTCGGCACCGCCGTCCACGAGGCCGTGACGGTCGGCGCCTCCGCTCCGGTCGAGGATCTGGCCGCCCACCCCGACGCGGTGGCCGCCGCCTACGACGAAGGCCTGCGTTGCCTCGACGCCCTGCGCAAGCTCGGCCGCTCCGGAGACGGCGCCGCCGCCGAGGACTTCGGGTTCCTTGGTCTGCTGCTGGCGGGCGACCGGGACATCGCGGGCTTCGTCGGCCGTACGATCGGCCAGGTCGTCGCGTACGACGAACGGCGCGGCACCGACCTGCTGCGCACCCTCGACGCGTACTTCGCCTGCGGGATGAGCCCGGCCCGCACCAAGGACGAACTGCACGTCCATGTGAACACGGTCGCCCAGCGCCTGGAGCGCGTCGGCCGCCTCCTCGGCGACGACTGGCAGAGCCCCGCCCGCGCGCTGGAGATCCAACTGGCCCTGCGGCTGCACCGGTTGTCGGCACCGGCACAGCGCTGACCCCCGCACGCACGGGCGTACGGGGGCCGGTCGCAGGGGCTCTGGAGGTGACAGCCAGGGGTCAGACAGTGCGCGCGTCCGCCGCCCGAGCCGTGGCGGGCTCGGCGTCGTCGGTGGGTTCGATGTCGGACAGATCCCGGTAGCGGGTCTCCTTGGCGACGCCCACCGCGATCACCGTCAGGACGGCCGCGGCGATGACGTACAGCGCGATCGGAGTGGAGCTGCCGTAGTCGTTCAGCAGCGCGGTGGCGATCAGCGGCGCGGGAGCGCCCGCCGCGACCGAGGCGAACTGGGCGCCGATCGAGGCCCCGGAGTAGCGCATCCGGGTCGCGAACATCTCTGAGAAGAAGGCGGCTTGCGGCGCGTACATGGCGCCGTGCAGCACGAGGCCCACGGTCACGGCGAGGATCAGGTTGCCGAAGCCGCCGGTGTCGACGAGCCGGAAGAACGGGAACATCCACAGCCCGACTCCGACAGCGCCCAGCAGATAGACGGGACGGCGGCCGACGCGGTCGGACAGCGCACCCCAGGCCGGGATGACGGCGAAGTGCACCGCCGAGGCGATCAGCACGGAGTTGAGGGCGGTCTGCTTGGAGACGCCGGCCGAGGTGGTGGCGTAGACGAGGATGAACGCGGTGATGACGTAGTAACTGATGTTCTCCGCCATGCGCGCACCCATCGCCACCAGGACGTCCCGCCAGTGGTGCCGCAGCACCGAGACCAGTGGCAGCTGCTCGGCGTCGGCCTTGTCCGCCGTCTTGCGGGCCGCGGCCTGCGCCAACGCCTGCTGGAAGACCGGCGATTCATCGACAGAGAGACGAATCCACAGACCGACGATCACCAGCACACCGGAGAGCAGGAACGGGATCCGCCAGCCCCATGTGTTGAAGGCGCTGTCCGACAGCACGGCCGTCAGCAGGGACAGCACACCGGTCGCCAGGAGCTGCCCCGCGGGCGCGCCGGTCTGCGGCCATGAGGCCCAGAAGCCGCGCCGCCGCGCGTCCCCGTGCTCGGAAACGAGCAACACGGCTCCGCCCCATTCACCGCCGAGCGCGAAGCCCTGCACCAGCCGCAGCACGGTCAGCAGCACGGGCGCGGCGGTCCCGATGGTGGCGTGCGTCGGCAGCAGCCCGATCGCGAAGGTAGCCCCACCCATCAGCAACAGGCTCAGCACCAGCAGCTTCTTGCGGCCGAGCCGGTCACCGTAGTGCCCGAAGACGAGCGCGCCCAAGGGTCGGGCGGCGAATCCGACGGCATACGTGAGGAACGACAGGAGGGTGCCGACGAGCGGGTCGGAGTCCGGGAAGAACAGCTTGTTGAAGACGAGGGCGGCGGCGGAGCCGTAGAGGAAGAAGTCGTACCACTCGATGGTGGTGCCGATGAGGCTGGCGGCGACGATGCGACGGAGGTTTGCGGTTGGTGGGGGAGCGGTGGTTCCGGAGGCCATGTGCGCCACTTCCTCGTGTGCGGTGGGGACGGGTACGTGTTGGCACACCGTAGAAACGTGCAGGTCAGGCGCACATGTGGTGGGGCACCATAGTTCGGGGCGTGGTTATGCGTGGGGCCGCCATGCCCGCTCGTGGAGGGGCGGCTGAAAGGCTCGGAGAGGGGCGAGATTAGTGCTGTCCGGGAAGCGTAGTTGGGGGTGATTTGACGGTGGCGTGCTGACTCCCGTGCTGGTTTGGTGCTGACTAAACTCCCACGTCATCACCCGTGTTCGTCTCTCCCGTGCTGACTTGGTGCTGACTACGCTCCGTAGAACTCGGGCATCCAGGGCGGATCGGGCCCGGAGCTGGGCTGCGGCAGGCGGCCCGCTGCCGGCGGAGGCACCCTCCTCGCGGTCCGCCGCCGGCGCACGGACAACTCCACCGACGACGGCTCCACCGCGAGTGATCGTCAGGACCAACAGGCAGCAAAGCGACGACCTTTCGGTACGAGGTACAGGAGGTGCGCGGGGCTGTCGGCAGACTAGGGCTTTTCTCAGGTGGGACGCTGGTTGGATCCGGAACCATGCCCCTCCTATCGGATACCGATCTCTGGCTGCGCCGTTTCCACGACGCGCCGCAAGGTGCCGCACCCCGTGTGGTGTGCTTTCCGCACGCCGGCGGTGCGGCCAGCTGGTACCGGCCGCTCGCCACCGGGCTGGCCACGCGCGCCGAGGTGCTGGTGGTGCAGTACCCGGGCCGCCAGGACCGCCACAACGAGCCCCTGATCGACGACGTACACGTCCTGGCCCGGCGCATCACCGAGGTGGTCGCCCCGCTGCGTGACCGCCCGCTGGTGCTGTTCGGGCACAGCATGGGCGCCTCCGTGGCGTTCGAGGTCGCGACGGTGCTCCAGGCCGGGTCGGCGGAGGTGGCCCACCTCTACGTGTCCGGGCGCCGGGCGCCGCAGCACTCCCATGACGAGCAGGTGCACCGGCTCGACGACGCGGGAGTGATCGCCGAGGTGCGCCGGCTGGCCGGCACGGACTCGCGCGTCTTCGACGACGAGGAACTGGTCCGCATGGTGCTGCCCGCGATCCGCGGCGACTACCGCGCCGCCGAGACCTACCGCTACCGGCCTGGACCGCCGCTGACCTGCCCGGTCACGGCGCTCACCGGGGACGCCGACCCCAAGACGACCGTCCAGGAGGCGGCCGACTGGCAGGAACGGACCACGGGCCCGTTCCAGCTGCGGGTGTTCCCCGGCGGCCACTTCTTCCTCGCCGAGCACAGCAAAGCGGTGATGGACCTGCTTTCCGGCGAATCACCTAGTGCTCGGCGCTCTACTTTGACACCAGTTCCGGGTCCGTCCCCTCGCGGACCTTCCGCGTGCTGAGAGGAAACCGGATGACCAGGCGTGCACTCATCACCGGCATCACCGGGCAGGACGGCTCGTACCTCGCAGAGCATCTGATCAAGCAGGGCTATCAGGTGTGGGGACTGATGCGAGGACAGGCCAACCCGCGCAAGTCGCGGGTGTCCCGGCTGATGTCCGAACTGTCCTTCGTCGACGGCGACCTGATGGACCAGGCGTCCCTGGTCTCGGCGGTGGACCTCGTCCAGCCGGACGAGGTCTACAACCTCGGCGCCATCTCCTTCGTACCGATGTCGTGGCAGCAGGCCGAACTCGTCACCGAGGTCAACGCCATGGGCGTGCTGCGCATGCTGGAGGCGATCCGCCAGGTCTCCGGCCTGTCCGCCTCGCGGCACGCCACCGGCAAGCAGATCCGCTTCTACCAGGCGTCGTCCTCGGAGATGTTCGGCAAGGCCGCGGAGACCCCGCAGCGCGAGACGACCATCTTCCACCCGCGCAGCCCCTACGGTGTGGCCAAGGCTTACGGCCACTTCATCACCCGCAACTACCGCGAGTCGTTCGGCATGTACGCCGTCGGCGGCATCCTCTTCAACCACGAATCCCCGCGCCGCGGCGCGGAGTTCGTGACCCGCAAGATCTCCCTGGGCGTCGCCCGGATCAAGCTGGGCCTCCAGGAGAAGCTCCCGCTCGGCAACATCGACGCCCTGCGCGACTGGGGCTTCGCCGGCGACTACGTGCGGGCCATGCACCTGATGCTGCAGCAGGACACGCCCGACGACTACGTCGTCGGCACCGGCGAGATGCACTCGGTGCGCGAGGCCATGAGCCTCGCCTTCGAGCATGTCGGGCTCAACTGGCAGGACCACGTGTACATCGACCCCGCGCTGGTGCGTCCCGCCGAGGTGGAGATCCTCTGCGCGGACACCACCCGGGTCCGCCAGGAACTGGGCTGGAAGCCCGAGGTCGACTTCACGTCGCTGATCCGGATGATGGTGGACGCCGACCTCAAGCACGTCGCCACCGAGCACGAGTACGGCGATCTGCTGGCGGCCGCCGGCTGGTAGCCCGCGGGACCGACCGCAGACCCCGAGCGGGGCGCGCACCCGGTGCGCGCCCCGCTCGTTCTTGCCCTCTTACCGCTCAGGCGGAGTGGAGCCTGGCGTAGAACCCGCCGCGGGCCAGGAGTTCGGCGTGCGTGCCGCGCTCCACCACGTTGCCGCGGTCCATGACAACGATCAGGTCGGCGCCCCGCACGGTGGACAGGCGGTGCGCGATCACAAAGCTCGTGCGACCCGCCCGCAGGGACACCATGGCCTGCTGGATCAGCGCCTCGGTGCGGGTGTCGACCGACGAGGTGGCCTCGTCCAGGACCAGGATCGCCGGCTGCGCGAGGAAGGCCCGCGCCAGCGTGATCAGTTGCCGCTCACCGGCGCTCAGGCCGCCGTGGTCGTCGTCCAGCACGGTGTCGTAGCCGTCCGGCAGGGCGCGCACGAACCGGTCCACGCACATGGCCCGGGCAGCCTCCACGACCTCCGCACGGGTGGCCCCCGGACGGCCGTAGGCGATGTTCTCGGCGATGGTGCCGTGGAACAGCCAGGTGTCCTGCGACACCAGGCCGATCCGCGAGCGCAGGTCCGCGCGGGTCAGGGCGGTGGTGTCGACGCCGTCCAGGAGGATGCGGCCGGCGTCGGGGTCGTAGAAGCGCAGCAGCAGGTTGCCCAGGGTCGTCTTGCCGGCGCCGGTGGGGCCGACGATCGCCACTAGTTGGCCCGGCTCCGCCGCGAGCGACAGGTTCTCGATCAGCGGCTCGTCGGGCAGGTACCGGAACGACACGTCCGAGAACTCGACCCTGCCCTGCACCGAGGCCAGGCGCTTCGGGGAGGCCGGGGCGGGCGACTGCTCGGGCTCGTCGAGGAGTTCGAAGACGCGGCGGGCCGAGGCGATGCCGGACTGGAGCTGGCCGGAGAAGTTGGACACGTCGATGATCGGGCGGCTGAACATGCCCGAGTACTGGATGAACGCCTGCACGTCGCCGATCGTCACCGCGCCCGAGGCCACCCGCAGCGCGCCCACCACCGCCACCAGCACGTAGTTGAGGTCGGTCACGAAGCGCGTCGTGGGAGCGACGAGGCCGGAGAACGCCTGGGCGCGGTAACCGGAGTGGTAGAGCGCCTCGTTGTGCTCGTCGAACCGCTCCTCGGCGAGTTCCCGGCGGCCGAACGCCTTGACCAGGGAGTGACCGCTGTAGCTCTCCTCGACGTGGGCGCTCAGCTCGCCGGTGCTCTTCCACTGCTGCTGCACGCGCGGCCACGCCCGTTTGCTGATCCAGGTCGCGAGTGCCAGCACCACCGGCACGCTGAGCAGCACGAACAGCGCCAGCTCGACGGAGATCACCAGCATGATGGCCAGCACACCGACGACCGAGAAGACCGAGTTGATCATCTGGCCGATGGTCTGCTGCAGGGTGCGCTGGAGATTGTCGATGTCGTTGGTGACCCGGCTGAGCACCTCTCCGCGCGGGTTGCGGTCGAAGTAACTCACCGGCAGGCGGGTGAGCTTGGCGTCGACGTCCTCGCGCAGCCGGTGCACCGCGTGCTGCACCACCGCGGCGGCGAGCCGCCCCTGCGCCAGCATGCACAGCGAACCCACCACGTACAGGGCGACGATGACCGCGAGCACCACGCCCAGCGCACGCAGGTCCACGCCCTGGCCCGGGGTGACGTCGACGGTGCTGATGACGTTGGCGAGCGTGTCCTTGCCGTCGGCGCGCAGATGCTCCAGCACCTGCTCCTCCGACGCGTTCGCGGGCAGCGAGCGGCCCACGAGACCGGCGAAGATGAGGTCGGTGGCGTGGCCCAGCAGTTTGGGGCCCAGCAGGTTCAGCACGATCGAGGCGGTGCCGAGCAGGGCCATCGGGACGAGCTTGGCCCGGTAGGGTCGCAGCAGGCCCAGGAGCCGTCTGGTGGTGGCGGGTTCGTGTTTCTCGGCGGGTGCGGGTACGGCCGCCGGGGGCGCCTCGCGGGTCGGGGCGGTCATCGGATCTCCTGGTGGACGGGCTGGGAGAGCGCGATCTCCCGATAGGTGGGGTTGTCCCGCGACAGCTGTGCGGGCGTGCCGGAGCCGACCACGTGTCCGTCGTCCAGCAGCAGGACGTGGTCGGCGTCCTCGGCCGCGCCCACCCGCTGCGTCACCAGGAGCACCGTCGCGTCGGCGAGTTCGGTCGCCAGCGCGGCCCGCAGCCGAGCCTCGGTGCCGTGGTCGAGCGCGGAGAAGCAGTCGTCCAGCAGGTAGATGCCGGGGCGTCGGACCAGCGTCCGGGCGATCGCCAGACGCTGGCGCTGGCCGCCGGAGAGGTTGGAACCGCCCTGCGCCACCGGCGCGTCCAGCCCGATCCGCTCGACGAACTCCCGTGCCTGGGCGACCTCCAGCGCGTGCCACAGTTCGGCGTCCGTGGCGTCGGGGCGGCCGAAGCGCAGGTTCGAGGCCACGGTGCCGCTGAACAGGTGCGGCTGCTGCGGCACATGGCCGACGGTCTGCGACAGCACCGCCGGGTCGAGGGCGCGTACGTCGACGCCGTGCACCCGGATGTGGCCGGCGGTGATGTCGTACAGCCGCAGCACCAGGTTCAGGAGGGTCGACTTGCCGCTGCCGATGCTGCCGAGGATCGCGACCTTCTGACCGGGCCGGACGACGAGGTCGACGTCGCGCAGGACGGGCTTCTCCGCACCGGGGTGGCCGAAGGTGGCGCCCCGCAGTTCGAGGTGGCCGGGGGCGGGAAGCTCCCGCACCGGACGCTCGGGCGCCGGCACGCTGGTGCGGGCGTCCAGCACCTCCTGGATGCGCCCGGCCGAGACGGCGGCCCGCGAGCCCTCGGTGAACACCATCACCGCCATGATGATCGAGACGATGATCAGCGTGACGTAGCTGAGCAGCGCGGTGAGGGCGCCCAGCTGCATGTCGCCGGCGTCGATCCGCCGCCCGGAGACCCAGATGATCACCACGGTCAGGACGTTCATCACGATCATCACCACGACCGGCATGGCCGCGATGATCCGCCCCACCCGCAGCGACACCTCGAACAGCTCGTCGTTCGCGCGGTCGAAGCGGGCACGCTCATGGTCGTCGCGGACGAACGCGCGGATCACCCGCACCCCGCTGATCCGCTCGCGCAGCAGGTGGTTGATGCGGTCCATGGACTTCTGCATGCGCGCGTAGAACGGGCTCAGCCGGCCCAGCACCACCGTCAGGCTCGCGATCACGGCCACCACGAGCGCGACGACGACCACGGACACCGCGACGTCCTGGAGGACGGCCAGCACGACTCCGCCCAGGCACATGATGACCGCCGACACCGCCACGTCCGCCGTCGTCAGGACGATGGTCTGCACCTGCTGGACGTCGTTCACGGTGCGGGTGAGGAGCGAGGGAGTGCCGATCTCGCCCACCTCGCGCGCCGACAGGCCGAGCACGGCCCGGAAGACCCGGCGGCGCAGATCGCGGCCCAGGCCGGCCGCGCACCGGGCGGCGAACACCACGGCGCCGGCGGCGGTGACGATCTGCACCACGGCGACGGCCAGCATCACCGCACCGATGGTGAAGATGTACTCCACGTCGCCGGTGAGGATGCCGTGGTCGATGACGGCGGCGTTCAGGGTGGGCAGCAGCAGGGTGGCCACGGTCTGGATCAGTTGCAGCACCAGCAGGGCCACAAGCCCTCGGCGGTAGGGCCGCAGATGGGTTTTCAGGAATCCGATCAGCACACGGCACTCCCCTTGAGGTCCAGGGCGACACGGTTTGCCCGACCAGCACACCGCACGGGGAGCGTGGGGGATCACTAGACTTCCGCGGCCCAAGGACTCGCAGAATCCCTAGTGTTCCCGCTCCTACGGTGGTGTCAGACCCTGAGGCCGTCGTGAGGAGTGCCCGGATGAGCGAGATCCTGAGTGCCATCGAGTCGGATGACGCGGGGCCCCGGGATTTTGAAGCCCTGCCGGTGCCCGACAGCTACCGGGGGGTCGTGGTCCGCCGCGAGGACGTCGGCATGTTCGAGGGACTGCGGACCGGGGAGAAGGACCCGCGCCGGTCGCTGCGCCTGGCCGAGGTGCGGACTCCCGAGGTCGGGCCGGGCGAGGCGCTGATCGCGGTGATGGCCTCGTCCGTCAACTACAACACGGTGTGGTCCTCGATCTTCGAGCCGCTGCCCACCTTCACCTTCCTCAAGCGGCTCGGCGGCAAGCACGACCTGCCCCACCATGTGCTCGGCTCCGACCTCGCCGGCGTCGTGCTCCGCGTCGGAACGGGCGTCACCGCATGGCAGCCCGGCGACCGCGTCGTGGCGCACTGCCTGGACGTCGAACTGGAGCACCCGGACGGCCACGGCGACACCATGCTCGACCCGCAGCAGCGCATCTGGGGCTTCGAGACCAACTACGGCGGCCTCGCCGAGCTCGCCCTGGTCAAGGCCAACCAGCTGATGCCCAAGCCGGAGCACCTCACCTGGGAGGAGGCGGCGGCGCCGGGCCTGGTCAACTCCACCGCGTACCGGCAGCTCGTCTCCGCCAACGGCGCGAACATGAAGCAGGGCGACACGGTCCTGATCTGGGGCGCCTCCGGCGGGCTCGGCTCCTACGCCACCCAGCTCGCCCTCAACGGCGGCGCGACGCCGGTGTGCGTGGTCTCCTCGCCGCAGAAGGCGGAGGTCGTCCGCAGGTCCGGCGCCGAGCTGATCATCGACCGGTCCGCCGAGGGGTATCGGTTCTGGAGCGACGAGCACACCCAGGACCCCAGGGAGTGGAAGCGGTTCGGCGCGCGGATCCGCGAACTGACCGGCGGCCAGGACCCGGACATCGTGTTCGAGCACCCCGGCCGGGAGACCTTCGGCGCCAGCGTGTACGTCGCCAGACGCGGCGGCACCATCGTCACCTGCGCCTCGACCAGCGGCTTTCTCCACCAGTACGACAACCGCTATCTGTGGATGCACCTCAAGCGCGTCATCGGCACCCACTTCGCCACGTACCGCGAGGCATGGGAGGCGAACCGGCTGGTCGCCCAGGGGCGGATCCACCCGACGCTGTCCACGGTGTACCCGCTGGAGGAGACCGGGCAGGCCGCGTACGACGTGCACCGCAACACCCACCAGGGCAAGGTCGGCGTGCTGTGCCTGGCGCCCTCGGAAGGGCTCGGCGTGCGCGACCACGCGCTGCGCGACCGCCACCTGGACGCCATCAACCGGTTCCGGATCGCCGACGGCCGCCGCGCGGAGGATGGAGCTCCGCTGCGATGAACGACAAGCCTTCCGTGCCGGCGGCGTGCCCCTTCCCGTCCCCGCGCGACCCGCACCACCCCCTGGACCTGCCCCCCGAGTACGGGCGCCTGCGCGAGGACGACCCGGTCTGCAGGGTCGAGACCCCCGCCGGCGACACCGCCTGGCTGGTCAGCCGCTACTCCGACGTACGTGCGCTGCTGGCCGACCAGCGGTTCAGCGCCGAGGTGATGAACCCCGGCTACCCCCGCTACCTCTTCCCGGTCGACCCGCAGCCCGGGGCGTTCGTCACCGTCGACCCGCCGGAGCACACCCGCTACCGGCGAATGATCATGAGCATGTTCACCAAGAAGAAGGCCGAGAGCATCCGGCCCGCCGTGCAGAAGCTCGTGGACGAACGCATCGACGCGCTGCTCGCCGGGCCCCAGCCCGCCGACCTGGTGTCGGCCTTCGCCCGGCCCATCCCGCTCACCGTCGTGTGCGAACTGCTCGGCGTCCCCTACAAGGACCGGCTGGCCTTCGGCCGCTGGATCGGCACCCTCGTCGAGACCACCTCCAGCCAGGCGCACCGCAACGCCGCCGCCGGCGCCCTCTTCGGCTACCTCACCAAGCTCGTCATGCACAAGGAGCGAGAGCCCAGCGACGACGTGCTCGGGCTCCTGGTCGAGAACCAGCTCAAGACCGGTGAGATCAGACACGAAGAGGTCGTCGTCATCGGCATGATGCTGCTGTCGGCCGGCTACGACACCACCGCCAGCTCCATCGCGCTCAACGTGCTCGCGCTGCTCGAACACCCCGACCAGCTGGTGAAACTGCGCGAGAACCCCGACCTGGTGGTCGGCGCCGTGGAGGAACTGCTGCGCCACCAGAACGTCATGCAGTGCGGGGTGGGCCGGGTCGCCAAGGAGGACGTGGAGATCGCCGGGCAGGTGATCAGGGCGGGCGAGGGCGTCATCGCCCTGCTCTCCTCGGCCGACCGCGACGAGAGCGTCTACGCCGACGCCGACCGGCTCGACATCACCCGCAAGGACAGCACCCCGCTGGCCTTCGGGCACGGAATCCACAGCTGCATCGCGAAGTTCCTCTCGCGCGTGGAACTCCAGGTGGCCGTCCTCACGCTGATCACCCGCATTCCGACGCTGAAGCTCGCCAAGCCCGCGCAGGAACTGCGCTTCCGCGACGGCGCCATCGTCTACAGCCTGCGGGAGCTGCCCGTCACCTGGTGACCGACCGTCACCTCGTGCACCCCGTCACCCGGCGCGCGCCGGCCCGCCAAGGCCGGCGCGGCCTCCGACGGTTTCCGGGGGATGCCACCCCCGCTTTCTAGGGGGATGCCACCCCGCGCCGCACAAGACTTTCCAGCACGTCGCTGTCGCCTGTCGAGATGGGTTGAGAGATGGACAACGAACAGAAGCTCCGGGACTACCTCCGACGGGCCAGTACGGACCTTCAGCGCACTCGACGGCGGCTTCAGGACCTCGAAGCGGCGGCGCAGGAGCCGATCGCCGTCGTCGGCATCGGCTGCCGCTTCCCCGGCGGGGTGAAAAGCCCCGAGGACCTGTGGCGCATGGTCGTCAGCGGCGAGCACGGCATCCGCCCGTTCCCCCAGGACCGCGGCTGGGACCCGGACATGCTCGCCCTGTCGGCCACCGACCAGGGCGGCTTCCTCGACGGTGCCGGAGAGTTCGACGCCGACTTCTTCGGCATCTCGCCGCGCGAGGCGCTGGGCATGAACCCGCAGCAGCGGGTCCTGCTGGAGGTCACCTGGGAGGCGCTGGAGCGGGCCGGCATCGACCCGCACACCCTCAAGGGCAGCCAGACCGCGGTGTTCGCCGGCGCCATGAACCAGGACTACCAGCTCGGTCCCCGCGACGGCGGCGAGGGCATGGTCCTGCTCGGCAGCTCCAACAGCGTCATCTCCGGACGCATCTCCTACACCCTCGGCCTCGTCGGGCCCTCCGTCACCCTCGACACCGCCTGCTCGTCGTCGCTGGTGGCGATGCATCTGGCCATGCAGGGGCTGCGCGCCGGCGAGTGCTCGCTCGCGCTGGCCGGCGGCGTGACCGTCATGGCGAACCCGGCGACGTTCATCGAGTTCTCCCGCCAGGGCGGCCTGTCCTCGGACGGCCGCTGCCGCTCGTTCGCCGACTCCACCGACGGCACCGGCTGGGCCGAGGGCGTCGGCATGCTCGTCCTGGAACGCCTCTCGGACGCGCGGCGCAACGGCCACGAGGTCCTCGCGGTCCTGCGCGGCTCGGCCGTCAACCAGGACGGCGCCTCCAACGGCCTCACCGCGCCCAACGGCCCCTCGCAGCGACGCGTCATCGAGCAGGCCCTCGTCAACGCGCGGCTCACCGGCGACCAGATCGACGTCGTCGAGGCGCACGGCACCGCCACCACCCTCGGCGACCCCGTCGAGGCCCAGGCCCTGCTCGCCACCTACGGCCGGGACCGCGACGCGAACCGGCCGCTGCTGCTCGGCTCCGTGAAGTCCAACCTCAGCCACACCCAGGCCGCCGCCGGAGTCGCCGGCGTGATCAAGGCCGTCATGGCGATCCGCCACGGCGTCGTCCCGCAGACCCTCGGCGTCGACCGGCCCTCCTCGCACGTCGACTGGGACTCCGGCGCCGTGGAACTGGTGCGGGAGAACCGGCCCTGGCCCGAGACCGGGCAGCCCCGCCGCGCCGCCGTCTCCTCGTTCGGCCTCAGCGGCACCAACGCGCACACCATCATCGAGCAGGCCCCGCCCGCCGAGGCACCCACGCAGGAGCAGGACCCGGTGCCCGCGGGCACCGTGCCGGTCCTCGTCTCGGGCCGCTCCCGGGAGGCGCTGCGCGCCCAGGCCGCGCGGCTGCTGACCGTCGCCGACCAGCACCGCGCACTCGACCTCGCCCACTCGCTGGCCACCACCCGGTCGAGCTTCGACCACCGCGCCGCGATCACCGGCGACATCCGGGCCGGCCTCGCCGCCCTCGCCGCCGACGAACCGGCCGCGGGGCTCCTCCAGGCCACCGTGGCCCGCTCGAAGTGCGCGTTCCTCTTCACCGGCCAGGGCGCCCAGCGCCTCGGCATGGGACGCGAACTGTACGAGCGCTTCGGGGCCTTCCGGGAGGCCTTCGACGCCGCCCTGGCCCACCTCGATCCCGCGCTGCGCGACATCGTCTGGGGCGACGACGCCGACGTCCTGAACCAGACCCGGCACACCCAGCCCGCGCTGTTCGCGTTCGAGGTCGCCCTCTACCGCCTCGCCGAGTCCCTGGGCCTGAAGCCCGACTTCGTCGCCGGGCACTCGATCGGCGAGATCGCCGCCGCGCACGTCGCCGGAGTGCTCTCGCTGGAGGACGCCGCCCGCCTCGTCACCGCCCGCGGCGACCTCATGCAGGCACTGCCCGCCGGCGGCGCCATGCTGGCGGTCACCGCCACCGAGGACGAGGTCCTGGCCCACCTCGGCGACGCCGAGTCGGACGGGCGGATCCCCGCCGGGCAGGTCTCCGTCGCCGCCGTCAACGGCCCCCGCTCGGTCGTCGTCGCCGGAGCGGCCGACGCCGTCGCCGCGATCGAGGCGCACTTCACCGCCGAGGGCCGCAAGACCAAGCGCCTCGCGGTGTCGCACGCCTTCCACTCGCCGCTGATGGACCCGATGCTCGACGACTTCCGCGCGGTCGTCGCCGACCTCACCCTGAACCCGCCGCTCATCCCCCTGATCTCCAACGTCACCGGCGAGCAGGCCCGCGTCGAGCAGGTCACCTCCGCCGCCTACTGGGTGGACCACGTCCGCAGCGCGGTGCGGTTCGCCGACGGCGTCCGCTGGCTGCACGAGCACGGCGTCACCACCTTCCTCGAAGTCGGCCCCGACGGCGTCCTGTCCGCCCTGGCGCAGGAGAGCGCAGACGACGTCACCGCGCTGCCCCTGCTGCGTTCCGGCCGCCCCGAGACCGACACCGTCACCGCCGCCCTCGCCGCCCTGCATGTGCGCGGCACCACCGTGAAGTGGGCCGAGTACTTCGCCGGCACCGGCGCCCGCCGAGTCGACCTGCCGACCTACGCCTTCCAGACCCGGCGCTACTGGCCCAAGGGCGGCAGCTTCGGCTTCGACCCGCGCTCGGCCGGCCTCGGCGCCGCCCAGCACCCGCTGCTCACCGCCGCCGTCTCCCTCGCCGACTCCGACGGGGTGCTGCTCACCGGCCGCCTCACCCGCACCACCCACCCGTGGCTGGTCGACCACGCTGTGCGCGGCACGGTCCTGCTGCCCGGCACCGCCTTCCTGGAACTCGCCGTCCGCGCCGGCGACGAGGTCGGCTGCGACCGCATCGAGGAACTGACCCTCACCGCGCCGCTCGCCCTGCCCGAGACCGGCGGCGTCCAGGTGCAGCTGTGGATCGGCAAGCCGGACGCCGACGGCCGCCGCACCGTTACCGTCCACTCCCGTCCGGACGGCGAGGAGGACGAGCCGTGGACGCAGCACGCCACCGGCGTCCTCACCTCACCCGCCCGCGCCACCTCCTTCGACACCACCGTGTGGCCGCCCGCCGACGCGCGCCCCCTCGACATCGACGGCTGCTACGACCAGTTCGCGGGCATGGGCTTCGAGTACGGGCCCGTGTTCCAGGGACTCAAGGCGGCCTGGCAGGGCGGCGACGGCGCCCTCTACGCCGAGGTGCGGCTGCCCGAGGACGCCGACGCGGCCGGCTTCGGCCTGCACCCGGCGCTGCTGGACGCCGCCCTGCACGCCGCGCTCGTCGCCGGGGAGGGCGACGCCGGACTGCCGTTCTCCTGGGAGGGCGTGTCCCTGCACGCCACCGGCGCGAGCGAACTGCGCGTGCGCCTGACCCGCAGCGGCGACAACACCTACGCCATCGCCGCCGCCGACGCCTCCGGCGAACCGGTCGCCACCGTGGACTCGCTGGTCGTACGGCCCGTCGGCGCACCCTCCGCCGCCACCGACCGCGACGCGCTGTTCACCGTCGACTGGGTGCCGGTCACCGTGCCCGCGGAGCCCACCGCGTTCTCCGTGCTGGGCGAGGACGTGTTCGGGCTCGGCGGCGAAGACGACGCCGACGTGGTCGTCGTGCCCCTGCTCGGCGACGCGGACGTCGTCGGCTCCGTGCACACGCTCACCGAACGCGTCCTCAGCCTGCTCCAGGAGGAGCGCGAGGAACGCCTCGTCTTCGTCACCAGCAACCGCGACCTCGCCTCCGCCGCAGTCTGGGGCATGGTCCGCTCCGCCCAGTCCGAGGCCCCCGGCCGCCACACCCTCGTCGAACTCGACGGCACCGAAGCCTCGCTGGCGGCGCTGGGCCAGGCCATCGGCTCCGACGAACCGCAGCTCGCCCTGCGCGACGGCGAGGCCTACGCACCCCGCCTGACCCGCGCCCAAGCCGCCGAGCCGCAGGCCGACTGGGGCGACAAGGTCCTGGTCACCGGCGGCACCGGCGGCCTCGGCAAGCTGATCGCACAGCACCTCGTGACGGCGTACGGCGTCCGCGAACTGGTGCTGGTCAGCCGCAGCGGCACGGCCGACGTCTCCGAACTTCGGGCGCTGGGCGCCGAGGTGACCGTCGCCGCGTGCGACGTCGCCGACCGCGAGGCGCTGGCGGAGCTGCTGCGCGAGCACCCCGTCAGCGCGGTCGTGCACGCGGCCGGCGTCCTCGACGACGGCGTGCTCTCCTCCCTCACCCCCGAACGGCTCCACCCCGTGCTGCGCCCCAAGGTGGACGCGGCCTGGCACCTGCACGAACTCACCCGGGACCTGGACCTCAAGGCGTTCGTGCTGTTCTCGTCCCTCGCCGGCACCTGGGGCACCCCCGGCCAGGCCAACTACGCGGCGGGCAACCACTTCCTCGACGCACTCGCCGAACACCGGCGGGCCGAGGGCCTGCCCGCCGTGTCGCTCGCCTGGGGCGCCTGGGCGGGGGCCGGCATGCTCGCCGACGCCGACGCCGAGCGCATGGCCCGCACCGGTATGCCGCCGCTCACCGTCGAGCAGGGACTGCGGCTGTTCGACGCCTCGGTCGCAGGCTCCCACGCCACCGCCGTTCCCGCGCGGTTCGACCTCGCCACGCTGCGCCGGGGTGGGGAGGTTCCGCCCCTGCTGCGTGGCCTGATCCGCACCCGCGTCCGCCGCGCCGCCACCGGCTCGCAGACCGCCGACACCCTCGTCCGCCGCCTCGCCCAACTGCCCGCGGACGAGCGCGGCGACGCCCTGCTCGACCTGGTGCGCACGCAGGTCGCCACGGTGCTCGGCCACGCCTCGGGCGCCGAGATCGAGCCGACGCGGCAGTTCCAGGACCTCGGCTTCGACTCGCTCACCGCGGTCGAACTGCGCAACCAGCTCACCGCCGTGACCGGGCTCAGACTGCCCGCGACGATGGTGTTCGACTATCCGACGCCCACCGCGCTCGCCGCCCACCTGCTGGACGACCTCTTCGACGGCGCGGCCCAGATCACCGCCCCCACCGCCGTCACCGACGTCTCCGACGACCCGATCGTCATCGTCGGCATGGGCTGCCGCTACCCCGACGGCATCGGCTCGCCCGACGACCTGTGGCGGCTGGTGTCGGAGGGCGGCGACGCCGTCACCGGCCTGCCCGCCAACCGGGGCTGGGACCTGGAGAACCTGTACCACCCCGACCCCGAGCACCCCGGCACGACGTACTCCCGCTCCGGTGGATTCCTGCACGACGCCGGCGAGTTCGACGCCGGGTTCTTCGGCATGTCGCCCCGCGAGGCCCTCGGCACCGACTCGCAGCAGCGCATCCTGCTGGAGGTCGTCTGGGAGGCGATCGAGAACGCGGGCATCGCCCCGACCTCGCTGCGCGGCAGCCAGACCGGTGTCTTCGCCGGCGTCATGTACAACGACTACGGCGCCCGGCTCGGCGGCGGCGACTTCGAGGGCTTCCAGGGCGCTGGCACCTCGCCGTCCATCGTGTCCGGCCGGGTCTCCTACACGCTCGGCCTGGAGGGGCCCGCCGTCACCGTGGACACGGCGTGCTCCTCGTCGCTGGTGGCCATGCACTGGGCGATGCAGGCGCTGCGCGCCGGTGAGTGCTCGCTCGCGGTGGCCGGCGGTGTCACCGTCATGTCGACGCCGACCGCGCTGATCGAGTTCTCCCGGCAGCGCGGCCTGTCCCCGGACGGCCGCTGCAAGGCGTTCTCGGACTCCGCCGACGGCGTCGGCTGGGCCGAGGGCGCCGGCGTGGTCGTACTGGAACGGCTGTCGGACGCCCGGCGCAACGGCCACCGCGTCCTCGCCGTCGTCCGCGGCTCGGCCGTCAACCAGGACGGCGCCTCCAACGGCCTGATGGCACCCAACGGCCCCGCCCAGCAGCGCGTCATCCGCGCGGCCCTGGCCTCCGCCGGGCTCACCCCGGACGCGGTGGACGCGGTCGAGGCGCACGGCACCGGCACCACCCTCGGCGACCCCATCGAGGCGCAGGCCCTGCTCGCCACCTACGGGCAGGACCGCGACGACGACCGGCCGCTGCTGCTCGGCTCGGTGAAGTCCAACATGGGCCACACCCAGGCCGCGGCGGGCGTCGCCGGCGTCATCAAGATGGTCATGGCGATGCGCCACGGCGTACTGCCGAGAACCCTGCACGTCACCGAGCCGTCCACGCACGTCGACTGGACCGAGGGCGCAGTCCGGCTGCTCACCGAGAACACCGAGTGGCCGCAGGCCGACCGGCCGCGCCGGGCAGGCGTCTCCTCCTTCGGTATCAGCGGCACCAATGCGCACCTGATCCTCGAAAGCGCCGACGCCGCCCAGCTGCGCCGCGAGGCCGAGGAGCCGCCCCGTGAGTCCCGGCAGCAGGCAGGCGAGTCGCTGCAGCAGGTCCGCGGGCCCTTCGTCCTGTCGGCCCGCACCCGGCGCGCGCTGCGCGGCCAGGCCGCCCGGCTGCGGTCGTTCGTGGCCGGCGACACCTCGCTCGACCTCACCGACCTCGCGTACTCGCTGGCGACCACCCGCTCCGCGTTCGAGCAGCGGGCGGCCGTCGTCGCCGAGGACCGCGAGGGGCTGCTGCGGGCGCTGACCGCGCTGGCCACCGAGCACACGGACAGCGCGCTCGTCGAGGGCGAGGCCGCACCGGGCAAGGTCGCCTTCCTGTTCTCCGGACAGGGCACCCAGCGCCTCGGCATGGGGCGTGAACTCGCCGAGCTCCACCCGGTGTTCAGGGACGCCCTGGACGAGGTGCTGCAGCGCCTCGACGTCCGCGACGTCATGTGGGGCGAGGACCAGGAGGAGCTGAACCGGACGGGCCACGCACAGCTCGCGCTGTTCGCCGTCGAGGTCGCCCTGTTCCGGCTCGTGCGCTCGTGGGGGATCAGGCCGGGCGCGCTCGCCGGGCACTCGATCGGTGAGATCGCGGCCGCGCATGTGGCGGGTGTGTTGTCGCTGGAGGACGCGTGTGCGCTGGTGTCGGCGCGGGCGCGGCTGATGCAGGCGTTGCCGTCGGGTGGGTCGATGGTGGCGGTCGAGGCGACCGAGGAGGAGGTGACTCCGTACCTGGATGGTGCGGTGTCGATCGCCGCGGTCAATGGGCCGTCGTCGGTGGTGGTTGCGGGTGACGAGGCGGATGTGGCGCGGGTTGTCGAGCGGTTCGCGGACCGTCGTACGAAGCGACTGAAGGTGTCGCACGCCTTCCACTCGCCGTTGATGGACCCGATGCTGGACGACTTCCGTGCCGCCATCGCGGGGCTGTCGTTCAACGACCCAGAGATCCCGCTGGTCACCAGCGGTGACGTGACCGATCCCGAGTACTGGGTGCGGCACGTACGCGACGCCGTTCGGTTCGCGGACCACGTCCAGGCACTGCGCGACTCGGGCGTCACCACCTTCCTGGAGATCGGCCCCGAGGGCACCCTGTCCGCCCTGGTCGACGAGGCCGTCCCGGTGCTGCGCAAGGACCGGGGCGAGGAGGAGGCCGTGGTCGCCGCCCTGGGCCGGCTGTTCGCGGCCGGGGTGGGCGTCGACTGGAGCACCTGGTTCGCCGGTGCCCGCGAGATCGTCCTGCCCACCTACGCCTTCCAGCACGAGTACTACTGGCCGCTCGGCGCGCCGCAGCAGCCGCCCGCCGCCGACTCCGACACCTCGGCCGACCCCGCCGACGCCACCCTGTGGGCCGCCGTCGAACGCGGTGACGCCCGCGAACTCGCCGCACTGCTCGGACTGGACGCCGACCAGCGCTCCTCCCTGGACTCCCTGATCCCGGTGCTGTCGTCCTGGCGGCACGGCAACCAGGAGAAGGCCCTCCTCGACTCCTGGCGCTACCGGGTGCTGTGGGCGCCGCTGCGGGCCACCGCCACCCCGGTCCTGGACGGCCGCATCGCCCTGTTCACCTCCGGCGACACCGACCCCGAGCCGTACCGAGCCGCGCTCGCCGCGCACGGCGCCGACGTCACCGTGGTCACCCTGGATGATCCGGCCGACGACCCCTCCGCCCCCGCCGATGTCGCCGCCATGGGCGAACTCCCCGACTGCCACGGCGCGGTGTCGCTGCTCGCGCTGGACGAGCGCCCGCACGCCGCGCTCACCGTCGGCCTCGCGCTCACCATCGAACTCGTGAAGAGGCTCGACGCCCCGCTGTGGACGGTCACCTCCGGCGCGGTCGCCGCAGGTCTCGGCGACGAGGTCCGCTCGCCCGCCCAGGCGGCGGTCTGGGGCTTCGGCCGGGCCGCCGCGCTGGAGTACCCGCAGCGCTGGGCGGGCCTGGTCGACCTCCCGGACACCCTCGACGAGAACGCCCTGCGCCGTCTGGTCACCGTCGTCGCCGGACTCGACGGCGAGGACCAGGTCGCCGTGCGCTCGACCGGCGTCCTCGGCCGCCGCCTCGCCCGCCGACCGGTCGACGCGCTGCCCGCCGGCCTCCCCGTCTCCGGCACGGTGCTGATCACCGGTGGCACCGGCGGCCTGGGCGCCACCACCGCCAAGTGGCTCGCCGAACGCGGCGCCGAGGCCCTCGTCCTGACCAGCCGACGTGGCCCGGACGCGCCGGGCGCCGCCGAACTCAGGGCGGAGCTGGAGGAGTTGGGGCCCCGGGTGGAGATCGTCGCCTGCGACGTCGCCGACCGCGCCGCACTCCAGCATCTCCTGGACGGCATCGACGACCTCACCGGCGTCGTGCACGCCGCCGGCACCCCCCAGCAGGCGCCGCTGGAACACACCGACCTGACCGCGTTCGCGGACGTGCTGGCCGCAAAGGTCGACGGCGCCCGACACCTCGACGAACTCGTCGGTGACATCGGCTTCTTCGTCCTGTTCGGCTCGATCGCCGGCGTGTGGGGGAGCGGCGGCCAGGCCGCCTACGGTGCGGCCAACGCGTACTGCGACGCGCTCGCCGAGCATCGCAGGGCACGTGGTCTCGCGGCCACGTCCATCGCCTGGGGTCCCTGGGCCGAGGTCGGCATGGCGACCCATGCCGCGATGTCGGAGCACCTGTCCAAGCGAGGCCTGACCCTCCTCCCGCCCGAGCAGGCGGTCACCGAGCTCAACCGTGCCCTCGTGCACGGCGACACCTGCGTCACCGTCGCCGACGTCGCCTGGGAGAGCTACTTCCCGGTCTTCACCTCGGTGCGGCCGAGCCCGCTGCTCGCCGACCTGCCCGAGACGAAGGCGCTGCTCACCGGGGCCGCCGAACCCGCGCGCAGCGACTCCGACTTCGTGCGCGGGCTGCGCGACCTGTCGGAGGACGACCGGCGGCGCCGCATCGTCGACCTGGTCCGTGCCGAGGCCGCGGCGACGCTGGGCCACGGCTCCGCCGACGAGGTGGGCGAGCACCGCGCCTTCCGCGACATCGGCTTCGACTCGCTCACGGCCGTAGAACTGCGCAAGAAGCTCTCCGACGCCACCGGGCTCCCGCTGCCCGCCACGCTGGTCTTCGACTACCCGACCCCCGCGGTCCTCGCCGACCACCTGCTCGCCGAACTGCTCGGCGCCACCGAAGCCGACACCGTCTGGACCGCCCACCGCGACGGCTCCGACGAACCCATCGCCATCATCGGCATGTCGTGCCGCTTCCCCGGCGGCGCCGACACCCCGGAACGGTTCTGGGACATGGTGCTCGCGGGCACCGACGCGATCACCGAGTTCCCCGGCGACCGCGGCTTCGACATGGGCCAGTTGTACGACCCCGACCCCGACCGGCCCGGCACGACGTACACCACCGCCGGCGGCTATCTGCCGGACGCCGGCGACTTCGACCCGGCGTTCTTCGGGATCTCGCCGCGCGAGGCCACCGGCATGGATCCGCAGCAGCGGCTGCTGCTGGAGACCACCTGGGAGGCGGTCGAGAGGGCCGGCCTCGACCCCGCCGCGCTGCGCGGCGACCGGGTCGGCGCGTTCATCGGGTCCAGCTACATCGAGTACGGCGGTGGCGACGGCGGCGGCAGCGAGGGCTACGCCGTCACCGGCAGCAGCCCGTCGGTGCTGTCGGGCCGGGTGTCGTACGTGTTCGGCTTCGAGGGCCCGGCCGTCACCGTCGACACCGCCTGCTCCTCCTCCCTGGTCGCCCTGCACCTGGCCTGCCAGTCGCTGCGCTCCGGGGAGAGCACGTACGCCGTCGCCGGCGGCGCCACCGTGATGCCGAACCCGAAGCCGCTCATCGCGTTCTCCCGGCAGCGGGCGCTGGCGAAGGACGGCCGCTGCAAGGCGTTCGACGACTCCGCGGACGGCATGATCCTGTCCGAGGGCATCGGCATGCTGTTCCTGGCGAAGCTGTCCGACGCGCGCCGGGGCGGGCTTCCGGTGCTGGCGGTCGTACGCGGATCCGCGGTCAACCAGGACGGGGCGTCCAACGGACTGTCGGCCCCCAACGGCCCCTCCCAGCAGCGCGTCATCCAGCAGGCCCTGGCCAACGCCGACGTGCAGCCGTCCGAGGTGGACGCCCTGGACGCACACGGCACCGGCACCGCGCTCGGCGACCCCATCGAGGCGCAGGCGCTGCTCAACACCTACGGCCGCGACCGGGACGCCGACCGGCCGCTGCTGCTCGGCTCGGTGAAGTCGAACATCGGCCACACCCAGTCCGCGGCCGGTGTGGCGTCGGTGATCAAGATGGTGATGGCGCTGCGGCACGAGGTCCTGCCGCAGACCCTGCACCTCAACGCGCCGTCCTCGCACGTCGACTGGAGCTCCGGCGCGCTGTCGCTGCTCAAGGAGCCCACGCCGTGGCCGGAGACGGGCCGCGCGGCGCGCGCCGCCGTGTCGTCGTTCGGCATCAGCGGCACCAACGCCCACGTGATCCTGGAACAGGCGCCGGGCGACGACGCCCCGGTCGCCGAAGAGGTGAGCGAGGCGCCCGTCCCGGTCCTCGCCGGCGCGGCCGCCGTCGTCCCCTGGGTCGTCTCCGCGAAGTCCGACGCCGCGCTGCTCGCCCAGGTGGAGCGGCTGCGCGAGGTGCCGGGCAGCCCGCACGACATCGGGTTCTCGCTCGCCCACCGCTCCGTGTTCGACCACCGCGCGGTGCTCCTCGACGGCGTCGAGATCGCGCGCGGCGTCGCCGACCTGGAGCGCAAGGTCACCTTCGTCTTCCCCGGCCAGGGCACCCAGTGGGTCGGCATGGGCGCTCAACTGCTCGACGAATCACCGGTGTTCGCCGCCCGCCTCGCCGAGTGCGCCGCCGCACTGCGCCCGTTCACCGACTGGTCGCTCATCGACGTCATCCGCGGCGGCGGCTCGCTGGACCGCGTGGACGTCGTCCAGCCCGCCTCCTGGGCGGTGATGGTGTCCCTCGCCGAGGTGTGGAAGGCGTACGGCGTCACCCCCGACGCCGTGATCGGGCACTCCCAGGGCGAGATCGCCGCCGCCGCGGTGTCCGGGGCGCTGTCGCTGGAGGACGCCGCGCGCGTGGTGGCGCTGCGCAGCCAGGCCATCGGGCGCACCATGTCCGGCTCCGGCAGCATCGTGTCCATCGCGCTGTCCGCCGCCGAGATCGAGCCGCGCCTCGCCGAATGGGGCGAGAGGCTCTCGCTCGCCGCCACCAACGGCCCCCGCTCGGTCGCGGTCTCCGGCGACCTGGAGGCCCTGGACGCGCTGTGCGGGGCGCTCACTGAGGAAGGCGTCCGCGTGCGCCGGATCGAGGTCGACTACGCCTCGCACTCCGCGCAGGTGGAGGTGCTCCGCGAGGAACTCCTGCGCGACCTCGCGCCGATCCGGCCGCTGGAACCCGAGGTCCCCTTCCTCTCCACGGTCACCGGCGAGTGGAACAACGCCACCACCGACGCCGAGTACTGGTTCACCAACCTGCGCCGCACCGTGCGCCTCGCCGAAGCCGTGGACACGCTCCTCGCGGCCGGACACCAGGCGTTCATCGAGGTCAGCTCGCATCCCGTGCTCACCCCTGGCGTGCAGGACGCCGCGCAGGACGCGGGCCGGCGCGCCGTCGTCACCGGCACCCTGCGCCGTGACGCGGGCGGCGCCGCCCGGGTGCTCGCCTCGGTCGCCGAGGTGTGGGTGCGCGGGATTCCGGTGCGCTGGAAGGAGCAGTTCGCCGGGGCGCGCCGCGTCGACCTGCCGACGTACGCCTTCCAGCGCGAGCGGTTCTGGACCGGCCCGGCCATGCCGCCGCAGGCCGCCGGTGCCGCCGACCCGGCCGACGCCGCGTTCTGGACGGCCGTCGAGCAGTCCGACCTCGCCACGCTCACCCGCTCGCTGCACCTCGACGAGGAGACCCTCGCCGCCGTCCTGCCCGCGCTCACCACCTGGCGTCAGGCGGGCCGTGACCGCTCCACCACCGACGCCTGGCGCTACCGGGTCACCTGGAAGCCCCTGCGCGGCCTCAACGGCGCCGCCCTCACCGGCACTTGGCTGGTCGTCGCCGCCGACGACAGCGACGACGCCGACGTGGTCGCGGCCCTGGAAGCCGGGGGCGCCGAGCTCCGCCGCATCACGCTCGGCGAGGCCGACGCGGACCGTGCCGTCCTCGCGGCCAGGCTCTCCGACCTCGCCCACGTCGACCTCGCCGGCATCGTCTCGCTGCTGCCCGCCGCCGAGCGGCCGGCCACGCCGGGGCTGCCGCTCGGCCTGCTCCTCACCGTCTCCCTGATCAACGCCCTCGGCGACGCGGGCATCACCGCGCCCGTCTGGAACCTCACCCGCGACGCCCTGTGCACCGGCCGCTCCGACACCGTCACCCACCCCGGCCAGGCCCAGGCCCTCGGCATCGGCTGGACCGCCGCGCTGGAACACCCGCAGCGCTGGGGCGGCTCCATCGACCTGCCCCTCGCACTCGACGCCCGGGCCGGACGGCGCCTGGTCGCCGCGCTCACCGGCGCCGGTCAGGAGGACCAGCTGGCGATCCGTGCCTCGGGCACCCTCGCCCGCCGGATCGTGCGCGCCCCCGCCCGCCCCGACAAGCGGCGGGAGTGGACGCCGCGCGGCACGACGATCATCACCGGCGGCACCGGCACGCTCGGCCCGCACGTGGCCCGCTGGCTCGCCCACCTGGGCGCCGAGCACCTGGTGCTCACCAGCCGCCGAGGCCTCGACGCGCCCGGCGCCCGCGAACTCGCCGACGAACTCGCCGAGATCGGCACGCCAACCACCGTCGTGGCCTGCGACATCGCCGACCGCGACGCCGTCGCCACCCTGCTCGACGACCTGCGCGCGAACGGCCACGACATCCGCTCGGTGATCCACACCGCCGCGGTCATCGGCCTGCACTCCATCGACGGCGCCACCCCCCAGGCACTCGCCGACATCCTCGGTGCCAAGGTGGACGGCGCCCGCCACCTCGACGAGCTGCTCACCGAGGACCTCGACGCGTTCGTGCTGTTCTCGTCCGTCTCCGGCATGTGGGGCAGCGGCGACCACGCCGCCTACGTCGCCGGCAACGCCTACCTCAACTCGCTCGCCGCCGCCCGCCGGACCCGCGGCCTGCGCTGCACCGCCGTCTCGTGGGGCATCTGGTCCGACGACCTCGGCCTCGGCCGCGTCGACACCGAGCAGATCCGGCGCAGCGGCCTGGAGTTCATGCCGGCCCGCCTCGCACTCGCCTCGCTGGAGCGGGCGATCGAGGACGACGAGACCGAGCTGGCCATCGCCAACGTCGCCTGGGACCGCTACCACCCCGTGTTCACGGCCGTCCGGCCCACTACGCTCTTCGACGAGCTCCCCGAGGTGCGGGCGCTCACCACGGCCGCCGCACAGTCGGCCGGAAACGAGCAGGCCGACGGGTTCGCCGCGAAGCTGCGCGCCCTGCCGCCCGCCGAGCGGGAGCAGACCCTGCTCGACCTCGTACGCGCCCAGGCGGCCGCCGTGCTCGGCATGGCGAGCCCCGACGCGCTCACCGAGCACCGGGCCTTCCGCGAGGCCGGCTTCGACTCCATCACCGCCGTCGACCTGCGCAACAAGCTCGCCGCCGCGACCGGTCTCACCCTGCCCACCACGATGGTCTTCGACCACCCGAGCCCCCTCGCCCTCGCCGCGTTCCTGCTCGCCGAGATCCTCGGCTCCGCCCCTGCCGCACAGCAGCCGGTCGTCGCCGCCGCGGCCACCGACGAGCCCATCGCCATCATCGGCATGGCCTGCCGCTACCCCGGCGGCGTCAGCTCGCCCGAGGACCTGTGGCGGGTCGTGCTCGACGGCGTCGACGCCATCTCCGGCTTCCCCGCCGACCGCGGCTGGGACGCCTCCGCGCTCTACAACCCCGACCCCGACGCCCCCGGCGGCGCCTACTCCGTGCAGGGCGGCTTCCTGCACGACGTCGCCGACTTCGACCCCGGTTTCTTCGGCATCTCGCCCCGCGAGGCCCTCTCCATGGACCCGCAGCAGCGCCTGCTCCTGGAGACCGCCTGGGAGTCCATGGAACGCGCCGGCATCGACCCGCACACCCTGCGCGGCAGCCGCACCGGCGCCTTCATCGGCGCCAGCTACCAGGACTACTCCACCGGCGGCTCCGGAGCGGCCCCCGGCGACGAGGGCCACATGATCACCGGCACGCTCTCCAGCGTGCTGTCCGGCCGGGTGTCGTACCTCTTCGGCCTCGAAGGCCCCGCCGTCACCCTCGACACCGCCTGCTCGTCCTCCCTGGTCGCCATGCACCTGGCCTGCCAGTCGCTGCGCGACGGCGAGAGCAGCCTCGCCCTCGCCGGCGGCGTCAGCGTCATGGCCACCCCGGGCGCCTTCGTCGGCTTCAGCCGGCAGCGCGCCCTCGCCAAGGACGGCCGCTGCAAGGCCTACTCCGACTCCGCCGACGGCATGACCCTCGCCGAAGGCGTCGGCCTGGTGCTGATGGAACGCCTCTCCGACGCGATCGCGGCCGGACACCGCGTCCTCGCCGTCGTCCGCGGCTCCGCCATCAACCAGGACGGCGCGTCCAACGGCCTCACCGCGCCCAACGGCCCCGCCCAGCAGCGCGTCATCCGCCAGGCCCTGGCGAACGCCCGCCTCGAACCGTCCGACGTGGACGCCATCGAGGGCCACGGCACCGGCACGGACCTCGGCGACCCCATCGAGTCACAGGCTCTCCTCGCCACCTACGGCCAGGACCGCCCCGCCGACCGGCCGCTGCTGCTCGGCTCGGTGAAGTCCAACATCGGCCACACCCAGATGGCCTCCGGTGTCGCCTCCGTCATCAAGATGGTCCAGGCGCTCCAGACCGGCACCCTGCCCCGCACCCTCCACGTCGACCGGCCGTCCACCAAGGTCGACTGGTCCACCGGGACCATCGAACTGCTCACCGAGCAGCAGCCCTGGCCCGAGACCGGCCGCGCCCGCCGCGGCGCGGTGTCGTCCTTCGGGCTCAGCGGCACCAACGCGCACCTGCTCCTGGAACAGGCGCCGCCCACCGCGGACCCGGCACCGGAACCTGCCCCGACCCTGGTCCCGGTACTGCTGTCCGCACGCGCCGACGAGGCCCTGCGACAGCAGGCCGCACGGCTGCTGGAACTGGACGCCAACCCCGTCGACCTCGCCGGATCCCTGGCCCGCCACCGCTCCACCTTCGAGCGGCGCGCCGTCATCGTGACGCACGACCACGCCGAACTCGTACGCGGCCTGACCGCACTGCGCGACGACCTCCCGGACGCCTCCCTCGTCCGCGGCACCGCCGCCCGGGGCCGTACGGCACTGCTGTTCACCGGTCAGGGCTCCCAACGCCTCGGTATGGGCCGCGAGTTGTACGACACCCACCCCGCGTTCGCCGACGCCCTGGACGCCGTCTGCGTCCACCTCGACGCCGAACTGGACCGGCCGCTGCGCGAGGTGATGTGGGGCGAGGACCAGGACACCCTCGACCGCACCGGATACGCCCAGCCCGCGATCTTCGCACTCGAAGTCGCCCTGTACCGCCTGGTCGAGTCGTGGGGCGTCACGCCCGACCACCTCGCCGGGCACTCGATCGGCGAGATCGCTGCCGCGCATGTGGCGGGTGTGTTGTCGCTGGAGGACGCGTGTGCGCTGGTGTCGGCGCGGGCGCGGCTGATGCAGGCGTTGCCGTCGGGTGGGTCGATGGTGGCGGTCGAGGCGACCGAGGAGGAGGTGACTCCGCACCTGGATGGTGCGGTCTCGATCGCCGCGGTCAATGGACCGTCGTCGGTCGTGGTCGCGGGGGACGAGGCGGATGTGGCGCGGGTTGTCGAGCGGTTCGCGGACCGTCGTACGAAGCGGCTGAAGGTGTCGCACGCATTCCACTCGCCGTTGATGGACCCGATGCTGGACGACTTCCGTGCCGCCATCGCCGGGCTGTCGTTCAACGCCCCCGAGATCCCGCTGACCACCAGCGGTGACGTGACCGACCCGGAGTACTGGGTGCGGCACGTGCGCGAGACGGTGCGATTCGCCGACGCTGTACGGCAGTTGGAGAGCCGGGGGGTGCGGACGTACCTGGAACTCGGACCCGACGGCGTGCTCTGCGGCATGGCGGGGGAGAGCCTGACCGAGGACGCCGTACTGGTCCCGGCGCTGCGCGGTGAGCGGCCCGAAGCCGTCACCCTGCTCACCGCGCTGGCGGGCGTACATGTGCGCGGCACCGCGGTCGACTGGCGGGCGTACTTCGACGGTACCGGAGCGCGCACCGTCGACCTGCCGACCTACCCGTTCCAGCACCAGCGCTACTGGCCGGAGCCCGTCGCGCCGCAGTCGGCGCAGGCCGCCGGCGACAGTGTCGACGACGCGTTCTGGGACGCCGTCGAGCGCGAGGACTTCGCCGCGCTCGCCGAATGGCGCACCCGCAAGCTCCGGTCCACCGTGGACTCCTGGCGCTACGGCGTCACCTGGAAGCCGCTCACCGCGACCGGCGTGGCGACCGGGCCGTGGCTGGTGCTGACGGCGGACGGCCACGACGCCGCCGACGTCCAGGGCATCGTGGCCGCGCTCGGCGCCGGAACCGAAGTGATCGAGGCCGACGCCGACCGTGCCGCGCTCGCCGCCCGGCTCGGCGGCGGCTCCTACGCCGGTGTGCTCTCGCTCGTGGCGCTCGGCGCCGACACCGAGACCGCCCTCGCCCGTACCACCCTCGTCGTGCAGGCACTCGGGGACGCGGGCGTCGACGCCCCGCTGTGGGTCGCCACCCGGGGCGCGGTGTCGGTCGGCGGCTCCGAGACCGTCACCCGGCCCGAACAGGCCGCCGTGTGGGGTCTGGGCCGGGTCGTCGCCCTCGAACACCCCACCCGCTGGGGCGGTTCGGTCGACCTGCCGGAACACCTGGACCGCACCACCCTGCGCCGTCTCGCGGGCATCCTCGCCCAGCGCGATGAGGACCAGGTCGCGGTGCGCCCCTCCGGCACCTACGGCCGCCGCCTGAGCCGCAGGGCCGTCCACGGCACCGCCCGCGAGTTCCGCCCCGGCACGGCCCTGATCACCGGCGGCACCGGAGGCATCGGCGCGCACGTCGCCCGCTGGCTCGCCGCCCACGGAGCCGAGAAGATCGTCCTGGTCAGCAGGCGTGGCGCGGACGCGCCCGGCGCGGCCGAACTCGCCGCCGAACTGGGCGAGAAGGCTGTCATCGCCGCCTGCGACGTCGCCGACCGCGACGCGCTCGCCGCCCTGCTCGCCGAGCATCCGGTCACCTCGGTGTTCCACACGGCCGGCGTCGTGGACGACGGGCTGGTCGAGACGATGGCACCGGACGCCTTCGCGAGCGTGCTGCGCGCCAAGGAGACCGCCACCCGCAACCTGCACGAACTGACCGCCGACCTGGACGCGTTCGTCCTGTTCGCCTCCACCGCGGGCGTCATCGGCGCCGCCGGACAGGGCAACTACGCGGCGGCCAACGCCTTCCTCGACGCCTTCGCCGAACACCGGCGCGCCCAGGGCCTCGCGGCCACCTCCGTCGCCTGGGGCCCGTGGGCCGAGGCCGGGATGGCCGTCGACGGGGCCAAAGTGGCCGAGCGGCTGCGGCGCGGCGGGTTCACGCCCCTGGCGCCGGACCTCGCGATGGCCGCGCTGCGCCAGGCGATCGAGCACGGCGACGCCTCGGTGACGGTCGCCGACATCGACTGGGAACGCTATCTGCCGGCCCTGGCAGGCCTGCGGCCCGCGCCGCTCGTCGACGACCTGCCCGAGGTCAGGCGCCTGCGCACCACCGAGGACACAGTCGGGGCCGAGCAGCCTCAGGTACGCGGCCGGCTCTCGTCCCTGCCCGCCGCGGATCGCGCCCGCGCCGTACTCGACCTCGTACGCGGCCAGATCGCCGCCGTCCTCGGCCACGCGAACGCCGCCGAGGTCGACGTCGACCGGGCCTTCCTGGACCTCGGCTTCGACTCGCTGACCACGCTGGAGCTGCGCAACCGCCTCCAGGCCGCACTGGAGCTGACGCTGCCCGCGTCCCTGCTCTACGACTACCCGACCCCGGCGGAGCTGGCCGAGTTCCTGCGCGCCGAAGCACTGGGCGGAACAGGGGCCGAATCCGGCACCTCGGCGCCCGCCGTGACGGCCGCCCCGGTCGACGACGACCCGATCGCCATCGTCGGCATCGGCTGCCGCTTCCCCGGCGGCGTCGGCTCGCCGGAGGAGATGTGGCGGCTGCTGGCCGAGGGACGGGACGGCGTCAGCGCGTTCCCCGCCGACCGCGGCTGGGACCTCGACGCCCTCGGCGCCGGCGCCTCCGCCGCCCTGGAGGCCGGATTCCTCGACGCGGTCGCCGACTTCGACGCCGGCTTCTTCGGCATCTCGCCGCGCGAGGCCCTGTCCATGGACCCGCAGCAGCGACTCGTCCTGGAGACCGCCTGGGAGGCCCTGGAACGCGCGGGCATCGACCCCTCGCGCTTGCGCGGCAGCAGCACCGGCGTGTTCATCGGCACCAACGGCCAGGACTACGAGAACGTCCTGCGCCGGGCCACCGAGGACACCGTCGCCGAGGTCCAGGGATACCTGGCCACCGGCAACACTGCGTCGGTGATGTCCGGCCGGCTGTCCTACGTCCTCGGCCTGGAGGGCCCGGCCGTCACCGTCGACACCGCCTGTTCCTCCTCCCTGGTCGCCCTGCACTGGGCCGCCAAGGCGCTGCGCGGCGGCGAGTGCACCCTCGCCCTCGCGGGCGGCGTGTCGGTCATGTCCAGCCCCGACTCGTTCGTGGAGTTCACCACCCAGGGCGGCCTCGCCCCCGACGGCCGCTGCAAGGCCTTCGCCGAGGCCGCCGACGGCACCGCGTGGTCCGAGGGCGCCGGTCTGCTCGTACTGGAGCGGCTGTCCGACGCGGTCGCCAACGGGCACGACGTCCTGGCCGTCGTCCGAGGCTCGGCCGTCAACCAGGACGGCGCCTCCAACGGCCTCACCGCGCCCAACGGCCCCTCCCAGCAGCGCGTGATCCGGCAGGCCCTCGCCGACGCAGGCCTCTCGCCCGCCGACATCGACGCCATCGAGGCGCACGGCACCGGCACCACGCTGGGCGACCCGATCGAGGCGCAGGCCCTGCTGTCCACCTTCGGCGGCACGGACCGGCCGGCCCCGCTCTACCTGGGCTCGGTCAAGTCGAACATCGGCCACGCGCAGGCCGCCGCCGGTGTCGCGGGCGTCATCAAGATGGTGCTCGCGATGCGGCACGGCGTACTGCCCAGGACGCTGCACGTCGACGCGCCCACCTCGCACGTCGACTGGTCCTCGGGCACGCTGTCGCTGCTCGGCGACTCCGTCGACTGGCCGGAGAACGGGCATCCGCGCCGGTCCGGTGTCTCCGCGTTCGGCCTCAGCGGGACCAACGCCCACGTCATCCTGGAGGAGGGCCCCGCCGCCACGGCCCCGGCCCCGGCCGACGCGGATCGATCCCCGGGCACCCCGTGGCTGGTCTCCGCGAAGTCCGAACACGCCCTGCGCGCCCAGGTCGAACGGATCAGGACGCTGGACGCCGCCCCGCTCGACATCGCCTACTCACTGGCCACCACCCGAACCGCCTTCCCGCATCGCGCCCTCCTCGTCGACGGCACCGAGATCGCCACCGGCACCGCCCGCAAGGCCGCCGCAACGGCACTGCTGTTTTCCGGGCAGGGATCCCAACGGCTGGGTATGGGCCGGGAGTTGTACGAGCGGTTCCCGGTCTTCGCCGACGCCCTGGACGACGTACTGGCACACCTGGAGCCGGGGCTGCGGGAGGTGATGTGGGGTGAGGACGCGGAACTGCTGAACCAGACCGGTCACACGCAGCCCGCACTGTTCGCGCTCCAGGTCGCGCTGTACCGGCTGGCGGAATGGCTGGGCGTACGGCCCGACCACCTCGCCGGTCATTCCATCGGTGAGATCGCGGCGGCCCATGTGGCCGGTGCCCTCGCCCTGGAGGACGCCGCGAAGCTGGTGACGGCTCGGGCGACGCTGATGCAGGCGTTGCCTGCCGGGGGCGCCATGGTGGCCATCGAGGCAACGGAGGAGGAAGTCGCCCCGCAGGCGACCGAGTTGGTATCCATCGCGGCCGTCAACGGCCCGTCCTCCGTGGTGATCGCGGGCGACGAGACCGAGGTCGAGCGGATCGCCGAAGTCTTCGGCGACCGCAGGACCAAGCGGCTGAAGGTCTCCCACGCCTTCCACTCGCCGCTGATGGAACCGATGCTGGACGACTTCCGCGCCGCCCTCACCGGGCTCACCTTCCACGAGCCGACGATCCCGATCGTGACCAGCGGCGATGTGACCGACCCGGAGTACTGGGTCCGCCACGTCCGCGAGACCGTCCGCTTCCACGACCACGTCGGCACGCTGCGCTCCGAGGGCGCCACGACGTTCCTGGAGATCGGCCCCGACGGCGTACTCTCCGCGCTCGTCGAGGAGGCCGTGCCCGCGCTGCGCAAGGACCGCGACGAGCGGGAGGCGTTCGCCCTCGCCCTCGGCCACCTGTTCCTGCGGGGCACCGGCATCGAGTGGGAGAGGTACTACGAGGGCACCGGCGCCCGCCGCGTGGCACTGCCGACGTACGCCTTCCAGCGTGAGCGCTACTGGCCGCACACCATCTCGTCCGCGCAGCCGGCCCGCGCCGCCGTGGACGGCTGGCTGTACGACGTGACGTGGGCGCCCGTCGCGGCCGGGACCGGCGCGCCGCAGGGGCGTTGGCTTGCGCTGGTGCCGGAGGGTGACGCGTGGGCGGCCGAGGCGGTCGCCGCGTTCGGCGGGGATGCGGAGGTGGTCCACGAGGTGCGGGCCGGCGACTACGCCGGGGTGCTCTCGCTGCTGCCCACCGGGCCGGCTCAACTGCTGGCGGACCTGGCGGAGGCCGGGGTCACGGCGCCGCTGTGGTGCGTCACCCGGGGCGCGGTCGCGGTCGGCGACGAGCCGCTGCGCAGCCCCGCCCTGGCCCCGGTCTGGGGCGAGGGACAGGTCGCCGCGCTGGAGCACCCCGAGCGGTGGGGAGGCCTGGTCGACCTGGCCGAGCCCGTCGCCGGCTGGTTCGCCCGGATACCCGAGGGCGAGGACCAGGTCGCGATCCGCGCCGACGCAGTCCACGCCCGGCGGCTGGCCCGTACGACCGTCACCGCGCCGTCCTGGACGCCGCGCGGCACGGTCCTCGTCGTCGGCGCCGACGGCACGATGGGACGGCATGTGGTGCGGTGGCTGGAGGACGAGGGAGACGACGTCGTCGTCAGCCACGATCTCGACGACCTGGAGCGGGCCGACGCCGTCCTCTACGTCGGCGAGGACACCCCGCTCGACGTCCTGTACGACCTCGACGAACGGCTCGGCGACCGGAAGCTGGACGCCTTCGTGGTGTTCGGGTCCGTCGCCGGGATCTGGGGCGCGCGGGGGCAGGGTCCGCAGGCCGCGCACGGCGCGCTGGTCGACGCGTTCGCCCGCGGGCGGCGCGACCGGGGCCGTACGGCACTGTGCGTGGCGTGGGGCCCGTGGGCCGACACGACCGACCCGAGCATGACCGCGCACCTGCGGCTGAGCGGCATGCCGGTCATGCCCGCCATGCAGGCGCTGTCCGCGCTCGGGCTCGCGGTCGCGGCCGGGCGCAGCACGGTCGCCGTGGTGGATGTGCGCTGGGAGACGTTCGCGCCCGCGTTCGGCCCCAGCACCGTCTTCGCCGCCCTGCCCGAGGCCCGCGTCGAGGCCGCCGAGCCCGACTCCGCCCTCGCACAGCGGCTCCTTGAGCTGCCGGAGTACGAGCGGCACGGCGAGGTCCTCACGCTGGTGCGCGAGCGCGCGGCCGTGGTGCTCGGCCACTCCGGGCCCGACGCGATCGAACCGGACGTGCCGTTCCGCGACCTGGGCTTCGACTCGCTCACCGCGCTCGACCTGCGCAACCAGATCGGCGCCGCGACCGGCCGCACCATGCCCGCGACGCTCGTCTTCGACCACCCGACACCCGGCGAACTCGCCACCCACCTGCTCGACGAGGTGCTCGGCACCACCGAGGACCCGGCCGAGGACGTGCTCGTCCCACGGGCCAGGATCCTGGACGAGCCCATCGCCATCGTCGGCATGGGCTGCCGCTACCCCGGCGGCGTGACGAGCCCCGAGGACCTGTGGCAGCTGCTGCTCGACGGCATCGACGCCACCGGTGACATGCCGGCGGACCGGGGCTGGGACCTGGCCGCGCTGGCCGCCGGACAGAGCGCCACCCGGCGCGGCGGATTCCTGTACGACGTCGCCGACTTCGACCCGGACTTCTTCTCCATCTCGCCGCGCGAGGCCCTCGTCATGGACCCGCAGCAGCGCCTCGTGCTGGAGACGGCCTGGGAGGCACTGGAGCGCGCGGGCATCGACCCGGGCCTGCTGCGCGGCACCGACACCGGCGTGTTCGTCGGCGGCGGCAGCGGCGAGTACCGGCCCTCCCCGGAGGAGACCGGCCTGGAGTGGCAGACCGCGCAGTCCGCGTCGCTGCTGTCCGGCCGCCTCGCTTACACCTTCGGCCTCCAGGGGCCGACGGCGTCGGTCGACACCGCGTGCTCCTCGTCCCTGGTCGCCCTGCACCTGGCCGCGCAGGCGCTGCGTGCGGGCGAGTGCTCCATGGCGCTGGCCGGCGGTGTGTGCGTGATGTCGACGCCGGTCGGGTTCATCGAGTTCAGCGCCCAGGGCGCCCTGTCCGAGGACGGCCGCTGCAAGGCGTTCTCCGACGACGCCGACGGCACCGGCTGGGCCGAGGGCGTGGGCATGCTCGTACTGGAGAGGCTGTCGGACGCGCGGCGCAACGGCCACCAGGTCCTCGCGGTGGTCCGCGGCAGCGCCATCAACTCCGACGGCGCCTCCAACGGCCTGACCGCACCCAGCGGCCCCGCCCAGCAGCGGGTCATCCACCACGCGCTGGCCGCGTCCGGACTGCGCCCGAACGACGTGGACGCCGTCGAGGCGCACGGCACCGGCACCAAGCTCGGCGACCCGATCGAGGCCCAGGCACTGATCGCCGCCTACGGCCGGGAGCGGGCCAACCCGCTGCTGCTCGGCGCCATCAAGTCCAACCTCGGCCACACCCAGGCCGCCTCCGGCGTCGCCGGTGTGATCAAGATGGTCATGGCGATGCGGGCGGGCGAACTGCCCCGCACGCTGCACGCCGAGAAGCCCACCACGCACGTCGACTGGAGCGTCGGCACGGTCAAGCTGCTGTCGGAGCGGACACCGTGGCCCAACACCGGCCGGCTGCGCAGGGCGGGTGTCTCCTCGTTCGGCGCGAGCGGCACCAACGCACACGTGATCATCGAGCAGGCCGAGCCCGAGCCCACGAAGCCGGTGGAGCACACGGCCGGAGTGCTGCCGGTGCTCGTCTCCGGCCGTACCCCCGCCGCGCTGCGCGACCAGGCCGCCCGCCTGCTGGCGACTGCGTCCACCGCCGAACCCGCCGACCTGGCCTACTCGGCGGCGACGGGCCGCGCCGCCTTCGAGCACCGCGCGGTGGTCCTCGCCGACGGCCGGGACGACCTGCTGGCCGGCCTCACCGCACTGGCGGAGGGCGCCCGCACCCCGCACGTCGTCGTCGACGAGGCCGCCCGGGCGGGCAAGCTCGCCTTCCTGTTCGCCGGACAGGGCTCGCAGCGGCTCGGCATGGGCAGCGAACTGTACGAGCGGTTCCCGGTGTTCCGGGCCGCGCTGGACGAGGTCACGGAACTCCTCGACCCCGCGCTGCGGGAGGTCGTCCGCGGCGACGACGAGACGGCACTGAACCGGACGGGCAACGCGCAACCCGCCCTCTTCGCCCTTGAGGTCGCCCTCTACCGGCTCGCCGAGTCGTGGGGGCTGCGGCCCGACTTCCTCGCCGGGCACTCGATCGGCGAGATCGCCGCCGCGCACGTCGCCGGGGTGCTCTCCCTGGCGGACGCGTGCACCCTGGTGTCGGCGCGCGCCTCGCTCATGCAGGCCCTGCCGGCCGGCGGCACCATGGTCGCGGTGCAGGCGTCGGAGGACGCCGTCCTGCCGCACCTCACCGACGGTGTCACGATCGCCGCGGTCAACGGGCCGGAGTCGGTGGTCGTCGCCGGTCCCGAGGAGGCGGTCGACGCCGTCGTGGGCCGCTGGAAGCACCGCGGGCTGCGAGTGTCGCACGCCTTCCACTCGCCGCTGATGGACCCGATGCTCGACGAGTTCCGCAAGGTCGTCACCGGTCTGGCCTTCGCCGCGCCGACCATCCCGGTCGTGGCCGGGGGAGACGTGACCGACCCCGAGTACTGGGTACGGCACGTGCGCGAGGCCGTCCGCTTCGCGGACAACGTCCGCACCCTCGCCGAGCGCGGCGTCACCACCCTGGTCGAACTCGGCCCGGACGCCACCCTGTCGGGCCTCGTCCCGGACAACGCCCCCGGCACGGTGGCGATCCCTCTGCTGCGCAAGGACCGCGACGAGGAGACCACCGCCGTCACCGCGCTCGCCAGGCTCCATGCCCGCGGCGTACGCGTCGACTGGGCCGGCTTCTTCGGCGGCGGCAACCGCGTCGACCTGCCCACCTACGCCTTCCAGCACCAGCGGTTCTGGCCCTCGACCATGACCGGCACCGCCACACGTTCGGCCGCCGCCGAGCCCGGCAGCGACGACGCCGCGTTCTGGGCAGCCGTCGAGGGCGAGGACTTCGGCGCGCTGGAGCAGGTGCTCGACGTCGACGGCGGCGCGCTCTCCCAGGTGCTGCCCGCCCTGCTCGACTGGCGCCGACAGCACAACGACCTGGCGGTCGTGGACAGTTGGCGGCACCGGATCGCCTGGAAGCCGCTGGACGGCGGCTCCGGTACGCCGGCCGGACGCTGGCTGGCCGTGACCCCGGCCGGCGACGACGCCTGGGCGGCACGGGTCGTGGCCGCGCTCGGCGCCGACGTCGTCACCGTCGGGGTCGACACCCCCGACCGTGCCCGGATCGCCAAGGCCCTCGCCCCCCTGGGTACCGGCTTCACCGGAGTGGTCTCCCTGCTCGGCCTCGCCCCCTCGGACCCCGGCGGCACACCGCAGGGCACCCTGC
>NZ_BAAAZY010000010.1:994828-1023173 GCF_039537145.1 Streptomyces shaanxiensis
GCTGTGGTGCGTCACCCGCGGCGCCGTGGCCGTCAGCGCCGCCGAGGCGCCGGACGACCTGACGCAGTCGGCGATCTGGGGCCTGGGCCGGGTGGCCGCGCTGGAGTACCCGGAGCGCTGGGGCGGCCTGATCGACCTGCCCGCCGAACCTGCCGGATCCGCGGGACTCGACGACCGCGTCCTGCGCGGCCTCGCCTCCGTCCTCGCCGGACTGGACGGCGAGGACCAGGTGGCCGTACGGGCGAGCGGCGTCTTCGGCCGCAGGCTCCTCCCCGCGCCCGCCCCCGCGCCGGCCCGCGTCTGGGAGCCGCGCGGCACGGTCCTCATCACCGGCGGCACCGGCGCGCTCGGTGGCCACGTCGCCCGCACCCTCGCCCGCGAGGGCGCCCGCCACCTGCTGCTCCTCAGCAGGCGCGGCCCCGACGCCCCCGGCGCCGAGGAACTCGGCACCGCGCTCCGCGACTTGGGCGCCGAAGTCACCATCACCGCCTGCGACGTGTCCGACCGGGCCGCCCTGCAGGCGGTCCTGGACGGGGTGGACGACCTGACCGCCGTGGTCCACACGGCAGGCGTGCTCGACGACGGCGTCCTCGACAAGATGACGCCCGAACGGTTCCAGGACGTGTTCCGCAGCAAGGCCGACCCGGCGCTGCTGCTGGACGAGCTGACCTCGGGACTCGACGCGTTCGTGCTGTTCTCGTCGGCGTCGTCGGCGGTCGGCAGCCCCGGCCAGGCCAACTACGCCGCCGCGAACGCCATGCTGGACGCGCTCGCCGAACGGCGCCGGGCCCACGGCCTGGCCGCCACCTCGATCGCCTGGGGCGCCTGGGGCGGCGCAGGCATGGCCGACTCCGAGGACGCCGTCGCCAACGCCCAGCGCGCGGGCATCGCGGCGATGGACCCCGAACTCGCCTGCACGGCCCTGCGTCAGCTGGCCGCGGAGGACGGGGCGACCGCGGTCGTCGCGGCCGTCGACAAGGGCCGCTTCTCCGGCGGCTTCCGGCCCAACCCGCTGCTGCGGGAACTCGCCGGACCCCAGGAGACGGCGGCACCCGAAGCGGCACCCTCCGGCGCACTGCGCGAGCAGCTCCTCGGCCTGGCGCCGGCCAAGCGCCACGAGACGCTGCTCGACCTGGTCCGCACCCAGGCAGCCGAGGTAGTGGGCCGGACCGACACCGACGCGGTGCGCGCCGACCGCCCGTTCCGCGACCTCGGGTTCGACTCGCTCGCCGTGGTCGAACTGCGCAACCGCCTGGGCGCGGCGACCGGCCTGAGCCTCGCCTCCACGCTGGTCTTCGACCACCCCTCGCCCGCCGAGCTGGCCACCCACCTGCTGGACCAGCTGGTACCCGAGGACGCGGCCGAGACCGACGGCGAAGAAGCCGAGATCCGCGACCTCCTGGCCAAGGTGCCGCTCACCCAGCTGCGCGAGATCGGCGTACTGGAACCGCTGCTGCACCTCCTCGGCAAGTCCTCGGCCGAGGAGAGCGACGACACCGGCTCGATCGACGACATGTCCGTCGACGACCTGGTGCAGGCGGCACTCGAAGGACAACTCGGCGGGCAATTGGACGGACAGCTGGACGGACAGCTCGACTGACGTCCGCCGACGGCCGGTCGTCCCGCACGGACGACCGGCCGTTTTTCTGAGGAAATCGCTACTGGGTTGGCTGCTGCAATTGCGGTCGGACGACTTCGGATGACTGCGGACGACGGAGCTGATGGATGAACACCTCCAGCGAGAAGGTTGTCGAGGCACTGCGCGCCGCGATGAAGGACGCGGAGCGGCTGCGCAGGCAGAACCGGCAACTGGTCGCCGCCGCCACCGAGCCGGTCGCGATCGTCGGCATGGCCTGCCGCTTCCCGGCCGGCATCGACTCCCCGGAACAGCTGTGGGAGCTCGTGGCCGCCGGGCGCGACGCCATCACCGGATTCCCCACCAACCGGGGCTGGGACATCGCCTCGCTGCTGGGCGGCGAGGTCGACGAGCGCGGCAACAGCGTGAGCGTCCAGGGCGGCTTCCTGCCCGCCCTCGCCGAGTTCGACCCCGGCTTCTTCGGCATCTCGCCGCGCGAAGCGGTCACCATGGACCCGCAGCAGCGCCTGCTCCTTGAGACCTCCTGGGAGGCCATCGAACGGGCGGGCATCGACCCGACCACCCTGCGCGGCTCCCGCACCGGCGTGTTCGTCGGCACCAACGGCCAGGACTACCAACACCTGCTGATCCGCGGCCTCGACGACGCCACCGGCGACGTCGGCACCGGCATCGCCGCCTCCGCCGAGTCCGGCCGCATCTCCTACGCCCTCGGCCTGGAGGGCCCCACCGTCACCGTCGACACCGCCTGCTCGTCCTCGCTGGTGTCACTGCACCTCGCCGTGCACGCGCTGCGCGCCGGAGAGTGCTCCCTGGCGCTCGCCGGCGGCGTCAACGTGATGTGCACGCCCGGTTCGCTCGTCGAGTTCAGCCGCGCCGGCGGCCTCGCGCGCGACGGCCGCTGCAAGGCGTTCTCCGACGACGCCGACGGCACCGGCTGGTCCGAGGGCGTCGGCATGCTGATGCTGGAACGCCTCTCCGACGCCGTCGCCAACGGGCACCCCGTGCTCGCCGTGGTGCGCGGCAGCGCGGTCAACTCCGACGGCGCCTCCAACGGCTTCACCGCCCCCAACGGCCGCGCCCAGCAGCGCGTCATCCGCCAGGCCCTGGACCGGGCCGGGGTGCCCGCCGCCGAGGTGGACGTCGTCGAGGCCCACGGCACCGGCACCCCCCTCGGCGACCCCATCGAGGCCCGCAGCCTCCTCGCCACCTACGGCCAGGACCGCGACGTACCGCTCTACCTGGGCTCCGTGAAGTCCAACATCGGGCACACCCAGGCCGCCGCCGGTGTCGCCGGTGTCATCAAGATGGTCATGGCCATGCGCCACGGCGTCGTGCCGCGGACTCTGCACGTCTCGCGACCGTCCACACACATCGACTGGGACACCGGTTCGGTGCAGTTGGCCACCACCGACACCGAGTGGCCCACCACGGACCATCCGCGCCGCGCCGCCGTCTCGTCCTTCGGCGTCAGCGGCACCAACGCACACGTGATCCTGGAGCAGGCGCCCGCGGCGGACGTCCCCGAGCCCGCGGCTCGCCCTGCGCACGCGGTGCCGTGGATCGTCTCGGCCAAGTCCGATGAGGCGTTGAGCGAGCAGGTCGGGGCGCTGCGGGGTATCGAGGGCGACGCGGCCGACATCGGCTTCTCCCTGGCGACCACGCGGTCGTTGTTCGAGCACCGGGCCGTGCTGCTGGACGGCGAGGAGATAGCCAGGGGAGTGGCGGGCGGCGCGAAGCCGACGGCCGTGCTCTTCTCCGGGCAGGGGTCTCAACGGCTCGGCATGGGCCGGGAGTTGTACGAGCGGTTCCCTGTCTTCGCGCGTGCTCTGGATGACGTACTCGCGCATCTCGACCCGGCGCTGCGGGACGTGATGTGGGGCGAGGACGAGGAGGCCCTGAACCGGACCGGTTGCACGCAACCGGCGTTGTTCGCCTTCGAAGTCGCGCTGTACCGGCTGGCCGAGTCCTTCGGCGTGCAGGCGGAGAGCCTTGCCGGTCATTCGATCGGTGAGATCGCGGCGGCGCATGTGGCGGGTGTCCTCAGCCTGGAGGACGCGGCGAAGCTGGTGTCGGCGCGGGCGGCGCTGATGCAGGCGCTGCCGCCCGGGGGCGCGATGGTGGCGATCGAGGCCACCGAAGAGGAAGTCGCGGCGCAGCTCACCGAGTTGGTGTCGATAGCGGCCGTGAACGGCCCCTCCTCGGTGGTGATCGCGGGTGACGAGGCTGCAGTCGAGCGGATCGCCGAAGTCTTCGGTGACCGCAGGACCAAGCGGCTGAAGGTCTCCCACGCCTTCCACTCGCCGTTGATGGACCCGATGCTGGACGACTTCCGTGCCGCCATCGCCGGGCTGACGTTCCGGGAGCCGCAGATCCCGATCGTGACCAGCGGCGATGTGACCGACCCGGAGTACTGGGTCCGCCACGTCCGCGAAACGGTCCGCTTCCACGACCACGTCACCGCCCTGGGCTCGAAGCCCCTCCTGGAGATCGGCCCGGACGGCGTCCTGTCCGCGATGGCCGCCGCCGCGGGCGCGTTCGCCGTCCCCGCGCAGCGCAAGAACCTCGACGAGCCCACCGCCTTCGTCACCGCCCTGGCCCGCCTGCACGTGACAGGCACCGCAGTCGACTGGACGCCGTTCTACGAGGGAGGCCGCCGCACAGACCTCCCCACCTACCCCTTCCAACGGCAGCGCTACTGGCCGTCGGTGTCGGTCAGCGCCGGTGACGCCCACGGACTGGGGCTCACGCCCGCCGACCACCCCCTGCTCGGCGCCGCCATGACCGTCGCCGGGTCCGGGGAGCTGATCCTCACCGGGAGCCTGTCGCGGGCAACCCACCCGTGGCTTGCGGACGCGCCGCTGTTCCCCAGTGCCGGGGTGGTCGAGCTGGCGTTGCGTGCGGCGGACCAGGTCGGCTGTGAGCGGATCGAGGAACTCACCGCTGTCGCCCCGCTGGTGCTGCCCGAGGCGGCGCCCGTGCAGGTGCAGTTGTGGGTCGGAAGGCCGGGCGCGGAGGGACGGCGGGAGCTGCGGTTCCACTCGCGGCTCGGCGACGGCGAGTGGATCGAGCACGCCACAGGAGTGCTTGCGCCGGGGGAGCGGACCGAGCGGTTCGACGCCTCCGTGTGGCCGCCGCGGGGCGCCAAGGTCGTCGGCATCGACGGCTTCTACGACGACACCGACCACGGCGAGGCGTTCCAGGGCCTCAGGGCGGTCTGGCGGCGCGGTGACGAGGTGTTCGCCGAGGTCGCCCTGCCCGGCGAGGCCAAGGGGTTCGGCATCCACCCCGCGCTGCTCGACGCCGCCGTGCACGCCGCCGCCCACCTGGGCCTCGACGGCGTGGCCACCCACTGGCGGGACGTCGGCCTGCACGCCTCGGGCGCCGCCGTGCTGCGCGTGCGGCTGACGGCGACCGACGGCGGGGTCACGCTCACCGCCGCCGACCCGGCCGGCGCGCCCGTGCTCTCCGCCGCCCGTGTCACGGTCGAGGAGGTCGGCGAACTCGCCGCGCGCACCGACGCGGACTCGCTGTTCCGGCTCGACTGGGTGCCCCAGGAGGTGCCGGAGCCCGGCGGGGAGCGCTGGGCGCTGCTAGGGGAGGACGCCTTCGGGCTCGACGTGCGGGACTTCGTGTCGTCGTCGGCGGACGGGGCCGACCCGGACGTGAACACCGACCCGGACGTGGTCCTCGTACCCCTCATGGGGGAGCCCGGGCCCGAGTCGGCACACGCACTCGCCGCGCGGACGCTGGAGATCGTCCAGGAGTGGCTGCCGACGAGGGCGCGCCTGGTGTTCGTGACGCGTGGCGCAGTGTCCGGCGAGGACGTGTCGGCGGGCGCCGTGTGGGGCTTGGTGCGCTCGGCGCAGTTGGAGCACCCGGGCCGGTTCCTGCTCGTCGACCTCGACGGGTCGGCGGAGTCGGCCGCCGTCCTGCCGGGCCTCCCCGCGCTCATCGACGCCGGTGAGACACAGGTCGTGGTGTACGACGGCGAGGCGCGCGTCGGCCGGCTGGCCAAGGCTCCCCGGTACGAGGGTGAGGCGCCCGACTGGACCGGCACGGTCCTGGTCACCGGCGGCACCGGCGGGCTCGGCGCGATCATGGCGCGGCACCTCGTGGCGCGCGGTGCCCGCAAGCTGCTGCTGGTCAGCAGGCGAGGGCAGGACGCTCCCGGGGCGGCAGAGCTGCGGGGCGAACTCGTCGCGCAGGGTGCGGAGGTGACCGTACGGTCCTGCGACGTCGGCGACCGCGAGGCGCTGGCCGCGCTGCTGGCCGACGTCGACGACCTCGGTGCCGTCGTCCACACCGCGGGCGTGCTCGACGACGGCGTCATCGGCTCGCTGACCGCGGACCGGCTCGACACCGTGCTGCGGCCCAAGGCCGACGCGGCCTGGCATCTGCACGAACTGACCCGGGACAAGGACCTCGCGGCGTTCGTCCTGTACTCGTCGGTGTCCGGCCTGCTCGGCGCCGCCGGGCAGGCCAACTACGCGGCGGGCAACACCTACCTGGACGCGCTCGCCGCGCACCGCCGGTCCCTCGGGCTGCCCGCGCTGTCGCTGGCGTGGGGCGCCTGGGACTCCGGCGCCGGCATGACCGCCACCCTGGACGCCACCGCCCTGCGCCGGATGCCCGTGCTGTCCGTCGCCCAGGGTCTGGCCCTGTTCGACGCGGCGCTGCGCTCCGACGAGCCGCTGCTCGCGCCCCTGGCCCCCGGCGCCTCCGGCGGCAGCGGCCCCGTACCGGCGCTGCTGCGCGGACTCACCCGCACCGGGCGCCGCGTCGCCGCCACCGCGTCCGGCGACACCGCCCAGCGGCTCGCCGGGCTGGCCGGCGAGGAACGGCAGCGGCTGCTGCTCGACCTCGTGCGCACCGAGGCCGCCAAGGTCATCGGGTACGACTCGGCCGACGCCGTGGGTGCGGAGAAGGAGTTCCGCGCGCTCGGCTTCGACTCGCTCACCGCGATCGAGCTGCGCAACGCCCTCACCGCGGCGACCGGGCTCACCCTGCCCGCGACGCTGATCTTCGACTATCCGACCCCGGCCGCGCTGGCCGACCACCTGCTGGCCGAACTCCTCGGCGAGAGCGGCGAGTTGGAGGCGGTGGCGCAGGACGTCGCCGACGCCGACGACCCGATCGTGATCGTCGGCATGGGCTGCCGGTTCCCCGGCGGGGTGCGCTCGCCCGAGGAGCTGTGGCGGCTGCTGTACGACGGCGAGGACGCCATCTCCGGCTTCCCCACGGACCGCGGCTGGGAGCAGGAGGCGCTCGCGGCGGGCGGCACGGGCGAGGGCGGATTCCTGTACGGGGCCGCCGAGTTCGACGCCGGCTTCTTCGGGATCTCCCCGCGCGAGGCCCTCGCCATGGACCCGCAGCAGCGCCAGCTGCTGGAGGTGGCCTGGGAGGCGGTCGAGCACGCCGGCATCGACGCCGCCACCCTGCGCGGCACCAAGACCGGTGTGTTCGTCGGCACCAACGGACAGGACTACACGAACCTCGTCCTGCGGGCGCGCGGCGACATCGAGGGCCATGCGAGCACGGGCCTCGCCGCCGCCGTGATCTCCGGCCGCCTGTCGTACGTGTTCGGCTTCGAGGGGCCCGCCCTCACCGTCGACACCGCGTGCTCGTCGTCGCTGGTCGCCCTGCACCTCGCGGCGCAGTCCCTGCGCTCCGGGGAGTCCACACTCGCCCTGGTCGGCGGTGTCACGGTCATGTCGACGCCGATGAACTTCGCCGGCTTCAACGCCCAGGGCGGCCTCGCGGCCGACGCCCGCTGCCGGGCCTTCTCCGACGACGCCGACGGCACGGGCTGGTCCGAGGGCGCCGGCATCGTCGTACTCGAACGGCAGTCGGATGCGCTGCGCAACGGGCACCGGATCCTGGCCGTGGTGCGCGGGTCGGCCGTCAACCAGGACGGTGCGTCCAACGGGCTCACGGCGCCGAACGGTCCGGCGCAGCAGCGGGTGATCCGGCAGGCGCTGGCGAACGCCGGGTTGTCCGCGACGGACGTGGACGCCGTGGAGGCGCACGGCACCGGCACCCGGCTCGGCGACCCGATCGAGGCGCAGGCGCTGCTCGCCGCCTACGGACGCGACCGCGAGACGCCGCTGTACCTGGGCGCCGTCAAGTCCAACCTGGGGCACACCCAGGCGGCGGCGGGTGTCGCCGGTGTCATCAAGACGGTCCTGGCGCTGCGGCACGGGGTGCTGCCCAGGACGCTGCACGTGACCGAGCCGTCCTCGCACGTCGACTGGTCGGCGGGCGCGGTCTCGCTGCTCACCGACAACACCCCGTGGCCGCAGGCGGACCGGCCGCGCCGGGCGGGCGTCTCCTCGTTCGGCCTCAGCGGCACCAACGCGCACATCATCCTGGAGCAGGGCCCCGCCGAACCCGCCGCCCCGGCCGCCGGGCCCCGCACGGAACCGGTGCCATGGCTCGTCTCCGCCAAGTCCGAGGCGGCGCTGCGGGCCCAGGTCGAGCAGGTGCGCGCGCTGACGGGCGACGACCCCGTCGACATCGGGTACTCGCTTGCTGCCTCCCGGACCCTGTTCGAGCACCGGGCGGTGCTGCTCGACGGCACGGAACTCGCCTCCGGCGTCGCCGCCGACCGGTCTCTCGCCTTGCTGTTCTCGGGACAGGGCGCCCAACACCTCGGCATGGGGCAGGAGTTGTACGCACGGCAGCCGGTGTTCGCCGCCGCGCTGGACGAGGTGCTGGACCGGCTCGACCCGGCGGTCCGCGAGGTCATGTGGGGGGACGACGAGGCGGCGCTGAACCGGACCGGGCACACCCAGCCCGCCCTGTTCGCCGTCGAGGTCGCCCTCTACCGGCTGATCGAGTCCTACGGGATCAAGCCGCGGCTGCTGGCCGGGCACTCCGTCGGCGAGATCGCCGCCGCCCACGTCGCCGGGGTGCTTGACCTGGCCGACGCGGCCCGGCTCGTCACCGCCCGAGCCCGGCTGATGCAGACGCTGCCCGCCGGCGGCGCGATGATCGCGATCCGGGCCACCGAACAGGAGGTCCTGCCGCACCTCACCCCCGAGGTGTCGATCGCCGCGGTCAACGGCCCCAACTCCGTGGTCGTGGCCGGAGTCGAGACCGAGGCGGCGCGGGTCGCGGCCCACTTCGAGGGCATCGGGCGCAAGGCGACGCGGCTGCGGGTGTCCCACGCGTTCCACTCGCCGCTCATGGACCCCATGCTTGAGGACTTCCGCGCCGCGATCGCCGACCTGACGTTCCGCGAACCGAGCATCCCGGTCGTGACCAGCGGCGACGTGACCGATCCCGAGTACTGGGTGCGCCATGTGCGCGACGCCGTCCGCTTCCACGACAACGTCGTACGGCTGCGAGAGCGTGGCGCGACGGCGTTCCTGGAGGTCGGCCCCGACGGCGTGCTGTCCGCGCTGGTCGAGGACGCGGTGCCGGTGCTGCGCCGGGACCGCGACGAGGCGACCGCGCTGCTCACCGCGCTCGCCCGGCTGCACGTCAGCGGCGTCGAGGTCGACTGGTCGCCCTGCTACCCCGGCGGGCGGCTCGTCGACCTGCCGACCTATCCGTTCCAGCACGAGCGGTACTGGCCCGAGACCGCCGACGCCGGGGCGATGGTGCAGGACCCGGCCGACGCGGCGTTCTGGGCCGCCGTGGAGAGCGCGGACGTCGCCTCCCTGTCCGCGACCCTCGGCCTCGACGCCGACACCCTCGACGGGGTGCTGCCCGCGCTGTCCGCGTGGCGCGGCCGGCGCAAGGCCCGCTCCACCGTGGACTCCTGGCTGCACCGCGAGACCTGGCAGCCCGTCACCGGACTCACCCCCGCCACGGGCCCCTGGCTGGTCGCCGTGCCGCAGCGCGTGGCCGACGACCCGTGGGTCACCGCCGTCGTCACCGCCCTCGGCGATGCCACCCGCCTGGACGTCCCGGTGGCGGCCGACCGTGCCCAACTCACCGCGCTGCTCGCCGAGTTCGACACGACCCGGTACACGGGCGTCGTCTCCTTGATGGCGCTCGACGACCCGGGCGACCAGACCGCGGCCGTCTCCACCGCCACCCTCCTCCAGGCCCTCGGCGACGCCGGGATCACCGCGCCCCTGTGGTCCGTGACCCGCGCGGCGGTGTCCGTCGGCCGCGCCGACCCCGTCGTCCACCCCTGGCAGGCCGGCGTCTGGGGACTCGGCCGGGTCGCCGCCCTGGAGCACCCCGGGCGCTGGGGCGGCCTCGTGGACCTGCCCGAAGAGCTCGACGAACGCGCCGCGCGACGCCTGCTGGCCGTCCTCGGCTCGACCGAGGACCAGGTCGCCGTACGTGACTTTGGCGTCTTCGGCCGCCGTGTCGTCGTGGCGCCGCGCGCACCCGGCGGCCCCGAGTGGGAGCCCTCCGGCACCGTGGTCGTCAGCGGCGGCACCGGCGCCCTCGGCCGCCACGTCGCCCGCGACCTCGCCACCCGGGGCGCCGCCCGCGTCGTCCTGCTCAGCCGCCGGGGCCCGGACGCGCCCGGCGCCGCCGAACTCCGCGCGGAACTGGGCGGACTCGGCGCGGACATCGTGATCGCCGCCTGCGACGCCGCCGACCGCGAGGCCGTCGCCGCGCTGCTGGACGGCATCGACGACCTCACCGCCGTGGTCCACGCCGCCGGTGTCCTCGACGACGGCGTCCTGGAAGGCCTGGCGCCCGAGCGGTTCGCCGACGTCTTCCGCGCCAAGGCGCAGGCCGCGTTCGTCCTCGACGAGCTGACCCGCGCACGCGACCTCGACGCCTTCGTGCTGTTCTCCTCGGTCGCCGGCGCGATCGGCAATCCCGGGCAGGCCAACTACGCCGCCGCCAACGCCGTCCTCGACGCCCTCGCCCAGCGCCGGCGCGCCGCCGGTCTCGCCGCGACCTCCGTCGCCTGGGGAGCGTGGGCCGGCGACGGCATGGCCGGAGGCGAACGCGCCGCGGCCGCCATCCGGCAGACCGGCGCCACCAGCCTCGACCCCGCCCTCGCACTCGAAGCCCTGCGGCACGTCGTCGCCGAGCCCGCCGCGACCGCCGTCGTCGCCGATCTGCGCCACCCGCAGCTCCTCAGCGCCCTGCTGAGCCTGCGCCCCACCCCCGTCCTCGGCGAACTGCCCGGCGCGCGCGGCGTGCTCGACGCGCTCGACGCCGCCCGGCGCGACAGCGAGTCCGCCGGCGCCGCCCTGCGCGGCAGCCTGCGCGCCCTGCCCGACGGTGAACGCATCGCACCCGTACTGGAGTTGGTGCGCACCCGGGCGGCGGCCGTGCTCGGCCACTCCGGGAAGGAGGCCGTCGCCGCGGACAAGGCGTTCCGCGACATCGGGTTCGACTCGCTCACCGCCGTCGACCTGCGCAACCAGCTCACCGAGGTCACCGGGCTCGCCCTGCCCGCCGGGCTCGTCTTCGACCATCCCAGCCCCCGCGCGCTCGCCGAGTTCCTCCTCGGCGAGCTCCTCGGCACCGGGGCCGATCTGGCCGACACCGACGTGGTCCGCACCACGGACGACATCGCCATCGTCGGCATGGCCTGCCGCTTCCCGGGCGGCATCGACTCGCCCGAGGACCTGTGGACGCTGCTCGTCGAAGGACGGGACGCGATCACCGAGTTCCCGGCCGACCGCGGCTGGGACCTCGGCGCCCTCGCCAGCTCCACCGGACGCGGCGGATTCCTCACCGGCGTCGCGGACTTCGACCCCGCCTTCTTCGGCATCTCGCCCCGCGAGGCCCTCGCCATGGACCCGCAGCAACGGCTGCTCCTCGAAACGTCCTGGGAGGCGGTCGAACGCGCCGGCGTCGACCCCGGCTCGCTGCGCGGCAGCCGCACCGGCGTGTTCTACGGCACCAACGGGCAGGACTACCAGCACGTCGTGATGGCCTCCGACGAGGACCTGGAGGGCCACGCCGGCACCGGGCTCGCGGCCAGCGTGATCTCCGGGCGCGTCTCCTACGCGCTGGGCCTCGAAGGGCCCGCCGTCACCGTCGACACCGCATGCTCCTCAGCGCTGGTCGCGCTGCACCTCGCCGCGCAGGCGCTGCGGGCCGGCGAGTGCTCGCTCGCGTTCGCCGGCGGGGTGACGGTGATGGCGACGCCGACCAGCTTCTCCGGGTTCTCCCGGCAGGGCGGGCTCGCCCCGGACGGCCTGTGCAAGGCGTTCTCCGACGACGCCGACGGCACCGGATGGTCCGAGGGCGTGGGCGTCCTCGTCGTCGAGCGGCTCTCCGACGCGGTGGCCGCAGGGCACCCGGTTCTCGCCGTCGTACGCGGCTCCGCCTTCAACCAGGACGGCGCCTCCAACGGCCTCACGGCGCCGAACGGCCCGTCGCAGCAGCGCGTCATCCGGCAGGCGCTGGCCAGCGGCGGACTGCAGCCCGCCGACGTCGACGCCGTCGAGGCCCACGGCACCGGCACCACCCTCGGCGACCCCATCGAGGCCCAGGCCCTCATCGCCGCCTACGGCCACGACCGGCCCGCCGACCGTCCGCTGCGGCTCGGCTCCGTCAAGTCGAACCTGGGGCACACGCAGGCGGCGGCGGGCGCGGCCGGCGTCATCAAGACGGTGCTGGCGCTGCGGAACGGCGTGCTGCCCCGGACCCTCCACGTCACCGAACCGTCGTCGCACATCGACTGGTCCACCGGCGCCGTATCGCTCCTGACCGAGACCACGGACTGGCCCGCGACCGGCGGCCGGCCGCGCCGCGCCGGCGTCTCCTCCTTCGGCATCAGCGGCACCAACGCGCACGTGATCCTGGAGGAGGCACCCGCCCGGGAACTGCCCACCCCCGAGGCTCCCGCCGCCCGCCAGGGCTCCGCGCCCGCCCCCGAGCATGCGCCACCGGCCCCGTGGATCGTCTCCGCGAAGTCCCCGGCCTCGCTCCGCGCCCAGGTCGACAAGACGGCCCAACTCCCGGGCGACCCCGCCGACATCGGGTACTCGCTGGTCACTTCCCGGACCCTGTTCGAGCACCGCGCGGTGCTCCTCGACGGCGCCGAGATCGCCTCCGGCGTGGCGGCCGAGCAGACCCTCGCGGTGCTGTTCTCCGGGCAGGGCTCCCAGCGTCTCGGCATGGGCCGCGAGCTGTACGAGCGGTTCCCGGTCTTCGCCACCGCCCTGGACGACGTACTCGTCCACCTCGACCCGGCGCTGCGCGACGTCATCTGGGGCGACGACGCGGAGGCACTGAACCGCACGGGGAACACCCAGCCCGCGCTGTTCGCCGTCGAAGTCGCCCTGTACCGGCTCCTGGAGTCCTTCGGCGTCCGGCCCGCGCTCCTCGCCGGCCACTCCATCGGCGAGATCGCCGCGGCCCATGTCGCCGGGGTGCTGTCGCTCGCCGACGCCGCCGAACTGGTCACCGCCCGCTCCGCCCTCATGGACGCGCTGCCGCCCGGCGGCGCCATGGTCGCCGTACGGGCCACCGAGGCCGAGGTCGTCCCGCACCTCACCGCGAACGTCTCGGTCGCCGCCGTCAACGGGCCCGACTCCGTGGTCGTCGCGGGCGACGAGCACGAGGTGCTGCGCATCGCCGAACGGTGGAGGCACAAGCGGCTGAAGGTGTCGCACGCCTTCCACTCCCCGCTGATGGACCCGATGCTCGACGACTTCCGTACGGCTCTCGCCGGGCTGTCCTTCCACGAGCCCGCGATCCCGCTGTTCACCAGCGGCGATGTCACCGACCCCGAGTACTGGGTCGCCCACGTCCGGGACGCGGTGCGGTTCGCCGACAACGTGGACCGGCTGCGCGCGGCGGGCGCCACCAGGTTCCTGGAGGTCGGGCCCGACGGCGTGCTGTCGGCCCTCGTCGACGGTGCCGTGCCCGCGCTGCGCAGGGACCGTCCCGAGGCGACCGCCCTCGTCACCGCCCTCGCCCGGGTGCACGTCGACGGGGTGCCGGTCGACTGGGCGCCGTGGTTCCCGCAGGGCCGCCTCGTCGACCTGCCCACCTACGCCTTCGACCACCAGCGCTTCTGGCCCCGCGCCTCCGTCGGCGGCCGCGCAGGCGACCCCACCGCGTACGGGCTCGCCCCGGGCGGCCACCCGCTGCTCGGCGCCTCGGTGTCCGTCGCCGGCACCGACGAACTGGTGCTGTCGGGCCGGCTGTCCCCGGCGCTCCAGCCCTGGCTCGCCGACCATGTCGTCGGCGGCGCGGTGCTGTTCCCCGGCACCGGGTTCCTCGACCTCGCCATCCGCGCCGGCGACGTCACCGGCTGCGACCGCGTGGACGGACTCACCATCGTCGTACCCCTGGTCCTGCCGGAACGCGACGCCGTGCCCGTCCAGGTCCGCGTCGGCGCCCCCGACGACAGCGGCCGGCGCGCGGTGAGCGTCCACTCCCGCCCGACCGGCTCCGACACCTGGGTCCAGCACGCGAGCGGCACCCTCGCCGAGGGCCCGCACCAGGCCGCCTTCGACACCGCGCAGTGGCCGCCCGCCGGAGCCGACCCCGTCGACCTGGACGGCTTCTACGACACCCTGGGCGAGGCCGGCCTGTCCTACGGGCCGGTGTTCCGGGGCCTGAAGGCCGCCTGGCGCGCGGGCGGCGACGTCTACGTCGAGGTCGCGCTGCCCGACGACGCCGAGGACGCGGCCCGGTTCGGTGTGCACCCTGCCCTGCTGGACTCCGCCCTGCACGCCATCACGTTCGTCGAGGGCGCGGGCCAGGGCCTGCCCTTCGAGTGGAACGGCGTGTCGCTGCACGCCATCGGCCCGTCGCGGCTACGCGTACGGCTGTCACCCGCCGGCGGCGACTCCGTCTCCGTCACCGCGGTCGACGCCGAGGGCGCCCCGGTCCTGTCGGCCAAGTCCCTCGTGGTGCGCAGGCCGTCCGCCGAACGGCCCGCACCCGGCGCCGACCTGCGCGACTCCCTGTTCCGCGTCGAGTGGACGCGCATACCGCTCCCCGACACGGATGCCGAAGCCGCCGACATACGGATCGTCGAGGTCACCGGCGGCACCGACGCCGCCTCCGCGCACACCGAGACCGCCCGGGTGCTGGAGCTCCTCCAACAAGCCGACCAGCGCACGGTGTTCGTGACCCGCGGGGCCGCCGCCATCGGCGACGAACCCGTCACCGACCTCGGCGCAGCCGCCGTGTGGGGCCTGGTGCGCAGCGCCCAGGCCGAGAACCCCGGCCGGTTCCTGCTCGTCGACCTCGACGCCGGCGGCGAGCTCAGCCCCGGCATGCTGGTCACCGAGGAACAGCAGCTGATCGTGCGCGACGGCGTCACCTACGCCGGCCGACTCGCCCGGATCGCCGGCGGACCGTCCCTCGTACCCCCCGTGGGCGTGCCGTGGCGGCTCGACACCACCGCCAAGGGCAGCGTCGACGCACTGACCCTTGCCCCCTGCCCCGAGGTCGCCGAACCCCTCACCGGCCGACAGGTGCGCGTCGCCATCCGCGCGGCCGGCCTCAACTTCCGCGACGTCCTCAACGCACTCGGCATGTACCCGGGCGAGGCAGGCTCGTTCGGCGCCGAGGCGGCGGGCGTCGTCGTCGAGACCGGCCCCGAGGTGACCGGGCTGCGCCCCGGTGACCCGGTCTTCGGCATGCTGTTCGGCGGCATGGGCCCGCTCGGCGTCATCGACGAGCGCTACCTCACGCGGCTCCCCGACGGCTGGACCTTCGAACAGGGCGCCTCCGTACCGCTGGTGTTCCTCACCGCGTACTACGCCCTCGTCGAGCTCGGCCAGGTGCGCCCCGGCGAGAAGGTGCTCGTCCACGCCGGTGCCGGCGGTGTCGGCATGGCGGCCGTCCAGGTCGCCCGGCACCTCGGTGCCGAGGTCTTCGCCACCGCGAGCGAGGGCAAGTGGGACGTCCTGCGCGGCCTCGGCCTCGACGACGACCACATCGCCTCCTCCCGCGACACCGCGTTCGAGACGAAGTTCGCCCAGTCCGGTCAGTCCGGCCAATCCAGTCAGTCCGGCCAGTCCGGCCAGGGCATCGACGTCGTACTCAACGCGCTGACCGGCGAGTTCATCGACGCCTCGCTGCGCCTGCTCGGCGCGGGCGGCCGGTTCCTGGAGATGGGCAAGACCGACCTGCGCGAGGACCCACCCGGCATCGCCTACCGGCCCTTCGACCTCGGCGAGGCCCACCCCGACCACATCCAGCGCATGCTGCACGCCCTCGTCGAGCTGTTCGACCAGGGGGTCCTGGAGCCGCTGCCGATCAGCACCTGGGACGTACGGCGGGCCCGGGACGCGTTCCGGTACATGAGCCGCGCCCAGCACATCGGCAAGATCGTCATCACCGTGCCGGGCGGCTGGGACCCCGACGGCACGGTCCTGGTCACCGGCGGCACCGGCGGGCTCGGCGCGGAACTCGCCCGCCACCTCGTCGAGCGCGGCGCCCGCAGGCTGCTGCTGCTCAGCCGACGCGGCCTGGATGCGCCCGGTGCGCTGGAGTTGCAGGCCGAACTGCTCGCCCACGGCGCCGACGTCACCGTCGCCGCGTGCGACGCCGCCGACCGGGACGCGCTCGCGGCGGTCCTGGACGGCGTGGACGACCTCACCGCGGTCGTCCACACGGCCGGTGTGCTGGACGACGGCGTGATCGCCTCGCTGACCCCGGACCGGCTCGGCGCGGTGCTGCGGCCGAAGGCCGACGCTGCCTGGAACCTGCACGAGCTGACCCGGGACAAGGACCTCGCGGCGTTCGTCCTGTACTCGTCGGTGTCCGGCGTGCTGGGCACCGCGGGGCAGGGCAACTACGCGGCGGGCAACGCCTTCCTCGACGCCCTCGCCCAGTACCGGCGCTCGCTCGGGCTGCCCGCGCTCTCCCTGGCGTGGGGCGCGTGGAGTTCCGAGGCCGGCATGACCCGCACGATGGACGCGGCGGCGCTGGAGCGGCTGGAGAAGTCCAGCATGCCGCCGATGCCCCTGGAGCACGGCCTCGCCCTGTTCGACGCGGCCACCGCGGTCGACGAACCGCTGCTGGTGCCGGCCCGCGTCATCACCGGCACCGTCACCACCGGCTTCGTGCCGCCGCTGCTGCGCAACCTGCTGCGGGGCCGCCGTACGGCCACCTCGGGCGGCACGGCGGCCGGGGCGCTGCGGCGCCTCGACGACGCTCGCCCCGCCGACCGGGTGCGCGCCCTCGTCGACGTGGTGCGCGGCGAGGCGGCAGCGGTGCTCGGGCACGCCTCGCCGGACGCCGTGGACGCCGACCGCGAGTTCCGCGCCCTCGGCTTCGACTCGCTCACCTCGGTGGAACTGCGCAACCGCCTCGGCGCGGCCACCGGCCTGACCCTGCCCGCGACCCTGGTGTTCGACTACCCGACCCCGCAGGCACTCGGCGAGTACCTGGTCGCCGAGGTGTTCGGCGGCCCGGCAGGCGCCGACGAGCCCGACCTGCCGTCCGTCGCGGCACGGCACGACGGCGAGGCGGTCGCGATCGTCGGCATCGCCTGCCGCTTCCCCGGCGGCGTCGACGGCCCCGAGGACCTGTGGGAGCTGGTCGCCCAGGGCCGTGACGCGATCACGCCGTTCCCCACCGACCGGGGCTGGGACGAGAACCTGGTCGGCGAGGGCGCCGGCCGCAGCGTCACCGGACAGGGCGGCTTCATCAAGGGCATCGCCGACTTCGACGCCGCGTTCTTCGGCATCTCGCCCCGCGAGGCCGTGTCCATGGACCCGCACCAGCGCCTCGTCCTGGAGACCTCCTGGGAGGCCCTGGAGCGCACCGGCATCGACCCGGTGGCGCTGCGCGGCACCCGTACCGGCGTCTACATCGGCGCCTCCGGTCAGGACTACGCGCACCTGATGCTCAACTCCGAGCAGTCCCTGGAGGGTTACTCCGGCACCGGCACCTCGCCGAGTGTCATCGCCGGCCGGCTGTCCTACGCGCTGGGCCTCGAAGGCCCGTCGATGACGGTCGACACGGCCTGCTCCTCCGCGCTCGTCTCCCTGCACCTGGCCGTGCAGGCGCTGCGCGGCGGGGAGTGCTCGCTGGCGCTGGCCGGCGGCGTGCAGGTGATGTCGGCGCCCGGCGCGTTCATGGAGTTCAGCCTGCAGAGCGGGCTCGCCCTCGACGGCCGCTGCAAGCCGTTCTCCGACAGCGCGGACGGCACCGCCTGGTCCGAGGGCATCGGCGTGCTCGTCGTCGAGCGGCTCTCCGACGCCGTGCGCAACGGGCACGAGGTGCTCGCCGTCGTACGCGGTTCGGCGATCAACCAGGACGGTGCGTCCAACGGCCTGACCGCGCCCAACGGTCCCTCGCAGCAGCGGGTGATCCGGCAGGCGCTGGCCTCCGCCGGGCTCACCGCCGCCGACGTGGACGCCGTCGAGGCGCACGGCACCGGCACCACCCTCGGCGACCCCATCGAGGCCCAGGCCCTCATCGCCGCCTACGGCCAGGACCGCGACGCCGACCGGCCTCTGCTGCTCGGCTCGATCAAGTCGAACATCGGCCACACCCAGGCCGCCGCCGGCGTCGCCGGGGTGATCAAGATGGTGATGGCGCTGCGCCACGAGGTGCTCCCGAGCACCCTGAACGTCACCGAGCCGACCACCCACGTCGACTGGTCCGCCGGATCGGTGTCCCTGCTCACCGAGGCCACCCCCTGGCCCACCGCGGACCGGCCGCGCCGCGCGGGCGTCTCCTCGTTCGGCCTCAGCGGCACCAACGCGCACGTCATCCTGGAGCAGGCCCCGCGGTCCGCCGAGAAGGCGCCGACCCCCGCCCCCGACGCGGCACGACCGCCGGCCGCCTGGACCGTCTCCGCCAAGTCCGAAGCGGCGCTGGACGCCCAGCTCACCCGGCTCCGCGCGGTCGAGGCCGACCCGCTCGACGTCGGACTCTCCCTGCTCGACCGGTCCCGGTTCGAGCACCGCGCCGTACTCCTGGACGGCCACGAGATCGCCCGCGGCCGCGCCGGACGGCCCGAACTCGCCGTGCTGTTCTCCGGCCAGGGCGCCCAACGCCTGGGCATGGGACGGGAGTTGTACGACCGGTTCCCGGTGTTCCGTGCCGCGCTGGACGAGGTGTTGGCGCTCCTGGAGCCGGGGCTGCGCGACGTGATCTGGGGCGAGGACGAGGAGGCGCTGAACCGGACCGGCCACACCCAGCCCGCGCTGTTCGCCGTCGAGGTCGCCCTCTACCGGCTCGTCGAGTCCTACGGCGTCCGGCCCGCCTTCGTCGGCGGGCACTCCGTCGGCGAGATCGCCGCCGCGCACGCCGCCGGCGTGCTCACGCTGAAAGACGCGGCCACGCTGGTCACCGCGCGCGCCCGGCTGATGCAGGCGCTGCCCGCGGGCGGCGCGATGATCGCGATCCAGGCGACCGAGGACGAGGTGGCCCGGCTCCTCACCGCGAACGTCTCTATCGCCGCCGTCAACGGGCCCGACTCCGTCGTGCTCGCCGGTGACGCGAGCGAGGCCCGGAAGATCGCCGACGACTTCGCGAAGAACGGGCGGAAGACCAAGCGGCTGCCGGTCAGCCACGCCTTCCACTCGCCGCTGATGGAGCCGATGCTCGACGACTTCCGTGAGCTGCTCGCGGACCTGTCGTTCGCCCCGCCGCAGATCCCCGTGGTGTCCAACCTGACCGGACACCTCGTCACCGGCGACGAGCTGTGCTCGCCGCACTACTGGGTCCGCCACGTCCGTGAGCCCGTCCGCTTCGCCGACGGCGTCGCCGCGCTCGAAGCCGCAGGCACGGACACGGTCCTGGAGATAGGTCCCACCGGTGTGCTCTCGGCCCTGATCACCGAGTCCGCCTCCGCCGCGGCGATCCCGCTGCTGCGCGGCGACCGGGACGAACCCACCGCCCTGCTCACCGCACTCGCCCGGCTGCACGTCACGGGCGTGCACGTCGACTGGACGCCCCTGTTCGAGGGCACCGGCGCACGCCGGGTCGCGCTGCCGACGTACGCCTTCCAGCACGAGCGCTACTGGCCGACGCCGCTGCGGCAGACCGGCGACGTGAGCGCCGTCGGGCTCGGCCCCGTAGACCACCCCATCCTCGGCGCCGCCATGGCCGTCGCCGGGGCGGACGCGGTGGTGTTCACCAACCGGCTCCCGGTCGGCTTCCCCGAGACCGCGTTCGCCGAGATCGCGTTCCGCGCCGCCGACCAGGTGGGCCTCGGCACCGTCGAGTCCCTCACCGCCACCGCCCCGCTGACGGCGGGCGTGCTCCAGGTGTGGGTGGGCGCACCCGACGGCGACGGCAAACGGGAGCTGACCGTTCACTCACGCGCCGACGGCGACGGGCCCTGGACTCCGCTCGCCTCCGGCGTCCTCGCACCGGGCGAGCATGTCGCCGACTTCACGGGCGACGGCTGGACGCCCGTCGAACTCCCCGAAGGCGCCGCCGACGCCCAGTTCTACGGCGTGCACCCGGCGCTGCTGGACTGCGCCGTGCGGGACGGCGAGGCGGACCGGGTGCCCCTGGAGTGGCACGGCGTCTCCCTGCACGCCGTCGGCGCCTCGGCGTTGCGCGTGCGGTGGGGCGCGGACGGCTCGTTCGCCGCCGCCGACGGCAACGGAGCGCCGGTCCTCTCCGCCCGGTCGGTCACCTTCGGCGCGCCCCTCGCCGAACGCGCCGCCCAGAAGGACCTGTTCCGGCTCGACTGGGTGCCCGCGCAGCTCGACGCGGCCGGTGCGCCGACCGTGGCACGGGTGACGGACCTCGCCGAGGTCGGCACCACCGTGCCCGACGTGGTCGCCCTCGCCCTGGAGGCCGGCGAAGGCGATCTGCCGGGCACCGCACACGCGCTCGCCGGGCGCGCCCTGGCCGCCGTACGGGACTTCCTCGACGACGACCGGTACGCCGACGCCCGCCTGGTGTTCACCACCCGCCCCGGCGACCTCGCGGCGGCCACCGTGTGGGGTCTGGTGCGCTCCGCGCAGTCCGAGAACCCCGGCCGGCTCCTGCTCGTCGAGAGCGACGACCCGGCGGCCGCTCTGCCGCTCGCGCCCGCGCTGCTCGACTCCGGTGAGACCCAGGTCGTCGTACGCGACGGCGAGGTGCTGGTCGGACGGCTCGCCCGGGTCACCGGCGACGGCACACCGCGCGACTGGGACCCGGACGGTACCGTCCTGATCACCGGCGGGACCGGCGGCCTCGGCGCCGCACTCGCCCGCCACCTGGTGACGCGACGCGGCGTCAGGAACCTGCTGCTCGTCTCCCGCCGGGGGCCGGACGCACCGGAGGCCGAGGCGCTGCGCGCGGAACTCGCCGGGTACGGCGCCGAGGTGATCGTCGCAGCGTGCGACGTCGCCGACCGCGCGGAGGTCGCCGAGCTGGTCGCGTCGGTGCCCGCGCTCACGGCGGTGGTGCACACGGCGGGCGTGCTCGACGACTGCGTGATCGGCTCCCTGACCCCCGAACGGCTCGACGCGGTGCTGCGCCCCAAGGTCGACGGCGCCTGGAACCTGCACGAGGCGACCCGCGAGCACCGCTTGGCGGCGTTCGTCCTGTACTCGTCGGTGGCCGGTGTCACCGGCGCCGCCGGGCAGGCCAACTACGCGGCGGCCAACGCCTTCCTCGACGCCCTCGCCGCCCACCGGCAGGGCCTCGGCCTCGCCGCCACCTCCCTGGCGTGGGGGCCGTGGGCGCAGGACAGCGGCATGACCGCCCACCTCGCCGAGGGCGCCATGGACCGCCTCGGACGCTCCGGGATGCCACCGCTGTCCGAGGCACAGGGCCTCGCGCTGTTCGACGACGCCATCGCCCGCGGCGACGCGCTGCTCGTGCCCGCGCTGATCGCCACCGGTCGCACCGAACGGCCCGTCGAGGTCGCGGCGGTGCTGCGCGGCCTGGTGCGCGGCGGCAAGCGCACCGCAGGCGGCGGCACGACCGGGACCGCACCCGACCTGGCGGGCCTGCTCGCCGAGCTGCCGCCCGAGGAGGGCGCCAAGTACCTGCTGGACCTGGTGTGCGGACACGCCGCCGGCGTCCTCGGGCACGCCACACCCGCCGCGATCGACGCCGACAAGGAGTTCCGCTCGCTCGGCTTCGACTCGCTCACCGCGGTGGAACTGCGCAACAGCCTGTCGTCGGCGACCGGCCTGAAGCTCGCCGCCACCCTGGTGTTCGACCACCCGACCCCGCAGGAACTCGCCGACCAGCTGGCCGGCGAACTGCTGGGCGCCGCCCCCGAGACCCCGGCGATCACCGCCGAACTCGACCGGCTGGAGGCGGCCCTCGCCGCCGGCACCCACGACGACCTCGCACAGTCGGGCGCCCTGGCCCGGCTGCGCAACCTCCTCGCCCAGTACGGCGGATCCGCCGCGCCCCAGGAGGAGACGGCGGTGGCCGACCGCCTCAGCGCCGCGAGCACCGACGAGGTCCTCGCCTTCATCGACAACGAACTCGGCCGACGTACCGAGAGCTGACCAGGAAGGTTTGCGGCGATGCCGAACGACGAGAAGCTCGTGGAGTACCTGAAGTGGGTCACCGCCGACCTGCACCAGACCCGGCAGCGGCTGGAGAAGGCGGAGAACGCACGGCACGAACCGGTGGCGATCGTCGGCATCGCCTGCCGGTTCCCCGGCGACGTCCGCTCGCCCGAGGACCTGTGGGACCTGGTGTCCTCGGGCCGGGACGCCGTCTCCGGCTTCCCCACCGACCGGGGCTGGGACCTGGGCACGCTCGCCGGCGGCGACAGCGCCACCCTGCAGGGCGGATTCCTGTACGACGCGGCCGAGTTCGACCCCGGCTTCTTCGGCATCTCCCCGCGTGAGGCGCTGGCCATGGACCCGCAGCAGCGGCTGCTGCTGCAGACCTCCTGGGAGGCGATCGAACGCGCCGGGATCGACCCGGTGACGCTGCGCGGCAGCCGGACCGGCGTGTTCGTCGGCACCAACGGCCAGGACTACGGCCATGTGCTGATCGCCTCGCAGGAGGACGTCGAGGGCCACGCCGGCATGGGCACGGCGGCCAGCGTGATCTCCGGCCGGGTCTCCTACACGCTCGGCCTGGAAGGCCCCTCGCTCACCCTCGACACCGCCTGCTCCTCCTCGCTGGTCGCCCTGCACCTGGCGGCGCAGGCGCTGCGGGGCGGCGAGTGCTCCCTCGCCCTCGCAGGCGGCGTCACCGTCATGACGACGGCGTCGAACTTCGCCGGGTTCACCCGCCAGGGCGGCCTCGCGGCCGACGGCCGCTGCAAGGCATTCTCCGACGACGCCGACGGCACCGGCTGGTCCGAGGGCATCGGCGTGCTGCTCGTCGAGAAGCTGTCCGACGCCCGCCGCAACGGCCACCCCGTGCTCGCCGTGCTCGCGGGCAGCGCCATCAACCAGGACGGCGCCTCCAACGGGCTGTCCGCGCCCAACGGCCCCGCCCAGCGCGAGGTGATCCGCGCCGCGCTCGCCTCCGGCGGCCTCACCCCGTCCGACGTGGACGCCGTCGAGGCGCACGGCACCGGCACGACACTCGGCGACCCCATCGAGGCACAGGCGCTGATCGCCGCCTACGGACAGGACCGTGAGACGCCGCTGCGGCTGGGCGCGATCAAGTCGAACATCGGTCACACCCAGGCCGCCGCCGGCGTCGCCGGGGTGATCAAGACGGTGATGGCGCTGCGCCACGCCGAACTGCCGCCCACCCTGCATGTCACCGAGCCGACCTCGCACGTCGACTGGACGGCCGGGAACGTCGAACTGCTCACCTCCGCCGTGCCGTGGCCGCCCACGGAGAAGCCGCGCCGGGCCGGTGTGTCGTCGTTCGGCGTCAGCGGCACCAACGCGCACGTGATCATCCAGGAGGCGCCGGTCGAGGAAGCATCGGCTGAGGAGGCATCGGCTGAGGTGGGGCCGGCTGAGGAAGCGCCCGCGGCCGGTGAGCGCCCGGCCGCCTCTGCGGTCCCCTCCCCGGTCCCGTGGCTGGTCTCCGCCAAGTCCGACACCGCCCTGAACTCACGTGTGGAGCAGGCACAACAGCTTTCCGGCGACCCCGTCGGCGCTGTCGACATCGGGTACTCCCTGCTGACCACCCGCTCCACCTCCTTCGAGCACCGAGCCGTACTCCTCGACGGCGACGTCCTCGCCCGGGGCACGGTCACCCGCCGCCCGCTCGCCGTGCTGTTCTCCGGCCAGGGCGCCCAACGCCTGGGCATGGGGCGGGAGTTGTACGACCGCTTCCCGGTGTTCCGCACCGCCCTCGACGAGGTGCTCGCGCTCCTGGACGCCGGGCTGCGCGACGTGATCTGGGGCGACGACGAGGAGGCCCTGAACCGCACCGGCAACACCCAGCCCGCACTCTTCGCCCTCGAAGTCGCCCTCTACCGCCTGCTGGAGTCCTACGGCGTCAAGCCCGACCACCTCGCCGGGCACTCGATCGGCGAGATCGCCGCCGCACACGTAGCCGGAGTCCTCACGCTGAAGGACGCGGCCACGCTGGTCACCGCCCGAGCCCGCCTGATGCAGGCCCTGCCCGCCGGCGGTGCCATGGTGTCGGTCACGGCCACCGAGGCCGACGTCCTCCCGCACCTCACCGCGAACGTCTCCGTCGCCGCCGTCAACGGCCCCGACTCCGTCGTGATCGCCGGCGACGAGAGCGAGGTCCTGCGGATCGCCGAGCGCTGGGAGCACAAGCGGCTGCGCGTCAGCCACGCCTTCCACTCGCCGCTGATGGAGCCGATGCTCGACGAGTTCCGCAACTCCATCAAGGACCTCGCCTTCCACACGCCGCGCCTGCCCATCGCCACGACCGGCGACGTCACCTCGCCCGAGTACTGGGTGCGGCACGTACGGGACGCGGTGCGGTTCGCCGACCACGTCGCCGCGATCGGCGACGCCACCTTCGTCGAGGTCGGCCCCGTCGGCGTGCTCTCCGCACTCGTCGACGGCTGTGTGCCCCTGCTGCGCCGGGACCGGCCCGAGGAGACCGCCCTCGTCACCGCGCTCGCCCGGCTCCACACGGCCGGCGCGAAGGTCGACTGGTCTTCGTTCTACGCCGGTGGCCGCCGGGTCGACCTGCCCACCTATCCGTTCGACCGGCAGCGGTTCTGGCCGCAGTCCACCATGGCGCCGGGCGGCCCGTACGCCGGACCGCAGCAGGCCCACCGACCCGCGCTCCACGAGGTCGACTGGGTCACCGCCCCGCTGGACGGGGTGCCCGTGGCCACCGCCCGCTGGGCCGTGGTCGGCACCGACGAGTTCGACGTGGCCCACGTCCTCTACAGCGCGGGCCAGACCGTCACCGGCTACGGCGAGACCCTGGCCGACGCCGCGGGCCAGGCCGCCGCGCCGGACGTGTTCGTCGTGTCGGTGTCGGGTGACGAGACGCCCGACAGCGTGCGGGACACGACGACCCGAGTCCTGACGGTGCTTCAGGAGAGCCTGCGGTACGAGAGTGCCCGCGTGGTGTTCGTCAGCCGGGGGGCGGCAACCGGCGAGGACCTGGCCGCCGCCGCGGCGTGGGGCCTGGTGCGCACCGCACAGGCGGAGCACCCCGGCCGGTTCACCCTGGTCGACCTCGACGCGTCGGACGTGTCGATCGCCACGGTCGTACGGCTGGTGTCGTGGGACGAGCCCCAGGTGCTGGTCCGCGACGGCGTCGTCAAGGTCGCCCGCCTCGCCGAACTGCCCGCCACCGCGCCGTCCGCCCCCGCCTGGAACCCCGAGGGCACGGTCCTGATCACCGGCGGCACCGGCGGCCTGGGAGCCGCACTCGCCCGCCACCTCGTCGCCCGCCACGGCATACGGCACCTGCTGCTCGCCGGCCGCCGCGGCCCCGACGCGCCCGGCGCGGGCGAACTGCGCGCCGAACTCGAGGCGCGGGGCGCCTCGGTCACCGTCGTCGCCGCCGACGTCTGCACCGAGGAGGCGGTCGCGGAACTGCTCGCCGCCGTGCCCGCCGCCCACCCGCTGACCGGTGTCGCACACACCGCAGGCGTGCTGGACGACGGCCTCGTCGACACCCTCACCCCCGCACGCCTCGACGCGGTGCTGCGCCCCAAGGCCGACGGTGCCTGGCATCTGCACCGGGCCACCCGGGACCTGGACCTCGCGGTGTTCGCGCTGTACTCGTCGGTCGCGAACGTCATGGGCGCCGCCGGGCAGGGCAACTACGCCGCCGCCAACGCCTACCTGGACGCCCTCGCCGTCCGCCGCCGGGCCGAGGGGCTGCCCGCCGTGTCCCTGGCGTGGGGTCCCTGGGCGCAGGACAGCGGCATGACGAGCGGGCTGAGCGAGGCCGCCATGGAACGCATCGCGCGCTCCGGGATGCCGCCCCTCGCGGCGGAGCAGGGCCTCGCCCTGTTCGACGCGGCGCTCGCCCGCGACGAGGCACTGCTCGTGCCGATGTACGTCAACCCGGCCGGCCAGCGTGCCCACGGCCCCGTCGCCCCGCTGCTGCGCGGCCTCCTCACCGACGCGCCCACCGTGGTGCCCGCCGAGAAGGCCGCCGTCACCGTCCTTGACCGGCTGCGCGGCGCCGGCCCCGAGGCCCGCGAGACCATGCTGCGCGACCTCGTCGTGGGCACCTCCGCGGCGCTGCTCGGCCACCCCGACCCGAGCGCCGTCGACCCGGAGAAGGACTTCCTGGAGCTGGGCTTCGACTCGCTCATCGCCGTCGAACTCCGCAACCAGCTGGGCGAACTGCTGGGCGGCCGCAAGCTGGCGGGCTCCATCGTCTTCGACAACAAGACCCCGGCGAACCTCGCCCGGACCCTGCTCGCCGACCTCGGCACGCTCCATGGCCCGGCCGCGGCCTCCGCCGGTACCGGCGCCGCCGTCGACCCGTCCGACACCGTGTTCGGGCTGTTCATGGAGTCGGTGTCGACCGGCAAGGTGCTGCAGGGCCTGAGCCTGCTCAAGGCCGTGGCGAACCTGCGCCCGATGTTCGAGACCCCTGCCGAACTGGAGGACCTGCCCACGACGGTGACCCTCGCCGACGGCCCGGCGCTGCCCAAGCTGATCTGCATCAGCGCGCCCGGCGCGACCGCCGGCGTCCACATGTACGCCCGCCTCGCGGCGCACCTGCGCGGCAAACGGCAGGTGTCGGCGCTGCCGCTGATCGGGTTCGAGCCGGGCGAGCCGCTGCCCAGGGACACCGCGGCCGCCGTGCGCTGGGTCGCCGAGAGCGTGCTGCACGCCAGTGACGGCGAACCGTTCTGCCTGGTCGGGCACTCCTCCGGCGGCACCCTGGCCTACCTCGCCGCGGCCGTGCTGGAGGAGACCTGGGGCATCGCCCCCGAAGCCGTGATCATGCTCGACACGCTCAGCCTCAACTACGACACCAACGAGGGCCTCGACTTCGACTCGGTCACCACCAACTACTTCACCACCATGGACTCGCCCGCGGTGAACCTGAACAGCGCGCGCCTGTCGGCGATGGCCCACTGGTTCGTCCGCATCACCGACACCGGCCTGCACCCCACCGTGCCGAAGCTGCTCGTGCGGTGCGGCCGGGAAGTGGACGGCACGGAGTTCACGACCACCGGCCAGGAGGTGTCCGTACCCGCGGACGACATCCGCATCGTGCCTACCGACCACATGGCCATGGTCAAGGAGGACGCCGCCCTGACCGCCGGCGTGATCGAGGACTGGCTCACCACCCTGGCCACCGACCGGCCCTAGCCACCCCCCACCAGCGGGCCCCAGCCACCCCCACCAGCCGGAAGGAACCCATGTCCACCGCACAGCAACTGCCCCTGATCGGGGTCGAACAGCCCTCGATCCTCGCCTTCAGCGACATCCGCCTGCGTCTGCAGGAACAGGCCCCCGTGTGCCGCATCCTCACGCCCGCCGGCGACGAGGGGTGGCTGGTGACCCGCCACGCCGAGGTCAAGGCGCTGCTGCAGGACCACCGCCTCGGCCGCTCGCACAAGGATCCGCAGAACGCGCCCCGGTTCTTCCGCAACCCGATGCTGGACATGCTCGTCACCAGCGACGACGTGGAGACCGAGCGGCGCGCCCACGAGAACAAGCGCGTCCTGTACACCAAGAGCTTCGCCGCCCGGAAGGTCCTCGACCGCCGCTCCCGCGTCGAGGCGATCGCGCACGCCACGCTCGACGGGATCATCGCCGCCGGACCGACCGCGGACCTGCACGAGTCCTACTCGATGGAGTACTCCCAGCAGGCGCTGTGCGACATGGTCGGCGTCCCCGCAGAGGACCGCCGGCGGCTGCTCGCCATGATGGACACCGTCGGCGACACCGACCGGCAGCACGCCGAGTCCGGCATGGACGCCCTGTTCGGCTACGCCGCCGAGCTGGGCGCCAAACGCCGTGACGAACCCGGCGACGACGTGATCTCCCGCTTCATCGACTCCGGTCTCACCGACGAGGAGATCGGACTGCACACGGTCACGCTGCTGTTCACCGGCCTGTCCGGGCTCGCCTCCCACCTCGACTTCGGGGTGCTGCTGTTCCTGCGCAACCCCGACCAGCTCGCCCTCGCCATGGCCGACCCGAACGTCATGGTCCGGGCGGTCGACGAGGTCATGCGCGCCACGATCGGCAGCCCCGTGCTGCCCCGGTACGCGAGCGAGGCCATCGAGATCGGCGGGGTCACCATCGCCGAGGGCGACCTGGTGATGCTCGACTTCTCGCTGGCCAACCACGACGCCCGCGCCTTCGAGGAGCCGTCCCGCTTCGACGTCACCCGCACGCCCAACCCGCACTTCACGTTCGGGCACGGCATGCGGCACTGCACGGGCGCGCCGCTGGTGCGCATCATCCTGGCCGTCGCCTACACCGCGCTGTTCTCACGCCTGCCCTCGCTGCGCCTCGCGGTGCCGGAGGCCGAACTGGAGTCGCACCCCGGCGGCCGGCTGGCCGGCGGCCTGGCGAGGTTCCCCGTCACCTGGTGACCTGCACG
>NZ_BAAAZY010000010.1:1023189-1295100 GCF_039537145.1 Streptomyces shaanxiensis
GAGGGCGGGGGCCGTTTCGATGCTCGGAAGCGGTCGGGGGCGGGTCACTCGTGCACGGTGATCGCCTGAGCCGGACAGACCGACCTGGCCATCCGTGCCGAACGCTCCTCCTGTCCCTCCGGCTCCTCCTGCAGGAGGGCGACGAACCCGTCGTCGTCCTGGTCGAACACCTCGGGCGCGGTCAGCACACACTGCGCCGCCCCGATGCACTTGTCGGTGTCCACACTGATGCGCGTCATGATCTTTCCTCCGGGAAGGGGCGCTGAAGGGGAGCTACCACCGCACCGGCAGTGCGTGGAGTCCGAAGAGCACCCCGTCGTACTTGAACGGCAGTTCCTCCGGCGGAACCGCGATCTGCAGGGTCGGGATGCGGGCGAACAGCTTCTGGTAGGCGACCTCCAGCTCCAGACGCACCAGGTTCTGCCCCAGGCACTGGTGGACGCCGTAGCCGAACGCCACATGCCCGTGCGCGGACCGGGACGGGTCGAACACATGCGGGTGGTCGAAGGCCGCGGGGTCGTGGTTGGCGCCGGCCACCAGCGGTACGACGCCCTCGCCGGCCCGCAGCAGCCGGCCGCCGATCTCGATGTCCTCCACCACCACGCGCAGCGCCACCAGGTCGGCGACCGAGTGGAAGCGCAGCAGTTCCTCGATCGTGCGCTCGTCGCCGATCCACCGGGGGTCGTTCAGCAGGGTGACCACGCCGAGGGCGATGTTGTTCGCCGTCGTCTCGTGACCGGCGATCAGCAGCAGCATGGCGACGCCGGAGAGCTCCTGCGGGGACAGCAGCCCGCCCTCGACCAGCTTGCTGATCAGGTCGTCGCCGGGCCGCTTGGTCTTGATCGCGATCAGCCGGTTGAGGTAGCGCAGCAGCTGCTGGGAGGCGTTGTCGCGTTCCTCGTCGGTCGAGTTGATGGTGACGAGGACCTTCGTCTTGGCCTCGAAGAAGCCGCGGTCCACCTTGGGCACGCCGAGCAGGGACGAGATCACCAGCGACGGCACCGACAGCGCGAAGTCCTCGACGAGGTCGGCGGTGTCGCCCCGGGCGAGCATCTGGTCGATGGTGTGGTCGACGATCTCCTCGACGACCGGCCGCAGGGCGCGGATGCGGCGCACCGTGAACTCGGGGATCAGCGCCTTGCGGAACTTGGTGTGGTCCGGCGGGTCGAGCGCCACGAACCAGCCCGGCACCTCGTCGGCGGTGGGCACGCCCCCGGTGCGCGACGGGCGGGGGAAGCCCGGGTGCGCGGGGTTGGCGCTGATGCGCGGGTCGGTGAGGATCTGGCGCACCTCCTCGTGCCGGGTCACCAGCCACACCGTGTCGCCCGAGGGCAGCGCGGCCTTCACCAGGCCGGGCCGCTGCCGGAACTCCGTGTACTCGGGGGGCGGGAACGGGGCGCCGGGGCGGCGCAGCACGAACGGGACGATCTCGTCCTCGGCGTCGGCCTCGGCGCCGGCCGTGGGGGAGGAGGTCATGACGACACCTCGTAGAACGCGCGGACCTGCGCCACGATGAACTCCTGGTCTTCCTCGGTCAGTTCGGTGTGCGTCGGCAGATACAGGCCGTCCTCGGCGAAGCGGTTCGCGTTCAGCGTCGGCCAGACCGGGTCCAGATAGCCGGGCTGGCGGCTCATGGGCTTGAAGAACAGGCGGGTCTCGATGCCTTGGCCGGCGAGGAACTCCCGGAGTTCCTCCCGGCGTTCGGCGCGCAGGTCGTACATCCACAGCACGTCCCGCTGCGGCATCAGGGTGATGCCGTCGATGCCGCGCAGTCCCTCGTCGTAGCGCTTCTCGATCCGTGCCCGGGTGGCCAGGATCTCGTCCAGCCGCTCGGTCTGGGCCAGCGCCACGGCCGCCTGGAGGTTGGTCATGCGGAAGTTGTAGGCGAGCTTCTTGTGCAGGAAGCTGTGGTCCCGGGTGAACGCCATGCCGCGCAGATGCGCCATCTGGCGCGCCAGGTGGGGGTCGTCGGTCAGGCAGATGCCGCCCTCGCCCGCCGAGATGATCTTGTTGGCGAACAGGGAGAACGCGGCTATGTCGCCGGTCGGCGCGATGCCGTGCGCCTCCGCGGAGTCCTCCACCACGCGCAGGTTGTACTCGTACGCCAGCTCCAGGATCGCGTCCATGTCGCAGCGCCGGCCGTAGATGTGCACCGGCATGATCACCTTGGTGCGCGGGGTGATCTTCTCCTCGATCCTCGTCACATCGATGTCGAGGTCGTCGCCGCAGTCCACGAACACCGGCGTCGCGCCCGTGTACGTGACCGCCCACGCGGACGCGATCATCGTGAACTCCGGCACGATCACCTCGTCGCCGGGACCGACCCCGAGGGCGCGCAGCGCGAGCGTCAGCGCGGTCGTCCCCGAGGAGCAGGCCACCCCGTGGGCCACCCCGTTGTAGGCGGCGAACGCCTCCTCGAAGCGGGGCACGTAAGGCCCTTGCGAGGAGATCCAGCCGCTGGTGACGGCCTGGGTGACGTAGTCGAGCTCGTTGCCCTTCAGTGACGGCATCGACACGGGATACGTGAAGCTCATCGACTCACTTCCGAAGACAGCGCGGGCAGGTCCAGGATCAGGTCGGCGGCGGTGGTCCGGCCGCCTGCGGCCTGTTGCAGCGCGGCCAGGCGCCGGGCGTTCTCGGTGAACGCGGGGTCGTCGAGCACGCGGGTCAGCTTGTCGAGCACGTCGTCGGGGTCGACGGTGTGCGGCTTGGACAGCGTGAGCCCCACGCCGAAGCTCTCGGCGCGCACGGCCTGGTCGTAGCAGTCGACCCACAGCGGGCGGGACACCATCGGCTTGCCGAAGTGGATGCTCTCCGTGTACGCGTTGCCGCCCGCGTGGGTGAAGAACACCTTCACGTTCGGGTGCGCCAGCACGTCCAGCTGCGACGGCACCCAGGTCTCGACCCGCAGGTTCCCCGGCAGGTCCGCGGGCAGATGGGCCTGTTGGTCGCGCGGCAGCTTCCACAGCACCGCGTGCCGGCCCTCCAGCCGCCTGGCCACCTCCACGAACGCCCGCACCTGCCCGGCCGTGAGCCGGGTGATCGTGCCGAAGCCCATGTAGACCACGGACCCCTGCGCGTCGAGCCAGGCGGACAGCTCGCCGGGCGGGCACTGCGGCAGCGGCGGCACCAGCGCGCCGACCGTGCGCAGCTTCGCCGGGATGTCGAAGGCGTAGTCCATCTCCGGGATCGAGTAGCACAGCACCAGCTCCGACCGCTCCACGCGGCAGAACTGGCCGTACGCCTCAGGGGCGATGCCCAGCTCCGCCCGCACCCGCGCGTCGACCGCGTTGCGCTCCTTGTTGAACTTCCCGAACGCCATGGCCAGCGTCCGCCACTGGAACAGCCTGTTCTGCCACCGCTGCAGGAACGACATGTCGGCGGGCAGGCCCGAGTGCGGCACCGGGAAGCCCTGGGGGGTGTGCGAGGGCCCGATCGGCACGGCCGAGGTCAGCAGGTTCGACGGCACGAACGGGTCGCTGAGCACGAACGGGATCCCCTTGGAGATGGCGAGCTCCCAGCCGAACTGGCACATGCTCTCCACGACCATCAGGGCCGGCCGGATCTTCTCCACCGCCTCTTCCAGCGCCCGGTACTTGGGCACCCGCAGCGCGGGCCGGTCGGTCTGCTCGATCACGGCGCGCCGCGCCTTGAACCGCGACCGCTGCGTCACCGCCGCATACGTGCTGTCGTCCCAGGTCACCGAGGACATCTCGGAGACGACCTCGCCCAGGGAGAAGAACTCGACGGGGGAGCCGACCGCCGTCGCCGCGACCTCCTCGCGCGCCTTGTCGTCGGTGGCGAACCACAGGTCGGCCACGCCACGACGGGACAGTTCCTCCGCGAGCACCAACATCGGGTTCAACAGACCGCTCTCGGGCAGGCTGACGAACAGGATCGGCCGCTGACTCATGGCTGCACCCTTCAGGCGGCATGACGGAATCTGGCATGGCGGGATCTGGCGTGGCGGAATCTGCTGGTGGCGCCGAGCCTGCCCGACGCCGCGTGCCGGTGTCGCCGGGTGCGGGCCATGTCGAGGTGAAGCCCTAGAGTTGCCGCCCGCCCGATGTCCAGGTGATGCCCTAGAACCTCTGTGCTGCGCTTTCGGCACCCCGTTCGCGGCCGCGACGATGAGCACGCGGCCATGGGCCCTTCTGACGGATCTCCGTACCAGAGGGAGCGGCGTCCGGTGCAGGCTCTCGCGGTGCGGTGAGAGCGCTTGACGGGCATCGCGACGCCGCGCGGACTCCGTCGGAAGGGCCCCAGGTGAGAGGTGCAGCGACATGACCGGCACGGACCGGCGCGCCGAGGCGGGGTGCACGGGACTGATCGAACGCGACGCCCAGTGGGCCGACCTCACCGCGCTGCTGTCGGACGCCGTCGCCGGATCGGGCCGGGTCGCCCTCGTGACGGGCCCGGTGGCTTGCGGCAGGACCGAGCTGCTGCACCGGTTCGGCGAGCGCTGCGGCGAACGGTTCGTGTCCGCCACCTGCTCGGCCCTCGAACGCGACCTGCCCTTCGGCGTGGCCGGCCAGCTCCTGCATGCGCTCGGCGCGCCGGCCGAGGTCAGGGACCTGCTCGACGCGGCGGCCCGGACCGCGGGACCCGCGACCGCCCACCAACTGCACACGCTGTGCCTGGCGTTGCTCGACCTCGCCGCGGACAGCCCGCTGGTGATCGGCGTCGACGACGTGCAGCACGCGGACCCGCAGTCCCTGCACTGGCTGCTGTCGCTCGTCCGCCGCCTCGGCCGGGCCGGCATCCTGCTGCTCCTCGCCCGCACGGCGAGCCCCGGCGTCGCCCACTCCCCGCTGCACACCGAGCTGTCACGGCACCCGCACTGCCATGAGATCGGCGTGGCGCCCCTGTCGGAGGCGGGCATGACCGACCTGTTCGGCGGCGCCGACGCGGGCCGCGAGGCCATGGCGCTCACCGGGGGGAACCCGCTGCTGGCCCGGTGCCTGCTCGCCGACCGGCGGACGGCCGGGCCGGACGCGGACGGCGCACCGGCGCCCGGCCCCGGGTTCCGCCGGGCCCTCGTCAGCTGTGTCCACCGCTGCGAGCCGTACGTCGTGGCGGTCGCCCGCGCGCTCGCCGTCACCGGCGCCCACGCCACCGTCGGGCGGCTGGGCCGCCTCGCCGGCCTCGATGTCGAGGCGGTGCGTTCGGCGCTCGACCTCCTGACCGACGCCGGGCTGCTGGCCGACGGCCGCTTCCGCACCGACGCCGCCCGCACCGCCGTACTCGACGACATGCCCGCCGACGAACGCGGCCGGACCCACCGGAGCGCCGCTCTGCTGCTGCACGACGAGGGAGCGCCCGCGACCGAGGTGGCGCCCTACCTGCTGCGCGCCGACGGAGCCGACAGGGCCGACGAGAGCTGGGCGGTACCGGTGTTCGAGGAGGCCGCCGAGCACGCGCTGCGCGAGGAACGGATCGACACGGCGCTGCGCTGCCTCGAACGCGCCCACCGCGCCTGCCCCGAGGCCCACCGGCGGGCGGCGATCGCGGCGAAGCTGGTGCGCGTGGAGTCGCGGGTCAACCCCGCCGCCGCGGGCCGGCGGCTCACCACCGTCACCGACGCGATGCGCGCCGGGCGGCTGTCCGACCGCGATGTGCGCTCCCTGGTGCCGCCCCTGCTGTGGCACGGGCGCGTCGACGAGGCGGCCGAGGCGATGGAACGGCTGCGGCGCGCCCGCCACCAGCCAGGCACCGCCGACCGGACCACCGAGCTGTGGCTGGCCTGCACCCACCCGCCGCTCGCCCGCCGCACCCGGCCACCCGCCGGGACCGACCGCGACAGCGGACCGGCCGGCGGCACCACCGGCCCGGCACTCAGGGCCGTGACGGCGCTGACGACCGTCCTCACCCAGGGGCCCGACGAACACGCCGTCACCGACGCCGAGCACGTGCTGCAGGTCGCGCGGCCGAGCGACGGCATGTCCTGGGGGCCCCAGACGGCACTGCCCGCGCTGCACGCCCTCGTGCACGCCGGCCGCCTCGACCTCGCCCGGTCCTGGTGCGACAAACTCCTCGACGACGCCCGGGCCAGGGACCTCGCCGTGGCACAGGCGCTCTACGCCGGGGTGCGCGGCGACATCGCCCTGCGCGAGGGCGACCTCGCCGGGGCCCACGCCCACGCCCGCGACGCGCTCACCCTCATGCCCCCGGGCGGCTGGGGAGTCGCGGTCGGCGTCCCGCTGGGCGTCCTCGTCGAGACGGCGACCAAGCAGGGCAGGCACGAGGAGGCCGCCGCCCACCTCACCCAGCCCGTGCCCGACGCCATGTTCCAGAGCCGCTACGGCCTGCCCTACCTGCACGCCCGCGGCCACCACTACCTGGCCACCGACCGGCACTACGCCGCGCTCGCGGACTTCCTCTCGTGCGGCGAGCTGATGACCGAGTGGGGCATCGACCAGTCGGTGCTCGTGCCATGGCGTACCAGTGCCGCCGAGGCGTGGCTGCGGCACGGCAAGAACCGCGACGAGGCCAAACGGCTCCTGGGCGAACAGCTCGCCCGGCTCGGCCCGGAGACCTCGCGCACCCGCGGCGTGGCCCTGCGCCTGCTCGCGGCGACCACCGCGCCCCAGCACCGGCCCCGGCTGCTCGACGAGGCCGTCGCCGTCCTGGAGGAGTGCGGCGACCAGTACGAACTCGCCCGCGCACTGGGCGACTTGAGCAACGCGCACCAGGCGCTGCGCGAGCACCGGCGGGCCTGGAGCGTCGCCCGGCGCGCCTGGCACGTGGCGAACGTGTGCGACGCGACGGCGCTGCGCGACGAACTCCTGCCCAGCCGGCGCGGGCCCGACGACGAGTCATCCGAGGAACAGCCGCCGACCGACCCGATCTCCCGGCTCACCGACGCGGAGAGGCGCGTGGCGGCGCTCGCCGCGGTCGGCCTCACCAACCGGGAGATCGCCGGCAAGCTGTTCATCACCCCGAGCACCATCGAGCAGCACCTCACCCGGGTCTACCGCAAACTCAACGTGAAGTACCGCAAGGACCTGCCGACCGGCCTGCACAGCCATCTGCCGGACACGGCCTGAACCGTCTCAGGCCAGGTGCAGCTGCTCGCGCAGTTCACCGACCAGCACCGACAGGTCGGCGCGGTCCGCGGCGAACCCGAACACATAGTGGTCCGGCCGCACCAGCACCCCCGTCTGGCGGGTCTGCGCCAGGTAGGGCAGATACGTCCGCTGCACGTCCACCACTTCGTGGTCCCGCGCCCGCTTCGGCGGGATCCCCGCCGGCAGCACCCGGACCAGGCGCGTCCCGATCGACTTGAGGAAGTCGAGGTCGTCCTCGGACAGCGACTCGTACGGGTCGACGGTCGTGATCAGCTGGAAGCCCCGGCCGGCCACCTCGTCGAAGCGGTCCTTGACCGTGCCGCGTGCGACCACGCCCTGCGGCGACAGCTCACCGGCCCGCGGCGCCACCGCCCCCGAGGCGTCACGGCGTACGACACCGTCCTCCAGGGCGAACCACGACGGTGACAGCGACGGCGCGTCGGGCCGGGAGTGCAGGCCGATCAGATAGGCGTCGCGGCGTGCGGCGGCCGCGTGGTCGAGTTCGGAGACGATCCTGCCGACCTCGATGGACATGTCGATGGTGTGCCGCACCTGCCGGGACCGCTCCGCCTGGTACACGTCGAGCAGCGTGTCGCGGGCCGTGCCGCGCAGCACGAGGTCCAGCTTCCACGCCAGGTTCGCCGCGTCCCGGATGCCCGAGCACATGCCCTGCCCCGCGAACGGCGGCATCAGGTGCGCCGAGTCACCGGCCAGCAGCAGCCGTCCGGCCCGCCAGCTGTCGGCGAGGGCCGCCTGGAACGTGTAGACGATGTTGCGGGTCAGATCGGCGTTCTCGGGCGTCACGTCGTACGGTGCGAGCAGTTGCCACATGCGTTCGTGGGTGCTGAGCTCCTCGACGGACTCGCCCGGCAGCCGCATGAACTCCCAGCGGCGGTGGCCCCGGCCGGAGGCGACGATCGTGGTCGGCCGGTTCGGGTCGCAGATCTGGACGTCGTTGGGGCGGAACGAGCGCGGCTCGTGGAACACGACGTCGACGAGCAGCCAGTCGTGCGCGAAGCCGAGGTCGGTCAGCTTCGCGCCCATGGCGTCGCGCACGAAGCTGTTCGCGCCGTCGCATCCGACGACGTACGACGCCGTGACCCGCCCGCCCGCCGGCTCGCCGGCGCCCGGGGCGGTGATCTCGACATGGTCGCCGTGGTCGGTGATCTGCCGCACCTCGTGCCCGAACAGGGCGGTGACGTTCGGCAGTTCGGCGACGTGCGCGCGCAGCGCCTTCTCGAACGTCGGCTGGTGCATGACGGTGGCGATCGGCCAGCCGTCGCGGCCGGGCTCGTACGGTGCCTCGAAGCTGAACAGCTCCCGGCCCGCGCCGTTCTGGAACATGTACTGCCCGAGCGGCTCGCCCAGTTCCATCAGCTCGGCACCGATGCCCGCCGTGGCGAACGTGCGCGCGGTCTCGCCGTCGAAGGCGACCACGCGCGGGAACGGGTACTGGTTCTCGTACTTCTCCAGGATGACGACCTGCCATCCGCGGTGGGCCAGCAGGATGGAAAGGACGAGTCCCACCGGGCCGCACCCGACCACCGCGACGTCCGCGGTGAGACCGGAGGCGGCGGGGCCGGAGCGCGCTGCTGAGGACGGCATCATGGGGGGGCATCTCCGCGGTCGGGAAACGGAATCGATCACGCCTCCCGGATGATAGGGCCGAGGTGTCGAGGTGATTGCCCAGTTGTGCGACAGGGCTTCAGGGGACGATTCCCTCGATCTCCACCAGGAGACCGGAACGGCAGACGTCGACGTTCAAATAGGCGGTCCTCGCGGCGGGTGAGAAATACTCCGAGCACATTCGGCGTACGACGGGAATGTCCTCGCGGTGGCGCACGTACACCTTGATGTTGTCGAGGTCGCTCAGTCCGGTGCGCCGCTCGATCTCATGGGCGGCGAGATTGTCCCGGGAAATGAGGTGGGCGATGTTGTCCAGCGAGAGTTCCACCTGCTTCACCAGATCGCCCTCGTGCAGCGTCTCGTGTCCTCGTATGCTCGCGGTGCCCGACACATAGATCTGCCCGCCGCTGCGGTCGGTGTGCGTCTCGGCGAGGTAGGTGGCGCGCGCGAACTTCGGCGGGCGCGGGCCGTACTGCTGCGGGTAGTGGTAGGCGGACACCTGCTTGGAGTTCTCCACCGAGGTCGGCGCGGCCGACCGGCTGACCAGGAAGTAGAAGGAGATCCCGCCGCCCAGCGCGCCGATGCCGGTGGCGGAGGGCACCTCCTGGTCCCCGAAGTGGAACAGCTCGAACGCCTCCGCGCGCCCCCGGCAGAAGTCGCGGTAGACCTCCAGGCCGTCGGCGTTGTCCCCGTTGATGTCGGCCACGAAGTTCCACATTCGGAAGCAGTTCTTGTAGCCGAGGCCGTCCATCAGCTCCAGCGCGGTGCAGTACGCGGCACGGGTGGCTTCCGTATAGCGACCGGCCTGGGGGATGCGGCCCGCCACGATCAGATACTCGCCGTCGTGCGCGTAGGCGACCTCCCGCACCACTCCGGTCTCCACCGGCCGGTCGGTGATCCACACCTCGGCGAACGCCTCGTCCGCCGTGTGCGCCATGTGCAGGCCGATCGTCAGCGCGCCGTTCTCGATGCCCGGATCGGTCGGCTCGGTCGTGTAGTTGACGACTCCGAGGACGTTCCCGCCGAGCACCGCGTCGGTGACATCGGCCGGATTCATGAAAGTGGAGGAAGGAAGGCCGAGGCCGACCGCCGGATTCACCTGAGTCATCGAAGAACGCCCTTCTCGGGATCAGGAAATCGATCGGCCTCATTCGTAGCACCCGCAGTACGGGCATTTCGGGCCCGCCCGGCGTGGACCTTTGGAGCTGCGTGCGGATAGGGGGGTCATAGGGGTGGTTCCGCCCGGTGCCCCGGATTCGATAGGGGGAGCGCTTCCGGCGGCCCGAGGACTCGGATTTTTCCTACTTGTTGTTCGGGCATGCTCGACGTCAGCATCGCGCCTGTCGCCCGTAATGAGGGAGCGTCGTCGGAATGTTTCGCACCGAACTGATCCGGCCCCTGTCCGACCTGCTCCGCGATCACGCCGAGCGCATCCCCGGCAAGGTCGCCTTCCAGGACCACCGGCGCACCGTGACGTACGCGGAGCTGGAGCGGCGCACCCGGCGCCTCGGCGGACATCTGGCCGACCTGGGCCTGCAACCCGGCGACCGCACGCTGATCCATCTCGGCAACGGCGTCGAGATCGTCGAGAGCTACCTCGCCGTCACGCGCGCCAGCGGCGTCGCCGTGCCGTTCAACCCGCACTGCGCCGACGCCGAACTCGCCTACGCCGCCGACGACAGCGGCGCCCGCGTGGTCATCACCGACCCCGCCCACCTGGAACAGGTACGCACCCTGCTGCCGGGCCGCCCCTACCTCAGGGTCGTCGTCACCGGCGACGCCCCCGAACCCCGCCCGGGCAGCGGCACGTTGGTGTCGTACGACGACCTCGTCGGCCGCGACCCGGCGCAGCCCGCCCGCGACGACCAGGGCCTGGACGAGGCCGCGTTCATGCTCTACACCTCCGGCACCACCGGCAAGCCAAAGGGCGTGCTGTCGACCCAGCGCTCCTGCCTGTGGTCGGTCGCCGCCTGCTACGCACCCGTCGTCGGCCTCTCGGAGGACGACACGGTGCTGTGGCCGCTGCCGCTGCACCACTCCCTGGCCCACGTGCTGTGCGTGATCGGCGTGACCGCGACCGGCGCCACCGCACGCCTCCTCGACGGCTTCTCCGCCGACGAGGTGCTGCACGCCCTCGACGAGGACACCTACACCTTCATGGCCGGCGTCCCGACCATGTACCACCACCTCCTGGAGGCGGCCCGCTCACGCCCCGCGCCCCCCGGCGCGACCACCCTCACCCGCTGCCTCACCGCCGGCTCCAACTGCCCCACCCCGCTGCGCGCCGAGTTCGAGACGGTCTTCGGCATCCCCCTCCTCGACGGCTACGGCTCCACCGAGACCTGCGGCCTCATCACCGTCAACTGGCCGCACGGCACCCGCATCCCCGGCTCCTGCGGACTGCCCGTGCCCGGGGTGACGGTGCGTCTGGTCGACCCCGACACCGCCGAGGACGTCGCGCAGGGCGCCGAGGGCGAGGTCTGGGTGCGCGGCCCCAACCTCATGCTCGGCTACCACAACCAGCCCGAGGCCACCGCACAGGCGATGCCGGGCGGCTGGTACCGCACCGGCGACCTCGCGCGCCGCGACGCGTTCGGCTACCTCACCATCACCGGCCGGGTGAAGGAACTCATCATCCGCGGCAGCGAGAACATCCACCCCGGCGAGGTGGAGCAGGTCCTGCTGAAGGTGCCCGGCGTCTTCGACGCCGCCGTCGTCGGCACCCCGCACGACGTGCTCGGCGAGGTGCCCATCGCCTTCGTCGTCCCCGCCGAGGACGGCTTCGACCCGGAACAGCTCTACGACGCCTGCCGCGCCCAACTGTCCGGCTTCAAGGTGCCCGAGGCCGTCTACGAGATCGACCACATCCCACGCACCAGCTCCGGCAAGATCACCCGGCACGTCCTGCGCGAGCGCCCCGCACGGCTGCGCGCGGCGAGCGGCGGCCAGCACGAGGCGCTGCTGCGCATGGACTGGGCGCCACTGCCCTCGCTGCGCACCGCCGGACTCCAGGCCGCCGCCCGCTGGGCCGTCGTGGGACCGGACCGCTTCGGCCTCACCGCCGCCCTCACCGCCACCGGACTCCAGGTCACCCCCCACACCGACGCCGCCGCCCTGCACACCGCCCTGGCGGACGGCGAGCCCGCGCCGGACGTGGCCGTGCTGTGCCTCCCCGACGACCTGGACCCCGGCGGCCGACTCGCCCGCGCCGCGCACACGGCCACCGACGAGGTGCACGACATCCTCCGGACCTGGGCCGGCGACGACCGCCTCGCCCCCTGCCGCCTGGTCGTGCTCACCCGCAACGCGGTCGCCGCCGGCGAGGAAGGCGTGCGCGACCTCCTGCACGCCCCGGTGTGGGGGCTGCTCCGCTCACTGCAGGTGGCCCACCCGCACCGGTTCACCCTCGTCGACATCGACGCCGACGACACCTCGCCCGGCGTGCTGCCGGCCGCCGTCGCCACCGACGAGCCGCAGCTCGCGGTGCGTTCCGCAAGCGTGCTGGCACCGCGTCTGAAGCGGGTGTCCGCCACCGTCAACTCCGGCCTCGCGCAAGGAGTCGACCCCCAGCGCACCGTCGTCGTCACCGGCGCGGCCGGCCCACTGGGCGCCGCCCTGGCCCGGCACCTCGTCGCCGCCTACGGCGCCCGGCACCTGCTGCTGATCGGCCCCCGCGGCCGGGGCGACGACGCCACCGCCCGGCTGGAGGGCGAACTCACCGCACTGGGCGCCCGGGTGGCCGTCGCCGCCTGCGACGTGACCGACCGCAAGGCCCTCGCCGAAGCGCTCGGCCGACTGAAGCGGCCCGTCGGCGCGATCGTCCACTGCGACGGCGAGTACGCGGACGCACCCGGCGCCACCGGGCCCGACGAACGCGACGCGTTCCGCACGGCCGTCTCCGGCGCGGTCAACCTGCACCAGCTCACCAAGGACGGCGACGTACGCGCGTTCGTGATGCTGTCCACCGTCGCCGGCGCCCTCGGCCTGCCCGGCTCGCAGGAGCGCGCGGCGGCCAACGCCTTCCTCGACGCGCTGGCCTGCTACCGCCGCGACCGCGGCCTGCCCGCCCTGTTCCTCGCCGCCGGTTCCCCGGACGCGCCCACCACCACGGGCCAGGTGCGTGACCTGCCCCACCAGGAGTTCACGGCGATGTTCGACATCGCCACCGGGGCCGGGATGACCCAGGCCGTGATCATGCGCATCGACAGCGCCGCCCTGCGCGAGCGCACCGCACAGGCCGAAGTGCCCCCGCTGCTGCGCGGACTGATCGACGTCTCCGCACCCCTGACGGCGCCGGACGACCACCGGCTGACCGAACTGCGGCAGCACCTCACGGCCCGGACACCGGAGGAGCGCGACACCTTCCTGCTCGACCTCGTACGCACCGAGGTCGCCGCCGTGCTCGCCCTGACCGGTACCGAACGCGTCGCCCCGCGCAGGACGTTCCGCGAACTCGGCCTCACCTCCGCCCACGCCGTGGACCTCCGCAACCGGCTCACCACCGCCACCGGCCTGCACCTGGCCGTACCGGTCGCCTTCGACCACCCGACGCCCACCGCGCTCGCCCGCCACCTCAGGGCCGAAATCCTCGGCGAACGCCCCGCCACGGCGCCCACCGACGCCGCATCCGTACCGCTGGACGAACCGATCGCGATCGTCGGCATGGCCTGCCGCTTCCCCGGCGGCATCACCTCCCCCGAGGACCTGTGGCGGATCGTCGACACCGGCACGGACGTCGTGTCCGCGTTCCCCACCGACCGCGACTGGGACCTGGACGCCCTCGCCGCCGGCGCCAGCCACACCCGCCACGGCGGATTCCTCCACGACGCCGCCGACTTCGACGCCGGCTTCTTCGGCATCTCACCGCGCGAGGCCCTGGCCATGGACCCCCAGCAGCGGCTGCTCCTCGAGGTGTCCTGGGAGGCCCTGGAACGCGCCGGCATCGACCCGGCGACGCTGCGCGGCACCGACGGCGGCGTGTTCACCGGCGTCATGTACCACGACTACGGCACCGGCCTGACCGCCGCGCCCGAGGGCACCGAGGGGTACTGGACCACCGGCACCGCCGGCAGTGTCGTCTCCGGCCGCATCGCCTACACCCTCGGCCTGCAGGGCCCCGCCGTGACCGTCGACACCGCCTGCTCCTCCTCCCTGGTGGCCCTGCACTGGGCGGCACGCTCACTGCGCCAGGGCGAGTGCTCCCTCGCGCTGGCCGGCGGCGTCACCGTCATGTCGACGCCGGCCACGTTCGTCGAGTTCTCCCGGCAGGGCGGCCTCTCCGCCGACGGGCGCTGCAAGGCGTTCAGCGACAGCGCCGACGGCACCGGCTGGTCCGAGGGCGCCGGCCTCGTCGTACTGGAACGCCTGTCCGACGCGCGCCGCAACGGGCACCGCGTGCTGGCCGTGCTGCGCGGCAGCGCCGTCAACCAGGACGGCGCCTCCAACGGCCTGACCGCACCCAACGGGCCCTCCCAGCAACGGGTCATCGGCCAGGCGCTCGCCGCCGCCGGACTCACCCCCTCCGACATCGACGCCGTCGAGGCCCACGGCACCGGAACCACCCTCGGCGACCCCATCGAGGCTCAGGCCCTCATCGCCGCCTACGGCCAGGACCGGCCCGCCGACCGGCCGCTGTGGCTCGGCTCGGTCAAGTCCAACATCGGCCACACCCAGGCCGCGGCCGGCGTCGCCTCGGTCATCAAAACGGTGATGGCCCTGCGCCACGGCGTCCTGCCCAAGACCCTGCACATCACCGCCCCCTCCACCCACGTCGACTGGAGCACGGGCGGCGTCGAACTCCTCACCGCCCCCAAGGAGTGGACCGACCCCGGCCGCCCCCGCCGGGCCGGCGTCTCCGGCTTCGGCGTCAGCGGCACCAACGCGCACATGATCCTCGAGGAGGCCCCCGCGCCCGAGGCCGAGCCGGACGATCCGGCGGACACGCCCTCGGTTGCGCCCTCCGTCGTGCCCTGGGTGGTGTCGGCCCGGACCGCCCCAGCCCTCGACACCCAGCTCGACCGCCTGGCGGCGCTGGAGGCCGCCCCACTGGACGTGGCGCTGTCGCTGGCGACGACCCGGACCGCGCTGGAGCACCGGGCGGTGCTCGCCGACGGCACCGAGATCGCGCGCGGCACGGCCCAGGACCGGCAGCTTGCGCTCCTCTTCTCCGGGCAGGGCTCGCAACGGCTCGGCATGGGCCGGGAGTTGTACGAGCGGTTCCCGGTGTTCACGGCCGCGTTCGACGCCGCCCTCGCCGAACTGGACCCCGGGCTGCGCGAGGTGATGTGGGGCCACGACGTCGACGCGCTGAACGAGACCCGGCACACCCAGCCCGCCCTGTTCGCCGTCGAGGTCGCGCTGTACCGCCTCGTCGAGTCCCTCGGGGTGACCCCCTCCTTCGTCGCCGGGCACTCCATCGGCGAGATCGCCGCCGCCCACGTCGCAGGCGTGTTCACCCTGGCCGACGCCTGCCGCCTGGTGTCCGCGCGGGCCCGGCTGATGCAGGAACTCCCCGCCGGCGGCGCGATGGTCGCCGTCGAGGCCACCGAGGACGAGGTGCTGCCGCACCTGACGGACCTGGTGTCGATCGCCGCCGTCAACGGCCCCCGCTCGCTGGTCGTCGCGGGCGACGAGGCCGAAGTGCGCACGCTCGTCGAGCGGTTCCCCGGCCGCAAGACTAGGCGTCTCCTGGTCAGCCATGCGTTTCACTCGCCCTTGATGAACCCGATGCTGGAGGACTTCAGGGCCGCCGTCGCCGACGTACCGGCCGCCGAGCCACGCGTTCCCGTGGTGTCGAACCTGACCGGCCGGCTCGCCGCGCCCGGCGAGCTGACCTCGCCGGACTACTGGGTCCGCCATGTCCGCGAGACGGTCCGCTTCCACGACGGCGTACGGACCCTGGGCGACCAGGGCGCGACGGCTTTCCTGGAACTGGGCCCCGACGGGGTGCTCTCCGCGCTGGTACCGGACGCGCTCGACGCCACCTCCTCCGGTACGTCCCCGGCCGACGACGTACCAGTGGTCGCGCTACTACGCAAGGACCGCCCGGAGGAGGCCGCCGCGGTGACCGCGCTGGCCCGGCTCTACGCCGCCGGTACGCACGTCGACTGGGCGCCCCTCTTCGCCGGCACCGGCGCACACCGCGTCGACCTGCCCACGTACCCCTTCCAGCGGCAGCGCTACTGGCCCGAGCCCGCCGCCCGCCCCGCCGACCCGGTCGACGCGGAGTTCTGGGACCTCGTCGACGGCGGCGACCTGGCCGCCGAGCTCGACCTCGCCCCCGACACCGCCGCCGCCGTGGCTCCCGCCCTGTCGTCCTGGCGCTCCCGCCGGCAGGGCCGTTCCGCTCTCGACGGCTGGCGCTACCGCGAGTCCTGGACCCGGTTGTCCCTGCCGCCCGGTGAAGCGCCGGGCGCATGGCTCGTCGTCGTACCGGCGGGGGAGCGGGACGACTGGACCTCGGCGGTCGTGGCCGCCCTGGAGGGCACGGTCCTGGAGGTCGGCGCGCCGGACCGCGCGGCGCTCGCGGAGCGGCTGCGCGGCTTCGCCGGCACGGGCGTCGTGTCGCTGCTGGGCACCGGCCCGCAGACGTCGGGCGACGACACCCCCTACGCCCTCTCCGCCACCCTCGCACTCGTCCAGGCGCTCGGCGACGCCGACGTGGTCGGGCCCCTGTGGGCCGTGACCCGGGGCGCGGTGTCGACCGGCGACGGCGACCCCGTGACAGACCCCGCGCAGACGGCGCTCTGGGGCCTCGGCCGGGTCGTCGCGCTGGAGCACCCGCGCCGCTGGGGCGGCCTCGTCGACCTGCCCGAAACGGTCGACGCGCGAGTGCTGCGCGCCGCCCTGGGCAACCCGCTCGGTGAGGACCAGCTGGCCGTGCGCGGCGACGCCGTCCTCGGCCGCCGCCTGATACCCGCACCCCGCGCGGGCCGCACCGGAGGGTGGACACCCTCGGGCTCGGTCCTGATCACCGGCGGCACCGGCGCCCTCGGCGGCGCGGTCGCCGAGGCGCTGGCGGCCCGGGGCGCCGAGCACCTCGTCCTCGCCAGCCGCCGGGGCCCGCAGGCACCCGGCGCCGACGAGCTCGTGGCCCGCTTGACGGAGTACGGCTCCGAGGTGACCGTACGGGCCTGCGACGTCGCCGACCGCGAAGCCGTACGCGAACTGCTGGCCGGCATCCCCGGCCTCACCGCGGTCGTGCACGCGGCCGGCATCGACACCGGCGACGGACCCGTCGCCTCCCTCACCCCCGAGCGGCTGCGCGCCGTACTGGCCGCCAAGCTCACCGCGGCCCGCCACCTGCACGAACTCACGTCAGACCTCGACGCGTTCGTCCTGTTCTCCTCGGGCGCGGCAGCCTGGGGCAGCGGCGGACAGCCCGCCTACGCCGCCGCCAACGCCTACCTCGACGGCCTCGCCCAACTGCGCCGGGCCCAGGGACACGCCGCGACCTCCCTGCAGTGGGGCACCTGGGACGGCGCCGGCATGGCCTCCGACCCCGAGACGGCCGAACAGCTGCGCCGGCACGGCATGCTGCCGATGGAGCCGCGGCTCGCACTGACCGCGCTGAGCGAGGCGGTCGCGGACGGCGAGACCACCCTGACCGTCACCCACACGGACTGGCAGCGCTTCGCCCCCGGCTTCACCGCCGCCCGCCCCGCGCCCCTCCTGACGGAGATCCCGGAGTTCACCCGGGCCCTCACGGACATGGGCGAGGACCAGGCCGGTGAGGCCCCCGCCCTCGCCGACCGGCTCTCCGCCCTGCCCGAGGACGAACGGACCGCCACCGTGCTCGACCTGGTGCGCACCCAGGCCGCCGCCGTCCTCGGACACCCCGGCGTCGACTCGATCAGCGTCGACAAGGCGTTCCGCGACCAGGGCTTCGACTCGCTGACCGCCGTCGAGATGCGCGACCGGATCAGGGCCGCCACCGGCCTGCCGGTCCCGTCCGGGCTGGTCTTCGACCATCCGACGCCGCGCGCCGTGGCCGAACACCTGCTGTCCCGGCTCGCCGCGCCCACCGGCTCGGCACTGACCGAACTCACCCGGCTGGAGGCGGCGTTGCCCTCCGCGCCGGCCGCCGACCAGGACGCCGTCCGGGAACGCCTGGAGAAGCTCCTCGCGAGCCTGCGCACGCCGGCCGCGCCGCGTTCCTCCGAGGACGACATCAACAGCGCTTCCGTCGAGGACCTCCTGTCGATCATCGACGACGAGTTGCTCGACCCTTCGTGACTTGCTGTGCCCGCATGACTTGTTGTGCCCGCGTGAAATGAGGACGGACCAGTGCAGGAAGAGCAGCAGGACAAGGTTGCCGACTACCTGAGGCGAGTCACCGTCGAGCTGCGCCGGGCTCGCGAACGCGTCCTCGAACTGGAACGCGACCGCACCGAGCCCATCGCGATCGTCGGCATGGCATGCCGCTTCCCCGGCGGTGTCAGCACCCCCGAGGACCTGTGGCGCGTGGTGGCCGAGGAACGCGACGTCCTCTCCCCGTTCCCCACCGACCGCGGCTGGGACTTGGAGACGTTGCGCTCCGGCGCCTCCCTCGCCACCGAGGGCGGCTTCCTCGACACGGCGGCCGACTTCGACGCCGACTTCTTCGGCATCTCCCCGCGTGAGGCGCTGGGCATGGACCCGCAGCAGCGCCTCATGCTGGAGGTGGCCTGGGAGGCACTGGAGCGGGCCGGCCTCGACCCGGCCGCGCTGCGCGGCAGCCAGACCGGCGTGTTCGTCGGCACCAACGGCCAGGACTACGCCGACCTGGTGTCCGTGGACGGCGACGGGCACGCCTCCACCGGCCTCATCGCATCCGTCCTGTCCGGCCGCATGTCCTACACCTTCGGCTTCCAGGGCCCCGCCGTCAGCGTCGACACCGCCTGCTCGTCGTCCTCGGTCGCCCTGCACCTCGCCGCCCAGGCGCTGCGCGGCGGCGAATGCTCCCTCGCCCTGGCCGGCGGTGTCACGGTCATGGCCACGCCGCACGCCTTCGTCGAGTTCACCCTGCAGCGCGGACTCGCCGCCGACGGCCGCTGCAAGGCCTTCTCCGACGCCGCCGACGGCACCGGCTGGTCCGAGGGCGCCGGCGTCCTCGTACTGGAACGCCTCTCGGACGCGGTGCGCAACGGGCACCGGGTGCTGGCGGTGGTGCGGGGTTCGGCGGTCAACCAGGACGGCGCGTCCAACGGCCTTACGGCGCCCAACGGCCCGTCGCAGGAGCGGGTGATCCGGCAGGCGCTCGCCTCGGCCGGCCTGTCCGCCGCCGAGGTGGACGCGGTCGAGGCACACGGCACCGGCACCGCTCTGGGCGACCCGATCGAGGCCCACGCCCTCATGGCCACCTACGGCCAGGACCGCGACGCCGACCGCCCGCTGCTGATCGGCTCGGTCAAGTCCAACATCGGCCACACCCAGGCCGCCGCCGGCGTCGCGAGCGTGATCAAGGTCGTGTACGCCATGCAGCACGGGTTGCTGCCGAGGACGCTGCACGTGGACGCGCCGTCGTCGCACGTCGACTGGTCGGCGGGTGCGGTGGAACTGCTGACGTCCGCCACGGCCTGGCCGGAGTTGGGGCGCCCGCGTCGGGCCGGAATCTCGTCGTTCGGTGTCAGTGGGACGAACGCGCACGTGATCCTGGAGGCGGCGCCTGCGGAGGAAGCGCCCGAGCGCGGGGCAGGTCCTGTGCACGGGGTGCCGTGGGTTGTCTCGGCCAAGTCCGAGGGGGCGTTGGGCGAGCAGGTCGAGGCGGTGCGGGGTGCCGAGGGCGACGCCGTCGACATCGGGTTCTCCTTGCTGACCACGCGGTCGTTGTTCGAGCACCGGGCTGTGGTGCTCGATGGTGAGGAGATCGCCAGAGGTGTGGTGGGGGAGCGGCAGCTTGCTGTGCTGTTCTCCGGGCAGGGCTCGCAACGGCTGGGCATGGGCCGGGGGTTGTACGAGCGGTTCCCGGTGTTCGCGTGGGCGCTGGATGACGTGCTGGCTCATCTGGACCCGGCGCTGCGCGGGGTGATGTGGGGCGAGGACGAGGAGCTGCTGAACCGGACCGGTTACACGCAGCCGGCGTTGTTCGCTTTCGAGGTGGCGCTGTACCGGCTGGCGGAGTCCTTCGGTGTGAAGGCCGCTCATGTGGCCGGTCATTCGATCGGTGAGATCGCGGCGGCGCATGTGGCCGGTGTCCTCAGCCTGGAGGACGCGGCGAAGCTCGTGTCCGCGCGGGCGTCGCTGATGCAGGCGTTGCCGCCCGGTGGCGCGATGGTGGCCATCGAGGCCACCGAAGAGGAAGTCGCCCCGCAGCTCACCGAGTTGGTGTCGATAGCCGCCGTCAATGGCCCGTCTTCCGTGGTGATCGCGGGCGATGAGGCCGAGGTCGAGCGCATAGCCGAAGGCTTTGCTGATCGCCGGACCAAGCGGCTGAAGGTCTCCCATGCCTTCCACTCGCCGTTGATGGAGCCGATGCTGGACGACTTCCGCACGGTCGTCGGCCAACTCGCCTTCCACGCCCCGGCGATCCCGTTCACCGCCAGTGGGGATGTGACCGATCCTGAGTACTGGGTGCGGCATGTCCGCGAGACGGTCCGTTTCCACGACCACGTCACCGCGTTGGGCGCGAAGGCGTTCCTGGAGATCGGTCCCGACGGCGTACTCTCCGCGCTCGTCGCGGACGCCGTGCCCGCCCAGCGCAAGAACCTGGACGAGGCGACCGCCTTCGTCACCGCTCTGGCCCGGCTGCATGTCACCGGCGTGCCGGTCGACTGGACGCCGTTCTACGAGGGCGGCCGCCGCGTAGACCTCCCCACCTACCCCTTCCAACGTCGGCGCTACTGGCCCTCTGCCTCCGGCCGCGCGGTCGACGCCTCCGGACTGGGCCTGACCGCCGTCGAACACCCGCTGCTCGGCGCGGCGGTCGAGGTCGCGGGCGGTGACGGTGCCCTGTTCACCTCGCGGCTGTCGGTGAGCACGCACCCGTGGCTCGCGGACCATGTCGTGGCGGGCCGGGTGCTGTTCCCCGGCACCGCCTTCGTCGAGCTGGCGCTGCGGGCCGGCGACGAGGTGGGCCTGGACCGGCTGGACGAGCTGACCCTGTCGGTGCCGCTGGTGCTGCCGGAGCGCGGGTCGATCCAGGTACAGGTCGCCGTCGGGGCGCCGGACGGCACCGGGCGCCGCCCGGTCACGGTGTACTCGCGGCTCGACGCCGACACCCCCTGGCTGGAGCACGCCACCGGGTTCCTCGCGGCGGGCACCGTCCACGACGACTTCGACGCGACCGCGTGGCCGCCGCCCGGGGCCGAAGCGGTCCCCGTGGACGGGTTCTACGAGAGCTTCGCCGACGCCGGTTTCACCTACGGCCCCGCCTTCAAGGGTGTACGAGCGGCATGGCGGCTCGGCGAGAGCGTGTACGCGGAGGTTGCGCTGCCGGAAGGCACCGGCCCCGGTACGGACGCCGACGCGGCGGCATACGGACTGCACCCGGCGCTGCTGGACTCGGCGCTGCACGCCGCCGAGTTGAGCGCGGCCGGCGGCGGTCTGCCCTTCGCGTGGCAGGGCGTGTCCCTGCACGCCACCGGCGCGACCGCGCTGCGGGTACGGATCCGGACCCGCGACGAGTCGGTCTCCGTGGCCCTCGCCGACGGCACCGGAGCCCCGGTCGCCTCGGTCGACTCCCTGGTCACCCGCCCGCTGCCCAGCGGCGACCTCGGCACCTCGATCGCGCGCGAGGCGCTGTTCCACGTCGACTGGACGCCGGTCGAGCTGCCCGCCGAGGGCGCCGCCGACGTCGTACTCGAACACCTCGCGGCGCCGTCGGACGACGTCGTCGACTCGGCGCACGAGATCACCAAGCGGGTCCTGGCGAAGATCCAGGAGTGGCTTGCCGACGAGCGCCCCGAGCGTCTGGTGTTCGTCACCCGTGCCGGTGACCTGGCCGCGTCCACCGCGTGGGGTCTGGTGCGGTCGGCGCAGACCGAGCACCCCGGCCGGTTCGGCATCATCGACTCCGACTCCGACTCCGGCACCGAGTCGGATTCGGTTGAACTCGTCGCCCGGGCCATGAGCCTCGATGAGCCTCAACTACGCATCCGCGGTGGCGAGGTGGCCGCTCCGCGCCTCACTCGCCTCCTCCGGGCCGACACCCCGGCGGGCGTCCCGGCGGGCACCCGACCCGAGTGGGACGGCCAGGTGCTGATCACCGGCGGCACAGGCGGGCTCGGCATGCTCGTCGCCCGCCACCTCGTCACCGCGCACGGCGTGCGTGACCTGCTGCTGGTCAGCCGCCGGGGGGAGGCGGACACCGCCGAGCTGGAGGCGCTGGGCGCGCGGGTCGTCGTCGAGGCGTGCGACGTCGCCGACCGGGACGCCGTCGCCGCGCTGCTGGCACGGCACGAGGTGCGGGCCGTCGTGCACACGGCGGGCGTGCTGGACGACGGTGTCGTGGAGTCGCTGACCGGCGAACGTGTCGACACGGTGCTCGCGCCCAAGGTGGACGCGGCCTGGCACCTGCACGAACTCACCGCCGACCTGTCCGCCTTCGTCGTCTTCTCCTCCGTCGCCGGCACCCTCGGCACCCCAGGACAGGGCAACTACGCGGCCGCCAACACCTTCCTGGACGCCCTCGCCGAACATCGCAGGGCCGCCGGGCTGCCCGCGACCTCGCTGGCGTGGGGCCCGTGGCTGGCCGGCATGCTGTCCGGCGCCGACGCCGACCGCATGGCCCGTACCGGCATCCCCGGCATCACCGCGGAGCAGGGCGTCGAACTGTTCGACGCCGCCCTGACGGCCGGTGCGACGGCCGGTACGGCGGCCGTGGTGCCGGTGCGCCTCGATCTGCCGGTGCTGCGCGGACGCGGCGAGGTCGCGCCGATCCTGCGCGGCCTGATCCGGGTCCGCGCCCGACGCGCGGTCGCCGGTTCGGACACCGCCGCGTCCCTCGCGCAGCGGCTGGCCGCACTGCCCGCCGAGGGACGGCGCGAGGCCGCGCTGGACCTGGTGCGCGGCCAGGTCGCGGCAGTGCTCGGCCATGTCGGCACCGACGAGATCGACCCCGGCCGGGCCTTCCAGAGCCTCGGCTTCGACTCGCTGACCGCTGTCGAACTGCGCAACCAGCTCACCACCGCGACCGGCCTGCGCCTGTCCAGCACCCTGATCTTCGACTACCCGAACGCCGGCGCGCTGGCGGACCACCTCCTGGACGAACTGTTCGGCACCGACGCGCCGACGCCGGACCTGCCCGCCGTGGCCACCGCGTCCACGGCGGCCCTGTCCCACGACCCGATCGTCATCGTCGGCATGGCCTGCCGCTACCCCGGCGGCGTCGCCTCCCCCGAGGACCTGTGGCGCCTCGTCTCCGACGGCGTCGACGCGGTCAGCGGCTTCCCGACCAACCGCGGCTGGGACGTGGACGCGCTCTACCACCCCGACCCCGACCACACCGGCACCTCGTACACACGGTCCGGTGGCTTCCTGCACGACGCGGGCGAGTTCGACCCGGCGTTCTTCGGGATGTCCCCGCGCGAGGCACTCTCGACCGACTCGCAGCAGCGCCTGCTCCTTGAAACCTCCTGGGAGGCACTGGAGCGCACGGGCATCGACCCGCTGACCCTGCACGGCAGCCGCACCGGCGTGTTCGCGGGCGTCATGTACACCGACTACTCGGTGCTGATCAGCGGCTCGGAGTTCGAGGGCTACCAGAGCATGGGCAGCGCGGGCACCTTCGCCTCCGGCCGCGTGTCCTACACCTTCGGCTTCGAGGGCCCGGCCGTCACCGTCGACACCGCCTGCTCGTCCTCCCTGGTGGCACTGCACCTGGCCGCGCAGGCGCTGCGGAGCGGCGAGTGCACGCTGGCGCTCGCCGGCGGCGTGACGGTGATGTCGACGCCGTCGACCTTCATCGAGTTCTCCCGCCAGCGCGGCCTTTCCGCCGACGGCCGCTGCAAGTCCTTCGCCGACTCGGCCGACGGTGTGGGCTGGGCCGAGGGCGCCGGCATCGTCGTACTGGAACGGCAGTCGGACGCCATCCGCAACGGTCACCGGATCCTGGCCGTCGTCAAGGGCTCGGCGGTCAACCAGGACGGTGCGTCCAACGGGCTCACGGCGCCGAACGGTCCGTCCCAGCAGCGCGTCATCCGGCAGGCTCTCGCGAGCGCCGGTCTGTCCACCGCGGACGTCGACGCCGTCGAGGCCCACGGCACCGGCACCACGCTGGGCGACCCGATCGAGGCGCAGGCGCTGCTCGCCACGCTCGGTCAGGACCGCGATGCGGACCGGCCGCTGCTGCTGGGCTCCGTGAAGTCCAACATCGGGCACACCCAGGCCGCCGCCGGTGTCGCCGGTGTCATCAAGATGGTCATGGCCATGCGCCACGGGTTGTTGCCGAGGACGCTGCACGTGGACGCGCCGTCGTCGCACGTCGACTGGTCGGCGGGTGCGGTGGAGCTGCTGACCTCCGACACGCCATGGCCTGAGGTGGATCGGGTACGTCGGGCCGGTATCTCGTCGTTCGGTGTCAGTGGGACGAACGCGCACGTGATCCTGGAGCAGGCGCCCGCGGCGGACGTCCCCGAGCCAGCGGTCGGCCCTGTGCGCGGGGTGCCGTGGATCGTCTCGGCCAAGTCGGACGAGGCGTTGAGCGAGCAGGTCGGGGCGCTGCACGGCGTTGAGGGCGACGCCGCCGACATCGGGTTCTCCTTGCTGACCACGCGGTCGCTCTTCGAGCACCGGGCGGTGGTGCTGGACGGCGAGGAGATCGCCAGGGGTGTGGCGGGCGGCGGGAAGCCCGTGGCCGTGCTGTTCTCGGGGCAGGGGTCTCAACGGCTCGGTATGGGCCGGGAGTTGTATGAGCGGTTCCCGGTGTTCGCCCGTGCTCTGGATGAGGTACTCGCGCATCTCGACCCGGCGCTGCGGGGGGTGATGTGGGGCGAGGACGAGGAGGCGTTGAACCAGACCGGTCATACGCAGCCTGCCCTGTTCGCCTTCGAGGTCGCGCTGTACCGGCTGGCGGAGTCGTTCGGTGTGAAGGCCGCTCATGTGGCCGGTCACTCGATCGGTGAGATTGCTGCCGCGCATGTGGCCGGTGTCCTGAGCCTGGAGGACGCGGCGAAGCTCGTGTCCGCGCGGGCGTCGCTGATGCAGGCGTTGCCGTCGGGCGGGGCGATGGTGGCGATCGAGGCGACCGAAGAGGAAGTCGCCGCGCAGCTCACCGAGTTGGTGTCGATAGCCGCCGTCAATGGCCCGTCTTCCGTGGTGATCGCGGGCGATGAGGCCGAGGTCGAGCGCATAGCCGAAGGCTTTGCTGATCGCCGGACCAAGCGGCTGAAGGTCTCCCATGCCTTCCACTCGCCGTTGATGGAGCCGATGCTGGACGTCTTCCGCACGGTCGTCGGCCAACTCGCCTTCCACGCCCCGGCGATCCCGTTCACCGCCAGTGGGGATGTGACGGACCCGGAGTACTGGGTGCGGCATGTCCGTGAGACGGTCCGTTTCCACGACCACGTCACCGCGTTGGGCGCGAAGGCGTTCCTGGAGATCGGTCCCGACGGCGTACTCTCCGCGCTCGTCGCGGACGCCGTGCCCGCCCAGCGCAAGAACCTGGACGAGGCGACCGCCTTCGTCACCGCTCTGGCCCGGCTGCATGTCACCGGCGTGCCGGTCGACTGGACGCCGTTCTACGAGGGCGGCCGCCGTGTAGACCTCCCCACCTACCCCTTCCAGCGCCAGTACTTCTGGCCCGAGCCCACGCCCAGGACGGACGTCGCCGCCGCCGGTCTCGGATTCGTCGAACACCCCCTGCTCGGCGCTGCCGTGGAGCTCGCCGGATCAGCCGGGCATCTCTTCACGTCGCGGCTCTCGCTGCGTACGCACCCCTGGCTCGCCGACCATGCCGTGCGCGGCGAGGTGTTCGTGCCGGGTGCCGCCCTGGTGGAGCTGGCGCTGCGCGCGGGTGACGAGGTCGGCTGCGACCGGGTCGAGGAACTGACGCTCGCCGCACCGCTGGTGCTGCCCGCGCGCGGGTCCGTGCAGGCGCAGGCTTGGGTCGGTGCGGAGGTGGACGGCCGCCGTTCGTTCACCGTGCACGCGCGGCCCGAGGACGACGTCGACGGGCCCTGGACGCCGCACGCGACGGGCACGCTGGCTGTCGGGACGGGCGGCAGCGACTTCGACGCGACGGTGTGGCCGCCGGCCGCCGAGCCCGTCGAGGTCGACGGCGCGTACGAGCGGTTCGCGGACCTCGGCTTCGAGTACGGCCCGCTGTTCCAGGGCCTGCGTGCCGTGTGGCGCGCGGGCGACACCGTGTACGCCGAGGTCGCGCTGCCGGAGGGTGCCGATGTGCGGGGCTTCGGCCTGCACCCGGCGCTGCTCGACGCCGCCCTGCACGCGGCGCTGCTCGTCGACGGCGGCGCCCGGCTGCCGTTCTCGTGGGAGGGCGTGTCGCTGCACGCCACCGGCGCCTCGTCGGTACGGGTGCGACTGACCCGGGGCGCCGACGGGTACGCCATCGCGCTGGCCGACACCACCGGCGCGCCGGTCGCGAGCGTCGACGCCCTCGTCGTACGGGAGGACACGGCGGCGGCGCGGGCCGCGGGTCCGGAGCGGGACGCGCTGTTCCGCGTCGACTGGGTTCCCGTCGATGTGCCCGTCGAGCCCCCGACCGGGGTCGTCATCGAGCCCGTCGTCGCCGTCGCCGAGGAAGGCGTCGTCGAGTCGGTGCGTCGGCTGACCGCGCGGGCGCTTGAAGCGATGCAGCAGTGGATCGCCGAGGAGCGGCCCGAGAAGCTCGCCTTCGTCACCGGTGCCGGGTGCCTCGCCGGGGCGGCCGTGCGCGGCCTGGTGCGGTCGGCACAGACCGAGCACCCGGGCCGGTTCGGCATCATCGACACCGACAGCAGCACCGTTGAATCCGACACCGGCTCCGACGAACTCGTCGCCCGGGCCCTCGGCATCGACGAACCCGAACTGTCCATCCGTGACGGCGTGGTGCGCGCCGCCCGGCTCGCCCGGGCCACAGCGGGGGAGCGGGAGGTCACCTGGGAAGGGCCGGTGCTCATCACCGGCGGCACCGGCGGCCTCGGCGGGATCGTCGCCCGGCACCTCGTCGACGATCACGGCATCCGCGACCTGGTCCTGGTCAACCGCAGCGGCAGCCGGCCGGAGTGGGTGGACGGGCTGGACGCCGACGTCACGGTGGTGGCGTGCGACGTCGCCGACCGTGAGGCGCTCGCCGGGCTGCTGGCGGAGCACCCGGTCCGCTCCGTCGTGCACGCGGCCGGCACCCTCGACGACGGGGTCGTCGAGTCGCTGACCCCCGACCGCCTCGACACGGTGTTCGCGCCGAAGGCCGACGCCGCCTGGCACCTGCACGAACTCACCGAGGACCTCTCGGCGTTCGTGGTCTTCTCCTCGGTGGCGGGCACCATCGGCAGCGCAGGCCAGGGCAACTACGCCGCCGCGAACGCGTTCCTCGACGCCCTCGCCGAGCACCGCCGGGCGGCCGGCCTGCCCGCGCTGTCGCTGGCGTGGGGCGCCTGGGAAGGCGGCATGGCGGGTGCGCTGCCCGAGGCGGACGTCGAGCGCATGCGCCGCGCCGGGCTGCCGCCGATCACCGTCGAGCAGGGCGTCGCGCTGTTCGACGCGGCACTGGCGAGCGACGAGGCCGTTCTGGTCCCGGCGCTCTTGGACCTGTCGGTGCTGCGGGCCCGGGGCGAGGTACGGCCGCTGCTGCGCGGTCTGATCCGTACCCGCGCCAAGCGTTCGGTCGCCGGGTCCGAGACCGCCGTGTCGCTGGTGGCGCGGCTGTCGGCGCGGGCGGACGCCGAGCGTCTCGAAGCGCTGCTGGAGCTGGTGCGCGGCGAGATCGCCGGGGTGCTCGGGCACGCCGGAGCGCACGCCGTCGACGCCGAGCAGCAGTTCGCCGACCTCGGCTTCGACTCGCTCACCGCGGTCGAGCTGCGCAACCGTCTCGGCACGGCCACCGGGCTGCGGCTGCCGGCCACGCTGATCTTCGACTACCCGACCGCCGCCGCCCTCGCCTTTCACATCGAGGGCGAGCTGTTCGGCACCGACGCACCGGCCGCGCTCGTTCCGGTCGCCACGGCGACCCCGGCCGACGACGACCCGATCGTGATCGTCGGCATGGCGTGCCGCTACCCCGGTGACGTCACCACCCCCGACGAACTGTGGCAGCTGGTGCTGGGCGGCACCGACGCGATCAGCGGCTTCCCGGCGAACCGCGGCTGGGACCTGGACGCCCTCTACCACCCCGACCCCGACCACCTGGGCACCTCGTACACCCGCTCCGGCGGCTTCCTGCACGACGCGGCGCTCTTCGACCCCGAGTTCTTCGGCATGTCGCCCCGCGAGGCGCTGGCCACGGACACCCAGCAGCGGCTGCTGATGGAGACGGCGTGGGAGGCGCTGGAGCGGTCCGGCATCGACCCGGTCGCGCTGAAGGGCAGCCGGACCGGTGTCTTCACCGGCCTGATGTACAACGACTACCAGTCCCTCCTCGGCGGCGGTGACCTCGAAGGCCACCAGGGCCAGGGCAGCGCGGGCAGCGTGGCCTCGGGCCGCATGTCGTACGTGTTCGGCTTCGAGGGGCCGGCGGTCACCATCGACACCGCCTGCTCGTCGTCGCTGGTCGCGATGCACTGGGCGATCCAGTCGCTGCGCAGCGGCGAGTGCGATCTCGCGCTCGCGGGCGGTGCGACGGTGATGTCGACGCCGTCGACGTTCATCGAGTTCTCCCGCCAGCGCGGCATCTCCGCGGACGGCCGCTCCAAGGCGTTCTCCGACTCCGCCGACGGCGTGGGCTGGGCCGAGGGTGTCGGCCAGCTCGTCCTGGAGCGGCAGTCCGACGCCCTCCGCAACGGGCACCGCATCCTCGCCGTCGTCCGCGGCTCCGCCGTCAACCAGGACGGTGCGTCGAATGGTCTGACGGCACCGAACGGGCCCTCGCAGCAGCGCGTCATCCGCCAGGCCCTCGCCTCCGCCGGCCTCACGACGGCGGACGTGGACGCCGTGGAGGCACACGGCACCGGCACCCCGCTGGGCGACCCGATCGAGGCGCAGGCCCTGCTCGCGACCTACGGCCAGGACCGCGACGTACCGCTCTACCTGGGCTCCGTGAAGTCCAACATCGGGCACTCCCAGGCCGCCGCCGGTGTCGCCGGCGTCATCAAGATGGTGCTCGCCATGCGGCACGGTGTGCTGCCGCGCACCCTGCACATCACCGAACCCTCCTCGCACATCGACTGGGAGGAGGGCTCCGTCGAACTGCTCACCGAGCAGACCGCGTGGCCGGCGGCCGACCGCCCCCGCCGCGCCGGTGTCTCGTCGTTCGGTGTCAGCGGCACCAACGCGCACGTCATCCTGGAGCAAGGCCCCACCGTCACCGAAACCCCGGCCCCGCGCCCCACGGACGGGAACGTCCCCAGGCTGGTGTCCGCCAAGTCCGAGGCCGCGCTGCGCGAACAGCTCGAACGGATCAGGGACCTGGACGGCGACCCGCTGGACATCGCCCACTCCCTCAACGACAGGACGACATTCGAGCACCGCGCCGTCGTCCTCGGCGACGGCCCGGACGACACCGTCACCGGCCGGGCCGACATCAGCGGCCGCACCGTGTTCGTGTTCCCCGGGCAGGGCTCCCAGTGGATCGGCATGGGCCGTGAACTCCTCGGCTCCCACGAGGCGTTCACCCGCCGCCTCACCGAGTGCGCCGAGGCGCTGCGGCCGTACGTGGACTGGTCACTGCTCGACGTCCTGCGCGACGAGCAGTCCCTGGAACGGGTCGACGTCGTCCAGCCCGTGCTGTGGGCGGTGATGGTGTCCCTCGCGGAGGTGTGGCGCTCGTACGGCGTCGAGCCCGACGCCGTCGTCGGCCACTCCCAGGGCGAGATAGCCGCCGCGGCCGTCGCCGGAGCCCTGAGCCTCGACGACGCCGCGCGCATCGTGGCCCTGCGCAGCCAGGCCGTCGACGAGGCGCTGTCCCGGCGCGGCGGCATGCTGTCCGTGTCGCTGCCCGCCGACCGGATCCGGCCGCGCATCGAGAAGTACGGCGACCGGATCGCCGTGGCCGCCGTCAACGGCCCTGGTTCCACCGTCGTCGCCGGCGAGGTCGCCGCGCTGGAGGAGATCGTTGCCGACTGCCAGGCCGAGGACATCCGCGCCCGCATGATCGCCGTGGACTACGCCTCGCACACCCCGCAGGTGGAGGAGATCCGCGAACGCGTCCTGGCCGACCTCGCCCCGATCACGCCCCGCACCGGTGACGTGCCGTTCTACTCGACCGTCACCGGCACCCGGATCGACACCGCGGGACTCGACGCCGAGTACTGGTTCACCAACCTGCGCCACACCGTGGAGTTCGAGCGGGCGACCCGCGCCCTGCTCGCCGACGGCCACCGCTTCTTCGTGGAACCGAGCGCCCACCCCGTCCTCACCGTCGGCATCGAGCAGACCCTGGAGGCCGAGGGCGTCGACGCCGTCGCCCTGGGCACCCTGCGGCGCGGCGAGGGCGGCCGGCGACAACTCCTCACCGCCCTGGCGCAGGCGCATGTGCGCGGCCTGACCGTCCGCTGGGACGACCTGTTCACCGGCGGCACGACGGTCGACCTGCCCACCTACGCCTTCCAGCGGCAGCGCTACTGGCCGGCCACCGTGACCGGCGCGGGCGACGCGACGGGCCTCGGCCTCACCGCGGTGGCGCACCCGCTGCTCGGCGCGGCCGTCGACCTGGCCGGCGCCCACGGCGTGCTCTTCACCAGCCGCCTGTCCCCGGGCACCCACACCTGGCTCACCGACCACGCCGTCGGCGGGCGGGTGCTGCTGCCCGGCACGGCATTCGTGGAACTCGCGCTCCGCGCGGGCGACGAGGTCGGCTGCGACCGCCTCGACGAACTCACCATCTCGGCGCCCCTCGTCCTCGACCACGCCGTCCAGCTCCAGGTCTCCGTCACCCCACAGGAGACCTCGCAGGAGACCCCGCAGGACAACGGCCGCCACCGCGTCGCGATCCACTCCCGCCCCGACGGCGACACACCGTGGACCGAACACGCCTCCGGCACCCTGAGCGACGGCGCGTACACCAGCGACTTCGACGCCACTGTCTGGCCGCCGACCGGTGCGGAACGCGTCGACGTCGAAGGCTGCTACGACACCTTCACGGACCTCGGCTTCGAGTACGGCCCCGTCTTCCAGGGCCTGCGGGCCGTGTGGCGGCGCGGCGACGAGGTGTTCGCGGAGGTGGCGCTGCCCGAGGGGGTGGAGCCCGGCACCTTCGGCATCCACCCCGCCCTCCTCGACGCCGCCCTGCACGCCGCGCTGCTCACCCGCGACGGCGCCGGACTGCCCTTCGCCTGGGAAGGCGTGTCCCTGCACGCCACCGGCGCCACGACCCTCCGGGTACGCCTCACCCCCCGGGCCGACGGCATGGAGCTCGCCTTCGCCGACACCGAGGGCGGCCCCGTCGCGTCCGTCGAGTCCCTCGTCGTACGCCCCCTCGCGCAGACGCCGCTCGACGACATCCACCGGGACGCGCTGTTCCGCGTCGACTGGACGCAGGTCACGCTGCCCGACGCCACATCCGCCGACATCGCCGACGTCGTGGTCGAACACGCCCTGGGCACCGATGACACCGGCGACCCCGACGACGTGATCGGGTCCACGCACGCCCTCACCACCCGTGTCCTCGGCCTGCTCCAGGAGTGGATCGCCGAGGAACGCCCCGGCAGGCTCGCATTCGTCACCCGCCACGGAGACCTGGCCGGGCAGGCGGTGTGGGGCCTGGTGCGCTCCGCGCAGACCGAGCACCCCGGCCGGTTCCAGCTCATCAGCATCGACAGCGACAGCGACAACGACAGCGACAACGACAACGACAGCGACACCGACCTCGCCGCCGTACCGCCGCAGGCACTCGCCTCCGACGAGCCGCAACTGCGCCTGCGCGACGGCAAGGCGTACGCGCCGCGCCTCGCCCGCGCCGCCGCACAGGACGACATCGCCTGGGAAGGGCCGGTGCTCGTCACCGGCGGCACCGGCGGCCTCGCCGGCGTCATCGCCAGGCACCTCGTCCACCGGCACGGCATCCGCGACCTGGTCCTCGCCAGCCGCAGCGGCCGTACCCCGGAATGGGTCGCCGAGCTCGACGCGCACGTGGACGTCGTCGCCTGCGACGTCGCCGACCGGGACGCACTCGCCGACCTCCTGGCCCGGCACGAGATCCGCTCCGTCGTGCACACCGCGGGCGTGCTCGACGACGGCGTCATCGAATCGCTGACGCCGGAGCAGCTCGCCACCGTGCTCAGGCCCAAGGTGGACGCGGCCTGGCACCTGCACGAACTCACCGCGGACCTCTCGGCGTTCGTCGTCTTCTCCTCCGCCGCCGGACTGCTCGGCGGCGCGGGTCAGGGCAACTACGCGGCGGGCAACGCCTTCCTCGACGCCCTCGCCGCGCACCGTCGCGCCCTCGGACTGCCCGCCGTCTCGCTCGCGTGGGGCACCTGGGACTCCACGGCCGGCCTCACCGGCACCCTCACCGAAGCCGACCGCGAACGCCTCGTGCGCGCCGGAATGCCGCCGCTGTCGGCCGAGCAGGGCACGGCCCTGTTCGATGCTGCCCTCGCCACCGCCGAACCGGTCCTGCTCCCCGCCCGCCTCGACCTCGCGACCCTGCGCGCCCAGGGAGACGTCCCCGCGCTGCTGCGCGGCCTCGTCCGCACCCGGACCCGCCGCACCGCCGCCGGCTCGGCCGCCGCGTCCGGCCTGGTGCAGCGCCTGCGCCCGCTCGGCGACGCCGAACGCATCGACGCGCTGACCGACATCGTCCGCACCCAGGTCGCCGCCGTCCTCGCCCACGCCGACGGCACCACGTTCGACGCCTCACGGGCCTTCCGCGACCTCGGCTTCGACTCGCTGACCGCCGTCGACCTGCGCAACCGCCTCGGCAACGTCACCGGGCTGCGGCTGCCGGCCACACTGGTCTTCGACTACCCGACCACCGCCGTCCTCGCCGAGTTCCTGCGCGACGAGTTGTTCGGCAGCGACCAGACCGCGGCCGTACGCGTGCACACCGCCGTGGACGACGACCCGATCGCCGTCGTCGGCATGGCCTGCCGCTTCCCCGGCGGGGTCACCACCCCGGAGGAGCTGTGGCAGCTCGTCCTGGACGGCACCGACGCCATCTCCGAGTTCCCCGCCGACCGCGGCTGGGACCTGGACGCCCTGTTCGCGGCCGACGCCGAGACCGGCACCTCCGCGACCCGACTCGGCGGATTCCTGCACGACGCGGGCGAGTTCGACCCGGCGTTCTTCGCCATGTCACCCCGTGAGGCCCTCGCCACCGACGCCCAGCAGCGCCTGCTGCTGGAAACGTCCTGGGAGTCCCTGGAGCGAGCCGGCATCGACCCGCTCTCGCTGCGCGGCAGCGCGACCGGTGTGTTCGCCGGCGTGATGTACAACGACTACGCCCAGCTCCTCGGCACCGAGTTCGAGGGCTACCACGGCACCGGCAGCTCCCCCTCCGTCGCCTCGGGCCGCGTCTCGTACGTGCTCGGCCTGGAAGGCCCTGCCGTGTCCATCGACACCGCGTGCTCGTCGTCGCTCGTCGCCACCCACCTCGCCGTGCAGTCACTGCGACAGGGCGAGTGCGACCTCGCCCTCGCCGGCGGCGTCGCGATCATGTCGACGCCGGCCACCTTCATCGAGATCTCCCGCCAACGCGGCGTCTCGGCGGACGGCCGCTCGAAGGCCTTCTCCGACGACGCCGACGGCACCGGGTTCTCCGAGGGTGTGGGCATGGTCGTGCTGGAGCGGCTGTCGGATGCGGTGCGCAACGGGCATCGGGTGCTGGCGGTGGTGCGTGGGTCTGCGGTGAATCAGGACGGTGCGTCGAATGGTCTGACGGCGCCGAATGGTCCTTCGCAGCAGCGGGTGATCCGGCAGGCGCTGGCTTCCGCCGGTCTCTCGACTGCGGATGTGGACGCGGTGGAGGCGCACGGTACGGGGACGTCGCTCGGCGACCCGATCGAGGCGCAAGCCCTGTTGGCCACGTACGGCCAGGACCGTGATGTACCGCTCTACCTGGGCTCCGTGAAGTCCAACATCGGGCACACCCAGTCGGCGGCGGGTGTCGCCGGCATGATCAAGATGATCAAGGCCCTGGAGCACGGGGTGCTGCCGCGGACGCTGCACGTGACCGAGCCGTCGTCGCATGTGGATTGGGCGGCTGGGTCGGTGGAGTTGTTGACGTCGGCGGTGGAGTGGCCTGGTGGGGAGCGTCCGCGTCGGGCGGGTGTGTCGTCGTTCGGGATCAGTGGGACGAACGCGCATCTGATCCTGGAGGCGGCTGTCCCCGAGGAGTCGGCGGAGTCCGGTGCCGTGGGTTCGGGGCTTGGGGTTCCGTGGGTGGTGTCGGCGCGGTCTGAGCGGTCGTTGGATGCGCAGGTTGCGCGGTTGGAGGCGCTTGAGGCCGGCGCGGTGGATGTGGGCTGGTCTTTGCTGGGGCGGTCGGTGTTTGATCACCGGGCGGTGCTGGTGGATGGGCAGTTGGTGCGGGGTGTGGCCGGTGAGGTCGGCCCTGGTCCGGTGTTCGTGTTCCCCGGTCAGGGCTCGCAGTGGGCCGGTATGGCGGTCGAACTACTCGACTCCTCCGAGGTGTTCGCGCACTGGGTGGGGGAGTGCGACCGGGTGATCGGGTCCTTCGTGGACTGGTCGGTCACCGACGTGCTGCGGGGTGATGCGGAGCTGCTGGAGCGCATCGAGATCTTGCAGCCGGTGTTGTTCGCGGTGATGGTGTCGTTGGCGCAGACGTGGCGGTCGTTCGGTGTGGAGCCGGGCGCGGTGGTGGGCCACTCCCAGGGTGAGATCGCGGCCGCTTTCGTGGCGGGTGCGCTGAGCCTTGAGGACGCCGTCCGGATCGTGGTGCTGCGCAGCCAGCTGTTCGCGGACGAACTCGTGGGCCGGGGCGCGGTCGCCTCCGTGGCACTTCCGGTGGAGGAAGTGCGCCAGCTGATCGAGGCCTGGCCGGCACTGTCGGTGGCCGGTATCAATGGCCCGAATGCGTGCACGGTGGCTGGTCCGGAGGCTGAGCTGGTCGAGTTCGTCGACCTGTGCGTGAGCCGGGGCGAGCGGGCGCGGATCGTGCCCTCGACGGTGGCGTCGCACGGCCCGCAGGTGGAGCCGCTGCGGGAACGCCTCCTGGAGATGCTGGCGGAGACGACTCCTCGGACGGCGGGTATCCCGTTCTACTCGGCGGTGACCGGCGAGCGGATCGACACGACGGAACTGGGCCCGGAGTACTGGTACTTGAACGCCCGCAGGCCGATCGAGTTCGCGAAGGTCACCCGGGCGTTGATCGATGACGGATACCGCGTGTTCGTCGAGTCCAGCGCGCATCCGGTGCTGACGATGCCACTGCAGTCCACCGCGGACGATCACGGCGCACTGGACGTCGTGGCGGTCGGTTCCCTGCGCCGGGACCAGGGCGGCCCGGCCAGGTTCGCGCTCTCCCTCGGCGAGGCGTGGGCCGCAGGCATCGAGGTCGACTGGCAGGTGTTCTACGAAGGCACCGGAGCCCGCCGCATCGACCTCCCCACCTACGCCTTCGACCACTCCCGCTACTGGCCCGAGCCCCTGCAGCCCAGCGCGGCCGAGAGCGACCCCGTCGACGCAGAGTTCTGGACACTCGTCGACAACGGCGAGCTGGACACCATCGGCATCACCGACGAAACGCTCGCCGACACGCTGCGGACCTGGCGTGCCCAGCGCAAGGCCCGTTCCACGATCGACGGTTGGCGCTACCGCGACCAGTGGGCGCCCGTCACGGTGTCCGGGACGCCGTCCGGGACATGGCTCGTCGTCACCCCGGCCGGCGTGACCGATGCCGACGTGATCGCGGCCGTCGGCGCGCACGCGGACGTCGTACGGGTCGAGCTCGACGCGGATGCCGACCGGGCCCGACTCGCCGCACAGCTGGTGGACCTCGCGGTCGTGCCGAGCGGAGTGGTGGCCCTGACCGGCCTCATCGGCACGCCGGACCACCCGGCCGGTCTCGCCCTGACTGTCACGCTGCTGCAGGCGCTGGCCGAGGCGGGCATCTCCGCGCCGGTGTGGGCGGTCACCCGGCAGGCGGTGTACGACGAGGTCGCGCACCCGACGCAGACCGCGCTGTGGGGACTCGGCCGGGTGGCCGCGCTCGAACTGCCGTACCGCTGGGGCGGGTTGATCGACCTGCCGGAGGAGATGGACGACCGGTCCGCGACGCGTTTCGTGGCGGTGCTCACCGGCACCGAGGACCAGGTCGCCGTCCGGCAGGGCGGTGTCTTCGCCCGACGCCTGGTGCGGGCCACGGCCCAGCACGGGCCGGAGTTCCGCACCACCGGAACCGCCCTGATCACCGGCGGGACCGGCGCGCTGGGCGGCCATGTCGCCCGCTGGCTGGTCGAGGCCGGCGCCGAGCACGTCGTACTGACCAGCCGCCGCGGTGCCGGTGCGCCCGGTGCGCAGGAGCTGCGGGCCGAACTGGAGGCGCTCGGTGCCCGGGTGACGATCGAGGCCTGCGACGCGGCGGACCGCGCCGCCCTCGAAGCCGTCGTGAACCGTGTCGACGACCTGACCGTCGTCGTGCACGCGGCGGGCGTCGGCACGGGTGACGCACCGGTCGGCGAGCTGTCGTTCGACGCCGTCACCGGCATCCTGGACGCCAAGATGGCGGCAGCCTGGCATCTGCACGAGCTGGCGCCGGACGCCCGGTTCATCCTGTTCTCGTCCGGCGCGGCGAGCTGGGGCAGCGGCGGACAGCCCGCCTACGCGGCCGCCAACGCCTACCTCGACGGACTCGCCCGACTGCGCCGCGCCCAGGGCCGCCACGCCCTGTCCATCGCGTGGGGTGCGTGGGCCGACGCGGGCATGGCCGCCGACCACGGCCTCTACGACGAACTCGCCCGCCGCGGCATCGGGTCGATGGCGCCCGAGCTGGCGATGGCCGTGCTGCGGCAGGCGGTCGCCGACGACCAGACGCAGCTCACCGTCACCGACATCGACTGGGCGACGTTCGCCCCGAGCTTCACCGCCGAGCGGCCGAGCCCCCTGCTCAACGGCATCGCGGAAGTACGGCAGGCCCTCGCCGACAGCCCGGTGGAACGGGACGAGTCGGCCCTCAAGCAGCGGCTCGCCGCGCTGTCCGCCGTGGAGCGCGACCGGGCCCTGCTCGACCTCGTGCGCACCGAGGCCGCCAAGACCCTGGGCTACGCGGAGACCGACACGTTGCCGGCCGGGCGGGCCTTCCGCGAGCTGGGCTTCGACTCGGTGACCGCCGTCGAGATGTGCAACAAGCTCAAGGCCGTCACCGGCCTGCCGCTGCCCACGACCGTGGTGTTCGACCACCCGACCGCGACCGCGCTGGCGGGCTACCTGCGCGAGGAACTCTTCGGCAGGACCGACGCCCCCGCCGAGGTGCGTGCCGCCACGGTTGCCTCCGACGACCCGATCGCGATCGTCGGCATCGGCTGCCGCTACCCCGGTGGCGTCACCCGGCCGGAGGAGCTGTGGCAGCTCGTGTTCGACGGCCGCGACGCCGTCTCCGGCTTCCCCACCGACCGAGGCTGGGACCTGGACAGCCTGGCCAGCGCCACGTTCGAGGGCGGATTCCTCGACGCCGTCGCCGACTTCGATGCCGGCTTCTTCGGGATCTCGCCGCGTGAGGCCGTCGTCATGGACCCGCAGCAGCGCCTGCTCCTGGAGACCTCCTGGGAGGCGCTGGAGCGTGCCGGCATCGACCCGGTCACGCTCAAGGGCAGCCCCACCGGTGTCTTCGTCGGTACGACAGGGCAGGACTACGAGTCGCTCCTGAACCGCTCGGTGGAGGAGACCGGCCCCTACGCCACCACCGCGTTCTCCGCGAGCGTGCTGTCCGGCCGCATCTCCTACCTGCTCGGCCTGGAGGGCCCGGCCGTCACCGTCGACACCGCCTGCTCCTCGTCCCTGGTCGCGATGCACTGGGCGGCGCAGGCGCTGCGCAACGGCGAGTGCGACCTCGCGCTCGCCGGCGGTGTCGCGGTGATGACCACGCCGAACGCCTACTCCGCCTTCACCGCCACCGGAGGTCTCGCCCCCGACGGCCGCTGCAAGGCGTTCGCCGACGCCGCCGACGGCACCGGCTGGTCCGAGGGCGCGGGCGTGATCCTGCTGGAGCGCCTGTCCGACGCCCGGCGCAACGGCCACGAAGTCCTCGCCGTCCTGCGCGGCTCGGCCGTCAACCAGGACGGTGCGTCCAATGGCCTTACGGCGCCGAACGGGCCGTCGCAGCAGCGGGTGATCCGGCAGGCCCTCGCCAACGCCGGGCTCTCCGGGGGCGACGTCGACGTGGTCGAGGCGCACGGCACCGGCACCACGCTCGGCGACCCCATCGAGGCGGGCGCGGTACTCGCCACGTACGGCCAGGACCGCGAGACACCGGTCCTGCTGGGCTCCATCAAGTCCAACATCGGCCACCCGCAGTCGGCCGGCGGCGTCGCCGGCGTCATCAAGATGGTCATGGCGCTCCGGCACGGCGTTGTACCCCGCACCCTGCACGTCGACGCGCCGTCCACCAACGTCGAGTGGGGGACCGGCAGCGTCGAACTCCTCACCGAACGCCGTGACTGGCCGGCCACCGGCCGCGCCCGCCGGGCCGGTGTGTCGTCGTTCGGCGTCAGCGGCACCAACGCGCACGTGATCATCGAGCAGGCGCCGGAGTCCGCCCCGGAGCGGGATGAGCCGGTGCGCGTGACGCCGGGTGTCGTCCCGGTCCTCGTGTCGGGCCGCACCGAGCAGGCTCTTGCCGACCAGGTCGCCCGCCTCGCCGCGGTCGATGCCAGTCCCCTCGACATCGCCTACTCCCTCGCCACCGGTCGTAGCCGGTTCGAGCACCGGGTGGTCCTCGCGGACGGAGCGGAGATCGCCCGGGGCGAGGCCACCGAGCAGCAGCTCGCGTTCCTGTTCTCCGGGCAGGGGGCGCAACGGCTCGGCATGGGCCGGGAGTTGTATGACCGCTTCCCGGTCTTCGCGGGCGCTCTGGACGACGTACTCGCCCACCTGGACCCGCAGTTGCGCGAGGTGATGTGGGGTGCGGACGCGGAGCTGCTGAACCAGACCCGTCACACCCAGCCCGCGCTGTTCGCCCTCCAGGTGGCCCTTTACCGGCTGACGGAGTGGCTCGGTGTGCGGGCCGATCAGCTGGCGGGTCATTCCATCGGTGAGATCGCGGCCGCGCATGTGGCCGGGGTGCTGTCGCTGGAGGACGCCTGCACGTTGGTGTCGGAGCGGGCCCGGCTGATGCAGGCGCTGCCCGCGGGCGGCGCGATGCTGGCGATCGAGGCCACGGAGGAGGAAGCCGCCGCGCATCTCACCGGCGGTGTGTCGATCGCGGCCGTCAACGGGCCGACGTCCGTGGTGATCGCGGGCGACGCGGCCGAGGTCGAGCGGATCGCCGAACTCTTCGCCGATCGCAGGACCAAGCGGCTGCCGGTCAGCCACGCCTTCCACTCACCGCTGATGGAACCGATGCTGGACGACTTCCGTGCGGTGGTCGGCGGCCTGACGTTCCACGAGCCGGCGATCCCGGTCGTGACGACGGGTGACGTGACCGGCCCCGACTACTGGGTCCGTCATGTCCGTGAGGCGGTGCGGTTCCACGACAACGTCACGGCGCTGCGCGACGCGGGCACCACGGCGTTCCTGGAGATCGGCCCTGACGGTGTGCTGTCCGCGATGGTCGCCGAGACGGCCCCGGATGCCGTGATCACCCCGGTGCTGCGCAAGGACCGCGACGAGGAGTCCGCGCTGGTCACAGGCCTGGCGCGGCTGCACGTGAGCGGCGTGACCGTGGACTGGGTGCCGCTGTTCGCCGGTACCGGCGCCCGCCGCGTGGACCTGCCGACGTACGCCTTCCAGCACGAGCGCTACTGGCCGACGCTGCTGGAGGCCACCGCCTCCGCGCAGCCCGCCGTGGACTCCTGGCGGCACCGCGAGTCCTGGACGCCGGTCACGCCGACGGGCTCGGTCACCGGCACGTGGCTGGTCGTGGTGCCGGCCGGGCTGGCCGACGACGCCTGGGCCGCCGAGGTCGCCGCTGCGGTCGGCGGCACGATCGTCGAGGAACTGCCCGAAACGCCGTACGACGGCGTCGTCTCGCTGCTGGCACTGTCGGACGGCACCGACGCGGGCGGTGTCCCGGTCGGCGTGTCCGGCACGCTGGAACTCGTCCGGACGCTTGCGCGCCGCGGCATCGCCGCCCCGGTGTGGGCGGTCACACGCGGCGCGGTCTCGGTCGCGGGCGAGCCGATCGCCGACGTGGGACAGAGCGCTGTCTGGGGCCTCGGCCGCGTCGCCGCGCTCGAACTGCCCGCCCAGTGGGGCGGCCTGGTCGACGTACAGGGTGCACCCGAGCTACTTGCTGCCGTACTCACGGGCGCCGAGGACCAGGTGGCCGTCCGGCCCGAGGGCGTCTTCGCCCGCCGATACGGCAAGGCACCGCGCCCGGCCGGTACGGCGTGGCAGCCGACCGGCACCGTCCTGATCACCGGCGGTACTGGCGCGCTCGGCGCGCACGTCGCCCGTGACCTCGCCAAGCGGGGCGTGGAGCGGGTCGTTCTGGCCAGCCGCCGGGGCCTGGACGCGCCCGGCGCCGCCGCACTGCGGGACGAACTGCGCGAGAGCGTGCGGGCCGACGTGGTGGCCTGCGACGTCGCCGAACGCGACGCCGTCCGCGCCCTCCTCGCCGACCTGCCCGGACTCACCGCCGTCGTGCACACCGCCGGTGTGCTGGACGACGGAGTGATCGAGTCGCTGACGCCGCAGCGGTTCGCGGACGTGTTCCACGCCAAGGTCGCCTCCGCGCTCGTCCTCGACGAGCTGACGCGCGAGCTGGACCTCGATGCGTTCGTCCTGTTCTCGTCCCTCGCCGGTGCGATCGGCAACCCCGGCCAGGCCAACTACGCCGCCGCCAACACAGTCCTGGACGCCCTCGCCACCCGGCGCCGGACCGACGGCCACGCCGCGACCTCCATCGCCTGGGGCGCCTGGGCCGGAGCCGGCATGGCCGCAGGGGAGGGCGTCGCCGCCGACCTGCACGGCCTCGCCATGAACCCCGCCCTCGCCGTGGAGGCGATGTGGCGGGCCGTCGGCGAACCCGACGCGACCATCGGCATCGCGATCCTGCCGGACGCCGTGCCCGCGGCCGACAGCCGGGCACGCGAGCCGCGCGGCGACGCCGGCCTGCTCGCCAGGCTCCAGGACGCGGACGAGCCGCTGGACGTGATGCTCGACGTCGTCCGCACGGCCGTCGCGGCAGTGCTCGGCTACGCCGGCCCGTCTGCCGTGGGCGTCACAAAGCCCTTCAGCGGCCTGGGCTTCGACTCACTCACCGCCGTCGAACTGCGCAACAAGCTGGGCACGGCGACCGGGCGCAGCCTGCCCGCGAGCCTCGTCTACGACTACCCGACACCCCGCGAGCTCGCCGAGCACCTGCTCCACGAGGTGCTCGGAGTCGCCGCCGACGCCGCCGTGGTCGCCCGCGGTCCCGTGCGCGACGACGAGCCGATCGCCATCGTCGGCATGTCCTGCCGGTTCGCCGGCGGGGTGACGACGCCCGAGGAGTTCTGGGAGATGCTGGTCGAGGGACGCGACGGCATGGGCGCGTTCCCGACCGACCGCGACTGGGACGTCGAGTCGGTGCTGGCGACGAGCGTCACCAGCGAGGCCGGATTCCTCGACGGCAGCGCGGACTTCGACCCGGCGTTCTTCGGCATCGCCCCGCGCGAGGCGCTGGCGATGGACCCGCAGCAGCGGTTCCTGCTGGAGACGACCTGGGAGGCCCTGGAGCGCGTCGGCGTCGACCCGGACTCCCTGCGATCCACCCCGACCGGCGTGTTCGTCGGCACGAACGGCCAGGACTACGCGACGCTGCTCACCAACTCCGCCGAGGACACCGAGGGCCACGCCGCCACCGGTCTCGCGGCGAGCGTGATCTCCGGCCGCCTCTCCTACACCTTCGGCTTCGAGGGCCCGGCCGTCACCGTCGACACCGCCTGCTCCGCGTCCCTGGTCGCGATCCACCTGGCCACCCAGGCGCTGCGCGGCGGCGAGTGCACGCTCGCCGTCGCCGGCGGCGCGACCATCATGACCACCCCGCTCGCCTTCGCCGAACTCACCCGCCAGGGCGCCCTCGCCAAGAACGGCCGCTCGAAGGCCTTCTCCGACGACGCGGACGGTGCGGGCTGGTCCGAGGGCGTCGGCATGGTGGTCATGGAGCGGCTGTCGGATGCGGTGCGCAACGGGCATCGGGTGCTGGCGGTGGTGCGTGGGTCTGCGGTCAATCAGGACGGTGCGTCGAATGGTCTGACCGCGCCGAATGGTCCCTCGCAGCAACGCGTGATCCGGCAGGCGCTCGCGAGCGCCGGGCTGTCCACGTCTGACGTGGACGCGGTGGAGGCGCACGGTACCGGTACGGCGCTCGGCGACCCGATCGAGGCGCAGGCCCTGCTGGCCACCTACGGCCAGGACCGCGAACAGCCCCTCCTGCTCGGCTCCGTGAAGTCCAACATCGGCCACACCCAGGCCGCCGCCGGCGTCGCCGGTGTCATCAAGATGGTCCTGGCGCTGCAGCACGGGGTGCTGCCGCAGACGTTGCATGTCACTGAGCCGTCGTCGCATGTGGATTGGGCGGCTGGGTCGGTGGAGTTGTTGACGTCGGCGGTGGAGTGGCCTGGTGGGGAGCGTCCGCGTCGGGCGGGTGTGTCGTCGTTCGGGATCAGCGGGACGAACGCGCATCTGATCCTGGAAGAGGCCGCCGTCGGCTCCGAGGAGGCTGTTGCTGAGCCGGTGCCTTCGGGGCTTGGGGTTCCGTGGGTGGTGTCGGCGCGGTCTGAGCGGTCGTTGGATGCGCAGGTTGCGCGGTTGGAGGCGCTTGAGGCCGACAGCGTCGATGTGGGCTGGTCTTTGCTGGGGCGGTCGGTGTTTGATCACCGGGCGGTGCTGGTGGATGGGCAGTTGGTGCGGGGTGTGGCCGGTGAGGTCGGCCCCGGTCCGGTGTTCGTGTTCCCCGGTCAGGGCTCGCAGTGGGCCGGTATGGCGGTCGAACTGCTGGATTCCTCCGAGGTGTTCGCCCACTGGGTGGCCGAGTGCGACCGGGTGATCGGTTCCTTTGTGGACTGGTCGGTCATCGACGTGCTGCGCGGGGATGCGGAGCTGTTGGAGCGCATCGAGATTCTGCAGCCGGTGTTGTTCGCGGTGATGGTGTCGTTGGCGCAGACGTGGCGGTCGTTCGGTGTGGAGCCGGGCGCGGTGGTGGGTCATTCGCAGGGTGAGATCGCGGCGGCTTTCGTGGCGGGTGCGCTGAGCCTGGAGGATGCCGTCCGGATTGTCGTGCTGCGCAGTCAGCTGTTCGCGGACGAACTCGTCGGCCGGGGTGCGGTCGCCTCGGTGGCGCTGCCGGTCGAGGCGGTGCGTGAACTCATCGGTCGCTGGGCTGGGTTGTCGGTGGCCGGTATCAATGGCCCGAATGCGTGCACGGTGGCTGGTCCGGAGGATGAGCTGGGCGAGTTCGTCGACCTGTGCGTGAGCCGGGGTGAGCGGGCGCGGATCGTGCCCTCGACGGTGGCGTCGCACGGCCCGCAGGTCGAGCCGCTGCGGGAACGCCTTCTGGAGATGCTGGCGGAGACGACTCCTCGGACGGCGGGTATCCCGTTCTACTCGGCGGTGACCGGCGAGCGGATCGACACGACGGAACTGGGCCCGGAGTACTGGTACTTGAACGCCCGCAGGCCGATCGAGTTCGCGAAGGTCACCCGGGCGTTGATCGATGACGGTTACCGCGTGTTCGTCGAGTCCAGCGCGCATCCGGTGCTGACGATGCCACTGCAGTCCACCGCGGACGATCACGGCGCACTGGACGTCGTGGCGGTCGGTTCCCTGCGCCGGGACCAGGGCGGCCCGGCCAGGTTCGCCCTTTCCCTCGGCGAGGCGTGGGCCGCAGGCATCGAGGTCGACTGGCAGGTGTTCTACGAAGGCACCGGAGCCCGCCGCATCGACCTCCCCACCTACGCCTTCGACCGCCAGCGCTACTGGCCCAAGGCGGCCGTCAGCTCGGGCGCGGCCGACCCGGTCGACGCCGAGTTCTGGACCCTCGTCGACAGCGGTGACCTCGCTTCCGCGCTCGATGTGGATCCGGACGCGGCGGCGGCCGTGGCGCCCGCGCTGTCCGCATGGCGTGGGCGGCAGAAGGCCCAGTCCACCGTGGACTCGTGGCGGTACCAGGATTCCTGGGAGCGGCTGCGCGGTGTCCCCGTCGCCGGTATCACGGGGACCTGGCTCGCTCTCGTTCCGGCCGGCATCGACGGGGCGGACCAGGGCGACAAGGCATGGACCGAGTCCGTGCTCGCGCCGCTCGGCGCCGACGTCGTACGCATCGATGTCGCACCGGACACCGACCGGGCAACCCTCGCCGCCCGGTTGGCCGGTATTGAGCCCGCCGGAGTGCTGTCCCTGCTCGGTACGGCCGACCGGCCGTACCCCGGGTTCGACGCCACGTCGTCGGGCCTGGCGCTGTCGGTAGTGCTCGTGCAGGCGCTCGGCGACGCCGGGATCACGGCGCCGCTGTGGGCCGTGACCCGGGGAGCGGTCACGACCGGCGCCGACGACACGGTCACCAGCCCCGCTCAGACGGCGCTGTGGGGACTCGGCCGGGTCGCGGCCCTGGACCTGCCGCACCGGTGGGGCGGCCTGGTCGACCTTCCCGAGGAGATCGACGACCGTATCGCCGAGGGCCTGGTCGCCGCGCTCAGCAACGGGGGTGGAGAGGATCAGCTCGCCGTGCGCGCCTCCGGCGTTCACGGCCGGCGGCTGGTGCCCGCGCCGCGTGGGCAGCGGGGCGAGGAGTGGCAGCCGCGCGGCACGGTGCTCATCACCGGTGGCACCGGCGCGCTCGGCGGTCATGTCGCCCGCTGGGTCGCCGACGCCGGCGCCGAGCACGTCGTCCTCACCAGCCGTCGCGGGGCCGCGGCGCCCGGCGGGCAGGAGCTGCGGGCCGAACTCGAAGCGCTCGGCGCCCGGGTCACGCTCGCTGCCTGCGACGCCTCCGACCGGGCGGCGCTGGCGGCGCTGCTGGAGCAGATCCCGGCCGAGCACCCGCTGACGGCGGTCGTGCACGCGGCCGGTGTCGTCGAGGGCAACGCTCCGACCGACGCGCTCGGCATCGACCAGCTCAACCGGCTGCTGCGGGCCAAGACGACGTCCGCGTGGAACCTGCACGAACTCACCGCGGACAACCCGGAGATCGAGGCGTTCATCCTCTTCTCGTCCGGCGCGGCGAGCTGGGGCAGCGGGGCACAGCCCGCCTACGCGGCGGCCAACGCCTACCTGGACGGCCTCGCGCACCACCGCCACGGTCTGGGCCTCGCGGCCACGTCCGTCGCGTGGGGTGCCTGGGCGGACAGCGGCATGGCCGCCGAGAACGCCGAGGGCGCGGAGCAACTGCGCCGCCGCGGCCTGCACACCATGGCGCCGGAGCTCGCGATCACGGCGCTGCGGCAGGCGGTCGCCGACGGCCGGACGCAGCTCACCGTCACCAACACCGACTGGGAGAAGTTCGCGCCCAGCTTCACGGCACAGCGGCCCAGCCCGCTGCTCGACGGCATCCCGGACGTGCGCAGGCTGGCCGAAGCCGAGGCGCAGCAGCCGTCCGACTCCGGGTTCAAGGAGCGGCTGGCCGCGCTGCCCGAGTCCGAGCGCGGCCGGGTCCTGCTCGACCTGGTCCGCGCCGAGGCCGCCGCGACGCTCGGCTACGACGAGGCCGACGCGTTCTCGGCGAACCGGGCCTTCCGCGACGTCGGCTTCGACTCGGTGATGGCCGTCGACCTGCGCAACCGGCTGAAGGCGGCCACCGGGGTGGCGCTGCCCGCGACCCTGGTCTTCGACCACCCGACCCCGGCGGCCCTGGCGCAGTTCATCCGCACCGAGCTGCTGGGCGAGACGGGCGAGCGGCGGGCGGACGATCCCGAGGCGCACATCCGCGAGACCCTCGCCTCGATCCCGATCAGCCGACTGCGCAAGGCCGGCCTGTTGGATCTCGTGCTCCAACTTGCTCAAGACAGTGGGGAAATCACGAGCACTGATTCTGTTGTGCTTGATCCCGAGGCGGACTCGATCGACGACCTCGACGGCGAAGCACTGCTGCGCCTGGCGATCGAGAACTCCGGGAACTGACGGCCGACCCCAGAAGGAAGCGCGATGACCTCCTCTGCCAACCAGTACGTCGAGGCACTTCGGTCGTCACTGAAGGAGGTCGACCGGCTGCGGAAGCAGAACCAGCAGCTGATCGCGGCGGCGGTGGAGCCCATCGCGATCGTCGGCATCGGCTGCCGGTACCCCGGCGGGGTGGCCTCGCCGGAGGACCTGTGGCAGGTGGTGGCCGAGGGGCGCGACGTCATCGGCCCGTTCCCGGCCGACCGCGGCTGGGACACGGCGGCGCTGGCGAGCGCCACCGCCGAGGGCGGCTTCCTGGACGACGTGGCGGGCTTCGACGCCGGACTGTTCGGGATCTCGCCGCGCGAGGCCGTCGTCATGGACCCGCAGCAGCGCCTCCTCCTGGAGACCTCCTGGGAGGCGCTGGAGCGGGCGGGCATCGACGCCTCCTCGCTGCGGGGCACCCAGACGGGCGTGTTCCTGGGCACCACCTCGCAGGACTACGCCGACCTGCTCGCCCGGTCCGCCGAGGACGTCGGTCTCTACGCCACCACCGCGTTCGCCGCGAGCGTGCTGTCGGGCCGTATCTCCTACCTGCTCGGCCTGGAGGGCCCGGCCGTCACCGTCGACACCGCCTGCTCCTCGTCCCTGGTCGCGCTGCACCTCGCGGCCCAGGCCCTGCGCGGCGGCGAGTGCGACCTGGCGCTCGCCGGCGGCGTCGCGATCATGACGACGCCCGCCGGGTTCGCCGCGTTCACCTCCCAGGGCGGTCTCGCCGGCAACGGCCGCTGCAAGGCGTTCTCCGACGACGCCGACGGCACCGGCTGGGCAGAAGGCGTCGGCGTGCTGGTGCTCAAGCGCCTCTCCGACGCGCGGCGCGCGGGGGACAGGATCCTGGCCGTGGTCCGCGGCTCGGCCGTCAACCAGGACGGCGCGTCGAACGGCCTTACGGCGCCGAACGGGCCGTCGCAGCAGCGCGTGATCCGCAAAGCGCTGGCCAACGCCGGCCTGTCCGCCGCCGACGTGGACGCAGTAGAGGCGCACGGCACCGGCACCACGCTCGGCGACCCCATCGAGGCGGGCGCCGTGCTCGCCACGTACGGCCAGGACCGCGAGAACCCGGTGCTGCTGGGCTCCATCAAGTCCAACATCGGCCACCCGCAGGGCGCGGCCGGTGTCGCCGGCGTCATCAAGATGGTCATGGCCCTCCAGCACGGACTGCTGCCCCGGACCCTCCACGTCGGCACCCCGTCGACCAACGTCGACTGGGACTCCGGCAAGGTGGAGCTGCTGACCTCCGCGCGGCCCTGGCCCGCCGCCGACCGGCCCTCCCGCGCGGGAGTGTCCGCGTTCGGCGTGAGCGGCACCAACGCCCACGTCATCATCGAGCAGGCCCCGGCACAGCCCGACACCGCCGAGGAAGCCACCGTCACCCCCGGCATCGTCCCGTGGACGGTCTCCGCCCGCTCTGCGGCCGCCCTGGAGGCACAGCGAGCCCGGCTCACGACCGCGGCCGCCACCCTCTCCCCGGTCGACGTCGGCCACACCCTCGCCACCGCCCGCGCCGCCCTCGAACACCGCGCCGTACTGCTCCCCGACGGCACCGAACTCGCCACCGGCGTCGCCAACGCGGAGACCGGTCTCGCCGTGCTCTTCTCGGGGCAGGGCTCGCAACGACTGGGCATGGGGCGGGAGTTGTACGACCGCTTCCCGGTCTTCGCGAGCGCGCTGGACGACGTACTCACCCACCTGGACCCGCAGTTGCGCGAGGTGATGTGGGGCGAGGACGCGGAGCTGCTGAACCAGACCCGTCACACCCAGCCCGCGCTGTTCGCGCTCCAGGTGGCCCTCTACCGGCTGGTGGAGTCGTGGGGGATCACCCCGGACCAGCTCGCGGGCCATTCCATCGGTGAGATCGCGGCCGCGCACGTGGCCGGGGTGCTGTCACTGGAGGACGCCTGCACGCTGGTGTCGGAGCGGGCCCGGCTGATGCAGGCGCTGCCCGCGGGCGGCGCGATGGTGGCGGTCCAGGCGAGCGAGGCGGAGGTACTGCCGCATCTCACCGACCGTGTCTCGATCGCCGCCGTCAACGGCCCGTCCGCCGTGGTGGTCGCGGGCGACGGGACGGAGGTCGCGGAGGTCGTCGCCCGGCTCGGCGACCGCAAGGCCAAGCGGCTGCAGGTCAGCCACGCCTTCCACTCGCCCCTGATGGAACCGATGCTGGAGGACTTCCGCACCGCCATCGGCGGCCTGTCCTTCAACGACCCCTCGATTCCCGTGGCCGCCACGGGAGACGTGACCGACCCCGAGTACTGGGTGCGGCACGTCCGCGAAGCCGTGCGGTTACACGACAACGTACGCCGCCTGCACGACCAGGGCGTGACCGCGTTCCTCGAACTGGGCCCGGACGGCGTGCTGTCCGCGATGGTCGCCGAGACCGCCCTCGACGCGGTCGCCGTCCCGGTGCTGCGCAAGGACCGCGAGGAGGAGTCCGCGCTGGTCACAGGGCTGGCGCGGCTGCACGTGAGCGGCGTGACCGTCGACTGGGCGCCGCTCTTCGAGGGCACCGGCGCCCGCCGCGTGGACCTGCCTACGTACCCGTTCCAGCACGAGCGCTACTGGCCGCGGCCCGCCACCCCGACCGGTGACGTCCGCGCCGCCGGCCTGGGCACCGTGGAGCACCCGCTGCTCGGCGCCGCGGTCGAACTCGCCGACTCCGCCGGGTTCCTGTTCACCTCCCGGCTCTCCCTGAGCACCCACCCGTGGCTCGTCGACCACGTCGTCGGCGGACGCGTGCTGTTCGCGGGCACCGCGTTCCTCGAACTCGCCGTACGCGCCGCCGACGAGGTCGGCTGCGAGCGCGTCGACGAACTCACGCTGGCCGCGCCCCTCGTACTGCCCGAGCAGGGCGCCGTACAGGTGCAGGTCTCCGTCGGAGCCCCCGACGAGACCGGCCGGCGATCCGTCGCGGTCTTCTCCCGCCCCGAGGGAGACATCGATTCCCCGTGGCTCCAGCACGCGAGCGGTGTGCTGGGGCCCGGGGCCCCCACGGTCGCATTCGACGCCGCGCAGTGGCCACCCGCCGACGCCGAACCCGTCGACATCGAGGGCTCCTACGACCGCTTCACCGAGCTGGGCTTCGACTACGGGCCCGTCTTCCGCGGCCTGCGCGCCGTGTGGCGAGGCGGCGACGGCGTCGTCTTCGCCGAGGTCACGCTGCCCGACGACGCGGACGCCACCTCGTACGGACTGCACCCCGCCCTGCTCGACGCGGGCATGCACGCCGCCGGATTCGGTGACCTCGGCTCCATCAGCCGGGGCGGACTGCCGTTCTCCTGGCAGGGCGTGACCCTGCACGCCTCCGGCGCCTCGACGGTACGGGTGCGGCTGGCGCGCGGCGCCGACGGCTCGATGGAGATCGCCGTCGCCGACCCGGCGGGCGCTCCCGTGGCGTCCGTGGAGGCGCTGCAGACCCGGCCCGTCCCGGCCGACGAGCAGGGCACGCCGACCGCCTCCGGCGTCGAGCGCGACTCGCTGTTCAAGGTCGAGTGGACGCCCGTCGAGCCGACGACGCAGAGCGCGGGGCGGAGCGTCGCGGTCCTCGGGCCGGACGCGCTCGGCCTCGGCCAGAACGTGGTGGGCCTCGGGCTGGGACTCGTGTACGACGACCTGGACGCCGTAGCCGCGGCCGCGGACGCGAATGTCGATGACGTGCTCGTGCCGTTCGCCGGCGGTGCGGACGTGCACACGGCGGTCTCCCGCGCCTTGGGCCTCGTCCAGGACTGGCTGCGCCAGGACCGGCCGGGACGGCTCGTGTTCGTCACCCGTGGCGCGATCGAGGGAGACGACCTCGCCGCGGCGGCCGTACGCGGCCTGGTCGGCTCGGCCCAGTCGGAACACCCCGGCCGGTTCGCGCTGGTGGACGTCGACAGTGTGGACGCCGACACGGCGGACGTCGACGCCCCCGACCTGCTGTCCGCGGCCCTGGCCACGGGCGAACCCAGCCTGGCCGTCCGCGACGGCGAGGTGCGTGCCGCACGGCTGGCCCGCGTGGCACTGCCCCTGGAGACCCTCACCTGGAACGGCCGCGTGCTGATCACCGGCGGCACCGGCGGCCTCGGCGCGGTCCTGGCCCGGCACCTGGTCGAACGGCACGGCGTCCGCGACCTGCTGCTGGTCAGCCGACGAGGTCCCGACGCCGACGGCGCGCAGCAGCTGACCGCCGAACTGACCGAGTTCGGCGCGCACGTCGAGATCGAGGCCTGCGACGTGTCCGACCGGGCCGCGCTGGCCGCCCTCCTCGAACGGCACCCCGTGGGCGCCGTGGTGCACACGGCGGCCGTCCTGGACGACGGCGTCGTCGAGTCGCTGACCCCGGAGCGCGTCGGCACCGTCCTGCGGGCCAAGGCCGACGCCGCACGGTACCTGCACGAACTGGCCGGTGACGTCTCGGCGTTCGTCCTGTTCTCCTCCGCGGCCGGCACCTTCGGCGGCGCCGGCCAGGCCAACTACGCCGCCGCCAACGCCTACCTGGACGCCCTCGCCCGCCACCGCAGGTCCCAGGGCCTGCCCGCCGTGGCACTGGCGTGGGGCGCCTGGGAGCAGTCGGTCGGCATGACGAGCGCCATGTCCGACGCCGACCTGCGGCGCGTCGAGCGCTCCGGCATGCCGCCGCTCACCGTGACGCAGGGCCTCGCCCTCTTCGACGGCGCCGTGGCCGCCGCCGAGCCCGTCCTGCTGCCCCTCCGCCTCGACCTGCCCACCCTCCGCCGCCTCCCGGAGACGCCCCCGCTGCTGCGCGGCCTGATCAAGTCGCCGCGCCGCCGCGCCGCCGCCGTGGGGGCCGCGGCCGCCAGCGGACTCGCCCAGTCCCTGGCCCGGGCCACTCGCGACGAGCGCCTGACGGCGCTGCTGGACGTGGTCCGCGCCGACGTCGCCACGGTGCTCGGCCACAGCGGCGCCGACGACGTCGACCACACCCGAACGTTCCAGGGCCTCGGCTTCGACTCGCTCACCGCCGTCGAACTGCGCAACCGCCTCACCGCGTCGACCGGCATCCGCCTGCCCGCCACGCTGATCTTCGACTACCCGAACCCGGCCGCGCTGGCCGCCTACCTGAGCGACGAACTGTTCGGCGACGACCAGGACACCGCCGGGGAGCTGCCCGCGCCGCAGTCGACGACCGACGACCCGATCGTCATCGTCGGCATGGCCTGCCGCTACCCCGGCGACGTCGCCTCCCCCGAGGACCTGTGGCAGCTGGTGATCGAGGGCCGCGACGGCGTCACCGGCTTCCCGGACAACCGGGGCTGGGACCTGGAGTCCATCCACCACCCGGACCCCGACCACCCCGGCACCACCCATGTCATGCGGGGCGGCTTCCTGCACGACGCCGACCTGTTCGACCCCGACTTCTTCGACATGTCGCCCCGCGAGGCCCTGGCCACCGACGCCCAGCATCGCCTCCTCCTGGAGACGGCGTGGGAGGCGTTCGAACGGGCGGGCGTGGCACCGACCTCGCTGAGCGGTTCGCGCACCGGCGTCTTCGCCGGCGTCATGACCAACGACTACAGCACGCTCGTCGGCGACGAGGCCTTCGAGGGCTACCAGGGCATCGGCACCGCGCAGAGCGTGCTCTCCGGCCGCGTGGCCTACACCTTCGGCCTGGAGGGCCCCGCGGTCACTGTCGACACCGCCTGCTCGTCCTCCCTGGTAGCCCTCCACCTGGCCGCGCAGGCGCTGCGGGGCGGCGAGTGCGACCTCGCCCTCGCGGGCGGTGTGACGGTGATGTCCACCCCCGGCTCCTTCGTGGCCTTCTCCCGCCAACGCGGCCTCGCGGCGGACGGCCACTGCAAGTCCTTCGCCGACGGCGCGGACGGCACGGGCTGGGGTGAGGGCGTCGGCCTGCTGGTCCTGGAGCGTCAGTCGGACGCCGTCCGCAACGGCCACCGGATCCTGGCGGTGGTGCGGGGCTCGGCGGTCAACCAGGACGGTGCGTCGAACGGTCTGACCGCGCCGAACGGTCCCTCGCAGCAGCGCGTCATCCGGCAGGCGCTCGCATCGGCCGGACTGTCCACCTCCGACGTGGACGCGGTCGAGGCACACGGCACCGGTACGACACTGGGCGACCCGATCGAGGCGCAGGCACTGCTGGCCACCTACGGCCAGGACCGCGAACAGCCCCTCCTGCTCGGCTCCGTGAAGTCCAACATCGGCCACACCCAGGCCGCCGCCGGCGTCGCCGGTGTCATCAAGATGGTCCTGGCGATGCAGCACGGCGCACTGCCGCAGACCCTGCACGTCGACCAGCCCTCGTCGCACATCGACTGGTCCGCCGGAGCGGTGGAACTCGCGGTCGAGCGGACCGCGTGGCCGACCGCCGACCGCCCCCGCCGGGCCGGTGTCTCGTCCTTCGGCGTCAGCGGCACCAACGCGCACGTCATCCTCGAACAGGGCCCCGCCGCCACCGAACCGGCGACCACGGACACCACCCCTGCCAGGACGCCGTGGATCGTCTCCGCGAAGTCCGAGGAGGCGCTGCGCGGGCAGGTCGAGCAGGTCCGGGAGCTTGACGGGGATCCGGTGGACGTCGGGTTCTCGCTGCTGACGACGCGTACGTTGTTCGACCGTCGTGCGGTGCTGCTGGACGGTGTGGAACTTGCTCGGGGCGTGGCTGTCCGTAAGCCGCTTGCGTTCTTGTTCTCGGGGCAGGGTTCGCAACGGCTGGGGATGGGGCGGGAGTTGTACGGCCGCTTCCCGGTGTTCGCGGAGGCCTTCGACGCCGTACTCGTCCATCTGGACCCGGCTCTGCGTGAGGTGATGTGGGGTGGGGACGAGGAGCTGCTGAACCAGACCGGTTACACCCAGCCCGCTCTGTTCGCGCTGCAAGTGGCCCTGTACCGGCTGGTGGAGTCGTGGGGCGTGAGGCCCGATCACCTGGCCGGTCACTCCATCGGCGAGATCGCGGCGGCGCATGTCGCGGGTGTGTTGAGCCTGGAGGACGCGTGCCTCCTCGTCACGGCGCGGTCGAGTCTGATGCAGGAGCTGCCTGCTGGTGGTGCGATGGTCTCGGTGGTGGCCTCCGAGGAGGAGGTGCTGCCGCACCTGACCGAGAACGTCTCCGTCGCTGCCGTCAACGGCCCGGCGTCCGTGGTCATCGCGGGTGACGAGGCTGAGGTGCTGGAGATCGCGTCGCGTTGGAAGTCGAAGCGGCTGCGGGTGTCCCATGCCTTCCACTCGCCGCTGATGGCCCCGATGCTGGAGGACTTCCGGGAGGCGATCGGCGAGATCGAGTTCCATGAGCCGCAGATCCCCTTCGTGGCGTCCGGCGATGTGACCGAGGCCGAGTACTGGGTGCGGCATGTCCGCGAGGCGGTCCGCTTCCACGACAACGTCCAGGCACTGGGTGACGTGGCCTTCCTGGAGATCGGCCCGGACGGTGTGCTGTCCGCGATGGTCGCCCAGGACGTGGCCGACGCGATGGCGATCCCGGTCCTGCGCAAGGGCAAGCCGGAGGAGACCGCGGCGCTGACCGCCCTCGCCACCCTGCACGTCCACGGCACCCCCGTCGACTGGACGTCCTTCTACCCGGGCGGCACCCGCGTCGACCTGCCCACCTACGCCTTCCAACGCCGGCGCTTCTGGCCCGAGGCGTCGAGCACATCGGACGTGCGGTCCGCCGGCCTCGACTCCGTCGGCCACCCCCTCCTCGGCGCGGCTGTCGAACTCGCCGGAGCGGAAGGGTTCCTGTTCACCTCACGGCTGTCGTCCCGCACCCACCCCTGGCTCGCCGACCACACGCTGCACGGCCGCACCCTCCTGCCCGGCGCCGCGCTCGTCGAACTCGCGCTGCGTGCCGGGGACGAGGTCGGCTGCGGCCGGGTCGAGGAACTGACCCTGTCCGTGCCGCTCGTCGTCGAGGGCGCGACCCAGCTCCAACTGCGCGTCGGCATCGCCGACACCGCCGGACGCCGGCCCGTCGCCGTGCACACCCGGCCCGAGAACGCGGCCGACCAGCCGTGGACCGAGCACGCGACCGGCTTCCTAGCCCCGGCCGCGGAGACAGCGGACTTCGACGCCGCCGTCTGGCCGCCGGCCGATGCCGAACGGGTCGACATCGAGGGCTGCTACGACGCCTTCGCGGACCGTGGCTTCGAGTACGGCCCGGTCTTCCAGGGACTGCGTGCTGTCTGGCGGCGCGGTGACGAGGTGTTCGCGGAGGTCGCGCTGCCCGACGGCGTGGAGCCCGGCACCTTCGGCATCCACCCGGCGCTGCTCGACGCCGCCCTGCACGCGGTGGCCTTCGCGCGGCAGCGCACCGAGGGAGCCGTACCGTTCTCGTGGGAGGGCGTCTCGCTGCACGCGGAGGGCGCGACCGCGCTGCGGGTACGCCTCACGACCAGCGGGGACAACACCCTGTCCCTAGCGCTCGCCGACACGGCCGGAGCACCCGTCGCCTCCGTCGACTCCCTGCTTACCCACGCCGTCTCGGCACAGCAGCTCGCCGCCACCACCGACTCGCTGTTCGGCCTGGACTGGACCCCGATCGCGCCGCCCGAAGCCCCCGACGCCGACGCCGTGGTCGAGTACCTGGTGAGCGACGGCGACGTCGTCGCGTCGGCCCATGAGCTCGCCGCTCGCGCGCTCGCCCTGGTGCAGCGGTGGATCGCGGAGGACCGTGCCGAGCGACTTGTCTTCGTGACGCGTGAGGGTGATCTGGCGGCGTCGGCGGTGTGGGGTCTGGTGCGGTCGGCGCAGTCGGAGCATCCGGGCCGGTTCGTGCTGGTCGACACCGACGCCGATACTGGCGGCGCGCTGCCCGCGGGCGTACTCAGCGGCGCCGAGCCGCAACTCCGGATCCGTGACGGCGTGGTGAGCGTCCCGCGCGTCGTCCGCCTCACCGCCCCCGCCGAGCCGGTGCGGCTCGAAGGGCCGGTGCTGGTGACGGGCGGTACGGGTGGTCTGGGTCGGGTGATCGCGCGTCATCTGGTCGAGGCGCATGGTGTGGATGAGTTGGTGTTGGTGAGCCGCCGGGGTGAGGCGGCGGACGTGAGTGAGCTGGAGGCGGCCGGGGCGAGGGTGTCGGTCGTGGCTTGTGATGTGGCGGATCGTGCCGCGGTGGCGGATCTGCTGGAGCGGTACCCCGTGCGTTCGGTGGTGCATGCGGCCGGTGTGCTGGACGACGGTGTGGTGGAGTCACTGACGCCGGAGCGGCTGGAGGCCGTTCTGCGGCCGAAGATCGACGCGGCCTGGCATCTGCACGAACTCGCCCAGGACGTCAGCGCGTTCGTCCTCTACTCCTCGGCGTCCGGCGTCTTCGGTACGGCCGGACAGGCCAACTACGCCGCGGGCAACACGTTCCTCGACGCCCTCGCCGCCCACCGTCGCGCTCTCGGCCTCCCGGGCCTGTCCCTGGCGTGGGGCGCCTGGGACCGGACCGGCATGCTCGACGGAGCCGACGCCGAGCGGCTGAACAGGTCCGGCATGCCGCCGATCACCCCTGACCAGGGCGTCCAGCTGTTCGACGCCGCCCTCGCCGCCGGCGACGGGCTCGTGCTGCCGTTGCGCCTCGACACCGCAGCCCTGCGTGCGCGCGGCGAGATCCCAGACGTCCTGCGCGGACTCATCCGGACCCGCACCAAGCGGACCGCCGCCTCGGCCACCGCCGCTTCCCTCGTACGACGGCTCGACGCACTCTCCGCGGAAGCCCGCCTGGAATCGCTGCTGGAACTGGTGCGTATCGAGGTGGCCGCCGTACTCGGCCACGCGGGCGCCGGCACCGTCGACCCCGAACGCGCCTTCCAGAGCCTCGGTTTCGACTCCCTCACCGCGGTCGAACTGCGCAACCGCCTCGGCGCGGTCACCGGACTGCGGCTGCCCGCGACGCTGACCTTCGACTACCCGACCGCCGCCCTGCTGGCCGCCCACCTCGCGGACGAGCTGTTCGGCGCCGACCGGGACACCGCCGGGTTGCTCCCCGCGCCGCTGTCGACGACCGACGACCCGATCGTCATCGTCGGCATGGCCTGCCGCTACCCCGGCGGAGCGAATTCGCCCGAGGACCTGTGGCGGCTCGTCGCCGACGGCGTCGACGCCATCACCGAGTTCCCGGCCAACCGGGGCTGGGACCGCGACGCCCTCTACCACCCCGACCCCGACCACCTCGGCACGACGTACTCCGTCTCCGGCGGATTCCTGCACCAGGCGGGCGAGTTCGACCCCGAGTTCTTCGGCATGTCCCCGCGAGAGGCCCTCGCCACCGACTCACAGCAGCGCCTGCTCCTGGAGACGACCTGGGAGGCGCTGGAACGCACCGGCATCGACCCGACGTCCCTGCGCGGCAGCGCGACCGGCGTGTTCGCGGGCGTGATGTACAACGACTACGCCTCCCTCCTGGACGGCGACGACTTCGAGGGCCACCAGGGCCAGGGCAGCGCCGGCAGCGTCGCCTCCGGCCGGGTGTCCTACACGTTCGGCTTCGAAGGCCCGGCGGTCACGGTCGACACCGCGTGCTCGTCGTCGCTTGTGGCGCTCCACCTCGCGGCACAGGCCCTGCGGCAGGGGGAGTGCACCCTCGCCCTCGCCGGCGGCGTCACCGTGATGTCCACCCCCACCACCTACGTCGAGTTCTCCCGCCAGCGCGGCCTGTCCGCCGACGGCCGCTGCAAGGCGTTCGGCGCCGGCGCGGACGGCACGGGCTGGGGTGAGGGCGTCGGTCTGCTGGTGCTGGAGCGTCAGTCGGACGCGGTGCGCAACGGTCACCGGATTCTGGCGGTGGTGCGGGGTTCGGCGGTGAACCAGGACGGTGCGTCGAATGGTCTGACGGCGCCGAACGGTCCGTCGCAGCAGCGCGTCATCCGGCAGGCTCTCGCGAGCGCCGGCCTGTCCACGTCCGACGTGGACGCGGTGGAGGCGCACGGTACGGGTACGTCGCTCGGCGACCCGATCGAGGCGCAGGCACTGCTCGCTACGTACGGCCAGAACCGCGATGTGCCCCTGTACTTGGGCTCGGTGAAGTCGAACATCGGCCACACCCAGGCCGCCGCGGGTGTCGCGGGCATCATCAAGATGGTCAAGGCGCTGGAGCACGGGGTGCTTCCGCGGACGCTGCATGTGGAGGAGCCGTCGTCCCAGGTGGACTGGGAGTCGGGGTCGGTGGAGCTGCTGGGCGGTCCTGTCGAGTGGCCTTCAGTTGACCGGCCGCGTCGCGCGGCGGTGTCGTCGTTCGGTGTCAGCGGCACCAACGCGCATGTGATTCTTGAGCAGCCGGTCGGGGAGATGCCGGTCGCCCCGGACATGGAGGCCGTCGGTGGCGTGCCGTGGCTGGTGTCCGCCAGGTCTGAGGCGGCGCTGTCGGGCCAGATCGAACGTATCAAGGGTCTCGACGGGGATCCGGTGGACATCGGCCACTCGTTGCTGACGACGCGTACGTTGTTCGACCGTCGTGCGGTGCTGCTGGACGGTGTGGAACTTGCTCGGGGTGTGGCTGTCCGTAAGCCGCTTGCGTTCTTGTTCTCGGGGCAGGGTTCGCAACGGCTGGGGATGGGGCGGGAGTTGTACGACCGGTTCCCGGTGTTCGCGGAGGCCTTCGATGCCGTACTCGTCCATCTGGACCCGGCTCTGCGTGAGGTGATGTGGGGTGGGGACGAGGAGCTGCTGAACCAGACCGGTTACACCCAGCCCGCTCTGTTCGCGCTGCAAGTGGCCCTGTACCGGTTGGTGGAGTCGTGGGGCGTTGAGCCCGACCATCTCGCCGGTCACTCCATCGGCGAGATCGCGGCGGCGCATGTCGCGGGTGTGCTGAGCCTGGAGGACGCGTGCCTCCTCGTCACGGCGCGCTCCAGCCTGATGCAGGAGCTGCCTGCTGGTGGTGCGATGGTCTCGGTGGTGGCCTCCGAGGAGGAGGTGCTGCCGCACCTCACCGACAAGGTCTCCGTCGCTGCCGTGAACGGCCCGACGTCCGTGGTCATCGCGGGTGACGAGGCCGAGGTTCTTGAGATCGCGTCGCGTTGGAAGTCGAAGCGGCTGAGGGTGTCGCACGCCTTCCACTCCCCGCTGATGGCCCCGATGCTGGAGGACTTCCGGGAGGCGATCGGCGAGATCGAGTTCCGTGAGCCGCAGATTCCCTTCGCGACGTCCGGCGATGTGACCGACCCTGAGTACTGGGTGAACCACGTCCGGGACGCGGTCCGCTTCCACGACAACGTCCGGTCTCTGGGCGATGTGACTTTCCTGGAGATCGGCCCGGACGGTGTGCTGTCCGCGATGGTCGCCCAGGACGCGGCTGACGCGGTGGCGATCCCGGTCCTGCGCAAGGACAAGCCGGAGGAGGACGCCGTACTCACCGCCCTCGCGCGGCTGCACGTCCACGGCACCCCCGTCGACTGGACGTCCTTCTACCCGGGCGGCTCCCGCGTCGACCTGCCCACCTACGCCTTCGAACACCAGGTCTTCTGGCCGGCCACCGCACGCCGCAAGGGTGACGTGGGCGCGGTCGGCATCACCGCCGTGGAGCACCCGCTGCTCGGTGCGGCGGTCGATGTCGCCGGCTCGGACGGGCACCTGTTCACCAGCAGGATCTCGCTGAGTACGCACCCGTGGCTCGCCGACCACAGCGTCTTCGGGCAGGTGCTGCTGCCCGGCACCGCGTTCCTGGAGTTCGCGCTGCGCGCCGGGGACGAGGTCGGCTGCGACCGCGTCGACGAACTGACCCTCGCCGCACCGCTGGTGCTGCCGGAGCGGGGCGCGGTGCGGTTGCAGGTGTCCGTCGGTACGGCGGACGAGTCGGGGCGGCGCACCGTGGAGGTCTTCTCGCGGCCCGACGGCGAGGACGCTCCGTGGACGCGGCACGCCGACGGCTTCCTCGCGGCCGGCACGCACACGGACGACTTCGACGCCACCGCGTGGCCGCCGGCCGCCGAACCCCTGGACATCGCCGGGGCCTACGAACGGTTCGCCGAGGCCGGGTTCGATTACGGCACGGTGTTTCAGGGGCTGCGGACGGCGTGGCGGCGCGGTGACGAGGTGTTCGCCGAGGTCGCGCTTCCGGAGGACGTGGACGCCTCGGCGTTCGGCGTGCACCCGGGGCTGCTCGACGCGACGTTGCACGCCGGAGGGTTCTTCGAGGGCAGCGAGGCCGGTCTGCCCTTCTCGTGGGAGAACGTGTCGCTGCACGCCACCGGTGCCTCGTCGCTGCGGGTCCGGCTGACCCGTACCGGCTCCGCCTGGCGCATCGCCGTCGCCGACTCCACCGGAGCGCCGGTGGCCACGATCGGTGCTCTGGTGGCGCGTGCGGTGTCCGCCGAGCAGATCGGCCGGGCGGGCCGTGACTCCCTGTTCCGTCTCGACTGGGTGCCGGTCACACTGCCGGACGGCGCCGACGGGCACGCCGAGATCGTGCAGATCACCGGAGGCGCGGACGTCGTCGGCTCCGCCCACGCCGAGGCGGCCCGCGCGCTCGCCCTGGTGCAGCGGTGGATCGCGGAGGACCGTGCCGAGCGACTTGTCTTCGTGACGCGTGAGGGTGATGTCGCGGCGTCGGCGGTGTGGGGTCTGGTGCGGTCGGCGCAGTCGGAGCATCCGGGCCGGTTCGTGCTGGTCGACACCGACGGCGACGTCCCCGCGGGCGCGCTGACCGGCGAGGAGCCTCAGCTCAGGATCCGGGGCGGCGCGGCCTTCGCGGCACGCCTCGCCCGCGCGTCGGCCGAGGTCACCTCTGAGCCGGTGCGGCTCGAAGGGCCGGTGCTGGTGACGGGCGGTACGGGTGGTCTGGGTCGGGTGATCGCGCGTCATCTGGTCGAGGCGCATGGTGTGGATGAGTTGGTGTTGGTGAGCCGCCGGGGTGAGGCGGCGGACGTGAGTGAGCTGGAGGCGGCCGGGGCGAGGGTGTCGGTCGTGGCTTGTGATGTGGCGGATCGTGCCGCGGTGGCGGATCTGCTGGAGCGGTACCCCGTGCGTTCGGTGGTGCATGCGGCCGGCGTGCTGGACGACGGTGTGGTGGAGTCACTGACGCCGGAGCGGCTGGAGGCCGTACTGCGTCCGAAGATCGACGCGGCCTGGCATCTGCACGAACTCGCCCAGGACATCGGCGCGTTCGTCATCTTCTCCAGCGCCGCCGGCACCTTCGGCGCCGCAGGGCAGGCCAACTACGCCGCGGGCAACGCCTTCCTGGACGCCCTGGCCGCCCACCGCAAGGCCAGCGGCCTGCCGGCCGTCTCGCTCGCCTGGGGCGCGTGGAGCGGAACGGGCATGCTGTCGGACGCCGACGCGGAACGCATGGCACGAGCCGGCACCCCGCCGCTCAGCCCCAAACAGGGCCTCGCGCTCTTCGACACGGCGATCGCCTCCGGCGAAGCCGCCCTCCTGCCGCTCAGGCTCGACCTCCCGGCCCTGCGCGGCCACGGCGAGATCCGCCCGCTGCTGCGCGGCCTGATCCGCACCCGCACCCAGCGTGCGATCGCCGGCTCCGAGACGGCGTCGAGCCTCACCCGCCGACTCGGCGCACTGACGGACCCCGCACGCCTCGACGAGCTCGTGAACCTGGTGCGCGGCGAAGTCGCCGCCGTACTGGGGCATGCGGGCGCCGACGGCGTCGACCCGGCGAAGGCGTTCCAGAGCCTCGGGTTCGACTCCCTCATGGCGGTCGAACTGCGCAACCGCCTCGGCGCGGTCACCGGACTGCGGCTGCCCGCGACGCTGACCTTCGACTACCCGACCACCGCCGTACTGGCCGCCCACCTCAAGGACGAGCTGTTCGGCACGGACGCACCGGCCGTACCGGTGCCGGTGGCGGCGACGGCCCAGGCGGACGACCCGGTCGTGATCGTCGGCATGGCCTGCCGCTACCCGGGCGGGGTCACCAACCCCGAGGAGCTGTGGGACCTGGTGCTGGACGGCACCGACGCGATCACCGGCTTCCCGGAGAACCGCGGCTGGGACCTCGACGCCCTCTACCACCCCGACCCCGACCACGTCGGCACGTCGTACACCCGCTCCGGCGGCTTCCTGCACGACGCCGACCAGTTCGACCCCGAGTTCTTCGGCATGTCCCCGCGAGAGGCCCTCGGCACCGACGCGCAGCAGCGCCTGCTGCTGGAGGCGACCTGGGAGTCGCTGGAGCGGGCGGGCATCGACCCGACCTCGCTGAAGGGCAGCCGGACCGGCGTCTTCGCGGGCGTCATGTACAACGACTACTCCCTGATGCTCGACGGTGACGCCGAGGGCTACCAGGGCACCGGCGGCTCACCGAGCGTGGTCTCGGGCCGGGTGTCCTACACGTTCGGCTTCGAGGGCCCGGCGGTCACGGTCGACACTGCGTGCTCGTCGTCGCTGGTGGCGCTGCACCTGGCGGCGCAGTCGCTGCGGCAGGGGGAGTGCACCCTCGCCCTCGCCGGCGGTGTCACGGTCCTTGCCTCGCCGGGAGCGTTCATCGGTTTCTCCCGCCAGCGCGGCCTGTCCGCCGACGGCCGCTGCAAGGCGTTCGGCGACGCCGCGGACGGTGTGGGCTGGGCCGAGGGCGTCGGTCTGCTGGTGCTGGAGCGTCAGTCGGACGCGGTGCGCAACGGTCACCGGATCCTGGCGGTGGTGCGGGGCTCGGCGGTGAACCAGGACGGTGCGTCCAACGGCCTTACGGCGCCGAACGGTCCGTCGCAGCAGCGGGTGATCCGGCAGGCTCTCGCGAGCGCCGGTCTGTCCACCGCGGACGTCGACGCCGTCGAGGCCCACGGCACAGGAACGACACTGGGCGACCCCATCGAGGCCCAAGCCCTGATGGCGACCTACGGCCAGGACCGCGACGTACCGCTCTACCTGGGGTCGGTGAAGTCCAACATCGGCCACACCCAGGCGGCCGCGGGCGCCGCGGGCATCATCAAGATGGTCAAGGCGCTGGAGCACGGGGTTCTGCCCCGGACGTTGCACGTGGACCAGCCGTCGTCCCAGGTCGACTGGGAGGCGGGCGCGGTCGAGCTGCTCGACAGTGCCACCGAGTGGCCGTCGGTCGACCGGCCGCGTCGCGCGGCGGTGTCGTCGTTCGGTGTCAGCGGCACCAACGCGCATGTGATTCTTGAGCAGCCGCTCGTGGAGGCGCCGGTTGCGGAAGGACCACGCGGCCAATTCGCGCCGTGGCTGGTGTCCGCGAAGTCCGAGGCGGCGCTGCGGGAGCAGGTCGAACGGGTCAAGGAGATCGACGGTGACCCGGTGGACATCGGGCACTCGTTGCTCACCACGCGTACGACTTTCGACCACCGTGCCGTGATCCTCGACGGAGTCGAACTCGCCCGGGGCGTGGCTGTCCGTAAGCCGCTTGCGTTCCTGTTCTCGGGGCAGGGTTCGCAACGGCTGGGTATGGGGCGGGAGTTGTACGGCCGGTTCCCGGTGTTCGCCGAGGCCTTCGATGCCGTACTCGTCCATCTGGACCCGGCTCTGCGTGAGGTGATGTGGGGTGGGGACGAGGAGCTGCTGAACCAGACCGGTTACACCCAGCCCGCTCTGTTCGCGCTTCAGGTGGCGCTGTACCGGTTGGTGGAGTCATGGGGTGTGCAGCCCGACCATCTCGCCGGTCACTCCATCGGCGAGATCGCGGCGGCCCATGTCGCGGGTGTGCTGAGCCTGGAGGACGCGTGCCTCCTCGTCACGGCGCGCTCCAGCCTGATGCAGGAACTGCCTGTCGGCGGTGCGATGGTGGCGGTCCAGGCGACCGAGGCCGAGGTGCTGCCGCACCTGACGGAGAAGGTGTCGATCGCTGCCGTCAACGGCCCGGCCGCCGTGGTCATCGCCGGTGACGAGGCCGAGGTCCTGGGGATCGCCGGGCGGTGGAAGTCGAAGCGGTTGAGGGTGTCGCATGCCTTCCACTCGCCGCTGATGGACCCGATGCTGGACGACTTCCGAGAGATGCTGGACGGCGTCACCTTCCACGCCCCGCAGATTCCCTTCACGACCTCCGGCGATGTGACCGACCCCGAGTACTGGGTGAACCATGTCCGGGACGCGGTCCGCTTCCACGACAACGTCCGGTCTCTGGGCGATGTGACTTTCCTGGAGATCGGCCCGGACGGTGTGCTGTCCGCGATGGTCGCCCAGGACGCGGCCGACGCGGTCGCGATCCCGGTCCTGCGCAAGGACAAGCCGGAGCCGACCGCGGCCCTGACCGCCCTCGCCACCTTGCACGTCCACGGCACCCCCGTCGACTGGACGTCCTTCTACCCGGGCGGCAGGCCGATCGACCTCCCCACCTACGCCTTCCAGCGCCAGCGCTATTGGCCCGCCCCGGCGAGCCCGAAGCACGACGCCACCGGCCTGGGCCTGGTCGGCATGGAGCACCCACTGCTGGGCGCGGCCGTCGAACTGGCCGAGGACGAAGGCGTCGTCTTCACCAGCAGGCTCTCGACGAGCACGCACCCGTGGCTCGCCGAACACGAGATCATGGGCCACCGCCTGGTACCGGCGGCCGTGCTGGTCGAGCTCGCGCTGCGCGCCGGTGACGAGGTCGGCTGCGGCCGCGTCGACGAACTGACCCTCGTGACGCCGCTGGCCCTGCCGGACCGTGGCGGTGTGCAGGTCCGGCTGCGGGTGGCCGCCGAGGACGTGGCGGGGCGCCGTACCTTCACCGTGCACGCCCGGCCGGAGGCACACGTCGAGGAGCCGTGGACCCAGCACGCCTCCGGTGTGCTCGCGACGGGCGAGCGGCCCCCGGCCGACTTCGACTCCGCCGTGTGGCCGCCGGCCGGCGTCGTCGCGATGGACCATGAGGACTGCTACGACCGCTTCGCCGACACGGGCTTCGCCTACGGGCCGACCTTCCAGGGGCTGCGGTCGGCATGGCGTCTGGGCGAGGAGGTCTACGCCGAGCTCGCCCTGCCCGACGACGCGGCCCCGGGCGGCTACGGGCTGCACCCGGCGCTGCTCGACGCGGCCCTGCACGCCGCGCTGCTGGACGAGACGGCCGAGGCCGGGCTGCCGTTCAGTTGGACGGGCGTCAGCCTGCACGCCACCGGGGCATCGCGGCTGCGCCTCAGGATGACCCGGGACGCGTCCGGCACGACCCGCACCCTTGCGCTCGCCGACCCCACCGGCACGCCGGTCGCCTCGATCGACTCCCTCGTCGTCCGCCCGGTCGCCGCCGACCGGCTCGGCGCCCCGAACATCGGCCGCGACGCGCTCTTCGGAGTCGACTGGGTGCCCGTCGGCACCGAGGACGCGGTGCCGGCCGGCACCGTGGCGGTCCTCGGCGACGACCCGTTCGGACTCGGCTTCGAGACGGTGGCGTCCCCGGGCGACACCGAGGCCGGAGTCGTACTCCTGCCCGTCGTCGGAGACGGAGACGGAGACGGTGACGGCGACGTGGTGGGGGCGGCGCACACCGCCACCGCGCGCGTCCTCGCCGCCCTGCAGGACTGGATCGCCGCCGAACGGCCCGGCAGGCTCGTCGTCGTCACCCGTGACGCCACGGTCGGCGGCGACCTCGTCGGTGCGGCCGTCTGGGGCCTCGTGCGGTCGGCGCAGTCCGAGCACCCCGGCAGCTTCGGCCTGATCGACCTGGTGGGCGCGGCCGACGACGAGGCTCGTACCGCGACCGGCGCCGACCTGATCGCGGCGGTCCTCGCCATCGACGAGCCTCAACTCGCCGTCCGCGACGGCAAGGTACTCGCCGCCCGTCTGGCCCGGGCGCACGTCGCCCAGGAGGCGGCCGTCTGGGAGAGTCCTGTGCTCATCACGGGCGGTACCGGTGGCCTCGGCCGGATCATTGCCCGGCACCTGGTCGAGCGGCACGGTGTGACGGAGCTCGTCCTGGCCAGCCGCACCGGCCAGGCCGACGTGACGGAGCTGGAGGCGGCCGGGGCGACGGTGTCGGTGGTCGCCTGCGACATCGCCGATCGGGACGCGCTCGCCGAGCTCCTGGACCGGCACCCGGTCCGCTCTGTCGTCCATGCTGCGGGTGTGCTCGATGACGGTGTGGTCGCCTCGCTGACCCCGGAGCGTCTCGACAGCGTGCTGCGGCCGAAGGCCGACGCGGCCTGGAACCTGCACGAACTCCTCGGTGATGTCGCGCAGTTCGTGTTGTTCTCCAGTGCCGCCGGTGTCTTCGGCAACGCCGGACAGGGCAATTACGCGGCGGGCAACGCCTTCCTCGACGCTCTGGCCGCTCGCCGTAGGGCGGAAGGGCTGCCCGCCGTGTCCCTCGCCTGGGGTGCGTGGGAGACCGGCATGCCGGCTCAGGAGGACGCGGAGCGCATGGCCCGCTCGGGCATGCCCGCCATCAGCGCCGAACGCGGCGTGGAACTGTTCGACGCGGCGCTCACGACCGGCGAACCCCTGGTGCTTCCCGTGCGGCTGGACCTTTCGGCGCTGCGCGGTCACGCCACCGTCGCGCCCCTCCTGCGCGGACTCGTCCGCACCAAGGCACGCCGGGCCGTCGCGGGCTCGGAGGCCGCGTCCTCGCTGGTCGCACGCCTCGCCGCCCTCGACCCGACGGCACGCCGCACCGAACTGGTCGGTCTGGTGTGCGCCCAGGCGGCGCAGGTGCTGGGCCACGCGGGTGTCGACGCGGTCGACTCCGCGCGGGCCTTCCAGGACCTCGGCTTCGACTCGCTCACGGCGGTCGAGTTCCGCAACCAGCTGACGGCGGCCACGGGCCTGAAGCTGCCCGCGACGCTCGTGTTCGACTACCCGACCGCACTGGCCCTCGCCGACCACCTGCACGCCGAACTGTTCGGCTCCGTGGCGGACAGCGCCGAGCTCCTGCCCGCACCCGTGTCCACCACCGACGACCCGATCGTCATCGTCGGCATGGCCTGCCGCTACCCCGGTGGAGTCGACTCGCCCGAGGACCTCTGGAACCTGGTGGTCAGCGGCGACGACGCCATCACGCCGTTCCCGACGAACCGAGGCTGGGACCTGGACACCCTGTTCCACCCCGACCCCGACCACCTCGGCACGTCGTACACCCGCTCCGGCGGCTTCCTGCACGACGCCGGGCTCTTCGACCCCGAGTTCTTCGGGATGTCCCCGCGTGAGGCGCTCGGCACCGACGCACAGCAGCGGCTACTGCTGGAGACGACCTGGGAGGCCCTGGAGCGCACCGGCATCGACCCGACGTCCCTGCGGGGCAGCCGGACCGGTGTGTTCGCCGGTGTCATGTACTCCGACTACGCCCAGATCCTGGAGGCCGACGCCGAGGGGCACCAGGGCGCCGGCACCTCGCCCAGCGTGGCGTCCGGCCGCGTGTCCTACACGTTCGGCTTCGAGGGCCCGTCGGTCTCCGTGGACACGGCGTGCTCGTCGTCGCTGGTCGCGATGCACTGGGCGATGCAGGCGCTGCGCTCCGGCGAGTGCACCCTCGCCCTCGCCGGCGGTGTCACCGTGATGTCCACACCGGGCGCCTTCGTCGGCTTCTCCCGGCAACGCGGGCTCGCGCAGGACGGCCGCTGCAAGGCGTTCTCGGACAGTGCCGACGGCGTCGGCTGGTCGGAGGGCGTCGGCCTGCTGGTGCTGGAGCGCGAGTCCGACGCCCTCCGCAACGGCCACCGGATCCTGGCCGTCGTCAAGGGCTCGGCGGTCAACCAGGACGGTGCCTCCAACGGGCTTACGGCGCCGAACGGTCCGTCGCAGCAGCGCGTCATCCGGCAGGCACTCGCATCCGCAGGCCTGTCCACCGCCGACGTGGATGCCGTCGAGGCGCACGGCACCGGTACGACGCTCGGCGACCCCATCGAGGCGCAGGCCCTGATGGCGACCTACGGTCAGGACCGCGACGTACCGCTCTACCTGGGGTCGGTGAAGTCCAACATCGGCCACGCCCAGGCGGCCGCGGGCGTCGCGGGTGTCATCAAGATGGTCAAGGCGCTGGAGCACGGCGTGCTCCCGCCGACGCTGCACGTCACCGAGCCGTCGGCACACGTCGACTGGAGCGAGGGCGCCGTCGAGCTGATCGGCGAACCGACGGGCTGGCCGACCGTCGGGCGCCCGCGCCGGGCCGGCGTCTCGTCGTTCGGCCTCAGCGGCACGAACGCGCACGTCATCCTGGAGCAGCCGGTCGCACAAGCACCCGTCGCACCGGCAACGGCTGTCGAGGCCCCCACCTCCGACGTGCCGTGGCTGGTGTCTGCGAAGACCGAGGCGTCTCTGTCGGGCCAGATCGACCGGGTCCGGGAACTCGACGGCGACCCCGTCGACATCGGCCACTCGCTTCTCACGAGCCGTACGCTCTTCGACCACCGTGCGGTGCTGCTGGACGGCATCGAACTGGCCCGGGGCCGGGCCCGCTCCGGTCGCCCCCTCGCCCTGCTCTTCTCCGGTCAGGGTTCGCAGCGGCTCGGTATGGGGCGGGAGTTGTACGACCGCTTCCCGGTGTTCGCGGAGGCGTTCGACGACGCCCTGATGTACCTCGACCCTGCGCTGCGTGAGGTGGTGTGGGGTGAGGACGAGGGGCTGCTGAACCAGACCGGTTACACCCAGCCCGCTCTGTTCGGGCTTCAGGTGGCGCTGTACCGGTTGGTGGAGTCGTGGGGTGTGAGGCCCGATCACCTGGCCGGTCACTCCATCGGCGAGATCGCCGCGGCGCACGTCGCGGGCGTGCTGAGCCTGGAGGACGCGTGCCTGTTGGTCACGGCCCGTTCCAGCTTGATGCAGGAACTGCCCGCCGGTGGCGCGATGGTCTCGGTCATGGCCTCCGAGGCCGAAGTGCTGCCGCATCTGACCGACAACGTCTCCATCGCCGCAGTCAACGGCCCGGCGTCCGTGGTGATCTCCGGTGACGAGGCCGAGGTCCTTGAGATCGCCGGGCGTTGGAAGTCGAAGCGGCTGCGGGTGTCGCATGCCTTCCACTCGCCGCTGATGGACCCGATGCTGGAGGACTTCCGGGAGGCGATCGGCGAGATCGAGTTCCGTGAACCGCAGATCCCCTTCACCACGTCCGGCGATGTGACCGACCCCGAGTACTGGGTGAACCACGTCCGGGACGCGGTCCGCTTCCACGACAACGTCCAGGCTCTCGCCGACGCGACCTTCCTGGAGATCGGCCCGGACGGCGTGCTGTCCGCGATGGTCGCCCAGGACGCACCTGAAGCAGTGAGCATCCCGGTACTCCGCAAGGACAAGCCGGAGCCGACCGCGGCCCTGACCGCCCTCGCCACCCTGCACGTCCACGGCACCCACGTCGACTGGACGTCCTTCTACCCGGGCGGCAGGCCGATCGACCTGCCCACCTACGCCTTCCAGCACCAGGCGTTCTGGCCCGCCGTACGCATCGGCGGTGACGACGCGTCCGGCATCGGCCTGGTGGCCCTCCGTCACCCCCTGCTGAACGCCTCGGCGGAACTCGCCGACGGCGAGGGCTTCCTGTTCACCAGCCGCCTCGCCCTGCGCACTCACCCATGGCTGGCCCACCACGTCGTGAACGGCAGCGTCATGGTGCCGGGTGCGGCCCTCGTCGAACTGGCCGTGCGGGCCGGCGACGAACTCGGGCTCGACCGGCTGGAGGAGCTGACGCTGTCCGCGCCGGTGATCCTGCCGGAGACCGGGGGCCTCGCCCTGCAGACACGGGTGTCCGCCGAGGACGAGTCGGGCCGTCGTACCTTCACCGTGCACGCCCGGCCCGCCGAGGCCGTGGACGTGCCGTGGACGCAGGTCGTGTCCGGTGCGCTCGCCGGTGGCGAGCGTCGGATCGACTTCGACACGAGCGTGTGGCCGCCGGCCGGCGCCGAGCCGCTCGACGTGACGGGCTGCTACGACCGGTTCGCCGGGGCCGGGTTCACCTACAGCGGGCCCTTCCGGGGCCTGAAGGCGGCATGGAGGATCGGCGACGACACATACGCCGAGGTGGCGCTGCCCGACGACGTCAACGTCACGCCGTACGGACTGCACCCGGCCCTGCTCGACGCGGCCCTGCACGCCTTGCTGCTCGACGAGAGCGGCACCGCCGGGCTCCCGTTCGCGTGGGAGAACGTCTCCCTCCACGCGACCGGCGCCTCCGCGCTGCGGGTGCGTCTGACCCGCAATGCCGCCGGAACGTCGATCGCGCTCGCCGACCCGGCGGGCAACGCCGTCGCCTCGGTCGAGTCGCTGGTGGTGCGGGCGGTCACCCACGAGGAGACCGGTGCCCGCCGCCAGGACGCGCTCTTCGCCGTCGAGTGGACGCCGGTCGCCGTGCCGCCCGCCGAGGCGGGCCGGAGCGTCAGCGTTCTCGGCCCCGACGTGCTCGGGCTGTCGGTCGGCCGGGTGGAAGGCCGGCTCGCGCTCGCCGACACGTCGGTCGTGCTGGTGCCGCTGTCCGGCGAGCCCGGCGCGGACGGCGCGCACCGCACCACCCGCCAGGTGTTGGGGCTGCTGCACGAGTGGATCGCCGACGACCGCGACGGCCGCCTGGTGTTCGTCACCCGGGGCGCGGTCGACGGCGACGACCTCGCCGGCGCCGCCGCCTGGGGCCTGGTCCGCTCGGCGCAGTCCGAGCACCCGGACCGCTTCGGCCTGATCGACCTCGACGCCGAGGAGTCCTCGCTCGCGACGCTGCTCGCGGTGCTCGACCTCGACGAGCCGCAAGTGGTGATCCGCGACGGCAAGGTACTCGCCGCCCGTCTGGCCCGGGCGCACGTCGCCCAGGAGGCGGCCGTCTGGGAGAGTCCTGTGCTCATCACGGGCGGTACCGGTGGCCTCGGCCGGATCATTGCCCGGCACCTGGTCGAGCGGCACGGTGTGACGGAGCTCGTCCTGGCCAGCCGCACCGGCCAGGCCGACGTGACGGAGCTGGAGGCGGCCGGGGCGACGGTGTCGGTGGTCGCCTGCGACATCGCCGATCGGGACGCGCTCGCCGAGCTCCTGGACCGGCACCCGGTCCGCTCCGTCGTCCACGCCGCGGGTGTGCTCGATGACGGTGTGGTCGCCTCGCTGACCCCGGAGCGTCTCCACAGCGTGCTCCGACCGAAGGCCGACGCCGCCTGGAACCTGCACGAACTCCTCGGTGATGTCGCGCAGTTCGTGTTGTTCTCCAGTGCCGCCGGTGTCTTCGGCAACGCCGGACAGGGCAACTACGCGGCGGGCAACGCCTTCCTCGATGCCCTCGCCGTCCGGCGCAGGGCGGAAGGGCTGCCCGCGGTGTCCCTTGCCTGGGGTGCGTGGGAGACCGGCATGCCGGCTCAGGACGACGCCGAGCGCATGGCCCGCTCGGGCATGCCCGCCATCAGCGCGGACCACGGCGTGGAACTGTTCGACGCCGCCGTGGGCAGCGACGCGGCGGCCGTGCTCCCGGTCGAACTCGACCTCGCGGCCCTCAAGGCCCAGGGAACCGTACGACCGTTGCTGCGCGGCCTGATCCGCGTCAAGTCGCGCCGCAGGATCGCCGGGGCGGAGACCGCATCCGGTCTCGTCCAGCGGCTGTCCGCCCTCGACGAGGCGGGCCGCACCGCGGCGCTCGTGGACCTGGTGCGCGGCGAGGTCGCCGCGGTCCTCGGCTACGACACCACCGCCGCCGTCGACCCGGAGCGCGCCTTCCAGGAACTGGGCTTCGACTCGCTCACCGCGGTCGAGCTGCGCAACCGCCTCACCGCGGTCACCGGACTGAAGCTGCCCGCCACCGTGGTCTTCGACTACCCGTCCGCCCACCAGCTCGCTGCCTACGTCAAGGACGAACTCCTCGGCGCTCAGGCCCCGGCGGACAACCTGCCCGCCGTGTCCACGGCGGCCCTGTCCGACGACCCGATCGTCATCGTCGGCATGGCCTGCCGCTACCCCGGCGGGGTCACGACCCCCGAAGAGCTGTGGCAGCTGGTGCTCGACGGCACGGATGCCATCACGCCGTTCCCGACGAACCGAGGCTGGGACCTGGACACCCTGTTCCACCCCGACCCCGACCACCCCGGCACGTCGTACACCCGCTCCGGCGGCTTCCTGCACGACGCCGACCAGTTCGACGCCGAGTTCTTCGGGATGTCCCCGCGCGAGGCACTGTCGACCGACGCCCAGCAGCGGTTGCTGCTGGAGACGGCGTGGGAGGCCCTGGAGCGCACGGGCGTCGACCCGGTGTCCCTGCGGGGAAGCCGGACCGGTGTGTTCGCCGGTGTCATGTACAACGACTACACGCAGCTGATCGGCGGCGCCGACACCGAGGGCTACGGCAGCACCGGCGCCTCGCCGAGCGTGGTGTCCGGCCGTGTCTCGTATGTGCTCGGGCTGGAGGGCCCGTCGGTGTCCGTGGACACGGCGTGCTCGTCGTCGCTGGTCGCGATGCACTGGGCGATGCAGGCGCTGCGCTCCGGGGAGTGCACCCTCGCCCTCGCCGGAGGTGTCACGGTGATGTCCACGCCGGGCTCGTTCGTCGGGTTCTCCCGACAGCGCGGGTTGTCCGAGGACGGCCGCTGCAAGGCGTTCGGCGACGGCGCGGACGGCGTGGGCTGGGCCGAGGGCGCCGGTGTCGTCGTACTGGAACGGCAGTCGGATGCCGTGCGCAACGGTCACCGGATCCTGGCCGTGGTGAAGGGTTCTGCCGTGAACCAGGACGGTGCGTCCAACGGGCTCACGGCGCCGAACGGTCCGTCGCAGCAGCGGGTGATCCGGCAGGCGCTCGCGAGCGCCGGTCTGTCCACCGCGGACGTGGATGCCGTCGAGGCCCACGGCACCGGAACGACACTGGGAGACCCCATCGAGGCGCAGGCCCTGATGGCGACCTACGGCCAGGACCGCGACGTACCGCTCAAGCTCGGTGCCATCAAGTCGAACATCGGTCACACCCAGGCCGCCGCCGGCGTCGCCGGAGTGATCAAGATGGTGCAGGCGATGCAGCACGGCATCCTGCCCAGGACACTGCACGCGGACACGCCCTCGTCGCACGTGGACTGGACGGAAGGCGCCGTCGACCTGCTCACCGACACCACCGAGTGGCCCGAGGTCGACCGCCCCCGGCGCGCGGCCGTGTCCTCCTTCGGCATCAGCGGCACCAACGCGCACGTCATCCTGGAGCGGGGACCCGCGGTGGACTCCCCGGCCGCCCCGGACATCGAGCCCGTGCGAGGCGTCCCGTGGCTGGTGTCCGCGAAGACCGAGGCAGCGCTGTCGGGCCAGATCGAGCGGGTCCGGGAACTCGACGGCGACCCGATCGACATCGGCCACTCGCTGCTCACCGCCCGATCGAGGTTCAGCCACCGCGCAGTCCTGCTCGACGGTGTGGAACTCGCCCGGGGCGTGGCGGCCCGCAAACCCCTCGCCTTCCTGTTCTCGGGGCAGGGTTCGCAACGGCTGGGGATGGGGCGGGAGTTGTACGACCGGTTCCCGGTGTTCGCGGAGGCCTTCGACGCCGTACTCGTCCATCTCGACCCGGCGCTTCGCGAGGTGATGTGGGGCGAGGACGAGGAGCTGCTGAACCAGACCGGTTACACGCAGCCCGCTCTGTTCGCGCTGCAAGTGGCCCTGTACCGGCTGGTGGAGTCGTGGGGCGTGAGGCCCGATCACCTGGCCGGTCACTCCATCGGCGAGATCGCGGCGGCGCATGTCGCGGGTGTGTTGAGCCTGGAGGACGCGTGCCTCCTCGTCACGGCGCGGTCGAGTCTGATGCAGGAGCTGCCTGCTGGTGGTGCGATGGTCTCGGTGGTGGCCTCCGAGGAGGAGGTGCTGCCGCACCTGACCGACAAGGTCTCCATCGCCGCCGTCAACGGCCCGGCCTCCGTGGTCATCGCGGGCGACGAGGCCGAGGTGCTGGAGATCGCCGGGCGTTGGAAGTTCAAGCGGCTGCGTGTGTCCCACGCCTTCCACTCCCCGCTGATGGACCCGATGCTCGACGACTTCCGCGAGGTGGTCGAGGACATCAACTTCGAGGCCCCGGGCATCCCGTTCAGCACGTCGGGCGATGTGACCGACCCCGAGTACTGGGTGCGGCACGTGCGCGACGCCGTCCGCTTCCACGACAACGTCCGGGCACTGGGTGACGTGGCCTTCCTGGAGATCGGCCCGGACGGTGTGCTGTCCGCGATGGTCGCCCAGGACGCGGCCGACGCGGTCGCGATCCCGGTCCTGCGCAAGGACAAGCCGGAGGAGACCGCGGCGCTGACCGCCCTGGCGCGGCTGCACGTCGGTGGTGCCGACGTCGACTGGACGTCCTTCTACCCGGGCGGAAGGCTCATCGACCTGCCCACCTACGCCTTCCGGCGGCAGAGCTACTGGCCCAAGGTCGCCGAAGGCGCGGGCGACGTCCGGGCCGCCGGTCTGCGCGGTGTCGTACACCCGCTGCTCGGTGCGGCCGTCGAACTCGCCGGTTCCGCAGGCCACTTGTTCACGAGCAGGCTCTCGCTGCGTACGCACCACTGGCTCGCCGACCACGTGATCATGGGCCGGGCCCTGGTGCCCGGTGCCGCGCTGGTCGAGCTGGCGCTGCGGGCCGGTGACGAGCTGGGCTGCGACACCGTGGAGGAGCTGACGATGGCCGCGCCGCTGGTCCTGCCCGAACAGGGCGGTGTCCAGGTGCAGGTGTCCGTCGGCACTGCCGACGACGACGGTCGACGTACCGTGACGGTCTACTCGCGGCCCGAGGACACGGACCTGCCCTGGACCGAGAACGCCACCGGCCTCCTCACCACGGGCGGTCGGCCCGCCCCGTCGGACCCCGCGTCCGACCTCGGGTCCGGCACCGCCGAGTGGCCGCCGGCCGGCGCCGAGGCCATCGACCTCGACGGCGCGTACGACCGGTTCGCCGAGGTCGGCTTCGGCTACGGGCCGGCGTTCCAGGGGCTGCGGCGGGCGTGGCGGGCGGCCGGTGCCGTGTACGCCGAGGTCGCCCTGCCCGAGGGCACGGAAGCCGGCGGGTTCGGCCTGCACCCGGCGCTGCTCGACGCCGCCCTGCACACCGCGTTGCTCGGCGGCGAGGAGCGTGCCGGGAGCGGCGGATCCGCTGCCCTGCCCTTCTCGTGGGAAGGCGTCTCGCTGCAGGCCACCGGTGCCTCGGCGGTACGGGTGAGGATGGAGCGCGACGAGAGCGGGGCGATGTCGATCGCCCTCGCCGACCTGTCCGGCACCCCGGTCGCCCAGGTGGAGTCCCTGGTGGTGCGGGAGGTCTCCGCGCAGCAGCTGGCGGGTTCCGGCGTCGGGCGCGACTCGCTGTTCACCCTGAACTGGACGCCCATCGCGGCGAACAGCGCCTTCGACGAGCCGGTCGCGGTCGCCGGTGAGGACGCCTTCGGCCTTGCGGACAGCTTCGTCGGCGGCCGGGTCCACCCGGACATCGCCGCCGCGGACGCGGGCGTGGTGCTGGTCGAGGTCGTCGCCGTCTCCGAGGACGTCGTGGACTCGGCGCACGCGGCGGTGTCCGACGCACTGGTGAACATCCAGGAGTGGCTGACCGCCGAACGGCCCGGACGGCTGGTGTTCGTCACGCGGGGTGCCATCGCCGCAGTGGACGGTGATGTCCCGGACGTGGTGGGCGCCGCCGTGTGGGGCATGGTGCGCGTGGCGCAGTCCGAACACCCCGGGCGTTTCGGCCTGCTCGACCTCGACGATCGGCGCTCGTCGCTCGCCGTGCTGCGCCAGGCCGTCGCCGTCGAGGAACCGCAGGTCGTCATCCGCGACGGGGAGGTTCTCGCCGGACGGCTGGCCCCCGCGCCGCAGCCGCAGGAGGAGCAGGCCTGGGCCGGGCCGGTCCTCATCACCGGCGGCACCGGCGCGCTCGGCCGGATCATCGCCCGGCACCTGGTGGACCAGCACGGCGTCACCGAACTGGTGCTGGTCAGCCGCAAGGGCGAGGCGGACGTGAGTGAACTGGAGGCGGCCGGCGCGACCGTGTCGGTGGTCGCCTGCGACATCGCCGACCGGGATGATCTGAGGGCCCTGCTCGACCGGCACCCGGTCAGGTCGGTCGTGCACGCCGCCGGTGTCCTCGACGACGCCACGGTCGAACAGCTGACGCTGGACCGCATCGCCCCGGTGCTCCAGCCGAAGGCCGACGCGGCCTGGTTCCTGCACGAACTCGCCCACGACCTGGACCACTTCGTGCTGTTCTCCTCGGTCGCCGGGACGCTCGGCAACCCGGGGCAGGCGAACTACGCGGCGGGCAACGCGTTCCTCGACGCCCTCGCCGCCCGCCGCCGGGCCGAAGGACTGCCCGCCGTCTCGCTGGCCTGGGGTGCCTGGGACACCGGCATGCTCACCGCACAGGACGCGGCACGCATGGCCCGCGGCGGCCTGCCCGCGCTCACCGAGGAGCAGGGCGTACGCCTCTTCGACGCGGCGCTCGGCACCGGGCTGCCGGTCCTGCTGCCGGTCCGCCTGGACCTGGCGGTGCTGCGGGACCTGGGCGAGCCGGCGCCACTGCTGCGCGGTCTCGTCCGGACGAAGTCCAAGCGGGCCGTCGTCGGACAGGAGACCGCCGACTCTCTGGTGCGCCGGATGGCGGGGCTCACGCAGGACGAGCGCACGGCGATGCTGCTGGAGGTCGTCCGGGGTCAGGTCGCCGAAGTGCTCGGCCACGGCGCCGGTGAGGAGATCGAACCCGAGCGCCAGTTCCAGGAGCTGGGCTTCGACTCCCTCACCGCCGTCGAGCTGCGCAACCGCCTCGGCACGGTCACCGGTCTGCGCCTGCCCGCCACGCTGGTGTTCGACCACCCGACCCCGAACGACCTGGTCGAGCTGCTCCGCTCCGAGCTGAACATCGGCGAACCCGCCCAGGGAACACCGGCCCTGCTCGCCGAACTCGACCGGATCGAGAAGGCGTTCGCCGACGCCACGGGCGCCCTCGACGAACGGTTCCACCAGCAGGTCGCCGGCCGCCTGGAGGTGCTGCGCACCAAGTGGGCGGAGCTGCGCAAGGCAGACACGGGCGACGGCGGGATCGACCTGGAGACGGCGTCCGACGACGAGATGTTCGCCCTGCTCGACTCCGAGTTGGGGCTGTAGCCGGCACAGAGCCGGGTCGGCCGACCGGCCGGCCCGGGTCTCAAAGGGCCCATTGGTCCCAAAGACCCCATCAAGTAAGGAGTACGACGCCATGACGGAGCTCGTGATCGGGATAGTGGGGCTCGGCTCGCTGGGCGAGGGGCTGGCCCGCGCGTTGCTCGGCAACGGCACGGAGGTGATCGGCGTCGACCACGACCCGGTCGTGGTGGCCCGGGTCGGTGACCGACTGGACGGGCCGCTGCTCACGCTCGGCGACAGGCCACTGCTCACCCTCGGCACCGAACCGGCCGACCTCAAGCGCGCCGACGTGGTGATCGAGGCCGTACCGGAGGACCGGGCCGCCAAGGAAGCCGTGCTGCGTGGGCTGGTCGAGCTGGTCGAGCCCGGCACGGTCCTGCTCACCACCACGTCCACGCTGTCGGTGTCCGAGCTCGCGATCGCCTCGGGGGCTCCGGACCGCGTCGTCGGCCTGCGCTACTTCCTCCCGCCGCCCGAGGGCGGCAACGCCGTGCTCGTCGAGACCGCCATGGCGGCACGGCGGACGTCCGAACTGGCGCGCAGCGTGGCCGCTCTCGCGGACACGGAGGTGGTCCCCCTCGGCCGCCGGCCGAGCGAGGTGGCCGCCGCGCTGGTCCACACATGGCTGAACCGGACCGTCGACCTTGCCGCCGAGGGCTATGCCGACGTCGAGGACATCGACACCGCCATGAGACTCGGCTGCGGCCTCGGGCAGGGCCCGTTCGAGATGCTCGATCTGATCGGTCTCGACACCGTCCACGCCTCCCTCACGGCCCTGGGCGTCAAGCCCGCCGCGCTGCTCGACCGGCTGGTGGCCGAGGGACGCCTGGGACGCAAGACCGGGCACGGGTTCCACCGGTACGACGATGCCGGTGCCCGGGTGCGGACCGGCCGTGTCACCGCCGTCACCGGAACGCCCCGCGCGATCACCCGGGCCGGTGTGGCCGGCTCCGGCACCATGGCGCGCGGTATCGCCGAGGTCCTGGCCGTCGCGGGCATCCCCACCACTCTCGTCGCCCGCACCGCGGACAAGGCCGAGGCCGCCCGGAACGCCGTCGCCGCCTCACTCGCCCGGTCCGTCAGGAAGGGCCGCATCACCGAGCAGGACCGGCTGGACATCCTCGCCCGGCTCACCACGGGAACGGACTACGAGGGCCTCGCGGACGCCGGCCTGGTCGTCGAAGCCGTCGCCGAGGACATGGCCGTCAAACCCGCGGTGCTGCGCGCGATCGACGCACACCTCCCACCGGGCGCCGTCATCGCCACCACCACCTCCAGCCTGTCCGTCACCGAGATCGCCGAGCACACCGGCCGGCCCCGCGATGTGATCGGCCTGCACTTCTTCAACCCGGCACCCGTGATGCGGCTGGTCGAAGTGGTGCGCACCCGCCACACCGACCCCGATGTGCACGCCACGGCACACGCGCTGGTGGCACGGCTGCGCAAGACGGCCGTCGACTGCACGGACCGTACCGGGTTCATCGTGAACTTCCTGTTGTTCCCGTACCTCAACGACGCCGTGCGCCTGCTCGCCCGCACCGATGTCACCGTGGCCGAGATCGACGCCGCGGTCAGCACGGCGTACCCGTACCCGATGGGGCCGTTCACCCTGCTCGACACGATCGGACTCGACGTGTCGCTCGCGATCATGGAGATGCTCAGCGGGTCGCAGGGCGCCCCGGCCGAGCCGCTGCGGCAGTTGGTGGCCGCCGGCCACCTGGGACGCAAGACCCGGCGCGGGTTCCGAGTGGCCGAACAGGTGGAGTGAGACTTTCGTGTCGTCGGAGCTACGCTTGGCGACAGGACGTGGGGGGCGGCCATCGCCCGCCGAGAGGTGGTTGGGGGCGTCATGACTCAGGAGGCGTTCGGGGAGCGACGGCACGTCGCCGTCTTCAGCGACCCCGAGCACGGGCAGGAACTGCCCATGTTGGCACTGATCGAGGAACTCGTCCGGCGCGGCCACCGGGTCACCTGGGCGACCGGGTCCGAGCTGGCCGCGCGGCTGGCCATTTCGGGGGCGACGGAAGACGGTTGGGACGTCGTGGGGTTCCTCGACGACAGCAGTTCGCCGGCCGCCTTCGCGCGGGGGTACTTCGCCGACGATCTGCCGGACGTCGTCATCTACGACAAGACCGCCAACGCGGTCGCGGCGGCCATCGAGCCGAGGGCGGCCGGGGAGATCGAACTCGTGCAGGACGAGTTCGTCGACGACGAGTTCATCGACTTCCTCACCCGCTTCGGGCTGGCGTTCGTGTCCGGAGGGCCCGGGCTGTACCGGCTCGTTCCGGCGTGCTTGGAGCGCTCGGCCCGACACCGAGGGCACCGGTGACCGGCTCGTCGAGGCGGATCCGGATTAATGGTTGCCTAGGGCACTCACATTGACGCGCGTCACCTTGTGAGGTGGGGTGGTGTGCGGTTTCGGCGCGCCTCTGTTGTTCGTGCGGGAAAGTGGCTCGAATGAGTCGGGCTATTTCTGGAGGATGGGAAGGGCTTGTGAAGAGTTCCGTAATAATCTTCGCGGCCCAGGGGTGCCGGTTCACCAAGGCTTGGTAAATAACTTGGGTTGCAGTGGGTGCCTGCAGGTGCGCACGTCATAGGCGCTTTCTGTCCGTTCCCTGTCGGTCGGCGCCGCTCCAGCCCGCCGAATTGTAAACTTCCGGCACCGGTGGTGATGCGAGAGGGTTCACGCGGTAACGGAGCTGCAATAGAGCGGAAATGGGCCGTGAAACCCAAGGTGGATCTTGGCGGAAAAGGGCCTGTCGGTGCAGGGATCCCGGGGTCCGCCGCGCGGCGTAAGGGCCCTGGCGGCAGCCGGAGGGGTGTCGAGGCGTCCCTCAAGTCACGTGGTGGGCGAGTCGATCCGACCGACGGTGCCCGGTGATGCGCCCTCGGGTGGCGTGGATCATGCGGTTCCCGCGAACTGGCACCCGGTGTGTTGTCGATCTCGGTACTTGGCCGGGCTGTGGTGTGTGTGCAAACAGTCCAAGGCCGAGGGGATCGTCGGGAACCTACATCTCGCGCTGTCTCATGGGTCTGGTGACCTGCTCATTTATGTGGAATGTCTGCTTTCGTCCGTGTTTCTTCTGTGTGTGATGCGTCGACGAAGGTCCCAGGTTACTGACGGATAGTCATCAAATGGTGGGAGGGCTTCATTGACCCTGCGATAAGAATTTCCTTACGATCAAGCCCGGGGGATTCCCGGAATTCCTCCCGGAGAGGCGTCGACTTTCCGGGAGGAGCTGGGATTCAGTTACCTCAAATTTAGCTCAAGTGAGGACAGCTTCTATGCAGACTGCCGCCGCTGGCTATCTTGGAATTGACCAGTCCTCTGGTCCGGCAACGGCTACGAACGTGCCCGAAGTGGATGTGTTCAGAACGCTCCTGGACCGGTCCGGCCTCCTCCTCGCGAGCCTGGACCCCCAGATGTGCGTCGTCGAGGCGAACGAAGAGTTCGTCGACCAGTTCGGCTGCGACCGGGAGACCCTGGTCGGCAGCAGCTTCTACGACCTGCTGCACCCCGGTGTGCACGCCCCCATGCGCAAACAGTTCCAACGCCTCCTCGAGGGGCGCCGCGAACGCTTCGTCGAGCACCTCGCCGGCATAGGGCCCCGGCAGGCCGTGTTCACCGGAGACATCACGGGCATCGCCGTGCACGCCGCGTGCGGCGAGCTCGTCGGGTTCGTCGTCGTCGTGAACCCGGAGGAGGCCGTACAGGCCAACGCCGTCGTCGTCGACCGCACCCGCATCCTCAGCGAGATCGACGCCCGCATCCTGGAAGGCATAGCCAGCGGCGAGTCCACGATATGCCTCGCCTCCCGCCTGTTCCTCAGCAGGCAGGGCGTCGAGTACCACGTTGGCACCATGCTCAAGAAGCTCAAGGCACCCAACCGCGCCGCCCTCGTCAGCCGCGCATACAGCCTCGGCGTCCTGAGTGTCGGCAAATGGCCGCCGAAGGTGTCGCCCGACTATGTGAAGTGACCGCCCCGGACGAGCCGGATCCGGACGCCGACGGCCAGGGCCACCGCCCAGAGCCGTCCCGGAACACCGACGCCCGTCCCCGCACCGAACTCGCCACCCACCGCACCACGTACCACCGCTCGGTCCGTGGACTCCCAGCAGTGGCGCCCATCCGTTCCGCCGCCCGGGCCGTGCACAGCACGACCCGAAGCCCGTCCCCCCACCCGCAACCACCGCGGGGCCTCGCGCGCCCTGTGGTCTCATCCCGAGCCGACGGCATCCGTCGGCTCACCTCATTCCTCCAAGACCGGCGGTCGTGCCCGCCCGCTCGCTGTGGCGCGGCGGGCGGGCCGTCGCACGTCTTTCACCATGCGCCTCTGCGCCTCCATCTCTCCCAGCCGCTCGCTGCCCACAGCGCCGCTGGACGTCGACCCGTGAGGAAGGACGAGAATGCCGGCAGCGATAGTCGCGGGACTCGGATCATGGCTCCCGCCGAGGACAGTGACCAACGAGGAACTCACCCACAGACTCGCCACCACGGACGAGTGGATCCGCAGCCGCATCGGCGTCGCCACCCGACACATGATCGACCCCGGCACGGCGACATCGGATCTCGCCGTCGAGGCTGCCCGGCGCGCCCTGCGCTCGGCGGGCGTGCCCGGAGCGGGCGCCGTACTGCTGGCCACCACCACCCCCGACCGGCCCTGCCCCGCGACGGCACCCGAGATCGCCTCCCGCCTCGGCCTCGGCACCGTGCCCGCCTTCGACCTCGCCGCCGTCTGCACCGGCTTCGTCTACGGCCTCGCGGTCGGCGCCGGTCTCATCGCATCCGGACTCGTCGAGTCGCTGCTCGTGATCGGCGCGGACACCTACTCCACGATCCTCGACCCCGAGGACCGCACGTCCTCCGTGATCTTCGGGGACGGCGCAGGCGCGGTGCTGCTGCGCGCCGGCGATTCCGAAGAGCCGGGCGCGCTGGGCCCGTTCGACCTCGGCAGCCACGGCGAGCTCGCGGACCTCATCACCGTTCGCGGGGGCGGATCGCGGCAGCGTTCTTCCCCGGCCCCGGCCGACCCGGGCGACCAGTACTTCAGGATGGAGGGCCGCGCGGTCTTCGCCAACGCCGTCGCCCGGATGGCCGCCTCGTCGCAGTCCGCGCTGAAGAGCGCCGGGCTGCAGACGTCCGACGTGGACCGAGTCGTCGCGCACCAGGCGAACGCCCGCATCCTGGACGCGGTCGCCACGGAACTGCGGGTGGACCGCGACCGCTTCGTGTCCAACATCGCCCGCGTCGGCAACACCTCAGCAGCCTCGATCCCGCTGGCCCTCGACCACGGTCTACGCGACGGAGAACTGCGCGCCGGCCACCGCGTGCTGCTGACCGCTTTCGGCGGCGGCCTCACCTGGGGGTCGACATCGCTGACGTGGCCGGAGATCGCCCTCGCGGACTAGCGGGGCACCTCGGCGGGGCCGGGCATCAGCGCGGCCCCGCACCACAACTTCCCGAACAGGGCCCGTACTTGCTCAGGCCCCGAGCGGCGCGTGGACTTCATCGGTCGGCGAGGTACGGTCCTCCGCCAGGGGCATGACACGCCGAAAGATCGGCACGGCGATCACCGCGACCACCACGTGCATGACCATGAGCGCGAACACGCCGAGCACGTCCGCGCCATCGAGGAAGAACACCGGAACGTCGGCGAGGAAGGACACCCCGACCACGGTCGGCACCAGCTTGCGCAGCACTGCCCGGGGACGCTCGGAACGCCGGCGGATCCGTGCCCACACGACGGCGCCCACGATCACGCCGAGGGTGGTGAGCACCACGTACCCCTTGGGCTGCAAGCCCTGGATCACCTGCGGATCCGAGCCGAGGCTCCGCGCCACCCACGACACCAGGGCATTGCCCGCGCTGCCCAGTACCGCCGCGGCGACGGTACCCAGTACGACCTGGCCGCGATGGAGTTTCTCAATGGTCATGGCACTCCCGTGTCGTCGAGGAGAAGGGGCGGTCCGCCCGACGATAGGGGCGCCGCATCTGGCATGCGGCAAGGAAGTTGCGCGCTTTGCGCTCAGAGCATCACCACCGAGCGCGGGACGTAGCCGTGGTGCATCCGCTCGAACGCCTTCTCCACCTCGTCGAGCTGGATGGTCTCGGTCACGAACAGCATCGGGAAGTCACGCGAAGACGTCCGGCAGCGGCACTTCGAGCTTCATCCGAGCGGTGGTGGGGGACCAGGCTCGCGGCGCGGGGTCGCGGGAGCCGTCGCCATGGCGGCGTCGACGGCCGTCGCGGAGCGGCGGTCCTGCTGTTGACACGCACCGACCAGGGCGCCTGAAACCAGCCAGTGAGCCTGAACCGGCGTCAGCCAACCGGCTTCTTCCACACCGACACATGCTTGCCGCTCTCGCTGGTGAACGGCTCGCGCGTCCAGTCCTGCCACCGGTCGCGCAGCCGGAGTCCGGCGAGGCGGGCCATCAGGTCCAGCTCGGCGGACCAGATGTAGCGGAACGGGATGGACCAGTGTTCGGCACGGCCATCGGTGATGGTGACGTAGTTGGAGTTCATCGCCTGCGTGGCGACGTCGTAGGTGTCGAACGCCCAGCGCGACTCGCTGATGTGGAACGGTACGGCGTTCTGCCCGGCCGGGAGTTTCCGCAGCTCGGGAACCATGACCTCGACGACGAAGCAGCCGCCCGGCGCCAGGTGCGCCGCCACGTTGCGGAAGCAGTGGACCTGGGCGTCCTGGGACGTCAGATTCATGATCGTGTTGAAGACCGGATACGCCACGGAAAAGCTCTTCTCCACCCGCGTCGACGCGAAGTCCCCGATCGTCACGTCGATCGCGTCGCCGCCGGGCTTGGCGCGCAGCCGGTCCACCATGGCGCGGGACGTGTCGATGCCGTGCACCGGCACACCGCGGCCGGCCAGCGGCAGCGCGATGCGGCCGGTGCCGATGCCGAGTTCGAGCGCCGGGCCGCTGCCTGCGAGTTCGGCCAATAGGTCGACCGCGGGGCCCACCACGTCGGGACGGGACATGTCCGCCGTCGACTCGTCGTAGGTGGCCGCGATGTTCTCTCCGAAGTAGCCGTCCGCATCGATCACTTCGCGACCGTACTGCTCCTCGCACTCGCTCGCCGCGAAGCGATCGACGAGCAGTTGTACGACGACTTGGAGGCCGTGATCGGCGAGTACGCGCACCCAGCCCCGCACGAGATCACGGCCATCGCGGAGCGTTTCCGTGAGGCGACCACCGATCTCGTGGAGATCGTTCCGTACTTGGTGCGGTGTGCCGCGCGTCCCGGACGCTGGACGAACCGGCGAACGTCTGCTGCTTGTAGTGCTTGTTGCCCTGCTTCTCGGTCAGGTACTGGGCGATCTCGGTGCCCGCGCCGGCGAAGGCCAGCTGGCCGGCGGCTCCGGTGCGCGCGAGTAACTGGCCATACCAGCCGAGCTCCTTGCGGGGGACGACGAATCCGTCCTGGATCCGTTCCTGGCCGCCGTCGGCAGGTACCTTCACCGCACCGGCATACGCGAGGTTCCGCTCCGACAGCACTGCGTCCGCGCTCCCTCGCCCTGTGGCTGGCCTCGCGGGCAGCAGTCCTTCGCCCGGCGCCTGCAGAGCGTTGACGGTGATTTCGTCCAGCGCGAGTAGTTCCGTGGACATCAAGAGGCACGGCGTGGTGTTCCACTTGGCAAGGTGGAAGTGCTCGGCGCGCTCGCTGCCCCTGGCCAGCTGCTTGAATACTGAGCGGTCAGCCTTGGCGGTGCGCTTGGTGGCCTTCTGATGGTTGCCGTTGAGTGCAAGTCCCAGGGGGTGGAAACGAGATCCTGCCGGTCGGCGCCTCGTAACGGCCCGAGTTCGGGCTTACGGGAACTCGGCTCCTTCTCATCCTGCTTCCGTGCGCGCTGTCGATCGATGGCCGCGGCCGCCTTGTCCATGTCCGTAACCAGAGCGGCGGTCGAATTGGTACGCACGGAGATCTCTGTGCTGAGCCGGTCGAGTACCTCTTCCACAGATGCTGACATGGCTCGGCACCGTACGAGCGCAGGCATGGGCGCACGCAAGTGCGCATGGGCGCTTGCGTTGCCTCAGCAGGGCGGGCACACGATCATCGGTCCGCTTGGCAGGTCAAGAGGACGAAGGCACCGTGTCGGTATATCACTGTCAGCTCAAGCCGTTGGTGACACTGAGCAACCATGCGCGGATGCCGACCGGGCCAATGGAGCGTGCTGCGATGCAGGCCGCCAGCACCGAGTCAGCACGCCGCCAACCCCGTGCTGGTTCCGTACTGACTTCGAGGGCCGGAATCATGGAAAACCGCAGGCCCTAGCCCCGATCGAATGAGTTGTCGTACTACTCGATGGTGGTGCCGATGAGGCTTGCGGCGACGATGCGACGGAGGTTTGCGGTTGGTGGGGGAGCGGTGGTTCCGGAGGCCATGTGCGCCACTTCCTCGTGTGCGGTGGGGACGGGTACGTGTTGGCACACCGTAGAAACGTGCAGGTCAGGCGCACATGTGGTGGGGCAACATAGTTCGGGCTGAGGTTATGCGTGGGGCCACCATGCCTGCTCGCGGCGCGGCGGCTGAGAGGTCAGGAGAGTGCGAAATTGATGCTGTCCGGGAAGCGCAGTTGAGGGTGATTCGACGGTGGCCTGCTGACTCCCGTGCTGGTTTGGTGCTGTGCGACTCGGTCTCTGGGTCGCGCCACCTGAACCGACGTCAGGAGTTGCTTGCTGGTTGACATGCGACGAACGTACGTGTCCTGTCCGGCTCAGTCGTGGGCTGAAAATCGTCCAGTGCTGGTCATTTTCCGTCCACCGGGGAGGGCACGTGCGGGCACCGCCGATACGCATGGTGGCAGCGCGATCGAGATCCGCGACGGCGCCAACTCGGGGCTGCTCCGCGGTACTGAGCCGAGCGCGCTTCACCCCGCTCGTGCTCCGGGCGTCCGGGACGGCGAACGCCGTACCACCCATGCAGCGACCAGGCCTCGTCGCCCGGATGTGGTGCCGGCCCTCGCGAGGCGGCGGGCTCCCGCACCCTAGGTGCGGTGCCGTTGCGTGCCCCGCCGCGCGGCCGGCGACCGTCCGTGGGCTTGGATCTCAGTGCGGCTCAGACTGGGGGAGGGTCTGCGCGCACCAGATCGTCTTGCCGTTGGTGGTGTGCCGGGTGCCCCACCCTTGGGTGAGCTGGGCGACGAGCAACAGGCCGCGGCCGCCCTCGTCGAAGGCGCGGGCCCGGCGCAGGTGCGGAGCGGTGTTGCTGGCGTCGGAGACCTCGCAGATCAGGGACGTATCGCGAATCAGCCGCAGCCTGAGCGGCGGCTCGCCGTATCTGATGGCGTTGGTGACCAGCTCACTGACGACCAGTTCGGTGACGAAGGCCGCCTCCTCCAGGCCCCAGGCGTCGACCTGGTCGACGGCGAACTTCCTGGCGCGCGGTACCTGCGCGGGGTCGGGCTCGATGTCCCAGTCGGCGACGTGGTGGGGATCCAGCGCGTGAGTGCGAGCGAGCAGCAGGGCGGCGTCGTCGGTGCGGCGTTCGGGGAGCATGACGTCCATCACCGAGTCGCACAGGGCCTCCAGTGAGGTGGCCGAGTGTTCCAGGACCCGCTGCAGTTCGGTGATCCGCTGGTCGACGTCGTGCTCGCGGCTTCCCACCAGCCCGTCGGTGTAGAGGGCGAGCAGGCTACCTTCGGGCAGCTCGAGCTCGGTGGCCTCGAAAGGCAGCCCACCGATGCCGAGCGGCGGTCCCGGCTGTGCGGCTACGGGTGTCCTGGTGCCGTCCGGAGAGACGATCAGCGGCAGCGGATGGCCGGCGCTCGCCAGCGTGAAGCGCCGGGAGACAGGGTCGTAGACGGTGTACAGGCAGGTGGCGCCGGACTCGCCGCTGGGCTGGAAGTGGCTGTCGGGCTGGAGGTCGCTGGCGAGGTGGAGAACCAGGTCGTCCAGGTGGGTCAGCAGCTCGTCCGGCGGCAGGTCGACATCGGCGAGGGTGCGGACCGCCGTACGCAGCCGGCCCATGCTGGCCGAGGCGTGCAGTCCGTGACCGACGACATCGCCGACGACCAGGGCGACCCGGGCGCCTGACAGCGGAATGACGTCGAACCAGTCACCGCCCACTTCCGCCTCGGTCCCGCCGGGCAGGTAGCGGGAGGCCACTTCGACCGCCTCCTGGATCGGCAGTCCCTGTGGCAGCAGGCTGCGTTGCAGGGTCAGCGCGGTCGAGCGCTCGCGCGAGTACCGGCGGGCGTTGTCGATGGCGACGGCTGCCTTGGCGGTCAGCTCCTCGGCGAGGATCAGGTCGTCGGCGGTGAAGGCCTCGGGCCGGTCGAGGCGGGAGAAGGTGACGACGCCGAGCAGCGCGCCGCGCGCCCGGAGCGGCACGGTGATCCGGCCCGTCAGCCCGTCCGCGGCGATGGACTCGTCGATCACCGGGTTGCCCGGTGGCCAATGGGCCGGGTCGGCGGCGAGCCCAGGCCCGAAGGCCCACTCGCCGCCCTGGCCGGGGTCAGCGGCGAGCTCGACTGTGGACCTGCCGGTGGCCATGCAGCGGGCGGCGACGGAACCGGGTCGGTGCGTGACGGGCTTCGTGGGTCCGGGAGCCCGGTCGGCGCCGTCCTTCGCGCTGTGCTGGGCGGCACGGCTGAGCCTGATCGTCTCGCCGGGCGAGAACGCGGACACGGAGGGCGGTTCCTCTCCGTGCAGTACCTCATCGAAGAGATCCACGCTGACGAGGTCGACGAATCTCGGCACCGGGGTCATGGCCAGTTCCTGGGCGGTGCCGATCACGTCGAGTGTCCGGCCGATGCCGCCGCTGGCCTGGTTGAGGATGAGCAGGCGTTGCCGAGCCCAGTACTCGGCGCTCATGTCGAATCCCCAGTTGGCGATCCCGCGTACCCTGCCCTCGGCATCCCGGACGGGCCAGATGCTGGTGGCCCAGGCGTTGGCGTAGTCGCTGCCGCGCGGGCGGAAGACGGTGATCAGACGCGTGGGCTCGCCCGTCCTCGCCACTTGGGCGAGCGCGTCGGTGTAGGGCTTGTCGTCCCGTTCGGGAAACAACGTGCGGTCGAATTCGGGAAGCACCTCGCGGTACTTCTTGCCGAGCACCTGCTCCTCGGAGTGCGCGATCACCCGGCACGAGGAGGCGTTGATCCACAGGAACCGCAGGTCGGGGTCGTAAACGCCCAGAGCGAAGGGAGACTGCTCGAAGGCCCGGTCGGCGATCACCGGACGGCGTCCCCAACGCTGGATGGTCACCACGTGGCCCAGCGCCCGCCCGTCGGCGCCGAGCAGCGGGTGAGCCGTCACCACGGCGTCCACCGTGGAACCGTCCCGGTGGCGCAGGGGGATGAACCCCGAGGGGTCGGGGCCGGCGCCGTAGCCCTCAGGGAAGCCGGGTGGCGGGGGATCGACCAGCAGGTCGGTCACGGGGCGCCCGACGGTGTCCTCCGCCGTCCAGCCCAGCAGCAGTCGGCCCCCCTCGCTCCAGCCGCTCACCATGCCGTCCGGGTCCACCACGACAGCGGCAGTGGGGGCATCCTGCTTGTCGGCCATCTCCACGCACCACGCCTCCGTCCGGACAGCCGTGCCCGTCAGGGCTGGTTTCCAGCGGCTGCTTCCAGCCTAGTTCGGCCCCCGCTCCACGGCGCTCCGGCTGGTGCGTTCGGGGTGCCGGGTGCCGGGTGCCGGAGCGGCCGAGACGTGGGGGCCTGCGCGTCCCCGCTCGACAGCAGCCGCAGTGCGTTCGCCGATGTGGGCCGGCTCCGTGCCGCACCTCACGGGGCACCTGTTGGGGTCGGCGGGTCTCGAAGGACGGGGCCGGCTCGTCCACGAAACGGGTGGCGCGCCGCTCAACGAGTTCCAGCCCGCCCGACCGGCCGTCAGGTCGGCGCGGCAGGGTCCCTTCGTGAAGAAGACGTCCACGTTCGGCATGAACATCGTCGAGCCGAGCCGCTACGCAACCCTCGCCAGCCAGTTCGAGCAGCTGGAGATCGACTTCGTGCGGGGCAACAAGAAGCTGTCCGACGTCCAGCAGGCCATCTCCACCTGGAAGTCCTCCGGCGGCGACAAGCTGCGCGACTGGTACAAGCAGCTCATCGACAAGAACGGCAGCGGCAACTGATGTCTCTCACGGCCGGGAGCAGGCCCGACGGGACACGTCACCCCCCCGGCGGCGGTCGAGGAACCGACGGCCGCGGTCACCACAGCCACCGTGAAGGAGAGTGCGCCCGCGCAGGGCCGGCAAGGCGGGCAAGGTTCCCTTCCGGGTCCGGTGGCGCCGCGACCGCGCGCTCATCCTGATGACGTTGCCCGTCATCATCCTGCTCCTGCTCTTCAACTACGTCCCGCTGCTCGGCAACGTCGTCGCCTTCCAGGACTACGACCCGTACGCCGCGGACAACGGCGTCACGGCGATGTTCCACAGTCCCTGGGTGGGTGTGGAGCAGTTCTCGCGGATGATGGACGACCCGTTGTTCTGGAGCGCGGCGAAGAACACGATCGTGCTGTTCGTGCTCCAGCTGGTGCTGTTCTTCCCGGTCCCCATCGCCCTCGCGCTGCTCATCAACAGCGTGATCCGGCCCCGGGTGCGGGCCGTGGCGCAGGCGATCATGTATCTGCCGCACTTCTTCTCATGGGTCCTCGTGGTCACCGTGTTCCAGCAGATCTTCGGCGGCGCCGGCATCATCGCTCATACCCTGGAGAACCACGGCTGGAGCGGCTTCGACCTGATGATCAACGCGGACCTCTTCAAGTACCTGGTCACCGCGCAGGCCGTCTGGAAGGACGCCGGCTGGGGGATCATCGTCTTCCTCGCGGCGCTGGCCGCGGGTGTCCGAAGAGCAGGCCGCTCGCGGTGTCGCGGGCGGCCTGCTCGGCTCGGCTACGGGCCGCCGGGATGCAGACCCCGTCACCCAGGCGGACCGTCCCCCCCGGCGAACTCACCGACACAGCGCGTCAGCCGCCGACGGAAGGGGCCGCGCAGGGCGAACAGCGAGCGGGCCCTCGGTGAGACGTCCGACGCGGGCGTCCGGACTGTCCTCTTCTCGGCCTTCCCTGCGCGGGTCGACGGCCGGACCGGGGAACTCGTAGCGTCCCTTGGACGGGGAGATGTTCCCCCCCCCCGGCCCCGCGGGCCGGCGTGTACTTCCACGCCGAACCCGCCGTCACGCCGTTGGGTCCGAGGGCGTTGGTGTACGTCAGGCTTGCCCCGCTGCACGACGGGTGGCGCCGTTCCAGTCCGGCCACGAGTACGTCGTCTCCCTCCTCAGCGCGAGTTCCTCTTCGAGCAGCCGGAGGAACGCTCTCGCCCTGACCTGCCGCGGGACCCGCGCCCGAGCGGACCCGGATCAGTAGCCGTAGACCATCTTGTAGGCGACCTCCGGGAGGAACTGCCCGGCCGAGGAGCCGGTTCCCACGCCGCAGTTGCCGTCGGACTCGCCCGGAACCTTGATCCACAAGAGCATTTCGGCGCCTCCGCCCAGCTGGGAGGGGGTGCCGATGCGGCGGCCCGAAGGGTTGCACCACTGGCCGTTGGAGCCGTTGCCGTTGCGGCTGGTGTCCACCACGAACGGCTTGGTGTAGCCGTACCGGGCACTGAGTTCCCTGTTGACGGCGTTGCCGTAGGCGGTGTTCTCGGCCGTGGTCAGGTAGTTGGAGACGTTGAGTGAGAAGCCGTGGGCCTGCCGCAGGCCCGCTTCGTGGAGGCGCCCGGCCATGGTCGCCGCGCTCGCCCAGGCCGGGTTGCCGGCGTCCAGGTAGACCCAGGTGTTGGGGGCCTGACGGTTGAACTCGGTGAGCGCTCCGGTCAGCATGCTCTCGCGTTCGTCGATCTGCGCCTGGGTCATGCAGCCGTAGTCCCCGAGGGAGTCGGGTTCGAGGACGACGACGGCAGGGCGGGCGGCGATTCCGCCCGCGAACTGGGCGATCCAGTTCGCGTAGGCGGCAGGCGAGGAGGCTCCGCCCGCAGAGTGCCCGCCGCAGTAATCGCGGTTGTAGATGTTGTAGGCGACCAGGACGGGCAGCTTGTCCCGGGCGTCCGCGGCGCCCACGTACGCGCCGGCGGCGGTGCCGATGGTGCCGCTCCAGGAGCCGAACCAGCGGGCCGTCGGTGTGTTGGCGATCGAGGCGTTGATCGCGGGTGTGCGGCCGTCACCGGGGTTGGTGGCGACCCATCGCTTCGCGCTGGAGTCGGGATCCGCGTAGAACCCGTTGGTCATGGTCGTCGGGTCGGCCGCGTGGGCGGGCGGGGCGGCGGCGAGCGCCAGCGGCAGTGAGGAGAGTGCTGCCACCAGGGCGAGGAGTCTGCGGCGCATGACGGTTACCTCGGCTTTCTGACATCTGGCAGGGGGTGCGTGCGTCCGAAGGTCGGCGGCGAGTATGGAGGGGGAGCGCTCCCACGGGAAGCGCTCCCCACGGCATGGTCGGTCAGCAGGTCGAGTTGGTCTGGGTCAGGAGGCCGAGCCGCCACGGGAGGAGGTTGTAGTCGCCGCCCGCGTTGGGGTTCATGCCCTGGTAGACGTACTGGAGCCGGCATGCGGGAATGGTCAGTGTCTGGTCGTAGCCGGCACGGATCATCTCGCCGTGGCTGATGTCCCGGGTCCAGGCGCCCGAGGGGAAGGAGACGTTGCTCGCCCGTGCGAACGGGTTGCTCTCGGACGCGGCCAGGGGTGTCCAGGAGCCGGCGAGGCTGCTCGTGGTCCAGGAGCGGAAGTAGCGTCGGCCGTCCGATCCGATGGCCTCGACGAGCAGCAGGTACTGGTTACTGCCCTGCACCTTGTACACGTTGCTCGCTTCGAACAGGGCGTACTTGGAGTCCTGGGCCGCGATGACGGTGTTGGTGAAGCCGTTCGGGAACTGGCCGACGGTCGTCTGCGAGCGGTACAGGTGTCCGTTGTCGTCGGAGGAGAACAGGTAGCAGTTGGCGCTGTCGCAGATCACCCACATGTCGACCCAGTGGCCGTTGCCGATGTTCTGCTTGATGATGTCGGGCATCGACGAGTAGAAGTGGCGCGGCGCGCTCCACCCGTTCGGGTTACTGATGTCGGGGTTGGTGGAGTACGAGGCGTTGCCGGTCTGGTAGACGAGGTACCACAGGCGTTGCGGCGCGTAGTAGAAGACCTGCGGTGCGGCCCGGTAACCGGACCCGATGGCGGTGCGGTCCAGGTAGTGGTGCGTGGCCGAGCCGGCCTGGGACCAGTCGCTGAAGTTCAGGTAGACCAGGTTGTAGCCGGAGGAGCTGGCGACGCTCGCGAACACGTGGTACTTGCCGTTGTACTGGACGACCGTCGGGTCCTTGATCCCGGCGATGTTGTGGGTCGAGTCCGGCTTCGGCGCGATCAGCGGGCCGCTGGAGCTCCACGAGTAACGGCTGGGCAGAGCAGCGGCGTTGGTGGCGCTGCGCGGGGCGGCGGGCTTGCCGCTGGTGGTGACGGGCGTGGTGGCGGCGGGCGTGGAGTGGGTGGCGGTGGGTGTGCCGCCCAGCGTCGTCAGCGCTGCGTTGTACGCAGGCTTCTTGTTGCCGCCCCGGTCGAACAGCAGCGGGTTCTCCGAGGCACGCCAGGAGTCGCTGTCGCGGATGCCCCAGACCGTGATGCCGGTGCAGCGTGCGACGTTCATGCAGGCCCTGACCGTGTTGGCGTACGCGGTCGGCGACGCCTGCGCGATGTCCAGTTCGGTGATCTGGACGTCCACGCCGAGGGCGGCGAAGTTCGACAGCGTGCTCTGGAAACTGGCGGGCGGGCCGCCGGTGCCGAAGTGGGCCTGGAGGCCGACGCAGTCGATGGGCACGCCGCGCGCCTTGAAGTCGCGGACCATGCGGTAGACACCCTGGGTCTTGGCGTCGCTCCAGTTCTCGATGTTGTAGTCGTTGTAGCAGAGCTTGGCCGCCGGGTCGGCGGAGCGCGCGGTGCGGAAGGCCTGCTCGATGAAGCCGTTGCCCAGCACGTCCCGGAAGACCGAGCTGCGGAGCTGACCGCTGGGGCCGTCGGCGAAGGCCTCGTTCACCACGTCCCAGGAGTGGATCCGGCCCTTGTAGCGGTTCATCACGGTGGTGATGTGGTTGTTCATCACGCCGCGCAGTGTGTTCGCGTCCCTGATGGAGCTGACCCAGCCGGGCAGTTGGGAGTGCCAGACCAGGGTGTGGCCGCGCAGGCGCTTACCGCCGGCCTGTGCGCGATTGGCGATCTGGTCGGCGGGGCCGAAGTTGAACGAGCCGCGGGACGGCTCGGTCGCGTCCCACTTCATCTCGTTCTCGGGCGTGACCGAGTTGAACTCACGGTCCAGGATGCCGGTGTAAGTGCCGTCGCCGAGCCGGCCCGCGGCCACGGCGGTTCCGAAGTACCGTCCGGACTGGGCCGCTTGGGCGCCCAGAGTGGAGGCCTTGACGGCGTCGGCCGCGCCGGTCGCGGTCCCGGGTGTCACCAGGACGGTCGCGGCCAGCAGGCCGAGGATCGAGGCTCGGCGACAGCCGAGCCGTTTCAGCGGGTTCATGGTTCTCCTCGTGGGGGGTGTGGGGGGTTGCGTGGTGCGGTCGGTGGACCTCCTCGGGGTGGGGGGGGGTGATCGGTGGGCCGCTTCAGGGCGTGGACAGGTCGAACCGCGTGACGCGGACCGCGCCGCCGAGGCCCTGCGTGGCGTGGTTGAAGAGGGCGAATCGGTAGCCCATGAAGAACCGCCAGTCGTTGCCCAGGGAGAAGGCCGGCCCGAGGCGGGTGAAAGTGGTGCCGTCGGTGCTGTAGGAGAAGGTGCCGAGGCGTCCGGTGCCGGGGCGGATGTCCGCGGTCGCGCGCAACCAGACGCGGCTGCCCGAGACGGCCGCGCTCGCGACCTCACCGCCGGTGTTGGTGGTGTTCCAGTTGCCGTCCATGGTCAGCCCGTTGACCATCACCAGCCGTGGGACGCCGCCGTCACGCCGAACGCCGATCCAGGCGGAGGAGTCGCGCAGCAGTGCCAGTCCGGCCCGGTCGCCGTCCCGCATCGCGGAGTGGTCGAGCTGGACCGTGGCGGTGGAGGTGGGGCCCTGGATGCGGTGCGTCAGGGTGTTGCGGGCCCAGTAGAGGTCGTTGGTGACGGTCGCGGTCCGCAGGGTCAGCCCGTTGCCGGCCGACCACTTGGTGTTGTCCGGGTTGTGGTTCCACTCCCATCGCGGCTTCAGGACCGGCCCGTCGAAGGTGTCGACGCCGGTCATCGGGGCCACCGGGCGAGGCGGAGGGGGCACGGCCGGGCGAGGATACGAGGTGCCCCATGCGCCGTCGACGAGCTGCACGACCGGCCAGCCGTCCGAGGTCCAGGTGACGGGTGCCAGAGCGGGCATCCGGCCACCGGGATAGGCGTCGACGAAGGCCATGTAGTACCAGGCGCCGCTCTGCGTCTGTACCAGCCCGCCCTGGTGCGGGACGCCACCGCCGGGGATCGGTCCGCGCAGGTCGAGGAAGACCTGCCGCATCGTGTACGGACCGAAGGGGCCGCTCGACGACTTGAGGATGTACTGGCCGTTCGCGGGGCGGGTCAGGAAGATGTAGTACTGCCCGTTGATCTTGTAGAAGCGGGAGCCCTCAAGGGTGCCGACGCTCGACGGTGTCGTGAACACCTGCTGGGTGCGGACCTGGGTGCGGCCGTCGGGCGAGAGCTGGGCCACGCTGATGGTGGTGTTGCCGTACGCCACGTAGAGGGTGTCGTCACCGTCGACGAGCAGCCCCGCGTCGTAGTAGGGGGTGCTGATCGTCGTCAGCCTGTTCCATGGCCCCTCGGCGGCGGTGGCGGTGTAGACGTACGTCCGGGCGAAGTCGATCTGGCCGAGCCAGTAGAAGGTCCTGTTGCTCGGCCGGTAGGCCAGTGACGACGCCCAGATCCCTCTGACGTAGCCGCGGGCACCGTGCAGGTCGTACTTGGCGCCGAAGTCGAGCACGGGCACCGAGTGGCCGGCGATCTCCCAGTTCACCAGGTCGTACGACCGCAGGACGGGCGCGCCCGGCGAGTAGTGCATCGTCGAGGCCGAGGCGTAGAAGGCGTCACCGACGCGGATGACGTCGATGTCCGCGAAGTCCTGCCAGATCACCGGGTTCGTGTAGGCCGCCGCGGTCGCGAGGTCCGGGCCCTGGGCAGCGGCGGAAACGGTGCCGGGGGCCGCGGCCGGAGGAAGCAGGGCACCGGCGGCCAGACCGGCGGCGGCCGTCACCGCGCGGCGGCGAGACAGGGTCTGATGAGTCCATGACATTTGCACGTGCGGCGTCTCCTTCTGTGGCCCAGCCGTGTTGGTTGGAGTTGCCCGGAGTGCCTTGCTCGGCTCGTGCGGAGCGGCTCTGTGTATACGCGATGTCGAACGTGGATCGACTTGTCGAGCACCCTGGATGATAGGAGGCCGGTGAACCCCGTCAATACCTCTCGCACGAATCGTCGTATGCTTCGAAACATTCGAAGCCGGTGATCCCATGTTGGTGCAGGTTGATTACCGGGAAGGTGCATGTATGTCGCCTTTCACAGGTCTTCACTGCTGCATCGTGAAGGGCTGTTCGGTGGCAGGTGTTGACTTGCTCGATGGCCTCTCTAATATCCGTGGAGCCTTGAGTTTCCGAATGAGCCACGAAACTTCGAACCGCACTTGCCCCCTCCAGTCATGTCATGGACGTGACATTTGTCTTCTCGGTACCCGTCCATGGCGCCCTTCCCTCTAAGGAGCCCCTTGGTGCCCAGACGATCAGGCGGACGGCTGCTCCGCCTCCTCGCGACCACCGTGCTGACGCTCACCGCGTCCCTGACGGCCTCCGCCGGCACGACCGCCGAGGCTGCGCCGGGCAGCCCGGCGCTCACCCCTCCGCTGGGCTGGAACAGCTGGAACAGTTTCGGGTGCGGGATCACCGAGGCGCAGGTCCGCGAAGCTGCCGACGCGATGGTGTCCTCGGGCATGCGCGACGCCGGCTACCGGTACGTCGTCGTCGACGACTGCTGGTTCGACCCGCAGCGCGACGCGGCGGGCAACCTCCGGGCCAACCCGACCAAGTTTCCCAGCGGGATGAAGGCGCTCGGGGACTACATCCACGGCAAGGGCCTGAAGTTCGGCATCTACCAGGCACCCAACGAGAAAACCTGCGCGCAGGGCGTGGGCACCTACCCCGGCTCCACGGGCAGCAAGGGCCACGAGGCCCAGGACGCCGCCTCGTTCGCCTCATGGGGCGTGGACTACCTCAAGTACGACTGGTGCTCCGGCAACGGCACCCTCACCGAGCAGATCGCACAGTTCACCCTCATGCGCGACGCCCTGCGCGCCACCGGCCGGCCGATCGTCTACAGCATCAACCCCAACAGCTTCCACGCCCCCACCGGCGACACCTACAACTGGGGCGAGGTCGCCGACCTGTGGCGCACCACCGAGGACCTGCTCGACATCTGGCAGAACAACAACACCAACAGCTACCCGATGGGCGTCGGCAACGTCCTGGACATCACCGCGCCCCTGGCCGCCCAGTCGGGTCCGGGACACTGGAACGACCCCGACATGCTCGTCGTGGGCCGTCCCGGCCTGTCACTGACCGAGTCCCGCTCCCACTTCGCCCTGTGGGCGCTGATGAGTGCCCCACTCATGGCAGGCAACGACATTCGCACCATGTCCGCCGACGTGAGCGCGATCCTGCGCAACCCCCGCCTGCTGGCGGTGAACCAGGACTCGCTGGGCGCGGGCGGACGCCGCGTGCGCGACGACGGCGACACCGAGGTGTTCGCCAGGCCCCTGTCCGACGGCTCGGTCGCCGTGGGCCTGTTCAACCGGGGCGGCAACACCGCCACGGTCACCACCACGGCCGCCCAGGTCGGCCTCACCGGAGGGCCGTTCACCCTCACCGACCTGTGGACCGGCGGCACATCCAGCACCTCCGGCCAGATCTCCGCGAGCGTCCCCGCACACGGTGTCGCCGTGTTCAAGATGACTGGCGGCAGCCCACTGGCCTCCACCACCGCACGCCTGCGCGGCAACGGATCCGGACGCTGCCTGGACGTCGACCGTGCCTCCACCGCGGCCGGGACCACGGTACTGATCTGGGACTGCCACACCGCCGCCAACCAGCTGTGGACCACCTGGGCCGGCGGCGAGATCCGCGTCTACGGCGACAAATGCCTGGACGCCTACAACCAGGGCACCACCAACGGCACCCGGGTCATCATCTGGCCCTGCAACGGCCAGAACAACCAGAAGTGGACCGTGAACTCCGACGGGTCGATCCGCAACGTCCACGCCGGACTGTGCCTCGACGCCGAACAGGCAGGAACCGCCAACGGGACCCCGCTGGTCCTGAGGACCTGCAACGGCCAGAACAACCAGAAATGGACCCGCGTGTGAGGGAGTCCTGCCGGCACATGGCGATGTTCCAACAGAAGGAGAGTTGCACGATGACGAGGACAAGATCCCTCTTATGGACCGCCGTGGTCGCGGTGCTGGTCGTCCTGACCATGGGCGGCACGGCACTGGGCCGCGGGCAGGGCGAGATCACTCCGATCACGGCCTCGGGCACGGCCGCAGCAACCGTCGGCACCGCAGCCGCGACCCCGGGTTGCGGCAAGGCCCCCACCCTGACGAGCGGTACGCACACGATCCAGAGCGGCGGCAAGAACCGGAACTTCATCCTGCGCATCCCCGACGGCTACGACCGCAACCGCCCCTACCGGCTGGTCTTCGGGTTCCACTGGCTGGGCGGCACCTCCACCGACGTCGCCACCGGTCGCACCGTGGAAACGGGCACCTGGGCCTACTACGGACTCCAGCGACTGGCGAACAACAGCGCCATCTTCGTCGCACCCCAGGGCCTCAACAACGGCTGGGCCAACGCCGGCGGCGAGGACGTCACCCTCGTCGACGACATGATCAGGCGGATCGAGGCGGCCCTGTGCGTCGACACGACACAGCGCTTCGCCCTGGGATTCAGCTATGGCGGCGCCATGTCGTACGCCCTCGCGTGCTCCCGCGCGACGGTCTTCCGCGCGGTCGCGGTCCAGAGCGGCGGGCAGCTCAGTGGATGCAGCGGCGGCACCCAGCCGATCGCCTACCTCGGAGTGCACGGCCTCAGGGACAGCGTTCTAGGCATCTCCGGCGGACGGGCACTGAGGGACAGGTTCGTCAGGAACAACGGCTGCACCCCCCAGAACCCGCCGGAGCCGGCGCAGGGCAGCCTGACGCACCGGGTCACCACCTACGCGGGGTGCTCCGCAGGGCATCCGGTCGCCTGGGCCGCGTTCGACGAAGGTCACATCGCCGCTCCGCAGGACGGGGCCGCCGGTGACAGCGGCTCCAGGACCTGGCTGCCGCAGGAGGTCTGGAAGTTCTTCACGCAGTTCCACACCTCCAACCCGGCGCCGGGGACGGCGTCCTGCCGGATCACCGGCACGGTCAGGAACGCCTCCCACAACGCCGCCCTCGCTCCAGGCGCTTCGGCCGACCTCGGCTTCCAGGCAGCCCACACCGGCAACACCGCCCCGCCGACCTCCTACACCCTCAACGGCACTGCCTGCGCTGTCACAGGGAGTGCACCGAAGTGACTGTCTTCTTGGTGCCGTCCGCGGCGAGGGCCGTCGCCGCGGACGGCTGTCATGGCGCCGGGCGGCACGCAAGCGCCCGGCGCTCGGCCGGGATCTGCTGGCCCGGCTGGGCCATGGGGCGCTGCGCACGGTGGGCGTGGCTCTCGTGGTGACTGCGGTGTGCACGCTCACCGGGCTGGTGCTCGGCATGGCGGCACAGGTCGGCGCGGGGCTCACGGAAGTGGTGTCGACGATGCCGGCGGTCCTCGCCGGACTGCTGACCACCGCGGTGACCGGCCCGTCCGCCTCGGGTGCCGCCCTCGCGGTCTGCCTGGTCGGCTGGACCCCTTACGCCGCCCAGGCCGCCGCCCTGCTCGAACAGGAGCGAGCGAGCGGCCACATGCTCGCCTCCATCTCCTTCGGCGCCGGCCCCGGATACCTGCTCCGCTACCACCTGCTGCCCGCCGTACCTGCCGGGTGTCCTGCGCAACGCCCTGCTGCGCCTGCCCACCACGGCCCTCGTACGGGCCTCCCTCGGATTTCTCGGTCTGGGCGAGCAGCCGCCCACCGCGGAGTGGGGCCGCCTGCTGTCCGAGAACCAGCCGTACGTAGAACTGGCGCCCTGGACCGTACTCGGCCCGGCGTGCGCACTCGTCCTGCTCTCCGTTCTCGCCGTATCCGGCACGGACGCCGTGGCTGTGGGCAGCTCGGCGTCCGTCCGGACGTCCCGTCGGTCCCGCGGGAGAGGTGCGCGGGCGGAGGGCGGGGTCAGTGCCGGGCGAACTGAACCCCGGTCGGTTGCACCACGTTCGGCCGCAGCGCGATCCCGGTGATGGTCAGTCGTTCTCCATAGATGTCCGTGATCCTGATCGCCTTGCCGCACCCGCTGCCGTCGGCGGAAATGAAGTAGTTGTATTCGGTGCGCGGCAACTGCCGCCAGCCACCGTCGGTCTTGACCTCCAGACGCGCGACCGGATTCCGGTGGCCGATCGACTGGATGCCGCACCAATAGGGGTTGGACCCGGTCTTGTACCTGATGGACATGGTCTCGGAGGTGTTGGGGCTCACCAGCTGCCAGGTGATCGGGATCCGGCCGACCTTGAGGTCGGCGAGCTTGGCGAAGGCCTGTTGGCTGAGGTCGAGTTGCCCGGGTGCGCAGGGCAGGGGGCATTCGTTGGTGATCCGTACGGTGATCGACTTGCCGTTGGCCGCGCGGACGAGCACGTACGCGCCGCATGCCCTGGACGTCTCGTAGTCAGTGGTGTTCATGGCCGCGATCATGAGGTCGGGACTTGGGCCGAACAGGCAGGCGCCGTCTCCGTCCTCGGCCTCGTAGGCAGTGGCGACGCCGGTGTAGGTGCTGCCGGGCCGGATCCGCCCCGCCGAGGACACCGTGGGGGACGCGGTTCGCGGGGACTGCGGGGTGCTCGTGGCCGACGGTCGTGGCGACTGGGTGCTCGCGGTGGCCGTCGGACTCGAACTGCTGCTCGCGGTCGGCGTCTCCGATGCGGTTGGGGTCCTCGTGTCGGACGGGGTTGTGGCCCTTACCTGGGTGGTGGCGACCGTCGATGCGGCGGTGGGCCCTGCCTCTTCCCTCCGGTCGGGGAGCAAGCCCATGACCAGGTAGGCGAGAACGCCCGCGGCGGTCACCGCCACCGTACTGGCCAGCATGAGCCTGCGTCTGCGTCTGCGCTGCCGCGCGGCCTGCCTCGCTGTCGTCATTTCCCGTCCGTTCGGAAGATCGAGCCGATGGTGCACTGCTCAGTGACCGCACGAGACGAAAAGGTTGCCGTCGATTTCTCAGCCGGTTGGCGATAGGAGTAGTACGCCGGCGCAGCCGCTCGCATGTTCCGAGGATCAGACAGCCGTGAAGCTCCACAGCAGGTTGCTGCTGTTGCCGTACATCCACTGCTTGGTGACGGAGCCCGATGCGACGTTGCCGCCGCCGTCGAGGACCAGGCCGGTGGTGCGGTTGGCGATCGAGTAGCGGTTGCCGCCGCGGTGGACGATCTTCCACTGCTGGTTGCTGCTGCCGCTCCAGGGGGCCTGGCGGGCCGGAGAGCCGTTGGTAGCGGCGCCCCAGCCGTCCGCGACCATGCCGTTGGTCCGGTTGACCAGCCGGTAGTAGTCGCCTCCGACCGCCTCCGCCTGCCACTGCAGGTTGGCGCTGCCGTTCCAGGTCCACTGCTTGAGGCTGGCCCCGGAGTCCACGTTGCCGCCGCTGTCCAGGGCGAGTCCGTTGGTGGCGTTGGTGATCCGGAAGTACGTCGCCGGGTTGAACTGGACCCGCAGTGAGGCGATCTGGTCGTTGTTGCCGGTGACCCGCAGGTCGGGGTTGTCGGCGGTGAAGGTCCAGGAGGTGCCGCAGAAGTTGTCCCCGGAGTAGCCGATCACCTGGTAGCCGGGGGTCGGCCGGAGGGAGGAGATGCTGCCCGCGCCCAGCCCGGCCGCGGTGAGGTCGGCCGTGGTGGGGTCACCGAGGGGGAGCACCGCCGAGTTGCCGGTGTAGTTGACGTTCGTGAAGGCGACGGATCCGCCGAGCGGCCGCAGCGCCGGGATCGTGCCGGAGAAGGTGAGCTTGAGGACGTATGCGTTCGCACTGTAGGGCGCCGAGGACGGCGGGGAGACCGTGAGGCCGGAGGAGCTCTGGGCCGGTGCAGGGAGGTCGATGTAGGTGCCGGCGGTGGTGCCGAGGAGCTTCACCGACCCGGCGTACCGGAAACGGGAACTACTGAGTGTTCCGCCGACCACGAAGAGGCCCTGCTGGCTGAAGGTCCGCAGGCCCGGGACGAAGCCGACCATCCACCCCGCCATGCCGAACGCTGTGCCGAGGTGCTCGGCCAGTAACGGCAGGACGGCGTAGAAGCTGATGCTGAAGGTGAGTTGGGTCAGGACCGGATGGTTCGGCGGGTCAGGACGAGGGAGATGAGATCGGTCATGGAGGTGTCCGTCATTCTCCGAGGTCCCGTCAGTGACCGGCCTCCGTTTGGCCGTGGTCGGCCAGACCTGGACATCTCATCGGGCCGAGTCTCGCCCGCCGCGGGTCTGGTCGATGGTGCGGGCGCCCACACCAGCAGGTCCACACCGGTTACCTGTTGATGCTGACCCCGATACCCCGAGCGTTGCTGTCGCTCTCTGCGCCTTGCATCCCACGAAGCCGTCCCGAGGACCTGCCCTTTGCCGCCGTCGACGACAACAGTGGTCTGCGGCTCCACCTTGTCCTTCGCCATCTGTGCGCCGAGTACCGGCTGGACCCGCTGTGGCCGCGCCGTCAGTTCCGCCGGACCGCCCCGAGTTGGGCCCGGTGCAGGTCTGGGGTGGTGAATCGCTGCGCCACCGTGCGCAGGACGCGGGCCATCGCCTGGGCGGGTGGGGTGGCGGGGCGTGCCGCGGCGCGTGCGAGGAGGATGCGGCGGGTGGGGGCCGGGACGTCGGAGGCGAACGGCAGGAGGCGTACGTCGCTGCGTCGGCTGGTGAGGGCCAGGCGGGGTGCGAGCGCGATGCCGAGACCGGCGGCGACCATGGCCTGCGCCTCTTGGTAGTCGTGCGATGAGTAGGCGATGCGCGGCTCGAATCCCGCCTGGCGACAGCTTCGGCGCAGGACGTCGGCGACGGGGTGGTTGTCGGCGCGGATGATCCACTCCTGGTCGGCGAGGTCGCCGAGGCGCACGGAGGGATGTGTGCGCAGGGGCGAGTCGGCGGGGACGACCAGCACCGTGGGGTCGTCCAGCAGGTGGGTGAGGGAGAGCGCCGGATCGTCGAGGCGGTTCCATTCGTAGTCCCAGAGCAGCCCCTGCTCCACCTCGCCGGTGTGCAGCATCTCCCTGAGCTCCGCGAGGACTCCGGCGCGTACCTCGATGCGGATGCCTGCGTGGCGGCGTCGGAAGCGGGTGAGCGCGAGCGGCAGCAGGGATGCGCTCGCCGTGGGGAAGGAACCGAGCCGCAAGGTGCCCTGGTCGAGGGCGGTGAAGGAGTCCAGGTCGGCCTGGGCTGCACGGAGCTCCCGGCGGATGGCCTGACCGCGTTCCGCCAGCGCGGCACCCGCCGGGGTGGGGCGGATACCACGCGGCAGCCGCTCGATGAGGGGCTGCCCTGCCTCCTGCTCCAGCAGGGACATCTGCTGGGAGGCGGCGGAGGTGGTCATGCCGAGGGCTGCCGCCGCGGCAGTGAGTGATCCGCGTTCGGTGGCCTCGGTGAGCAGCAGCAGGCGACGCACGTTGAGCATGCCATCGACTTTAGCTGAGCTAAACCCAGGTGAAGCGAACTGCGATTGTTCCGAAGTCATGCCTCTGCGAAGGTCTCCGCAATCGCCGAGCGGTTCACCGGCCCGCAATGCGCCCGTAACCGCTGCCTCGGCCCTTTTCCCTACCTCCGTTGACCCAGGAAGAGCCTCAGACGTGCACATTCCCGCGACCCTGGTGCGTGGCGGCACAAGCAAGTGCTGGCTGTTCAACCAGGTCGAAGTCCCGACCGACCGTGGCGACCTCGAAAGGCTGCTGGTCGCCGCGTACGGCGCCACCGATCCCGTGGAGCTGGACGGTGTGGGCGGGGCGACCCCCACCACCTCGAAAGCGGCCGTGGTCAGCGCCTCACCCGAGCCCGGCGTCGACGTCGACTACCTGTTCGCCCAAGTCGGCATCGGGACGGGCTCGGTGGAGTGGACGAGCAACTGCGGCAACTGCGCCACCGGCGTCGCCCTGTACGCGGTGACCAAAGGAATGGTTCCGGTCACCGGCGACCGGACGCGCGTGGTGATGCGCAACACCAATACCGGCGCGGTCCTCGAAGGGATCGTCGACACCCACGGAGGCGTGGTGCAGCACTTCGGCCGCCAGACGGTACCCGGCACCCGTGCCGGCGGGGTCGCGGTCGGCCTCACCTTCCGCGACCCCGCCGGTACCACTGCCTTACTGCTCCCCACCGGCCAGGCCGCCCAGGACCTGCGGGTCGGCGACGCCGAGCCGGTACGCGTGAGCATGGTGACCGCGGGAGCGCCGGTCGTCCTTGTCGATGCCGCCAGCGCCGGGCGTACCGGTGCCGAGTCGCTGGAGCGGATGACCGCGGACGTTCCCTGGCTGCGCACCGTCCGTCATACCGCCGCACCCCTGATGGGGCTGCTCCGGCCGGGCGAGGAACCGGGCGACGCGGTGCCCAAGGTGGGCCTGGTCGGCCCGCCGGTGCCGTACACCACCACCCTCGGTGAACCGGTCGCTGCCGAGGACTACGACGTGTCGGTGCGCATGCTCAGCATGAACGCCCCGCACCCCGCGATCGGCCTGACCTCTGCCGTCGCCGTCGCGGCGGCCGGGCTGCTGCAGGGGTCCGTGGTCTCCCGGACCACAAGCGGCCCGACCGACGAGTGGTTGCGCCTCGGCACGCCTGCCGGCGTCGTCGCGGTCCGCTGCACCGATGTGAGGGACGGCCTGCCGCACCGGGTCACCGTGCAGCGCGCGGCCCGTCTCCTCGCCGACGCCCGAATCTACGTACCGGAAGCAGGCAGCCCGCAAGCCGCCTGAGCCGCGACGAACATCACCTCGGTCAGGCCGGCGCCCAGCCGTCCACACCGGGATACCCTCGCGCCCTCGGGGCGCGCCACCCCGTCCCCACCGCACCAAGGACAAAGATGTCTGCTGAAGTGATCTCCATAGGCGCCCTGTTGGTGATGTTCGTGGTCGGCACCGTGCTGCCGATCAACCTGGGCATCCTCGCCTTCGTCGCCACCTTCGCCGTCGGGACCGCCTCGCTCGGCCTCACCGAGGACGAGATCTTCGAGGGGTTCCCGGCGAAGCTCTTCGTCACCATCGTCGGAGTCACCTACCTGTTCTCCGTCGCCCGCCGCAACGGCACCATCGACTGGCTCGTCGCGGCCGGGGTAAGGCTGGTACGCGGCAAGGTCGAGCTCATCCCCTGGGTGCTGTTCCTGGTGGCCGCCCTGCTGACGGCGTTCGGTACGTTCACCCCGGCCGCGGTCGCGATCCTCGCGCCGATCGGCATGAACTTCGCCTACCGTTACAAGCTCAACCCGCTGGTCGTCGGCATGATGGTGATCAGCGGCGGGCACGCGGGGGCGTTCTCCCCGCTGGCCGTCTCCGGTGCGCTGGTGCTCGGCCTCGTCGACAAGACCGATCTGCAGGTCTCCGCCTTGGCGCTGTTCAGCGCCAGCTTCGTGATCAACCTGGTGCTCTCGATCCTCACCTACGCCCTGCTCGCCAAGCGTCCTGCTCCGCTGGTCGAGGGCGCCGCGGAGGCAGCCGACGACGAAGACCTCGTCCCCGGCAGGCCCGATTGGCGGCAGTGGCTCACCCTCGCCTGTCTGGTGGCCCTCGTCGTCGGCGCGCTCGGCTTCCACCTGGAGATCGGCTTCCTTGCGCTGGCTGCCGGCGCCCTGCTGGCCCTGGTGGACATGAAGCGGCAGGAGAAGGCCGTGGACGGTGTCAGCTGGTCCACCCTGCTTCTGGTCGCGGGCATGATGACGTACATCGCGATGCTGGAGAAGGCCGGCATCATCGAGGAGATCTCCGAACACGCGGCGGGCATGGGCGCCCCGGTCGTCGTCGCCCTGCTGCTGTGCTTCACCGTGGCCATCACCTCCGCCTTCGCCTCCTCCACCGCGATTCTCACAGCGATCATCCCCATCGCCGTACCGCTGCTGCTCTCCAGCCACCTCAGCGCCGTCGGACTGATCGCCGCGCTCGCCGTCTCCACGACGATCGTCGACACCTCCCCCTTCTCGACCAACGGAGCACTCGTCCTCAGCAACGCCCGTGGGGTGGACACCCGCCGCTTCTACCGCCAAGTCATCGGCTACACCGGCGGAATCGTCGCCCTCGGCCCCGTCGTCGCCTGGGGCGCCCTGGTCCTGCCCTGGTCATAGCGCAAAGACCGACGAAGGACAGCGGAGGGCGCCGAGCTGGACGACGCACGGCGCCTTCCCTGCTGATCTGGGTACAGGACCAGGGGGGGCGACGCCGCGCGCCGCTCCCTTCAGCTAGCACTCCGCTCGAGGGCCGCCCTCGACCAGGTAGGCCCCCGCTCCCCTTGGCGAACAGCTCCTGCAGATCCACCTCGCGCTCCGCCTCGCCGTCCAGTACGGCGCCAGGACGTGGCAACGCCCCCAGGCCGACTGACGTCAAACAGCCCCTGCACCAGCACCACACCAGAAACGACGAGGGCACAGGTCGCCTCGGGACCCGCTCGATGTCCACTGGAATGCTCGTGGCCGGTAGCTCCCGAGCGGGTGAGGTAGGGCCGGGCGCCGTCGAGGATGCGTCTTTGCTCGCGGTCGATGTGCTGCTGCCACAGCGACAAGAGCTGCTCGACCTTGGGATCGTCGAGCGATGGGTGGCAGTACGGCGTCTTGGGGCTCCGCGACTGGACGGCCACCGCGGAACGACCGTCTGCGGACACTCGCTCTGGTGACACGAACACGCAGGCGGGCAGGCCAACCATCTCTGATGTGCACGCGGTCCCATGCGACGGGGCTACCGCGCAGGTCAGCGCGGTGCCCAGAAGCGCCAGGACGTTCCCGGCAAGACAGTTCGTTCGTGCCGACGACATCCTGGGCTGCCTGACCCGCACCCATGTTGACCTGGGCAGCGAGCACATGCGAAAGCCGCTAAAGCATCTTGCGGGTGTTCGACTCGCGGAGACGGTCTCAGCTGGGGCGGTGATGGTCCGGTGGCGGTCGGATCTCCGAGCCGAGGAGTCCCGTCTCATCCGGTTGTGGCGTGGCCATAGAGAAATAGGTCGTACCACTCGATGGCGGTGCCGATGAGGCTTGCGGCGACGATGCGACGGAGGTTCGCGGGTGGTGGGGGAGCGGTGGTTCCGGAGGCCATGTGCGCCACTTCCTCGTGTGCGGTGGGGACGGGTACGTGTTCGCACACCGTAGAAACGTGCAGGTCAGGCGCACATGTGGTGGGGCAACATAGTTCGGGGCGTGGTATGCGTGGGACCACCATGCCCGCTCGTGGAGGGGCGGTTGAGGGCGGCTGAGAGGCTTGGAGAGGGACGAAAGGAGTGCTGTTCGGGAAGCGTAGTTGGGGGTGATTTGGCGGTGTCGTGCTGACTCTCGTGCTGGTTTGGTGCTGACTGAATTCCCCCGTCATCACCCGTGTTCGTTGTTCTGCCGCCCGACGGCGCGGCGTTGCTGCTGACGGCAGGCGATGTGGTCTTCCTGCCCTACGGGGCCATGCACGGCATCAGGAGTTATCCCGACCAGATGCTGGCCCTCCTGCCACCCGAGGCGGACCCGGAAGGCAGGGACGTCGTCGCAAGTGACCCGTGGGCAGGGCACGGCGGAGGCGGGCCGTTTTGCTGTGCTGTGCGTACCGGCTCGACCGTGGACAGGTGCACCCCTTCCTGCGGGCACTGCCCGAGGTGATCCACATTCCCGCGGGACCAGGCCGCCACCCGGCGCTGCGGACCGCTGTCGATCTGCTCGGTGCGGACGTGCGGGACTCAAGGCCGGGAGTGGACGCCGCCTTGCCTGCCCTGCTGGACCTGCTGCTGGTCTACGTCCTGCGTGCGTGGCTGGATGTGGAGACCTCTCGCAGCCCCTCCGCCGGCTGGTGCGCCGCGTTGACCGATCCGGCGATCGCCGCTGCGCTGAACCACATTCACCGCCACACGGCGCACCCGTGGACGGTGCAGAACTCGCCCATCGGCTCGGCATGTCGAGGACGGTCTTCGCGAGGCGGGCCACCCACTTGGTGGGACAGGCGCAGATGGCGTATGTGATCTGGTGGCGGCTGAGCGCCGCGGCTCGGATCCTGCGCGATGGAGACGATCCACAAGCAGTGGTGGCCCAACAGATCGGGTACACCTCCGAATTCGCCTTCGCCAGCGCCTTCAAGCGCGCTTTCGGTGTTGCTCCCGGACGCGTCTCAGGCGCGCACAACGCACGACACAACCGGTGCAGTAGGCGCGTACGGGCGCCACCTTCGGCAGGCGCCGAGCGCGGCCTGACCAAGGGTCCCACCACCGTCGCTATCGCCGACCAGCAGCCGGTCTTCACCTGCTGTCGTTCTGCCCGCCTGTGATCCTGTCGCCGGACAGCCGGTACGGCTGTCCGGCGACGCCTTCGACCCGATCGGTCCCAGGGGGCTCTCACGCTTCCTCGTGAGTTTCACATCCGGCCGCACGAAGGGTCGTTGATCAGGGGCAGTTGAGGGCCGTGTCGCCGGTGTCGCGGTTGCAGGTGTCGAAGCCGAGGCCGCCGTCGAGGCTGTCGTTGGCGATCACGTTGTCCACGGCGTTCAGGGTGTCGTTGCCCTCGCTGCCGATGTGCGTGTCGTTGCCGCTGCCCCCGGTGAGGGTGTCGTTGCCCTGGTCACCCCCGAGGGTGTCGTTGCCGCTGTCGCCGTTGAGGGTGTCGTTGCCGGCATTGCCGTTGATGGTGTCGTTGCCGGCCAGCCCGGAGATCGTGTCGTTGCCGGGGCCGCCGTTGATGGTGTCGTTGCCCGGCGTCGCCCGCAGTCCGGTGGCAGCCGGATCATCGCCGACGAGCCGGTCCGCCCGGGGGCCGCCGATGAGGCGGTCGTCACCCGCACCGCCGATCACCGTTCCCGCGGCCTCCAGGTTCGGGGAGATGGTGACCCTGTCATCGGCGTCGTCGGCGTTGACCCGTATCGACGTGACCGGCAGCGGACACTCTGCAGTGTGCGTCCCGGTCGACTGACACGGGGCGACGGCGGCCACGGTGTCCCCGGCGTCCGTCACTACGACAACGTTGCCTTGACGCCGGATGGTGATGTCGTTCGCCACCCCCTGGTCAGCTGTGACGACCAGGGCGTCACCCACCTCCTGCACGACCGTGGTGCCTGCCAGGCCCCCGCCGGGGGCCGCACCGGGCGCGGCGGAGGCGGCGGTCAGTGGGGCGCAGGTGAGTGCGCCGATCGCCACCACCGTGGTGCAGATACTCCGTGTTCTCATCGGTGCCCGCCTTTCGTGTTGTCTCGCTGTTGTACGGGTACTGGCGTGCTGCTCACTCGCGCTGGTCAGGGGCATCCGCTGACGTTGTCGCCCAAGTCGGCGCGGCAGTCGTCCACGTCGGCGCCGCCTTCGACGTAGTCGTTGCCGCTGACGTTGTCCACGGCGTCGATGGTGTCCCGGCCGTTGCCGCCCTCGGCGTAGTCGTTGCCGGTGCCGGCGACGATCCGCTCGTTGCCGTTGCCGCCGTAGATCACGTCGTTGCCGGCACCGCCGTCCACGACGTCCGAGCCGCCGCGTCCCTCGATGGAGTCATTGCCGGAGCCGCCGAAGATCCTGTCCGCCTCGGCTCCTGCGGTCAGCGTGTCGTTGCCTGCGCCGCCGGAGAGGAAGTCGGAGCCCTCGTCGCCTTCGAGGGTGTCGTTGGCGGACCCGCCGTAGAGGTTGTCGTTGCCGGCACCGCCGATGAGGGTGACGCCGAGGGCCGCCAGCGAGGAGGTGACGTTGTCGTCCTGGTCGCCGGCGTTGACCACGAGTTCGGTGGTGTCGGCGGCCCTGCAGGCGACTTCGGTCGTGTTGATGGCGTAGCAGTCGCCGGACGGGGCGACCGTGTCTCCGGTGTCTCTGATTCTGATGCTGCTGCCTGACTGCCAGACACTGATCGTGTTGCCCCGTCCGACTCCGGCGGTGACCGTGATGGTGGTGCCGGTCTTGTTCACCAGTGTCGTGGCGAGAATGTGTGGCGTCGGTGCGCCGGCCGCGCGGGCCACGCCTGTGAGGCACAGAGTGAAACCGCACACCGTGGCCAGAAGTGCCACGGTGTGGTGACGCGTTCTCTTCGTTCTTTTCATGACCTGCTCCTGACGATAGGGCGCTGAATTTCGATCTCGCAGCCGTGCGCATTTCCCTTTGCTTCGGTCACCTTGCTTCGGTCACCTTGCTTCGATCGCCGGGCCAATCGGAGGAGACAGGTATTGACGGCTCCGGCGCGTGGTCTGCCGACCGCGGCCGGGACCCAATAGCCGGCCTTCGCGGAGTGCGAGGGAAACGGGGGAAATGGTGTGGCCGCAAGCGCTGAACGTGCGGCTGCGGCTCATCCCGGCGCGACACCCGGATGTCCTTGCCGCTTTCAACAGTTCTCGGTCCTCGCAGACCCCTCCCATCGCGCCTTGGCCGACGCCTGCTCGACCGGTGATCGGCCCTGGCGCCTGGGCACCCAGAGCATGCCGGGATGCGAAGCCGTGCTGAAGCCGAATTAGCGCCATTGCCGAATACGCGGTCTCCGCGCGTGGATCGTCTCCCTGACCGGGGATGGATGAACTGCACGCATACCTGCGCTTGATTTTCATCAGCCCCGGCGGCGTCAATTCACGATTCACTCGTACCGAATTCAATTAGTCGCGGGGTGAGTTGATTCGGCCCGCACGGTCGATCTGAAAGGGCTCGTGAACAGGGCTTTCCGCCGGCATGTCCAAGCGGATTCGGGCTCTGCGCCGGCGGCCCTGGGTATCCCGGCCTGCCTCGGTGTGAAGGGTGGACGTCAAGGGCGTCCAGTGGCGGCCGCGCCGCCACTGCGCCAGAGCACTTCGGACACGTACGCGAGCCTCCTGACGCGGCTCTGGCTTGTTCGTAACCTGCCGGTGTGGGGATCATCGTCGGCGGGTCGGCAGCCACCGGCCCGGCCGCGCGAGTCAACGGCCCGGCCTCGCGCAGTTCAAGGAGACGGAAGTCCCCGGCCTGCCCCCACTGCGTCCGGACCCTTGTCCCGGCTCGCGGGCTCCCTTTACGGTGATGCGGCACATGCCGACCAGTTGGTATGCCAGAGCCGGGTGGAGGCCGTCGTGGCGGACAACGCGCGCGTGGAGGAGTACTTGGCCGATGTACGGGCCCGCCAGCAGCGCGTATGGCCGGCCTCGATGCCGAGGGAGGTGGTGTACCCGCTCGGGCAGCGGCCGCTCACCGACCACCTGCGGCACTGGGCCCGGGGCCATCCCGACCGCGTCGCGATCACCTTCTACGGCGAGCAGATCACGTACGCGGCGTTGGAGGACCTGACGGCGCGGCTGTGCGGCTGGCTGCAGCGCAGCGGCGTACGCCCCGGAGACCGCGTCGGGGTGTTCCTGCCCAACTGCCCGCAGTTCATCGTCGCCATGCTCGGCATCCTGCGCGCCGGAGCCGTGCACGTCCCGGTGAACCCGATGTTCCGGGAGTACGAGCTGCGGCACGAGCTGGCCGACGCCGGGGTGGAGATCCTGATCACTCTCGACACCCTGCGTCCGCTGGTCGAGGCGGTGCGGTCCGAGACAGCCGTACGGAGCGTGCTGGTCACCGGCCTCGCAGACATGCTCCCCTCCGATCCGGTGCTGCCGCTGCCCTCCGGCCTGGCCGGTGCCGGCCCGACCGGCACTGGGTGGGGGCAGGCCGTCGGCGGCGCCCGCGGCCAGGACGAGCCGGCCGACCTGGACGCGCTCGCCGCCCTGAACTACACCGGAGGAACCACCGGCCTGCCCAAGGGGTGTGAACACTCCCAGCGGCACATGCTCTACACCGCGGCGACGGCGGCGGCCGCCAGCGGCATGGACCTCTCCGGCGACAACCCCGACGTGCTGCTGATCTACGTGCCGGTCTTCTGGATCGCCGGCGAGGACTTCGGCATCCTGCTGCCGCTGCTCACCGGCAGCGGCATCGTGCTGCTCACCCGGTGGGACCCCGAGGCCGTGCTGCAGGCGATCGAGCGGTACCGCGTGACGCTGATGCTGGGCACGGTCGACAACTACGTCGAGCTGATGGAGCATCCCGGCCTGCCCGGCACCGACCTGTCCAGCCTGGCGCAGCCGCGGGCCATGTCGTTCGTGCGCAAGCTGACGCCGGCGATCCGGGCCCGGTGGAGCTCCCTGGTCGGCGAGCACAGCGTGCTGCAGGAGGCGGCGTACGGCATGACCGAGACGCACACCGCGGACTCCTTCACCACCGGGTTCCAGCACGGGGACCACGACCTGCTGACCGAGCCGGTCTTCTGCGGACTGCCCGTGCCGGGAACCGAGTTCATGGTGGCCGATGGGGAAAGCGCCGAGCCGCTGCCGCTGGGCGAGAGCGGCGAGATCCTCGTACGCTCTCCCTCTGTGCTCACCGGATACTGGCGGCAGCCGGAGGCCACCGGCCGGGTCCTGCGCGGCGGCTGGCTGCACACCGGCGACATCGGAATGATCGACGAGGACGGGTGCCTGCACTACCTCGGCCGCACCAAGGAGATGATCAAGGTCTCGGGTATGAGCGTCTTCCCGTCCGAGCTGGAGGCGCTGCTGGCCCGGCACCCGGATGTGCTGACCGCGGCGGTGGTACCGATGGACGATCCCCAACGGGGCCAGGTGCCGCTGGCGTTCGTCCAGCCCCGCCCCGGCGCCGCGCTGGACGCCGAGGGCGTGCGCGCGTGGGCGCGGGCGAACATGGCCCCGTACAAGGTGCCCGTGGTGAGGTGCGTGGATGCCCTGCCCATGACCACCACCGGCAAGGTGACGAAGGGCGAACTGCTGGAGCGGGCCGCGCGCATCGCCGTCTCTCCGGCGTCCCTGGCCGCTTCCGATGCGTCCCCGGCCGCTGCCGATGCTGACGAAAAGGACCGGTGACGATGGGTCTGGCCAAGCTGCTGGTCGCCAACCGCGGTGAGATCGCGGTACGGGTGATGCGCACCGCCCGCGAGCTGGACCTGCAGACGGTGGCGCTGCGCTCCCGCGACGAGGCGGACGCGCTGCACACCCGCATGGCGGACGAGGTCGTGGTGCTCGACGGCGAGGGGCCGGGGGCCTTCCTGGACGCGGCGGCCCTGGTCGGCGCGGCGGTGCGCACGGGCTGCGACGCGGTCCACCCCGGCTACGGACTGCTGGCCGAGAACGCCGACTTCGCACAGCAGTGCACCGACGCCGGACTCACCTGGGTCGGGCCGGGCCCCGAGGTGCTGCGGACGCTCGGCGACAAGACCGCGGCCCGTGAACTCGCCGCGCGCCTCGGTGTGCCGGTGCTGCCGGCGACGTACGGCGACACCGGTATCGAGGAGGCGCGTGCGTTCATGGCCGGCCTCGGCGAGGGGGCCGCGGTGATGGTCAAGGCGGTCGCCGGCGGCGGCGGGCGCGGCATGCGGGCGGTGTACGAGGCAGGGCAGTTGGAGGAGGCCGTCCGGCGCTGCCGTTCCGAAGCCTCGCACGCCTTCGGCGACGGCGCGGTCTACGTCGAGCAGTTGCTGCGGCGTGCCCGCCATGTCGAGGTGCAGGTGCTCGGTGACGGCACGGGCGCCGTCGTCGGCTACGGCGACCGCGACTGCAGCCTGCAGCGGAACCGGCAGAAGATCGTGGAGATCGCGCCGGCGCCCGGCCTCGACGAGGCGGTGCGGGCCGGGCTGCACGATGCGGCGCTGCGCATGGCCCGGGAGGTCGCCTATGCCGGTCTCGGCACGTTCGAGTTCCTCGTGGACACCGGCGACGGCTCCCCGGGCTTCTACTTCCTCGAGGCCAACCCGCGCATCCAGGTCGAACACACCGTCACCGAGGAGGTCACCGGCATCGACCTGGTCAAGGCCCAACTGCGGGTGGCCTCGGGCGAGAGCCTCGACCGCATCGCGGCGGGGCAGGCTCCCGTTCCCCGCGGCTGCGCGGTGCAGGTGCGGGTCAACGCCGAGACGGTTCGCCCCGACGGGACGGTGCTGCCCTCCGCCGGCACGCTGGACGTCTTCTGGCCGCCGGCCGGGCCGGGTGTGCGCGTCGACACCGCCGCGTTTCCCGGGGGCCGGGTCAGCCCGCGCTTCGACTCACTGCTGGCCAAGCTCGTCGCCCACGACGGCTCCGGCAGCCTGCCCGACACGCTCGCCCGCGCCCGCCGAGCCCTGGCGGAGCTGAGGGTAGAGGGAGTCGCCACCAACACCGAGGTGCTGCGGCGGCTGTTGGAGGCACCCGAGGTCGTCGCCGGGCGGCTGCACACGGCGCTCCTTGATGAACTCCTGCCCGCACTGGTCTCGCAGGAGACAGACCCGGACAAGGATGCGGAGAAGGACGCGGGGGTCGCCGACGCGTTCGAGCCGCAGGGCACGCACACCGTCACCGCCCCCATGACGGCCACCGTCGTCGACGTCGCCGTCGCCGAAGGAGAGCGCGTACGGGCCGGAAGCACCCTGGTGGTCCTGGAGTCCATGAAGATGGAGCACCTGCTCCAGGCGCCGGGCGACGGCGTGGTCGTCGCCGTACGCGCGGAGCTGGGTGAACTGGCCGAGCACGGTCAGCCGCTGGTGGTGATGGAGACAACCGGCGCGGCGGACGGTGAGCCGCGCCCCAAGGAGCGGCCGGATCCGGACGCCCCACGCGCCGATCTGGAGGAGGTGCGGGCGCGCAAGCGGTTCGGCAACGACGCCGACCGCCCTGAGACGGTCACCCGGCGGCACGCCGAGGGGCGGCGCACCGCCCGCGAAAACATCACCGACCTGTGTGACCCGGGCAGTTTCGTCGAGTACGGCGGCCTGGCCATCGCCGCCCAGCGCAGCCGCCGGTCCCTGGACGACCTCATCCGCCGCACCCCCGCCGACGGCCTGGTCGGCGGGGTGGGCACGGTGGGGGCCGACCGGTTCGGCCCCCGTTCCGCCCGCGTGGTGGCGATGTCGTACGACTACAGCGTGATGGCCGGCACCCAGGGCATCATGGGCCACCGCAAGAAGGACCGCCTCTTCGCGTTGGCCGAACAGGCGCACCTGCCCGTCGTCCTGTTCGCCGAAGGGGGCGGCGGCCGGCCGGGCGATGTGGACGGCACGGTGGTCTCCGGCCTGGACTGCATGGCCTTCACGCTGTTCGCGTCCCTGAACGGGAAGGTGCCGCTGGTCGGCATCGGCTCGGGGCGCTGCTTCGCCGGCAACGCCGCGCTGCTCGGCTGCTGTGACGTCATCATCGCCACGCCCGAGGCCACCATCGGCATGGGCGGCCCGGCGATGATCGAGGGCGGGGGACTGGGCAGCTACGCCCCGGAGGACATCGGGCCGGTCGAGGTCCAGCGGGCGAACGGCGTCATCGACCTCGAGGCCGAGGACGACGCGGATGCCGTCCGGCTGGCGCGCACGTATCTGTCGTACTTCCAGGGCCCGGTGACGGAATGGGAGTGCCCCGACCAGCGGCAACTGCGCCACCTCATTCCCGAGAACCGGAGGCGGGCGTACGACGTACGTGCGGTCGTAGCCACCCTCGCCGACGTGGACTCCGTCCTGGAGCTGCGACGGCACTTCGGACGCGGCGTCGTCACCGCTCTGGCCCGGGTGGAGGGCCGCCCGTGCGGCATCCTCGCCAACGACCCGCGGCATCTGGGCGGCGCCATCGACTCCGACGCGGCCGACAAGGCGAGCCGCTTCCTGCAGCTGTGCGACGCGTTCGGGCTGCCGGTGGTCTCCCTGTGCGACACACCCGGGTTCATGGTCGGCCCCGAGGCGGAGAAGACCGCGACCGTCCGGCATGTCAGCCGCATGTTCGTACACGCCTCGGCGCTCACGGTGCCCTTCGGGGTGATCGTGCTGCGCAAGGGTTACGGGCTGGGCGCCCAGGCCATGGCCGGCGGCGGCTTCCGCATCCCCCGGTTCACGGTGGCGTGGCCCACGGGCGAGTTCGGGCCGATGGGCATCGAGGGTGCGGTGCGGCTGGGCTACCGCCGGGAGTTGGCCGCCATCGAGGACGTGGACGAGCGCGAGCGGGAGTTCGCCCGCAGGGTCGCGGCCGCCTACGAGCACGGCAAGGCCCTCAACGTCGCATCGGTCTTCGAGATCGACGACGTCATCGACCCGGCCGAGTCCCGACGCTGGATCAGCACGCTGCTGCATGACCCTGACCCTGAGCCCGGGCAGCGCGGCTCGCGCCGCCGCGTCGACACCTGGTGAAGTCCCGCCGACGCCCGGGCACACGGCCGTTCAACCGGTGCTGCTGCGCAGCCGGCCGTGCCCGCAGGGCGTCAGACGCTCGGAACGGCGGGAAAGCCGTCCGAGGAGTCGGCCGGCCGCCCCGACGCCCAGACACGCTCGAACTCGCCGTGGAAGTGCTCGTACCAATGTCCGTCCCGGCCCGGCCGCAGCGTGAAGACGGCATCCCCGCTGGCAGAACTGTGTGAGTAGACATCGACGTAGGTGATCCCGTGGGACCGCTGTGGGTCGAGGAGTACCAGCCCGAAGGCAGGGACGAAGGGCAGAAAGCGCACCTCCACCCGCCCGTCGACTCCCGGCTTCTCAACAAGGTCCCGTAGCAGGTCGATCGATGGGCGCAGCCGGTTTTGGTAGACCTCGGGCCGGTCAGGCATTGTGCTGCGTCGGGCGGCCTCCGCGGGTGCCGTGGTGTCCGGGTCGATGAGTGCGACCTTGACCAACGCTCCGGCGACCGCTCGGTGTTCCAACTCGTCGATGAGGTTGCGGAGCGTTCGCGCGAGTGTGACTCCGACGATCCTGATGTCCCGTGCGCCGTGCACTTGTTGGACGACGTCCGGCTTGTCGGTGCTGAAGAAGTCCTGGGCCGACACCTCTCCCTGGCTGCGAGCGCGCATCTGCGCGGCCAGGTCGGCGACTTGGCGGCGGCTGCCCAACAGACTCCCGGCCAGCAGGGCGAGCGTCGCCAGGATGGCGGCCGAGAGCACCTCGCCGTCGGCCACGTCGAGCGCGCCGAGTACGGCCAAGGTCAGCGAGAGCAGCGCGGTGACATAGAGCTCCAGGTTCTCTCCTGCGGAGAGATCCTCACGTACCCGCCGTAGGAAGCGCATGGCGGTCATCGTTCGCGATCAACTGCCTGCCCGTCAATGACACGGGGAGGCCCCGTTCGCGCGGGGTCGATGCCGATGCGTGCGGGCGGGATCAGCGGGCCTTGGAACGCATCTCCCGGGGGCTCACCCCGAAGCGCCGACGGAAGGCCGTGCTCATCGCGCTCGCCGAGGAGAAGCCCGAGGCGTACGTCAGGTCCGTGATCGTCATGTGCGCGCAGTCGGCGCGCAGGAGACGCTCGCGGACCATACGTAGGCGCTCCTCGCGGATCAGGTCGCGAGGCGTGGTGCCCACCTGTTGGAGCGCGAGCTGGATCTGGCGGAGGGACCAGCCGAGGGCACGGGCCATGGAGGCGCCGGACAGGCCGGGGTCGGCCGCGTGCTCGCGCACATGGCGGCGGACCACCGCCTCCACCTCGGTCAGCTGCCCCGGGACGTCGGGGCGGTCGTCCCCGCAGGCGAGCATGCACACCAGCTCGACGACGCGGTCGCAGACGGCGTCGAACTGCGGGGTGGTGAGATGGCCACGTTCGTCGTTCAGGCCGCGCACCATGGAGTGCACCACGCGGCCCAGCCCCTTGGTCAGATCGAGCCCGGTGGCCAGCGGCGCCTTCCGGTTCAGCGGGCCGTCGATCTCCTGGGCCGGGATCGACATGATGACACCGCGCAGGGACGCGCCGTGCAGGATCTCGAAGGGCTCACCGAGTGTGATCAGGCTGCCCGTGCCCGGCGTCAGCCGCACCTCCTGGTCGTCCTGTCGCAGCAGCAGTTCGCCGGCGAGGGGGAAGAGGAGCCGGTAGTCGGGGTCGGGCATCTGACGGATCAGGCCCGGTGTGCGGGCGTACTCGATCTGGTCGCTGTACCAGGTGACGAGCTGGTAGCTGTCGCTGCCCTGCCGGATCATCTCGCCGCGGAAGCCCTCGGCGCGGGCGTACTTGTAGTCCATCCTGGTCTGGTACGCCGCGACGCGCTCACTCCACAGATCGGTCTGCTCGCGGGCTCCGACCTCGGCGGTCCTCGTCGTCTCCACGACGTAGCTTCCCGTGGGCAACGCATCCCCTTTGCTGCGCCGTCTCCCGACGGCCTCGAGAGCGGCCCCGAACGCCCCTGTGTTCGAGGACTGTTGTTCGGGGCGCAGCCTAGGGACCAGCAATCGGTTTCCGGAACTCGTATCGGCCTCATTGGCCTACGCCGGAGCCGAGCCGGTCGCGATCGGCACGTCCCACGAACGCTCGTGCGTCCGGCGGCAACTTCCATGCGCGCACGGACAAGTGCGGATGCGGACGCGCAACTACCGTCGTGCGCTCGTCGACCGCCACCCGCTGTGAGGACTTGATGACGGAACAGATACCGGAGGCGGTGTTCTGGTGCCTGGCCGTGGGCCTGCTCGCCGTCGCCGTGCTGCTGGTGCGTGAACGCGGCATCACCGCACGGCAGCGCAGACGGAACGCCGAACTGGGGGACGGCCTTCGGGCACGGGACGAGGAACTGCGGCACCTCGTCTCGGCCCGGCTGCCGGCCCTGGAGGACGCGCCCCACCAGCAGGTCCCGGCCGTCGGTCTGCTCGACACCCGGCTCGCCGACACGGAGTTCGCGAAGTGCCTCGACGGTGTCGTGGAGCGCTTCGCCGGCGCGGTCGAGCACGCCCGGTCGAGCGCCGACCAGTCGGCGAAGGCCGCCTTGAAGGCGTCGATGCGCTCCCTGCAGGCCTTGGCCAACGAACAACAGGTGTCCATCTCCGAGATGCAGGATCGGCACGACAACCCCGGCGTGCTGAGCGACCTGCTCGAAATCGACCACGCCAACGCCCAGTTCGGCCGCCGTGCCCAGGTCATCGCCGTGCTGTGCGGCTCGTGGCCGGGCCGTCAGCGTGCCACCTCCGCACTCGTGGAGGTCGTACGTGGCGCCACCTCCCGTATCCGCGACTACCGGCGCATCCGTATCAACGGCGAGGTCGACATCGCCGTGCGGAGCCGGGCCGTCGAACCGGTGGTGCTGGCGGTCGCCGAACTGCTCGACAACGCGGCGCGTCACTCGCAGCCGGGCACGACCGTCGAGGTCACCGTCCAGACGGTGCACAACGGCGCCTGCGTGGTGATCGACGACGCCGGGGTCGGCATGGACGGCCAGGCGGCCGAGCACGCTGCCGAACTGCTCGCCCGCACACACGACGTGGACATCGTCCGGCTCGGTGACCCGCCCCGCTTCGGCTTCGCCGTCATCGGGGCGCTCACCGAGCGCTACGGGTTCACCGTCTCCGTGGACACGCTCTCCCCGTACGGCGGTGTACGCGCGGTGGTGTTCCTGCCGGCCGCCCTGCTCACACACCTGGACGAAGCCGTCCAGGCGCCCGTGCTGCCAACCGAACGGCCCGCGCCCACGTCCGCCGTCGCGCCCGCGCACCCCCCTGCGCATACGCACTCGACCGACACGGCCCCCACCGCCGATCCGGCCACCCCCGCCCCGGATCCCCATGCCGCACCCGCCCCTGACCCCGCACCCGAAGCCGCGGAGGCGACGACGCCGGGCGGCCTGCCCAGGCGCCGTCGCCGCTCCCCACGGCAACCGGCCCCGCAGCCCGTAGCGGCCGATGAGGTCGGTGGCCGCTCGGCCGAGGAGAACGCCCGCCGCATGGGTGCCTTCGCACGCGGCACCCGCTCCGGCAGGGACGCCCGGCACACGCTCCACGACGAAGAAGGGAACAGCCACGAATGACCGGGCCCACCAACAACACGTTGGGCTGGATGCTGGACGAGGTGCTGAAGGTGCCACAGGCGCGCCACGCGATCCTGCTCTCCGCCGACGGCATGCTCCGCGCCTTCTCCAAGGACATCGACCGCGACGACGCCGAACGGCTGGCCGCGGGTCTGTCCGGCGTCCAGTCGATCAGCCGCAGCACGGCCGAGTTCTGCGGCTCCGCGCACACCCCGTGGCGGCAGACCATGATCGAGTTCGCGCACGGCTACGTCTTCCTGGTCGCCGCCGGCGAGGGCGCCTACCTCGCCGTCTCCACCGGCGAGGACGTCGACATGGAGGCGGTCACCTACCGCATGCACAAACTCGTCGACCGGCTCGGCAAGGAGCTGACCAGCCCCGCCCGGCAGGACACCGGCAGCCCGGCATGACACCCCGGCGCCGCCCCGCAGACAGGCTGGTGCGGTCGTACGTCGTCACGGACGGCCGCGCCCACCCGACCCGCAACACCCTGGACCTGGTCACGCTGCTGATCGCCACCGACGATCTGCCGCTGACCGGACTCAACCCGGAAAAGCGCAGGCTCATGGAACTGTGCCGGCCCGGAGCCCTGTCGGTCGCCGAGGTGGCCGGCCACCTGTCGCTGCCGGTCGGCGTGGCCAAAGTGCTGATCGCCGATCTCATGGACAGCGGCCACATCCTCACCCGCGCCCCGATCCCCGCAGCCCGGCCGACCGACGCCAACATCCTCCAGGAGGTGCTCGATGGACTCCGCGCCCGCCTCTGACGACGTCTACCTGCGGCCCAGCGTGCAGACGGCGGTCAAGCTGCTGATCGTGGGCCACTTCGCGGTCGGCAAGACCACGTTCGTCGGCACGCTCTCCGAGATCCGGCCCCTGTGCACCGAGGAGGTCATGACCGAGGCCGGCGCCCTCGTCGACGACCTCGCGGGCATGCGGGACAAGACGACCACCACGGTCGCCCTCGACTTCGGCCGGCTCACCCTCAACGACCGCCTGGTGCTCTACCTCTTCGGCACCCCGGGTCAGCAGCGCTTCACCCGGCTGTGGCAGGACATGACCCGGGGCGCGCTCGGCGCGCTCGTCCTCGCCGACAGCCGCCGCCTCAGCCAGTCCTTCGAGGTCATGGGCGTACTGGAGGAGCACGGACTGCCGTACGCGGTCGCCCTGAACCAGTTCCACGACGCCCCCGCGTACGAGCTCGACGAGGTGCGCGAGGCCCTCGACCTGCTGCCCGAAACTCCCCTCGTCCGCTGCGACGCCCGTGATCGGATCTCGGCCACGCGGGCACTCATCCGCCTCGTCGAGTACCTCCTCACCCGCACCGGCCACCTGGAGCATGCGTGACCTCCGTACCGCCCTACCCGCCGCCGGGCTGCCCCGCGCACCCCGCGCACGAGTCCCTGCACGGGCCCGAGTTCGCCACCGACCCGGCAGCCGTCTATCGGCGGCTGCGCGACGTCGGCCCGATCGCACCGGTCGAACTGGCGCCCGGCGTGCGGGCCTCGCTCGTCGTCGGATACGACGCCGCCCTGCACGTGCTGCGCAGCACCGAGACGTTCTCCAAGGACGCCCGCCGCTGGAAGGACCTCGCGGACGGCACCGTACCCCCGGACAGCCCGGTCGTGCCGATGATGATGTACCGGCCGAACGCGCTGTGGGCCGACGGCGCGGAGCACCGCAGGCTGCGCGGCGCGATCACGGACAGCGTGGCCCGGGTGCCCCCTGCCACCCTGCGCGGCTACGTCGAGGCGAGCGCGGACACGCTCATCGACCGCATCGCCCCGGCCGGGCGGGCCGATCTGCTCGGCGAGTACGCCCAGGTGCTTCCCCTGCTGGTGTTCAACCGCCTGTTCGGCTGCCCGGCCGACTACGGCGAGCGGCTGGTGCAGGGGATGTCCGGGATCTTCGACGGAGTGGACGCCGAGAAGGCGAACGAACTGCTCGCGACGACGCTGCTGGACCTCGTCACGCTGAAGCGCCGACGGCCCGGGCCTGATGTGACGTCCTGGCTCATGGCCCATCCCGCCGAGCTCACGGACGAGGAGATGGTGCACACCCTCGTCCTGCTCATGGGCGCGGGTACCGAGCCCCAGCAGAACCTGATCGCCAACGGCCTGCGGCTGCTGCTGTCCGACGACCGGTTCGCGGGCAGTCTCTCTGGCGGCAGCCTGCCGGTGGAGGACGCCCTCGACGAGGTGCTGTGGACCGACCCGCCCATGGCCAACTACGCCGTGCACTACCCGATCCATGACGTCGTGTACGAAGGGGTGCTGCTGCGGGCGGGGCATCCGCTCATGGTCAGTCTCGCCGCGGCGAACACCGACCCGTCCCTGACGTCGGATCAGCGCGCGGGCAACCGCGCCCACCTGGCGTGGAGCGCGGGCCCGCACAACTGCCCGGCGCAGGGTCCGGCCCGGCTGATCGCGGCGGTCGCGGTGGAGAAGCTGCTCGACCGCCTTCCGGACGTCGAACTCGCCGTACCCGTGGAGGAACTGGTCTGGCGGCCGGGCCCCTTCCACCGCGCGCTGGCCGCGCTGCCGGTGACGTTCCCGCCGGCCGCCGTCACCCCGTCCACCGTCGGCGACGAGTCGCCCGTGCAGGGCACCGCGCCGACGACCGGGCCGTCCGCGGTGCCCGAGGCAGTCCGTGTGGGGCGAGGATGGGGCGCCCGGCTGCTGGCGTGGTGGCGGGGCGAGTGATCAGGTCAGGAGTACCGGGAGGGAGCGGTGGCCGTTGGAGATGAACGAGTCGACCGGCTCCAACTCGTGCTGGGATACGGCGAGTCGGAGTCCGGGGAAGCGGTCGAAGAGCGCCCGGAGCGCGATGCGGGCCTCCAGCCGCCCCAGCGGGGCGCCCAGGCAGAAGTGCACGCCGTGGCCGAAGGCGAGGTGCTCCTTGTCGGCGCGGGCGACGTCGAAGCGGTCGGCGTCCTCGCCGTACTTCCCGGGGTGACGTCCGGCGGCCGCGTAGGCGGCGAGGATGGCCTCACCCTTGCCGATCACCACCCCGTCCGGGCCGCCGAACTCGCTCATCACGAGGTCCTCGACGGCATACCGCAGCGGCAGGCTGGCGACGGGCGCCTCCACGCGTAGCGCCTCCTCGACCACGTCCTCCCAGGAGACGAGGCCGGAGCGGACGTGGACGAGCTGGTCCGGATGGGTCAGCAGGAGGTGAATGGCGTTGTCGATCAGGTTGACCGTGGTCTCGTGGCCGGCGCTGACCATGAGCACCAGGGTGTCGAGCAGCTCCTGCTCGCTCAGCCCGGTGTCGCCGTCGTCGCGGGCCGCGATGAGCGCCGAGGTCAGGTCGTCGCCCGGCGACCGCCGCTTGAGGGCGACGAGTTCGCCCATCGCCGCGTAGAACCGTACGTAGATGTCGGTTACTTCCTCCGGGGTGGCGGAGGTGTGGAAGACGCCGTCCACGACGGCCCGTAGCTCCGCGCCCTGTTCCTCGGGCAGGCCGAAGAGTTCGCTGATCACCTGGATGGGCAGCGGATAGCAGAACTCTTCGCGCAGATCGACGACTTGGCCGTGCCGTCCGGCTATCTCGACCCGCTCCAGCAGGGCGGTGGTGATCTCCTCGACGCGGGGTCGGAGCGCCATGGTGCGGCGTGCGGTGAACGCCTTGGAGACCAGGGCGCGCAGCCGTTTGTGTTCACCTCCGTATGCGGTGAACATGTTCTGCACCGCGACCCAGGTGAACAGCGGCCATTCCGGGGAGATCTCGCCGTTGATCCACCGGGGCCAGTGCCGGCGCGGGTCCTTGGAGACGCGTGGGTCGGTGAGCAGGCGCTTGAGGAGGTCGGGACTGCTGACGGCCCAGGCCCGTACACCGTCGGGCAGTTCGACGAGGGTCACCGGTCCGCGCTCGCGTATCCGGGCGGCCTCGCCGTGGATGTCGCGGCCGGTCGGGTCGATCACTAAGGGGCGGGGGTGTCCCACAGAGGCCTCCTGACGCTCGCACATCAATACGACCCGTAAAGCTACTTGAACGTAGCGTGCCCGGGTGAGAGCCGTTCCCGCACGCTGCGCACGGGGAAAACTTCCCTGCGCGCGGACGCAAGTCGGCGGTTCGTCTTCGCCCTACGGTCCGGGGTGTCGGATCGGAGAGCCGGTGAGTGCGATGACAGTCTTCAGGACCCCGTGGTGGCTGCAACCGGGCAGTGTCGAGGTGCGGATCGTGGCCGCGGGCGGCTGGTGGGACGCCGTACGCGTACCGCTCGACCTCGGGATCGACGCACTCCGCAACCTCGGAGACGAGACGGGGGCCGTGATCGGGGACGGCTTCGGCGGACGCCTGTACTGGCTGACTCCTCCTGGCTCCGCCGCCGACTGGGAGCTGCCGCAGGTGCGTGTCCTGGGCCGGGGCTGCCACGTGGCGATCCCCCCGCTGCACCGCGTCACGCGCCCGGGTCTGTACTGGCAGGTCTCCCCGTCGCGCGACCACGAGTGGACGAACACACCCCGCCTGCACTCCGCCCTTCGCACGGCCCTCCTCCGCGTGAAGTCCCGCACCCTCTGACACCCGCCCCGGCCGAACCTGAGCCCGGCCGGGGTGGGATCCGCGGGGGTGTCATGCCGTCGCTCGGCGGTGCCCGCGGCACCCCCTCTCGGTCATGGCCCGCCAAGGCGAGGATCAATCCGCTCACGGCGCCCAGTCCAAGGCGTGACCCCCGCCCACCACGGAGAGGTGATCCAGTTCGGCAAGGTCCTGCCCTGGCGCGGCGGTGTGCCGGACGGCGAGCAGGAGCACACTGCGGCGTAGGGGAGGTCCACGAGGTGAAGCCGAGAGCAGCAAGTGATGCCGCGCACACACGGCCTGGGGTCATGCCTCGTGCGTGTTAACTTCCGGCCGTGACTTCCCCGGCTCTGGATTCCTTCGCACCCGGTACTGGAGCAGCCGGGTGCGGCCCGGCGGCCGGCCCCGAATCCACCGACATCCGTGCTCCGCTGGGTCTGCTCGACCTGTTCGGTGACCCTTTCGTCCGCGATCCCTACCCCTGGCTGGACCGCCTGCGGTCCGAGTCTCCCGTCCACCATGACCCTGCTACCGGGCTGTGGCTGGTCAGCCGCCACCAGGACGTACGCCGGGTCCTTCTCGACCCGGAGCGGTTCCACCCGGACAACGCCCAGCACGCTGTCACCCCGCTGCCTGTCGCCGTGCTGCGGGTCCTGGCTCGCGTCGGCTTCACGCTCCCGCCCGCCCTGGCGAACAACGGCACCCTGAGCCACTCCGGACTGCGCCGCGTGGTCACACGGTTCTTCAACGCACAGCGTGTCGCAGCGGCCGTGCCGGTGATCGAGCGCATCGCCGACGAACTGCTCGACGGGGTACGGTCCCAACTCGACTCCACTGACGGCTGCGACCTGTTCACCTCATTCGCGCAGGTCCTTCCGTGCAGGGTGCTGATGGAGGTCCTCGGCATCCAGGGCGTCGAACCGGCCACTCTGATCCGCTGGAGTGACGCCTCGCTGGAGCTGTTCTGGGGCAGGCCTCCACTCGAACGGCAACTGGAATTGGCAGAGCTCGTCGCGGAATTCCATCAGTGGCTCACCGTGACCGTGCGCAGCGGCACGGTCCCTTCCAGCTCGTTCATCGGGGCACTCGCCCGCCACCGCCTGCCCGACGGCACGTCACTGGACGCCGAGACCGCGGTCGCCGCGTGCTTCTTCGTCTTCATCGCCGGCCAGTCCACCACCGGGCAACTCATCGCCACCGTGCTGCGCCGGGCACTGGACGAGCCCGGCAGGTGGCCGCGCGTGGCCGGGGCAGCGGGCCTGGCCGAGGCCTGGGTGGAAGAGGTCCTGCGACGTGAGCCGCCGGTGACCACCTGGCGCCGGGTGACCCCGCAGGCCACTCGACTGGGCGGAGTCGGACTGCCGGCCGGTGCGCAGTTGCTGCTGATGCTCATGGGCAGCGGATCCGACCCGGAGGTCTTCCCGAGACCGGAACGGATGTGCCCGAACCGGGCGAACATCCGCCACCACCTGGCATTCGGCGTCGGTCGCCACCGCTGCCCGGGTGCATCCTTGGCGCGCACAGAGGCGGCGGTGGCCCTGCGGGCAGCAGCACGCAGACTTCCGGACATCCGACCGGCCGCCGGGACGGGGGAGCCACCCATTCTCGGCCTGCTGTCGTTCAGAGCACCATCGATGGTGGCAGTGGAACGGGCATAGGCGGCGCGACAGCGACGACCTTTCGGCGTTCCTCAGCCCGGGACGCCACTCCCTTGTGTGCGGTGGGGACGGGTACGTGTGGGCACGCGGCTCGGCCGCCAGTTCCAGCACGCATGAGTCCCACGTCATCGCAGCCCGGTCGGCCCAGCAGGTTCTTCGTCTCCTTGCGGTACGCATCGTCCCCGCTTCCGACCTGCGGCAACGGGGTGGAAACGCCGCATGCGAAACCGAGTTGCTGCGCGCCTGGTCCCAATCTTGGTCATGTCGGTGCCATCAGGCTTGGAAGCAGCGCGACGGTCCGCCTCCGGTGAGCTGCCATGGGTGATCGCCGGGCGCCTCCTGGATGCCGGACGCAGCGCCGGCTGCAGGCAGGTGATTGAGCGTCAAAGGCCGTTGTCAGTGCCTCCCCATAGAGTGGAGACATCACTTGGGGAAAGCCTCAGAGGGGGAGCACAAACATGTCCGCAAACAAGATCCAGCACAAGGTGAATCACGTCGCGCTGGTGGTGGACTGTTCGGGTTCAATGCGCCCGCACGAAAGTCAACTCATTCGAGTTGTGGACGAGTTCGTGGCAGGTTTGAAGGCCGAGTCGGACAGCCTCGGCCACGAGACCAGGATCAGCCTCTATTCCTTCGACCACAGGGTGGAGAATCTGGTCTGGGACATGGACGTCAAGCATCTGCCGTCCATGCGGGGGCTGTACCAGGTCAACAACGGAGCTACGGCCCTCATCGAGGCTTCTCTGAAGTCCCTCGACGACCTGGGCCACATCTGGGAGGAATACGGCGAGCACAGCTTCCTCCAGATCGTCGTGACGGACGGCGAGGAGAACGCCTCCGGCGGCGACCGGCGGCACGACGGCGACATGGCCATCCTTGGCCCCTGGCTCGACAGGATCACGGCGAAGATGGGCGGGCTTCCGGGCCATTGGACTTCCGCGATCCTCGTACCGAACTCCCTGGCCAAGCGGACCGCCCAGAACTACGGCTTCCCGGCCGGCAACATCGCCATCTGGGATGCGGATTCCCAGAAGGGCGTCGAGGAGGCGATCGGCACCGTGCGTGCTGCCGCCACGAGCTTCCTCCGCGGGCGCGAGCACGGGGTGCGCGGCACGAAGAACCTGTTCGCCGTCGGTCAGGACATATCGGTTGACGAGGTGCGGGCGAACCTCGAACCGATTCCGGCCGACAAGTACCGGCTCCTGAAAGTCGACAAGGAGGTCGAGATACGCCCCTTCGTCAACTCGCATCCAGGCGTGACGTACGAACGTGGTTCGTGTTACTACCAGCTGGGCGCCCGGGCCCAGGTTCAGCAGAACAAGGAAGTTATCGTGGTCGAAAAGGACACCGACCGAGCCTATACGGGCGACGCGGCACGCAGCCTTCTTTTCGGCACGGGCGTCCAGGGGACCGTCTCCGTGAAAGCGGGGAACAACCCCAAGTTGGAGGTATACGTGCAGAGTCGTTCGGTGAACAGGAAGCTCAAGCCGAATACACGTCTGCTCATCATGCTCTGAAATCGATGAGTGAAGAGCGGGGTGGTCCGGGAGCAACTCACTCCCGTTGCTGGAGATCGCCTGAGTAACAGATGTTCGCCCCGTGCGGCCACCGGCGGCACGGGGCGGCACGAAAACCGGGAACCGGCGCCGGTGCGGGGCGATCTGCGAGGTAAGGCGTCGGTCGGCGCTGCCAGCCGCGCGATCCGGCGCGCTCCGGCCCCTGGTCGGCGTGGCTCTGGCCCATCAGACCCAGCCACGACCCCAGCCGGTTCAGCCGCGCGAGGTGGTGTCCCTGACCCAGGGCAGCGCCAACCGTTCCAACAACACCAAAGCGAAGTAGAGCAGGATACTCATCAATCCGATCAGGATGATCGCGGCCCAGGCGGTGGCGGTGTCGCCGACCCCACCCGCCTGCACGATCAGATAGCCCAGCCCGCTCTCACCGGCCTGGAACTCGCCGATGACCGCGCCGATCGCGGCGAGAGGCATGGCCACCTTCAGGCCGACGAAGATCTGCGGCAAGGCGGCGGGCAACCGTACCTTCCGGAAAGCCTGCCAGCGCGAGGCGTCCAGCGAGCGCGCCAACTCGGCCAGGTCCGACGGGGTCGAGGTGAGGCCGGCTGCGGTGGACAGCACGATCGGGAAGAAGCAGAGCAGGAAGACCATGGTCAGGACCGGCTTCTGCCCCCAGCCGAGCGCTCCCACCAACAGCGGCCCGAGCGCGATCTTCGGAACCGCGTTGACGGCGACCAGCAGCGGCATGAACATGCGCTCCAGTACCCGCGAGCCCGCCAGTGACAGTCCGATCAGGACACCGCAGGCGCTGGAGAGAACGAACCCGACAACCGTCTCGACCGTGGTGTCGCCGGCATGTTCCAGGAACTGGCCCGGGGCCGCGGCGAACGCCGAGAGCACGGCACCCGGCGGAGGCAGTACAGCCGGGTGGATCGCCTCCAGCACCGAGGTGAGAAGCCACCACATGCCGAGCGCGACCAGCAGCCCGGCCAAGGGCAGCAGCAGGACGCCGAGGCCCGTCCTGCGCCGTGGACCGACTCGCGGCACGGGCACCGGCTCCGGGCCCGCCGCCGAGGCCTGCTGCGGCTTCGAGAGTTCGGTCATCCCATCCTTCTCCCCGCGAGCCTTCTCCGGCGCGGCGCGATCAGGCTTTCGGCACCAGGTCGAAGTCGATGATCCGCTCAGGGGTCATTCCCTGCCGCAGCGCGCCCGCTCGCTCCAGGATCGCGATGCTCCTCGCCACACGCGCGGAGTCCAGCGTCCCGAGTGCCGTGCCGGAACCGCCCGGCGTGACGTACTCGGCCATCAACGCCAACTCGGCGGCCGCGGCGGTCGGGTTCGTGGCGTCCACGTTCCGCTCAAGGATCTCGGCGGCCTCCTTTGAGTGGGCGAGGCTGTACTCCAAGCCCTTGAGCAGCGCACCGGTGAACCGCTTCACCATCTCCGGATCCTGCTCGGCGATCTTCTCCGACGTGATCAGCACGTTTCCGTAGAGGTCGGGCATCACGTCGCTGTACGGCAGCAGGACGGCCTTCTTCTTGGTCACCGCCTCGATCGTCGGCTTACCCACCACGAACTGGCCGATGCCGTCCACCGAACCGCCTGCGAGCGTGCCCATCAGGGTCTGTGCCTCGCCGTTGACCCAGGTCACCTTGTCGGCGTCCACGCCGGCCAGTCGGGCGTACGTCGGGAAGAGGTTGCGTACGACGGAGCCGGGCGTGTCGGCGAGCCGTTTGCCCTCGAGGTCCTTCGGTGTGGCGATGCCGTTGCCCTCGGTGGTGGCGATCGCGGCCATGGTGCGCTGTTGGATGGCGGCCACGGCGACGAAGTCCTTCGCCTGACCGCTGCCCATGTGCAGCAGACCTCCCGTCAGGTCGATCGGGCCGAACTGCGCCTGGCCACTCACGACGGCCGGAATCACACCGCCGGTGCCCTGGCCCGGCTTGATCTCCACGTCGAAGCCGGCCTCTTCGAAGAACCCCTTGTCCTTCGCGACCCAGGCGTACGCGTCCCGGCCGAAGTTGCCGAACGAGGTCAGGTAGGTCACCTTCTTCAGCGCCTTGCCGTCTTCACCGGCACCTTCGTCGGAATCCGAGCCGCCACATCCCGCAACCAGCGCCAGCGCCGTGGTCAGGGCCACCGCGGCGACCGTACGGGCGAACCTGATCATGCGCACAGTGTTGTCCTTTCCGACCGCCGACCGGGCCGGCGGAGGGGCGTCGAGACAGACGAGACGGAACGGCGTGACGGAACCGCCGCGGGCATGACACTTGGTGCGGTCAACAGCGTACGAGCGATGGGTAGTTGTGGGCCAGGTGTGGGGGCTTGGGGCATGCAGCGACAGGACGACAGGTACCGCCGAGCGGCCTGCTGCGGGTAGCCTGACTGGGCGTCACGAACCGGCCGGCATGGCGATCGCCAGTGGATGGGGAGACCGCCGGATGATCAGACTCACCGGTGTGTCCCGGAGCTTCACCAGCCGCTCCGGTTCGACGGTGGCGCTCCAGGACATCGGCCTTCACATCGCCGAGGGTGAGTTCGTGGCGGTGGTGGGCCGGTCCGGGTGCGGCAAGTCCACACTGCTCCGGCTGATCGCCGGGCTGCTGCCGGTCACCGAGGGCGAGATCACCATCGGCGGCGAGCGAGTCACCGGAGCCCGGCGGGATGTCGCCATGTTGTTCCAGCGGCCGGCACTGCTGCCGTGGCGATCGGTCCTCGACAACGTCCTGCTGCCCGTGGAGATCTTCGGCTGGAACAAGGCCGAGTACCGCGACCGGGCGAAGCGGTTGCTGGAGACGGCGGGACTGAGCGGCTTCGAGAAGCACCGGCCGCACGAGCTCTCCGGCGGTATGCAGCAACGTGTCGCACTGTGCCGGTCGCTGATGGGCGAGCCCCGGGTGCTGCTCATGGACGAACCGTTCTCCGCACTCGACGCGCTGACCCGCGCGGATCTCGCGGTGGAGCTGCAGCGCATCCACATCGAAAACTCGTCAACAGTCGTCTTCGTCACCCACTCCATAGACGAGGCCGTACTGCTCGCCGACCGGGTGGTGGTGCTCAGCCCGCGCCCGGGTCGGATCCGCAAGATCGTCGACGTCGCCATTCCGCGGCCGAGGACGCTGGGCCGAACCGCGTACCTGGGCGAGGTGGCCCGGTGCAGCGCCGATCTGCACGAGCTGCTGATGGAACGGGACACATCCACGCCGGCCGAGACGGAGGGGCGATGAGCCTGCGGATCTGTGTCTTCACCGAGCCGCACCGCGGCGCCGACTACGAGGATCAGCTGCGCTTCGCGCGACTCGTCGAAGCCTGCGGGTTCGAGGGCTTCTTCCGGGCCGATCACTATCAGGCGATGGGCGCCGATCCAGGGCTGCCGGGCCCTACCGACGCGTGGCTCACGCTGGGCGCGCTCGCCCGGGAGACCTCCCGGATCCGGCTGGGCACCCTGGTCACCTCGGCCACCTTCAGGCTGCCGGGCCCGCTCGCCGTGATGGTGGCGCAGGCAGACCGGATGAGCGGGGGGCGGGTCGAGCTGGGACTCGGCGCGGGCTGGTACGAACGGGAACACACCTCGTACGGCATCCCGTTCCCGCCCGCCCCGGAGCGCTTCGATCGGCTGGAGGAACAGCTGGCGGTGATCACCGGCCTGTGGCGGACACCGGTCGGCGAGACCTTCAGCCATCGCGGCGACCACTACCAACTGGCCGACGCGCCCGCCCTGCCGAAGCCCGTGCAGGTGCCGGCGCCGCCGATCATCGTCGGGGGCCGCGGCCCCAAGCGCACCCCGGAGCTGGCCGCTCGGTATGCCGACGAATTCAACATGCCCTTCAAGTCGGTGGCGGAGACGGCCCGGGCGTACCAGCGGGTTGCCGAGGCGTGCGACCGGACCGGACGGGCCGACGCCGGTCAGCCACCCCTGGTGCTCTCGGCCGGGGTCGTGGTCGCCATCGGCCGGACCGACGCGGAGGCGCAACGGCGGGCGGCGCCGCTGCATGTCAAGAGCGCGCTGCCGCCGGAGGATCCGGTGGTCGGATCACCAGCCCAGCTCGTGGAGCGGCTCGGCGAGTTCTCCGCGATCGGCTCAAGCCGTATCCATCTGCGACTGATCGACTTCAATGACCTCGACCACCTGGAACTCATCGCCGGTGAGGTGCTCCCGCAGCTGTAGAGCGTGGAGGCCGACGCACGCTGTGGGCGTCGGAAGAGACCGACGTCGGCTACGTCTTGGCCGTGCCCCGTCCGGGTCAGGAGTCGGCCCAACAGTGCCTCGAGCGCACCCGGCTGCCCGTGCAAGGTGACGCTCAACCCACCACATGTGAGTAGACGGTGAAGAAATCGGCACAGATAATCCTGGACCGTTCCTTGGTGATTCAACCAGCGTTCAGTGCTGCACATTTGCGCTCGGGTTGCTTCGAATGTGCGTGAATCCCGTGGAGGTCGACCATTCGGCGGACGTCGGGGTCACATCAAGAGATTGATCTGCTCGCGACAAGTAGGCACTCTCCTGAGACGCGCAGCGCTGCCGTTCGAACGCAAATCCCCCCACTTCACGAGGAGACCCCTCTTGACGGCGCATCACAAACGCTCAGGCAAGGCCAAGATCGTCACCGCGATCGCGGCCGTCGCAACCGTCGTCGGCACCGGCCTTTACGTGTCCCCGCTTGCTCAGGCGGGACAGCCCGTGGAGGGCACGGTCTACGGCCTGAATGCCGAAGGAGCCGTGGCCGGCAGCTACATCGTCCTTCTGGACCAGAAGGCGTCCACGGCCGAGAAGCGAGACCTGGCCGCCGAGTACGGTGGCAAGGTCAGCCGGACCTACGGCTCGGCGGTCAACGGCTTCTCCGCCGGCAGCCTGACCGAGACGGAGGCCAAGCGCCTCGCGGCCGACCCCGCGGTGTCCAAGGTGGTCCAGAACAAGAAGTTCCACATCAATGCCACTCAGGACAACCCACCGTCCTGGGGCCTGGACCGCATAGACCAGAAGGACACGGCCGCCGACGGCAAGTACACCTACCCGGACAAGGCCGGGGAAGGAGTGACCGCGTACGTCATCGACACCGGCGTACGCATCAGCCACAAGGACTTCGAGGGCCGCGCCGCCTCCGGGTTCGACGCCGTCGACAATGACGACACGGCCGACGACGGCAACGGCCACGGCACGCACGTGGCCGGAACCATCGCCGGTGCCTCCCATGGGGTGGCCAAGAAGGCCAAGATCGTCGCGGTCCGCGTGCTCGACGACAACGGCTCGGGCACCACCGAGCAGGTCGTCGCCGGCATCGACTGGGTGACCAAGAACCACCAGGGTCCCTCGGTGGCCAACATGAGCCTCGGCGGCGGGGCGGACCCCGCTCTCGACGAGGCGGTCAAGAAGGCCATCGCCTCGGGTGTCACCTTCGCGGTCGCCGCCGGCAACGAGTCGGCGGACGCGGGGCAGGGTTCACCGGCCCGGGTCCCCGAGGCCATCACGGTCGCGTCCAGCACCAAGGACGACGCCCAGTCGGACTTCTCCAACTTCGGCTCGATCGTGGACTTGTACGCGCCGGGCTCGGACATCACCTCCGACTGGAACGACAGCGACCAGGGGACCAAGACGATCTCCGGCACCTCCATGGCCACCCCCCACGTCGCGGGAGCCGTCGCCGTCTACCTGGCCGGTCACCCGGACGCCACTCCCGATCAGGTCGCCACCGCGCTCACCGGTGCGGCAACCGGTGACAAGATCACGAACCCGAGCAGCGGAACGCCCAACAAGCTGCTGAAGGTGACCGAGTAGACCCACACAGGACACCGGGCCCGGCGGTGCCGCCAGCGCGTGCGCAGCGGCACCGCCGGGCCGCGTCGTGGCAAGGGGCGGTACTCGGGGGCGGGGCATCGCACGGTCGATTCGGGGGCTGACGGCATCCGGCCCGGCCGCGCAGGCGCCGACCGGGGGTAGTACGGCGTAAGCCCGGGCTCCCGCCCAATCCGCGGTCGGGCGAGGCGCAGGAAAGCGACCTCCCCTCGTGCCGGCGCTCCCGTGGCCGCCGCACGGGCCCCAGGCGCGCCCCGAAGCCCCTCCCGTGGCGGCTCACGCCGGTCCCCGCTCCTCAGGGCGCTCCAGACGGACGATCACGGCCTTCGACGTCGGGGTGTTGCTGATGTCCGCGACGCTGTCGAGCGGTACCAGGACATTGGTCTCCGGGTAGTAGGCGGCGGCCGAACCCGGGGGAGTGGGATAGGCGACGATACGGAAGTCGGCCGCGCGGCGCTCCGAACCGTCGGACCAGACACTGACCAGGTCGACGACGGAGCCGTCCTCGAGGCCCAGGTCGGCGAGATCGGCCTTGTTCACCAATACGACGCGCCGGCCACCCTTGATGCCGCGGTAGCGGTCGTCCATCGCGTAGGGAATCGTGTTCCACTGGTCGTGCGACCGCAGGGTCTGCAGGACCAGATGCCCCTTGGGTGCCTGGAGCATGGTGAAGTCGTTGACGGTGAAGACGGCCCTTGAGGTGGGTGTACGGAACACTCGGCTGTTGACCGGGTTGGGCAGGCGGAAGCCGCCGGGGCGCCGCACGCGCTCGTTGAAGTCGTCGAACCCCTCGACGACCCGGGAGATGCGGTCCCGGACGAGGTCGTAGTCGGCCTCGAAGTCCTCCCAGGGGATGTCCGGTTCGGATCCCAGCACCCTGCGGGCGAGGCGGCTGATGATGGACACCTCGCTCAGCAGGTGCGGGGAGGCAGGGGCGAGGCGGCCCCGGGTGGCATGGACCTCGCTCATGGAGTCCTCGACCGTCATGAACTGCTCCCCGCTCGCTTGGACGTCGCGGTCGCTGCGGCCGAGCGTGGGCAGGATGAGGGCCGTACGCCCGCAGACCGCGTGGGAGCGGTTGAGCTTGGTGGAAATGTGCGCGGTCAGCGAGCAGTTGCGCAGGGCGCGCTCGGTGACGTCACTGTCCGGAGTGGCCCGGACGAAGTTGCCCGCGACGCCCACGAACACCTTGGCCCGTCCGTCGCGCATGGCCCGGATCGAGTCGACGGAGTCAAGGCCGTGTGCCGTCGGCGCGGTGAAGCGGAACTCATGGCCCAACCGGTCCAGGAACGGCTGGGGCATGCGCTCCCAGATGCCCATCGTGCGGTCGCCTTGCACATTGCTGTGCCCGCGGACCGGGCACACCCCCGCCCCCGGACGGCCGATGTTCCCGCGCAGCAGAAGGAAGTTGACGACTTCCCTGATGGTGGGAACGCCGTGCTTGTGCTGGGTGAGACCCATGGCCCAGCAGACGATGACGCTGCGGCTCTCCAGAACCCGGTCGTGCACTCGCTCGATCTGGTCACGGCCCAGCCCGGTGGCCTCGAGGACGTCGTCCCAGGCGGTCCGGCGTATGTGCTCGGCGAAGGCGTCGTATCCGGTGGTGTGTTCCTCGATGAACCCCCGGTCCAGGACGGTGCCCGGCTCCTTGTCCTCCGCCTCGAGCAGGAGCAGGTTGAGTGCCTGGAACAGGGCGAGGTCGCCGCCGGGGCGGATCTGCAGGAACTCGTCGGCGATCTGTGTGCCGCGGCCGATCACGCCGCGCGCCTTCTGCGGGTGCTTGAAGCGCAGCAGCCCCGCCTCGGGCAGCGGATTGACGGCGACGACATGACCGCCGCGGCGCTTGGTCTCCTCCAGCGCGGTCAGCATGCGCGGGTGGTTGGTCCCCGGGTTCTGTCCGACGACGAAGACGAGGTCGGCGTCGTAGATGTCGTCCAGGCTGACGCTGCCCTTGCCGATGCCCAGCGTCTCGTTCAGAGCGGAGCCGCTGGACTCGTGGCACATGTTGGAGCAGTCCGGCAGGTTGTTGGTGCCGAAGGCCCGCGCGAACAGTTGGAGCAGGAAGGCCGGCTCATTGGCCAGCCGCCCGGAGGTGTAGAACAGGGCCTCGTCCGGGCGGTCCAGGGCATGGAGCTCGTCGGCCAGCAGGTCCAGTGCCTCGTCCCAACCGATCGGCTCGTAGTGGGTCGCGCCTTCGCGCAGCACCATCGGCTCGGTCAGTCGGCCCTGCTGGTTCAGCCAGTAGTCCGACTTCCTGCTCAGCTCGTCCACCGAGTACTGCCGGAAGAAGTCCGCGGTGACCCGCCGCGAGGTGGCCTCGTCGCTGATGTGCTTCGCGCCGTTCTCGCAGTACTCATTGAGGTGCCGTTTGCCCGGCGCGGGCTCGGGCCAGGCACAGCCCGGGCAGTCGAAGCCCTTCGCCTGGTTGATGTTGAGCAGGGTCAGCGCGGTGCGCTTCGGTGACGTCTGGCCCAGCGCGTACTTGAGGGCGTGCACCACCGCGGGAGCGCCCGTGGCCCATGTCTTGGGAGCCGTCACGGACAGCTCGTCCTCATCCGGTTCGTCGAAGTCCCGCATCGAGCCTCATGCCCTTTCCGTCCTGGGCGGCGAGCTCGCTCGGCGCTGTCCGTCGCTCCCGGGAACGGGGCAGCCGGCGTGTGGTCGAAGCGCACGCGAGCGGAACAGGTCTCGCCGACCGTTCGCACTGACTCTTCGGCAAGGGAACGAAGCATGTCAAAGTGGCAGGTGTTATCGCGTGATAGGCACCGCCGATCAGTGGGCGTCAGCGAGGTGTGACCTCGGGAAACGAAGTCCGACCGTCAGTGGTGGATCATCGAGGCGTGGGTGGATCATTGAGACGTGCTGCTGCGCCAACTCGAATACCTTGTCGCCCTCGCCCGCGCTCGCCATTTCGCGCAGGCCGCGCAGGCCTGCCACGTCTCCCAGCCGGCCCTGTCCGAAGGGATCCGGAAACTGGAGGAGGAACTCGGCATCCCTCTGGTCCAGCGGGGGCGCAGGTTCGACGGGCTCACACCGGAGGGCGAGCGGGTCGTTCTGTGGGCGCAGCGCATCCTCGCCGACCGGGACGCGTTGCAGGGTGAGATCCAGGCACTGCGGTCGGGGCTGAGCGGCCGGTTGCGCATCGGGACCGTCCCGACCGCGTCCACGGCGGTCGCCCTGCTGACCCAGCGGTTCTGCGCCTCCAACCCATTGGCGACCGTCCAGGTGTTCGCCGATCTACGGGCCGAGGACATCGTGAACAGGCTTCGGTCGTACGAGCTGGACGCCGCCGTGACCTACCACAGCTCCGCCGTGGCGCATGGCTTGAAGGTCGTCCCGCTGTACCAGGAGCGCTACGTGTTCCTGACCCAGTGGCCCGCCACCGACACCGGCCCCGTCGAGGTCACCTGGGAGGAGGCTGCCCAGTACCCGCTCTGTCTGCTGCACCCGATGATGCAGGGGCGCCAGGTTCTCGACGCGGTGCTCGAATCCGTAGGTGTCTCCGTGGCCCCGCGCGTCGAGACCGACTCCATCGCCTCCCTGTTCGCGCAGGTCAGGTCCGGTCAGTGGGCGAGTATCGTGCCCCACGCCTGGCTGCATGTCTTCGGCGTACCCACGGGCATGCGGGCCGTCCGCCTGGTCCGGCCCGTCCGCACGGAGCGGATCGCACTGGTGCTGCCGGCGCGTGAGCCGGTCTCCGTGATCGGCCAGGCGCTTGTCGACGCCGCCGACCGGGCGGGCATCGCGGCCGCGCTGGAAGAGGTGCCCGAGTAACGGCACTGTGGCAGGTCGCCGGTGCTGGACATCGTGCTCCCGGCTGCCGTGTGGTGCCCTCGCCGCCGACAAGCTGGGTTCACCGGGCGACAGGCTGATCCAGACCGGCAGTTCGATCTCGCTGGTTTCCGTGCACGCGGTCCGGCCGGCGGGCGGGCGGGCGTTGACGTGAACGTCATGCTGATCAACAAGGATCCAAGCAACGACACCACGGTGGCCTTGTCCTACAGCGGGTTCAGCCCGTCGACCGCTGCACCGACCGTGTACTCGTACCGCAAGAACGCCACCTCGACCGGCTCGGCCGCGACCGGCAGCGCGACGAGCCAGACCGTGCCGGCGTACTCGATCGCGGTCGTGCGACTGCGGCCCCGTACCGCCGGATGAGCGCGGTTGCCGGGGCCGCGTCGACCGGGTGTGCGTCAGGCGGCTCGCAGCTCGAACCAGTCGAAGGCCGCGCTGCCGTGGGTGGCGTACATGCCGAAGACGCGGCCGGTGAAGCCGCCGGCGACCTCGGTGGTGAGGTAGCGGCCGTCGAGTTCGGCGAGGATCGAGAAGTCGCCACTGTCCGTCTGGTAGCCCAGACGGAGGGTGTCGGGGCCGCCGACGCGGAGGCCGGAGGTCTGATCCTCGTTCGGGTCCGTGCTGCGCGTGGTGACCGTGGGCGGCAGGATGTCGGAGGTCGAGATGTCGATCCGCAGGGTCAACCGGCCGTCCGGCACGGACCGTTCGGCGATGGTGTGACGCAGCGGGCCGATCCTGGCGACCGCGCTGACCATGCCGTCACCCACCTCGACCTCGTAGTGATGCGCCTCGTCCAGCCGCACCGTGAGCCCGCCCCGGCCGCCCTCGGAGGCGTCGACCAGGGTGCGAGCGGTGCAGTCGGGGTCGCGCTGGCGCCGCCCCACGAACACGGCGCCGGGCCTGTCCAGGCTGTCGCCGCGAGCATGCAGCACCAGGTGGCCCGGCCGCTCGTCGAGACGTACGGCCTCCGGGTCCAGTCGGCGCAGCGACACCCAGCACGGGGCGAGCGTGGCGGAGTCGAAGTCGTCACGGTCCGGCTCCTCGGGCCAGGGATGCGGCGCGAGCGCCGGGGCCGGCGCGCGCAGCTCCAGCGGGCCGGGCAGCGGCCACTCGTCCTCCCAGCGCACCGGTACCAGGAACGTCTCCCGGCCCATGCCGTGGTACAGCGGTGTGTCACCGCGGGGCCGGGTGCCCAGCAGCACCATCCACCACGTGCCGTCGTGTGCCTGCACCAGATCGGCGTGGCCGGTGTTCTGCACCGGGTGGTTGGTGCTGCGGTGGGACAGCACGGGGTTGGCCGGGTGCGCCTCGAACGGTCCCGGCAGCGTGCGGGCCCGGGCCAGCGACAGCGCGTGCCCGCGCTCGGTGCCGCCCTCCGACAGCAGCAGGTACCACCAGTCGCCGACACGGTAGAGGTGCGGCCCCTCGGGATACTGCAACCCGCTGCCCGACCACATGGGCACCGGTTCGCCCAGCAGTTCACCGGACTTCGGGTCGATGCACACGGCGCGGATCCCGCCCGCGGAGAACACACACCAGCAGGTGCCGTCCTCCTCCCAGGAGAGGGAGGGGTCGATCCCGGGGATGTCGATCGGCACCGGGTCCGACCACGGCCCCGCGGGGTCCTCGGCGGTGACCAGGACGTTGCCCGCCCCGGCGACCACTGTGGTGATCAGCCAGAACAGGCCGTCGTGGTAGCGCATGGTGGGCGCGTACACCCCGGTGGAGGCCGGGGCCGTGGACGGCAGTTCCATCTGTGAGGGCCGGTCCAGTGCATGACCGATGAGCCGCCAGTTCACCAGATCACGACTGTGCCAGATGGGCACGCCGGGTACGTACTCGAAGCTGGACGTCGCCACGTAGTAGTCGTCCCCGGCCCGGCAGATGCTCGGGTCCGGACTGAAGCCGGGGATCACGGGATTGTCGAAGAACGTCATGTCCGTCCTGAGGTATGCGGTCGGGGGAGCGCCGTGGGGAACCTTCTGCGCGGGGGCTGGGTGTCCGTATGGCGCCTGTCAGGCCGTGAAGCCGAAGGCCGCCAGCCGGAGTTCGCGGTGATGGGCCCGTCGCCGGTCTCCGGGCGTCGGTGGTGGTGGAAGGCCCGCAACTCGACCGAGGTGGCCGTGGCGACCTCGCACACCAGCTCCTCGTCCCAGGACGCGCCCAGGGCCAGGGGTTGCGGGAAGACGGTCGCCTCACCCAGCCAGGCGACGCCGTGCAGGGCCTCCGAGCACGTGCGGAACGCGGCAACGCCCGGCTGGGGGACGGCCGGGGCGTACTGGAGCGCGGAGCCCGCAGGGCAGGCCCGCAGGCACGGAAGCGGTACTCACAGTGGGCAACCCTTCGGGCGGGTGGCAGTGCGGGGACCCCGCCGCCGCACCGGTCGGAATCGTTGAAGCGCTTCGAAGCTCGCACGTGCGGCTGTTGCCTGTCAACGCCTTGCCCCAACCTGTTTTAGGTAGCGTTGCCCATCGCATGGTCGCGGCAAATATCGAAGCGCTTCGACTGCGGAAAAAGGCGACCACCGGCCGCGTGGTGACCGGCGGGCGAGTAGTAGCGGACCGCTCCTGAAGACGCCGGAGTCGGGGCCGGGCTTGAGCGCCGGGCCCCGACCGCCGGCCCTGTCAGGTTCTTCTGCGGGCAGGGGGCCTACTGGAGAAGCTCCCAGTCCTGAGATCCGTCCGTGGTCGCGTTCTGCACCTCGACTACGGCAGCGGTGTTCCGCCCGTCGCATTGAGGATCTCCGCAGTGACGAAGCTGGCCTCCTGGGAGGCGAGATACACGTACGCGGGGGCCAGTTCGGCGGGTTGGGCCGGGCGGCCGAGAGGGCTCTGCTTGCCGAACTCGACCGTGTCCGGCATCGTCGCGGGGATCAATGGCGTCCACACCGGCCCCGGCGCGACCGCGTTGACGCGGATGCCGCGGTCGACGAGCATCTGCGCCAGCCCCTGGGTGAAGGTCACGATCGCGCCCTTGGTCGTCGCGTAGTCCAGCAGATGCGGACTGGGCTTGTATGCCTGTACCGACGTGGAGTTGATGACGCTGCCGCCCTCGGGGATGTGCGGTACGGCGAACTTCGTCAGCCAGAACATGCCGTAGAGGTTGGTGCGCATGACCCGGTCGAACTGCTCGGTCGTGATCGCCTCGATGCCGTCCGGCTGGGACATCTGGTAGGCGGCGTTGTTCACCAGGACATCGATGCGCCCGAACTCCGAGACCGCATGTTCGATCAGGGCTCGGCAGTTGTCCTCCTCACGGATGTCGCAGGCGACGGCGACCGCCTTGCGACCGGCGTCCTCGACGAGCCGGGACGTCTCCCGTGCCTCCTCAGCCTCCTCCTGGAGGTAGGTGAACACCACGTCGGCGCCCTCCCGGGCAAAGGCCAAGGCCACCGCGCGCCCGATGCCTGAGTCGCCGCCGGTGATGACGGTCACGCGGCCCTCCAGCCGGCCGGCGCCACGGTAGCTCTCCTCGCCGTGATCGGGCGGCGGATCCATCGGCCCGGTCCATCCAGGGTGGGACTGCTCCTGCGCCGGGAAGTCCGGCTGCGGGTGCTGGGTGGCCGGGTCCTGCTGGGTGTGCTGCGGATCAGTCACGACGGCCTCCTCACCGCACGGACACGGACGGTGGCCGGGTTCCCTCCTGCACCCGACCGAAAAGTTGATCGCAACCAACGAGGTCCGTCGATGTCCGCGGCGGCGGGCGGATCTGCGTCGGCTCTCCCACACGCTGAAGAGGGAACGGGCGGACGCACCAGCGACGACGCCATCCTCAGAAAGTCCTGAATGTCCAAAAATTGTGTATGGGTCGCTGGACCGGATACCCGGGCGCAATGGTGCGGACAGTGAAACGGCATGGACGGCACGGCGGGCATGCCGCTGGTGGCCGTACGAACGAGACAGAGCAGACCCCGGACGCCGGACCGGACGAGCGGGTGGAGCGGCGGGCTCCGGACAGTCCGACGGACCTGCCCAAGCGCTCCTGGGGCGTGGTGCTGAAAGGCACCTTGAAGGAGTTCAAGAAGGATGAGCTGGCCGACCGTGCGGCGGCGCTGACGTACTACGGGATCCTGGCGCTGTTCCCCGCGCTGCTGGCACTCGTGTCCCTGCTCGGAATCGTAGGCCAGTCTGCGACGCAGGCGGTGCTGGACAACATCCAGAAGCTCGCCCCGGGCGCCGCGCAGGACATCCTGCGCAATGCGGTGCAGCAGATGCAGGGCAATGCCGGGCTCGGCTCCCTCATGGCCATCGTGGGTCTGGTGCTGGCGGTGTGGTCGGCCTCCGGCTATGTCGCCGCGTTCATCCGCAGCGCCAACGCGGTCTACGACGTCCCCGAGGGCCGCCCTGTGTGGAAGGTGCTGCCGGTACGGGTCGGCGTGACCGTGGTGCTGATGGTCATGGCCGTGATCAGCGCGCTGATCGTCGTGTTCACCGGGGCTCTCGCGCGGGAGGCGGGCACAGCGCTCGGGGTCGGCGACACGGCGCTCACGGTGTGGTCGATCGCGAAGTGGCCGGTGCTGGTGCTCCTGGTCACGATCATGATCGCGGTCCTGTACTGGGCGACCCCGAATGCGAAGGTCCGCGGCCTCCGCTGGATCACGCCGGGCAGTTTCCTGGCCCTGCTGATCTGGATGATCGCCTCCGTCGGGTTCGCGGTGTACGTGGCGAACTTCGCCTCGTACAACAAGACCTACGGCACCCTCGCCGGCGTGGTCATTTTCCTGGTGTGGCTGTGGATCACCAACCTCGCGGTCCTGCTGGGCCTGGAGTTCGATGCTGAGCTTGCCCGGCAGCGGGCTGTCGCGGGCGGTCACCCGGCCGACGACGAGCCGTATGTCCAGCCGCGCGACACCCGCAAGTGGGACGAGGAGGACCGCCGCCGCCTCGAATCCTGAAGGCGGCAGATCACGGCGGATCACCGTCTGCCCCGGTATCGGTGTGAGGGGGGATCGAAGGGAAGTCGGCCGGCCATGGGAGTGATGGCGGGCCTGCGGGACAGGGATCGTCGGCTGGCGAGGCGGGCGATCGCGTCGGGACCGCGTTGGGTTCGGCAGATCTCGCCCGCAGTCGAGGAAGCGGCCGAGCACACCAAGCTGTGGTGGGCGGTGGCAGGGGCGATGGCCGCCGTCGGCGGGTGGCGCGGCCGGACGGCGGCTGCGGCCGGGGTGGCCGCGATGGCGACGGCCGAGGTGCTGTCCAGCTGCGTCGTCAAGCAGCTGTACGGGCGGCGCCGCCCGCCGCCCGAATGGGTGCCGCCGGACGATCTCCGGGACCGGCCGGACAGCTCTTCCTTTCCCTCCGGTCACACCGCTGCCGCCTTCGGGTTCGCCGCGGCCGCCGCACCGGTGTGGCCGGCCGCCGGGGCCGCGTGCGGGGCCTCGGCGCTGGTGGTGGCCGCGCAGCGGGTGCACAGCGGTGCGCACTACCCCACCGACGTGGCCGCCGGCGCCGTGATCGGACTGGCCGCGGCCGCACTCGCACGCGCCGTGCCGCGCCTGCTGCGGCGACTTGTGCTCTGAAAGCGGTGATGCGTCGTTACGTGGGTACTCGGGCGCCCGGTCGGACGACGGAAGGAAGGAACGCCCAAGGGACGCCGCCGACTGGGCGAACCCCCGACGAAGTCCCCGCGCATGCCAGAAACACTGACGAAGGACAGGTGAGCACCGATGACCGCTGACAGCGGCTCCCCGCGCACCGGCGAAGCGAGGGATGAACCGGTGGGCGAGCTGGTCCAGCGTGCGACACAGCAGCTCTCGCAGTTGGTCCGTGACGAGATGCGCCTGGCACAGGCCGAGATGACCGAGAAGGGCAAGCGATTCGGCAAGGGCGGCGGTCTGTTCGGCGGCGCCGGCCTGGTGGGCGTCCTGACCCTGCAGGCACTGGTGGCCACCGTGATCGCCGCGCTTTCGCTCGTCATGGATGTGTGGCTGGCGGCGCTGATCGTCACCGCTGTCCTGGCCGCCGTGACCGCCCTGATGGCAGCTCTCGGCAAGCAGCAGTTCAGCAGGGCGTCCCCGCCGACACCGCAGCAGACGGTGGACAGCGTGAAGGCCGACGTGGCCGAGATCAAGGAGAAGGCACAGCGATGACCCAGGACAAGCCGCCCGCGGGCGATGAGCCGGCACCCTCCTCGCAGGACCTGCGCGAGCGCGTCGAGGCGACCCGCGAGGAACTCGGCCAGACGGTCGAGGTCCTCGCGGCGAAGACCGACGTGAAGGCCCGCGCTCATGAGAAGACGACCGCCGTCAAGCAGCAGCTCGCGGAGAAGACCGACCTGGTCACTTCCCGACTCCGGGACAAGGCGACACACGCCGCTCACATGGTCCAGGACAGGACACCGGAGCCGGTGCGCGCCAAGGCCGCCGCGGCCGGCGGGCAGGTCCGAGACAAGGCCGCGCACCTCGGAGAACTGGCCCGCGAGAAGGCTCCCGAACCGCTGCGTGAGAAGGCGGATCAGGGCAGGCGGATGGCACAGGCCAACCGCGCCCCATTGTTCGCCGCGGCAGGCGCGCTGATCGTGCTGCTGCTCGTACGTCGCGCCAGGAGGCGGCCATGAAAGCGTCGAAGATCGCCTACAAGCCGGTCGGCCTGGCGTTGGGGGCAGCCAGCGGCATGCTCGCCGGCGGACTGTTCAAGCAGATCTGGAAGAAACTCGGACACGAACAGGACGCCCCCGACGCCACCGACGAGGAGCGCACCTGGCGCGAGGTGCTGTCGGCGGCCGTCCTGCAAGGCGCGATCTTCGCCGGCGTCAAGGCCGTGGTCGACCGAGGCGGCGCCGTCGCGACCCGCCGCCTGACCGGCACCTGGCCCGGCTGACGCTTCCGTCTCATCACCGCTACGCGATGAGCTGCGCAGGCTGGCGGCGTACAAGGTGCTCGCCTCCCCGTGCAGCAGTACCGACCGGAGGTCATCGCCGGCTGCCTCGCCGGCGGGGAGCTGGTCCTGGACGCGTGACGCCGGCCGGCCGAACGGCGATGCGCCGAGCGCGGCCGGAGTCGAAAGCCGCTGGTCAGATACGGTGACGGGATGACCGAGAGCCTGCCTGCCGACGTAGCCGACGTGCTTGCGGCAGTCCTGGACACGGACAATCCGGTTCATGCCGCGCTCCGAAGGCAGGTTCCGCACCTGAGCGTGCGAGCGCGCTGCACATGCGGGTGCGGTACCGCCTACTTCGAACTCGACACCAGCGAGGTGGAGCCCGCGCCCACCGGCCCCGGCACCGTCGTGGCGGCAGAAGCGCAGCTCGTCACCGAGGATGGTGTGTGCCCCGGTGAGGTTCTGGTCTTCGCGCAGGGCGGCTACCTGTCGTGGCTGGAAGTCTGTTCATGGAGCGACGACATCGAGGTGACACTGGCCGCCGCGCACTACTGGCTGCAGCCACGCTCCTGATCCCCCCTCGACGGTGTGGTGCACACCCGTCTGCACCTCGATCACCTCGGTTGGAGCAGCGAAGTCGCCCCGACTCCGAATGTGCGCGAGTGGCGGTAGTGGACCACTGAGGCGGCGGGCCAGGTGGGCGGGCCGGACGCCGCGGTCACGCGCCAGAGGCCACTCCCGTCGCCAGCGCGGCGGTCACCGGGTGGGTGGGCGCTCTCCGACGCGGCGGCGGAGGAGGTCCGGGACGTGGTCCGCGCCGCCCTGGCGCTGGCCACCCTGGCCGGAGTCGTCGGCGCGCTCGTCATCCTGCTGATCGGGCGAGCCGTCGCCTACCTCGGCCAGGACCCCGAGGTCGTGGACACGGCCTGGCCGGTCCTGCTCGCCCTCGCCCCTCATCCCCTGCCTGTGGTTCCAGGCGATACGCCAGTTCACCGTGGGGCTGCGTCGCCCAGGGCCCTGCTGCGGATCACGATCGCGTCGGTGGCCGTGAACGTGGCGCTCAACTGGGCGCTCATCCACGGCACTTGGATCCTGCCCGAGCTGGGTCTGCCCGGCATCGGCGTCTCCACCTCCCTGGTGTACGCGCTGACCTGCCTGGCCCTGTACGCCTCCGCGCGCCGCGACCCCCGGCTCGCCCCGCTGCTGGACATACGGATCTGGAAGGCCCGCCCGGCCACCCTGCGCCGCCTGACCGGCCTGGGCGTGCCCATCGCCGCGACCTACGGCTCCGAGGCGGGCTTCTTCTCCGTCGTCGCCCTGTTGATCGGAACGTTCGGCAGTGCCGCCCTCGCCGCGCACACCGCCGTCAACCAGCTCATCTACATCGTCTTCCAGATCGCCGTCGGCCTGTCCCACGCCGCGTCCCTCAACGTCAGCCGGGAACTCGCCCTGGACCGGATCGCCGCCGCCCGGCGCATCAAGAACACGGCGCTGGCGTGTGCGGCGGCGGTGATGGCCGTGGTCGGCGTCGTCTACCTCGCCGTCCCCGGCCTGGTACTGCGTCCGTTCCTCGACCCTTCGGCGGCCGACGGGCACAGCGCCACGGGCATCGCCACCAACCTTCTTCTCATCGCGGCCGTCCTGCAGTTCTTCGACTGCGCGCAGAACATCGGCGTCGGCCTGCTGCGCGGCCTGGACGACACCGAGAGCGGATTCCGTATCACCCTCGTCGGCTACTGGCTGATCGGCCTGCCCGCCGCCTGGCTCTTCGGCCAACTCGCCGGATGGGAGACCGAGGGAGTCTGGCTCGGCCTCCTGACCGGCCTGGCCGCCACGGCCCTGCTCCTGCTGCGCCGCTACCACCAGGCGCTGAGCCTCCGGGTGGCCGAACAGCCGGCTGCCGCGTGACGGCTGTCGGACCGAGGCGTCCGAGTAGGAACGCCGGCCGCCGTGGTGTGTGAAGACGATTCCCCAGCCGGCGACCTGGGTGGCGCGCCGGGCGGCGCGAGGCCGTGACCGGTCTCCCGTTCCGGTCGCGGCCTCGCTGGTGTCGATGTTGGTCATCGGCGGATCAGCAGCAGCCGCCCGCGACGGCCGGTTCCTTCGAGACGGTGTCGGCCTCGGCAGGATTGGCGCAGCAGGTGCTGCCCTGCTGCTTGGCCAGGGAGTCGGCGTCGGCCTTGACGACGTACACCTCCCAGGGTTCCTGGCCGGGACCGTGGACCCAGACCTTGTCCTGGAGGGCGTAGCAACAGGTGGTGTCGTTCTCCGTGGCCGTGGTCAGTCCGGATTCGGCCAGGCGAGTGGTGGCGGCCTGGACTGCCTCGGTGCTTTCGACCTCTACGCCGAGGTGGTCCAGGCGGGTCGCCTCGCCTGCGGTGTCCTCGATGAGGACGAGCTTGAGCGGGGGCTCGGTGATGGCGAAGTTGGCATAGCCGTCACGGAGTTTGGCGGCCTCGGTGCCGAAGAGCTTCGTGTAGAAGGCCACGGATGCGGCGAGGTCGGGGACGCGGAGGGCGAGCTGTACGCGGGATGACATGGCGAACCTCCTTGGGTGGGTGGGGTGTTCAGCAGCCGCCGGAGGTAACGGTTGCCGGGCTGCCGATGCCGATCTGGAGGGTGGCGGGGGCGGCGCAGCATCCGCCGCCGGACTGTTCGGCGTTCTCCGGTTCGTCGAAGAGACCCGCGCCGCCGCACACGCCCGTTTCCGGGAGGGTGAGTTCGACGCGCTCGGCGGCCTCCTGGTCGCCTGCGATGGCGGCGGCGATGGAGCGGACCTGCTCGTAGCCGGTCATGGCGAGGAAGGTCGGGGCGCGGCCGTAGGACTTCATGCCGACCAGGTAGACGCCCTGTTCGGGGTGGGAGAGCTCGTTCACGCCGTGCGGGTAGACAGTGCCGCAGGAGTGGACGTTGGGGTCGATCAGCGGGGCGAGCGAGGTCGGAGCCTGGAGGCGCTCGTCGAGGCCGAGGCGGAGTTCGGAGAGGAAGGACAGGTCGGGGCGGAAGCCGGTCAGGACGATGACCTCGTCGACCGGGTCGAGGCGGCGGCCATCCTCCGCGACAAGGGCGAGCCGGTCGCCGTCGTGTTCTACGGCGCGGGTGCGGAAGCCGGTGACCGCGCTCGCGTGGCCGGCCTCGACGGCGGCCTTGGCGCGCAGGCCCAGGGCGCCTCGGGCGGGGAGCTGGTCGGCCTCGCCGCCGCCGTAGGTGTTGTCGCTGATTCCGCGCCGCAGGATCCATACCGCGTGCGTGCCGTCGTTCTCCTTCGCGAGGTCCGCGAGGAGGGCGAGGGCGGTGAAGGCGGAGGCGCCTGAGCCGATGACGGCGGTGCGCTTGCCTGCGTACCGGGCCCGTACGGCTGCGTCGCCCAGGTCGGGGACGCGGTAGGCGATGTGGTCGATGGCGGTCTTCTCACCGAGGGCGGGCAGGCCGTCGGCTCCCATCGGGCTCGGGACGGACCAGGTGCCCGAGGCGTCGATGACGGCGCGGGCGGTGATCCGCTCCTCGTGGCCGTCGGCGGACTGGAGGTGCACGGTGAAGGGCTGCTCGTCGCGGCCGGAGTCGACGATGCGGTCGCGGCCGGCGCGGGCGACACCGGTGACCGCGATGCCGTAGCGGACCTTGTCTCCGAGGACATCGGCGAGGGGCTGCAGGTAGCGCTCGGCCCAGTCGCCGCCGGTCGGGTAGGCGGAGGTGTCGGGGCGGACCCAGCCGGTCGGGGCGAGGAGCTTCTCGGCAGCCGGGTCGATGACCTCGCCCCACGGTGAGAACAGCCGGACGTGCGACCAGTCGCGTACGGCGCTGCCCGCGGCGGGGCCGGCTTCGAGGACCAGGTGTTCGATGCCGTGCTCGACGAGGTGCGCGGCGGCGGCCAGCCCGATGGGGCCGGCGCCGATGACCACTACGGGCAGCTGGTCGGTGGTGGGCACGCGGTCAACGGACGCAGCCACGAGGTTCCCCTTTGTTTCGATGCCTGTCGATGTCTTGTGCTGTTCCAGCATGACCCCTGCATCGATAGACGTCAACATAGACATTCGTCTAATCTGGAGTCGGGTTGTGGGGCGGGCGGACGTAGAGGTGATCGGGAGCGGCCAGTCCGGACTGGCCGCGGCGCATGCCCTGCGCCGACATGCGGCGCAATTCGGGCCGTACGCTGCCGCGTCCAGCGCGCCCGGCGCCGGCAGCCGGGCATAGGCTGCCCCTCGCTCGCTGGTTCGACATATGTCAACATAGATGCATGTCGAATACGAAGGTGCTGCCGCTGCTGGAGCCCCAGGTCCCCGTGGTCCCCGAGGCCGTGGCGCCGTGCTGCCCCCCGCTCACCGAACGGCCGCTGACCGCCGATGAAGCCGAGAAGACGGCGCGGATGTTCAAGGCGCTGGGCGACCCGGTGCGGCTGCGGTTGTTCTCCGCGGTCGCCTCGCACGAGGGCGGCGAGGCGTGCGTGTGCGACATCTCCGACGTCGGCGTCTCGCAGCCGACCGTCTCCCACCACCTGAAGAAGCTCAAGGAGGCCGGCCTGCTCACCTCCGAGCGCCGCGGCACCTGGGTGTACTACCGGGTGGAGCCGTCGGTGGTCGCTGCCATGGGGCAGATGCTCGGCACCCTCGGCTGAGCCGGCAGCGCGGATCGCGCAGGCAAAAGTGAGCCCGTTGGATGAGCCGTCCGTGGACCGTCAGGCAATCCACGACGGACTGAGCGCGCCCGGGCGATGTTCCGCCAGCTCCTTGATGACGCCACTGAATCGGCGGCTACCTCGGCGCCCTCCGTAGCGAGTCCCAGGCGTGCTGCCAGGCGCCGCCCGGCGCGGTCCGGGCGTCGAGGACGACGATGTCCACGCCGAGACGGCGCAGGTGATGGCCGACGGCGAGCCCGGCCTGGCCGCCGCCGATCACCACCACCTGCGTGCCGCGGCTCATTCGGCCGGTCGTCCGGGCATGAAGATGAGGGCCACCAGGGCCAGTCCGACCACGCCGCCGACGAGTTGCATACCGATGAACCCGGCGAGCGAGCCGGGGGCGATGCCCGCGAAGGTGTCGGTGAAGGCACGACCGATGGTCACCGCCGGGTTGGCGAAGGACGTCGACGAGGTGAACCAGTACGCGGCTCCGATGTAGGAGGCGACGGCCATGGGGGCGAACTGGAGGCGGTTGGCGCGGGCCAGGCCGAAGATCAGCAGGATCAGTCCTGCAGTCGCGACGACTTCACCGAGCAGCAGGTGACCTGCCGAGCGGTCGTGGGTGGACCACTTCACGAGGGGCTCGCCGAACATCGCATCCGCCAGGATGGCGCCCGCGATCGCGCCCACGATCTGCGCGGGGACGTAGACGGCCACCTCGCGTGGTGTGACCCCGGGTCCGCCGCGGCGGGCGGTCCACCACTCGGCCAGCGTGACGACCGGGTTGAAGTGCGCGCCGGAGACCGGACCGAGCAGCAGGATCAGGATGCCGAGGCCGAAGACGGTGGCCGTGGAGTTGGCCAGCAGCTGTACGCCGACGTCCTTGGTCAGTTCGGTGGCCTGGATGCCGGAGCCGACCACGACCGCCACCAGCAGCGCGGTGCCTATGAGTTCGGCGGAGGCCCGCGCGACCAGCGGGGTGCGCGGCGGAGTGGCACCCGGGGCAGGCTCGACGGACCCGGATACGGCAATGGCCGGCGCGGACTCCGCGGTCGAGGCGGCTTCGGCGGGGGTCATGGGCAGGCCCTCTTGTTCTCGGCGGCGGTGCGAGCGGACTCGGCCAGGTCGGCGAACTGGCCGGCGAGCGAGGCGATGACGTCCGGCTTGAGCCTGTAGTAGGTGAAACGGCCGCACGGCTCCGTCTCGACGACCCCAGCCTCGCGCAGCACTCTCAGATGGTTGGAGAGATTGGTCTGCCGGGCACCGGTCTCCTCCATGAGGTGGGTGGTGCACAGCGTCTCTTTGGCGAGCAGGGTCACGATCTGGAGCCTGAGCGGGTCGGCCAGAACCCGGATCAGATCAGTGTCGACTGACGTCATCATGGGCTGATACTGTCACATCAGTGGTGGCTGATACCACCGGGTGCTGATGTCATCTGCGCCTGATGTCGTCGTGAGACAAGAGAGACCTCCGATGTCCGACAAGCCCTCCGTGCTGTTCGTCTGTGTCCACAACGCCGGCCGTTCCCAGATGGCCGCCGCGTGGCTGACCCACCTGGCCGGGGACCGCGTCGAGGTCCGCTCCGCCGGCTCCAACCCGGGCGCCAATGTCAACCCGGCCGCCGTCGAGGCCATGGCCGAGGTCGGCATCGACATCTCCGCCGAGGTGCCGAAGATGCTCACCGTGGACGCGGTGAAGGAGTCGGACGTCTGCATCACGATGGGCTGCGGCGACACCTGCCCGGTCTTCCCCGGCAAGCGGTACCTGGACTGGCAGCTGGAGGACCCGGCGGGCCAGGGCGTCGATTCCGTGCGCCCGATCCGGGACGAGATCAAGGGGCTGGTCGAGGGTCTGATCAAGGAGATCGCGCCGCAGCCCCAGGCATGAGCACGATCCGTCACCCACCACCGTCTGCTCGGCAACACCTGGCTGCCGCTGGGTGCCTGCAGGCGGCAACGGTCCGGTCGGGGTGGCGCATCACCCGGGCCGCGGGGACTCGGGTGAGCGGGGCCCATACGGTGGCAGCGCTCTGTTTGCTCACGCCGCCGCTCCCAGCTCAGCAGTTCCGCCGCCTGCTCGCTGTCTGCCCGTGCGCCTGACCTGTCCGTGCCGCCCGTGCCGCCCGTGCCGGCGGGTGCCGTGGCGGCCGACGCTGAACAGGGCACCGCGTGACCCCTGTCTCACCCGGGCAGCACCCCTTGGCTATGCAACGAGTTGCATATGAAGATCGAGGTATGGCGCTCGAGCACGCGATCCTCGTCTCCCTGCTGGAGAAGCCGGGCTCCGGCTATGAGCTGGCCCGGCGGTTCGACCGGTCCATCGGATACTTCTGGACCGCCACGCACCAGCAGATCTACCGCGTTCTCAAGCGCATGGAGAGCGATGGCCTGCTCACCGTCCGCGGGTTGCCGCAGCAGAGTCGGCCGGACAAGAAGGAGTACTCCGTCGTGGGCCCCGGGCGCGCCGCCCTCTCTCAGTGGCTGCACGAACCGATCGAACCCGAGAGCATCCGGCACGAGCTCGCCGTGAAGATCCGCGGCGCGGCCTTCGACGACCCGTCCGTGCTGATCCGTGAGGTCGAACGGCACCGCCAGGTGCACAGCGACCGGCTCGCGCACTATCTCGCCGGAGAGCTGCGTGACTTCACCGGCCCGACGGCCCCCACCGCGCTCGACGCCGGCCAGGAGCTGCAGCATGTCGTGCTGCGCGGCGGCATCGCGTACGAGCGGATGACGATCGCCTGGCTCGACGACGTACTCGCCACCCTCCACCGGCTCGGCGCGCCACACCCGCATAGCTGAGCTGCCTGCCACCACCGCCCGCGCTCCGCGACCTTCGATCCCGCACCTCTCACCCTCGACCCTCAACCCTCGGAAGGCGGACCTCCATGGCCGACTCCCTCCTCTTCAACCCGCGCACGTACGACCCGGCGCAGTTCGACCCCGAGACCCGCAGGTTGCTGCGGGCCACCGTCGACTGGTTCGAGGAGCGTGGCAAGCGCAGGCTGATCGAGGACTACCGTTCCCGCGCCTGGCTGGCCGATTTCCTTGCGTTCGCCGCCAAGGAAGGGCTGTTCGCCACCTTCCTCACCCCGGCGTCCGCGGCCGGACACGAGGACCAGCGCTGGGACACGGCCCGGATCGCCGCCCTCAACGAGATCTTCGGGTTCTACGGTCTCGACTACTGGTACGCATGGCAGGTGACCATCCTCGGTCTCGGACCGGTCTGGCAGAGCGACAACACCGCGGCTCGCGCCCGCGCGGCGGAACTCCTCGCCCAGGGTGAGGTGTTCGCCTTCGGCCTCTCCGAGAAGACCCACGGCGCCGACATCTACTCCACCGACATGCTGCTGACGCCGGACGGCAGCGGCGGCTTCAGGGCGACGGGTTCCAAGTACTACATCGGCAACGGCAACGCCGCCGGGCTCGTCTCCGTCTTCGGCCGCCGCACCGACATCGAGGGCCCGGACGGCTACGTCTTCTTCGCCGCCGACAGCCGTCACCCGGCCTACCACCTCGTGAAGAACGTCGTCGACTCCTCGAAGTACGTCAGTGAGTTCCGCCTCGAGGACTACCCCGTGGGCCCGGACGACGTCCTGCACACGGGCCGCGCCGCCTTCGACGCCGCCCTCAACACCGTCAACGTCGGCAAGTTCAACCTCTGCACCGCCTCGATCGGCATCTGCGAGCACGCGATGTACGAGGCGGTCACCCACGCGCACAACCGCATCCTGTACGGCCGCCCCGTCACCGCCTTCCCGCACGTGCGCCGCGAGCTGGCCGACGCGTACGTCCGCCTCGTCGGCATGAAGCTGTTCAGCGACCGCGCGGTCGACTACTTCCGCTCCGCCTCGCCGGACGACCGCCGCTACCTGCTCTTCAACCCGATGACGAAGATGAAGGTGACCACGGAGGGCGAGAAGGTCATCGACCTGATGTGGGACGTGATCGCCGCCAAGGGCTTCGAGAAGGACACCTACTTCGCACAGGCCGCCGTCGAGATCCGGGGGCTGCCCAAGCTCGAGGGCACGGTCCACGTCAACCTCGCGCTGATCCTCAAGTTCATGCGCAACCACCTCCTGAACCCGGCCGAGTTCGCTGCCGTACCGACCCGACTCGACGCGGCCGACGACACGTTCCTCTTCGAGCAGGGACCGGCGCGTGGCCTCGGCTCCGTGCGCTTCCACGACTGGCGTCCCGCCTACGACGCATACGCCGGGGTGCCGAACGTCGCCCGTTTCCGGGAGCAGGCCGACGCCCTGTGCGAGTTCGTCACCACCGCAGCCCCCGACGAGGAGCAGAGCCGCGACCTCGATCTTCTTCTCGCCGTCGGCCAGCTGTTCGCGCTGGTGGTGCACGGCCAGCTGATCCTTGAGCAGGCCCGTCTGACGGACCTGGACGAGGACGTGCTCGACGAGCTGTTCTCCGTACTCGTCCGCGACTTCTCCGCCTACGCCGTCGAACTGCATGGCAAGGACTCCGCCACGGCGGATCAGCAGCGCTGGGCGCTCGGCGCGGTCCGGCGTCCCGTCGTCGACGAAGCGCGTTCGGGGCGCGTCTGGGAGCGTGTCGAGGCACTGTCCGGGGCGTACGAGATGGCGCCCTGACAGCGCGCCCGGGGGACTCGTCGACACATGACGGTCATGCTCCCCGGGAGCGGTGACGAACGTACCGTGGCCTCGGCGCGACTTGCCGCGCCGAGGCCACGGTACGTGGTGCCGACTTCGCTGATTACCCCGCCGTAGCCATCGCGGACTGGGTCAATCCCTGCCCGGCAGCGATCCAGTGTGCGTTCTCGCAGTCTGCTCGCCCTCGTGCGGCGGGGACTGGTGCTCGGCGCGGGGGACGAAGTAATCGGCATCCTTCGGCCGCTGGGCCCCCGGGCGTGGACGCGGCGCCGGCACGAGATGGGGGATGTGCTTGGAGCAGTGCACATACGCCTCCTCCACCGTGATGTGCACCCAGAACTCGGGCCTGCGTCCCGGAGCGGTGTCCACAGGAAGGCGGGGGTAGGCCCGCCGCTGCTCCTCGTCCCGGTGGAGCCGAGCTGCGCCATTGACGTGCAGGCCGATGTGGTCATGGGCGAAGTCGACGAAGAGCAGACCGATATGCGGGTTCTCGGTGATGTTTCCCGCACTGGCGAGGACCCCGTTCCCTCGGTACTCGGGGTAGGTGAGGGTGCCGTCGTCCAGCACGGTGACGAAGCCCGGCGGACCGGCACGGAACGTGACGTCACAGGCTCCGCCGGCGTCCGACGTGGACAGGAACGCCATGGTCTGCCGCCCTATGAATTCCGCCATCTGCGGAGTCAGACGGGTCTGCACCTGGCGGTCGTAGAAGGTGGCGGCCTGGTCGGCCGTGCCGAGAAGGTGCTGCAGGCGGCGCTCGCCGACGGAGCCGGTGGACTCGTGGGTGTGGTTCACGGAACGAGCTGCCTTCCTTTGGCCTTCAGCTGGGCGTGGGGAGCGACGGCACTCTAACGCTGGACGGAGCACGGTGTCTTGATCGGCAGAGCACACCGGCAGCGACAGGCACTGCGGTGCTCGGCGCCGGGCGAGCCGCGACCACTGCCAGGCGGGTGTCGGAGTTCGCGATGACCTGCACGTTCGCCGACAATCGGCAACTACGCGACGATGCGCACGCTTGGCTGGTGAGGACAGATGAGCTCGAGTTCCGCCCAGGCCCCGGATCCCCTGTCGGCCGATATCGGCAACGGTCCTGCCGTATCCCGTCGGGAGTTCGACGCCCTCTTCGAAGCGGTCCGGACATGGGGGCAGTGGGCCCCGGCTGACCGTGGTGCCTGGAACCGTGTGACCGCGGACCATGTACGGCGGGCCACAGCCGCGGTGCGGTCCGGGACCGTCGTCCCGACGGCGCTGCCCTGGAACACCCGGCCCGGCCCCGACAACCGCAAACCGGCCCTGCACCACATGACAGATCTGGGCGATGTGGAAGCCCCCGAAGCCCCCGAACCCCGCACCCACAAGGATTTCATCGCCGCCGACTACCACGGCAAGGGTGTCACCCATCTCGACGCCCTGTGTCACATCGCCTACCGGGGGCAGCTCTACGACGGCCGGACGGCGAACGAGGCCGTCGACTCCGCGGGCGCCCGCTTCGGCGCGGTGTCGACGCTCGGCCCTCTCGTCACGAAGGGTGTGCTCCTCGACCTCCCGGCCGTCCTGGGGATCCGCTGGCTGGAGCCGGGACGAGCGGTGCACGCGAAGGACATCGTCGCGGCGGAGAAGGCGCTCGGTGTGACGATCCGCGAGGGCGACGCGGTGCTGCTGCGCTCCGGACACGTCCGCCGCCGCGCGGAACTCGGTGCCTGGGACCCCGACACGGCGAGCGCGGGCTTCCACGTGGACGCAGTACCGCTGCTGGCCGAGCGCGGTATCGCGCTGCTGGGTGGGGACGGCGACAGCGATGTGCGGCCCTCGCCGGTGGACGGCGTGCACTCGCCGGTCCACGCCCTGGCCATTACCGCGATGGGGGTGCCCCTGCTGGACAACCTCGACCTGGAGGCGCTCTCCGCCGCGACCGCCGAGGCGGGGCGGCATGAATTCATGTTCGTCGTGGCGCCGTTGAACGTTCCGGGCGGGACCGGCTCACCCGTCACCCCGGTCGCGGTCCTGTGACCACGACCCCGGTCCGGTTACCGTGCGTAGGGAACGAACCGTGACTCTCGCCCTTGATGTCCCGTATTCTCGTCAATGCCGGATATTTCCGAAGAGTGGATCGTTGAAGGCGTGAGTGAGGCGAAGCGTGGTTCTGCCCGGCGGGGAACCGAAGCCGACGGGGCCTGCGACGGACGGCACAGGGCCCGCTCGTTCGCGTGAGCGGTTTCTGCAGGGTGAGCCGGTCGAGACGGGCGTACGAGCATCGATCTTGAATTCATGGCAGCGCTGTGGCTCCCTGGGCCTCTCGCCGGACCAGGACGACCTTCCCTTCCGCGATGATTTCGATCCGGACGGCCGGATCGTGCGCGCGGCCGTGCCCGTCCTCGACCGGCTGCAGTCCCGGTTCGCCGGCAGCGCGATGAACATCTCCGTCGCGGACGCGAACGGGACAGTCCTTCTGCGCCGTTTCGGAGAGGCGTCCCTGGCCAGAGCTCTCCCGGCGATCCAACGCGTCCCGGGATTCGTGTTCGCCGAGCGGGTCGCCGGTACCAACGGCATCGGTCTCGCCCTCGCGGAGCGTCGACTCATCCGCGTTTACGGCGCCGAGCACTTCGCCGAGCGTTCTCAGGGCAGCGCCTGCCGCGCACTCCCCGTCCGGGACCCGCTCAGCGGCCGTATCGAGGGCGTCCTGTGCTTCGGATATCCGCGCAGTGCCGAGGACCCGGCGCTGGACGCCGTGATACGCAAGGCGGCGAAGGCCATCGAGCGCCGGCTGCTCGGGCAGAGCTCCGCGCGAGGGCGCGCCCTGCTGCGGGCGTACCTGGACGCGGGAGCCAGAACCGCGGCCGGTCTCCACCACGGTGTCGGGGTGGACGAACTGGCCCTTGAACTGCACCCCCGGGACCGCTCCGTCCTCGTGGGGAAGGCCACCGAGCTGATCTCCCGAGGGGATCGAGCCGCCGTCGACGTGCACCTGTCCGACGGCCGGCGGGTCACGCTCGTGAGCCGTCCGGTGAGGAGTGCCTCCGGGGTGGCAGGTATCGCCATCGAGGCCTTCCTCCCCGCCCTCTCGCCGGGAAAGTCCCTCTCCGTCCCGCATCAGGCCGACGAGCCGCTGGGCCTCCCCGCCGATCTTGCCGACATCAGCGGCGGCCCGCTCCTGGGGGCTGTTCACGCAGCCCCGGTGCCCGAGCTTCGCTCCGTCACCGCGTCGTCCGGGCTCCTGCCCGTTGCCGAATCCGGCCAGGGCGTCACGATCACCGACTCCGACGACGTGACGGATCACCGCCCCGACTCCCCGCCGCCGGCGAGAGGGCTCGTGCTGGTGGGGGAGCCGCACGTGGGGACGTACGCCCTGGCCGCGCGCCGCCGCCTGGAGCTGCTCTCCGAGACCAGCACCCGCATCGGCACCACCCTGGACATACGCCGTACCGCCGAGGAACTCGCCGAGACGGCGGTGCCGCGACTGGCCGACTTCGTCACCATCGACCTGCCCGAGGCCGTGCTGCGCGGCGAGGAGGCCGCCGACCCCGGCGGTGACCTGCGCCGTACGGTGGTTCACGGCATTCGCGACGACCTTCCCTTCAGGCCGGTGGGCAAGCGGGTCGACTACGGCCCGACCACACCCCACCTGCGGTGTCTGACCAGCGGGCAGGCTGTGCTGGAACCGGATCTGAAGGCCGCCGCGGGCTGGCTCGCGCAGGACCCCGAGCACACCGAGCAGCTGCTGAGCCATGTCCACTCCCTCATCGCGGTGCCCTTGGTCGCCCGCGGCGTGGCGCTGGGCATCGCCGGCTTCTACCGGGGGCAGGACCCGGCACCCTTCGGTGACGACGACCGCTCGCTGGCCCAGGAACTGGCCACCCGAGCCGCGCTGTCCATCGACAACGCACGCCGCTACACGCGCGAACGCACCATGGTCCTGGCCCTGCAGCACAGCCTGCTGCCGCACGGTCTGCCCGATCAGGACTCGGTCGAGGTCGCGCATCGCTATCTGCCCGCCGAATCCGACGTCGGCGGAGACTGGTACGACGTCGTTCCCCTCTCGGGGACCCGTGTCGGCCTGTTCGTCGGCGACGTCGTCGGACACGGCATGCTCTCCGCCGCCACCATGGGACGCCTGCGCACCGCCGCACGCAGCTTCGCCGAACTCGACTTCCCTCCGGACGACGTCCTCACCCACCTCGACAACCTCGTGGGACGCCTGGACCGGGAGGACCCCGTCTCCGACGGCGGCGGCATCATCGGCGCCACCTGCCTGTATGCGATCTACGACCCGACCACGCAGCAGTGCACCATGGCCCGCGCAGGCCATCCGCCGCCCGCGGTGGTCCACCCCGACGGCGCGGTGTCCTTCCCGGATCTGCCCGCCGGGCCTCCTCTCGGTCTCGGCGGCCTGCCCTTCGAGGCCACCGAGATCCACCTCCCCGAGGGCAGTCAGCTCGTCCTCTACACGGACGGACTCATAGAGGACCGGCAACGCGACGTCGACATGGTCCTCGACCAGCTGCGAGGAGCCCTGGCCCACCCGGAGCGCACGCCCGAGGAGGCCTGTCAGGCCGTCCTGGACACCGTGGCGCCCGCTCATCCCTGCGACGACATAGCCCTGCTCGTCGCCCGCACCCACGCCCTGGATCCCAGCCGCATCGCCACCTGGGACCTGCCCGCCGACCCGGCCCTGGTCAGCGATGTCCGCGCCTCCGCCGTCCGGCAGCTGGCCGACTGGGGTCTCGACGAGGCCGCGTTCGCCGCGGAACTCATGCTCAGCGAGCTGGTCACCAACGCCATCCGCCATGGTGCCGGGCCCATCCGGGTACGGCTGCTCCACGACCGCACCCTGATCTGTGAGGTCTCCGACACCAGCAACACCGCCCCGCACCTGCGCCGGGCGGCCAGCACCGACGAGGGCGGTCGTGGCCTGTTCCTCGTCGCGCAGCTGGCACAGAGCTGGGGTACGCGCTACCTCCCGCAGGGCAAGGTCATCTGGGCCGAGTGCGGGCTCGCCGGTGTTTGACGGCAATGCCTCACATGCAATGCCTGAAATGTCATGATCTGATCCGTTGGTGTCCCTCATGAAAGTCGCGAAGAACGTGCCAGGCCGACCCCGGGGAGATGTCCGTGTACGACGCTCCCGACACCGCTGACGAGGCGATCCCGCCCTTCGGAGCGGAACCTCTGGTCCGCATCCGCGGGCTCCGCAAGAGGTTCGGGGGGACCGTCGCGCTGGCCGGGGTCGACCTCGACGTCCACGCCGGCAGCGTCCTCGCCCTCCTGGGCCCCAACGGCGCCGGAAAGTCCACGCTCATCAAGGTGCTCTCCGGGGTCCACCACGCCGACGCCGGGCAGATCACGGTGGACGGGCACCCACTCGGAAGCCATGCCGCAGCCCGCAGCATGTCCTTCATCCACCAGGACCTCGGTCTCGTGGAATGGATGACGGTCGCCGAGAACATCGCCCTGAGCACCGGGTATGCCCGCCGCGCCGGACTGATCTCCTGGCGGCGGACCCGCGAGGACAGCACCGACGCCCTGCGGCTCGTCGCCGCACATCTCGACCCCGAGACACCGATCGCCCACCTCGCCCCCACCGAACGCTCCCTGGTCGCCATCGCCCGAGCCCTGGCGGCGCGGGCGAAGCTCATCGTCCTCGACGAGCCGACCGCCCGGCTCCCGGCCGCGGACTGCGCCCGGCTCTTCCGCGTCCTGCACGCCCTGCGCGACCGGGGGCACGGCATCCTCTACGTCAGCCACCGCCTGGACGAGGTGTACGAGGTGGCCGACACCTTCGCGGTCCTGCGCGACGGACACCTCGTCAGCCACGGCCCGCTCGCGGGCCACAGCCCCGCCCGCCTGGTGCACGACATCGTCGGCGAGGAGCTGACCCACCGCCACCCCGCCCGGATCCCCGCCCAAGGCCCCGCCGTCCTGACACTCGACGGCGTACGGACCGCGGACGTGGGACCAGTCACCCTGGAACTCAAGGCCGGAGAGGTCCTGGGCCTGGTCGGCCTCTCGGGCGCCGGACACCTGGGCCTGGGACGGGCCTTGGCCGGCGCCCGGCCCATCGTCGCCGGGAGGGTGCTCCTCGGCGGCCGGCCGTACCGCCCGCGCGGGGTCGCGGACGCCGTGCGTCTCGGCGTCGGCCTGGTGCCCGGGGATCGACAGCGGGAGGGCTGCCTCGCCGAGCTGACCGTACGGGAGAACCTCCTCGCCAACCCCCGCGTGGGAGGTCCGCCGGTGCCGCGCTGGATCAGCCCCCGCCGCGAACGCGCCGAGGCCACCACTCTCATCGAACGGTTCTCGGTGCGGCCCCACGACAGCGAGGCCCCCATCACCACCCTGTCCGGTGGAAACCAGCAGAAGGTGATGATCAGCCGGTGGCTGCGAGCGGGCCTGCGCCTGCTGATCCTGGAGGAGCCGACCGCGAGTGTGGACGTAGGTGCCAAGGCCGCGGTCTACCGGCTGCTCGACGAGGCCCTGGCCGCCGGCCTCGCCGTCCTGCTCATCTCCACGGACTTCGAGGAGGTCGTCGGCGCGTGCCGGCGCGCCCTGGTCTTCGTCGGCGGGTCCGTGACGGCCGAGCTGAGCGGCCCGGCCCTCACCGCCGCCGGGCTCACCCGGTCGGCTTCGGCCATGCCACCTTCCGGAACCGCGACGAACCCATGACCCCCTCGCTGCGCCGCCCGGCCGGGCACCTCATCGGCGCTTACGGCCTGCCGGCCCTCACCGGCCTGCTCTTCCTGATCTTCTCCCTCGCCCTGCCGCGTACGTTTCCCACGCTGGACACCGTCGACTCGATCCTGTCCAACCAGTCGATCCCGGCCGTCCTCGCGCTCGCCGCCATGGTCCCCGTCGTCACCGGCGCGTTCGATCTCTCGATCGGCTACGGCCTCGGCCTCGCCCACGTCATGGTGATGCAGCTCATCGTCAACGCCGGGTGGCCCTGGCCGCTCGCCTGTGTCGCGGTGATCGTCGGAGGGGCGGTCGTCGGCGTCCTCAACGGTGTCATCGTCGTGTTCGGCAGGATCGACTCGTTCATCGCCACGCTCGGGACCGGCAGCATGCTGTACGCCGTCACCGGCTGGGTCACCGACGGCGGCCGGATCGTCCCCGGACCGCAGGGCCTCCCGGCGGCCTTCACCGACCTCTACGACTCCACGTTCCTGGGCCTGCCGGTCCCCGCGTTCTACGTGCTCGCGCTCGCGGCCGCCCTCTGGCTGGTGCTGGAACGGCTGCCGCTCGGCCGATACCTGTACGTCATCGGGTCGAACCCGCGCGCCGCCGACCTGGTCGGCATCCCGACCCGCAGGTACACCGTCTACGCGTTCACCGCGTCGGGGCTGATCGTCGGCTTCGCCGGTGTACTGCTCGCGGCCCAGCAGCAGATCGGCAATCCCAGCGTCGGCCTCGACTACCTGTTGCCCGCGTTCGTCGGCGCCCTGCTCGGTGCCACCGCGATCAAACCCGGCCGGCCCAACGCCCTGGGCACCGTCGTCGCCGTCGCCGTCCTGGCCGTGGGCCTCACGGGCATCGGACAGATGGGCGCCGACTTCTGGACGGTCCCGCTGTTCCACGGCGGCACCCTGCTCCTCGCCGTCGGCCTGGCAGGCTACGCGGCCCGCCGCCGACTGCGTACCGGTGCCGTATCCGCCCGCGATTCGCCCGCCGCGCCGCCGGAGCCACCGCCCTCCCCGACGCAGGACGGTGGCCCTAGGGGCACCACTCCCTGACCCAGGCCACAGGCACCCCTCCGTGCCCGGTCGCATTCCCGCCCATGACTCCGTGAGGAGCTCTCGTGCACCGCAACGGCAATCGCAAGGCCGGCACCGGCGTCCACCAGGTTCGCCTCGCCGCCTGTGCCCTGCTGGCGACGGCAACCGTCCTGGCCGGCTGCGAACGCGGCTCGGAGAGCGGGCCGGACGAGTCCACCGCGGGCCCGAGCGGCTGTCCTGAGGTCCACGCCCGGGCCGAGGCCGCTGTCAGCCGGGCGGAGGAGACCGACGTCTCCTGGAACGGGCCGACCACCGGCCCCGCGGCGGAGCCCGGCAAGACCATTGTCTACGTCGCCCAGACCATGACCAACCCCGGAGTCGCCGGCGCCGCGAACGGGGTGAAGGAAGCGGCGCGGGTCATCGGCTGGAACGTCAGGGTGATCGACGGAGGGGGCACCCCGGCCGGCATCCAGGCGGCCATGAGCCAGGCCGTGGCCGTCAGACCCTCGGGCATCGTCATCGGCGGCTTCGACCCCAACTCGACCTTGCAGCAGGTCTCGAGGGCCAACGCGGCAGGCATCCCGCTCATCGGCTGGCACGCCGTCGCCACTCCCGGCCCCAGTCGGCGGCCCGAGCTCTTCAGCAACGTCACCACCCGGGTCGAGGACGTGGCCGCCATCAGCGCCCAATGGATCATCGCCGACTCGGGCGGCCGGGCCGGCGCCGTGCTCATCACCGACGCCTCGATCCCCTTCGCCAAGAACAAGTCCGACCTGATCAGGAAGGAGCTCGCCACCTGCCCGGGCGTGAAGCTGTTGTCGTACGAGAACATCCCGATCCCGGACGCGAGCAGCCGCACCCCTCGGGTGATCGCCTCCCTCCTCTCCCGCTTCCAGAGCAGGTGGACCCACTCCGTCGCCATCAACGACCTGTACTTCGCCGACGCTGCGCCCGCGTTCCGCGCGGCCGGCGAGAAGGGCTCCGGCCCACCGTTCAACATCGGCGCCGGCGACGGCGACCCCTCCGCCTTCCAGCGGATCAACAGCAGGCAGTACCAGGCGGCCACGGTGCCCGAGCCGCTGTCCCAGCAGGGCTGGCAGATCGTCGACGAGTTCAACCGCGCCTTCGCCGGTCGACCCGCCAGTGGCTATGTGGCCCCCGTTCACATCACCACGGCCGACAACAGCGACGGTGCAACGACCTGGGATCCATCGGGCTACCGGGAGGCGTACCGGAAGATCTGGGGCAAGTGACGACGGCGTCGGGCACGGCCTGCGCGCGGCGCCGTCGACGTGATCCGGCTGATGGCCACCGCCCTCACCTCGGGGTTTTCGGGTCGGCTGCCTCTTCGTCCTGGGCCGTGTCCGTGTCGGCCGGTGTCGGGACGGGCTGCTGGACGGTCTCGGGCAGGGCTTGTTCTGCCCAGATGACCTTGCCCTGCGGGGTGTACCGGGTGCCCCAGCGGTCAGCCATCTGCGACACCAGGAACAGACCCCGGCCGCCCTCGTCCGTCGTCGCGGCGTACCGCAGATGCGGTGAGGTGCTGCTGCCGTCGGCCACCTCGCAGATCAGCGTACGGTCGCGGATCAGCCGTACGTGGATCGGCCCGGCGCCGTAGCGGATGGCGTTGGTGATGAGCTCGCTCAGGATGAGCTCCATGGTGAAGCCGAACTCTGACAGGCCCCACGCTTCGAGCCTCTGGGACACGGCGTCGCGCATGCCCGCGACGGCCGCCGGGTCGGGTGGTACGTCCCAGTCGGCGATCCGTTCGCGCGGCAGTTCCCGCGTGCGGGCGACGAGCAGGGCGACGTCGTCCTTGGGACGCTCGGGGAGCAGGCTGGCCAGCACGTCCTGACAGGTCTCCTCGGGCGGTCGGCCGGGGTGGCCCGCCAGCGCGTCGCGCAGCAGTTCCATTCCCACGTCCAGGTCGCGCCTGCGGTCCTCGATGAGACCGTCGGTGTACAGGACGAGCTGGGTTCCCTCCGCGAGGCACAGCTCCGCGGTCTGGAACGGCATGCCGCCGAGGCCCAGGGGCGGACCGGCCGGAACGTCCGGGAAGGTGACGGTTCCGTCAGGCTCGACCAGCGCGGGCGCCAGATGCCCCGCACGCGCCATGACGTAGCGGCGCGTCACGGGGTCGTAGATCCCGTACAGGCAGGTGGCGCCCACGACGCCCGCCGCGCTCTCCGCCGTCTCGTTCTGGTCGATGCCTCCGACCAGGTCGTCCAGATGGCTCAGCAGCTCGTCGGGTGGCAGATCGAGGGCGGAGAAGTTGTGCACCGCGGTCCGCAGCCGTCCCATCGTGGCGGCTGCGTGGAGGCCGTGGCCGACCACATCGCCGACGGCCAGTGCCACCCGGCTTCCCGGCAGGGGAATCACGTCGAACCAGTCTCCGCCCACGCCCGACTGGGCGGGGAGGTAACGGTAGGCGACGTCGAGGGCGTTCTGCTCGGGCATGGCCTGAGGCAGCAGGCTGCGCTGGAGCGTGACTGCCAGGGTGTGCTCGCGGGTGTAGCGGCGGGCGTTGTCGATGCTGATCGCGGCACGGGCCACCAGTTCCTCCGCCAGCGACAGGTCCTCCTCGTCGAAGCGCTCATGCGGTTGCGCACGCCAGAAGTTGGCCATGCCCAGCACCACGCCACGGGCCTGGATGGGGGCGGTGATGAGGGAATGGATGCCGTAGTCAATGATCGCCTTGGAGCGCTCCGTGTCCTGCACACGCCAGCCCGTGGCGGTCGGCAGGTCGCTCACCAGCTGGGAGCGGCCGCTGCCGTAGCCGCGCGCCTGGGGCGTGGAGGGAAGGTAGTCGAAGAGCCGGCCCTGTTCGGAGAGCGGATGGTCGTCCCGGATGCCGGCCACGGCCGCGCGTCGCATGTCGGTCGCCGTGAGGGCCGGCTCCTCGCCGTGCAGGACGGCGTCTGCCAGGTCCACGGTGACGAAGTCCGCGAAGCGGGGAATGGGGACCCGCGCCAGCTCGTCGGCGGTGCGCAGCACGTCCAGCGTGGTACCGATGTGGAGTCCGGCGTCGTACAGCAGCCTGAGCCGCTCCCGTGCCACCTCCGCCCTCCCGGTCACCGCCTGCAGCTCGGTCGAGTCGCGCAGCGTCACCACCGTTCCCTTGGGGCCTCCCTCGCGATCCGTGGGCCGCTGGTTGACCGCGAGCAGCCGCTCTCCCGCGAGGTGCACCTCGTCGGTGGCCTCGCGCCCGGAGGTGAGCAGCGACTTCGTCTCGGGATCGAGGCGCGGCAGGTCCGACACGAGCCGTCCCTCGACGTCCGGGGGCAGCTCCAGCAGCCGTCTGGCCTCGTCGTTCGCCAGCATCAGCCGCCCGTCGGCGGCCACGATCAGCACCCCTTCCCGCACGGAGTGGAGCACCGTGTCGTGGTGCTGGTACATCAGGGTCATCTCGTCCGGGGCCAGGCTGTGCGTCTGCCGTCGCAGCCGTCTGCCCACCAGCGCCGTCACACCGGTGGACAACGCGAGCGCTCCGGCCCCGGCGCCCAGGATGATCGGTAGTTGCCGGGCCAGCTGGCTTTCGACGTTCTTGACCTTCATCCCGGCCGAGACGAGGGCCACCACCTCTTTCTCGGCGTTCTCGATCGGGACCGTGGCCTGTACCTCGCGTCCGAGCGGGCCGTTGACGCTCTCCACGTAGACCTTGCCCGCCAGCGACGGCCCGATCTCGCCCACGAACCGCTTTCCGATGCGGTCCGGCAAGGGGTGCGTGTACCGGATGCCCTCGGTGTCCATGACGACGATGAAGTCGACGCCGGCGGCCCGGCGTGCCTCCTCGGTGAGCGGCTGGAGAATCTTGCTCGGATCCGGGGTCTGCAATGCCGCCAGGATGCCTGGCGCATGCGCGAAGGTCTGGGCCACGGCCGTGGAGCGGCGCCGGGCCTCGGCGCTGGTGTCCCGCTCCGACTGCAGGATGAGAGCGAAGACGCCGCAGGTCACGAGCAGCACTACCAGAGCCACCTGGAACACCAACACCTGCCCGGCTACGCTCCGCGTGCCCTTGTTGATCAGGCGCTTGACCGATAGGCGTCGAAAACGGGCGAAACGGTTCGCCATGCGACCTTTTTAGCATCGGTGATCCCAAGTGGCCAGGGTCCGCGCGATCCGCGCTCGGTCGACCTCGGGCGCCTGTGCCGCCGTGCGCCGCATGATCCTTCCGCGCTCGATGCCCGTTTAGGTCGATATGATGCATTTTGTGATCATGTCTGCACGGCTGTGGCGCCGTCGCCCCGCCTACAGCGGCCGATGGGAAGCTGCCCGGCTGTCACCCGTGGTCCTGACCGTCCTCATCGCCGCTCTGGCGTTCTCCACGCCCAGGGAGATCGCCTTCAGCCGCCTCCTGCCTGCCGCACCCGCCCTTGCCGCCGCGATGTGGCCAGTGATCCCCACGATCCTGTTGGGCGCGTTCTGCCTGCTGCTCATGATCGTCCTCAGCTTCTTCCACACCGATCTGGGGACGCAGTACACATCGGCCGCGATCATCGCGGTCACCTTGGCGGCCGCATACGGAAGTCACGTCCGACTTCAGCGAGAGGAGACCCTCTTCCAGGTCCGGCTCGTCGCCGACGCGGCCCAGAAGGTGCTGCTGCGCCCGCTGCCGGGCCGCATCGGGGACATCGAGATCGAGTCGCTGTATCTGGCGGCCCAGGAACAGGCCCGGATCGGCGGCGACTTCTATGAGGCGATCGGTACACCGCACGGCGTCCGGCTGCTCATAGGCGACGTACGGGGCAAAGGTCTGTCCGCGGTGGGGGCGGCCTCGGCGGTGATCAGTTGCTTCAGGGAGGCCGCGTACGACGAGCCCGACCTGCAGGGCATCATCCACCGCCTGGAGACCACCGTCACGCGCCACAGCGCCGCGATTCCGGCCCATGACCAGCCCGAGCACTTTGCCACCGCCCTCCTCGCCGAGATCCCGCACGGCGGCGGCCGGATGCGACTTCTCAACTGCGGGCATCCCCCGCCGCTGATCGCGCACTGCGGGAAGGTCCGGGTCCTGGAGCCCGCCATCCCGTCCCCGCCCCTCAACCTCGCAGCGCTCATCGGTGACCGCTACTGGGTCGACACCGTCGCCTTCGTCCCGGGTGACCAGTTGCTGCTCTACACGGACGGCGTATCGGAGGCCCGGGACCACGCCGGCCAGTTCTTCCCGCTGCCGGACTGGATGCGGCGGGCGCAGCACCTGGAGCAGCCCCGCGAGCTGCTCGACCAGCTGCACCGGGATCTGCTCCAGCACAGCGGCGGAAGGCTCGACGACGACATCGCGGCGCTCGCGGTGAGGTGCTCCAGCGTGGAGGACCGGGGATCGTTGGCGTAGAGGGGCGTAGAGGGGCGTAGAGGGGCGTAGAGGGGCGTAGAGCGGCGGAGAAGCGCAGCGGGCGTGCCGAGCGGCGTCGCGCGGATGTGTTGCTCCTCGAGGTGCTTCGTGGCGCTGGCGCCGGCCCCGGCGGCAGCACGCCCTCAGCGCACTCCGTCGGTGACACCACCCGCTGGAACGCCCTTCATCGGGATTCGCCAGACCCCCGCCCGAGCGGCCCGCTACCGTACGGACATGCAGCGTCACCCGCTGCGATCGCACGAGGAGGAGTTCTGTGTCATCGCCCTGTGACCCCGAGTACGCTCCCGTCGGCGATGTGGGCGCAGCGCTCATGATGATCGACTCTCGACTCAAGGCCATCTACGACAGCAAGACGGAGAACGACCCCGAACAGCAGCAGATGGTCGACCAGTTCGCCGCCTCGTTCGGTCCCGCGGGATTCAACGCACTGCTGGATGGGGCGTGCACGCTCATTTACATGTTCATGCAGTGGCTGCGGGCGGCCTGCGAGGACCACGACAAGGACGTCATCGAGTACATGGTCCCCACGCTCGTGGCCACGATGCGGATGATGCCCAAGACCTTCCGCCCCGAGACCATCCCCACCATGGCCGGCCTGCTCATCGCCGCAGGCACCGGCCTGAGCCCCAATTTGTGGCGCGCGCAGTACGGAGGATGGACGGACGCCGAGATGAATCCCCTGGAAGCCACGGCCGTCCTGCTCGCGGAGCGCATCAACCAAATCACCGGCGACCACGACTTCGCCACCCGCTTGATCACAGAGGCTCTCTCCCAGTCCGCCCGGGATTGACCATCAACATGCCCCCTGGGTAGCCGCAGCGCTCCGCCAAAGGGATAGCGCGGGACATCCTGAGGCCAGGCTCATCGTTGGGCCGGACATGAAGATCATCACTGCCGCCGCGTTCGCTGGAGTAGCTCTCCTCATGGCCGCCACCCCCGCCCCGGCGGACGACGGGCCCATTGACTTCGGCATCTTTCAGGGGGTCAACGACAGCAAGGGCTCAGGTTCGACGGACTCGAGTCCGACCTGGGGGCAGGCGGACAGCGGGACGAGCGAAACCGCCCCGAAGTCGGCCCTGGGGATGCTGGTGGACAATCTGACGTTGCCCGGCCAACAGTGACCGGAGGCCGGAGCGCCCAGAGTCAAGAATGGCCGCCGGCCTTCGTCGTTCAGGGTGGTCCCGAAGTGCATCGACGAGCCGCTGACCGGCCCGTCGGAGCCGTCGTCGATGTTCAGCCATTCGGAGTCAGGTCACGCGGACCTCAGCTGCCGGGCGGGATCCGCCCGGCAGCCGATGGCAACTGATGGCTATGTCTTGATGGTGACCGTCTCGTCCGGCATCCGTGTTGTCTGTCGGCCCGGTCCGCGGCCGGTGAAGCGCATGGCGATGCATGCCGCCAGGTACAGCATGGCGACGACCAGCAGCAGCGTCTGATAGCCCGTCATCAGGGCCAGATACTCGAGCGCGCCCCCGGTCAGCGCGCCCAGCAGGTTCGCACCGAACGCGGAGGTCGGGTCGGGGGCCAGTGCGAGGCGGTCGGAGAAGATGAGGTTGGCACAGAAGATGGGTGCGAAGGCCAGGGCGATCGCGGCGGCGAGCCGGCCGGCGAAGGGCAGCGAGAGCACGGCCTGCGCCGGGACGAGCCAGGCCACTGCGAGGGAGGCGAAGAGCATGAGCTGAAGCACCAGCTGGTTGACCCGCCGCAACCTGCGTCGGACCTCGACCGCGGCAAGGACAGAGACCAGAACACCGAAGAAGACGAGGGCGTTGACCAGCCAGGTCGTGCCGAAGTAGAGCGCGAAGCCGATCACGTTCTTCGTCTCCAGCAGCATGAAGGCCGCGCCCAGCAGGAACATGTCGGCGTAGCGGAACGTGCTTCGGACACGGACCCCGGTCAGGCGTACCGACAGCAGCGTGACCAGCAGGATCGCGCCCAGCGCGCCGAGATACAGCGTGGGGATGTTCCGGTGCAGCAGATACGGGAAGGGATGGTCATCGGTCGCGGCAGCCGGGACCGGGCCGCTGGGCTGCCAGATCTGCTTGCAGGACTGGTCGGCGGGGGTCATTCCGGCCACCAGCACGGCCGCGTTCCGTTTGAACGTCGTCATGCACGGGGCGTGGCCGTAGAGGTCGTCGAGGTCGCCGGCGAAACGGTCGACCAACCAGCTCTTGCGGTAGTAGTTGTACATGGCGAACGCGCCGTTCGGCGTCAGGTGATCGCGCGCTGCCTCGAACGCCTGCCGGGTGAAGAGGTAGCTCTCCAGCCGTAGATTGCTCGCGCCTGACACCAGCGTCAGGGAGTCCGGGAGCGCCAGGACGATGAGGTCGTACTTGGCGTTCGTCCGCTCCAGGAATGCCCGTCCGTCGTTGATGTAGACGTGCACCCTGGGGTCGTCGTACGGCCTGGCGGGGTGCAGCTCTGCGCCGATCTCCTGCAGGCGGGGATCGATTTCGACCGCGTCCACGCGCTGTGCTCCGTGCGCCAGTGCGACGGCGACGTCATTGCCGTTGCCGGCTCCGATGATCAGCACGCGCTTGTGCGGGTTGCGGGGCGTCTGCTCGTACGCCTGCCGATAGGGCGAGTTCTCCTGCATCAGCACGGGAAGCGGTGCGGTGCTCTGGTGCGGGACGCCGTTGGCGGAGATGTAGTAGGTCCGTGTTGTGGTCGGCGAGGCCTTGAGCTCGATCTTGTAATAGGGCGACCAGGAGATGCCGGCGGTCGTCGTCTCCACGAACAGCGCGGCGACCATCGCCGTGAGGGGGATGCCGTACAGCAGGGTGTTGCGGCGTCCGCCGAGGATCAGCAGGGCTACGGCGGCGAGTACGCCCCACACGACCGAGGGGGCGCGGAGCCAGGACAGTACGGCGAAGGCGACCGAGCCGGTGATGCTGCCGAGCAGGTCGTAGCGGTAGGCATCGAGCGAGGGGAGTTGGCGGAAGAGGTCGGCGGTGATCTTGCCGATCCCGGCCATGATCACCGCGGTCAGCAGGAAGATGGCCGGCAGCGTCACCCACTGGGGCAGGCCGGTGGTCTTCACGGCGGTGAAGTAGATGACTTCGCTGCTGCTCTGGCGTACCTGCACCGGGTACGCGCGGACGAAGATGACGAGAAGCGCGAGGGGGATCGGTGTCCAGCGTTTGAGCCACTGCCCGCGCGCGGCGGGGATCAGGAACCCGATGCCGATGCCGAGGAACGATCCCAGCAGGATGAAGTTCGAAAAGTAGCTGAGGTGGACGACGTTGGCGCCCGCCCATCTGATCAGCGCCAGCTCCACGAAGAGCATGGTGGTGCTGGCCAGCACGAGCCTCCAGCGCACCGACCCTGCCGTTTGACCGGTTTTGTTCAGATTCACGTTGGTTTACGGTGCCAGTTTCCGGTCGATGAGTCGAGATGCCTTGCCGGTTTGCATCGAGGACATTGGTCAAGGGGGGTGCTTGCCGGTGGATCGGTGAGGGCGGCGTGGCGGTGAGAGCGCTCTCGGCTCGGAGGGTGCCCCTATGTCCTTGGCCACGGGAAACGGCGGTGCGTCGGGTCAGGGAGCCGGGCAGCATGGCGGGGCGGCTGATCTGCTGTGGGATGACGTGAGTTGTTTCTTCGACCCGGACTTGATGGGGTCCCTGCCGGACGTGCGTGTCCCTGGTGCTCGGTGGGGGACTGGCAGGCGGTCCTCGAGCTTGTCGCGGAGAAGGGCTGGAAGTGCCAGTACTCCGAAGGGGGCGCGGTGCTCCCGGTGCCCCGGGCGGAGTCCGTGCTCACCCGTCCGGCAGATGCCGAGTGCCCGAACCGACGAAATCGACTTCGACGTTGACCTGCGTGAGTTGCAAGGCCAGGAGCGACTCGATGCGTTCTGCGGCTTCCTTCGAGGATCCGCTGATCAGGTGACTGAGGCCGACGGCTGGGGTTCGTAGAGGGCGCCGTCGCGGGGCATCGCGAAGAGGGCGCCGGGCCGGCGCCTGAGCTGCTGGGTTGGGTGGGAAGGGTTGCAGCGGTCCGGCCGGTCGTGTCCGACGCGGCAACTCGACTTTCATTCCGACTCATTGACAGGTACGTACCAAAGCGCAACGCTGAGAGCGCTCTCAGAACTTCCTGAATCGGCCATTGTCGAACGGAGACAGAGCATGTTACGGACACTCAGACGCCGGGCCACAGCTGTGGGGTTGTCCCTCGCCACGGCCCTCGCCGGATCACTGCTTGCGACCGGAGCGGGTGCACCGGCCCACGCCGCCGTCCCGGCGACGATCCCGTTGCAGATCACCAACAACTCGGCCCGCGGCGACCAGGTGTACATCTACAACCTGGGCACGGAACTGTCGACCGGACGGCAGGGCTGGGCCGACGCCAACGGCACGTTCCACCCCTGGCCGGTGGGCGGGAACCCGCCGACTCCCGCGCCGGACGCCGCGATACCGGGCCCGGCGGCGGGGCAGTCGGCGACGATCCGGATGCCGAAGCTGTCCGGCCGCGTGTACTTCTCCTACGGTCAGAAACTGGTGTTCAAGCTCACCACTGGAGGCTTGGTCCAGCCCGCCGTGCAGAACCCGACCGACCCGAACCGGAACATCCTGTTCAACTGGTCGGAGTACACATTGAACGACTCGGGACTGTGGATCAACAGCACACAGGTCGACATGTTCTCCGCGCCGTACGCGGTGGGAGTGCAGCGAGCGGACGGCAGCACGGCAAGCACCGGTCGGCTCAAGCCCGGCGGATACAACGGCTTCTTCAACGCCCTCAGGGGGCAACCCGGAGGCTGGGCCAACCTGATTCAGACCCGTCCCGACGGCACCGTGCTGCGCGCGCTGTCGCCGCTGTACGGACTGGAGACCGGTGCACTGCCGACTTCGGTCCTGGACGACTACATCAACCGTGTCTGGCAGAAGTACGCCACCTCGACACTGACGGTCACTCCATTCGCCGATCAGCCCAACACCAAGTACTACGGCCGGGTCTCCGGCGGCGTCATGAACTTCACCAACAGCGCCGGCGCCGTCGTCACCAGCTTCGAGAAGCCGGACGCCAGTTCCGTCTTCGGGTGCCACAGGAGGCTCGACGCACCGAACGACCTCGTCCGCGGCCCGATCTCGCGCACGCTGTGCGCAGGGTTCAACCGCTCCACGCTCCTGGTCAACCCCAACCAACCCGACTCCAGTGCCGCCGCCTTCTACCAGGACGCCGTCACCAACCACTACGCCCGCAAGATCCACGCGCAGATGGCCGACGGCAAGGCGTACGCGTTCGCCTTCGACGACGTGGGCCATCACGAGTCACTCGTCCACGACGGCAGTCCGCGCCAGGCCTACCTCACACTCGACCCCTTCAACTGAGTGCCAGTCACCGATGAGCGCTGTGCCACGGGGGCGGGCGGAGTAGGGCCGGTGTCCCCGAGCCCTGCTTGCACTCCGTCCGGTGTGCACCGCACCCGCTTGCCTCCTGACATGGTTCCTCCACCGCCGCGGCCGGTGCCCCGCTCTCGCCGCGTCGCCGGGGACTGTGTCGGCCCTGCCGAAGGTCACCGGAACCGAGCTGATCGCGGTGCTGGTGGCCTTCGGTTCTTGTGCTGCGAGCTCCGCGTTTCGGTGTGGTCTGCGGCAGGCTCACGGGCAGTGCCCGTACCAGCGCGTCAGGCTTCGAGACGTTCCGTGTAGGCCTCGGTCGGGGGAGCCGGTGTGGGGCTCGTCATGCCCACCGACCAGAACCCTGTGGTGCCGGGTATGGACGTCACGTCGTTGAGGTACGGTGCCGGCGCCGCGTTGACCGGGCCTCGAACGACGGTCCAGGTGCTGCCGTCGCGGTGCAGGTACGTACTGCGGCTCTGGTCCTGGTAGTTCCAGCCCGATATCCATGCGGCGCGGCCCTGCGCGTCGCCCGCGATTCCACTCAACGACCCGACTGAGAAGCCGGCTTCCACCCGCGTCCAGGACGTGCCGTCCCAGTGGCTCAGGGCGGGGTTGCCGGGGCGGCCCGGCGGGCCGCCGATGCCGGCCTCGGTGCCCACCGCCCATACATCGTCCGGACCGGCCGAGTGGACATCGGCTATGCCCAGACGCAGGCCCGCAATCGGAGGCAGGACCGTCCACGACCCGTCCCAGCGGGCCACAAGCCCTGACCAGCCTCCGCCGTTCGACTGGTCACCGCACACCCAGACCTCGCCCGGAGAGCGCACGACGACGCGGTACAGATTCGCGCTCGCGACGGGCAGCGGGTCCAGCCATCGCCACCGTTCCCCATCCCCTTGCAGCAGACGGGCGGCACCGCCTCGGCTGCCGCAGATCCACACCTGCCGGTCGGGTCCGACCGCCACCGCGTGCAGGCGAACGTCCGGCTCGCCGTGGCCCGGGAACGTGGACTCGCGCCAAGTGGTTCCGTCCCAGCGCAACAGCGGGCTGCCGCTGCCGGCAGGCTGGGCCACACTCCACGCCGCGGTGGCGCAGGTACCGGAGACGTCGCTCAACCGGGTGTGGTTCAGGTGCGACAGGTCGGTCTTCGTCCAGGCGCTGCCGTTCCACACCATGGCCAGCCCCCGCCCTTGCGACGGCCCGGCGCGGCCCTCCTCGCCTACCGCCCAGGCCAGTTGGGGTCCGACGGCGGCGATACGGCGCAGTTGCGCGGCCGGAGTGCTGCCGGGTGCCGGAACGGCCTGCCAGCTCTGCGTCCGCGGCGTCGGTTCGTCGGCCCGGGCCTGAGCCGGGCCGAGCGCGATCCCCGAGAGTGTGCCGATCGCCCCTGCCACAAATCGCCTTCGTCTCACCGCGGGGTCCCTCCATGAGGATTGGGCGGATTGGAGGGACCACCGTGAACCAGCGAGCCGCAGAGGTCTAGATGCTTATGTGACAAAGCCCCGTGAAAATCCCATACGGCGGGCCAGGGTGAGCGGCGTGCGCGGCGAGGACCTGGTCGGTGGTGGGGTGACGACCGCGGTGCCGGGCTTCAGGGCCCAACTCCCCGAGTGTGCTTCTGAGTTGGCCGCGTATCCCTCCTGCATGTGGGAGGGGTCCACGTACAAGATCGCAATGCGTCTTGCTCTTGGCCCGGGCGGGCGAGGGGCCCTGTGGCGGACTCAGGGGGCAGGTCTGGGGTCGATCCACAACGCCTCGGAGACGGCGCACAGTTCGCCCTCGGCCGTCGCGATCGCCACGGCCGGCATGTGCTTGCGGCCGGACTCCGACAGCAGCCACGCATACGCGATGTGCGGCTCGCCCGCGGCGACCGGCCGCAGGATCGTGCCCGTGAGAGTTGCGGTGACCGCGCCCGGGCGCTGGGTACCGAGGAAGTGGCCCGCCCAGTTTCCCGGGCAGTCCAGGGCGCCCCAGACCAGTCGGTTCGGGAGCAGGCCGTCCGGATCGGCGAAAGTGCGGGACGGGACAAAGGCGGAGGCCACGAGGTCGAGACCCGGCACGCGGGAGGGGTGCACACGCAGACCGCGGTCAGCGGCGCGCAATCCGCAGCCGAAGCAGTCGACCACACCCGGCGGCGGCGCCGCCCGGAACCTCTCGGCCGCGGCGACCGCGTCGTCCCAGGAGGGCGCGGCCGGCACGTCGAACAGCAACTCGGCGGGTCGCGCCGAGGCGAGGGGCCGCTCGGCCTCGCCCAACTCCACGCCGCCGCCCGCCGTTTCGGCGATTCGCACGGGCACCTCCACCGGCACCGGCCCACGGAAGTCCACCCGTACCGTCTGCGCCCCGGACCTCTCCGCCAGCATGCCGGCGATGTAGCCGCCGAAGGCCACCTTGGGGTAGCCGACGTACAGCTCCGGCACCACGATCGCGTCACTCGTCGTCATGATCCCCACTTCACCACACCCTGGGACTGCGCTCATGGTGACTGGCTGTACCCAGTCCGCCCGGACCGGGCGAGCGCGGGGGTGTCGGCCACCGCGCGGCCGCTCAGTCCTGATCTGCGGTGCTGGCTGCAGGGGGGCAGCGGTGCAGCGCAGCCGGACCCCAGTTGCCCCGCCGTGGTTCACGACAGCCTGCCCATGGGAAAGCCCCGGCTGGACGGGGGAGACCAGCCGGGGCCGTGAGTGGTGACGGGCGGAGGGTGGTCGCCTCTCGGCGGAGGGCTCCATGGGGCTTCAGCCGGACGATCGTCCCCATGGGCTGTAGGTGAGGCCCGGGGACACTGTCCCCTCCACCAGCCACATACAGGTGAACGGTCCACCGACCTGGAGTGTTCCCGGCCCGCCGCTGTTGCTGTGGTGAGCTGGGGCACATCCGCCGCGGGGTTCAGTCGACGAAGTCGGCTATGAGGGCGGCGAATTCGTCCGGTGTGGCCAGGCGGATGCCGAGGGTTTCGGCCTTGGCGCGTTTGGATCCGGCGCCCTCGCCGGCTACGACCAGGGTGGTCTTCTTGGAGACACCGGAGGAGGAGCGGCCGCCGGCGCGCTCGATGAGTTCGTTCATCTCGTTGCGGCTGAGCTTTTCCAGCGCTCCGGTCATCGCGCCGGTCACCACCACCGTCATCCCGGCCAGGGGCATCTCCGGCGCGTCGGTGGCCGCCGGGCTGTCGGCGGCGGGAGTGTCGCCGGTCGTGGGGGAGGGCGGGGTGGCGCCGGGTTCGGTCATGTTCACTCCGGCTGCGGCGAGTTTGTCGATGAGCGGGCCGAGTTCGGCGAGTTCGGTGACGATGGACGGGGCTTTCTCGGTGCCGATGCCGTCGACCTGTTGCATCGTTTCGGCGTCGGCGGCGCGGATGGCGTCCATGGTGGCGAAGTAGCGGGCGATGCGGCGGGACATGGACCGGCCGGTGCCGCGCACGCCGAGCGCGCACAGTACTCGTGACAGAGGCTGGGTCCTGGCGGTGGCGAGGGCGGCGAGGAGGTTGTCGGTGCTGGTCTCACCCATCCGTTCCAGACCGAGGAGCTGCTCGCGGGTGAGGGTGAACAGGTCGGCCAGGTCGGCGACCAGGCCGGCGTCCACGAGTTGGACGACGCGGGTGTGGCCGAGGCCTTCGATGTCGAGCTGGTCGCGGCCTGCGGCGTAGGAGAGGGAGGCCACCAGATGGCAGTTGCGGCCGTTCTCGCAGCGCCAGCGCTGCTGGCTGGCGTCGATGCCGGAGCCGCACCGCGGGCATGCCTCGGGGAAGACGATGGGCTGTTCGTCTCCGGTGCGCAGGTGGGCGACGGGGGCTTCGACGCGGGGGATGACGTCACCGGCGCGGTACACCATGACGTGGTCGCCCAGGCGCAGGTCGCGGCGGGTGATGTCGGCCGGGTTGTGCAAGGTCGCGTAGGTGATGGTGGAGCCGTCGATCTCGACCGGCTCAAGGACCGCGCGTGGGGCGATGATGCCGGTGCGGCCCACGTTCCACTCCACCTCGAGCAGCCGGGTGATCTTCTCGACGGCTGCCAGCTTGTAGGCGATCGCCCAGCGCGGGGCGCGCGTACCGGAACCGGCCGCCTGCTGGTCGGCGGCCAGGTCGGCCTTGATGACGATCCCGTCGATGCCGAACGGCAACTGTGCGCGCAGCGCCGCGATCTCCTGTATCCGGGTCAGCACCTGCTCGGTGGTGTCGGCGGTGATGCCGGGCACGGCGGTGGTGGCGGTGGTGTTCACCCCGTACGCGCCCGTCTGCGCCATGAGATCGCTGTGCGGGAGCTCGCCCAGCCGGGCCGCCAGCGCCGTCTCGGTGCCGGCAAAGGGCAGCAGGCCGTAGCCGAAGAACGTCATCGGCACGGTGTACTCGCGGTCCTTGGCGCGCAGGGTGCCAGCCGCGGCATTGCGCGGATTGGCGAACGGTTGGCCGCCGTGGGCGGTGCGCACCTCATTGGCGTGCTCGAACTGAGCTGTCGTCATCAGGACTTCGCCGCGCACCTCCACGGTGACCGGCTCGGTGAGTTTCTCGGGCAGGCCCTCGATGGTGCCGATCGCGTGCGAGACGTCCTCCCCGGCCGTCCCGTCGCCGCGCGTGATCAGTTGTCTCAGGTGGCCGTCCGTGTAGCGGGCGGCGATCGCGAGTCCGTCGAGTTTCGGCTCGACACTGAAGCGGGTGACGTCTCGGCCGATGCGCCGGCACAGGGACGTGGTCCAGGCGGTGAACTCCTCGGGCGAGAACACGTTGTCCAGGCTCAGCATCGCCACCGTATGCGGGACATCGCCCTCCACAGCCCCGCCGGCCACCTTCCCCGTCGGCGAGTCGGGCAAGACCTCATCGGGGTGATCGTGCTCCCAGGCGGCTATGCCGCGCACCAGCCGGTCGTAGGTCTCGTCGTCCAGAGGCGACGTGCCGCCGGCGTAGTAGGCGGCCGCGGCCTTCACCGCGTCTTCGACCGCCTGCGTGTAGGCGGCGGCATCCACGATCTCTGCAACTGGTGTCGTCATGCCTGTCATCCTGCCTGCCACCACTGACAACGCCCCTGTGGCAGGTCGTTCGTGGCCCCCGTGATCCGCTGCAGGCAGCGCGGTGCGGCACGCCGGCGTTCACTGCGGACCAGCGTTCACTGGCACCTCATGCCCGTGCATGACGCCAGGGGGCAGCTCTCAACCGGACCTGAGTGGGGTGATCTTCCACTCGCGCAAGTACTCGTCCCAGGACACCTCGAGAGCACCCCCCATGGTCTGTCGGACCGCGGGCAAGTCCAGAGCGGTCAGTTGGCGCAGCGCCTCATTGGAGGTGTCTGCAGATATCCGCACGACCACCCCTTCCATGCCTCCATGTTCCGGTTGATTTTCGGGGGGGTGGAGGCGGGGATCGGCGGAGCATTGGGGCCCATCGCTGGATCATGGCTCGCGCCGCCTCGTAGCTGTCTTCTCCCGCTTTGCTCACCATGCGCTGGAGAAAGGGAACCAGTGCACCGGTGAGTACCGCCGTCGTCACGACTTCCGACAGCCCACGGTGCGGGTTCTGACGTTGGTAGTCCTCGGCTTCGGCGAGGAAGGCATCGGCTTCAGCCATCTTTCCCATGGCCAGCAGGGTGGCTGCCCGTTTGTGAGCAACGCTGAGCTGCCTGCCCGCAAAGTCGATCGGTCGCAGCGGCGTGTTGAGGGGTCGCCTCTCAGCGGAACCGGGTCGGTCGTCCCCGTAATAGGCCCGGAAATACCAGGTATCGGCCTCCTCGTACGCATGACGCGCTGAGAGGAGGTCACCCACACGCTCCGCCGCAGGCTGCACGTCGTAGCCGCCGTCGGTCGCCAGCGCGGCCCGGCGGTACCAGCCTTCCGCTTCGTCATCCCTGCCGTGACGGGCCAGGAACTCGGCCAACATGAACTTGCACGGGCTCTCGTTCTCCGGTTCCTGTTCGGCAGCAGCACGGAACCACGTCTCAGCGTCTGCCAAAGTGCCCTGGCTCAGCAGTTTGATCGCTTCGGCGTCCGTGTCTCGCTTGAGCGCACGCAGTCTGGCTGCACATCTCGTCAGGAAGGGTGATCCGTAGCGGTCGGCGTCCCAAGGCGTGAACTCGTCGATCCCTTGCTGTCCCATCCCGATCAACCTCCTGAGGTGTCCCCCCGTGCCGTTCGCCGACCATGGAAGGCGTCCGTGTCGCCCGAGGCGAGCCACAAGGGTAGGAGCCAGGTCGAGCGAACGACCAACAAGTTCAAGAACTTCCGGGCTACGGTCAGGAGGTACGACGAGCGCGCCTACGTCCTCTACGGCACAGTCACCGTCGCCGAAATCCGGCTCCTGCTTCGTCCATGATCCGCCGGACAGAACCTGGCGGTGAGGCGCCCGGAAAATCAGTGGAGCAGCGCCGCTGTGTGTCACTAGCGTGCTGCCGAACCCAGTCGTCTGATCAAGGACGTGCCGTTGTACACCCTGTGAGACCTCCCAAGCGCTGACTTGTCGCGCGTCGCGCATGTGCGCCGCGCTGCTTTTTGCTGCGGACTTCTCACTGAAACCGGTGTATTTCTGTGCTCAATAACTGGGTGGTCGTGCCCACCTGCCTGCCGCTCGTCGTCCGGCGTTGCCACGCGTGTGCGTCCGAGCGTTTCCGGGCGAGCGGTAAGTTTCGTGTCAACGCGAACCACAAGCTCATCGACGCCTGGCTCCTCGTGCTCTGCGGTGCCTGCGGGGAAACGGCGAAGCTCACGGTTCTGGAGCGGATGAATGTCCGTTCCGTACGGCCTGAGCTGCTGGACCGGCTGCATGACAACGACCTTGGCCTGACAGCCGAGCTGCTCCAGGATCCGGTCGTCCGGCGCCGTAATCGCATCGCCCTCGACTGGGACAACGCCTGGCGCCTCGACACCGGCGGATCGGATCACCTGGACCGCGAGGTGATCGACGTCTCGGTGCGCTTTGCGGCGCGGATACCTGTCCGGCCGGTGCGGCTGATCGCTGAAGGCTGCGGTCTGTCGCGGGCCGAGGTCGAGAGACTGATCACGGAAGGGAAACTCGTGTCGGCAGTCCGGCTGAGCGGCAAGCTCTCCGGCGACTTCACCTTCACGCTCAAGCGCTGAGCCCTCCCGGGCGCAGGGGTGGCGAATTTGATGCGGTGTCGCACTCGCTCCTGCGCCCGGCGGGCGTGCGGTTCGGGAATTTGGGTGGCTTCGCGCTGCGTTCCGCCAACAGCCCCTCGTGCGCCCCTGCTTCGTCCAGGAGACCTTGTCCATGTCACTGCCACCGATCGATGCCCTCGTGGTCGACGTGCTCGGCACGCTCGTCGACGAACCCGCCGGTATCCGTGCCGGCATTCGTGAACTCGACCCAACTCTCGACGATCTCAGGGCCGAGCAACTCCTGTCGCTGTGGCAGCAGCACATCGAGCGCGAGCAACGTCGCATCCTCGACGGTGTCCGGCCCTACCTCACCAGCGACCACCTCGCCCTGGAAGCCGCCCGGCTCGTCGCCGATGCCGTCGGAGTCGACGACCCGAACGCCGTGGCGTCGCTGGCCCTGTCGGGTCGCAGGCTCCCGCCGTGGCCCGACACCGTGGCAGGGCTCGCCAGACTCGCCGAACGGTTTCCGCTGATCGGACTCTCCAACGCGAGCCGCACGGCGTTGCTCGGACTGAACGCCCACGCCGGACTGCGCTGGCACCAGGCCCTGTCCGCCGAAGACGCCCGGACCTACAAGCCGGACCCAGCGGTCTACCAGCTGGCCGTCACCGTCTCCGGACGACCGCCGGAGCGGCTCCTCATGGTCGCCGCCCACGCCTGGGACCTGCGCGGAGCACAGCGCCTCGGCCTGCGCACCGCCTACGTCGCCCGCCCGGTCGGGGACCCGCCCACCTCCTCCGACGGGTTCGACCTGCACGCCGACGACTTGGCCGACCTGGCCGACCAACTGGACCAGGTCCAGGGCGCGTTCGGCAGGACATCGGCGGAGCCAGAATCGGCTGCGCGCCGTAGGAAGGGTTCGGCGTAAGGGACCGCGCGGATAGGCACGGGCCTTGGTCGGCCGTGCGGATGTCTGTTCGCTTGTCTCCGTGGGACACCCTCAGGCCGGTTAGGCTGCTCGATCGTGATGGAGCCTCAGATACGGAACCTGCTCGATGAGAGTCGGCGCGACTACCGAGATGACGGACGCCCGCGTCCTGTCCGGACGTATTTATGGCACCCGCCTACGTCCGGGGACACGGCTCCGCCGGTGGTGCTGATCTCACACGGCACGGGTGGGTCGGCAGGGCAGATGGGGTGGCTGGCCGAGCCGCTGGCGGCAGCCGGGTTCCTCGCTGTCTCGGTGGACCATCACGGCAACAATTTCGTGGACGGCTATCTCCCGCAGGGCTTCGCCTTCGAGTGGGAACGGCCCCGGGATTTGTCGTTCGTCCTGGACGCGCTCGCAGCAGAGCAGCCGCTGGGCATGGTCGGAACGGCAGGGTTTTCTTCCGGCGGGTACACTGGCGCGGCCCTGGCGGGCGCCCGGATCGACAGCGGTGCGTTGCAGGCCATCTTGGACGGGCGGGCCCCGGTGCCGGAACTACCGGAGTTTCCGGGCCTGTTGGATGCCCTCACCCAATCCGTTCCTGGTGAACGCCTGGCGCAGGCTTTTGCGCAAGCAGGCCGGGATTACTCGGACGCCCGGGTACGTGCCGCGTTCCTCATCTGCCCGGCAATCGGCGAATTGATCACCGAGGAGAGCCTGAGGGCAGTCGAGTGCCCGGTGGAGATCCGGTGGGGCGACGCCGACACCATCACACCTCCGAAGGGGAACGCGCTGCGCTACCTCGGCCTCATCCCTGCCGCTGGCGGCCGTTCGGTGGGCGTGGACGTGGAGCACTACCACTTCCTCGGCGACAACGCAGACGGTACGGAAGCCCGTCGGCAAGTGGCTGGGGAGGTGGTGGACTTCTTCCGTGCTCAGCTCCGGGCCGGACACGGGAAATAGGAATCTCCAAGGCCCACAGATCCGGCACCAGTGGAGCTGGGCGCGCGGCAGGAGTGAGCCCTGGTGAATGATCAGCGAGATGCTGTACTCAGTGATCATCGGGGGTATCCGTGCCTGTTCTGCCTGCATGGCTGACCGAGCCGCTGTGGGAACAGTTCATCGCCCTGCTGCCGAAGCGTGCGACGTTCGATCCGTCCCACCCGCTGGGCTGCCACCGGCGCCGGATCAGCGACCGGATTATCTTCGACAAGCTGCTGCAGGTCCTCCGGTTCGGCTGCTCCTATGAGGCGATCGCCGACTCCGGCTGTTCTGCGACGACGATCCGCAACCGTCGTGATGAATGGATACGCCTGGGCGTCTTCGTGCGCCTGAAACACATCGCGCTCGACGCCTACGACCGTGCCGTCGGCCTCGCCCTCGACCAGATAGCTGTCGACAGCGCCATCACCAAGGCCCCGGGCGGTGGCGAAGCAGCCGGACGTTCCCCGGTGGACCGAGGCAAGCAGGGCCTCAAACGCTCGGGCATGACCGACGGCTATGGCATTCCGCTCGGCCGCGTCCTGGCCGGGGCGAACTGCCACGACTCACCACTGCTGGCGCCAACTCTCGACCTGGAAAGACCTTGGCCCGTTACCCGACGAGGTCACCGTGCACCTCGACGCGGGCTACGACTCCGCCCAGACCTGCGCCCAACTCGACGCCCGTGGCCTTCTCGGCCAGATCGCGTACAAGGGCGAGAAGGCTCCCATCCAGGCCAGCCGACGCTGGCACGTTGAGCGAACCCATGCCCGGCAGAACGCCTTCCACCGGCTTGCTCGCTGCTACGAGCGCCGTGGCAGCGTGATCGACGCCTTCTTTGACCTCGCCGATGCCATCATCACCATCCGCAGTCTGATCCGCCGGGCCTGGACGACTCACCGCTGGAGCAAACGCCCCCGACGGCGCCCCTGAACTACGGCCTGTCTGCGCGACCTCTAAGTCCTAAAGCTCCCATCGCGAGGAACTCGCGCGCGCCCCGCAACGTGGTGTGCAGCTTGCGCTGGGTGGCGCGGCTGTCCAGGCGGACGTCGAGGGCCCCGGGAAGTGTGCTGTTGGCCCGCAGGCCCGCGGGAAGTCGGGTGACGTCCAGTCCGTCACGTCCGGCGACGAGGGTTCCGAGTTCGTGACGGCTCACGGCATCGGGTCCTGCCAGATGGTGAACGCCGCTTGCGTCGCCGGCGGCGAGTTCCAGCAGGGCGGCGGCCAGGTCGGTGACGTGGACGGGGCAGCGGATGTCGTCGGTGAACAGGACGCCGTTTCGGGTGCCGGTCGCGAGGTCGTGCACCAGGCGTACGTGGACGGACTGCAGGTCGCCGATGATCAGTGAGGTGCGGGCGACAACGGCATCCGGGTGCACGAGGCGAACCCCTGTCTCCGCTGCGGCCTTGGCCGCGCCGTACGGGGTGACAGGGTCGGGGAGGCAGCTCTCGTCGTAGTGGACGCGGGCGCCGGAGAACACCGCGTCGCTGGAGACGTGGACCAGGCGGCAGCCGTACTTCGCCGCGGCCAGCGCCAGACGGACAGGGCCCTCGGCCGTAACCGCCCAGTCGGATTCGCCGCTCGTCGCGTTGACGACCCAGCGCGGGCCGACCTCAGCCACGACTGCTTCGACGCGCTCGGGGTCCCGCAGGTCGAGGGCGTGCCACGCGACCCCCGGAGCGCTGCCGGGCCTGGTCGCGAACGTCGCAGCCGTCGGGAGCCCGGCCGCTGTCGCCTGGCGCACCAGCTCAGTGCCCAGGAACCCGCTACCGCCGATGATCATGACCGTCATGGCGCGACACAGTAGTTGAGCCTGCTGTCTGAAGGCGGCTGATCATCGCCGCACGCACGCACGCACGCATGCACGCACGGACGCATGCATGCGCAGCTCAGGCTCGCCCACCAGCCCGGCCCCTCGAACCCGACCGGCTTCGCTTTCCCGACGTCGTCGGCTATCGCGGTCGTACCCCGCGGCCGGCCCGTGCGGCCCCTCCGGGCGGCGGCGGTGCCGTGCTGCTGCGCAGCACGAGCCGCGTCGGGACGAGTGTGGTGCCCTGGCCGGCCGGGTCCTGTGCGGGGCGGCGGATCTTGCTGAGGACCCCTTCGACGCAGAGCCGTCCCACCTCGGCGAAGTCCTGGTGGATGGTGGTGAGGGGAGGCAGGAAGGACGCGGCTTCGGCGATGTCGTCGAAGCCGACGACGCTGATGTCCTCGGGTACCTTCCGCCCGCGTTCGTGCAGGGCGCGCAGCAGGCCCAGGGCCATCTGGTCGTTGGCGGCGAACACGGCCGTGCAGTCCCGCTGGTCGGCGAGCCGGAGACCGGCCCGGTACCCGGACTCGGCCGACCAGTCCCCGCGCACCAGGGGCGGTGTGCCGCGGCCCGCGTCGGTGAGGGTGGTGCGCCACGCGTTGGCGCGGCGCTGGGCGGCGAACGAGTCTTCGGGGCCGGCCAGGTGCCACACCGTGTCATGGCCGAGGTCCAGCAGATGCCGTACGGCGTCGCGGGCCCCGCCCACCTGGTCGGTGTCGACCACGGTGTAGCGGTCGCCGGCGTCCGAGTCGGCCACCACGACCTGGACGCCGGGCGGCAGCGAGACGGTCGCCGCGTCGAGCAGGTGGATCTCCATGATGACGATGACGGCGTCCACGGCGAGTTCGCCCAGGCGGGAGAAGGCCCCGTTGACCTCGTCCTGCGTCGGCACGGCGACGGGAAGGAGTGTGACGGCGTAGCCCTGCTGTGCGGCGGACGTGGCGATCGCCTCGAGGGTACGGATGTTCCCCATGGTGGAGAGGGAGAAGGTGATCACGCCGAGGGTGCGGAACTCGCCGCGTTTGAGCGCCCGCGCGGCACTGTTCGGCCGGTAGCCCAGCTCCCGCATGGCGGCCAGGACCTGTCGACGGGTCTCCTCGGTGACGCCGGGGAAGCCGTTGGAGACGCGGGAGACCGTCTGAGAGGAGACGCCGGCGACGCGGGCGACGTCGGCCATCGAGGCGCCCTGCCGGGGGCGGGTCGTCGTGCGCCGTCTCGTACGGCTTCCCGAGCTGCGCGTTCCTGTGGGTGTGCTGCCACCGTCGTCAGTCGTGTCCATCCCGTTCCCCCAGCCACGCAACTTTCGGTCCCGGCCGACTCCTTGACCGCCGAGATTCCGACAGTGTAGACATCGCGCCAGTGAATGTTTACGTAAACATTGGCTAGTCGAAACCATACGAGAACGCACCGAAACGCACCAGACCGCCCCGTGCGGGCCCCGATCTCTGCGTTCCGCCGGGACGCGCGGCACGCAGAAGAGCTGGAGTACTCGACATGGCACACCGCACCCGTAAGAGAAGGCTCCTCGGGGCCCTCGGCGTCACCGCCCTGGCGACCGGGACCGTCCTGGCCGCCACCACTCTTCCCGCCGCGCACGCCGACACGGCCGTGGCCGCCGCCGCGGTCACCGTCCGGCCCGACCCCTCCTACCAGCAGGAGAAGTTCGAGGGCTGGGGCACCAGCCTGGTCTGGTTCGCCAACGCCACCGGCGACTACCCGCCCGCGATACGGGAGAAGCTGGCCAAGCTCCTCTTCGGGGACGACGGCCTCGCCCTGAACATCGCCCGCTACAACATCGGCGGCGGCAACGCCCCGGACGTCAAGGACTACCTGCGGGCCGGCGGGGCGGTCGAGGGCTGGTGGAAGGCCCCGGCGGGAACCACCCGCGAGGACGTCGACTGGTGGGACGCGGACGACCCCGCCGACTGGAACAACAAGGCCGACAAGACGCAGCGCTGGTGGGTCGACCGGATCAAGAAGGACATCACCCACTGGGAGACGTTCAGCAACTCGCCGCCGTGGTTCATGACCGAGAGCGGCTACGTCTCCGGCAACTTCGACGCGGGCAAGGACCAGCTCAAGACGGAGTCCGTCGACGACTTCGCCAAGTACCTGGTGGGTGCCACCGAGCGGCTGGAGAAGGCGCACGGCATCAGGGTCGACACCCTGGACCCCTTCAACGAGCCGAACACCAACTACTGGGGCACCAAGCTCGGCGCGGACGGTGAGCCCGTCGGCGGCCGGCAGGAAGGCGCCCACATCGGCCCCGAGCTCCAGCAGAAGGTGCTCCGCGCGCTCGGTCCCACCCTGGACAAGTCCCGGTCCGACGCGGAGATCTCCGCCATGGACGAGACCAACCCCGGCACCTTCGCCACCAACTGGAATTCCTACCCGCAGGAGGTGCGCGACCTCGTCGGCCAGATGAACGTCCACACCTACGGCACCGGCCAGCGCACCACCGTGCGCGACCTGGCCAAGGCCGCGGACAAGCCGCTGTGGATGAGCGAGGTCGAGGGCGACTGGGGCGACGGCCAGAGCTTCACGGACATGCGGCCGGGCCTGGGCCTCGCCCAGCGCATCGTCGACGACCTGCGTGAACTGGAGCCCAAGGCCTGGGTGTTCTGGCAGCCCGTCGAGGACTACGACAACATGAAGCCCGGCGGCGAGTCCGCGAAGGGCGGCAACTGGGGCTCGATCCAGCTCTCCTTCAGCTGCACCTCGAAGGACACCCTCGAAAGCTGCCCGATCTACACGAACACCAAGTTCGACACCGCCCGCAACTTCACCCACTACATCAAGCCCGGCGACCGGCTGATCAAGACGAACGACACCTCCAGCACGGCCGCGCTCTCCCGCAAGGGCGACGCGGCGACCGTCGTCCACGTCAACAGCACCACCGAGGCCCGTGACGTCACCCTCGACCTGTCGAAGTTCGGGCGAGTGTCCTCCCACGCCACCGTCACCCCGGTGGTGACCAGCGCCGACGGCAAGCTGGAGCGGCAGAAGCCGGTCCGGGTCACCGGCAAGCAGGCCACGATCACCGTGCCCGCCCAGTCCGTGACGTCCTTCCTCGTCAAGGGCGTGTCCGGCGTGGCCGAGGACGCGGCCGAGCTCCAGAAGGGCCACACCTACCGGCTGACCGGCGTCCAGAGCGGCAAGGACCTCACGATCGCCGACAACGGCACCGGCCTCGTCATCAAGAGCGCCAACGCCGCCGACCCGAGCGGTCAGCAGTGGCGGCTGGAGGAGACCAGCCGCGGCAACGACAACCGCAAGCGGTACGTCTTCGCCGAGGCGACGCAGGACAAGCGGCTGGCCGTCCGTGACGGCAAGCTGGTGGCCGAGCCCGACGAGGGCAGTCGAGACGCAGCCGCCCAGTGGATCATGTCGACCACCGGCGACGGCACCTGGACCCTCGTCAACGCCGCCACCGGCCAACTCCCCGACGTCGGCGGCCAGTCCACGAACGAGGGTGCCGCCGTCGGCGTGTGGCAGCCCAACTCCGGCGCCAACCAACGCTGGAAGGTGACCGAGGTGGCGGCCGCCGCCGCGTCGGACGTCGACGCCGCACAGGCCGGATAACGCCTCGGCCCCACAGCGGAGCGGCTCGTCCCGAGTCCTCGCCTTCGACGTCACCGGCCCGGCCGCGCAGCTCCTGCGGCCGGGCCGGTGACGTCGCGTTGACCCGACGAGGCCCGCCGATGGCTGCGAGTCGCCGAGGAGACCCGGGCTGCGCTGCTCGACCAACTCTGGGCCGGTGACCGGTTCATCGCCCGGGCGGTCGACAGCGGGGACACCTGGCACAGTTCCAGCCTGCTCGGCCTGATGCCCATCGTGCTGGGTGAGCATCTGCCGGACGACATCAGGGGCGTGCTGGCCGGCCGTATCGACACCCATCTGACCCGGTACGGCCTGGCCACGGACGGGCGGCCATACGCGCATCCGGCGCGGCTGGTGGCGCGTCGGCCGGAGAGTCAGGCGAGGGAGTTTTCCTGAGGTGCCGTCAGCGACTGCTCGGCCCAGATGGTCTTTCGGTTGCGGCCGTAGCGCGTGCCCCACCGCTCGGACAGCTGGGCCACCAGGAACAGGCCACGCCCGCCCTCGTCGGTGCTGCGGGCCTGGCGCAGATGGGGGGAGGTGCTGCTGGTGTCGGAGACCTCGCAGATGAGATGGCCGTCGCGGATCAGCCGCAGCAGCACCGGGCCGCCGGCGTACCGGTAGGCGTTCGTGACCAGTTCGCTCACGATCAGTTCGGTGGTGAAGGCGAACTCCTCCAGCCCCCACTCGGTCAGCCGGTCCCTCACCAGCGTCCGGGCCCGGCCGGCCGCGGCGGGCTCGGCCGACAGCTTCCAGGTGGCCACGTTCTGAGCCGCCAGCACCCGGGTCCGGCCCAGCAGCAGCGTGACGTCATCGGCGGGCCGGTCGGGCAGCATCTGGTCCTCCACCGCCTTGCAGATGCCCTCCAGCGAGTGGCACGGACCGGCCAGCGTGGAGCGCAGCAGATCCAGGCCCTGGTCGACGTCGCGGTGGTCGGCCAGGAGGAGGCCGTCGCTGTACAGGGCGATCAGGCTGCCCTCGTCCAGTTCGAGCTCGGCCGTCTCGAACGGCAGCCCGCCTACGCCGAGCGGTGGTCCGGCAGGGAGGTCTATCGGGCGCACCTGCCCGTCCGGGCCCAGCACGGTCGGGGGCGGGTGCCCCGCGCGGGCCATGGCGCAGTTCCGGGAGACCGGATCGTAGATCGCGTACAGACAGGTCGCGCCCACGATCCGGGGCGTGCTCCTGTCGGCCGCCCGCTGTTCGGTGTCCAAGTGGTCCACCAGGTCGTCGAGCCGGGCGAGGACCTCGTCCGGCGCCAGGTCCAGGTGCGCCAGTGTGTGCACGGCGGCGCGCAGCCGGCCCATGGTCGCCGAGGCGTGCATGCCGTGGCCGACGACGTCGCCGACGACCAGGGCGACGCGCATTCCCGACAGGGGGATGACGTCGAACCAGTCGCCGCCGACACCGGTGGAGGCCTGCGCGGGCAGATAGCGGTGCGCCGTCGCGACGGCCGGGTGCTCGGGCACCTCACTCGGCAGCAGGCTGCGCTGGAGGGCCTCGGCCGCGTTGTGCTGCTGGGTGTAGCGGCGGGCGTTGTCGATGCAGACCGCGGCCCTGGCGGCGAACTCCTCCGCCAGGGTGAGGTCGTCCTCCTCGAACGGCTCCGGCCGCCGCGAGCGCCACAGGCACACCAGGCCGAGGACCACACCGCGCGCGGCCAGCGGCACCACCATCAGCGAGTGGACCCCCATCGCGAGTGCCCTCGCGGCCCGTTCCGGCTCGGCGGCGAACCATCCGCGATTGCCCTCCAGAAGGGGCTCGAGGACCGGACGCCGTTCGGCCAGGCAACGTGACGGCGCCGTGTCCTCGGGGAAGGAGAACAGATGGCCGACGGGATACATGACCTGCCGGGCCTCGGGCTGGACGCTGTGTGCCGCCATCCTGCGCAGCGGGCCCATGGCGTCGGCGGCCGGCTCCTCCCCGCGCGGCACGGGTTCCAGCAGATCCACCGAGAGGGCGTCGGCGAGCGTGGGAACCGCCGCCTCGGCCAGCTCGCGCGCCGTCCTGGCCACGTCCAGGGTGCTGCCGATCCGGGCGCCGGCCTCGTTGAGCAGCTGGAGCCGCCGACGGGCCCGATGGCGGTCGGTGACGTCCTCGACGATCTCGGTGACGCCCAGCACCCTGCCGGACGGGTCCTGCATCCGGAAGGCGGACACGGAGACGATCAGTTCCTGCTGGGCCTGCTGGGGGTCCGGCAGCAACCGGCACGTCTGCTCGGCGAAGATCAGGGGCCGGCCCGTCTCCAGAACCCCCCGGATCCGTTCCTCGATCAGTTCCGAGTCCGGGCCGAGCAGGAAGTCCGAGGTGCGAAGCCCGCGGTACGCATCGGCCGGCAGCCCGCCGAACCGCGCGATCGCCCGGTTCACCCGCAGGATGCGCAGGTCCGGGCCGAGCACCGCGACACCCACCGGGGACCGGCGGAAGAAGCCGTCCAGGACGGACCGGTCGATCTCCCACTGGACGATGTCCTCGGCGAGCGCGCCGACGAGGAGCCACTCGACGGTGGAGTCCACGCGTTGCACCCTCCGGGCCCTGAACCCCACGTACACGCGGTCGCCCGCGCGGTTGCGGACCGGCAGCAGACCGAACCAGCCGCGCTCCCGCAGGCATGCCGCGGTGGCTTCGGCGATCAGGGCCTCGTCCCCGCTCACGATCATGACCTCGCGGATCTGCCGGCCCAGCACCTCGTCGGGCCGGTACCCGAGGAGCGTGGTGGCCTGTTCGCTCCAGGCGACGATCCTTCCGCGACCGTCCAGAACGGCGGACGCGGACTGGTGGATCGAAAACGGGTCCTCCGGACTCTCGCTGAGCGTCTTCGGAGATGTGTTGCGCATCGCCCACCCATCTCGCGCCGTTGACGGGGCCCGCGGAGCGGTGCCCCGGGGCGCTCCTCCCGATCCGAGTGCCTGGTTTGCAGCGGCTCACCCCCCAGTATCCGTTGCACGGGCACCGAGTGCTTCGTCGTCGCGTCCGGGACAGTCGGTCGGGGACGCGCGTGAGGGTCCGACGTACCGGTTCACCGGGGGAGTGCCCGGGCGAGGAGCACCGCCACGTCGTCGTCCGCCGCCTCGGGCATGACGTGGGCCAGGAGGTCGTCGCAGACCTGTTCCAGCGGCCGCCCGGGATGCCGGAGCGCCTGCGCCAGCCGGCGCATGCCCTGGTCGAGGTCCGTGCCACGGGTCTCGATGAGACCGTCGGTGTAGATCACCAGAAGGCTGCCTGGCGGAAGGTCCATCTGCTGGACCTCGAAGTCCTGCCTGCCCACGCCGAGGGGCGGGCCCGCGGGGCCGTCCAGGAAGGCGACCGTTCCCCGCTCGTCGGCGACCACGGGGGGCGGGTGGCCGGCCCTGGCGATCAGGCAGTGGCCGGTGTCCGGATCGTGCACGGCGTACAGGCAGGTGGCCATCTCGTTGTCGCCCAGGTCCGCCACGGCGGCGTCCAGGGCGTGCAGCACGTCGTCGGGCGCGGTGTCCCGGCGTGCCAGGGTCCGTACGGCGGTGCGCAGTTGGCCCATGACCGCCGCGGCGTGGATGCCGTGGCCCATCACGTCCCCGATCACCAGCGCGGTCCGGCCGCCCGACAGGGCGATGGCGTCGAACCAGTCGCCGCCGACCTCGTGGTCACCGGCCGGCAGATAGCGCCCGGTGAGCTCCAGCCCGCTGACGGTGGGCAGTGAGGGGTTCATCAGGCTGCGCTGGAGGGTGAGTGCCGCGTCGCGTTCCCGGCTGTACATGCGCGCGTTGTCGATGTTCAGCGCCGCTCGGGCGACCAGCTCGTCGATCAGCAGCGTGTCCTGGTCGTCGAACGGCTCCCGGTCGCGGGTCCGGGTCACCGCGACCGCGCCCAGCACGGTGCCCCGGGCCACGAGCGGGATCAGGCGCGCCGAGCCCACGCGGGCGCGCAGGTACTCGCGCAGCCGGTCGGCGCCGGGGGTGGTGACCAGCGGGCCGATGTCGCTCAGGTAAAGGTTCATGGGGCGCCCGGCACTGATCAGCCGCTCGTACATCGAGCTGGGAGGGACCTGAAGGGTCATGCCGACCGCGAGGTAGTCGGCAGGCGCGGCCGGATCCGTGAAGGTCGCCGCGACGCGCCGGACCACTCCGTGTGCCGACGCGGCGGTCTCGTCCGGTGCCATCGCCTCCTCCAGCAGCTGGACGTCGGCGGAGTCGGCCAGCCGGGGCACCAGGACGCGGACCACCTCCTGCGCCGTCTGCGTCAGGTCCAGGGTGGAACCCATCTGTGTACCCGCCTCCGCCAGCAGGGCGAGGCGCTGGCGTGCCCGCTCCGCCTCCAGATGGGCCCGCTGCCCCTCCGTGACGTCGATCAGCGAGGCGATCACTCCCATCCGTTGGCCGGACCCGCCGAGCAAGGGGGCGTAGGAGCAGGACCACGTCCGCTGTCGTTCCGGGTCCGCCGTGCTGGAGGTGTGGCGGAAGTCCACCACCGCCTCACCTCGGTCGAGGACCTGCCGCATGACCGACTCCAACGAGCCGGCGCCAGGGGCGACCTCGGTCACCGTTCTGCCGACGTGCTCGGCCACCGGGACGCCGTCCATCCGGGCCAGAGCCTCGTTGACCCGGAGGAAGCGCAGGTCGGGGCCGAGCATGGCCAGGCCGATCGGGGACTGCGTGAAGAGACCCTCCAGCGCGGCCAGCGCATCCCGCATCCGCTCCACGGCGGAGGTCTCCGCCGCGATGGCCAGGACACCTGTACGCCCCTGCGCATCGGCGATGGGACAGTGCCACATCTCCATGTCGACCAGGGTCCCGTCACGATGCCGGACCGGCAGCCGTGCCACCACCGCCGCACCCGTCCGCACCGCCCGGCCCAGACGGTCGGCGAGCTCCCGGTTGTCGTCCGGTACGAGGACGCGCCTGGCGTCCTGGCCCACGATCTGTTCCGGCGTGTGACCGAGCAGGTCCTGCGCGGCGAGCGACCACTGCACCAGAAGCCCGTCGGCATCGACCACCCAGAGGGCCAGCGGGAGCAGGTCCTGGAACACCCCGGCATGGCCGGCCGCGGACGGGCGCCGATCCGGCATTTCGCCGATCGCGTCGTGCACATCCGCATCGCGGTGACTCGCGCTGGTCATAGGGGCACCTCGCTCACACCGCCCTTGACCACAAGAGGCTCAAGGACAGCCTAGGCCCGTCCGGCCGCACGCGGGTCGGTGATCGATCATCGATAAGTGGTCCGGCTCACATGGCGTAGGTGAGGAGTCGCCGACACCATGGGTGCTCAGTCACCGGCAGGCCGAAGGGATCAAGGATGTTCCGCAAGGTGCTGGTCGCCAACCGCGGCGAGATCGCGATTCGCGCGTTCCGCGCAGGCTACGAGCTGGGCGCGCGCACCGTCGCCGTCTTCCCGCACGAGGACCGCAACTCCCTGCATCGGCTGAAGGCCGACGAGGCCTATGAGATCGGCCAGCCGGGTCACCCGGTGCGGGCCTATCTCTCCGTGGAGGAGATCGTCCGCGCGGCCCGCCGCGCGGGAGCAGACGCCGTCTATCCGGGGTACGGATTCCTGTCCGAGAACCCCGAGCTGGCCCGGGCGTGCGAGGAGGCGGGCATCACGTTCGTCGGACCGAGCGCGGACATCCTGGAACTGACCGGGAACAAGGCACGCGCGGTGGCCGCGGCCCGCGCGGCCGACGTGCCGGTCCTGGGGTCCTCGGAGCCGTCCACCGACGTGGACGAGCTCGTCCGTGCCGCCGAGGACATCGGCTTCCCCGTGTTCGTCAAGGCGGTCGCGGGCGGCGGCGGGCGCGGCATGCGCCGTGTCGAGGAGCCCGCCCAGCTGCGGGAGTCCATCGAGGCGGCGTCCCGCGAGGCGGCCTCCGCGTTCGGCGATCCGACGGTCTTCCTGGAGAAGGCGGTGGTGGAGCCCCGCCACATCGAGGTGCAGATCCTCGCCGACGGGCAGGGCAACGTCATCCACCTTTTCGAGCGGGACTGTTCGGTGCAGCGCCGCCACCAGAAGGTGATCGAGCTGGCGCCCGCGCCGAACCTCGACCCGGAGCTGCGCGACCGGATCTGCGCCGACGCCGTGCGGTTCGCCCGGCAGATCGGCTACCGCAACGCCGGCACCGTGGAGTTCCTGCTCGACCGCGAGGGCAACCACGTCTTCATCGAGATGAACCCGCGCATCCAGGTCGAGCACACGGTGACCGAAGAGGTCACCGACGTCGATCTGGTGCAGTCACAGCTGCGCATCGCCGCCGGCGAGACCCTCGCCGACCTCGGCCTCGCCCAGGAGACCGTCACGCTGCGCGGCGCCGCGCTGCAGTGCCGTATCACCACCGAGGACCCGGCCAACGGCTTCCGCCCGGACACCGGCCGCATCAGCGCCTACCGCTCGCCCGGTGGCTCGGGCATCCGCCTCGACGGCGGAACCACCCACGCCGGTACGGAGATCAGCGCGCACTTCGACTCCATGCTGGTGAAACTCACCTGCCGGGGCCGGGACTTCACCGCCGCCGTGGGCCGTGCCCGGCGTGCCGTGGCCGAGTTCCGCATCCGCGGCGTGGCCACCAACATCCCCTTCCTGCAGGCGGTGCTGGACGACGCCGACTTCCAGGCCGGCCGGGTCACCACGTCGTTCATCGAGCAGCGCCCGCACCTGCTCACCGCCCGCCACTCAGCCGACCGCGGCACGAAGCTGCTCACCTTCCTGGCCGACGTCACCGTGAACAAGCCGCACGGCGAACGGCCCGACCTGCTCGAACCGCTGACCAAGCTGCCCGCGCTGCCCGCCGGTGAGCCGCCCGCCGGGTCCCGGCAGCGGCTCGCCGAGCTCGGCCCCGAGGGCTTCGCGAGCTGGCTGCGCGCGTCGCCGACCATCGGCGTCACCGACACCACGTTCCGCGACGCCCACCAGTCGCTGCTCGCCACGCGCGTACGCACCAAGGACATGCTCGCCATCGCCCCGGTGGTGGCCCGCACCCTGCCCCAGCTGCTGTCGCTGGAGTGCTGGGGCGGCGCGACCTACGACGTCGCCCTGCGCTTCCTCGCCGAGGACCCGTGGGAGCGCCTGGCGGCCCTGCGGGAGGCCGCGCCGAACATCTGCCTGCAGATGCTGCTGCGCGGCCGCAACACCGTGGGCTACACGCCGTATCCCACCGAGGTGACCGACGCCTTCGTGCAGGAGGCGGCGGCCACCGGCATCGACATCTTCCGCATCTTCGACGCCCTCAACGACGTCGACCAGATGCGGCCCGCCATCCAGGCCGTACGGGAGACGGGAACGGCCGTCGCCGAGGTGGCCCTGTGCTACACCTCCGACCTGTCCGACCCGTCGGAGCGCCTGTACACCCTGGACTACTACCTGCGGCTCGCCGAGCAGATCGTGGACGCGGGCGCCCATGTGCTGGCCGTCAAGGACATGGCGGGCCTGCTGAGGGCACCGGCCGCGGCGAAGCTGGTGTCGGCCCTGCGCCGGGAGTTCGACCTGCCGGTCCACATCCACACCCACGACACCGCGGGCGGCCAGCTCGCCACCTACCTCGCCGCGATCCAGGCCGGCGCGGACGCGGTGGACGGCGCGGTGGCGTCCATGGCCGGTACGACCTCGCAGCCCTCCCTGTCGGCGATCGTGGCCGCGACCGACCACTCCGAGCGGCCCACCGGCCTCGACCTCCAGGCCGTCGGCGACCTGGAGCCGTACTGGGAGAGCGTCCGCAAGGTCTACGCCCCCTTCGAGGCGGGTCTGGCCTCGCCGACCGGACGCGTCTACCACCACGAGATCCCCGGCGGGCAGCTCTCCAACCTGCGCACCCAGGCGGTCGCGTTGGGCCTGGGCGACCGCTTCGAGGAGATCGAGGCGATGTACGCCGCCGCCGACCGGATGCTCGGCCGCCTGGTGAAGGTCACCCCCTCGTCGAAGGTGGTCGGCGACCTGGCGCTGCACCTGGTGGGCGCCGGCGTGGCCCCGGCGGACTTCGAGACGGACCCCGACAGGTTCGACATCCCCGACTCCGTCATCGGCTTCCTGCGCGGCGAGCTGGGCACCCCGCCCGGCGGCTGGCCCGAGCCGTTCCGCAGCAAGGCGCTGCAGGGCCGGGCCGAGGCCAAGCCGGTGCAGGAGCTGAGCGCGGACGACCGCGAGGGGCTGGCGAAGGACCGGCGGGCGACACTCAACCGGCTGCTGTTCCCGGGACCGACGCGCGAGTTCGACACGCACCGTGACACCTACGGCGACACCAGCGTGCTGGACAGCAAGGACTTCTTCTACGGGTTGCGCCCGGGCAAGGAGTACTCCGTCGACCTCGAGCGCGGTGTGCGGCTGCTGATCGAGTTGCAGGCCGTCGGCGACGCGGACGAGCGCGGCATGCGCACCGTGATGTCCACCCTGAACGGCCAGTTGCGGCCGATCCAGGTCCGCGACCGGGCGGCGGCCTCGGACGTCCCGGTGACGGAGAAGGCCGACCGGGCCAACCCCGGTCACGTCGCGGCGCCGTTCGCCGGCGTGGTCACCCTGACCGTCGCCGAGGGGGACGAGGTGGCGGCCGGTGCCACGGTGGCCACCATCGAGGCGATGAAGATGGAAGCGTCCATCACCGCCGCGAAGTCCGGCAGGGTAGCGCGACTGGCCATCAATCCCGTCCAGCAGGTCGAGGGCGGCGATCTCCTGGTCGAACTCGCCTGAGTCGCCTGTCGTTGAACCCCGCGCAGGTGGACAGCTGCGCGGGGCTCCGGCGGGCCTGACCGGTCCACCCTGGGCGGACACTGAGCCTATGACCCGGACTCTCGCGGACCCGCACGCCGTCCCCGCCGAACTTCGTCCCTACCTCCGGGAGGTCGTCCACCGCACCCGCACCGTGTGCGGATCTCACCTGGTGAGCGTCCTCGCGGTCGGCTCAGTCGCCCTCGGCGACTACCGGCACGGGCGCAGCGACACCGACGTGACGGTGGTCGTGGACGCGCCCCTGCCCGGGCGAACGCGGTCCGACCTGGCCGCCGCACTCGCGCACCCCGCACTGCCCTGCCCGGCGGCGGGACTGGAACTGGTGGTCTACGACGAGGCCTTCGCGGCCCGGCCGTCCGGAGACGCCGGATACCTGCTGGACCTCAACACCGGGCCCCTGCTGCCCGACCGGATCAGCCTCGACCCGACGCAATCCCCTGCCTTCTGGTACGTCATCGACCGTTCCGTCGCTCATCAGGCCGGACTGGTGCTGTATGGCAGTCCGGCGCGGGCGGTGATCGCCGAGCCCGCCCGCGCCGACCTGCTCACGGCGATCCGCGCCTCGGTCCGTGAGCACAGCGGCGGCGAGGGGCACCTCGCGGACAATCGGGTCCTCAACGGCTGCCGCTCGGTGCACTTCTGCCGTACGGGCCGCTGGCAGGCCAAGCGCCGGGCGGCGGAGGCGGTCGCCGCGTCCGAGGAACGCTTCCGGCCGCTCCTGAAAGCCGCACTGCGCAGCTACGAACGCCCACGCACCGAGGCGACCGCACTGCCCACCGCCGAGGTACGGGCCTTCTTGGTGTGGGTGGCCGAACGGGTCGACGAGACGGCCGCCACGGATCGGGCAGGGTGACGCCACGCTGTTGGTGACCCGGCTCACCCGCGTCCGGCCCGCGTCCGCGGGCGACCATGATGCTCCTCGGGCCGATTAGGCCGCCAACCGCCGGGAACGGACTTGGATACTGTGAAGTGGGCGTCCCTGGGGTGAGGTGAGCCTTCTTGGTGGTTCATGGTGCGCTTCGTGGCCGGGATGGTGCAGGTGCGGTCGAGGTCGCGCGGCTCGGTGGTCTGTGGCGGGTCACGCGCCCCTGGCATCCGGGGCTCAAGCCCTTCCTGCGCAGTTATGTCGGCTACTGGGAAGCCGTGACCACGCCGTATGAGGCGCGGTTGGTGCCGACCGGGTGCGCGACCCTGTTGATCAGCCTTGCGGAGCCGTTCTCCCAGGTCCGGCGGTTGGGCGTACCGGGCGGCGGCAGCGGGAGGATCGGGTCGTTGGTGGTGGGGCTGGAGGACCGGCCCGCGATCTGTGTGCATCCCGGCGGCCAGGAGGCGATCCGGGTCGAGTTCACGCCGCTGGGCGCCTACCGGCTGTTCGGCATGCCGATGAGCGAGTTGACGAACCTGGCCATCGAGATCCGGGACGTTCTGGGGCCCGAGGCCGGAACGCTGGTGGAGCGGCTGGCGTCCACCCGGGACTGGGCGGCGAGGTTCGACCTGCTGGACGCGGCGTTGCTCGACCGGCTCGGGTACGGCCCGGAGCCCGCGCCCGAGGTCGGCTACGCCTGGCACCTGCTCTCCGGCAGCGCGGGGGCGATCCCGATCGCCCGTATCGCCGCCGAAGTGGGGTGGAGCCAGGGGTACTTGATCCGGCGGTTCACCCAGCAGATCGGGCTGACGCCCAAGGCGTCCGCGCGGGTGCTGCGCTTCCGTCACGCCGTGGCGCTGCTCAGTCGCGGGGCCTCGAGCCTGACCGACATCTCGGAGGCCTGCGGCTTCTACGACCAGTCGCACCTCAACCGCGAGTTCCGGGCCATCGCCGGCACCACACCCGGACAGATGGTCGCCTCTCGCCGGGTCGAAGGAGCAATGGCTCTCTCGGCGAGTGCAAATTCGTCCAAGACCGAACCGTCCGCCGGACGGTAGCGTCCCCGCCGTACAACCGATGGCCGGTCGGGCGGCGCGGGGGACCGTCCGGCCGGCCGGCGTCCAGCGCGTCCCGGTCGGCTGCCGGGCTCGCGGAGTTGAGGCCCGGCATTCGGTGCCGAGCAGGTGCACGGCGTCCTCCCGCTGCCTGTCGCAGCCTTTGCAAAGACGGGCGTTCCCCGAGTGTCTGCTGGCCCCGGGCACCGCCCGAGAGGACCGGTACGGCTTGCTCATGTCTTGGTAACTGGACGGTGAGCGGCCGATGATGGGGCCATGACCGCGGCCTCACGTGCCATGACGCAACTGGCGAGCCGGCCGTGGCCGGACGCGGACGGGTCGACCACCCGCTTCACGTGCTGGTGCCAAGAACTCCAGCAGTGAACTTCGCCAACCGTGCGCGCAGTTCCTCGCGGGGCACCCCCTTCTCCCCGGCCAGGTACTCGACGAGATCCGCCCGGGTGGCGGCGAGCAGTGCGTGGGCGGCGAAGTCGCTGTCGGTCGCGCCTGGGGTGCGGTCCAGGAGGTCCCGAAGCAGGGCGTGCCAGCGCTCGTAGTGCTCCGTCCGGTAAGGGCTGCCCGAGCCCGTGGTCTCCAGGGCCAGCGCGAGATGACGGTTGTCGAGCTTGAAGCACAGAACGGCGTCGAGCAGCGCCGGAACGCGCTGCAGCGGCGGTGTGGCGGGGCCCAGCGGCTCGGGCCCCTCTTCGACGGCTTTCCTCAGGGGCTCGAGTCGGGCGGCGCAGAGCGCCCGGATCAGGCCGGTGCGGTCGCCGAAGGCGCGGAAGAGGGTTCCTTTGCCGACGCCGGCACCCGCCGCGATGTCGGCCATCGTGACCTCCTCGGGGCTCCGGCATGCGGCGAAAAGGGCGTCGGCCGCCTCGAACACGGCTGCACGGTTGCGGACCGCGTCCTTGCGGGGCTTGCGTTCGGGCATGGGGCTCCTCCGGTTGCGATGCGGACCGGCGGTCCGTATTCTTCCCAGAAGAAGCGGACCGCTGGTCCGTATCGTACGGGACGGAGAGACTCATGCCCGCGACCACCTCACCGGCGGATCTGTACCGCCACAGCCTGCGGTTGCTGCTGGACAAGGACATTCCCGCCTGGGTCGGCCTCTGGGCCGACGACGGCGTCATGGAGTTCCCCTTCGCGCCGCCAGCATGGCCCGAGCGGTTGGAGGGCCGGGACGCCATCGCCGCCTATATGCGCGACTACCCCGACCACATCGACCTGCAAGACTTCCCCGACCTGCGGATCCACCGGACGACCGAGCCCGGGACCATCGTGGTCGAGATGCGCGGTGTGGGCCGTATGGTCGAGACAGGGGGACCCTTCGAGATGACGTACATTGCCGTCGTGACCGTCCAGGACGGGCGCTTCACCTCCTACCGCGACTACTGGAATCCCCTCGCCGTCCACGAACCCGGCGTGAACTTCATCGCGAGCAACGCCCGATGACCCTCACCGGCACCACACTGGTCATCGGCGCCTCCGGCACCACGGGCAGCCGCACCGCCCGACAGCTGATCGCCGCCGGACACCCGGTCAAGGCCGCCGGCCGGCGAGCCACTCAGCTACCGGGCGCGGAACCGGTGCGCTTCGACTGGTACGACTCCGCCACCTTCAGCGACGCCCTCGCCGATGTCGACCGTCTGTACCTCGTTCCCCCTGTGGGTGATCCGGATCCGGCTGCGGTCATGGTGCCCTTCCTCCGGCAGGCCCGTGCCGCCGGAGTGGAGCGCGCGGTACTGCTCAGCTCCTCGGCAATACCCGAGGGCGGCCCGGCGGTCGGGGCGGTGCACCAGATCCTGCCGGGCCTGTTCGATCAGTGGGCGGTGCTGCGGCCCTCGTGGTTCATGCAGAACTTCACCGGCACGCACACCCACGCCGACAGCATTCGCGAGCACGGCGTCATCAGGACCGCCGCCGGGTCCGGACGGGTCGGATTCGTCGACGCCGACGACATCGCCGCCGTCGCCGTGCATGCCCTGACCGACGGCCGTGCCCCCAACGCGGACCTGGTCCTGACCGGTCCCGAGCCCCTCGGCCACGACGACATCGCCGCGATTCTCACACAGGTCACCGGCCGTCCTGTGACCCACCATCGGCTGACCTACGACGCCATGCGCGACCGGCTCGCCGCAGTGATACCGCTGGAGTTCGCCACCATGCTGGCCGACATGGACCGCGCCATCGCCGAGGGGGCCGAAGACCGCACGACCGATACCGTCCGACGCGTGACCGGCCGCCCGCCCAACGGCTTCCGGGCGGTCGCGGAACGGGAGTTGTCCCCTCGGGCGGCCCCCGCGACGAGCCCGACGCGGTAGGCGAGGGCCGCGGTCGGTCCCACGTCAGTCCAGCACCGCGGTGGCCTCCACCTCGACCAGATGCTCCGGTACGTCCAGTGCCGCGACGCCGATCAGCGTGGCGGGCGGTGCCGACGTGACTCCCAGACGCTTGCCCGCGCGGGCGATGCCGTCCATGAGCAGGGGCATCTTGTCGGGGGTCCAGTCGACGACGTAGACGGTCAGCTTCGCCACGTCGCCCAAGGAGGCGCCGACACCGGCCAGGGCGGTGGCGACGTTGACGTAGCACTGCTCGACCTGGGCGGCGAGGTCGCCCTCGCCGACCGTGACGCCGTCGGCGTCCCAGGCGACCTGCCCGGCCAGGAAGACGAGCCTCGAACCGGACGCGACCGACACCTGTCGGTAGGCGTCGATCTCCGGCAGTCCAGTGGGGTTCACCAGAGTGATGGCCATGCGGGCCGCCTCCTTGTCTCGGACCAGGACGCTCTCCTGGTCACTTGTGGTTACTCGGAAACCGTAGGAGAGTGTGCGCTGACGTGGAAGAACGCACTTTTCGGTGACTGGGGAACCAGATGGGAACCAAGCAGCTCAAGGGCTCGGTGGACGAAGCGGACGTGACGCGCGCGGACTCCTTGGCGCGGGAGATCTTCTCGGACATCGCCAACAAGTGGGCGCTGCTGATCATCGAGTGCATCGCCGACCGCACGCTGCGCTTCAGCGAGCTGCGGGACGGGATCGAGGGCATCAGCCACAAGATGCTCACCCAGAACCTGCGCATGCTGGAGCGCAACGGCCTCGTCGACCGCACGGTGTACCCCACGGTCCCGGCCAAGGTCGAGTACACCCTCACCGAGCCGGGCCGGGCGCTGCGGGTGACGATCGACGGCATGTGCGACTGGACCCACGCATACCTGGGCCACATCGAGGAGTCGCGGCGCCGCTTCGGGAGCTGACGCGTCAGCCGGAGGGGCCGGTGTGCGGCCTTGTGCGGACCGGATGTGAGAACCGCGCATGATCACCTCATCGAGGTAGCGGTCAAACGATTCGCCAGGTGAACGGCCCGACAGTCGGTCAACCGTGCCGGGCGACGCGGCGATCCTGGTTCCGGTATCCAACTGACCGGTGGACAACTGCCTGTTCAGGCATGTCGTCCTCCCCAGCCCAAGGAGTTCCCCTTGCGTGTTCGTCGTATGGTGACCGGCGCCCTCGGTTCCGCCGCCCTCGTGCTCACGTCCTTCGGCGCCCTGACCGCACAGGCCACCCCCGCGGCGGCCGACCCGTGCGGCTTCTACGAGACCGGTTCCGACGCCTACTACAACCACTGCACGTCCGACGGCTCAAGGGTGGTCATCAAGGTGGAGGTCGCCCTGGCGCCGGACTACGAGCGGTGCGTCGCGCCCGGCAAGACCTGGCTGGGCTCTGCGAGCAAGATCCAGGGTGCCTACTACGTCGGCCGCACCTGCTGACAACCAGTCACCCCAGGGGCCGGCGGACCCGTCCTTCCGCTTGTCGTGTGGCCTCGGCCGGTCGTGTGACCGCCGAGGCCACACTGCGTCCGGTCCCTACGACGTCGTGGTCAGCGCGGGCGGCGGACCTCTCCTGTGCCCAGGGTGATCACGGCCCGGGGCCGCATGGGCTCCTCGCCACGTCGGGAGAGCAGGACGATCTCCTCCACCTCCGCCGACAGCGTGCCGAGCCGGACGGCACATTCGGCGGCCAGGTGCTTGGGGTGCTGGGAGCGGCCGAGGGAGAGATGCGGCGTGAAGCGGTCGCCGCGCCCGCGGCAGAGCGGGAACCGCAGCTGCAGCTCCCGGTGGAGACGGGCCCATGGCGCCGGGTCCGCCGCGGCCGGATCGAGCCACACCGTCGCGTAGTGCCGGTGCCGGAAGTACCGCACGCCGGTCAGGCGGGCCGTGAAGGCCGTGCTCTGTGCCGCCCCCGCGGAGAGCAGCGGCACGGCCCGCGCGAACTGCTCCTCCGGCACGAAGCCGAACAGCAGATTCACATGCGGCGGCCAGCGTCGTATCTGCGGATCGTGCTCCCGGCGGATGTCCTGGATGGCCGGCCAGAGCCGGCGCGGAGGCAGCCACGCCACCGCCGTCCGGGCCGTCGGCGCGACCTCGAGCGTGTCCAGCGGCTCGGCCCCGCCGAAGACCGGGTGTCCGTCCACAGGGCCATCGTCCCAAATCGGTCGGCTGACAGGCGGGCGGCGGTCCGCTCAGGGGTGAGCGGGGTCATCCGATCGTCTGCGCGGCCTCGGCCCCCGGCTGCGGCCGGGTCCGGGCGGTGCCGGCCAGGCCGAGTCGGGTGAGGAACCGCTCCAGGGTGAACGTCGCCATGCCCAGGGAAACGGCGTTGCCGGGGACCTCGGACACGCCGACGGTGAGACCGGGGAGGGAGCCCGGCAGCACATGGTGGGGGAGTTCGTCCCGTACGGCGGGGACGAGCCACTCGGCCAGGGCCGTGGGCAGCCAGCCGGTGAGGGTCACCTTCGGGACGTTGAGCAGGTTGACGAGGTCGCCGAGGGCCGCGGCGAGACAGCGGCCCGTACGCCGGACGAGCTCGCGCAGCACCGGGTCCCCGGCGGCCAGGCCGACGGCGACGGCCTCGACGAAGTCCCGCTGCCCAAGCCGGCCCAGCGCGGGATGGGACGGGTCGATCTCGGCCAGCGTCGTCTCCAGGCCAGGGGCGCCGACATACGCCTCCACGCAGCCGCGCCGACCGCACCGGCACGGGCGGCCGTCCAGTACCAGCAGGGTGTGTCCCCACTCGCCGGCGTTGTTGGTCATGCCCCGGATCAGGGTGCCCTCGAGGGCGATGCCCGCCCCTGCCCCGGTGCCGATATTGACCACGGCCATGCTGTCGACGACCCGTCCGACGCCGAACCACATCTCGGACAGGATCGCCGCCTTGAGCGGATTGTCGACGTACACCGGCAACCGCAGCCGTTCGGCCAGCAGTTCCTCGATGTGGACGTCGTGCCAGTCCCAGTTGGGCGCGAAGACGGAGACTCCGGAGTCGTGCTGGACGTGGCCCGGCATGCTGACCCCGACGCCCACGATCCCCTCCCGCCCGGTGCCGCTCGCCTTGAGGGCCGCCTCGATCGCGCCGACGATGCCGTCGACGACGTACACCTGGTCGTTCTGGTCCTCGTCGAGGGCGGCCTCGTGGCGGCCCAGGACGTCGAGCGCGAGGTCGTACACCGTGGCGTCGACGTAGGTCTCGGCGACGTCGACGCCGACGATGCGGCCGCGGTCCGGGTTGATCGTGAGCCGTTCGTAGGGCCGCCCCACCGCGTTGCGCTCCACGGCGGCGATGCGCAGCACGCCCTCCGCCAGGAACTCGCCGGCCAGCGTCGTCACGGTGGCCAGGCTGAGCCCCGTGTGCCGGGCGAGTTCCTGGCGGGAGGAGGGCCCGAGGTCGAACAGCGCGTGCAGCACCTCGAAGCGGTTCTCGCTGCGAACGTCACGGACCGTGTGCCGGGCCACCGGTTTCCCCCTCAGTCGGTCGGTACCCCCAGCCACAGCGTACGGATCTCCGGAGTGTCCCGCCCCTCAATACCCTGCACGAACAGGGTGAGGCCCGGCCATCCCGGCGGCACCCAGAGCGCGTCGGGGTCCCCGCCCGAGAAGTCGGGCCGGTCGCCCGCCCAGACGCGTCCCACGCACTCGCCGCCGGCCCATCCGGTCACCCGGACCTGCGTCGCGTCCAGCCGGACCAGATATCCCTCCGGGGACGCCGGCAGGTCGACGTCGAGCCACGCCTCCTCTCCCGGTTTCAGCGCCAGCGGGAGCCGCACCTCCTCCGTGCGGCCCGGCCGGCCGGCGAAGGCGGTGAGCAGCTCGTCGTCCTGCGCGGCGCACGACCAGTCCCGTACGGCGTCCAGCGTGAGCAGTTCGGCGCGCAGGCCGGGACCGCTCGGATGGTGCGGCACCGTGATCGAGACCTGGTGGGTTCCGGCGGGCAGCAGCACCCAGGGGTTCTCGGTGTGGACGGTCACCGGTTCGCCGTCGTCGACGCTCACCCGCAGCGGTTCGACGACGCCGCGCAGGTGCAGCGCCGACGGGGCGGGGGAGTGGACGGTACGGGTGTAGGTGACCGGAACCGCCACGCGCGTGCTGCTCCAGCCGCCGAGCACCCGGATGGGAGCGGGGGCGCCCGCCCAGTGGCCGTGGACCGTCCACAGCGCCGAGACGTCGGTGGTGTCCCGGACCTTCCACAGGGTGCCCAGGCCGCGCAGCGCGCCCAGGCGGAGCGCGGGCAGGCGGGAGTCGTCGAAGTTGGCGTGGCCCCAGATCTCCACCACGCCCTCGATCGCGGCGTTCCCCGTCACCTCCCGTACGTCGATGCGCCGCGTCGCGCCGAACCCGGCGATCGGCGGGTGCGTCCGGCCCGCGACGGACAGGTCGACGATGTCCGCCGCGTCGGTGAGCAGCAGCTCGTCCACGCCCGTCAGATCCGTGGTGGTCCGGTAGGCACCGCGTCCCCGGTACACCCCGAGCGACTCCAGGGTCGGCGGCAGGTCGTGCCGGCCCGCGGGCTGCTCGGGCGGGGTGTCGGTCCGTCGCCGTGCCTCGAGGACGGCGGTCGGTGCGGGCTTGGCGGGGCGGTGCGGGGCGTCGGCCAGGCGCACCGTGCCGTCGGGGCCTACCGAGCGCAGCCGGGCCGCGTCCGCCGAGGGCAGCACGACGAGCGTCACTCCCGCCACGGTCCTCCGCTCGGACACCGGGATCTCGGTGCGCTGCCCCTCCAGTACGGCGGTGACCGGCACGTCGGCGGAGAACACCAGCACCCCGTCCGCCACCGCCACGAGGTCCGCCGAGGCGAGCGTCAGGGTGGCGTCCATGCCCCAGAGCCGCAGCGGTACGTCCACCGCCATCAGGGGGCACGAACCCGGCGCGACCGCGACCGGCACACCCCGAACGACGGCCGTACCGGGGTCCGTTCCGAAATGCGGTACGGCCACCAGCCGACCGCCCTCGGGAAGGTCCAGCACCCCGGGTGCCGAGCTCGTCGGAAAGCCGCAGGCCACCTCGGTGTCCGGGGCGCCCGGCACGGCGAGCGCCAGTCGGTCGCCCCACACCTCGACGACCCGCGCGAACACCTGCGCCTCGGCGTACTCCGGCCGCTCCACGCCGGTCGACGTGACATAGCCGCCGAAGTCGTAGCCGTGGCTCATGAAGTTGCCGGGGCGACCCCAGTTGCCGCTCGACGGGGTGTACCCGAAGTTCCAGCCGGACGACTGGAGATACGGCGCGATCAGCTTGGCGCCGCTCGCCAGCAGGCGGCGCAGCGTCCGATGGCGACGGTTGGTCTCGGTGACCAGCAGCGGCACCCCGCGGTCGGCGACGAGCCCGGCATAGCGTCGAACCTCGGCCTCGATGTCCGGGGAGTCGTCGTCCGGGTAGAAGTTGCAGGCCGGTACGACACCGTCGGCATCGCCGGTGGCGCCCGCGAGGTCGCCCTGGCCGGAGCAGGCGATCAGCGGGACGGTGATGCCGTGACCGAGGGCCGCCTCGCGCAGGGCGGTCAGATAGCCCGTGCGGTCGGCGCAGTCGAAGAAGTCCAGCTCGTTCTCCAACTGCACCATGATCACCGGCCCGTTCGCCGGATACTGGCGTTCCGCGAGCAGCGGCAGCACCTGGTCGAACCAGGCAATGACCTGTTCCAGATAGCGAGGCTCGTTCTGACGGACCCTCAACTCCGGGTCCAGGCCCAGCCAGGCGGGCAGCGCCCCGCCGTCCCACTCGGAGCAGATGTACGGCCCCGGCCGCGCGATGACGTACAGGCCCTCCTCGTGCGCGAGGTCCAGGAAGGCCGCGACGTCCCGGCGGCCCTCGAAGGACCACCTTCCTGGCGCCAACTCGTGGAAGTTCCACGGGAGATAGACGTCGACGCAGGTGTATCCGGAGGCCCGCACCTGGGCGAGCCGTTCGCGCCACTGCTCGACAGGCAGGCGGAAGTAGAACAGCGAGGCGCACAGCAGCGTGCGCGGGCGGCCGTCGATCCACACGCCCCGGCCGTCGAGGCGGACGGCTTCGATGGTCTCCGTACGGTTCACTTCACTCCCGCGCTTCCGCCGCTGATGTCCATTTCGTACAGGTACTTCTGGCCCAGGTAGTAGACGATGATCATCGGCACCGCGAGCAGGATCGAGCCGACCATCACCAGGTTCCAGGGCGGTGCCTGGCCCGCCTGCGAGGTCGCGGTGATGTACTGCACGCCCAGCGCGAGCGGCATCTTCGACTCGTCGTTGAGGTAGATCAGGGGGCCCATGAAGTCGCCCCAGGTGTGGGTGAGGGTGAAGATGCCGATGGCGATCAGGACCGGCCTGAGCATCGGGAACATGATCCGCCGGTAGATGCCGAAGAAGCCGAGGCCGTCCATCATGGCGGCCTCGTCGAGCTCGCTGGGCAGCCGGGAGACGAACTGCCGTACCAGGAAGACGTTGAAGGCGTTGGAGAAGAAGTTCGGCACGATCAGCGGCAGGAAGGTGTTCACCCAGCCCAGGTCCCGGAAGAGGATGAACTGGGGGATCATCGTGATCTGCGTCGGGATCATCATCGTCGCGATGACCACGAGGAACATCGTGCCCTTGCCGGGCGCCCGCAGCCGGGCGAAGGCGTAGCCGACCAGGCCGCTGGAGAGGACCTGCCCCACCACCGAGAACAGCGAGATCAGCACCGAGTTGAGCAGGAAGGTGCCCACCGGCAGCTCGGTGCCGAACACCCGGGAGAAGTTGTCCCAGTGGAACTCGCGCGGGATGACCGTGTACGAGCCGGCGTTCACGGTGGCGTCGCTCGACAGGGCGATCGAGCCGACGAAGACCAGCGGGGTGGTCAGGATCGCCGCGACGATCAGCAGGGTGCCGTAGGTGAACGGGGTCGCGCGGAACGCCCGTACGGCAGGGGCCTCTTGGCGTTTCTCGCTCAGGGGGGTCGCCAGGGTCGCCATCACTTCACCTCGGTCTCGTAGAACACCCAGCGCCGGGTGGTGCGGAAGGCGATCACCGTGAACACCAGGATCACCAGGAACAGCAGCCAGGAGATCGCCGAGGCGTAGCCCATGTGGTAGTAGCTGAATGCCTGGTCGAACAGGAACGGCACCATGGTCTGGGCCGCGTCGTAGCCCGCGGGGTTCTTGGCCTTCGAGACGAGGATGTAGACCTGCGAGAACACCTGGAACGCGCCGATCAGGCCCATGATCAGGTTGAAGAAGATGATGGGCGTCAGATGCGGCAGCGTGATGCTCCAGAACTGCCGTATCGCACTCGCGCCGTCCACCTCGGCCGCCTCGTACAGCTCACGCGGGATGCCCTTCATCGCGGCGAGCAGCAGCACGGTCGCGGCACCCGCGCCCCACGTCGACATCAGGATCAGGGCGGGCTTGACCCAGGGGCCGTCGAACAGCCAGTTGGGGCCGGAGATGCCGAACAGGCCGAGGAAGTCGTTGAGCGGGCCGTTCGGCGCGAGCACCATCCGGAAGATCATCGCGGTGGCGACCAGCGGGATCAGCGTCGGCAGGTAGATCAGGGTGCGCAGCAGCTTGCGGGCGCGGACCTGCTTGTTGAGCAGGTTCGCCAGCCACAGGCCGAGGACCAGGCCGAGCGGGACCGAGATCGCCGCGTAGAAGAGGGTGTTCCACAGGGCTTTCCAGAACACCGGGTCGTCCGTGAGGAGCGTGACGTAGTTCTGGAAGCCGACCCACTGGGGCGGGGTGAAGGAGTCCCAGTCGGTCAGGGAGTAGTAGATCGACGCGATCATCGGCCCGAGCAGGAAGACCAGGAAGCCGATCACCCACGGCGAGACGAACAGGTAGAAGGAGAGTGCCTCACGGCGCCGCCGCTTGGAGAGCTTCGGCTTCTTCGGTGAGGTGGGGCTCTTGGTGGCCGCCGGGGCTTCAGGCGGCGGGGTCGGTGCGGTCGTGGTTGCCATCGCCGGTCATGCCCCGGACTTGATGAGTGCCTCAAGGTCCTTCTGCACGGCGGTCAGTGCCTTCTTGGCGCTGCGCTCCTTGCCGAGCCAGAAGTCGGCTAGGCCGTTCGAGATGGTGTCGATCATCTCGTTCCACTCGGGGATGAACGGCGCCCGGAAGACGAACTCGCTCGACTCGGCGAACACACCCATGTCGACGTCCGTCTTCATCCACGACGGCTTGAGGAACGCCTGGCTCTTCTGCACCTCCAGATTGGCCGGCACGTCCTGGCCGGAGGAGATGATTTGCTGCTGTGCCTCGGGGGAGGTGAGGAAGTCGATCGCCTTGAAGGCGTTGTCGCGCTGCTTGGAGGTGCGGGAGATCGCGAGGCCACTGCCGAACGCCGACACGGCCTGCTTCTCGCCGCGCCACATCGGCGCGATGTCCCAGGCGAACTTCGCGTCCGTCAGACCCGACATGACCCAGAAGCCGTTGGCGTGGGTGGCGACCTTCTGGTTGGGGAAGGCCTGGTCGCCGCCGATGTCGGGACCCATGTCGGCGTAGTCCGCCTTGCTGGGTACGACCTTGTGCTTGAAGACCAGGTCGCCCGCCCACTGGAGCGCCTCGACCACCGCGTCGCTGTCGACGGCGGGCCGGCCGCTCTCGTCGATGATGGTGCCGCCGTTCTGGTAGGCGAGGCTCCACCACTGCGGCCACCACTCGGCACCGCTGTATCCCCACTGCTTGCCGGGGACCGTCAGCTCCTTGAACGCGTCGAGGGCGTCGTCCCAGGTCCAGTCAGCGGTGGGGGCCTTGATGCCCTTCTTGTCGAACAGGTCCTTGTTGTAGAACACGGTCACCGCGCCGGAGCGGTCCGGGATCGCGTACAGCTTGTCCTCGTACGAGTACAGCGAGCCGACCGGGCCGAAGCGCTGCTCGGTGTCGAGTTTCGCCGCCTTGGCGAGGTCGTCGAGGGGCAGCAGCTGGTTCTTGCTGGAGTACGTGTTGACGCTCTCGGCGACCTGCATGATGTCCGGCCCGGAGCCGCCGGCGATCATCGTCTGGACCTTCTGCGGATACGAGTCGTTGGGGATCAGCTGGAGCTTGACCTTGAGGTCCGGGTACTTCTTCACCAGCAGGTCGATGCGGGCCTGGTACGTCTTGCGGTCGGGGTCGCCGCCCCAGACCGTCATCACGAGCGGGCCGGCACTGGAGCCGCCGCTGGAGGTTCCGCAGGCGGTGAGGGTGATGACTCCCGCCGCGGCACCCAGGCCGAGGAAACCTCTGCGGGACATCTGAAGCTTGTCAACTGGCATGGCTGTACCCCTGGTTGAAGTGCGCGAATGCGCAGGGAGCGGCTCTCAGCAGCCGGGACCCGGCTTCGAGTGACGGTTAAACTAACCCTCGTTAAATCGGTGCTACAAGCCCTTGATTCCTACGAGTTTCAACCTGCACGACTCGCACACGACGGAGCGAGCCGCTTGCGGCAGCACAGAGCGGATGGCATCGGTGGCGCGGGTCGGGACCCCTCCCGGAGGTGGGTCCCTACGATCCCGGCATGTTCACAGGACCAGGAGCGATCCGACGGATTCGTCCGTTGCCGGCAGCCGTGGCCGCCGGAGTTCTGCTCACCGGGTGCAGCGGCGATCCGGCACCTGCCGCGCCGTCGAAGTCGCCGGCGACCACCTCTGCCGCAGCCGTCCCGTCCTCGTCCGCACCTGCAACGACATCTCCCCTGACGCAGGACATCCAGGATGCCTACCAGGCCGCGGTGGACGCGCACCCGGGCGCTGACCTGGACAACTGCACGACGGGCACGTCGCTCGACGACAAGGACTGCGGGGCGGCGCTCAGCGCGGCCGCGAAGGTGGCCGCCGACACGGAACGACGGCTGCGGCGCGAAGAACCCGAGTACGCCGACGAGTTGTACAGCGCGGTGTTCCTCACCACCAGCGCCGTCCAGGGCGATCTCGAACGGCTGCGGCACCCGATTCCCTGCTATGGGCTCAGCGACGAACCCCAGCCCCCGCCGCCGCTGCGCGCGGAGGCCGAGAGCATCTGCGCCGAGGCCGCCGACATCTTCAAGGTCGAGTACGGGATCTTCCTCGGCACCGTCGAGCCCTGAGATCAGGGCAGCAAACGTTGCTCCTTCGCGACCGCCACCGCGCCCGCGCGGGTGTCGACGCCGAGCTTGCCGTAGATGCGGCGCAGGTGGGTCTTGACGGTGGCCTCGCTGATGTACAGGGTCCGGGCGATGTCGCGGTTGCCGATGCCCCGGGCGAGTTGGGCGAGGATGTCGCGCTCGCGGTCGGTGAGGGTGGGCCGGGGCCGGCGCAGATTGGCCATGACGCGGCCGGCGACCGGCGCGGACAGGACGGGTCGTCCCTCGGCGGCGGCGTGGATGGCGGCGAAGAGTTCGTCGGGGCGTTCGGCCTTGAGCAGATAGCCGGTGGCGCCCGCCTCGACGGCGCGGGTGATGTCGGCGTCGGTGTCGTACGTGGTCAGGACCAGGACGTGAGGGGACGTGCCGGAAGCGGAGGTGAGGCGACGGGTGGTCTCCACGCCGTCGATGCCCTCGCCCAGTTGCAGATCCATCAGCACCACGTCCGGCGTGAGCTTCGCGGCCAGCGCGAGCGCCTCCTCGCCGGTGCCGGCCTCTGCGACGACCTCGATGTCCGGGGCGCTGTCGAGCAGGGCGAGCAGCCCGGCCCGTACGACGGCGTGGTCGTCGCAGACCAGAATGCGCACGGGAGCGCGGTCGGGGGTCATCGGGGCGCCTCCAGGGGGACGGCGGCGGACAGGACGGTGCCCTCGCCGGGCGTGGAGTCGACGGTCAGGGTCCCGCCGAGCGCGCGCAGCCGGGCCCGCATGGCGGGCAGTCCGTGCCCGCGTTCCGCCCCGGGGGAGTCCGACGGCGCGGCGGGGTCGAAGCCGTGGCCGTCGTCGGAGACGTCCAGGACGACCTCGTCGTCGACAAGGGTGAGGGTGAGGGCGGCGTGGCCGGCGGCCGCGTGCTCGCGGACGTTGGCCAGGGCGCCCTGGGCGATGCGCAGCAGGGCGGACTGGACGCGGTCGGGCAGCCGGGGGAGGCGGCCGTCGTCGTCGATGTGGACCCGTACCGTGAGATCCGCGCCGGACTCGCGCGCGGCCAGGGCGCGCAGTGCCTGGTCGAGGCCGCCGTCGACCAGGTCCGCGGGGGCCAGGTCGTGCACGAAGCGCCGGGTCTCGGCGAGGTTGTGTGCGGCGACGGACGTGGCGGTGCGTACATGGGCGCGGGCCTTGTCCGGTTCGGTGTCCCACACCCGGTCGGCCGCCTGCAGCAGCATCTGCTGGCTGGACAGGCCCTGGGCGAGGGTGTCGTGGATCTCCATGGAGAGGCGCTGGCGTTCGGCGAGGGTGCCCTCGCGGCGTTCCGAGGCGGCGAGTTCGTGGCGGGTGCGGATCAGGTCGTCGATCAGGACACGCTGGCGCGCGGTGTGCCGTTCCATCTGCAGGAAGACGGCGGTGGCGAGGGCGGCGACCGCGGGCGGCGCGAGGACCAGGTTCGGGTCGAAGCGGCCCGCGAGCTCCAGCTGCGCGGCGACCACGAACGCGGTCAGGACCGCGACGAGAACGAGGGCCGCGCGGGCCGGCAGCGTGCGCAGACCGGTGTAGAAGAGGGGCACCGCGCACCAGGCGAAGCTGGGCGCGAGCACGACCAGGACCATCCACACCACGACGACCAGCGCCAGCCAGGCCGAGTGCCGCCGGGTGGGCCGGGCGGGACGGGAGCCCGCGTCGCCGGTCCTGGGCCCCAGCAGATGCAGGACGGCGAGTACGACGCACAGCGCGATGATCCACGGAGTACGCGGTTCGCCGGGATGGCGCAGCACGAATCGGGCGAGCGCCCCGCCGAGCAGCAGGAAGAACGCCGCGTGCATCACGACGCCGAGCCACCGGGTGTCCACGGTGCTCGGTTCGTACGACCGGTTCGCCATCCGGGGCAGCCTCCCTTCTCGCTCTGTCTCGCTCGTAGGCGCTGAACTGGGCAAACACCTCCATTGTGACCCGGTGCGGGGGATGGGCAGGTCAACCGATCGGATGACCCCGGTGTCGTCCGTCGCGCGGCCCCGGGAGAGCCGGAACGTCGACCTCGCGGGCCCCGTTCCGGGCCGAGGGTGGAGAGCGGACGAAGCGGGGCGGCAACCGGGCCGCCCGCCCACCGAAGGAGTCGACCGACCCATGAACCCCGTGCACAAGAAGTTCTCCCGCCGCGCTCGCGTCGCCACCGGCGGTGCCGTGCTCGCCGTCGTCGCCCTGGCGGGCTTCGGCGCGGTGTCCGCGAACGCCTCGGCGCCCGCCGCGAAGCCTGCCGCCACCGCTGCCGCTTCGGCCGGGGCCACCACGACCTCCACCCACCTGACGATCGACGCCGCCACCAAGGCGGCGCAGGCCGCGCTCGACGCCGCCGAGAAGGAGAACCAGCGCGTCACGGTCGCCGTCGTCGACCGCAACGGCAACACGATCGTCACCCTGCGCGGCGACGGCGCCGGTCCGCAGTCCTACGAGTCCGCCGAACGCAAGGCGTTCACCGCCGTCTCCTGGAACGCCCCCACCTCCCAGCTGGTCGAGCGCCTGCAGCAGGCCCCGAACCTGAAGGACATCCCCGGCACCCTCTTCCTCGCGGGCGGCGTCCCCGTCACCGCCGGCAACGCCCCGATCGCCGGCATCGGCGTCGCGGGCGCCCCGTCCGGCGCGCTGGACGAGAAGTTCGCGCAGGCGGGGGCGGACGCGGTGGCTCGCTGACCGTGGGGGTGCGGTCGGGAGGCGGACTCCGCGCCGGCGCCTGACACGCGGCGGCGCCTGCCCGCGTCTGGAGGCAACCCGAGCGTCGGCTGCGGAACCGGCTCAGCGCGGTGCCGGCCGTTGCCGTAGCCGACGCCCCACGGGACGGGAGATCGGCGTGGGGCCTCAGCCGCCCGGGTGGTCGTCCCGGGGGACCGCCACGGCCGCTGCCCGCACGTCCGGGTCCTCCAACAGCACCGCGCGGATCTCGTCCAGCTCGATGCGGAAGCCACGGATCGTGTCACAACGTGAAGTTGATGACCTGTCCGTCGGTCTCGATGGTGGCGCCGCTGATGGTGAGGGAGTCGTAGCAGCCGTGGCTGCTGAAGACCTGGACCCACTGGCCGGCGGGCACGGTGACGGAGATGTCCTTCGCCCGGCCGACGGTGAAGTCGCTGTGGCAGGTGTAGACGCCCGCCGTCTGGGTCATGACCGAGTCGCCGTCGGTGATCGTGACGCGCAGGGTGGCGGTGACATCGGCCTGGGCCGCGGCCGACGCGGAGGTCGCGAGGGTCAGCGTGCCTGCCGCTGCGAGCCCTGCGGCCAGGGCGGAGACGCGGGTGGCGCGGGTACGGCGGAGAGCGGGACGAAGCCCCATGAAGAACTCCGAATTCTCGGGTCCGGGCGCTCGGTGCGCCGGAGGGGGGTTGCCTCGAAACGGTTGTCGAGGGGGTTGCCGAACTGCTGGGCGGAAACGCCGCCCGTGCTTCTCGCACGGGACGGCACGCGGCCGGGAATTCGTGATCGGGTGCGCTGGTTGTCGTACGGCATGAAGATCGATGAGCAGGTCACGGATGTGCTGCACTACACCGCGTTCTCGTCCCACCCGGACGGCGGCAACCCGGCGGGCGTGGTCCTCGACGCCTCCGGGCTCGACGACGCCGCGATGCTGGCGATCGCCGCCCGGCTGGGATACAGCGAGTCCGCGTTCCTGACCGGCCCGCCCGAGGGGCTGGCCGGGGAGGCCGGTCGGGCCTTCACCGTCCGGTACTTCAGTCCGCGCGCCGAGGTGCCCTTCTGCGGACACGCCACCATCGCCGCCGCCGTGGCGCTGGCCGAGCGGATCGGGCCGGGAGACCTGGTCTTCGCCACCCGCGCGGGCACGGTGCCGGTGACCGTCACCGACGGCGCGGACGGCACGCTCCGGGCGACGCTGACGAGTGTGGATCCCCGGATCGAGGAGATCGCCCCGGAGGAACTGGCCGAGGCACTGGCGGCGCTGGGCTGGCCGCCGGCCGACCTCGACCCGCTGCTGCCGCCCCGCATCGCCTTCGCCGGAAACCGGCACCTGGTGCTCGGCGCCGGAACCCGGGAACGGCTCGCGGACCTCTCGTACGACTTCGAGCGCCTCGCCACGCTGATGCGGAAGCTGGACCTGACGACCGTGCAACTGGTGTGGCGTGCCACGGACACCGTCTTCCACGTTCGTGACCCCTTCCCGATCGGCGGCGTCGTGGAGGACCCGGCCACCGGTGCCGCGGCCGCCGCCTTCGGCGCCTACGCCCGCGAACTCGCCCTGGTGCCCGCGGAGTCGGTGCTCACCCTGCACCAGGGCGAGGACATGGGCAGGCCGGGCCTGCTCACCGTGACCCTGCACGCCGGTGACCCGAAGGTCCGCGTCAGCGGCACGGGCACGCGCATTCCTCGTTAGGCGTGCGGCGCGGCCGGCCGTGGCCCACCTCCTGCCCGGTGCCGGGCAGGAGGTGAGCGCACCGGCTCGGCGAACCGAGCCTCGGCTCACAGCCCGTCGCGCACCATGGCGGCGACGATCTGGACATGGCGGTCGGCCGCCGTGTTCGAGTACTCGTTGTCGTAGTTCAGGCCGTACGGCCAGAAGTGGCCGCCGCCCGTGGACAGTTTGGCGCTCGAACCGTCGAACTGCCGGACCAGTGCCGTGGCCTGCGCACCCGTCCAGGTGCCGCTGCCACCGAGGCGGGACCAGCCCGAACTCGTTCCCACGCCGATGGTGTGGGCGATCTCGTGCAGCGCGGTCCGCTCGTTCATGTAACTGCGGTTGCCGAAGCGGATGGTGCCGTTGATGTTGCCGTCGGCGGTGGGCACGCCCGGGTCGTAGCGGACGGTGATGGTCTTGCCCAGGTCGCTGAGGTTGTTGTAGCGGGCGACCGCGGCGTTCATGGCCTTCGTGATGAGGTCGTAGGCCGTCAGCTGGTCCTGGGTGGGGTTGCTTGCCCGTTCGAGGGTCCAGGTGATGGTGGCGGCAGCCGTCACCTGATCCTGGGACGCCGATGCCGGCGCGGTCTGCGGGGTGGCCTGCGCGATGCCCGGGCCGGTCAGCAGGGCGGCCGCGAGGGCGGCGACGACCGCCTTGCTGCGCCAGGGTATGGGCGTGTGCCGAGGGGGCATCGGGACTCGTCGTGCACTCATCGGGGTTCCTCCTGTGGGGGGTTGGCCGTCGCGTGTGGGGGGGCGACGGTGGTTCAGGTGCCGATCTTCCCTACTCCCGCCCCGGCCCGGACCAGAGCGGGCACGTCGGCTGCCGGGTCCAGCGCGTACGAGTAGTAGGTGCGCGGCTCGGTCACGGTGCCGTTGGTCTCGCAGGCACCGACACCGGCACCCGCGAAGACGTTGTCGCGCTGGACCAGTCGGCCCGGTCCTGACTCGTCGTAGCCGCCGGCGGAGTAGCAGGGGTGGGGGACGGCGTCGAAGTAGTTGCCCTCGACCAGCACGCCCGCGTCCATGGTCGACGCGACACCGTAGATCGCGTTGCCCTTGTAGTAGTTGTTGTAGACGTGCACCGGTTCGCCGAACCGCACCCGCGGGTGCCGCTGCCGTGAGCCGTCGAAGAAGTTGTGGTGGACGGACACCTTCAACTTCCCGGCGTCCTGGCTGCCGTTGGCGTCGGAGTGGCCCAGCAGCATGCTCTTGTCGGTCTTGTTGAACCAGTTCCACGACACGGTGACGTACTGGGAGCCGCGGACGATGTCGACCGCTCCGTCGACCGGGGCGACGAACTCGTTGTGGTCGATCCAGATGTGGTGGGACTCCTGGCCGATGTTGACGGCGTCGTCCTCGGCGTTCGTGAATCGGAGGTTCCGCACGATGACGTTGTAGGAGCGGTAGAAGTCCAGGCCGCCGCCGTTGACGACGGCCGAGGATCCGACGCCGACGATCGTCTTGTTCGGGCGTACGCCCTGCTTGCTGGTGATGTCGATCGTGCCCTGGACCCGGATGACCAGCGGGCCCGTGGTGTCGATGTACTCCAGGAACTGCTCGGTGGTGGTGGCGGTCACGGTCGGGCCGCCCGCTCCGCCGGTCGTGCCGTTCTGGCCCAGCGCGGCCACGGCGGCGAAGCCGGTGGGGGATGTCTCCGCCCGTGGCGTCGGCGCGTTCTCGGCGGCGGTGCCGGCCGGCACCGCCACCGCGCCGAGCAACAGGGCGAGCGCGAGAGCGGGAACGCCGCGTGCGGCGCGTGACGACGACCTCATGCGGGTCCTCCCGTGGGGGTGGGCGGATCTGATCGGGTCGTGCGGAGACGCTCGAGAAGAGGGAAAGCGCTTTCCAAGTTGCCCGGATGCTAATCAGATGTTTTGGGCATGTCAACGAAGTCGCCGCCCGATCCCTCGCACAACCGAGCCATGGCCCGCGTGCGATGATCGGCCCATGGCACGGGACGGGCGCGACACTTCCGGCAAGGACTACCTTCTGGACAATCGCCAGGCCGAGGCCGGGGAGCGGTTCACCGCGCTGTCGGCGCTCTTCGACCCGTCGACGTTCCGGCACTTCGAGACGGTCGGGGTCGGCGAGGGCTGGCGATGCTGGGAGGTCGGCGCCGGTGGGGCCACCGTGCCGGCCTGGCTGGCCGAGCGAGTCGGCCCGAGCGGGCACGTGGTGGCCACCGACATCGACACCTCCTGGATGCGGGAGGCGTCGGGCTTCGAGGTGCTGCGCCACGACGTTGCGGCCGAGGCGCCCCCGGCCGGGGGACCGTTCGACCTCATCCACGCCCGGCTCGTGCTCGTCCACGTCGCCGACCGCGACAAGGCCCTGCGATCGATGGTCCAGGCGCTTCGCCCCGGCGGATGGCTGGTGCTGGAGGACGCCGACCCGGCGCTGCAGCCGCTGATCTGCCCCGACGAGTACGGCCCCGAACAGGAGTTGGCCAACAGGCTGCGTCACGGCTTCCGCGAGCTGCTTCGACAGCGCGGCGCCGACTTGGCGTACGGGCGCCGACTGCCGCGGCTGCTGCGCGAGGCCGGCCTGGCCGATGTCGAGGCCGACGCCTACTTCCCGATGACGTCACCCGCGTGCACCGAGCTGGAGGAGGCCACCGTCCGTCAGATCCGCGGCAAGCTCGTCGCCGCGGGACTTGCCACGGACGAGGAGATCGACCGCCACCTGGCCAACGTTGGTGCGGGCGGCCTCGATCTGGCGACATCGCCGATGATCTCCGCCTGGGGGCGCCGCCCGGTGGGTTGAGGTCCGCCCCGAGCCGGGATCACGGTGGGTGGGGTGCCGAAGCCCTTTCCATGCAGGGCTCAACCTGCCTGCTGCCGCTTGCTGTTCGAGCCGGTCGGAAAGGTGTCCAGGAAGCGGATGTGAAGGCTGTCGTGTGGGCCCTCGGCGACGGTGATCGTGGCGCGTACGCCGTAGCCGAGGCGTACGACGTCCAGGACGGTCAACGCGAGCTGGGTGCCTGGCCTGTTGCTCGACGACCGCGACGCGGCAAGCTACCGCAGCCTCAGCCACCCCCCAGAGGTCCGGAGGTTCAGGCAGCCCCGGAGCTCCCGAGCGCCCCCAGAATGCGCTCGGCCGCCAGTGTCGGCGTCAACGCGCCGTCCCTGACCTGCTGTTCGAGACCCGGTGCGAGGGCCCGTACCGCCGGGTCGGCGTGCAGCCGGCCGAGGAGTTCGTCGCGGACCATGCTCCACGTCCAGTCGACCTGCTGGTCGCGGCGCTTGGTGGCCAGTCGGCCCGTCGAGTCGAGCAGGGTGCGGTGCTGCTCCAGGCGCTCCCAGACCGTGTCCAGACCGGTCGATTCGCGGGCGCTGCAACTGAGCACCGGCGGCGTCCAGACGGGATCCTTGCCGTGCATCAGCCGCAGCGCGCCCGCCAGCTCCCGTGCCGCCGCCCGGGCGTCGCGCTCGTGCGGGCCGTCCGCCTTGTTGACGGCGAGCACGTCGGCCAGTTCCAGGACGCCCTTCTTGATGCCCTGCAACTGGTCGCCGGTGCGGGCGAGGGTGAGCAGCAGAAAGGTGTCGACCATGTTCGCGACCGCGGTCTCGGACTGGCCGACGCCGACCGTCTCCACCAGGATCACGTCGTAGCCGGCCGCTTCCATCACCACGATCGACTCGCGCGTGGCCTTGGCGACCCCGCCCAGGGTGCCCGCCGTGGGGGAGGGTCGCACGAAGGCCGCCGGGTCCACGGCCAGGCGCTCCATGCGCGTCTTGTCGCCGAGGATCGAGCCGCCGGTGCGGCTGGAGGAGGGGTCGACGGCGAGCACCGCCACCCGGTGTCCGAGCCCCGTCAGCATCGAGCCGAACGCGTCGATGAACGTCGACTTGCCCACGCCCGGCACCCCGCTGACGCCGATCCGCCGCGCCCGGCCGCTGTGCGGGAGCAGCTCGGTGAGCAACTCCTGTGCCAGCGACCGGTGTTGGGGGCGGGTGGACTCGACGAGGGTGATGGCGCGCGCGATGATCGCCCGCTTCCCGTCGAGTACGCCCTTCACATACGCGTCGACATCGATCACAGGTCGTGCCCGAGGTCGTCCGACAGTCGCTTGACCAGGTCGTACGCCGCGTCCGGGATCACCGTCCCGGGCGGGAACACGGCCGCCGCGCCCATCTCCAGCAGGGTCGGGACGTCCTGCGGCGGGATCACCCCGCCGACCACGATCATGATGTCCTCGCGGCCCTCCTCGGCGAGCTGCTCCTTCAACGCCGGTACGAGGGTGAGGTGTCCGGCGGCCAGCGACGACACCCCGACGATGTGCACGTCCGCCTCGACGGCCTGGCGGGCCACCTCGGCCGGGGTCTGGAACAGCGGGCCGACGTCGACGTCGAAGCCGAGGTCGGCGAAGGCGGTCGCGATCACCTTCTGGCCGCGGTCGTGGCCGTCCTGGCCCATCTTGGCGACCAGGATGCGCGGGCGGCGGCCCTCGGCCTCGTCGAAGGCGTCCACCAGGGCGCGGGTGCGGTCCACGGACGGGGACTCTCCTGCTTCGTTGCGGTACACGCCGGAGATCGTACGGATCTGGCTCGCGTGCCGGCCGTACACCTTCTCCAGGGCGTCGGAGATCTCCCCGACGGTCGCCTTGGCGCGGGCCGCGTTCACCGCCAGCTCCAGCAGGTTGCCCTCGCCGCCGGCGGCCCGGGTGAGCGCGTCCAGCGAGTCCTGGCACGCCTGCTCGTCCCGTTCCGCGCGCAGCCGCCGCAGCTTGGCGATCTGCTGGGCGCGCACGGAGGAGTTGTCGACCTTGAGGACGTCGATCTGCTCGTCGGACTCGACGCGGTACTTGTTGACGCCGATGACCGGCTGGCGCCCGGAGTCGATGCGGGCCTGGGTGCGGGCCGCGGCCTCCTCGATGCGCAGCTTCGGGATGCCCGCGTCGATGGCCTTGGCCATGCCGCCCGCCTGCTCGACCTCCTGGATGTGCTGCCGGGCCCGGCGCGCGAGGTCGTAGGTCAGCTTCTCCACATACGCGCTGCCGCCCCACGGGTCGATGACCCGGGTGGTGCCGGACTCCTGCTGGATCAGCAGCTGCGTGTTGCGGGCGATGCGCGCGGAGAAGTCGGTGGGCAGCGCGAGCGCCTCGTCGAGGGCGTTGGTGTGCAGCGACTGGGTGTGGCCCTGCGTGGCCGCCATGGCCTCGACGCAGGTGCGCGTGACGTTGTTGAACACGTCCTGCGCGGTCAGCGACCAGCCCGAGGTCTGCGAATGGGTGCGCAGGGAAAGGGACTTGGTGTTCTTCGGGTCGAACTGCTTCACCAGCTTCGCCCACAGCAGGCGCGCCGCGCGCAGCTTGGCGACCTCCATGAAGAAGTTCATGCCGATCGCCCAGAAGAACGACAGCCGGGGCGCGAACGCGTCCACGTCCAGACCGGCCTCACGGCCCGCCCGGATGTACTCCACGCCGTCCGCGAGCGTGTACGCCAGCTCCAGATCGGCCGTCGCGCCGGCCTCCTGGATGTGGTAGCCGGAGATGGAGATGGAGTTGTAGCGGGGCATCCGCTGCGAGGTGAAGGCGAAGATGTCGGAGATGATCCGCATCGACGGCTTCGGCGGATAGATGTAGGTGTTGCGGACCATGAACTCCTTGAGGATGTCGTTCTGAATGGTCCCGGCCAACTTCTCGGGCGGTACGCCCTGTTCCTCCGCCGCCACGATGTAGAGCGCCAGCACCGGCAGCACGGCGCCGTTCATCGTCATCGACACGGTCATCTTGTCCAGCGGGATGCCGTCGAAGAGCTGCCGCATGTCGTAGATCGAGTCGATTGCCACGCCCGCCATGCCGACGTCACCGGTCACCCGCGGGTGGTCGCTGTCGTAGCCGCGGTGCGTGGGCAGGTCGAAGGCGACGGACAGGCCCTTCTGGCCGGCCGCCAGGTTGCGCCGGTAGAAGGCGTTGGACTCCTCGGCCGTGGAGAAGCCCGCGTACTGGCGGATCGTCCACGGCTGGTTGACGTACATCGTGGGGTACGGGCCCCGCAGATACGGGGTGGCGCCCGGGTAGGTGCCCAGGAAGTCCAGGCCCTCCAGGTCCTGCCCGGTGTACAGCGGCTTGACCGGGATGCCCTCCGGGGTCTCCCACAGCAGGTCGTCCCCGCCGGCCGCCCGCTTGACGGCCGTACGCCATTCGTCGGTGCCGCCGTCGACAGCCGGAGTCCCCAGCTCGATCCCGGAGAAGTCGGGGATGGAAGGGCCAAGGGGGGCGGTCATCAGGACACTCCCATGCGGTCAAGGGTGGCGGACAGGACGGCTACGGCGTCGCAGCCCGCGAAGACGTACGCGTCGACACCGGCGTACTGCCCGGGACGGCCCGCCAGGAACACGTGCGAGGCGCCGGAGGCCTTCAGCTCGGCGGCCACGGTCTCCGCCTGCTCCTCGTACAGGGCGTCACTGGAGCACAGACAGGCCTCCGTGGCGCCGCTGTCCTCGAAGGTGCCCTCGGTGACGGCCTCGATGCCGCCCGCCTGGAAGAGGTTCGAGGCGAAGGTGAGGCGGGCGGTGTGGGCGGCCGCCGGGCCCAGGGCGGCGAGGAAGATCCGCGGGCGGGAGCCGGTCGCGGCCAGGTGGGCGTCGGAGCGGGCGCGCAGTTCCTCGTACGCCTCGTCGCGGCGGACGCGAGGCAGCCCGCCGGACGGCTGCTCGGGCGCGGGCTCCCGCTCCACGGCCTTCTCGCCCAGGTGCGGGAACTCGCTGACACCGGTGATGGGTTCGCGCCGCTTGGCGAGCTTGCCGCTGCGGGCCTGCCAGGTCTCGGTGAGGTCCTGCTCGAGCTGCCCCGAGCGAAGGGAGGCCGCCAGGCCGCCGCTCCGCTCGATCCGCTGGAAGAACTCCCAGCCCGCCTGCGCGAGTTCGTCGGTGAGCCGCTCCACGTACCAGGAGCCGCCCGCGGGGTCGATGACCCGGGCCAGATGCGACTCCTCGATGAGGATCGTCGAGGTGTTGCGGGCGATACGCCGCGCGAACGCGTCCGGCAGACCGAGGGCGTGGTCGAAGGGCAGCACGGTGACGGAGTCGGCGCCGCCCGCCCCGGCCGCCAGCGTGGCGATGGTCGTGCGCAGCATGTTCACCCACGGGTCGCGGCGCGTCATCATCACCGGCGAGGTCACGACGTGCTGGACCTGCGCCCCGGCGCCCGGTGCCCCGCAGACCTCGGCGACCCGCGCCCACAGCCTGCGCGCGGCTCGCAGCTTGGCGATCGTCAGGAACTGGTCGGCGGTCGCCGCGTACCGGAACTCCAGCTGCGCACAGGCCTGTTCGACGCTCAGCCCGGCCTCGGTCAGCTCGCGCAGGTACGCGACGCCGGTCGCCAGCGAGCTGCCCAGCTCCTGGGCGGCCGAGCCGCCGGCCTCGTGGTACGGCAGCGCGTCCACCGTCAGGGCGCGCAGCCCCGGGTACTCCTCGGCGCACAGCCGCGCCAGAGCGGCTACCGGTGAGAAGTCGTACGACTGCCCCGTACGGGCCTCGTGGCCGAGCGGATCGGCGCCCAGGTTGCCGCGCGCCACGTCCTTGGCGACGCCCCGCTCCTCGTACAGCCGCAGCAACTCACGGGCGGCGGGCTCGACTTCGCGCCCGGCGTCGAGGACGACGGGGGCCAGGTCGAGGTAGACGCTCTCCAGCGCTCCGCCGAGCGACGCCACCGGGATGCCGCCCTCGCCGACGGCCAGCCACAGGGACGTGACGCCGTTCTCCAGGTCCGCGAGGACGGTGCCGCCGTCGGCCGTCGTGTGCCGTTGGCGTACGTCCCAGCCGCCGACCGTGTTCCCCTCTGCGCGGCTGCCGCGCACGAAGGGAGCGAACCCGGGCAGGCCGGGGTCGGGCGCGGCGTCGTGCGCGGTGTACAGAGGCCGGGTGCGCAGCCCGTCCTCCAGCGCGGTGGACAGGGCTTCCTCGGCCTGAGCACCCTCGACGTCCTTGCCCGACTTGCGCAGTACGCCCGCAACGAGGCGCTGCCACTGATCATGGGACACGTCAGGGAACTCGGCGGCCAGCTCAAGCCCGTCGTCAGGCAGGACCGTCATGCTCGGATGCTAGGCCAGAGGCCCAAAGGAGCAGCAGAGGGCACGGCTGTGACCTTGCCCTCTCCTCCGCTGTGACCTCGGCCTCTTCCCGCCGCGGAGCCCGGACGGATCGGGCACGGACAGCCGGTTCGCTCGCGCGCCGAGCCTGCGCGGGGCGTCATCGCGCGGCCGTCACGAGCTCGGCGAGGTCGCCCAGGACCTGGGCTGCCGATGCCGGGTGGACCAGCCACTTCAGGTGGCTGCCCTCGAGGGTGCGGACGTCGTACGGGTTGTCCGGGGTGAGCGCGTCGCCCTCGCGGATCAGCCGGTCCTGGAGAGCCAGCGGCAGGCTCGCGTCGTCGGCCAGCCGCACATAGGTCTTCGGGATACGGCCCCAGGTCGCGGCCTGCGCCCGGTCGGCGGAGGTGCCGACGTCCAGGTTCTCGTCGGGCTGGAAGGTGTTGAGGAAGGTCAGGAACTCGTCGTCGGTGCAGTCGGCGAAGAACGCCGCCCTGAACGCGGCGAGGGCGGCCGGGTCCGCGGTGCGGAAGTTGACGCGGAGCAGACCGAGGTCGGCCGGGTTCCCGGCCATCGCGAGCGCCAGGGAAGTCGGGTCGACCGTGGCCATCTCCGGCTCCGCGTAGTAGTCGCCGACGTCGAGGTTGACCGGGCACCAGGCCGAGACGTAGACGATGCGGTCGATGAGGTCGGGTCGCGCGTTGGCCGCGGCGGTGGCCGTGACGCCGCCGCGACTGTGCGCGACGAGGATCACGGGGCCGTTCTGCTTCGCCCGCTCCAGGATCCCGATCAGGTGCGCCGCGTTGTCGGCGAGCGTCACGCCCTTGATCGAGCCGGGCGCGGCGGCGAGCCCTTCGGGATCCTGCGGAGCCTGATAGGCCTGCGGATAGGTCGCCGCGAATCCGTGCCCGGGCAGGTCCACCGCGACCGAACGGTGCCCGAGGAGGCCGAGTTCGGCCTGGAGGGGCGCGAAGGAGAAGGAGTTCGCGAAGGCCCCGTGAACCAGGACGAAGGTCGGTTGCATCTGTCTGCTCACTCTCTGGCCTGAACGGCATGGGCGGCATCGGCGGCACGCGGGCGGTTGCCCGGTATCGGAGTCCGACCCTAGTCAAGGGAAGATCATTCGCGCCACATGAATGAGTAATTCCGCATAGGGCTGCACTCCGTCCCGCCGAAGTGGGGTCTCGATGTGCCGGTCAAATGTCGAAATCCGGCCATCGTATGGGCATTCACCAGCGGTAACGCGGTGCTACCGCCGAGAAAGTACGGAATTGCCTCGTCGTTTAAGGAGCCCGTCAGCATAAACTCCGAGACGTGTCGGTCGAACCGCCGAGAGGCGCACCCGTCGTATTCACCGGTGAGTCCGGATCCGGTAATTCGAGCCTCGCGTTCGACACGATTTCCGTGGAAACCGCTCTCACTCTGCGCCAGCTCAAAACAGCGAGACGGTCCGGGTCATGCTCGCGGTGTCGGCGGGGCGGACTCAGAACAGGACGCGGTCGACGCCGGCGGCTGCACGGGCTTCGGCCAGGACGTAGCCGTCGCTCCTTGGCGGGGCTGTTGGTCGTGGCGATCAGACCGCGCACCGCCTGCTGGTCGAAGTGGGTCGGCGACCGCCGGAACCGAGTCGTCAGCTCCAGCCGAACCGGCGGTCGACCACCGCGGCGAACTCCTCCAGGGTCAGTTCCTCGTCCCCGTTCTGGTCGGCGGCGTCGAACAGCGCGGAGGAGGCGTTCTCGTCTCCCACGGCCCAGAACGGCAGGTCGCCCGACGCGGCCAGGGACGGCCCCTTCGTCCGCAGGGCGATGATCACCTCTGCGCGGGTCAGGGTCCCGTTGTGGTCGAGATCGAGTGCCTCGAACAGCTTGCGGGCCTTCTCGCTCATCGTGCCACCCTCGTTCCTGATGTCGGCAGGCGGCCTGCCCACCCCGCTCCAAGACGAAGACGCCTGCGCACCCCTCCAGGTTGCCTCCGCGGGCCTTCCGCCGCAGGCCGTCCGTGCGCAGCGGCGATTCCCGGCCTCCGTCCGCGCGGTCGGTCAGGTGCCGCCGGCCGAGCGAGCCCGGGTCCGGGCGATCAGCCACATCAGATACGGCGCCCCGACCGCCGCCGTGAGCACGCCGACCGGCAGCTCGACCGGGGAGAACAGACGCCGGGCCAGCAGGTCCGCGACGAGGACGATCCCGGCGCCGGTGAGGGCGGAGGAGAGCAGCGGAATCTGGGCGGTACGGGTCAGCCGGTGGGCGATCTGCGGGGCGAGCAGCGCCACGAAGTCGACCGGGCCCGCGGCACCGGTCGCCACCGACGCCAGCACCACCCCGATCGCGGTGAGCCCCAGCCGGACCGGACCGAGCCGTACGCCCAGCGCGGTCGCCGTGCTGTCGTCCAGGGACACCATGCGCTGCGCGTGTGCCGCCCACAGCAGGGCCGGGACCAGCGCCAGAAGGACCCAGGCGAGGGGCGCGGCCTGGTCGTACCCCCTGCCGTTGAGCGAGCCGGTCAGCCACACCTTGGCCTGCTGGGCCACCAGATAGTCGCCCTTGGTGAGGAACAGCCGGGTCAGCGAACCCAGCGCGATCGACACACCGATGCCGACCAGCACGAAACGCGTGGCATGCAGGCCGCCGCGCCAGGCGAAGGCATAGACGAGCGCGGCGGCCGAGAGCCCACCGACGACCGAGACGTACGGCAGGACGGCGTACGACGTGAGCCCGAAGGTCATCGCCGTCACCGTGGCCGCGCCCGCACCATGCGTGACACCGATGACGTCGGGACTGGCCAGGGAGTTGCGCGCGACTGCCTGGATCAGCGCGCCGGAGACACCGAAGGCCGCACCGACCAGCAGACCCGTCACCAGACGGGGGAGACGCAGCGTGCCGACGACCAGCTCGTCGGGGCTCGGCTGCCCGAGCAGCACGCGAACGACCTCCGTCGGGGAGACGTACGACTCGCCGACGCACAGGGACACGACGGCCGTCACCGCCACCACGGCGGCCAGCAGCAGCGCGACCGCACTCGCCCGGCGGTGCAGCAGGAAGCTGCGGTCCCCGATGCGGACGACCGTGTAGCCGGCGGGGCGCAGCCGCCCGGGCGCCGGGCTCGTTCGCTCAAGAGGCCGTGTCACGCCGCCACCGTCGCCTTCCTCCGTACCAGCGCGACCAGGAACGGCACGCCGAGCAACGCGGTCATCACGGCCACCGGCACTTCCGAGGGCGCGAAGACGACACGGCCGAGTACGTCCGACACCAGGATCACCGTGGGGCCCAGCAGCGCGGACAGGACGAGGACCCACCGGTGGTCGGCGCCGACCAGCGCCCGCGCGATGTGCGGGACGGCGAGCCCGACGAACGCGATCGGACCGGCGACCGCGACGGCGACACCGGTCAGCACGGTCGCGGCGAGCGCGCCGAGGGCCCGCGTCAGGGCCACCCGATGACCTAGCCCCCTGGCCACGTCGTCGCCGAGCGCGAGGGCGTCCAGACCCCGGGCCACGACGACGACCAGCACCAGCCCCACCAGCAGGAACGGCCATGTCTGCGCGACGACCGCACCGTCCCGCCCGCCGATCGAGCCGACGTCCCAGAAGCGGAACTCGTCCAGGGCGCGGGCGTCGGTCGTGACGATGGCGGAGACCACGGAGGCGATGAACGCGTTCATCGCGGCCCCGGCCAGCGCCAGCTTGACCGGCGAGGCGCCGCCGCGTCCGCTGCCCGCCACGGCGTACGCGGCCACCGCCGCGAGCCCCGCACCGGCGAACGCGAACCAGACGTAGCCGGCGGGCGTGTGCACCCCGAGGAACGCGATCGCGCAGACGACACCCAGCGAGGCGCCCTGGCTGACGCCGAGGACGCCGGGCTCGGCGATCGGATTGCGGGTGATGCCCTGCATGACCACTCCGGCGACCGCCAGGGCCAGCCCGACCATCACGCCGATGACCGTGCGGGGGACCCGCAGTGAGCGCACGACCTGCGCGTTGTCACCGGTGCCGCCGTGCAGCAGGGCGTCGAACACCTCGCCCGGTGGGATCTGGCGGCTGCCGAGGGCGAGGCTGAGCAGAACGGCCAGCAACAGCATGAGCATGCCCGTGACCGTCCAGGCGAGGCGTCGCCGGGTGGCACGGGACATGCGGTTCCTTCTGCTGTTGCTCGTTCTTGGCTGTTGCGCCGGGCGCGAGGACGCGAGCCCGTGTCTTGGCGCGAGGGCGTCAAGTGCCTTACTCGGCCAGGTACTTCTCCAGGTCCGTGAGGACCTCGCCGGCCGCGGTGACGCCCAGGCCCAGGTACCAGGTCTCGTCCGGGACGTCGTACGCGTGACCGGCCTTGACCGCCTTCAGGTTCTTCCACAGCGGGTTGCCCTGGGCGCGCGACTTGTCGGTGGCCTTCGGGTCGCCGTACACGCCGGTGAAGATGTAGTCCGCGTCGGCCTGGTCGATGTTCTCGGCGCTGACCTCGGCGGCCAGGTCCTCGATGTCCTGGTTCTTCGGGCGCGGGATGCCGGCGTCCTTGAGGATGGTGCCGATGAACGAGGCGTTGGCGTAGAGCCGGATCACCCCGTCGGGCATGAACCGGACCATCGACACGGTCGGCTTGTCGGCGCCGAGCTCGGCGTCGAGTTCGTCAACCTTCTTGTCGTACGCCGCGAGCTTCGCCTTGGCCTCGGCGGTCTTGTCCAGCGCCGAGGCGTTCAGGAGGTAGTTCTCCTTCCAGGTGAAGCCGGGGCGGATGGAGAAGACGGTGGGCGCGATCTTCGACAGCTCGTCGTACTTGTCCGCGGCGCGCAGCTGGCTGCCGAGGATCAGGTCCGGCTTGAGGCCGGCGATCGCCTCCAGGTTGAGGTTGTTGATGGTGCCGACGTTCTGCGGGGTGCCGGCGTCCTTCTTCAGGTAGGAAGGCAGCTCGGGGGAGCCCTCGGTGGGGGCGAGACCGACCGGCTTGATGCCGAGCGAGACGACGTTGTCGAGCTCGCCGACGTCCAGGACCACGACACGCTTGGGCTGCGACTTGATGACCGTCTCGCCCATGGCGTGCTCGATGGTGCGCGGCCACTGACCCGCCTTGGCATCGGTGCCCATCTCGGCGGTCTTCTTCGCGGCGGACGCGAAGTCCTTGCCGCCCTTGGCCACGTCCTTCTTGTCGCCGGCTCCGGCCCCGGAACCCGCGTTGTCCGCGCCGTCGTTGGAGCCGCCGCAGGCCGCGAGGGACAGGGCGGCGGCGACGGCAAGAGCGACGGCGGCAGTGCCGCGGCGCCGGTGAAGCATGGCAAGGCTCCCTTGGATGTACATGGTCGGCCATTAGGCCAGCCTCACCTTATCGGGGCCTTTCGTGTGCCTTACACGTGAGTCTGTGTGGTCCCTGTCACGGTCCTGTGATGCCGACGTGCGCTGCCTTGGCGCCCTGTGCCGACAGGGCGCCAAGGAGGCCGGCGCAGGGGCGGGTCAGGTCGGTGAGCAGGCGGAGCCGTTGAGCGTGAAGGCCGCCGGGCTGGGGTTGGTGCTGCCCTTCGTGGCCGTGAAGCCCAGGGTGACCGAACCCGCCGGGGCGATCGACGCCGTGTACGACACGGAGGCCACGCTCACCTCGGCGCCGCTCTGCGTCGCGGTGCCGCCCCACAGGTGGCTGATGCGCTGGCTGACCGGGAAGATCCAGCGCAGCGTCCAGCCGTTGATCGCCGAGCTGCCGGTGTTGCGCAGGACGATCTCGCCCTGGAATCCGCCGGGCCACTCGTTCGTCACCCGGTAGGCGACACCACAGTTCGCCGGCGATCCGGCGGAGGCGGTGGTGACCGTCACCGCGCCGGAACGCGGCGAGCGGTTGCCGGCGGCGTCACGGGCGTAGACGGCGAAGGTGTACGAGGTCGACGGCGCGAGGCCGGTGACCGTGGCGGAGGCGGCGGTCGTGCTGACGGCCGCGACCTCGCTCGTGCCGTCGACGCGCACCACGTCATAGCCCGTGACGCCCGTCGCGTCGGTGGCGGCGGCCCAGGTCAGCTTCGCCGACGACGAGGTCACCTCCGAGGCGGTGGGCGTCCCGGGAGCGGTCGGGGGAGTGGTGTCGCCACCGCCGGAGGAGTAGACGGTGGCTTCCTTCGAGGTGGCGGCGATGCCGTTGGCGCCGTTGAAGACGCGCCGGCCCCACGAACTGAGCTGGTTCGCATCGAAGTTGACCGCCAGGTCGAGGATCGGGTCGGTGTTGCCGCTCCAGGACCAGGCCAGATAGCCGAGCCGGAGCTGCTGGGCGGCGGCCATCATGGTGTCCTCGTCCGGGTCGCCGTACTGGTCGGGAGGGCCGCCGAACTCGCCGATGAGGATGGGCAGTTGGGCGTTGACGAAGGTGTTCAGGTAGTCGGTGATCTCCTGGGCCGTGTCGTAGACGCTGTACATGTGGATCGAGAAGATCAGGTTGCCGGTGGGGTCGGCGGCGTAGACGGACTTGGCGTTGTCCCGCATGACGCCCTGCCAGTCCTGGCCCCAGTTGGGCGCGTCCACCATGATCGTGTGCGCGAAGCCGGCGTTCCGCAGCTTCTTGATCGCGGCGATCGTGGGATCGGTCCAGCCGGCGGGATTGGTGTTGCCCCAGGGCTCGTTGCCGATGTTGATGACGACGTAGTTCTCCTGGCCCTCGAGGACGCTCTTCAGACCGATCCAGTAGTCGGCCGCCTGGTCGAGGGTCCCGGCCGCGGCCTCCTCCCCGTAGCCGGTGGTGTCGTGCACCTCCAGGACACAGATGAGCCGGTTGGCCTTGCACTGGGAGATGACGTTCGCCACGTCCGAGGCGCTGTTCGCGGTCCAGCGATGGCCGTCGGCGAGGACCACCCGGACGGTGTTGGCGCCCAGTGCCTTGATGTCGGCCAGCGACTGCGTCTGGTTCGGATACCAGGTGTGGGCGTGGTTGACGCCCCGCATCACGAAATCGTTGCCGTTGCCTTCCAGTAGACGGCCGTTGCTGATGTGGATGCCTGTGGTCGCCGCCTGGGCAGGGGTGGCGAAGGAGAGTAACGGGGCGAGCAGCCCCAGGAGGGCGGCCACGACGGCGGCCACTCGTGGGGTGGTGCGGGTGCGGGGTCTCATGGCGGCTCCCAAGGGTGAGGTGGGGTGACGATGCGTCAGGATGACGCGGTGCGCGCCGTGCAAGTGACAGTCGCCGACGGGGCATTGGCCGTTGCCGGGGTACTGGCGATGAATCCGAAGCCGGCGCTCGCACCGGGCGCGAGGGCGCCGTTCCAGCCCGCGTGCGTGACGGTGACCGTGCCGTCGGCGGCCGTGGTGAAGGTGCCGTTCCAGACCTGGGTGAGGCGTGCGCCGTCGGCCGGTACGACCGTCGCGGTCCAGCCCGAGACGGCGGTGGCGGAAGCGTTGGTCACCGTCACCTCGCCCTGGTAGCCGCTCTGCCAGACGGAGACAGCGCGGAAGGACGCGGTGCAGGCGGGAGGCTCACCGGGATCGCCAGGGTCACCGGGATCGCCGGGATCTCCGGGGTCTCCCGGATCCCCCGGTTCCGCGTCGAGCAGCGCCGTCAGCGCCGGATACCACCGGGCGGCGATCTTCTCGTCGCCGGAGGCGCTGGGGTGTACACCGTCATAGGTGTCGGTGGTCGTGTCGAAGCCTGTCCACTGGTCGACCACGGTGACGGGGGAGCGGCTGGTGCTCGTCGCGCGGGCCCACTCGGGGATCCGTGCGTTGAAGTCGACGACGCGCTGCGCGCAGCCCGTGCAACTGCTCGGGTTCATCGGAATGAGCTGCGCGACCAGGATCCTCATGTCCGGGTTGGAGGACCGCATCTGCTCCACGAGCTTCGTGTAGGCGCCGAGGATGCGGTCGGGGGCGATGGCGCTCCACACGTCGTTCGTGCCGAAGTGCATGACAACGATGTCCGGCAGCGTGGCCGCCAGCCGGCCCGGCAGCAGGTTCTGGTCGGCCACGTTGGTGACCAACTCGCCGCCGTGGCCTTCGTTGTCACCGTCGTACGGCTGTCCGCAGCCCTGCGGGCCGAGGGTGCCGACGAAGTCGATGTCCGTGTGTCCGGCGGACTGCAGCCGGTTCCACAGCGCCGCCCGCCAGCAGCCGGGCGAGCCGGTGATCGAATCGCCCAGCGGCATGATGCGCACGGAGGTCGCCGCCTCCGTGGCGGCCGCGGCTCGTGGCGCGAGCGTGAGGCCGACGGGCAGGAGCAGGGCGAGCAGCGGGGTGATCCGCGAGAATAAGTGGCGGGTGCCGCGCATGGTGTTCCCTTCCCTGGCCGCATTTGTCGGCGCGCTCCGCGCGCGTGGGGTGGGAGCGCTCCCATAAAACATCAAGCCATCGTTGTCATTGACGCGTCAAGAGGCGGGAAGTACGGCTGCGATGCTGTGAGTTGAGAGAACCGACCGAGGAGGCGTCCATGCCCGAGCCGTCCGTCCTTGCCGCGCTGGTATCCGGCCTGCGCAGTGGTGCGATCGAGGTCGTCGACCTCACCTCGCCCTTGTCGTCCTCGACTCCGGTGATCCAACTACCGCCCCAGTTCGGGCAGACGGCCGTCTTCGAACTGGAGGAGATCAGCCGCTACGACGACCGGGGCCCGGCCTGGTACTGGAACAACTTCCGCAGCGGCGAGCACACCGGCACCCACTTCGACGCCCCGAACCACTGGGTCACCGGCAAGGACCTCACCGACGTGGCCTCGGTGCCGGCCCGCAGGCTGATCGCACCGGCGGCGGTGCTGGACTTCACCGCCGAGGTCGCCGAGAACCCCGACTTCCTGGTCGAGATCGACCACGTGAAGGCGTGGGAGGCCGAGAACGGACCCTTGCCCGAAGGCGGTTGGCTGCTGCTGCGCACCGGCTGGGACGCCCGTTCGGAGTCCCAGGAGGCGTTCCTCAACGCCGACGAGAACGGCCCGCACACCCCCGGCCTGTCGGCGGAAGCCGCCCGCTGGGTCGCCGAGGAGGCGCCGGTGATCGGCCTCGGCGTCGAGACGGTGGGTACGGACGCCGGGGGCGCGCACTCCTTCGACCCCGCCTATCCCTGCCACTCCTACCTCATGGGCAGTGACAAATACGGTCTGACGCAGTTGAGGAACCTCGCCGCGCTGCCGCCGACCGGCTCGGTCGTCATCGCGGGTCCGCTGCCGATCGTCACCGGCTCCGGGGCTCCCGCGCGCGTGCTGGCGCTGGTGGAGCGCTCATGAAGGTCGCGGAAGCGGTCGGCCGGGCGCTGTGCGCGGCCGGGATCGGCCAGGTCTTCGGAGTGGTCGGATCGGGCAACTTCCACGTCACGAACGCCATGGTCGCGGCGGGGGCGCGGTTCGTCGCCGCTCGCCATGAGGGCGGCGCGGCGACGATGGCCGACGCGTACGCCCGCACGAGCGGCGAGGTCGCGGTCGTGAGCGTGCACCAGGGTCCCGGGCTGACGAACGCGATGACCGGGATCGCGGAGGCGGCCAAGAGCCGTACGCCGCTCGTCGTGCTCGCCGCCGAGGTGACCGAGCCCCGCTCCAACTTCTATGTCGACCAAGAGGCGTTGGCCCGCGCGGTGGGTGCGGTCACGGTTCGGGTGACGTCGGGGGAGGAGGCCGTCGAGCAGACGTGCGCGGCGGTGGGGCTGGCGGTGCGCGAGCGGCGTACCGTCCTGCTCAACCTCCCCCTGCCGGTGCAGGCGTCGGACGTGCCGGACGACGCCCTGGCGCAGGCGGCGCCACCGCCGGAACGGGCCGCGGTCGAGCCGGACGCGGAAGGCGTGACGGCTCTGGCGGAACTGCTCGGGCGGTCCCGGCGGCCGGTCTTCGTGGCCGGCCGGGGATCGCGCGGACCGGGCAGCCGGGCGGCACTGGAGGCACTCGCCGACCAGCACGGCGCGCTGCTCGCGACCTCGGCCGTCGCGCGCGGGCTCTTCCACGGCAACCCCTGGTCGCTGGACATCTCCGGCGGCTTCGCCTCGCCCCTGGCCTGCGAACTGATCAGGGGAGCGGACCTGATCGTCGGCTGGGGCTGCGCCCTCAACATGTGGACGATGCGGCACGGCAGCCTGATCGGCGCCGACGCGACCGTCGTACAGGTCGACGACGAGCCGTCCGCACTCGGCGCGCACCGGCCGGTGCACCTCGGTGTCACCGGTGACGTCCGGCTCACCGCGCGGCAGGTGTTCGAGGCGGGCGGTGAGCGGCGGCAGGGCTACCGGAGCCCGGAGACCGGTGCGGCTCTCGCGGCACGCGTGCGCCTGCGCGACGTGCCGTACGAGGACACGAGCACGCGGGAGCGGATCGACCCGCGGACGTTGAGCATCGCGCTCGACGACATCCTGCCCACGGAGCGTGTCGTCGGCGTGGACTCGGGCAATTTCATGGGCTACCCGAGCGCGTACCTGTCGGTGCCGGACGAGAAGGGCTTCTGCTTCACGCAGGCGTTCCAGTCGATCGGGCTGGGCCTGGCGACCACGATCGGGGCGGCGCTGGCCCAGCCGGACCGGCTGCCGGTGGCCGCGCTCGGGGACGGCGGCGCGCTGATGGGGGCCGTCGAGCTCGACACGGTGCGGCGGCTCGGGCTGCCGATGGTGGTCGTGGTGTACGACGACGAGGCGTACGGCGCCGAGGTGCACCACTTCGGCCCCGACGGGTACCCGCTGGACACCGTCCGCTTCCCGCCGACGGACATCGCCGCCGTGGGGCGGGGCTACGGCTTCGAGGCGGTGACCGTGCGGACGCAGGCCGATCTGAAGGCCGTGGCGGACTGGGTGGCCGGTCCGCGGTCCGCGCCGTTGCTCATCGACGCCAAGGTGGTCGCCGATCACGGGTCGTGGTGGCTGGAGGAGGCGTTCCGGGGCCACTGAGTACGGGCTCGAAGCCCGCGACGTCGCCCTGCCCGCCGTCATGCGCCGGGGCGGGCAGGGCGACGCCCGTGGGATCAGACCGCCGGTGCCGGGAAGGTCGGGTACTCCACCCCGGAGACGTGCTGGACGACCCGGATGACCTGGCAGGAGTAGCCGAACTCGTTGTCGTACCAGAGGTAGAGGATCGCGTTGTCGCCGTCGACCTTGAGGGCGCCGGCGTCCACGATCGAGGCGTGGCGCGAGCCGATGAAGTCGCTGGAGACCGCGTCGGGCGCCGTGATGAAGTCGATCTGGCGCCGCAGCGGCGAGGTCAGCGAGACGTCGCGCAGGTAGTCGAGGACCTCCTCGCGGCTCGTCTCGCGCCCCAGCTGGAGGTTGAGGATCGCGATCGAGACGTCCGGCACCGGCACGCGGATCGAGCTGCCGGAGATCTTCGCCTTGAGGTCGGGCAGCGCCTTGGCGACGGCGGAGGCGGCGCCGGTCTCGGTGATGACCATGTTCAGCGGCGCGCTGCGGCCGCGGCGCTCGGACTTGTGGTAGTTGTCCAGCAGGTTCTGGTCGTTGGTGAACGAGTGGACGGTCTCCACATGGCCGCGCAGCACACCGAACTCGTCGTCCATCGCCTTCAGCGGCGGCACTATGGCGTTGGTGGTGCAGGAGGCGCAGGACAGGATCTGCTCGTCCGGCTTGAGCGTGTCGTGGTTGACGCCGTGCACGATGTTGGGGACGTCGCCCTTGCCCGGCGCGGTCAGTACGACCTTGTCGATGCCGGGGCGCAGGTGCTCGGACAGGCCCTCGCGGTCGCGCCACTTGCCGGTGTTGTCGATCAGGATGGCGTTCTTGATGCCGTACGCCGTGTAGTCGACCTCGGACGGGTCGTTCGCGTAGATCACCTTGATCGCGTTGCCGTTGGCGAAGATCGTGCTGCTCGCCTCGTCCACGGTGATCGTGCCCTGGAACTGGCCGTGGATGGAGTCGCGGCGCAGCAGCGAGGCGCGCTTGACGATGTCCTGCTCACCGCCGCCGCGCACGACGATGGCACGCAGCCGCAGACCGTTGCCCGAGCCGGCCTTCTCGATCAGCAGGCGGGCCACGAGCCGGCCGATGCGGCCGAAGCCGTAGAGGACGACGTCACGTCCCTCGCCGCGCTCGATCTTGTTGGCGCCGGTGGCACCGGCGACGGCCTCGGCGGTGAACGCCTCCACCGTCAGACCGCGGTCGTCGGCCTTGTACGTCGCGGCCAGCATGCCGATGTCGATCTGCGACGGGCCGAGGTCGAGCGTGGTGAGGGCCTGCACGAACGGCAGGGTCTCGGTGACCGAGAGCTCCTCACCGCCGATCTGCCGGGCGAACCGGTGGGTCTTCAGGATGCTGACCACCGACTTGTTCACCAGGGAGCGGCTGTGGAGGAGGACGGTGACGTCCCGCTCCCGGTGCAGCTTCCCGATGAGCGGGATCATCGACTCCGCGATCTCCTCGCGGTTCTTCCAGTTGGTGAACGAGTCGTCGTTGACAGTCACGGGCCTATCTTTCGAGCTAGGAGGCGCTCATATGCTAACCGCAGGGTGCGACGATCGTTCAAGCAGGGGTCTTGGGGTGCGTAAATGCCCTATGTTGAGGTGATTTGCCCGACGGGAGGGGTGGATGGAGCTGGAACTGCGCCATCTGCGGGTGCTGTGCGCACTCGCGGACGCGGGGAGCGTGGGCCGGGCAGCGGCGGAACTGGGATACACGCAGCCCGCGGTGAGCACCCAACTCCGGCGCATCGAGCGGTACTTCGGTGAGCCGTTGTTCGAGCGCGGGCCGACGGGCGTACGGCCGACTCGGTACGGCGTCGAGGTGGTCGCTCAGGCGCGCGACGTCCTGACCCGCGCGGCCGCGATCGGTCGCCGGCCGGCCGACGAGTCGCCGCGCCGGACACTGCGCGTGGCGGCGACCAATTCACCGATGCTGGCGGGCACGGTCGCCGGTCTGCGGGCCAGGCTGCCGGACGTCTCGCTCGCGGTGAACAGCGTGTACTCCTCCTCACGGATCGTCGAACTGCTGGAGGCGGGCACGGTGGACGCCGCCATCGCCGCGGACTACCCGGGCAGGGAGCTGGAGCACTCGGACGCGGTGGCCCATCGCGGGATCGTGACCGAGCCGACCTTCGTGGCCCTACCGTCCAGTCATCCGCTCCGGCACCGCGCCCAGATCGCGCTCGCCGACCTGGCGGAGGAGGCGTGGTTCGTGACACCGGACGACGGGGCGGGCTGGCCCGGGGTCTTCTACACGGCGTGCTCGGCGGCCGGCTTCACCCCGGTTGCCGTGCATGAATTCCTGGGTGACCAGCTGCAGTTGCAGGGGATGATCGCCGACGGGCTCGGCGTGTCCGCGGTCCAGCCGACACTGCGCCCGATCCCGCATGTCGTGATCAAGCCGCTGATCGGTACCCCGCTGTGGTGCCGTTACGTCCTGGCGTGGCGACGTGAGGCGGTCCCGGCGGAGACGGCGGAGGCGCTCTTCCAGTCGGCCGCGGCCGCGTACCGTGAACTCGCCGCTCAGTCCCAGCACTTGAGGTCCTGGGCCGCGCGCACGTGGAGCGTGACCGGAGCGTAGGCGGCTGCTCGGACCGGCTGACGGGTGTTATGGCTCGTCAGTGCCATGTGCTATGTCACACGCCATTGTTGACGCGGGCGGGCGCTGAGACAGTGCCTCACACGCCTCAGCACCCGTATCGAGGCGCATCAACTCCCTGGAGGTATCCCGATGCGCTACCGCTCAGTGCTGCCCAGACGCATGCTCGGCGCACTCGCCGTCTGCGCCACCGTCTCCGGCCTCCTGTCGACGCCCGTGTTCGCCACACCCTCGGCCGGCCCGGACGTCAAGCCCTCCGTTACCGCGCCTGTCAGCACGACCCCACCGCCGACCGCCTCGCTCACCCGCGACGTCGCCCGGGCCGCCGTACAGAAGCAGGCACTCACCCCGGACCGACTTCCTCCCCTGAACCCGACGCCCTCCCAGGCCCCGCCGCCCACGCGGGCCACCGCCAAGCCGAAGTCGTGCACTCCGGGTGACTTCGGCGGCCGGACCGGTGCGGCACTCGTCGCGTTCGTCAAGGCGTCGACCACCGAATGCGTCAACACCCTGTTCGCGGTGACCGGTTCGGACGCGCGCGCCATCTTCCGCGAGCCCCAGATGGTCACCATCTCCCAGGCCTTCACGAGCGCGGCCCGGACCTACAACGGCGACAACTCCTCCCGCGTGCACCAGCTCGTGCTGTTCCTGCGCGCCGGCTACTACGTGCAGTTCAACCACCCGGACGACGTGGGCCCGTACGGCACATCGCTGGCCCGGCACACCACCCGCGGCCTCGACACTTTCTTCGCCCGCCCGCGCTCCGGGGACGTCACCGCCGCGAACGGCGACGTGCTCGGCGAGGTCGTCATCCTCACCGACAGTGCCGACCAGCAGGCCCGCTATCTGAGGGTCTATCAGCGGATGCTGAACGCTTACAACAGCTCCTACGACGCCATCCGCAGCATGCTCGCCGCCGTGAACGCCGTCTACACGCCGCTGTGGCGCGGCAACTGGAACGCGGACTACGTCAAGGCGGTCACCGCCGACCCGTCCATCACGCGGACCCTGCAGAACTTCGCGCTGGCCCACCTGGACCTGCTGGGCACCGACCGCGCCTACCTCACCTCCAACGCCGGGATGAACCTGGGCCGTTACGTCGAACACCCGGCGCTGCAGCCCACGGTCCGCCCCCGGGCCAAGCAACTGCTGGACTCGTCCCGGATCACCGGCCCCACAGCCGGGCTCTGGGTGGCCGTGGCGACCCAGGCCGACGCCTACGACCGCGCGAACTGCGCCTACTACAGCGTCTGCGACCTGAGCGGCCAGCTGATGCGCGCCGCCCTGCCGACCACCCACGACTGCGACGCCACGCGCACCATCCGCGCCCAGTCGCTCACCTCGGCCGACCTCGCCGCGGCGTGCGCCAGCCTGCTGGGCCAGGACGCCTACGTCCACGACCTCGTCAAGGACGACGGACCCATCCCGGGCCAGTACCTGTCGACCCTCGACCTGGCCGTCTTCGCCAGCGCCCAGGACTACCGCACATACGCCGGAGCGATCTTCGGCATCAGCACGGACAACGGCGGCATGACCGTGATCGACGACCCGGCCGACCCCGCCAACAAGCCCTTCGCGGTCATGTACCAGAAGAGCCAGGACACCGGACACGCCGCCAGGATCTGGAACCTCAACCACGAGTACATGCACTACCTCGACGCCGTCCACAACATGAAGGGCGACTTCGCGCAGCAGACTTCGGTGCCGGACGTCTGGTGGATCGAGGGCGTGGCCGAGTACGTCTCCTACGGCTACCGTCGCGTCACCTACGACCAGGCCGTCGCTGAGGCGGGCCGGCACACGTACCGGCTGAGCACGCTGTTCCAGAACACCTACTCCAACAGCGACGTGACCCGCACCTACGCGTGGGGCTACCTCGCGGTCCGCTATATGTTCGAGAAGCACCCGGACGACATCCAGCGCATGCTCGCCCGCTTCCGCGTGGGCGACTACGCGGGCGGGTACGCCGTCTACGCCACCGACATCGGCACCCGCTACGACGCGGACTTCGACGAGTGGCTGACGCAGTGCGCCGCCGGTGCCTGTATGGCGGCGCCGGCCGTCGTCAGTCGAGCGTCGTCTCGGGGATCTGCAGGCTGATCAGTTCTCCCGAGCGCGGTTCGACCGTGAGTGCTCGTCCTGGCCTGCGGCCGCGCAGATGGGCGTGGGCCAGGCGGGCGCCTATGAAGTCGCCCTCCAGCACGCTCTGCGGGCCGAGGAGCACGCCCTTGCGGTGTCGCTTCAGGGCGCCGAGCCAGCCCATCGCTCCCGTCATCGTCTCCGCCGTGGTGGCGATGACGAGACCGATGCCGCGATCCTTGCCCGACTGGGCCAGGGAGCGCAGGTTCTGGTCGATGTCCGGCAGGACGAACAGGTCGGCGTCGTCCACCATGACGACCCGGGGGCCGCTGCCGGACTCCAAGGCCTCGGTGAACTCCTCGACCGTGGGCTCCGTCGCGGTGATCAGCCGTACTCCCGGATGGTTCCCGAGCGCACGCAGCGGCGACTCCCTGGGCGCGAGCACCACCAGCCGGGTACCGGAGACGAGCAGCGAGACCGCCAGTGCGGCCAGCGTGGTGCTGCGGCCGGAGCCGGGAGGGCCGACGACCGAGAAGGTCGGGGAGGTGTCCGCGAAGTCCACGCCCACGGGCGAGACGTCGTCGCCCCCGAGTCCCAGCAGGCCCCACATCGGCCGACGGAACTCCTCTCCCACTTTCTCGTACGCGTCCGTGAAGGTCACCTTCACCGGCAGCGTGCCGATCCGGGCGGGCCTGCGGTCCGCGGGGAGTCCGGCGTCGCGCCGGGTCGCCTCGGCGCCGATCCGGCGAAGTGCCTCGGCCTGCTCCTGCCCGGCGGCGGTCGGCGGCTCCGCGGCCGCGGTCCTGGTGATCGCCGGTTCCGCCTCGGTCGTGACGACCGCGGCCGACAAGGAGGACACGCGGGAGAAGGCCCCTGCCGATGGCATCGAGAAGCCGACGGTCGTCCCGTCCCCGAAGGTGGAGGACAGTGGCAAGAAGGACCCCGAGATCGTCTATGTGCCCGTGTCGGGGGGCGCCGGAGCGGGCGGGGCCGTGCCTGCGCCGGAGTCCGCCCCGAAGTCCGACCCGGCCGGCACCACCGGGGGCACCTCCGGCACGACCGGCGGCCAGGAGGAGCAGAGCTCCTCGTCGAAGGAGCGGAGCACGCAGTCCGGTACCACGACCGGCTACCTGTGGTCCGACGGCAGCGTGGACGCGGACACCAACGACTACTGGGACCAGAGCACCGTCACCGTGAAGTCCACCAAGCCGCTCACCTCGCTCAAGGTCGTCGTCCGCATCATCCAGACCGGCGGCGTGTCGAGCACCGGGGCCTGGAGTTCCCTAGGTGACAAGGTGACCGTGGGCCAGAACGCCGCCAGCGGTCAGGTGGGGCACGTCATCACGCTGAAGCCGGCCGTGACGCTCGATCCCGGTACCTATGTCCTCAAGGTTCAGTACAACCACGACCAGGGCAACCGCGACGCGGCCCGCGACCTCTACAGCGTCACCGCCGTCGCCACCGACTCCGACGACGAGTTCCGCGAGGGCCGCTTCTGAGCCGAAGGCCGTGGCCGGGCCACCGCCCGGGGCTTCACACGTGACCCGCGTTGTGGGTGTTACGTGTCGAAACGCCGCAAGGATCTTCCGGAACGCGTGCGGGCCGTGCACAGTCAGGAGCCGCCACGCATCGGCGCACGGCACGTCGTCGGGAGGACAGTCGATGGGAGCTCACCACCGCCATGAGCGGCCGGACACCGCATCCGCCGCCGACTCCGACGGTGTCAGCCGGCGCAGATTCCTGGGCTACGTGGTGGCCGCCTCCACGCTGACCGTCGCCGCGCCCCTCGGCGAGACGTTCCTCGCGCCCACCGAGGCGGCCGCGGTGGTCCCCTCCGTACCCGGCCCGGCCGAGATCTACGACCTCAACGACGCCCTCACCCACGCAGCGCTGCCCACGGCCAACCTGATCACCATCCGGATCGACACCGACGGCACGGCATCCTTCGCGCTGCCGCGCGCCGAGGTCGGCCAGGGCATCACCACCTCCAGCGCCATGCTGATCGCCGAGGAACTGGACCTGCCGCTGGAGAAGATCCACGTCACGCTTGCCGACGCCCGGCCCGAGCTGCTGTTCAACCAGGTCACCGGCGGCTCGAACACCACCATCTCCACCTTCACCCCGATCCGTGTCGCGGCCGCCGTGGCCCGTGGCCGCCTGCTGAGGGCCGCCGCGCTCGAACTGGGAGAGGCCGTCGACACCCTGACCGCGAAGGCGGGGGTCGTCGTCTCGACCGTGACCGGGAAGAGCCTCGGCTACGGCGAACTCGCCGAGAAGGCCGCCTCGGTGGCCACCGGCCAGGTCTCCGTGACCCTGAAGGAGCGCGGAGAGTTCAAGGTCATCGGCACCGCGCGGCGCCGCATCGACGCGCTGGAGGCGGTCACCGGCCGCAAGAAGTTCGCCATGGACGTGCAGGTGCCGGACGCGCTGCCGACGATGGTGTGCCGGCCGCCGACGATCAACGGCACCGTCCGCTCCGTGGAGAACCTGGCCGAGGTGCGGGCCATGCCCGGCATCACCGACGTCGTACGGATCTCCACCGGCATCGCCGTACGCGGCCGTACCTTCGGCCAGTGCATTGACGCCGTACGCGCCCTGCATGTCACCTGGGGACCCGGAACGGCCGAGGACGCCTCCGACGACACCATCCGCGCCGAACTCCGCAAGGCCGAACTCCCGCTGCTCGGCCTCGACCTGCTGACCAAGTCGGTCGACGCCCGCTTCACCTTCCACTTCGCCAGCAACAGCGCCCTGGAGACCAACTGCGCCGTCGCCGACGTACGCGAGGACTCGGCCGAGATCTGGGCCAGCCTGAAGTCGCCGATCGTCGCCCAGGAGGACATCGCCCTCAGGCTCGGACTGCCGGTGAGCGCGGTCAAGGTCCATGTGACCGAGGGCGGCGGCTCGTTCGGCCGCAAGCTCTTCTACGACGCCGCCGCCGAGGCCGCCGAGATCTCGCGGGAGACGGGCAAGCCGGTCAAGCTGATGTGGCACCGCACCGACGACTTCCGCCAGGGTCGTACGCACCCCATGTCCACCTCACGGGTACGCGCCACCTACGCCCTCGGCCAGGTGCTCACCTACGACCAGCGCCACACCTCCGTGTCCACCGACTTCGGCCACGGCGTCGGCGAGATCCTCACGGCCGAGGCCGCCCGGCTGCCCGTCGGCGACCTCACCTTCTCCGAGACGATCTTCACGCTCACCCAGCAGACCCCGTACCACTTCGGCGTCGTCACCCAGCTCCTCAGCGAGACCGACAAGCGCTTCAACACCGGCTCCATGCGCAACATCTACTCGCCCAACGTGCGGTGCGCGCAGGAGCTGGTGGTGGACGAGCTGGCCGAACGCATGGGCAAGGACCCCTACCGGTTCCGCCGGGCCTTCCTCAAGGACGAGCGGGCAAGGGCCGTCCTCGACAAGGTCGCCGAGGTGGGGGAATGGGGCCGCAGCATGCCGGAGGGGACGGCGCAGGGCATCGCGATCCACCCCGAGTACCACGCGTACGTCGCAGTCCTCGCCGAGATCGACTGCCGCCCGGAGACCACCGGACGGGAGATCCCCGACGCCTACACGGGCCCGCGCGTCACGAAGGTCGTCTGCGCCGTCGACGTGGGTCTCGCCGTCAACCCCCGTGGCCTCCAGGCCCAGATGATGGGCGGCATCATGGACGGCATCGCGATCACCCTCAGCTCCGGGCTGCACCTGGACAACGGGCACTTCCTGGAAGGCAGTTGGGACAACTACTTCTACACCCGCCAGTGGAACACCCCACCGGAGCTGGAGATCGTCGTCATGCCGCCGACCACCGACACCCCCGGCGGCGCGGGCGAACTGGCCGTCGCGGGTGCCATGGCGGCCGTGGCCTGCGCCTACGGACGCGCGACGGGCACGATGCCGACGACGTTCCCGCTCAACCACGGCGAACCGCTCGGCTTCGAGCCGCTGCCCACCACCCCACCGATCCCCGCGTCCCCGACCGACGGCCTGAGCCGCGCCTACTAGAAGCCCAGGAGGCTCTCCGTGCCTGAACACACCTTCATCCTCAACGGCGAGTCCGTGACCGTGGACATCGAGGACGACGTACGGCTGCTGTGGGTGCTGCGGGACGTCCTGGGCGTGACCGGACCGAAGTACGGCTGCGGGCTCGGCGTGTGCCAGGCGTGCACGAGCCACATCAACGGCAAGGCGTTCAACCCCTGTTCGGTCCCGGTGAAGGACCTGCGGCCCACCGACGAGGTCACCACCATCGAGGGCCTGCCCGCCACGGTCGGCAGCGAGCTGCACCCGATGCAGGAGGCCTGGCTGGAGTACGACGTCGCCCAGTGCGGCTACTGCCAACCGGGCCAGATCATGACGGCCGTCGCCAAGGTCCGCCAGGCCCGCGAGGAGGGCCGCGAGATCAGCGAGGCCGACCTGGACGAGATCCGCAACGTCTGCCGCTGCGGGACGTACCACCGCATCCGCGAGGCGATCGTGGCGGGCGCGAAGAAGTACTGAGCGCGTACCGCTGGGACCGCTGGCCGAGCGGGCTCGCTGGACGTTGCCGAGTGCCGTCGCGTGTGTGGTGGTGCGGTCGGCGCTGCGTTTCTCCGTGCCCGGCGCGGACGGTGAACCGCTCTCCGCCAACCGCGGCAGCGACGTGGTCCTGATCGTCCCCGAACCGGAGACCGGCGGGCTGATCGACCGGGTGCGGGGCGCCGCCCGGGGCCGTGTCGCCGTCGTGGGGCCCACGGTCCCGGCGCACGAGGCCTGGCTGTCCCTGCAGTGCGCCCGCCTCGCCCTCGACCGTCGTGCGCAACAGCTGGCGGAGCAGGGCGACAGGGCCTGCGACGGGGCCTTCCTGCATGTCGACGACGAGCTGGCGGAGCTGCACTTGCTCCGGGGTGCCCCCATCGGGCAGTTGCTCGGGCGACGGGTCCTGGGCGTCTTCGCCGACCTGCCCCGGGGACGGGCCGCCCGGCTCACCGAGACCCTGGACGCCCTGCTGATGTCTTGGGGGCGTACGGCTCCCGAGGTGGCGCAGGAGCTGGGCATTCATCCGCAGACGGCGCGCAAGCGACTGCGGCAGCTGGAGGCGCTGTTCGGCGACCGGCTCGGCGACCCGCGCTTCCGGTTCGAGGCCCTGCTGGTGCTGCGCACCCATGCCCTGCGGCCCACTACCGGCTGAGTCTCGGGGAGTCACCAGTTACGGGCGATCTCCATCAAGTGGTCGCGGACCAGGGCGACATGAGGGTTGCCCGACGAGCCCGGGCGCTGGACGAGGAAGCCGGTGTTGATGGGCGGATCGTCCGGGTCGTGCAGCAGGACCAGAGCGCCCGAGGCCAGTTCGGCGGCGCACAGGTACCGGGGGAGCACGCTGAAGCCCGCACCGCCCGCCACCGCGTTCCTGACCGCGTTCAGGGCGGGCATGGTGACCGCCGGGTGGCACACCAGACGCTTGCCGAAGACATGACGCCAGTAACGGCGCACGATCGGCAGGTCCTCGGCGTAGGCGACCAGCGGCACCCCGTGCAGCGCTGCGGGCCCGTCGGCCGCGATCCGCGCCGGTCCGCCGATCCGCTCCGCCCAGACGGGAGCCGTGACCAGCACGAACTCCTCGTCCATCAGCGGCACCGCGGCCAGCGTGCGACCGCGCGGCCGGTAGGTCGAGAGCACCAGGTCGTAGCGGCCCGCCCGCAGCTCCTCCAGGAGCGGCTCGGTCAGGCCCGGGGTGACACGCAGCCGTACGCCCTTGTCGACCAGCGGCGCGAGGGAGGGCATGACACGGTCGGTCAGCAACTCGGCCGGGCCGGCGAGATGCACCGGTTCCGCCGGATGGACGTCGGCCGAGCCACCCGGCCCGGTGACGCCGGCGAGGGCGTCCAGCGGCTCGACGATCCGGGAGGCGAGCTCGTCCGCGTAGGGAGCGGGGGCGACGCCGCGCGCCAGACGCTCGAACAGCTCCCGGTCCAGCTGCCGCTCCAGGGCGCGGATCTGGGTGGTGACCGTGGGCTGGGACAGGCTCAGCAGACGGGCCGCGGCGGTGAAGGACCCGGTGCGGTACACGGCGAGGAAGGTGCGCAGCAGGTTCAGGTCCACCGGTGCCGCGCCGCCGAGTCGGCCTCCCTCCCCGATCTCATTGGAATCCCTATGCCTCATATGTGTGAGCCTATTGGATTCCAATGGCAGGGCGCGCGTACGGTCGGGGTATCGACGTCCTGACGATCTGTACGCACAGCGTCAGGAGCCCCCAGGAAACCCGCCTCCCGAATCTCGAGAAGAGCCCCCATGTCGAAGATCCTTTTCGTGCTGACCGGCGCCGACCACTGGACGCTGGCCGACGGCACCAAGCACCCCACCGGCTTCTGGGCCGAGGAGGCCGTCGCTCCGTACGAGGCCTTCAAGGCCGCCGGTCACGAGGTCGTCGTGGCCACGCCGGGAGGTGTCGTACCGCCCGTCGACCAGGGCAGCCTCGCGGCCGAGGTCAACGGCGGTCAGGAGAACGCCGACCGGGTCGCCGCCGTACTCGCCGCCATGACGGAGCTGCGGGAGCCGCTCCGGGTGGCGGACGTGGACCTCGACGACTACGCCGCCGTGTTCTACCCCGGCGGTCACGGCCCGATGGAGGACCTGGCGGTCGACGCCGACTCCGGCAGGCTGCTGACCAGCGCCCTGGAGTCCGGCAAGCCGCTGGGCGTCGTCTGCCACGCCCCGGCCGCCCTGCTGGCCGCGACCAGGGCCGACGGCACCAACGCCTTCGCCGGCGCGAGGGTGGCCGCGTTCACCAACGCCGAGGAGACCCAGGCCGGCTTGGCGGACAAGGCCCAGTGGCTGCTACAGGACCGGCTCACCGAGGCCGGCGTGCAGGTCCAGGTGGGCGAGCCGTGGGCCCCGCACGTGGTGGTCGACCGCAACCTGGTCACCGGCCAGAACCCCGCCTCCGCCGCCCCGCTCGCCGCCGAACTGCTGAAGAAGCTGGGCTGAACCATGGCCGCCGACCGGCTCGACGAGGTCCTCGACGCCGCCTACGACTGCCTGACCCGGTACGGCGTGCGGCGCACCACGATGGACGACATCGCCCTGCGCATGGGCGTGTCCCGCTCGGCGGTCTACCAGTACGTCCGCGGCAAGGACGACGCCTTCCGGCAGCTCGCCGCCCGCCTGCACACCCGGGCGCTGCGGCGGGCCCGGGACGCCGCCACGGCCGAGGACGCCCCGTACGCGACGCGCGTACGAGGCGTCCTGGGCGCCAAGCTCGACCTGGCCCGCGGGCTCACCGGGGACTCCCCGCACACCGCGGAACTCCTCGACGACAAGGCCCGGTTGTTCGGCGACATCTGCGGCACCTTCACCGCCGACCTACGGCAGTTGCTGACCGCTCTGTTCACCGAGGCGGGCACCTGCGCCACGATCGAGCCCGCCGAGGCCGCCGACATCTGCCTCGCGCTGGTCACCGGCCTGGAAGCGGCACCGGACGGCGAGCGACTGCTCGGCCCCGCGACGGAGGCGCTGCTGACCGGCCTGATGACAGCGGGCGACACCCACGGTCACGACGGGCCGGCCGGCCTCGGCCGCGACGGTGCCCACGGCCCCTCCGGGCTGCCGACACTGTGCGCGGCCGAGGTCTGATTCGCCTTCCTACTGCTGGAACGCGGCCCCGGCGTCACCGAAGCCCTGTCCCTTTCCGCTGTCCTGGGTGGCTTCACTGCCGGAGGCGCCGGCGCTCTGGTCCTTGAACGAGGGCCCTTCCCAGCTCCCGCTCCCGAAAGCGGCGCCACCCTGGTCCTTGTTGAACGACGGCCCCTGCCAGCTCTCGTTGCCGAAGGCGGCACCGGAGGTGCTCTGGTCGTCGCCGTCCGCGGTGGCAGTGGTGGCGCCGCCGAGGACGACCATGGTTCCGAGGGCGGTGGCGGCAAGTGCGGTGCGAATACGCATGCGTACTCCTGTGGTGTGGGTGGTGTTGTCTCATGAAGATCACCCTCTGAACGCAAGAGGTACACCAGGAGCCACTCGGACGAGTGACCGCCGCATGGCAACCAGCGCGTTGTGATCGAGGAGTTCCCCGGCGGGGTGAGCGGTGCGACGATGCGGGGGTGATCACATCCTCGGACCCCGTCGACGGCAGATCCTCCGGCCGAAAGCTCCAGGTGGAGACCCACGGCCTCGACGTGATCGCCGACTCCGAACGCAAAGGCACACCACGCACCCTGTTCTGGCCCTGGTTCGGCGCCAACGTGTCCATCCTGGGCCTGAGTTACGGTGCCTTCGCGCTCGGCTTCGGGATCTCCTTCTGGCAGGCGCTCGCCGCCGGAGTCGTCGGAATCGTCTTCTCGTTCCTGCTGTGCGGGTTCGTCGCGGTGGCCGGGAAGCGCGGCTCCGCGCCGACGATGGTGCTCGGCCGCGCCGCGTACGGCGTGCGCGGAAACAGGCTGCCGTCGGTGATCTCCTGGATCCTCACCGTCGGCTGGGAGACCGTGCTCTGCGCCCTTGCCACCATGGCCACCGCGACCGTGTTCGGCAGGCTCGGCTGGGGCGGCGGCACCGAGACCAAGGTGGTCGCCCTCGCCGTCGTGGCCGCGCTGACGGTCGTCGTGGGCGTCATGGGCTTCGACCTGATCATGCGCTTCCAGACCGTGATCACCGTGGTCACGGGCGTGCTCACCGTCGTATACGTCGCCCTCGTCGCCGACCACGTCCACTGGTCCGCCGTCAGCTCCGTACCGGCGGGCTCCGCGCAGGAGTTCATCGGCGCGCTCGTCTTCATGATGACCGGCTTCGGCCTCGGCTGGGTCAACGCGGCCGCCGACTACTCCCGCTATCTGCCGCGTACCGCGTCGAGCCGGGGCGTGATCGGCTGGACCGCCTTCGGCGCGTCGCTGGCACCGCTGCTCCTGCTGGTCTTCGGGCTCCTGCTGGCCGGCTCCTCCAGCGGGCTCAGTGCGGCCGTCGCCGCCGACCCGATCGGCGCGCTGACGACGATCCTGCCGACCTGGTTCCTCGTCCCGTTCGCTGTCGTCGCCGTCCTCGGCCTGGTCGGCGGCGCGGTCCTCGACATCTACTCGTCCGGCCTGGCCCTGCTCTCGGCGGGCCTGCGCGTGCCGCGCTATGTGGCAGCCCTGTTCGACGGCGTACTGATGATCGCGGGTTCGATCTACATCGTGTTCGTCGCCGACGACTTCCTCGGTCCGTTCATGGGCTTCCTCACCACGCTCGGCGTCCCCATCGCCGCCTGGTGCGGCATCATGCTCGCCGACCTGGCCCTGCGCCGCCGCGACTACGACGAGCCCGACCTCTACCGCCCGACGGGCCGCTACGGCGACGTACCGCTCACCCCGCTGCTCCTGACCCTCACGGCCACCGCCCTCGGCTGGGGCCTGGTGACCAACTCGACGGCGAACTGGCTGGACTGGCAGGGCTATCTGCTCGGCCCGCTGGGCCTCGGCGGCAGGTCCGGCGCCTGGGCGTACGCCAACCTCGGCGTCCTCGCGGCCCTCGCGCTCGGCTTCCTCGGCACTCTGGCGCTGCGCCGCGGAACCATCCGCGCACAGGAAGCGCAGGCACCGAGCCCGACGGCGGGCGAAGGAGCGACCGCATGACCCCCGGGCTGCTCGCCGTCATCGACATGCAGCACGTCTTCGCCGACCCCGACAGCCCCTGGGCCGCCCCTCGCTTCGCCGAAGCGGCGGCGGGCGTACGACGTCTGCTGCCCAACTTCGGGGACAGGGTGACGTTCACCCGTTTCGTGGCCCCCGACAAGCCGGAAGGCGCCTGGCGGGCGTACTACGAGCAGTGGCCCTTCGCCCTGCAACCTCCGGACGCCCGACTCTGGCAGCTGACGGACGAGTTCGCCGCCGGGGCGCACCACGTGCTGGACGCCCCCACCTTCGGCAAATGGACCCCGGAACTGGCCCGACGCGCCACCTCGGAGGGCCGCCTGGTCCTGGCCGGCGTCAGCACCGACTGCTGCGTTCTGTCGACCGCGTTGGCGGCCGCCGACGCGGGTGTGGAGGTGCTGGTCGTCGCCGACGCCTGCGCGGGTGCGGACGACGACTCGCACGCCAAGGCGTTGCAGGTGCTGGACCTGTACCGGCCGCTGATCCGGGTGACGACGCTCGCCGAGCTGCTGGAGGACCCGGCATGACCGGAGGTCAGGGCTCCGACGTCTCGGACTCCAGCGCCGCCCGGGTCGCCGTGCCGTAGACGCCCGACTCGTCGGTGAGGACCGCGCGGGTGACCTGGTAGGTGCGTACCGCGCCCTCGACCGTGCGGTCGTAGTCGCCGTCGGCGTCACCGCCGTAGAAGCCGATCTGGCGCAACCGGAGCTGGAGTTCGACCACCTCCGGTCCCTGGTCGCCGAAGCGCAGGACCGGGGGCCGTCCTTCCGCGTCGGTCGGTTCGGGGGCGGTGCCGCCCGGGGTGGTGCCCGCGCTGGAGGGGGCCGCGGTCGGGGTGGCGGCGGCCTCGGTCGGGGCAGGGGAGCTGTCGGACGGGGTCGTGTCGGGTGAGGGCGTCGCGCTCCGGGACGGCGAGGCGGACGCTGGGCCCGAGGACCGGCCCCCGGGGGAGGCTCCGTCCTGTGCCGAACCGTTCGGGACGGGCGCCCGTATGCCGCCGGTCACGGAGTCGTCCCGTGACGGTCTGTCATAGGTGAACAGCCCGCTCAGGAAAGCGGCCGTCAGCAGGACGGCCAGGGTGGCGCCCGCTCCGGTGATCAGCAGGGTGCGACGCCTGCGCCGCGCACTTTCGCGGGCATCCGCATCGAGGGGGAGCGGCGGGCCGGATGGCGCCTCCGAAGGATCGGGGGACGTGGGTACGACCGCTGCGTTCGCCAACTCCCTTGGCTCCCGCGGAACTTCCTCCTGATCCGTCCCGGCGTCGTCACCGAGCTCCACGAACGGCCGTATACGCACCGGATCGAAGTCCTCCGCGGCCGCCGCCTCCGCCGTGCGCGCCTCGCGACGGGCCTCGGACGCACGGTGGGTGCAGGAGCAGGCGGGGGTTCCGTCCGCTGCCCGGGGCGTACCGCACTCCGGGCAGACGGGGCCGTTCGGTTCACTCACTCAGGCGTCCCTCTCCGTGCAGGATCCAGAGTTTAGACATACGTTCTGCACGCAATCTCCATGCCCCTTGCGATGGGCGGAACCGAGGCCTCCAGGCCGCCCGGAACAAGCCGCGAAGACCCGGTCCCTCACGCCGACCGGCGCGGCGGCGTCCCCGTGCCGGGCCGGTCGAGGTGGGTGGTGAACCAGTCCCGGGCCAGTTCAGCGACGGTGGTGAGGGTGCCGGGTTCCTCGAAGAGGTGGGTGGCGCCCGGGACGACCGCGATCCGGTGCTCGCAGTGCATGCGGTCGGCGGCGAGGCGGTTGAGGCTGAGCACCTGGGTGTCGCGGCCGCCGACGATGAGCAGGGTCGGCGCCCGCAGACGGGTCAACGCGGCCGGGGTCGCCAGATCGGGGCGGCCGCCGCGGGAGACGACCGAGCGGATGCCGGAGCCGGACAGCGCGGCGGCCTCCAGTGCGGCGGCGGCCCCGGTGCTGGCCCCGAAGTAGGCGACGGGCAGGCCGGTCTCACCGCGCAGCCACACGGACGCGGCGTGCAGGCGCCGGGCCAGCAGCAGGATGTCGAAGACGTTGTGCCGGTCGTGCGCCTCGTCGTCGGTGAGGAGGTCGAGCAGCAGCGTGGCCAGGCCCGCACGGTTGAGGGCGGTGGCGACGTACTGGTTGCGCGGGCTGTGCCGGCTGCTGCCGCTGCCGTGCGCGAATGCCACGGCCGCCGGCGCCCCCTCCGGCACGACCAGACGGGCGCCGACCCGCGCGCCCGCGGCCGGGACCAGCACCTCGCGCTCCGACGGCGATGCGGGCGCGCCCGACGGTGTGGCTGCGGCGGGGGAGCGGGGCGCGGCGCGGGCGGCCTGCGTGAGAAGGGACGTGACCTCGGCGTCCGTGACCTGGGCGAAGTCCCGGTACCAGGCGCCCACCGAGCCGAGGATCCGGTGTGTGTGCGGGCAGACCACGTCGTCGGCGACCCGCCGCAGCCGGGCGACGCTGTGGGCCGCCCCGACGGGTACCGCGAGCACGATCCGGGCCGCGCCCTGACCTCGTACGACCCGGCAGGCGGCCTCGGCCGTGGCCCCGGTGGCGAGTCCGTCGTCCACGATGACGGCCGTGCGCCCGGCGACCGGCAGCGCGGCCCGCTCCCGCCGGTAGCTCCGCACACGCCGTTCCAGCTCGTCCCGCTCGGCGGCCTCCACGGACTCGCGCTCACCGGCCCGCAGCCCGGCCGCGTCGATCACGTCCTGGTTGAGGACTCGGACCCCGTGCTCGCCGATCGCCCCGAAGCCCCACTCCGGCTGCCCGGGCACGCCCAGCTTGCGCACCACCAGCACGTCCAGCGCGGCGCCGAGACTCCGGGCCACCTCGACGGCCACGGGCACGCCGCCGCGCGGCAGCCCCAGCACGACGACATCCTGACCGCGCAGCTCCTGAAGCCTCTCGGCCAGCAGCCGCCCGGCCGCACCGCGGTCGTCGTAACGCATACACCGCCTCCCGCGCCCACCAGGGCGGGAGCCTGTCCCGTCCTTCTCAGGCTACGACTGTTCGCCCGCGGCCGGTGCCGGACGCAGGGTGCGGGGCTGCCGGGGCATCGGGGGATCTGCGGCGCGCCGCAGCGCCAATTCGATTGCGTGCGCGTCCCCGGACCCGGCATCGTGCCCGGACATCCGCCCGCGCCGTCCTGTCCGCCGAGGAGATACCGGTGTCCGACGTTCCCCCGCGCCGCCTGGCCCTCCTGGGAGGAGGCTTCTCCACCGAGGAGGACGGTCTGCTGGACGACTGGCTCCTGGGCCACGCGCGCACGCCCCGGCCCAAGGTCTGCTTTCTGCCCACCGCGAGCGGAGACGCCCCCGCGTACGCCGAGAGGTTTCTGGCCGCCTTCGGTCCGCGTGCCTCCTGTGTGCCGTCCGTGCTGTCCCTGTTCCAGCGAACGCTCGACGACGCTGCGCTGCGTGCCTTCCTGCTCGCCCAGGACGTCGTCTATGTGGGCGGCGGCAACACCGCCAACCTGCTCGCCGTGTGGCGCGTGCACGGTGTGGACCGGCTGCTGCGCGAGGCCTACGACCGCGGCACGCTGCTGTGCGGTATCAGCGCCGGCGCCAACTGCTGGGCCGAGGCCTCGCACACCGACTCCTTCGGCCCGCTGACGGCCCTGTCGGACGGGCTGGGACTGCTGCCGGGCTCGGTCTGCCCGCACTACGACAGCGAACCGGGGCGCCGCCCCTCCTACCACGCGGCGGTGGCGAGCGGAGCGCTTCCGGCCGGGTGGGCCCTGGACGACGGCACCGGGGCCCTCTTCACGGACGGGCTCCCGACGGAGGCGGTGACGCGCGCTCCGGGTGCGCGGGTGTACCGGGTGGAGCCGGACGAGGCAGGAGACGGCGTCCATGAGCGCGCCGTGCCGTGTCGCGATCTGCGAGCCGCACCCGAAGGGCACCACTGATCACGATTCCGTCCCGGCCGCCCGGGACTTGGCGATATCCCGTCGGTACCCGGCGGCAGTTGCGGTGTTCAATCACTCGTATCGCGTCACGCATCACGGCACGAACGGACGGCCCCCCACGTCAGGAGGCATCGTGATCGCCGCTCCCGAGCCCGGTCTGACCGAACGCGACATCGTCGAACGCGCCGTGCACCTGCGGCCCGTACTGCTCGAACGCCAGCCGGAGACCGAACGGCTGACGCACTACCCCAAGGACACCCACGACGACTTCCTGCGGGCCGGCTTCTACCGGATGCTCCAGCCGCGCCGGTACGGCGGCTACGAGTTCGGCCTGCCCACCTTCTACCGCGTGGCCACCGAGATCGCGCGCGGCTGCCCCTCCACCGGCTGGGCCCTGACGCTCACCTCCGCCCACGTCCTCCAGGTCGCCTCGGTCTTCGAGGAGCGGGCGCAGGACGAGATCTTCGGCAGCGACGGCGACTTCCGGGCCGCGTCCACCGTCGCGCCCATCGGCGTCGCGCGGCCCGACGGCGACGGCCATGTCGTCCTCGACGGCACCTGGCCGTACTCCTCCGGCGCCCCGTACTCCACCCACTACGTCGGCCAGACCCTGAGCGCCCCCGACCGGCCCGGAGGCCCGCCGGGGCCGCCGGTGCTGTTCGTCGCCCCGCGCTCGGTGTGGACGGTGCTCGACGACTGGCACGGCATCCTCGGCCTGCGCGGCACCGGCTCGAACAGCGTCCTCATGGAGCAGGCCCGCATTCCCGGCCACCTAACCAGAGAGGCGAGCCTGCTCGATCTGCCCGTCGAGGGCGGCAGTGTCGGCTCGGAGCTGCACGGCAACCCGATGTACGCCGGTCGTGCGCCGAGCTTCTTCCACGGCGAGCTGGCCGCCATCATGATCGGCACCGCGTACGCCGCCGCCGACGAGTACGCCCGTGCCGTCGCCGGCCGCCCCCTCCTCCACGAACCCGACCGCACCCGCGCCGAACTCCACGACTACCAGCGCCACCTCGGCGAGGCCCTCGGCGTGATCCACACGGCCGAGGCGGCACTCCAGCGCACCGCCGAGGAGTGGATGGAGACCTGCCACCGCAACACGGCCGGCATCGCCCCCTTCACCCTCGCCGAGGACAACCGCCTCGCGCTCATGTTCCTGAACGCGGGCCGTATGACCTGGGACGTCCTCCAGGGCACCCTGTTCCGCACGGCCGGTTCCCGGCACGCGCGCGACGGTGAGCGGATGCAGCGCTACTTCCGGGACGCGGCGACGTACTGGACCCACGTGGGCCCCAGCATGGCCGAGCCGCTCGCCCGCCGGGTCGGCTGCGACCGCCTGGGGCTGCCGTCCGACCACATTCCGTTGATCCCCTGAGAAATGATCTCCCGAAGACCCGGCCGATCCACTGGACTGCCATAGGAATGCTCCGGTCCGGATCGGGTACGCGAGCAGGACCGTACGACCGCCGCTACCAGGGGATCCACCATGCACACACCCGCGAACGACTACAACGCCACTCCGGCCCGCCGAGCGTTGGACGCGCTGGCCGGTGACACGGAGGACAGGGCGGCGATGGACGCGCTCGCGAGCAGCGATGTGCTCATCCCCGTACCCGACGACGCCGCCACGGAGGACGCCCTGGACCCCGCGACCGTCGCGCTGCCGGTCATGGAACAGCCGGGCGGCGACCCGACGGTCCCCGTGTTCACCTCGGAGCCCGCGATGGCCGCACTGCTGCCCTTCGTCTCCCGCTACCGCCTGGTACCCCTGGGCGCACTCGCCTCGCAGTGGCCGTCCGACGACCTGGCCCTCACCATAGACGCCGGCTCGCCGCACCCCCTGACGCTGTCCTCGGAGGGCGTACGGACCCTGCTGGCGCGGTCGTAGCGCGGCGCGAGGCAGCCGCTCTCACAGGGCCTTTCCGGGGTTGAGGATGCCCCGCGGATCGAACGCGTCCTTCAGGCGCCGCTGCACGGCATGGGCGGCGGGACCGAGCTCGTCGGCCACCCACTGCCGCTTCAGCAGCCCCACCCCGTGCCCCCCGGTCAGCGTTCCGCCGAGCCGCAGGGCCAGCGCGAAGATCTCGCCCGCCGCCTCCCACGCGGCATCGGGGAGCCGGTCCAGGGCCGGGTCCACGACGATGATCGGGTGCAGGTTCCCGTCCGCCGCGTGCGCGAGGGTGTAGACCGGCACGTCGTGGCGCACGGAGATGGTGCGGATCTCCCGCACCGCCTCCGCGAGGCGGGACCGGGGCACCGCGATGTCCTCGATCAGCGGGCGCCCCAGTCGCTCCAGCGCCGGCAGGGCGAGCCGGCGGGCGGCGAGCAGGGCGTCCGCCTCGGCGGGGTCCTCGGTGGTCTCGACGGTCGTGGCCAGGGGCGTCAGCAGCCGCGCGACCACGTCCGCCTCGGTCGCGGCGCCGGCACCGTCGCACTGCACGACCAGCAGCGCGGCCCCCCGCTCCCGCAGCGCCGGGTCGATGGCGCCCAGCACGGGTCCGTCCACGAGCTCGGCCAGCGCGGGCACGACACCGGCCCGGCCGATCGCGTACGAGGCCTCGGCGGCCGCCTCGAAGGAGGGGAAGTAGGCGGCGACCGTGGCCGTCGCCACCGGCACCGGACGCAGGCGCAGCGTCGCCGAGGTGATCACCGCGAGGGTGCCCTCCGAGCCGGTGAGCAGCGCGGTGAGGTCGTAGCCGGTGACGCCCTTGACGGTACGGCGGCCGGTCGCGATCACCGTCCCGTCGGCGAGCACCGCCTCCAGACCCAGCACACTGTCCCGGGTCACCCCGTACTTCGCGCAGCGCAGTCCGCCCGCGTTGGTCGCGATGTTCCCGCCGATCGTGGACAGCGCAGCGCTCGCCGGGTCGGGCGCGTACCGCAGCCCGTGCTCGCCTGCCGCCCGGTCCAGCTCGGCGGTGATCACACCGGGTTCGACGACGGCGAGCTGGTCGTCCGCCGACAGCTCCAGGATCCGGTTCATGCCGGACAGGTCCAAGACCAGGGAGCCCTCCGATGCCGTCGCTCCGCCGGACAGGCCGGTGCCCGCACCACGCGGCACCACCGGGACACGCAGGGCGTGCGCGTGCCGCAGCGTCACCGTCACGTCCTGCGTGCGCCGGGCGTGCACGACGGCCAGCGGCTCGCCGCCCGGCCGGGTGCCGGAGCGGTCCGTGGAGCGCGCCGCGAGGACGGCCGGGTCGGTGGTCAGCCGGTCGGGCGGCAGGTCCCGGGCCAGCAGGCCCAGGAGCCGGGCGGACACGGTCGTCTCGGGTGCTGCCGTCATGGGGTGAGTGCCTTTGTTCCGATCGCGAGCAGGGAGACGTCCGCCTGGGGCGCGTGCACCGGCGCGCACTGGATGTCGCGGAAGTGCCGCTCCAGCGGGTTGCCGCGGGCCAGCCCCGGATTGCCGAGGAGGCGTACCGCCAGCTCGACGGCCCGCAGTCCGTGCCGATCGGCCAGCACACGGGCGCCGAGGGCCTGTTCGGGGCTGTACGAGATGTCGCCGGCGTCGAGCTTCGCGGCCCCGTCGAACACCACTTGCTCGGCCGCCGCGAGCAGCACCTCGATCTCCCCGGCCGTGCGCCGGAAGCGTTCCGTACGGGCCACCGGATGGCCCAGGTTGGCGGGCACGCGCTCACGGGCGAAGGCGTGGAAGTAGGCCTGCGCCGCGCGGGCGACGCCCAAGTAGAGCGCGGCGAGCGGGACATGGAGGGCCGCGCCCGCCCGGTTGTCCTGCTCGGCGGCCGGACCGTACGGGCCGATCCCGATCACGTGCTCGTACGGGACCTCCACCTCGTCGAACGTCACGTCGTGGCTCCCGCTGGCCCGAAGCCCCAACTGGTCCCAGCGGGTCGCTGTCTCGATGCCCGGGGAGCCGCCGGGCACCAGGAAGGTGCCCACTCGCGGCTCCGGCTCGTCGGTGTGCGCCCACACCAGGAACCAGTCCAGCCCCTCGGCGCCCGTCACGAACCGCTTGGTCCCGCTGACCGCCCAGCCGTCGGCCGTACGGCGCGCCCGGGTCGCGGGCAGCCCGCCCCGCGCGGGGGAGCCCAACTCGGGCTCCACACGCGCGTGGTTGATCAGGACCGGCCGCTCGAACGACTCCTTGACCACGCGCGCGTACAGCTCCTGCGGCCAGTGCGGCTGAGCGGCCTGCCGGGCGTGGGTGTTCAGCGTCATCGCCGTGATCAGCGCGACCGACGGGTCGAGCCGCCCCAGGGAGTGCAGGATCCGGGCGGTCTCCTCGACGCCCCCGCCGCGGCCGCCGTACCGCTCACCGATCGTCGCGGTGAGCAGTCCCGCCTCGTGCGCGATCCGCAGGGACTCGACGGGAAAGGCGGCCGAGCGGTCGTACTCGACGGCCAGATCGGCGATACGCGCGGTCGTCCCGGTTGGCGCTGTCGTCTCGGTCGTCACAGGGCCTTCTTCAGATCGGCGTTCAGGTCGGTGGTCCAGAACGACTTCACGTCCAAGTGCTCCTTCAGCGCGCCGAGTTCGGTGAAGACGTCGGCGACCTTCTGCTGCGAGGCGATGGTGTCGTCGCCGACCGTCCGGGCCTGGGTCGGCCGCTGGGCCTGCGCGTCGACCAGGTCCTTCTTCGCCTGGGCGAGGGGCTGGTGGGTGGCGTCGGCGGTGATCTTCGCGAAGCCGTCGAGGTGGCCGTCGCGTACGTAGGCGACCGCCGCCGTCCAGGAGGTGCGCCCCGGCTGCCGGGTGCGGTTCCGGATCGACCGCTCGGCCCGGCTCGTGGAGGCCGTGGAACGCGGCAGCGTCGATGTCGCGGTGTACGTCACGGAGGCCGCCGCCACCGAGGGCACCCCCGTGGGCGGCCTCCCGCTCACCTGGCACGCCGTCCCCGGCTGGGCGCCTCCGGCCGCACCCGCTCCGGTGCCGCTGGTCGCCATCGAGGAACCGTGCGCGATCCGCCGCCGCGCCATCGCGACCCTCGCCCGGCACGGAGTGGCCGCCACGGTCGTCGGTGACGCCGGATACCTCGCGGGCGTCCTCGACATCGCCCGCACCGGCCAGGGCGTCGCCCTGCTCGCCTCGGTCGGCGCCGCGCCCGACGGGCTCGCCCCGTGCGAGGGCCTGCCCGCCGTCACGCCGATCGCGATGAGCGCACTCGCCCGCCCGGGCGCGGATCCGGCGACGACCGAGGCCGCCTTCGGTGCCGTACGGGAACTGCTGCGCCAGGGGTGACGTCCGGCGGTGATCTACCCGGCTCGGTGAAGGTCGGCCGGAACTGCTCCCTGTTCGGGGGTGGTTCGGCCGTATGGAGAGGGAAGATCCCATCGGGAGGGCCGAGCGAAAGGGTGGGGGGTCGTCTTGAGGGTCGTCCTGCTCGGTACCGCCGCCGGGGGTGGTTTCCCACGGTGGAACTGCGCCTGTGCGCGGTGCGCCGCCGCCCGTGACGGCAAGCTGCCCACCCGTACCCCGGAGTGCGCGGCCGTCACCGGCAACTCCCGGGACTGGTGGCTGCTGAACACCTCGCCGGACATCCGTGCTCAGCTCACCGCCGCCTCCGCCCTGTGGCCCGGACCCCGGCACACTCCGGTGCGCGGCGTGCTGCTTACCGACGGCGAGGCCGATCACCTGGCCGGCCTGGCGGTGCTGCGCGAGGCCGCGGGCATGAAGACGTACGCCGCTCCTCCGGTGCTCGCCGCGCTGGCTCCGGCCCGGGTGGCCCTGGACCGCCACGCCCCGTGGGAGTGGGCGGACAGCCTGACGGAGGGCGGGTTCGTGCTGTCCGGCGGTCTGGTCGTCACGGCGCACCCCGTCGTGGGGGAGCCGCCCGCGTACGTGCCGGGCCGGGCGAAGGACCGTCGCTGGGTGACGGCGTACCGGATCGAGGACCTGGCCACCGGGGGCGTCCTCGTGTACGCGCCCCGCGTCGGCACCTGGACCGCTGTGCTGGACGACCTCGTCGCGGCGGCGGACTGCGTCGTGCTGGACGGCACCCATTTCGCGGCGGACGAGGCGGCGCGGGCCGGACGGCATCTGCCCGTCTCGGGGCCCGTCGGCAGCCTCACCGCCCTGACCCGCCACCCGCACGTCCGCCGTGTCTACACCCACCTCGCCGACACGAATCCGCTGCTCGACCCGGCCTCGACGGCTCGCGCACAGGTGGCGGAGGCGGGCGTCGAAGTCCTCGCGGACGGGGCGGAGTTCGTGCTCTAGCCGGTCGGGTCGCGGCCTTCAGGCGATCGGCTCCAGCCGCTGGGCCTCCGGCTTGCGGCGTCAGGCGCCCAGCATCCGGGCCAGCGCGTCGCGCTGCAGCGGCAGGACCTCGGCGTGCAGGTCACGGCCCTTGCGGGTGAGAGTGACGAAGACCCCGCGCCGGTCCTCCGCGCAGATGGAACGCTCCACCAGGCCGTCCTTCTCCAGCCGGCCGATGAGCCGGGACAGGGCGCTCTGGCTGAGATGAACCCGTCCGACGAGGTTCTGCACCCGGCACTGGTCGCCCTCCTCGGGCGCGGCGGACGCCAGGATGTCGAGCACCTCGAAATCGCTCGCGCCCAGCCCGTGCGGGTGCAGGACGCGATCGATCTCGCACATCGTGCGCGCGTGCACCGCCAGGATGTCCCGCCACCGTTCCTCGAGCCCCGCGTCGGCCGTCTTCAGTGCCATACCGGAACGGTAGCACCGATTCAGCCATTCGTTGACTATGCAACTAGTGCACGCGCAACAGATGTGCGGATCGGGGTAGGCGAGGTTAGGGCCGTCACTCGGTCGGGTCCTGGAGGATCCCCACGAGATTGCCGTCGGCGTCCTTCACGGAGGCGATCAGCCTGCCCCCGCCGACGTCCTTCACGTCCTGGAGGGTCTCCGCCCCCGCCTCCAACAGGGCCGCCAGGGTCGCCCTGATGTCGGCCACGTGCCAGTAGGGGACCGGGCCGGTCATGCCCTTCGCGTGGCCGTTGGGGTCCAGGCCGACGTCCTGTCCGGCGTCCTTGAAGCCGACGTAGTACGGCTCGTCCGCATACGGCTGTGTGCCCAGCAGGGTGCTGAACAGGGCCTTCGCCCGGTCGAGGTCCTTGACGGGGTAGATGATCGTGTTGAGTCCGGCGGTCATGGCGCTCTCCTCGGTGAAGCGTGCTCCGACGCGTCTCGTCGGTGGTTTCACGCTAGGACGGGGGAGCGGTTGCGTACTTCTCGATTCCTGACCGATCGCACGGCGGGAGCGCGCCGCCGACCGCCGGGTCGAGGGCCCGCCGCCGGCCGTAGCGCCGGGCGGTGCGCCCTCACGGTCCGCTCGCGCCCTTGGGGCCCGTGAACAGATCCCCGCGCGCCGCTGCGTGTGGCGCCCCCCCATCGCCGCCGTCCGGGCGCGCCCTTCGGGCGGACGACAAGGATCCGTTCACGCGCCCTTACGTCGACTCCCGCCGCACCAGCTCCGTAGGCAGAATCACCGCCGCCGGATCCTCACCGCCGATCTGCGCCAGCAGCACCCGCACCATCTCCGCGCTGATCCGGTCCCAGGGCTGCCGGATCGTGGTGAGCTCGGGGCGTGCGGCGAGCGCGGCGGGGGAGTCGTCGAAGCCGCCGACCGCGACGTCCTGCGGCACCCGGCGCCCGGTCCGCCCCAGGGCCGTCAGCACGCCCTGTGCCATCAGGTCGGATGCGACGAACACCGCGTCCAGGTCCGGCGCCTGCGCCAGCAGCCGCTCGGCGCCCGCCTCACCGCTGGCCCGGCTGTAGTCGCCGGACACGATGAGCCGGTCGTCGATCTCGATGCCCGCCTCGGCGAGCACCTCCTTGTAGCCGGCGAGCCGCTCCACACCGCCCGGGGTGTCCAGCGGACCGGTGACCACGCCGATACGGCGGCGGCCGACGGACAGCAGATGGCGCACCATGTCCCGGGCGCCGTCCCGGTCGTCCGCCGCCACATAGCTGACCTTGGAGCCCAGCCCGATCGGCTTGCCGCACGCCACCAGCGGCACACCCGCCTCACGCAGCTCCTCGGCCACAGGATCACCGGAGTGGCTGGAGACCAGTAGCACCCCGTCGACGTGCCCCGCCGTGATGTACCGCGTTATGCGCCGCCGTTCGTCCTTCGTGCCCGCCAGCATCAGCAGCAACGGGATGTCGTGCGCGGCCAGCGCCTGGGTGCAACCCCGCAGCAGGACGTTGAAGTTGGGGTCCTCGAAGAACTTCTCCTGCGGCTCGGTCAGCAGGAACCCGATGGAGTCCGAACGCCCGGTGATCAGCGAGCGCGCATGCCGGTTGACGACGTAACCCGTCTTGCGGATCGCCGCGTTGACCGCCTCCTGCGCGGTCGGGCTGACGTAGTGCCCGCCGTTGAGCACGCGCGAGACGGTGCCCCGTGAGACTCCTGCCTCGCGCGCCACGTCGTGGATCGTCGGCGGTCTGCGTCGGCCCCCCGTGTTGCTCATGGTCATGACTTTACGGCTCCGGAGAGCAGATCGAGGCTCCAGAACCGCTGGATGACCAGGAAGAGTGCCACCAGCGGGATCACCGCGAGGAACGCCCCGGTGATCACCAGCGTGTACAGCGCGGGCGTGTTGGCGCCCTGTTCGAGGAGCGTGTACAGGCCCAGCGTGATCGGGAACCGCTCGTCGTCGCTGAGCATGATGTACGGCAGCAGGAAGTTGTTCCAGATCGCCACGAACTGGAACAGGAACACCGTCACCATGCCGGGCACCATCATCGGCAGCGCGACCCGCGTGAAGATCCGCCACTCGCTCGCGCCGTCCATCCGGCCGGCCTCGACCACGTCGGCGGGGACGGCCGCGGCCGCGTAGATCCGCGCGAGGTAGACGCCGTACGGCGAGAGGATCTGCGGGAGCAGCACCGAGAGGTACGAGTCCGTCAGGTCGGCCTCGGCCAGCAGCAGGTACTGCGGGATGGCCAGGATCACCGGCGGCATCAGCACACCCGCCAGCAGCACGTTGAAGATCGCCTCGCGGCCGGGGAAGCGGTACATCGCCAGGGCGTAGCCGCTGAACGCCGACACGCACGTCGACAGCAGGGCGCCGACACCGGCGTACAGGGCGGAGTTGCCCATCCACTGCCAGTACACGCCGTCCCGGTAGGCGCTCAGGTCCGAGAAGTTGTCGGCGAAGCCCGTGCCCGGCAGGAAGGTGAACGTGGAGAACAGCTCACTGCCGGACTTCGTCGCCGCGATCACCACCCAGGCGACGGGCAGCAGGCAGTAGACCGCGCCGAGGACCAGGGTGACCGTCGGGATCAGCGCGATCCGGCGCCGCAGCGGCGGGCGGCTCTGGGCGGTACCGGGCGTGGTACCGGCGGCCGGGCTGGTCTTGCTCACGGCAAGAGAACTCATCGCGCTGCCTCCTGCTTGTTACGACGGTTCGCGGCCCGCAGGAAGCCGAAGGACAGCAGCAGCGTGGCCAGAGCGATGATCGTGGCCTGCGCGGCCGCCGCGTAGATGTCGCCCTTGCCGAAGGCGTCCTGGTACACCTTCATCAGCGGACTCCACGTCGTGGACACGGAGTTGGTGAGCGGCTTGAGGGTGGTCGGCTCGTTGAACACCTGGAGCGTGGCGATGATCGAGAAGAAGAAGGTCAGCACCAGCGAGGGCGTCACCATCGGGATCTTGATCCGCAGCGCGACCTGCAGCGGCGTGGCACCGTCCAGCTTGGCCGCCTCGTACACCTCGGCCGGGATCGCCTGCAACGAGGTGTAGATGACGATCATGTTGAAGCCGGTGCCTCCCCAGACCGCGATGTTCGACAGGGCGAGGTAGAGCGGACCGCCGTCCAGCAGGTCCGGCTGCGGCAGCCCCAGTTTGTCGAGCACGAAGTAGAAGGGGCTGACGTCCGGCAGGTACAGGAAGCCCCACAGGAGCGCCGCCACGACGCCGGGGATGGCGTACGGCAGGAAGATCGCGAGCCGGGTGAAGGGCGCGAGGCGCACCTTCTCGGAGTCGAGCATCAGCGCGAACAGCAGGGCGAGGCCCAGCATCACCGGGACCACGATGCAGCCGTAGCCGAGCACGCGCAGCGCGCCGTCGACCAGTTCGCTGTCGGTGAGGGCGTCGGTGTAGTTCTCCAGACCGGCCCAGACCTCCTTGCGGGCACCGGCACCGAGGCCGAGCCCGGAGACCTTCACCTTGCGGAAGCTGAGCCAGATCGCGTAGCCGATGGGCAGTGCGAAGAACAGGGCGAAGAGGATCGTTGCGGGGAGGAGGAAGGCGTACGGGGCCCCCTTCACCCCGTACGCCCTCCGGCTTGTGCTGGTCACTCGGAGACCTCGAAGCCCTGCTTCTCGAGGTCGGCGACCGTGTCGTCCTGCATGGTGGTCAGGGCGGCGACGAAGTCCGACTTGTTCTTGGCGGCCTTGCCGAAGGCGTCCTTGAAGGTCGTGTAGGCGACGTTCACGTTCGGGCCCCACGCCGACGGAGCCGTGGTCTCGGCGATCTCGGCGGCCTTCGTGTAGAAGTCGGCCTGGTTGGAGAAGTAGTCCGGCGGCGTGGTGAAGGCGCCGCTGAGCTGGGCCGAGGTGGAGGCCGGGTAGATGCCGCTCTCCTTGGCCAGCGCGTTGAGGGCGTCGCCGTCGGTGTTCAGCCAGGCGGCGAACTTCGCGGCGGCCGCCTTGTGCTTGGAGTCCGTCGTGACGGCGGTGGAGGAGCCGCCCCAGCTGCCGGTGACGTTCTCCGACTGCGACCACTGGGGGAGCGGGGCCATGGCCCACTTGCCCTTGGTGTCGGGCGCGGCCGTGGTCAGGGTGCCCGGGGCCCACACGGCGCTGACCCAGGCGATCTGCTTACCGGTGTTGAGCGCCTTGTTCCAGGCCGGTGTGTACATCGGCTGGTTGTCGATGGCGCCCTCCTTGACGAGGTCGCCCCAGAACTTGGCGACCTTCTGGGAGGCGGCGTCGTCGATGCCGACCTTCCACTTCTCGCCGGAGGTCGTCCACCACTTGGCGCCGGCCTGCTGGGCGAGGCCCGCGAAGAGGCCGGAGTCGTTGGCGGAGAAGGTGGTGAGGTCCGTGTCGGGGGACTTCTTCTTCAGCGCACGGGCGGTCTCGGCGAACTGCTCCCAGGTCGTCGGTACCGTCAGGCCGTACTTCTTGAAGAGGTCCTCGCGGTAGTAGAACATCATCGGCCCGATGTCCTGCGGGACCGCGTAGACCGCGTCCGTGCCCAGCGTGGTCTGCTGCCACACGCCGTCGGCGAACTTGCTCTTCGCGTCGCCGACCTCGCTCGCTATGTCCGCGACCGCGTCATTGCTGACCAGTGTCGGCAGCGCCTGGTACTCGGCCTGGACCAGGTCCGGGGCCTTGCCGGCCTTGTGCGCGGTGAGGATCTTGGTGACCAGCGTGTCGCCGGACGCCTGCTTCTTCACCGTGACCGTGATCTGGTCCTTCTTGCCCTGGCCCTTGTTCCACAGGTCGACGACCTTGTCCATGCCGGGCGTCCAGGTCCAGTACGTCAGCGAGACGGGGCCGGATTCGGCCTCGCTGTCGTCCTCGGACGAGCCGCAGGCGGCGAGGGCGGTGGCGCCGAGGGCGACGGCGACGGACACAGCTGCGCTTCTGACGAAGAACCGCCGCTTGGTGTTGGGCATGGATCTCTCCCCTGACCTGGGGCCTCCGCCTGCTGCGAGGGCCCGCCATGCTTCTGTGAGCGTTCACAGTAGAGAAACATCCCGGACACTTGTCAATGGTTGTTGCTGTGCGGTTATGTTGGGCTCGCACCGCTGAACGGGTGTGTGCACGTTCCCAAATGATCGATTAAACGGGAGAGATCCATGCCGGATACCACCCCCAGGGGCCTCGCCAGGCTCGCCTTCGGTGGGGACTACAACCCCGAGCAGTGGCCGGAAAGCGTCTGGCAGGAGGACGTCCGGCTGATGCGGGAGGCCGGCGTCACGATGGTGAGCGTCGGGATCTTCTCCTGGGCCCTGCTGGAACCCTCACCCGGTGTGTACGACTTCGGCTGGATGGACCGCCTGTTCGCCCTGCTGCACGAGAACGGCATACGCGTCGACCTGGGCACGCCCACCGTCTGCCCGCCGGTGTGGTTCTACCGGGCCCACCCCGAGGCCCTGCCCGTGACGCCGGAGGGGGTGCGCCACGAGTTCGGCTCCCGCGCCGCGATCTGTCACAGCAACGCGGACTACCGGGCGGCGGCCGCCTCCATCACCACCCAGCTCGCCGAACGCTACGGCGACCACCCGGCGCTGGCGATGTGGCACGTGCACAACGAGTACGGCGTCCCCGTCTCGGCCTGCTACTGCGACTCCTGCGCCGCGCACTTCCGCCGCTGGCTGGAGTCGACGTACGGGACGGTCGACGCGGTCAACGAGGCCTGGGGCACCGCCTTCTGGGGCCAGCGCTACGCCGACTTCGGGCAGATCAACCCGCCGCGCCTGACGCCGACGTCCGTCAACCCGGCCCAGGCGCTGGACTACAAGCGCTTCGCCGACGCCACCATGCGCGAGAACTTCGTCATGGAACGGGACATCCTGCACCGCCTCTCGCCGGGCGTCCCCGTCACGACCAACTTCATGACGGCCCTCAGCCAGTGCGACTCCGTCGACTACTGGGCCTGGGGCCGTGAGGTCGACATCGTCACCAACGACCACTACCTGATCACCGACGGCCGCCGCACCCATGTCAACCTCGCGATGGCCGCCGACCTCACCCGGTCCGTGGCCGGCGGAGCGCCCTGGATCCTCCTGGAGCACTCCACCTCGGGCGTCAACTGGCAGGCCCGCAACCCGGCCAAGGCCCCCGGCCAGATGGCCCGCAACTCCCTCGCCCATGTGGCGCGCGGCTCCGAGGGCGCCATGTTCTTCCAGTGGCGGCAGTCCCGGCGCGGTGCCGAGAAGTTCCACTCGGCGATGGTCCCGCACGGCGGCACCGACACGCGCGTGTGGCGCGAGGTGGTCGAACTCGGCGCCGCCCTCGACTCGTTGAGCGGCGTGCGCGGCACCCGCACCCAGGCCGACGTGGCCATGCTGTGGGACTGGCACTCCTGGTGGGCACAGAACCTCGACTGGCGCCCCAGCGAGGACCACGACCCGCGCGAGCGCGCCGACGCCTTCTACGAGGTGCTCTACGACCGCCACCTCACGGTCGACTTCGCCCACCCGGAAGCCGACCTGTCGGCCCACCCCCTGGTCGTCGCACCCGCCCTGTACCTGATGACGGAGGCGGCCGGCCGCAATCTGCGCCGATACGTCGAGAACGGCGGCACCCTCGTCGTGTCGTACTTCTCCGGCATCGTCGACGAGCACGACGCCGTGCACGAGGGCGCCTACCCCGGCCCGCTGCGGGACGTCCTGGGCCTGACGGTCGAGGAGTTCTCGCCGCTCCTCCAGGACCAGCTGGTGCGGATCACCGGCCCGGACGGCTCCGAGCTCAGCGGCGACGTGTGGACGGAGTTCGTCGTCCCGCGCGGCGCCGAGACCGTGTGGACCTACGCCGACGGCCTGACCGCAGGCCACCCGGCCGTCACCCGGCACCGGCTCGGCGAGGGCACCGCCTGGTACGTCTCCACCCGCCTGGGCGCCGAGGGGCTCGACGCGCTGCTGGGCTGGGCGATCGAGGACGCCCAGGTCGCACCGCGTGTCGACCTGCCCCGCGATGTCGAGGTCGTGCGCCGCGCCGGCGAGTCGGGCAGCTACCTGTTCGCGATCAACCACACCGCGTCGGACGCCAAGGTGCCGCTGGAGACGCCCGGCACCGAGCTGCTGACCGGTGAACGCGCCGCGGGCCGTCTCGAGGTGCCCGCGGGAGCCGTCCGGGTCGTACGACTCGACGGCTGAGCCGACTCCCCTCCGCCCGCGCGTGCCGCGAGCCGCGGGCGGAGGGGCTTCACTCGCCGACTTCCTGGCGAGGGACACCCCCATCCCCATACGTCGAAGGGACGACGGACGAAGATGTTCCATCCCAGACGCACCCGCACCCTCCGGGGCCTGCTGATTCCGCTCACCGCCGGACTCGCCCTCACCGCCCTGCCCGCGCAGACCGCCTCGGCGGCGAGCACGCTCACCAACGGCGGCTTCGAGTCCGACGGCACCGGCACCGCGACACCGTCCGGCTGGTCCACGTACTCGGCGGGCGGCCAGAACTCGGCCTCCTTCACCGAAGCCGGTGGCCACGGCGGGAGTTACCGCCTGACCCACTACTCGTCCTCCGCCTACAAGGTGGAGACGTACCAGTACCTGTCCGGGCTCACCAACGGGAACTACAAGCTCACCGCCTGGGTCCGCTCCGGCGGTGGCCAGAACTCGGCGTACCTTGCGCTGAAGAACTGCGGCGGCACGGAGCAGCGCACCGACCTGCCGGTCTCGGCGAGTGGCTGGATCCGGATCGTCGTGCCGGTCAACGTGACCAACAACCAGTGCACGATCAGCATCAACAGTGACGCGAACGCGGGCAACTGGATCAACGTCGACGACCTGACCTTCGCCTCCGGCACGGGCGGCACGTCGATCCACGGCGCCGACATCTCCTCCCTCGCCAAGAGCGAGGCCAAGGGCGGTGTCTACAAGACGAGTTCGGGCACGACCGGCGACGCGGTCACCATCCTGAAGAACGCCGGCATGAACTACGCGCGCCTGAAGGTCTGGGTCAACCCGGCCGACGGCTACAACAACAAGACGCGCGTCCTCGCCATGGCCAAGCGGGTCAAGGCGGCCGGCATGAAGCTGCTGGTCGACTTCCACTACTCGGACACCTGGGCCGACCCGGGTGCCCAGAGCAAGCCCTCTGCCTGGGCCGGCCACTCGTACAGCCAGCTCAAGACCGACGTGTACAACCACACGTACGACGTGTTGAACGCGTTGAAGGCTCAAGGCACCACCGCCGACATGGTCCAGGTCGGCAACGAGATCAACGGCGGCATGCTGTGGAACGAGGGCTCCACGAACAACTGGTCACAGCTCGCCGGCCTGCTCAACTCGGGCTACGACGCGGTCAAGGCGGTGAACTCTTCCACCGCGGTCGCCCTGCACCTCGCCAAGGGCGGTGACCTGTCCGGCACCCGCTGGTGGTTCGACAGCGCGGTCTCCAACGGGGTGAAGTTCGACGCCATCGGCCTGTCGTACTACGGCTACTGGCACGGCTCGCTCTACGACTTCCAGACCACCCTGGACGACGCGGCCTCCCGCTACGGCAAGCCGGTCTTCGTCGCCGAGACGGCCTACCCGTTCCGGCTGGACAGCGAGGACTCGCACGAGGAGATCATCAACACCACCGGCGAACTGGTCTCCGGCTACCCGGCGAACACGGCCGGACAGCGCCGGTGGATGAACGACGTGGCCAGCATCGTGGAGGCCGTCCCGAACGGTCGCGGCCTCGGTGTCTTCTACTGGGAGGCGACCTGGACCGCCGTCTCCGGCAACGGCTGGGACCCGACCGACGCCTCTTCCGGCAACGGCTGGGAGAACCAGGCGCTGTTCGGCTACGACGACAAGGCGCTGTCGTCGACGGCGTGGTTCAGCCACCGCTGAGTTCGTTGAATCCACGACAGAAGGGCCCGGCCATCCCCATGCGGCCGGGCCCCGCCGCGTTACGGGTGAACAGCCTTGTGTCGTACGGCCGTTCGGTACCGGACAAGGGTCCGAGAGTCCCGGACGCGGTGGCTTCGACTGCGGGACAGTGGGAAGCCGCGTGAGGACGCGGCCCGTCAGAGGGAGGGACGAGATGCTGAGGACTCCCGTCAGCGCAAGGCGCCTGGACATCCTCGAATGGCTGAAGAACCCGGCCGCGCACTTCCCCAAGCCGCGACACGGCGACCCGGTCGAGGACGGCGTCACCGCGGACGCCATGGCCGAGAAGCTCGGCGTGTCGCGCAAGGTCGCCGAGACCCACCTCGGCCTCCTCGTGGACCTCGGCCTGCTGCGCACCAAGCGGATCCGGCGGCGCGTGCACTACCGGCGTGACGAGATGCGGATCGCCGAGGTGGCGCGCATGTTCGAGAAGGGTTGGTAGCCGCAGGACAGCAACCGCACCGGCCGTCCCCTAGCCCGTGCGGAGTGCCGATTCCGGGCTGAGCTCGTGATGCTCGCGCACCGCGATCCGGGCCAGCTTCGTCAGCATCATGCCGTTGCGGATCGCGACGACGTAGTCGACGGGCAGCCCGTGCATCCGGGTACCGGGGCCCCGCAGGGGGTGCCAGTCGATGACGAAGAGCGTGTGTTCGCCCCAGGGGATCAGCTTCATGGCGATCCGGGCCGCCCCGAAGGGATCCGCCTTCGCTTCGAGCTCCAGGCGCTGCTGTGGCTGGGAGATGCGTACGACGACGGTGTCGTCGAGGGTGACGCGGCCGATACCGACCCGGACGCGCAGCCGGGCGCCCACGTCGGGCCAATCCGGGTCCACGGCGAGAACCCGCTGGGTTCCCGTGACCCACTCCCCGTAGCGACGGCCGTCGGACAGCAGGCTCCAGACCTCGGACGGCGAGCTCAGGATCAGACGGCGATTGCGGGCCACGCCGACCACGCTCCTTCTGGAGTACAGGGCTTCTGCTGCTCAGCGGGCCCTTCGACAGTAGCGGCGCGGCGCACTCGGAGCATCCGCAGCGGGCGGGCCCGCGCAGGCCGAGGTTCCGAAGTGACCCTTCCGGCCGCCCGGAGTTACCCTGATTCCCGGCCGCGACGACCCTCGCGGCGCGGCGGTGGGGCCCGCCGTACCCGAACCGCGGCAGTGCTGCCGCCAACGGTCCCTACTTGCGACGACGCGGCCCGCATGCCCGGGCCCCGGCGAGTAGGAGACGTACGCCCATGACAGCCCCGGACACCGAGAACCTCAGCGCCCCCGCCCGCATTCCGCGGCAGCCCGCCTGGCGGACACAGGCGCCGGTCGTCGCGGTGGTCGCACTCGGCGGCGCCATCGGCGCCACGGCCCGCTATGCGTTCGCCCTGTGGTGGCCGACCCCGCAGGGCGGATTCCCCTGGGCGACCCTCTGGACCAACGTGGTCGGCTGCGCCGTGATCGGTGTGTTCATGGTGGTCATCACCGACGTGTGGGCCGCCCACCGCCTCGTCCGCCCCTTCTTCGGCACCGGAGTCCTCGGTGGCTTCACCACCTTCTCCACCTACGCCGTCGACATCCAGCACCTGGCCGACAACGGCCACCCCCGTACCGCACTGGCCTACCTCGCCGGGACCCTGATCGCCGCCCTCGCGGCGGTCTGGCTCGCGGCGGCGGCGACCCGCCGTGTTCTGAAGTGGAGGCAGCCATGACACGGCTGACCGGCAGAGCCCTGCGCTTGACCGTCCTCGTCGGCGAGAACGACATCTGGCACCACAAGCCCCTCTATTCGGAGATCGTCCGTCGCGCCCACGCCGCCGGCCTCGCGGGCGCCAGCGTCTTCCGTGGCATCGAGGGCTTCGGCGCGTCCTCCCTGATCCACACCTCACGGCTGCTGTCCCTGAGCGAGGACCTGCCGGTCGCGATCGTGATCGTTGACGCGGACGAGCGCGTACGGGCCTTCCTGCCCCAGCTCGACGAGCTCGTCACCGAAGGGCTCGTCACGCTCGACGACTGTGAGGTCATCCGGTACACCGGGCGCGACGACACCGCGCGCACATCGGACACGAAGGGTGAGAAGTCGCCGTGAACTGGCTCCTGGTGATCGCGGGTGCGGTCGTCGGCGCGCCCCTGCGCTACCTCACCGACCGGGCCGTGCAGTCCCGGCACGACTCGGTGTTCCCCTGGGGCACCTTCGCGGTCAACGTCACCGGCTGCCTGATCCTGGGCCTGCTCACCGGCGCGGCATCCGCGGGCGCTGCGAGTTCCCACCTCCAGCTGCTCCTGGGCACCGGCCTGTGCGGGGCGCTGACCACGTACTCGACCTTCTCGTACGAGACCCTGCGGCTGACCGAGACCGGTGCCGGGCTGTACGCCGTCGCCAATGTCGTGGGGAGCGTGACCGCCGGACTCGGGGCGGCGTTCCTCGGGGTGTCGATCGCCGAGACTGTGTGGTCGTAGCGGCCGTGTGGCCATGGGGGACCGGTTCGCGTCGTTGTATGTCACGGCCGACCGGGCGGGATGGCGGCTCTCAAGCGCCGTCCCCGGTGAATCTCGCCATTCGCATCCCTTGACACCACCCACGGCTCACCCGGAGTATCTCTCCCGTGAACCTGTCAGACAGCCGGACAGCCGGACAGCCTCCGCGTCGCATCAGCGCCATGGAGGCCGTCCTGGCGCACCTCCGTAGCGCCATCGAGCGCGGCGAATACGCCATCGGCGACAAGCTGCCCTCCGAGGCGGAGCTCTGCCGCACCCTGGAGATCAGCCGTCCCGTGCTGCGCGAGGCCCTCAGGGCCCTGCAGACCATGGGGCTGACCGTCTCCAAGACCGGCAAGGGCACCTTCGTCGTCGCCAACGCCGTCGAGGACCCCACCTTCGGCGACTACGCGGCCAGCGACCTGCTGGAAGTGCGCCGGCATGTCGAGATCCCGGTCGCCGGGTACGCGGCACTGCGCCGCACCCCGGAGAACCTCGACCACCTGGCCCACCTGCTCGACCGCATGGAGCGGGAGACGGACACCACCGCGTGGGTCGCGATGGACACCCTCTTCCACCTGGCCGTGGCCGAGGCCGCCCAGAACCCGGTCTTCCGCCGGGTCATCGAGGAGATCCGCGACGCACTGGCGCGTCAGTCGGCCTTCCTCAATGAGCTGGGCGGCCGCCGCGAGCAGTCCAACCGCGAGCACCGGGCCATCGTCGAGGCGCTGATCGACGGTTCCGAACTCGACGCGACCGATGCCATGGCCCACCACCTGGACCGCGTCGAAACGACCCTCACCGACATCGTGCGCCCCCCGCGCACGGACAGCACCACGGAAGGCGGACCCGAGGCGTGAGCGAGCAGCACCTCAAAGACGAGACGCGCCCCCAGTCCGGTCACGTCGACGCCGGAGACCTCGGCTACAGCAAGTCGCTGAAGTCCCGGCACGTCAACATGATCGCCATCGGCGGAGCCATCGGCACCGGCCTGTTCCTCGGCGCCGGCGGCCGACTCGCCGACGCCGGCCCGTCCCTGTTCATCGCCTACGCGGTCTGCGGCGTCTTCGCCTTCCTGGTCGTGCGCGCCCTCGGCGAACTCGTCCTGTACCGCCCGTCCTCCGGCGCCTTCGTGTCGTACGCCCGGGAGTTCATGGGAGAGAAGGGCGCGTACACCGCGGGCTGGATGTACTTCCTGAACTGGGCCACCACCGGCATCGCCGACATCACCGCGGTGGCCACGTACACGCACTACTGGGGCATGTTCTCCGACATCCCGCAGTGGGTGATCGCGCTGATAGCCCTGGCCGTCGTCCTCACCGTGAACCTGATCTCGGTGAAGATCTTCGGCGAACTGGAGTTCTGGTTCGCGATCATCAAGGTCGGCGCGCTCGTCGTCTTCATGTGTATCGGCATCTTCCTGCTGGTCACCCAGCACCCGGTCGACGGCACGACCCCCGGCCCGTCCCTGATCACCGACCACGGCGGCCTCTTCCCCAACGGCCTGCTGCCCATGCTGCTGATCATCCAGGGCGTCGTCTTCGCCTACGCCTCCGTCGAACTGGTCGGCGTCGCGGCCGGTGAGACCGAGAACCCCGAGAAGATCATGCCGAAGGCGATCAACTCGATCATGTGGCGCGTCGGTCTGTTCTATGTCGGCTCGGTCGTGCTGCTCTCGATGCTGCTGCCCTGGTCGTCGTACAAGGCGGGCGAGAGCCCCTTCGTCACCGTGCTGTCCAACATCGGCATCCCGGCCGCCGGCGGCGTCATGAACCTGGTCGTGATGACCGCGGCCATGTCCTCGCTCAACTCCGGCCTGTACTCCACCGGCCGCATCCTGCGCTCCATGGCGATGTCCGGCTCCGCCCCCAAGTTCACCTCGGTGATGAGCCGCAGCCAGGTCCCGTACGGCGGCATCCTGCTCACCAGCGGCATCTGTGTCCTCGGCGTCGGCCTCAACTTCGTCGTCCCCGCGGACGCGTTCGAGATCGTGCTGAACTTCGCGGCGATCGGGATCCTCGCCACCTGGGGCATGATCATGATCTGTCACCTGCTCTTCTGGCAGAAGACCCAGAAGGGCGAGCTCACCCGCCCCGGCTACCGACTGCCGGGCTCCCCCTGGACCGAACTCGTGACGCTGGCCTTCCTCGCCTCCGTCCTGGTCCTCATGTACGCCGACGGAGGCGCCGGCCGCACCACCGTGCTGTGCCTGCCGCTGATCGTCGGAGCGCTGGTCGCGGGCTGGTACGGCATCCGTGCCCGGGCCGCGCGCACCACCCCGAAGGCCGACGCGTGAAACCCGTGTCGGTCGACGACCCCTCATCGACCCACGACAACCAGGCAGTGATGTACAGCAGTTCCATAGCGGACGCACCCCTTGTCCGCGAACCCCTCCACGCCCCCGTCGCCCACCTCGTACGCGGCGGAATGACCGAAGGCATCCACTACGGCTCCGTCGTCGTCCTCGGCGCCGACGGCCAGGTCCGGTTCCAGCTCGGTGACATCGAGGCCGCCTTCTACCCGCGCTCGGCGCTCAAGCCCGTACAGGCCGTCGCCATGGCGCGGGTCGGGCTCCCGCTGGACGGCGAGCTGCTCTCGCTCACCGCGGCGAGCCACTCCGGCGAGGAACGCCACCTCGCCGGAACCCGGCGCATCCTCGAACTCGCCGGGCTCACCGAGGACCACCTGCGCAACGTCCCGGACATGCCGTACGACCCGGTCGTCCGCGACGCATGGGTCCGGGAGGGCCGCCTGCCCTCCCGGCTCGCCCAGAACTGCTCCGGCAAGCACGCGGCCATGCTGTACGCCTGCCGGCTCAACGGCTGGTCCCTGGAGGACTACCTCGACCCCGGGCACCCGCTGCAGCAGGCGATCGCCGAGATCGTCGAGGATCTCACGGGGCAGCGGATCGCGCGCGTGACCGTCGACGGATGTGGGGCGCCGTTGTTCTCCGTGTCGCTGCACGGCCTTGCCCGGGCCGCCGCACGGATCACCACCGCGGTGTCGGGTACGCCGGAGGCGCGGGTCGCCGACGCGATGCGGGAGCATGCGGAGATGGCCTCCGGCTCGGGGCGGGACGTTGCCGCGTTGATGCGGGCCGTGCCGGGGCTGCTCGCCAAGGATGGGTTCGAGGGCGTGCAGGTTGCTGCGCTGCCGGACGGTCGGGCCATCGCGGTGAAGATCGCCGATGGGGCGAATCGGGCGCGGGTGCCGGTAGCTGCCGCCGCTCTTGCTTGGGCCGGGGTGGATCCGGAGTTGCTCACCGAGTTCCAGGGAGAGGCACTTCTTGGGGGCGGCCGGGAGGTCGGGTGTGTGCGGCCCGTTCGGTCGCTGGAGCCGGTTGTTGTCTCGGCGTGCGCCTAAGTATGTGCCGGTCTTCTTTGTCGGCGGCTGCGGGCTTTCGTGGCTGGTCGCGCAGTTCCCCGCGCCCCTGATGGGGCGCTCACCCTCAACCCCTTTGAAAGAGGACTCGTTCCCTCATGACCGTCGCCTCCACCCGTAGCGAACACGACCTGCTCGGCGACCGTGACATACCCGCCGATGCCTACTGGGGTGTCCACACCCTGCGTGCCACGGAGAACTTCCCCATCACCGGGACGCCGATCTCCGCCTACCCCCACCTCATCGACGCCCTCGCCGCCGTCAAGGAGGCCGCCGCCCTCGCCAACGAGGAGCTCGGGCTGCTCGACCCCAGGAAGGCCGCCGCCATCGTCGCGGCCTGCCGCGAGATCCGCACGGGCAAGCTGCACGACCAGTTCGTCGTCGACGTCATCCAGGGCGGCGCCGGCACGTCGACCAACATGAACGCCAACGAGGTCGTGGCCAACCGGGCGTTGGAGCTGCTGGGGTTCGAGAAGGGCCAGTACCGGCACCTGCACCCCAACGAGGACGTCAACCTCGGGCAGTCGACGAACGACGTCTACCCGACCGCAGTGAAGATCGCTACCGTCTTCGCGGTGCGCGGTCTGCTCAAGGCGATGTCCGTCCTGCAGGACGCCTTCGCCCGCAAGGCCGTCGAGTTCCGCGACGTGCTCAAGATGGGCCGTACGCAGTTGCAGGACGCGGTGCCGATGACGCTCGGGCAGGAGTTCTCCGCGTACGCCGTCATGATCGACGAGGACCGTTCCCGGCTTGCCGAGGCCGTCGAGCTGATCCATGAGATCAACCTGGGCGCCACGGCCATCGGCACCGGCCTCAACGCCCCCGCCGGATACGCCGAGTCGGCCCGCCGCCACCTCGCCGAGATCACCGGGCTGCCGCTGGTCACCGCCGCCAACCTGGTCGAGGCCACCCAGGACTGCGGGGCGTTCGTCCAGATGTCCGGCGTGCTCAAGCGGATCGCCGTCAAGCTGTCCAAGAGCTGCAACGACCTGCGGCTGCTCTCCTCCGGGCCGCGTGCGGGGCTCGGTGAGATCAACCTGCCGCCGGTGCAGGCCGGTTCGTCGATCATGCCGGGCAAGGTCAACCCGGTGATCCCCGAGGTCGTCAACCAGGTGGCCTTCGAGGTGATCGGCAACGACGTCGCCATCACCATGGCAGCCGAGGCCGGACAGCTCCAGCTCAACGCCTTCGAGCCGATCATCCTGCACTCCCTGTCGGAGTCGATCACCCATCTGCGGGCCGCTTGCCTGACCCTGGCCGAGCGCTGCGTGGACGGCATCACCGCCAACACCGAGGCGCTGCGCCGGACCGTGGAGAACTCCATCGGCCTGGTCACCGCCCTGAACCCGCACATCGGGTACACGGCGGCCACCGACATCGCCAAGGAGGCCCTCGTCAGCGGCCGGGGCGTGGCCGAACTCGTCCTGGAGAAGGGCCTGTTGCCCGCCGAGACCCTCGCCGACCTGCTCCGTCCGGAGGTCGTCGCGGGCAGCGGCCAGGCACTGGCCTGACCCACCCCCCCCCAACCGCGGATGCGCACCGGGACCGGCAGGGAGGCACAATGGTGATCATGGCAGCGTCGACGTCGTCACTGACCTTCCAGCCGATCCTGGAGCGCATCGCGGAGGAGATCGGGCGGACCCCCGGCCGTGGCCGGCCCGCCGACTACATCCCGGCGCTCGCGGCCTGCGACCCGCGTCGCTTCGGCATGGCCGTCGCGGAACTCGACGGCTCGGTGTACGGCGTGGGGGACTGGCGTGAGCCGTTCTCCACGCAGTCCATCACCAAGGTCTTCACCCTCGCGCTCGACCTGGCCCGTGAGGGCGACGAACTCTGGGAGCACGTGGGCCGCGAGCCCTCAGGCAACCCGTTCAACTCCCTGATCCAGCTGGAGTACGAGAACGGCATCCCGCGCAACCCGTTCATCAACGCGGGCGCCCTCGTCGTCACCGACCGCCTCCAGACCCGTACCGGCGACGCCTCGGGCGAACTCCTCGCCTTCCTCCGCGCCGAGAGCGGCAACCCGACCCTGGACTTCGACAAGGACGTGGCCGCCTCCGAGTCGGCCCACGGCGACCGCAACGCGGCCCTGGCCCATTTCATGGCGTCCTACGGCAACATCGACAACCCGGTCCCGGCCCTGCTCGACCAGTACTTCCGCCAGTGCTCCGTCACGGCGTCCTGCGCCGACCTCGCCCTGGCCACCACGTTCCTGGCCCGCCACGGCATCCGCGCCGACGGCACCCGCCTCCTCACCCGCAGCCAGGCCAAGCAGGTCAACGCGGTGATGCTGACCTGCGGAACGTACGACGCGGCGGGCGACTTCGCGTACCGGGTGGGCCTGCCCGGCAAGAGCGGCGTGGGCGGCGGCATCATCGCGGTGGTACCGGGGCGGTGCACGCTGTGCGTGTGGAGCCCGGGGCTGGACGAACGCGGCAATTCGGTTGCGGGGGTGGCGGCCCTGGACAGATTCACGACGCTGACGGGCGTGTCGGTGTTCTGACGGAACTTTTCGGCGCGGGG
>NZ_BAAAZY010000010.1:1295126-1373576 GCF_039537145.1 Streptomyces shaanxiensis
GGGGCGGAGACGCCGAGCAGGGGCGCGGGGCTGTTTCGATATGCGGCTCCGCCGCGTGGGCGCGACAAGCCCCACCGGCCCCGCGGCCTGCGAACCACCGCACCAGGCAGACGCTCCCCAGCCAACTCACGCACCCGCAGTCGATCACGCGCCGGACACACCACGGCCTCCCACCGGAGGGAACCCCGTCAACTTCCGGCCACCCCACGTTGACACGCTGACCGAGTGTTGGCCATGGCTTTCCCCGTCGATCTCCGCCGCTGCCAGATTCTCGGTCTGGCCGGCACCGCCTTCCTCGCCCTGGGCGGTGAGACGGCCGGTGCGCTGCCGGTCCGGGAACTCCTGGCCCCGTCCTCGGCGCACGCGGCCCTGGGCCTGGTCGGCGTGTACTTCGGCGTCGTCCTGCTGATAGCGGCATGGCTGCTGCTCGGCCGCCTCGTGCGCAGCGCCGACCCGCCGACCCCGCGCGCCCTGCTGCTGGTCCTGGCCGTCTGGGCGACGCCGCTGCTGATCGCGCCGCCGCTGTTCAGCCGGGACGTGTACAGCTACCTGGCCCAAGGGGCCATGGTCGACGCCCACATCGACGTGTACGCATACGGGCCCGCCCACCTCGGCGGCCCGCTCGCCGACGAGGTCGCCCCACTGTGGCGGCACACCGCGGCACCCTACGGCCCGGTGTTCCTCGGCGTAGCCTCCGCCCTGTCCGGACTGACCCGCGGTGAACTCCCCGCCGGGCTCATCGGCATGCGCCTGATAGCGCTGCTCGGCGTGGCGCTGATGGCGGCCGCGCTGCCGCGCCTCGCCCGGCACAGCGGTGCCGAACCGGCCGCCGCGCTGTGGCTGGGCGCTTTGAACCCGCTCGTGCTGCTGCACCTGGTCGCGGGCGCCCACAACGACGCCATCATGCTCGGCCTGCTCGGTGCCGGTCTGGTCGCGGCCCTCGGCCGCTGGCCCCTCCTGGGAGCCGTGCTCGTCACGCTCGCCGCCCTGGTCAAGGCGCCCGCCGCGCTGGGCCTCGCCGCGGTCGTGCTGCTGATGATGCGAGCCGGCCATCACGTGGCCAAGGCCGTGCTCACCACGGTGGCCGCCTCCGCCGCGACCACGGTCGCCGCAACGGCCGTCGCGGGCACGGGATACGGCTGGATAGGCGCCCTGGACACCCCGGTCTCCCCGCAGAACTGGGCGCTCACCAGCCTGCTCGGCCGGGCCACCGCCTCCCTGCTGGACGAGATCGGCAGCGATCTTGCGCCGCTGGCCGTCCCGGCGTGGCACGTCTTCGGTCTCGTACTCACGGCGGTCCTCGTGGTCCTCATATGGTGGCGCTGGCGTCCGCGCCCCGTGTACGCGCTCGGCCTGAGCCTGGCCGCGGTGGCCGCGTTCGGACCGGCGATCCGCCCCTGGTACGCCCTGTGGGGCCTGTTCCTCATCGCCGCCGCGGCGCCCAGCACGTCGGTACGGCACCGGGTGGCGGCCCTGACCGGAGTGCTCGCGCTGGCCGTCCTGCCCAGCGGCGGCTCCGCGGACGTCGGCCAGTTGGTGCTGGCGGTCTCCGGGGGCGCGCTCGCCGTGGTCGTCCTGTGGCAGGCACATCTGGCCGCGCAGGCCCCGGCTCTGGAGCGCACCGCATGAGACTCCCGCGCACCGACCGCGGCCGGCTCGCCCTCGTGGTCGTACTCGCCGCCGTCGTGATCGTCTTCACCGCGACCGTGCCGCTGCTGCGCGACTGGTTCGACCTGCGCGTCTACTACGGCACCATCGACAGCTGGATCCATCACGACGGCCGCATCTACGACTACCGGGTGCCCGGCACCATGTACGGCTTCACGTACCCGCCGTTCGCGGCCGTCGTCATGCTGCCCATGGCGCTGGTCGGTCTGCACGTCGCGATCGCCCTGGCGCTGCTGCTCAACCTGGCGGCACTCGCCTTCGCGCTGCGCGTGCTGGCCGGAAGGTCCTGGCGGCGCTACGGCTGGTACGGCTGCGCGCTCGTGGCCTGCGTGCTGGCGCTGTTCGAACCGCTGCGGGACACGTTCAGCTTCGGCCAGGTGAACGTCCTGCTGCTGGCGCTGGTGCTCCTCGACTGCTGGCTGCTGTCCACGGGGCGGGAGCGCTGGGCGGGTGTGGGCATCGGCCTCGCGGCCGCGATCAAGCTGACGCCCGCCGCGTTCATCGGCCTGCTGCTGGTGGCCCGGCGCTGGCGAACGGCCGCCGTGGCGACGGCTGTTGCGGCCGCGGCCACGGCGCTGGCGGCCTGGGTGGCCCCCGACGCCTCCCGCTTCTACTGGACGCACGCCATGTGGGACACCACCCGGGTGGGCCGCCTCGACTACGTCTCCAACCAGTCGGTGCAGGGCATCCTGGCCCGGCTCGGAGTTGAGGACCGCGCGGTCTGGGCGGTGGTGGTCCTGCTGGTCCTGGGCGTCTGGGTGGCGCGTACCCGGCGGGCGGTCGTGGCGGGGGACTGGAGGGCGGCGTTCGCCCTCACCGGGCTGACCGCCTGTCTGGTCAGCCCGATCACCTGGGTCCACCACCTGGTGTGGCTGCTGCCGTCCTTCGCCGTCCTGGTCCGCGCCGGACACGCCCGGATCGCGGGGGTCCTGTACGCGGTGCTGTGCACCAGTGTGGTGTGGCTGTGGTTCGACGACGCGTCCGGCGTGGACGGCTTCCTCGGCAGCAACACGTACGCCTGGATCACGCTCGGTCTGCTGCTGTGGCTGCCGGTCGGTCAGTCCGGGTCCACCCGCTCGAAGAACCTGGCACGCAGCACGAGCGAGATGAAGCCGGCCCCCATACCGGCGGCGCCGGCGATCGCCCACGCCTCCGCCCAGCCGACCCCGGACGGCTGCGACCGCCCCCCGCCCTCCGGTGCCACCGCGGCCACCACGGGCCCCGTCACGGGCCCCGGCCTGGGCTTCGCCCGCAAGGCGTCGAGCGACCCCACCGGTTCGACCCGCCCGGCCGCGTCGAACCCCCAGTCGAGCAACTCCCCGGCCTCCTCGTAGACGGCGAACCCGCCGCCCGCCCGAGGGTTCAGCACGGTGACGACGAGGGTGCGATCGCCGTGGCGGGCGGCGGCGACGAGCGTGTTGCCCGCCTTGCTGGTGTAGCCGTTCTTGATGCCGATCAGCCCCGGATAGGGGTCCACGCCGTCCGCGCCGGTCAGCAGCCGATTGGTGTTCCGGATCTCGTACGACCAGCCGTTCCTGCCCGGGAACCACGCGTCCGCCATGCCGCAGTACCGGGCGAAGTCCGCGTTGCGCAGCCCTGCCCGGCCGAACACCGCCAGGTCGTACGCCGACGAGACCTGGCCGGGCGTGTCGTAACCGTCCGGGGACAGCACCCGCGTGTCGAGGGCGCCCAGCGCACGGGCCTTGTCCTGCATACGGGCGGCCGTGAAGCGCCAGCCGCCGTTCATCGAGGCCAGCACCCGCACGGCGTCGTTGCCCGAGCTGAGGAACACCCCGCGCCACAGATCGGCGACCTTGTACGTCCGTCCCTCGGCGACCCCCACGAGACTGCTGCCGGGCCCGATCCCCGCAAGCTCCTCCTCGCTCACCCGGTGCCGGATGCCGACGGGCAGCGTCGGCAGCACGGTGAGGGCGAACAGCGTCTTCAAGGTGCTGGCGGGCGGCAGTTCACGGTGCGCGTTGCGCGCGGCGAGCACCTCGCCGGTGTCGGCGTCGGCCACCAGCCACGACAGCGCGGAGACCCGCGGCGGCCGGGGTACGTCGGCGTGGGGCCGCGCATGAGTGCCGGGCCGGTACAGCAGCGCCGGTCGTGGTGTCGTCGCCTGTTGCCCGCCGGGCGGGTCGGGGTCGGGCCCGGTGCGGGCGACCGCGGCTGTCGGCGCCAGCGCCAGCAGGCCGGCCGCGCACAGCGCGCAGGTGGCCACGAGGGTTCGGGAGGCAAATCCGATCTTCATACCGCCAACCTAGGAACGCGGCCGTCGTCCACCGCGCTGCCCGGGCCGGGCGGGCCGCGCCGGCACCCGGACGGGCGATGCCCGTGGTGGTGTGTCAGTCGCTGGGCAGCGTCGGCTGGATCCGCCGCAGGAACGTCGCGTTGTCGGGCGTCTCCCGCATGCGCTCCAGGAGGGTCTCCAGATTGGCCTGGCCGTCCCGGGTCTGCAGGGCCCGGCGCAGGCCGCGGACGGTGGTCAACTCGGCCGGGGGCAGGAGGAGTTCCTCGCGCCGGGTGCCGGACGGGTTGATGTCGACGGCGGGGAAGACCCGGCGGGAGGCGAAGTCACGGCTCAGGCGCAGCTCCATGTTGCCGGTGCTCTTGAGCTCCTCGAAGAAGAAGTCGTCGGCCCGGGAACCGGTTTCCACCAGTGCCGTGGCGAGGATGGTGAGCGAGCCGCCCTCCTCGGCGAGCCGCGCGGCGCCGAAGAACCGCTTCGGCCCCTGCAGGGCGGCCGCGTCGACGCCGCCGCTCAGGGTGCGGCCACCGGACGCGGCCGCGTTGTTGTGCGCCCGGCACAGCCGGGTCAGCGAGTCGAGCAGGATGACGACGTCCTCGCCCGCCTCGACGAGCCGCTTGGCCCGCTCGATCACGAGCTCGGCCAGCGCGATGTGCTGCTTGGGCGCCCGGTCGAAGGTGGAGGCGTACACCTCGCCCCGCACCGAGCGTCGCATGTCGGTGACCTCCTCGGGGCGCTCGTCGAGGAGCACCACCATCAGCCGGCACTCCGGGTGGTTGCCGGCGACGGCCGCCGCGATCTGCTGGAGCAGCACGGTCTTGCCCGTCTTGGGCGGGGCCACGATCAGCCCTCGCTGACCCTTGCCGACGGGCGCGATCAGATCGGCGACGCGCCCGGTCAGGCCGGCCGCCGGGTGTTCGAGGCGCAGCCGCTCGCGCGGGTGCAGCGGGGTGAGGTCACGGAAGTGCGGGCGAGTGCGCGGCTCCTCGGGCGGGCGGCCGTTGACGCGCGCCACCTCGGTCAGGGAGCGCCGCTCGCCGCGGACGCCGTCCACGAGGTCGCCCTTGCGCAGGCCGTACCGCTTGATCAGCGCGGCGGGAACCTGCAGGTCGGACGGCGACGGCAGGCAGCCCTCGGCACGCAGGTGCCCCTTCCCGCTCGCGTCGATGTCGAGGACTCCGGTGCCGGCCCGGGCCGGGAGCTGCTGCTGGACTGGGGGATTTTCGAGTGTGGTGGTCATGGTGGTGGTGTCCTTTCACGGACGGACGGCATGAGACATGCGAAGGGAAGGGAGAGCCGCGAGAGGAAGGCGGGCAGAACGAGCGCGCCTTCGGGCGGCGGGAACGTCACCTCGCGCACGGCGTCGAAGAGCCGACGACAAAAGACGTGCTCACGAGGTGGTGCCGGGAAGCTGATGCGCCGACCGCGACGGCCGGGAAGGATCAGCGATCTGAAGGGAAACTCGCACCGGCGCCCACAACAGGGCGTACACAAGTGCTAATAGCACGGTACCACAGCGGTAGGGCGCCCGGTGCGACGTCAGTTGTCGATTCGGCCCGGTCCCGTTCGTCGGTGGGGTGTAGGAAGCTCGTGAGGACCGGGAGGACCCATGAAGTACATGCTGCTCGTCTGCGGCGACGACACCGCCGACGCCTCGGGAATGGCCCCCGTCGAGCCCTGGGTGGAGGATCTGGGCGACCGCCGTGTACGCCTGCACGGCCACCGTCTGGCGCTCCCGGACCGGGCCGTGACCGTGCGGGTGCGCGACGGCGAGGTGCTGCGCAGCGACGGCCCGTTCGCGGAGACGAAGGAGTACGTCGCCGGCTTCGACATCCTCGAGTGCGAAAGCTTGGAGGAGGCGATCGAGGCGGCCGCGCGGCATCCCGTCGCCACCATCGGGGCCATGGAGGTGCGGCCCTTCTGGGAGGACGAGGACGCCGAGGCGCAGATCCGCGCGCTCGACGCCGAGCTGACCTCGGCGGCGCGCGAGCGGGACGTCGACCGCATGGTGGCCTGCTACGCCCCGGACGCGGCGGCGTTCGCCGACGGCCGGGAACACCGCGGGACCCACGCCCTGCGCAAGTCGATGGAAGAACTTCTGGCCTCCCTCACCGGCCCCGTCAGCCGCGAGGTGCTGGACTTCCGTGTCCACGTCGACGAGAGCGTCGCCTTCGGTCACGCCCTCGTCCGCCTGCGCGCCACCCGCACGGACGGCACGCGAGTCGGCGACCGGCTGCACGTCACCACCGGCTACCGCAACGTCGGCCTGCGCTGGCTGATCGCGCACGAACATGTCTCTCTCGACATCGAGGAGCGGTCATGAAGTACGTCCTGTTCATCTGCACGCCGGTCGACGGCGAGGAACTCAGCCCCGAGGAGATCGCCGAGGATCCGCGCTTCACCGCGTACATCGATGAGGTCCGCGGACGCGACGTCGTCAAGGGCGGGGCCCGCCTGCGGCCGCACACCGACGCCACCACCGTGCGCGTCCAGGGCGACGAAGTGCTGCTCAGCGACAGGCCCTTCGCGGAGTCCAAGGAGTACGTCGCCGGAATCGACATCATCGAGGTCGCCGACCTGGACGAGGCCATCGCCCTGGCGTCCCGGCATCCCGCGGCCCTCGGCGGCGGCTCGGTGGAAGTACGGCCGGTCTGGGAGTGAACGACACGAACGGCGTCGAGGAGGCCGTCGCCGCGGCCTTCCGCGAGGAATGGGGCCAGGTCGTCGCCACCCTGATCCGGGTGACCGGCAACTGGGACCTCGCCGAGGAGTGCGCACAGGACGCCTTCGCCCAGGCCCTCGACCGATGGCGGCGCGACGGGGTGCCGCGCCGCCCCGGAGCCTGGCTCACCACGACCGCCCGCAACCGCGCCCTGGACGTGCTGCGCCGGGAGGCGGTGGGGGCGGCGAAACTCCGGGAGGTGGCGGTGCCGGCCCGGGACGAACCGTCGTACGGACCTGATGACGACGGCGCGGACAGCGGGGTGCGCGACGACCGGCTGCGGCTGATCTTCACCTGCTGCCATCCCGCGCTGCCCATCGAGGCCAGGGTCGCGCTGACGCTGCGTACGCTCGCGGGCCTGACCACACCGGAGATCGCCCGCGCCTTCCTCGTCCCCGAGGCGACCATGGCGCAGCGCTTGGTGCGGGCCAAGCGGAAGATCCGCAACGCCGGCATCCCGTACCGGGTACCGCCCGCGCACCTGCTGCCCGAGCGCACGACGGGTGTGCTCGGCGTCGTCTACCTGCTGTTCAACGAGGGGTACGCCGCCACCGCAGGCGCCGATCTCGTCCGCACCGACCTCTGCGCCGAGGCGATCCGCCTGGCCCGCGTCCTGGCCCGCCTCATGCCCGACGAACCCGAGGTGCTCGGCCTGCTCGCCCTCCTGCTGCTGCACGACGCCCGCCGGCACACGCGCGTGGACGCCGCCGGAGACCTGGTCACCCTGGAGGACCAGGACCGCTCGGCCTGGGACCGGGCCGAGGTCGACGAGGGCGCCGCCCTGGTGGAGACCGCGCTGCGGCGCGGCCGCCCCGGGGCGTACCAGATCCAGGCCGCCATCTCCGCCTGCCACACCACCGCGCCCACCGCCGAGGAGACCGACTGGGCCGACATCGCGGCCCTGTACGGCGAGTTGGCCCGCTTCGTGCCCTCCGCCGTCGTCCGCCTCAACCGCGCGGTCGCCGTCGGCATGGCCGAGGGCACGGAGGCGGGCCTCGCCCTGGTGGCGGAGTTGGAGGAGCAGGGCGAGCTGGCCGGGTACCACCTGTTGCCGGCGACCCGTGCCGATCTGCTGCGCCGCAGCGGCCGTACGAAGGAGGCGGCGGAGGCGTACCGGCGGGCCCTGGAACTGGTGGAGAACGACGCGGAACGCCGGTTCCTCGAAAGGCGGCTCGCGGAGTGTCGATCCGCGTAGGGGCCGTTCGTCGGTGGGGTGAAAGAGCCCCTACGACACTGGAGACCCCGATGGCCACGCACGCCCCCGCGCGCCGCACCGGCAAGGTGCACGAGATCCTCGCCTCGCTGCTGCGGGCCTGCCGAACGCATTCTGCCCCAGGCGGCGGACCGGGCACGCCCGACGTCTGGCTCGCCGGACTCCGCCTGCGAGGTTGAGTGGAGGCGTACCCAGGGCCCGGGCGCGGGCGTCACGCCGACCGCGCCTGCGCCTCCCTCACGCCGAGCGCTCCGCCGCCTCCTTCTCGATCTGCTCGAACTGCGCCCCCATGGCCGCGGCCAGAGCCTGCGCGCCGGACAGCGGACGGACCATCACCGTGAACTCGTCGATCAGGCCGTCCTCGTTCAGCCGGAGGAAGTCGCAGCCGGTGATCTCCCGGTCGCCCACGCGCGTGGCGAAGACCAGCGCGTGGTCACGGCCGCCCGGGTCGTTGATCTCGCGCACATAGCGGAAGTCCTGGAAGACCCGCATGACACCACGCAGGATCGCCGCCGTGATCGCCTTGCCGGCGTACGGCTTGAACACGACCGGGCTGGTGAAGACGACGTCCTCCGCCAACAGGGCCTCGATGGCGTCGGCGTCGCCCGCCTCCACCGCCTCGCGGAACGCGCGCATCGGATCACCTCATAGTCAATTAGTTGAGTAGGTGCAGATGAGAATAATCACCTGCTGTTAACGTGTCCACATGTCCCTGAAGTACGCCGTTCTCGCCTCCCTCCTCGAGGGCGAGGCCTCGGGCTACGAGCTGTCCAAGGTCTTCGACGTGTCGTTCGCCAACTTCTGGCCCGCGACCCCGCAGCAGCTCTACCGGGAGCTGGAACGCCTCGCGCAGGACGGCCTGGTCGAGGCCCGGTTCGTGCAGCAGGAACGGCGGCCGAACAAGCGGATGTTCACGCTCACCCCGGCCGGACGCGAGGACCTGCGCGCCTTCGCCGTCGAGCCGCCCCGGCGGCCCACCGCCGTCCGTGACGAGCTCCTGATCAAGCTCCAGGCCATGGAGGACCCCGAGGCCGCCCACGCCCTGGTCGAGGAGCGCATGACCTGGGCGCGCGGCAAGCTCGACCGGTACGAACGCGTCCGCGACCGCCTCCTCGACGGGCGGACCGAGGACGAGTACCTGCGTGAGTCCGACCGCGTCGGGCCGTATCTGACGCTGCTGCGCGGCATCTCCTTCGAGGAGGAGAACCTGCGCTGGTGCGAGCGCGTTCTCGGCGTCCTGAAGCACCGAGCTGCGTGGGGGTGACGCGAATGTTCAGCCCCGAGGGCCCGTCCCTGCGCGAACTCGTCGTCCAGGCACTGTCGTCCGTCGAGCGCGGATACGACCTGCTCGCCCCGAAGTTCGACCACACCCCGTTCCGCACACCGGACTCCGTGCTGTCCGCCGTCGCGACGGCGCTCGGGCGCACGGGCCCCTACGACGACGGACTCGACCTCTGCTGCGGTACGGGCGCGGGCGTGGAGGTGCTGGCAGAGGTGTGCCGGCGCAGTGTCACCGGCGTCGACTTCAGCGCCGGCATGCTCGACGTCGCCCGGCGCCGGGTGGGGGTGGACGAGCCGCGCGTCGCCTGGGTCCGCGCGGACGCCCGTGCCCTGCCGTTCGCCCCCGCCTTCGACCTCGTGGTGAGCTTCGGCGCGTTCGGCCACTTCCTGCCCCGTGAGCTGCCGGGGCTGTTCGCCCAGGTCCACTCCGTGCTGCGGCCCGGCGGGTGCTTCGCGTTCCCGGTCGTCGCCCCGGCGGGCCCCACGTCCCCGGCCTACTGGATGCTGCTGGGCTTCGACGCGGTGATGCGGGTGCGCAACGCCGTGTGGCGGCCGCCGTTCGTCATGTACTACCGGGCCTTCCGGCTCGGGGAGGTGCGGAGCGAGCTGGAGCGCGCCGGTTTCCAGGTGGAGCTGCGAGCCCTGCGCGAGTTCGGGCGGCGGCGGGACGGGAGCCCACGCGTGCGGATGGTGGTGGCGCGACGCCGCGCGGACTAGGTGGGTTGGAATTTCCTACCCTGATCTTCGGAGAGGGTTTGTTTTTCAAACTGACCGGGCTAGGGTGAGCCCGTGACCGCGATGACCGACACCCACATCCGCATCGACCCCAAGTGGTGGTCCTGGGAGGGGGCGCACGGTGGCCATGTCGCCGCCCTCGCCCTGACCGCCGTACGTGACCGGTTCGCCGGCGGCGCCCACCCGGTCCGCATGCTGACCACGCACTATCTGGCCCCGGTCGACGAGAGCCCGCTGCACTTCTCCGGTACGGCCCCCGCCACCGGCCGCCGCACGGCGACCTGCGTCTTCACCGGTCACCAGAACGGCGAACCGGTCCTCCTCGGTTCGGCACTGTTCGGTGCGGGGCGCCCAGGACCGTCGCACGACGGGCACCCGGCCCCGCAGGTTCCCGGACCCCAGGACTGCGTGCCCCTGGAACTCCCCGAGGAGCTGTCCCCGTTCGCCCGGCAGTTGGCGATCCGCCCGGCAACCGATGACCTTCCGCTGGCCGGCGGCGACAAGGCCGAACTCACCGCATGGATCCGCTTCCTCGACGGCCGCGCCCTCGACGCCCCGACGGCCGTCACCCTCACCGACGTCCTCCCGCCCGCGCTGTACGCCCGCTGGCGCACTCCGTGCCCGGTGCCCACCGCCGAACTCACCGTCCACCTCACCGACGCCCTCGACGACGGCACCCACGAGGGCTGGGCCCTCGTCCGGATCCGTACCGAACACGCGGGCAACGGCTGGGCGGTCGACGACAGTGCGGTCTGGTCGGCGGACGGCAGGCTGCTCGCGCTCGCCCGGCAGTCGCGGGTCGTGCGCGCTCAGCCCGCCGCGGGGAGCGTGAACTCGTAGACCAGGGCGTCCTGTTGGGCGTCCACGACGAGATCCGTGATCTCCAGGGGGCGGGCGTGCTGGTCGTGCACCCGCCGGGTGACCCGTACCGAAGGCGCCCCCGGGAGCCGGGTGATGGCGTCCCGATGGTGCAGCGTGAGGCCGGCCCTGCGCATCCAGTCGTAGGCGCGGCGCAGCTGGGCGGACCCGGTGTCGTGGGCGCGGTCCCGATAGCGGGCCAGCTCCGCCACCTCGGCGAGCGCCACCGCGGAGAAGGACGTCACGGCGGTGCGCCGGCCGCGTCCGTCGGCCCCCGCGGACTCGTAGCGGTGGATCAGGGTCGGGCAGTGCGGGGCCAGTCCCAGAGCCTCGGCGTGCTCCGGCGGGGGAGCCTCCCAGGCGACCGTGGCCAGGTCCACGGCGCCTGGGTTCGTGGCCCGGGCGCCGATGGGGAAGGTGAGCGAGGTCGCGGTCTCGACCGGCGGACCGGACAGGGTGGCATGGCTGCCCCGCCGGTCCGTGGCGACCAGGCCACTGTGGCGCAGCACCTCCAGCGCCTGCCGTACGGTTTCCCTGCTGACCCCGAAATTCTCCGCCAACCGCCTTTCCCCCGGCAGCCGTTCACCCGGTGGGATGGTTCCGTCGCGCAACTCGTCGAGCAGCTCGGTGGCGACCCTCCAGTACAGCGGCTGCGCTGTGGTGAGCGGGCGGTCGTGCGGAGTGGTGCGGGCCATGCCGCGCCTCCTGTTGGTGACGTGTCGTAGTCGTGCGGGCTCCTTGCGTCACCAGATCTAAGCAGTGGTCTAAACCACCAGGGAAGGGTGGTCCGTCACTTCGGCCGAAACGGCCCGGGCGGACCGGCGCTCACAGGGCGCCGTACAGCGCGTCGATCAGCGCCATCTTCCGTGGGTCATCGGCGATATGAGGGCCCATGCTGTTCATCGCATAGCCCAGCGACACCCGGGCCTCCGGATCCGCCAGCCCGCAGGAGCCGCCGAAGCCGTCGTGTCCGAAAGCCTTCGGGTTGGGCCCGTACGAGCCGTTCGGCCCGCTGAGCCACAGGCCCAGGCCGGCCTCGGTGTCGTGCTCGAACCCGGCCCCGAGCACCAGATCGCGGCAGCTGCCCTGCCCCTCACGCACCCGCTCGGCCGCCTCGGGGGAGAGGACGCGGTGGCCGTCGTACGATCCGCCGCCCGCGAAGATCCCGTACAGCGCGGCGATCGCCCGCGCCGTGCCGTGACCGTTCGCGGCGGGGATCTCGGCGGCCCGCCACTCGGGCGAGTTGGCCTGAGCCGCCCCCACGGCGGGGTTGACCAGCGCGGCCAGCGCGGCGGGCGCCAACTGGCTGAAGATCGCGGCCTGTTCACTGGTCGACGCGACGGGCGGCTGCACCAGCTCGGCCACCCGCCCGGCGTCCTTCTCCGGCACCCCGATCGCGAAGTCGATCCCGAGCGGCCCGGTCACTTCCCGCTCCAGAAAGGCCCCGGGCAGCAGCCCCGACACCCGCCGCACGACCTCCCCGACCAGGAAGCCGTACGTGAGCGCGTGATATCCGGACCCCGTCCCCGGCGTCCACCAGGGCTCCATCGCCGCGAGTCGCTGAGTCGTCAACTCCCAGTCGCAGAGCTGCTGAAGCGAGTGCGGCTCCCGCAGGCCGGACAGACCGGCGCGGTGCGACAGGAGATGCCGTACGAGGACCCCGTCCTTGCCCGCGGCGGCGAACTCCGGCCAGTACGCGGCCACCGGCGCGTCGAGGTCGAGCAGTCCCCGGTCGGCGAGTATGTGCGCGCACAGTGCCGTCGGCCCCTTGGAGGTGGACCACACGTTGACCAGCGTGTCGCGGTCCCAGGGGCGGCTTCGTGCCGCGTCGGCCCACCCGCCCCACAGGTCGACGACGGTCCGGCCGCCGAGCGTGACGGCGACCGCGGCGCCCAGCTCCCCGCGCTCCCGGAAGTTCGTCTCGAACGCCGTCCGCACCGCCGCGAACCGCGGATCGCAGTGCCCGTGCACCTGCGCCTCGTGCTCCGTCATGGGCCGTCCCTCGTCGTCCGCCGGAAACCCGGGCCGCGACACTGCGACCCGGGCTCCCTGAACGTACCGACTGGTCGGACTGGACGGAAGGTGCCGGGCGCCCCCAAATCACGGGGAAGGGCCCCGCAGCGCGTCCACGGCCTGCTCGGCCCGGCCCGCTCAGCCGTGCGAGCGCAGCCAGTCCAGCTTGGCCGCCTCGTGGAAGGGGCCGCCGCCCTCGTGGTCGTTGAAGTCGTACACCTCGATGGCCTTCTCGCTGTGGCTCCAGGCGTTGAAGGCCGCGAAGACGGTCGAGGGAGGGCAGGTCTGGTCCTCCAGGGCCGCCGAGAAGAAGGCGGGTGCCCGGCCGCGGGACGCGAAGTGGACGCCGTCGAAGTAGGACAGGGTGCGCAGGACGTCCTCGGTGCGGCCCCGGTGCGTCTTGAGGTAGAGGCCGATCTCGCGGTACGGGTGGCGGTCCGTCAGGGTCGCCGCGCGCGGGTAGTCGCACAGGAACGGCACGTCCGGCGCGATCGCCGTCAGGTCCGGCACCAGACCACCGACCGCGAGCGTGATGCCACCGCCCTGGCTCGCACCCAGCGCGACCGTGCGCGAGGCGTCGGTCAGCGGGTGCGAGCGAGCGGCCTCCACGGCACGGACCGCGTCCGTGAACACCCGGCGGTAGTAGTAGTTCTCGGGCGCGTCGATGCCACGGGTCATGAACCCGGGGTAGGCCGGCGCGGCGCCCACCGGGTCAGGGGTCCCGCCGCCGGCGCCCCACGCGCTGCCCTGGCCGCGGGTGTCCATCATGAAGTGCGCGCGGCCCGTGGAGGCCCACAGCAGGTTCTCGTGCGGCAGGCCGCGCCCGCCGCCGTAGCCGATGTACTCCACGACCAGCGGCAGCGGCTCGGTGGCGCCGGCGGGCAGCCGCAGCCAGCCCTTCACCGGGTGACCGCCGAACCCGGCGAACGTCACGTCGTACACCTGCACCGTGGACAGGCCCGTGTCGACCAGCTCGAAGCGGGCGTTGAGATCGTGCCCGCGTGCCTCCTCGAGAGTCTTGGACCAGAACGAGTCGAAGTCCTCGGGCTCGACGGACTCGCTGCGGTACTCGCGCAGTTCGTCGAGCGGAAGGTCGAACAGGGCCATGGAGGACCGCCTTTGCGGAGAATGCCTGCGGATGATCACACCGTACGTGGGTGATCGGACGACTCGCCAGATCTTTGCCGCGCGGAGCCCCTACGATGGCGCCATGACGACTGCCGTCGATCCCCCGGTCAGGGCCGCGGAACTGCTGGTCAGGGATGCCGAACTGCTCGTCGTGGACGGAGGGCGGGAGATCCCCGGCGGCTGGCTGGCCGTCACCGATGGTCGGGTGACCGCAGTCGGCGGCGCCGGGAGCGAACCCGAGGCCCGCACGACCGTCTCGGCGGCCGGACGGCTCGTCACCCCGGGCCTGGTCAACACGCACCATCACATCTACCAGAACCTCACCCGCTCCTACGCGCCCGCCGTGAACGGCTCCCTGTTCGACTGGCTGACCACCCTCTATCCGCTCTGGGCGGGCCTCGACGAGGAGGCCGCGTACGTGTCGGCGTACGTCGGTATGGCCGAGCTGCTGATGGGCGGCTGCACCACGTCGTCCGACCACCTCTACGTCCATCCCCGACCGCGCCTCGTCGACGCCGAGATCGGCGCCGCCCGCGACATCGGCTTCCGCTTCCACGCCACCCGCGGCTCGATGACCCGCTCCACCGAGGACGGCGGGCTGCCGCCGAGGAGTGTCACGCAGACCGAGGAGGAGGTGCTCGCCGACAGCGAGCGCCTGATCGGGGCGTACCACGACCCCGAGCCGGGCGCGCTGGTGCGGGTCGCGCTCGCGCCCTGCTCACCGTTCTCGGTGACCAAGGAGCTGATGACCGCGACCGCAGAACTCGCCGAGCGGCACGACGTACGGCTGCACACACACCTCGCCGAGGACCTCGACGAGGACACGTACTGCCTTGAGACGTACGGCTGTCGGCCCGTCGAGTACTTCGAGGAGACCGGGTGGATGAGCGACCGCAGCTGGGTCGCGCACTGCATCTACCCGAACGACGCCGAGCTGCGCCGCCTCGCGGCCGCGGGCGTCGGCGTGGCGCACTGCCCCAGCTCCAACATGCTCATCGGCGGCGGCACCGCGCGCGTGCAGGAGATGCGCGAGCTGGGCCTGCCCGTCGGCATCGGCTGCGACGGCTCCGCCTCCACGGACCACGCCTCCCTCTGGATGGAGACCCGGGCCGCGCTGCTGCTGGGCCGGTACCGCGGCGGACCCGGCGCGATGACCGCCCGCGACGCCCTCGACATCGCCACCCGCGGCTCGGCGCGCTGCCTGGGCCGGGACGACGAGCTGGGCCATCTGCGGCCCGGGGCCTGCGCCGACCTCGTCGTCTGGGACCTGCACGAGGTGGCGCTGGCCGGTGCCCTGAGCGACCCCGTGGAGGCATGGCTGCGGTGCGGGCCCGCCCGGGCCTGGACCACGGTGGTCGCGGGCCGGATCCTGGTCGACCGAGGCGAGCCCCGGCTGCCCGGGCTGGCGGATGCCCTGCGGGCACACAGCGGGATCGCACGACGGATGCAGCGGGGGGCGTAGCGACGGCACACAGGGTTCACGCCCTGCGGCCCGTCCAGTCCGGCTCGATGCGGGCCCAGTCCCGCTCCCACTCGCCCATGCGGCGCCGCATCGCCGCATGCCGTACGACGGCGTGGCCGAGGAGGATCACGGCGACCGCGCCGGCCGTCGCGCACACGCCGACGGTGACGGTGTGCTGCCAGACCGCCGTTCCGTCGGCCGGCGGGGCCACGCTGCGGCCCCGGGAGTCCAACCACACCCGGACGGTCTCGCCGGCCCGTGTGCCGACCGGGACGCGCGCCATGGCCGTACGCGCACCGTCTCCGGGTTCCGTCCAGCGCACCGTCACCTCTGCGGCCGGCTGCCGTCCGCCGTGCGCGGTGGGCAGCGCCTCCGACGTCCCGTCGACCACTTCGGCCCGGACATGACGGCGATCGGCGCGCTGCTCGCGGGCCGTGGCCCGGGCGTCGTCATGAGCCCACCAGCCCGCCGCCACCCCGACCAGGGGAGCGACGACGACCAGCAGGACGGCCACGGTCCGTAAGGCCCACGCCGCCGTGACATCCGACCGGCGCCGCAGCGGATTCGGCCGCCGGCGCCGGCCACTTACCTGGCTTCGCATGCCGTCCAGGTACCCCGCGCACCGGACTTCGTTCCTGACAATCCCGGACGAACACGCGTCCCCGAGCGGGGCCGCTGATCAGCCGAAGCGCTCGATCCGGATACGGTCCACGGGCTGACCTGCCGCCACGAGCAGCCGTGAGGCGTGCTCCGCGAATGCATTGGAGCCGCACACATAGGCCTCCCACCCACCGGGAGGCTGCTCGGCCAGGAGCGGCGCCACATGTGCTGCGGCCATACGTCCCACCGGCACACCCTCCGGCGCACTCTGCGTGAACACAGGCGTGGTCTCCACGTCGTACTCCCGCGCGTAGATCAGCTCCTGCGGGCTGCGTGCCGACACCAGCAGCCGCAGCGGCACGTCCAGGCTCCGCGTCCGGTGGTGCCGCACCATCGACATCAGCGGCACGACACCGGAGCCGGCGCCGATCAGCAGCGCGGGCCGGTCCCCGGGCCAGGCGAAGAAGCCGCTGAGCGGGCCGCGCACCTCGACCGAGTCGCCGGGCTTCGCCACCGTGTGGAACCAGCCGGACACCTCACCGCCCTCGACGTGGTCGAGGGTCAGCTCGATGTGCCCGGAGTCGTCCGGCGCGGACGCGATCGAGTAGTGGCGCTGGGCCACATAGCCGTCCTCGGCGGTCAGCCGCAGCATCAGATGCTGGCCGGGCAGATGACCCTCCCACGCGGGCACCGCCAGCCGGAAAGTGGCGGCGTGCGGGGTCTCCCGGCGGATCTCGGTGACCGTGGCGGTCTGCCACACCGCTGCGGCCCGGTTGCTGACGGCGATCCGGCCGGGCACGGCGAACCGGCTCGGGGGAGTGAACACGTCGGTCCTCGTTACCTCAGTCACCGGAGTACCGCTGCTCCTCCCAGGGGTTGCCGCGGGCGTGGTAGCCGTTCTGCTCCCAGAACCCCGGCTCGTCGTGGTCGAGGATCCGCAGGCCCGCGATCCACTTGGCGCTCTTCCAGAAGTACAGGTGCGGCACCAGCAGCCGTGCCGGGCCACCGTGCTCGGGAGCGAGCGGCTCCCCTTCGTACTCCCAGGCGATCCAGGCCCGCCCGCCGGTGAGGTCCGCCAGCGGCAGGTTCGTGGTGTACCCGGTGTGCGAATAGGCGACGGCATGGGTGGCGGACCCATGGGGCCGGGCCATATGGAGGAAGGTGTCCAGCGACACGCCCCCGAACCGCACGCCGAACTTCGACCAGCTCGTCACGCAGTGGATGTCGCCCTCGTACGCCGACGCCGGCAGCTGGTGCGCTTCGTCCCAGCTCCAGGTCCGGGGCTCCTCGACGAGACCGTCGACGCGGAAGGACCACTCGGCGGGTGTCAGCTCGGGTGTGACCTCGGCGGAGAGGACGGGCCAGTCGTCGCCGGCGTCGTACTGGCCGGGCGGCAGTCCGGCGTTCTGGACGCGGGGGCGTCCGGTGAAGCCTCGGGTGACGTTCATGCGGGTGGGGCCTCCAGGCCGCCGTGCGTGCGGTCCGCGGGTCGGGCGTGATCAGTACGTATTCATTCAACCGTACGCGTTCGCGCAGGTTCCCCGATGCCCGGGACCCCGCGTGATCGTTGGGGTAGGGTGGCCGTCCGGTCGGGAGGGTCCCGGCATGCGGAGCGCGGGAGGTGAGACCCATTACCGCTGTGTCAGGTCGGGTGCTCTCATCTCGAATCGGCGCGGATCACCGCCTTTAGGCGACCGCGAGAGCATCCTTCGGTTTCCGAAAGGCTCTCGGCATTCATGCCCCCTCTCACTTCTTCCTCGCCCGCGTCCCCCTCGCCGCTCTCGCGCGACTTCGTGGTGACCGCACTGCGGGCCGCCGGCTGTGTCTTCGCCGAGGACGAGGCCCGGTTGATCCTGGCCGCCGCCCGAACCCCGGACGAGCTGACCGCCATGGTGGAGCGCCGGGTCACCGGCCTGCCCCTCGAACTCGTCCTCGGTTGGGCCGAGTTCCGCGGTCTGCGCATCGAAGTGGAACCCGGCGTCTTCGTCCCCCGCCGGCGCACCGAGTTCCTGGTCGAACAGGCCCTCGCCCACGCCCCGGACCCGTCCGTCGTCGTGGACCTGTGCTGCGGCTCGGGCGCGGTCGGCGCGGCACTGGCCGCCGCACTCGTCGGGGTCGAACTGCACGCCGCCGACATCGACCCGGCGGCGGTGCGCTGCGCCCGCCGTAACGTGGCCCCCTTCGGCGGGCAGGTCCACGCGGGCGACCTCTTCGAGGCGCTGCCCGGCGCCCTGCGCGGCCGCGTCGGCATTCTCGCGGCGAACGTGCCCTACGTCCCCACCGGCGAGGTCGGCCTCCTGCCCGCCGAGGCACGTGACCACGAGCCGCATGTCGCGCTGGACGGCGGTCCGGACGGGCTGGACGTTCTGCGCCGGGTCGCCACCGAGGCGCCCCGATGGCTCGCGCCCGGCGGCTGCCTGCTGATCGAGACGAGCGAACGTCAGGCGCCCACGGCTCTGGAGGCCTTCGCCGGCAGTGGGCTGTCGGCGCGTCTGGCCGTCTCCGAGGAGCTGTACGCGACGGTCGTGGTCGGCCTCAACTGAGCCGGCCGGAGAGCCGGGTCAGGTCTGGGCACCGCTCTTCGAAGGGCTCTCCGAGGGGCCGGAGCCGTTCCGATCCCAGTGGCGCTGCCCGGGGAGCTTGCCCCGCCAGTCACCCGGCCCCCGGTCCCGGTCCTTCTTCCACTCGCCCCACTCGTCCCAGTCGCCCGCGAGTACCCGGGAGGCCTTCCTGGTGTCGTCGTCGGACCGGGTGCCCGCGAGGAATGTGTCCTCGCCCTTCTTGAGGGCGCCGGTGCCGGAGCTCTTGTCCCCGTCATGACGCACGGTGGCGTCCGAGTCGACGGTCCACGTCCACTCGGTGCCGTCCTCGCTCTTGACGGTGACCTGGTCGCCGTCGACCTTCTCGATGGTGCCGCGCTGCCAGATCCGTACGACCCACTCGTCGGTGTCGGGGTCCGTGACGGTGGCCTCACCGTGCACGCCGCCTCCGCCGAAGCCGAACCAGCCGTGCCCGTGCCGTTCGCGGGGCGCGTCAGGTGATGGTGAGGCCGGTCCGGGACGCGGCCGGCGAGGCACCGTCGCCCGAGCCCGACGACGTGGCGGCGTACGCGACCGTACCGCCAAGGGCCAGTGCGGCGACCGTGGCCGCCGCGGTCACCGCCCGGGCCCGGACGGACTGCCGCTGCCACAGCCCGCGCAGCGCCGCACCCCGGATGCTCTCCCGCTCCGGACCGCCCGGTCCCGTGAGGACCTCGAAGTCCGTGCCGCCCGGCTCCGCGCCGGCATGGTGTCCCTGATCCGGATCGTGTGTCACGGCTCGCTCCCATCGGTCACGGCACCCGGCATCCCCATGCCATGCCTTGCTGTGATTGTGGGTCGCGGACGATAAGGAACAAGTAATCAGTTCCTGTGAGAACGCGGCGCGCGGCAAGACCGCTCGTCGGCGCCGTACCCGTCAACTCGGCGGCAGCACCCGGGCGATGAGCAGCGCCACGTCGTCGGAGTTGTCGGGCTGGTGCAGGGTGCGCAGGAGGAGGTCGCAGCACTCCTCCAGGGGGCGGTCGGGGTCGTCGAGGAGTTCCAGGAGCGCGTCGAGGCGCTCGTCGAGGGGATGCTGCCGGGTCTCGACCAGTCCGTCCGTGTAGAACACCAGCCGGTCGCCGGGCTCGAGGTCGACGGTCGTCGTCGAGAAGGCGACACCGCCCACGCCCAGCGGTGCTCCGGTCGGCAGTTCCAGGAGTTCCGGTGCGTGGCCGGGGCGGACGCGGACGGGAGGCAGATGCCCGGCGTTGGCGATCCGGCACTGCCGCAGCCGTGGGTCGTGGACGGCGTAGACGCAGGTCGCGATGGAGTGGTCGAGGCCCTCGGTGATCTTGTCGAGGTGTTCCAGGAGCAGGGTCGGTTCGAGGTCGAGGGAGGCCAGCGTGTGCGTCGCGGTGCGCAGCCGGCCCATGGTGGTGGCCGCGTCGATGCCGCTGCCCATCACGTCGCCCACGACGAGCGCGGTCTTGCCGTCCTCCAGCGGGATCACGTCGAACCAGTCGCCGCCCACCTCGGCGCTGGCGCCCGCGGGCTGGTAGCGGGAGGCGACCTCCAGGCCGCCGGTCACCGGCGGATGGCTGGGCAGCAGGCTGCGCTGCAGGGTGAGGGCGGTGTCGCGGGCGTTCTTGTACCAGCGGGCGTTGTCGATCTGCACGGCCGCGCGGGCGGCCAGCTCACGGGCGAGCAGCAGGTCGTCCTCGCTGAACGGCAGCGGATTGCGGGTGCGCTTGAGGTCGAGGGCGCCGAGCACCTCGCCGCGCGCGATCAGGGGCACCGCCAGATAGGAGTGCACGCCCGCACGGCCCAGCTGGACGGCGGCCTCGGGGGAGCGGGCGATCCGGGGCAGGTCACTCTCCTCGACCCGGGCGACCATGACCGGGGCGGCAGTGCGCACGCACTCGGTGACGAGGCGGTCGGGGCCGTAGCGGGCGACCTGTCCGGGCGGGTCGGCGGCGTCGAGGGCCTCCGTGGCATGCCCGGTCTGCACGGCCAGGGCGCGGATCACCGCCGATTCGGTGGGCCCGAGGCTGCTGCGTCTGCCCTCCATCACGGCTTCCAGCAGATCCACGGCCGCCACGTCGGCGAGCTCCGGCACGGCGACGTCGGCCAGCTCGTGCGCCGTGCGGTCCAGGTCCAGCGTGGTGCCGATCCGCGCGGAGGCGTCGGCGATGAGAGCCAGGCGCCGCCGTGCCGTCTCGGCCTCGACTGCGGCCTGGTGCTGCTCGGTGATGTCCACGGCCATGCCGGCCACGCCCAGCACCGACCCAGCCGTGTCATCCAGCCGGTAGAGGGAGATGTTCCAGAAGTGCTCGCGGTCCGGGTCGGCCGGGGTCCGGCCCACGATGCGCTGGTTGATGAGCGGGTCACCGGTCCGCAGCACGTCGCGCAGGGCCGCCTCGATGGCGTCGGCGTCGATGCCGGGCAGCAGCTCGCGCGGCGTATGACCGATGTGGTCCTCGGCGGGGATGCCGTTGAGCTCCGCCAGCGCGTCGTTGACCGAGACGTACCGCAGCTCGGTGTCGAGGACGGCCAGGCCGACCGGAGCCTGCGCGATCGTGCGCGTCGACAGCGCCACGTCCCGCTCCAGCCGGCGGACCGTCGTCTGGTCGGCGCACAGGCCCAGCGCGTAGACGTCCCCCTCGTCGTCGAGCAGCCGCATGTTGCGGAACTCCACCAGCCGCGTGCTGCCGTCCTTGCGCCGGATCGGGAAGGCGCCGGCCCAACCCTGACCGGTCTCCATGACGTCGGCGAACAGCTTGACGACCAGGTCCAGGTGCTGTTCGTGGACCATGATCCGGGCGGCGTACTGGCCCAGCGCCTCGCGCGCGGGATAGCCGAACAGATCCTCGGCCTGGGGGCTCCACAGCACGATGCGCCCCTCGACGTCGAGCACGACCGAGGCCACGCCCAGCACGTCGAGCAGCCCGCTCGGCCCCACCGGCCCGCGCTCGGGCTCCTGGCCCTCGGGCACGGGACGTTCGGCTGCAGACATCCGCACCGCCTTCGCCCATCCTCGCGGCACGCCGTTCCCCCGTGCCGACTCCCCTTGTTCTACCGCGTTCAACCGGATTCGGGCCCCCTTGGTCGTTCACCTCCACCATCCCTCAACACGACGGGGAACGTCCGACGAAGCGGTCACGAGGGCACGGGACTGTGGTCGATCAGACAGTGCACGTTCACCGCCTTGGTCTGTACATGACCACACCGTCCCGCCAGACTGTCCGCCGACACGCTCCCACCCCCCCAAGGAGTCGCTCCCATGGCCCTGCGTGCCCGGCAACGTTGTCATGCCGTTCTCTCCGGCCTCGTCGCCCTCGCCTCCGCCGCGGTGCTGTCCACCGCGACCCCCGCGCAGGCCGCCGACACCTGGACGGAGGTGGGCTCCGACCGCGCCGACCCGCTGACCGAGAGCCAGGGCCTGACCTCCGTCGAGGTCCCGGCCAACAGCGCCAACCGCTACACCGGCATCGGCACCATCCCCACCTCGCTCAGCAGCCGCGGCTGGAACCACGTCGGTGACCCCGACGCCTCCTACAACGGCTACTACGTCGAGCCGTACCAGGCGGACTCGGGCAGCGCGAAGATGTTCCGGGTGCAGGCGCCGGACGGGACCTGGTCGGAGTACGTCCACACGCTCGGCTCAGGGGAGGCACTGAACAACTCCTTCGCCGCCATCTCGCCCGGCGGCCAGTGGATGGTCTCGGGGGAGTGGGGCACCATGACCCGCCTGCTGGTCCACCCGACGCCCGGCGTCAACCCCGGCACGTCCCCCTCGGCGAACCTCCCCTGGACGTCCAGCATCCGGCTGGACCGCGCCGTCCGCGACGTCCAGGGCTGTGACTTCCTCGGTGCCACGACCCTGCTGTGCTCCTCCGACGACCCCGCGGGCACCCTCTTCGGCATGACCAAGCCGCTCCTCCAGATCGACCTCTCCGCCGAGCCCGGCGCCTCCGACGTGACCGGCCGCGTCACGGCCCTGCGCCAGCTCCCGCTGCGCAGCTCCTGCTCCGGCGACTTCGAGACCGAGGGCATCGACTACGACCGCCGTACCGGCACCCTGCGCGTGATCGTCATCTCGCCGGGCTTCTGTGTGCTGACCGACAGCAAGACGTACCGGTTCACACGCGGCTGAAGCGTGGACGGAAGCCTCTGCCGGTGCGGACGGGATCACTCCGTCTGTGCGGACCGGAAGGCTCCGCCGGTAGTGCTCCGCCGGCCGTGGTGCTTTTCTTGGGGTTGGGGTCCGGTTCCGCGGGCTACCCGTGGCACCGCGGCGCGGCCACGAGAGGAGCGATCACGATGGATCGTGAACGAATGCACGAGGAACCCGTCTCCGTCGAGATCAGCGGATGCAGCAAGGAGGACGCCCGGATCGTCTTCGACACGCTGTGCACGTGCTTCGAGTCCGACCGGGGCCCCGACGACGTGCCGCAGCAGCTCCATGAGACACGCCCCATGGTCTGGCTGGGCACGTTCGAGGTCACCGACACGCACGAGTGCCCGCCGCCCGCGCGGCTCTCGTCGTCCGTCGAGGCCGACGCCCAGGGCGGCTATTGGGCCATCGAACGGCTCCGTACCACGCTGGACTCCCTGTTCACGGTGCACGACCTCACCTCCGCCTCGGGCGACCAGGAGCGCGAGCTGCACGTGGTGCTGAAGAGCCGACCCGGCGTCGCATGACGAGAGCGCCCGGCCGCTCATGACGAGCCGTCTACCGCCGAGCACGGCACGGCGGTAGACGGCATGGATGACGGGCAGGTCCTCCAGACAGGCCCGCTCGTCCACGCCGTGCAGCCCCTCGTAGCGCACCCCTAAGCCCGCCGTGGCCGGGATGCCCTCACCCGCCGGCAGATTGCCGATGTTCGACGGCCCGGCGGTCTTCGGCCGGACGGTCAGCCCCTCCCGGGCGGCGGCCGCCAGCAGTGCGGCCGCGGGTTCCTGTCCCTCGGCCGGCCGATACGACGGCCAGGCGGCCACCGGAGTGATCGTGGTCGGCCGCGGTGTGGGCACCCGCACGTCCAGCTCGCCCACCGCGTCGCGGACCAGCCGCTCGGCGGCGCGGGCGTCGAAGTTCGGCGTCGTACGGATGTCGACGCCCAGCTCGCACAGGCCGGGCACGACCGAGAAGCCCTGGCCACCGTGGCAGGAGGTCACCGTCAGCTTGGGAGGCAGGGGGAACTCGCCGTCGGTGCCGGGGAGTTCGGCCTCTTCCAGGAGCCGTACGAGGTGCGCCGCGCGGGAGACCGCTCCGGGTGCCGTACGGCGCGAGCCCGAGTGGCCCGAGGCCGCGTGCACCGCGATCGTGGCCCGCCACAGTCCCCGCCCGCCGACCACGACCTCGTCGAGCCCCGGGTAGCCGATCATCACCCCGATCGGACGGACCGCCTCCGGGTCCGCGAGATAGGCGCGGGCACCGCCGAAGCCGCCCGTGTGCTCGTCGACGTCGAGCAGCACCCAGGGCCCTGTCGCCGGATTCCGGCGACAGGGCCCTGGCCCGCCGCGCAGGGTCTCGGCACGGCCGTGCAGCTCGGCCGCGATGCCGCAGAACATCGCCGCGGCGAGCTTGGAGTCCGCCGCGCCTCTGCCGCGCAGCCAGCCGTCGACGACCTCGCCGCAGTCCGGCGCGAACGACCAGGCCGTCTCGTCGCCGTACGGGGCGGTGTCGACGCAGGCGTCCAGCGCCCACCAGGGGCCGGGCCGGCCGCCCGCGACCTCGATCAACAGGCCGACGGCGTCGCCCTTGCCGCCGTGGAGACGGCGATGCGGCAGCCCGTGCCCAGCGAGCCAGTCCTCCAGGACGCCCAGGACGGGGCCGTAGTCGTCGATCCCGGCGCGGCTGGGGCGGCGGATCAGCCGCTGGGCGAGGTCGATCACGTCGGCGTGTGCGGTCATGGGGTCACTGTGCCCGAGGGCGCTCGGTGTCAGTGGCGGGTGTCACCCCTCTCCGGTTGTGCAACTAGTTGCATAAAGGCTCCGCGGTCCTCTACAACTACGTGAAGCACGACACCGCGCACGGAGGGGCCCGATGAGCCGTTACCCGCACCTGCTGAGCCCGCTCGATCTGGGCTTCACCACGCTGCCCAACCGCGTCCTCATGGGCTCCATGCACGTGGGCCTGGAGGAGGCCGAGCGCGGCTTCGAGCGCATGGCCGCTTTCTACGCGGAGCGGGCCCGCGGGGGAGTGGGTCTGATCGTCACCGGCGGCATCGCGCCCAACGACGAGGGGCGCCCGTACGAAGGTGGCGCCAAGCTCACCACCGAGGCGGAGGCCGAGCAGCACCGGGTCATCACCGAGGCCGTGCACCGCGAGGGCGGCCGGATCGCGATGCAGATCCTGCACTTCGGCCGGTACGCCTACCACCAGGACCTCGTCGCCCCGAGCCCGCTCCAGGCGCCGATCAGCCCCTTCCCGCCCCGCGAGCTCACCGACGCCGACGTCGAGCGGACCATCGACGACTACGCCCGCGCCGCCCGCCTCGCCCGGCAGGCCGGGTACGACGGCGTGGAGATCATGGGCTCCGAGGGCTACCTCATCAACGAGTTCATCGCCACGCAGACCAACCGGCGCACCGACCGCTGGGGCGGATCGTACGAGAACCGCATGCGCTTCCCGGTCGAGATCGTCCGCCGGGTGCGCGAGGCGGTCGGCGAGGACTTCATCATCGTCTACCGGCTGTCCATGCTGGACCTCGTCCCGGGCGGCTCCACGCTCGACGAGGTGATCACGCTCGCGAAGGCCGTCGAGGCCGCCGGGGCGACGATCATCAACACCGGCATCGGCTGGCACGAGGCGCGCATCCCGACCATCGCCACCTCGGTGCCGCGCGGCGCCTACACCTGGGTCACCAAGCGGCTGATGGGCGAGGTGTCGGTCCCGCTCGTCACCACCAACCGCATCAACACCCCCGAGCTGGCCGAGGAGTTGCTGGCCGACGGCTGCGCGGACATGGTGTCGATGGCCCGCCCGATGCTCGCCGACCCCGACTTCGTAGCCAAGGCCGCGGCGGGCAAGCCCGAGGCCATCAACACCTGCATCGGCTGCAACCAGGCCTGCCTCGACCACACCTTCAGCGGCAAGATCACGTCCTGCCTGGTCAACCCGCGCGCCTGTCACGAGACCGAGCTGACGCTGTCCCCGACCCGGCTGCGCAAGAGGGTCGCGGTCGTCGGCGCCGGACCCGCCGGAATGGCCTGCGCCGTCAGCGCGGCCGAACGCGGCCACGACGTCACGCTGTTCGACGCCGCGGGCGAGATCGGCGGCCAGCTGAACGTCGCCCGCAAGGTCCCCGGCAAGCAGGAGTTCGACGAGACGCTGCGCTACTTCCGCCACCAGCTCGACTGGCAGGGCGTGGACGTGCGGCTGAACACCTGGGTGTCGGCCGAGGACCTCGCCGCCTACGACGAGGTGGTGGTCGCCACGGGCGTCAGCCCGCGCACCCCGGACATCCCCGGCGTCGACCACCCGAGCGTCGTGGGCTATCTCGACGTCCTGCGCGACGGTGCCCCCGTCGGCGAGCGCGTCGCCGTCCTCGGCGCGGGCGGCATCGGCTTCGACGTCGCCGAGTTCCTCACCGACGGCGGCGACAAGGCGAGCGAGGACCCGGCGACGTACTTCCGCCAGTGGGGCGTCGACATGGACTACACGGGCCCCGGTGGCCTCGCCGCCCCCGAGCGGCCGGCCCCGCCGCGCACCGTCCACCTGCTCCAGCGCAAGACCAGCAAGGTCGGCGCGGGCCTCGGCAAGACCACCGGCTGGATCCACCGCACCGAGCTGAAGCACCGGGGCGTCACCATGGTCCCGGGCGTGCGCTACGACCGGATCGACGACGCCGGACTGCACGTCACCGTCGGTGAGGAGAGCACGGTCCTCGAGGTCGACACGATCGTGCTCTGCACCGGGCAGGAGCCGCGCCGCGACCTGTACGAGGCGCTGCTCGCCGCCGGTCGCAGCGCGCACCTCATCGGCGGTGCCGACGTGGCCGCCGAACTGGACGCCAAGCGCGCCATCAAGCAGGGCACGGAGCTGGCGGCGAGCCTGTAGGGGCGCCCGAGCGCGTCCCTAGGATGAGCCCATGTCACTCCCGCACGCGATCCTCACCGCCCTGGTCGAAAAGCCGTCCTCGGGGCTGGAGCTGACCCGCCGGTTCGACAGGTCGATCGGCTACTTCTGGTCGGCGACGCATCAGCAGATCTATCGCGAGCTGGGAAAACTGGAGACCGAGGGCTTCATCCGCACGCTGCCGAGCGATCAGCCGGCCCGTGGGCAGAAGAAGAGCTACGAGGTACTGCCCGCGGGCCGCGCCGAACTGGCCCGCTGGACCGCCGCCTCCCAGGACCCGAGGCCGCACCGCGACACACTGCTGCTGCGGATGCGCGCCGCGGCCGTCGTGGGGACGGAGGGCATCGAGGGCGACCTTCGGCGCCATCTCGACCTTCACCAGCGGCAGTTGGCCGAGTACGAGGAGATCGAGAAGCGCGACTTCCCGCCCGGCAGGGACAGTTCCCAGGACCGGTTGCGGCACCTCGTGCTGCGCGCCGGCATCGATCTGGAGACCTTCTGGACGCAGTGGCTCACGCGCGCCCTGGAGGAGTTCGCGGAGCTGCCGGGGAACGAAAGGGCGTGAGCCGGGCTCCCGGAGCAGGTAGGGCTCCGGCTCACTGAGCCGGTGCCCGGCGGGGCTTCGCCCCCGTCGTCAGAGCCGGTACGGCTTCGACTTGCGGCGCAGGAACCAGGCCGTGGCCAGGCCGCCCGCGCCCACCAGGACCCCGCCGCCGACCAGCGTCAGAGTGCCGTAGTCCGTCGAGGAACCGCCCATGCCGCCCATGACGCCGCGCGACGGGGAGGCCGTGGCGGAGATCGTGCGGGTCGGGGTGGCGCCCGAGACGATGACCGACTGGGTGCCCGCCGTCACGCCGTTCGAGCACACGACGATGACGGTGTAGGTGCCCGCGCTCACGCCCGCCCAGGCCGCCGACTGCAGCGCCGCCGTCCCCGACAGGGACACCTGGCGTCCCTGGGCGAAGTTCGACTGCCTGCTGTTCAGCAGCGAGGCGGTGCCCCAGCTGCCGTTGACGTTGGTGCACGCGCTGGTCGTGACGGAGACCGTGGACCCGGTGGTGCTCACGGAGATCCCCGAGACCGCGGCGGCCGGAACGGCGGCCACGGAGAGGGGAAGAACGGAGGCGGCTGCCACGGTCAGGCCCGAGCGGAGGAGTAGCGATGAAATGCGCATGGGGTTCCCTCCGGCGGCACGGTCGGCGGTACATCCCTGGCGCCGCCGAGGGTCGGGAACGCCCGTGCTGCCTCAGGGGCAGCCAACGCGCCCCCGGCTCCGCCCGCATGCGGGCCGCCCCCGGACAGGTGACGTGCTGCTGCGTTCGAGGGACGCGGAGAGGCATCAGCCCTGCGCGCCCGTCGTCACCGTCCGCTCCGCGGAGAAGCCGCCCCAGGTGCCGTCCGGCAGCCTGCCCCGGATCCGGACCCGGTGAGCGACCCCCTTCTCCGGCCCCAGGTAGAAGCTGTACTCGGCCCGCTCGCGCGGCGCGGTCCCGCCGTACACCAGCGACGTGACCGTACGGCCGTCGAGCTGCACCTGGTACTCCACGACCACACCGTCCGTGCGCGGTGGCACCCAGTCCAGGTCGAGGTAGTACGCCCCGTCCTCGCGATGGGCACTCGCCCGGAAGGCGGTCGGCGCGGTGCCGCGCCCGTCGTCGGTGCCGGGCGTGGTGACCCGCACAGCCGCCGTGGCGGGGGAGAGGTTGTCGGCCGCGTCCCGGGCCCGGACGGTGAAGGAGTAGCGCGTGCCGGGCCGAAGACCCGTGACCACGGTCGCGGTCTGGTTCCCGCCCACACTGTGGATCTTCGTGCCGCCCTGATGGATGTCGTACGACACCACGTCCCGGTCGTCCGTCGCCTGCGACCACGACAGCTGGACCGCCCGGCTGCCGACCGCCCGCCCATGGACCTGCCCCGGACGGGTCGGGGCGGCGCGGTCGGCGGCCACGGCCTCAGGAGTCCTCGCCCGGACCTCCTTGCTCGGTGGACCGAGCCGCCCGTCGGTGTCACGGGCCCGCACGGTGAAGGCATACATGGTGGACGGCTTGAGCATGGTGACATCCACCATGTGTGCGGAACCCGGCACTTCCTTGACCTTCGTGGGGCCCCGATACACCTCGTAGATGCGGACACCGCGCTCCGCGGAGACGGCGTTCCACATGACGTGCACGCTGGTCGAGCTGCCCGCCGCGGCCGTGACACCCGTGGGCGCCCCGGGCAGCCGGCCGCCGCCCTCGTCCGCCCCGCTCCAGGCGCAGGAGGAGAGCAACGCGACCGCACAGAAGGTCGAAAGGGGAACGAAGGTACGTCGCACGACACTGCCTCCCGGGGCGGTCTCGCGGCAATGGTCCGTACCAATATCGCGCGGCTGGCGCGATCACATCAAGAGGGCGGTCGCTTGATGACCGGCTCCGGGAGTTACGTATGCTGAAGCTCCTCGCGGCTGAACTCTCCATGGCAAGGCGGGAGTTCATGTCGTCGGCGCGGGTCGCTGTCGTCGTTGATCCCGCGCCGAACGGTGGCGGCCGGGGGGTCTGGGGTCAGTCGCGGACTCAGAACCCCGGCCCCTGCCGGAAGTTCGGGGGCGGCCGTCGTGTCGCCGGGGTGCGCACGGGTGGGCCCTGCGGGTGGCAGCATGATCGAAACAGCATCAGATTGGGCCGAGTTGTCCGATTAGATGACCGTTCGGGCTGAGAGCCTGCCATTGTTGCCGAGGAGAGGGTTTCCTGTTGTGCGTGTCAGGTCGCTGACGCTGGCGGCGGCGAGTGCCGCTCTGCTCGCTCCGACGACTTTGTCCACCGCCCTGCCCGTCCCGCCACCCCCGCCGCAAGGGTCAACAGCGCGTCGTGATGCGGACGTCAGCGCCGCTGACCTGCTGTCAAAGGTGCGTGACTGCAGTGTCGTTTCCGAGGGGCGCTATCGCACCGACCGCGGTGTGCGGGCGACCGTCCCGGTCTGCGGGGAGCGGGGGGCGGTGTTCTGGAAGGCCGACATGGACATCGACTGCGACGGTCGGCCCACCGGCCACTGCAACCGCCGTACGGATCCGTTCTTCACCGCCGCGACGGCCTATCGGCAGTCCGACGGCCGTTATCCGAGCGCCGAACGCCTCCCGTACATCGTGGTGCCCGCCCCGAGCCCCATCTGGAACCACCGCGACCACGGGATCCGCGGCGGCTCGCTCGCGGCTGTCGTGTACCGGGGCCGGGTGCTGTACGCGGTCGTCGGCGACGTCGGCCCGGACGACATGATCGGCGAGGCGTCGTACGCCACCGCGAAGGCCCTCGGCATCCCGGCCGACCCGCACGCCGGCGGCACGGCCCACGGGGTCACCTACATCGTTTTCAAGGAGAAGCCGGTGGAGCCCATCGAGAACCGCACGGCCGCCGTGACGGCCGGCGAACGGCTGGCGAGGGAGTTCGTGCGGGGCGCGGAAGCCCTGCAGGGCCAGGAAGTTGTGCAGGGCCGGCAAGTCGTGCACGGTGAGCGGTCCGTGCACGACGACTGACCCGCACGGTTGTTGAGGAGACGTCAGACCGCCGACCAGCCGTCGTCGACCGGCAGGATCACGCCGTTGACGTTGCTCGCCGCGTCCGAGGCGAGGAACACGATCGCGGCCGCCTGCTCCTCGGGCTGGGCCAGCTTGCCGAGGTTGACGAAGTGCGGGCCGAGGGCCGCCGGTCCGTGGGCGTCCTGCGCGGCGTCCACGACGATGCCGGTCTGCGTGCCGCCCGGAGCGATGGCGTTCGCGCGTATCCCCTGCTTGCGGTACATCACCGCGAGCGACTTCGTCAGCCCCACCACACCGTGCTTCGACGCCGTGTACGCGGCGCCCGCCGCGCTGCCGCGCAGACCGGCCTCGGACGCCGTGTTCACGATCACGCCTCTGCCCGCCGCCAGCATGTGCGGCAGCGCTGCCCGGGTGAGCAGGAACGGGGCGGTGAGGTTGACCCGGATGACCCGCTCCCACTCGGCGTCGGTGACGTCCGCCAGGGCCGACATACGGTCCATGATCCCGGCGTTGTTCACCAGGACGTCCACGCCGCCGAACCGCTCGACGGCGGTTGCGACCACCTGGTCGACGACGGCCTGCTCGCTCAGGTCGCCGACGACGGCGACCGCGGCGCCGCCCGCCTGCTCGATCTCCTTGACGACGGCCTGCGCGCCCTCGGCGCTCAGATCCGCCGCCACGACCCGGGCGCCCTCCGCGGCGAAGGCCAGCGCGGCCGCCCGCCCGATGCCCGATCCCGCTCCGGTGACGATGACGCTGCGTCCGTCCGGTCCGCCGCTCATGAAGTGCTCCATCCGTATGGCCGATGTCCGAGGGCCAACCATACGACTTAATGTCTCTGAGTGACATAAAGTCTTCGGGGAGAATTCCGGGAGAGCGATCAATGCCGGCCGGAGGAGACCATGACCGCAGCCCGTGGAGGCACCGGAAGACCGACGGGACGACCGCCCCTGACCGAGGAGCGCAAGGCCGAGATCCGGCTGGAGATCGCACGGGCGGCGGTCGACCTCTTCGTCACCCAGGGCGTGGCGGCGACCACGGGCGAGCAGATCGGAGCGGCGGTCGGTGTCTCCGCGCGTACGGTGTGGCGCTACTTCCCGAGCAAGGAGAGCTGCGTACGGCCGCTGTTCTCGGCCGGTATCGACCTGATCGCCGAGTGCCTGCGACGGTGGCGTCCCGGGGAGCCGCTGGAAGAGGTCATCGACCGGGAGTTCGCGGTCGAGGGGCACCTGCCTGCCGTGCCCGACCGCTCGACCGTGGGGGCGCTGGTACGGCTGACCCGAACCGAACCCGGGTTGCGCGCGATCTGGCTCCAGACGTACGACGAGGCAGAACCGGCGTTCGCCCGCGCTCTCGCCGAACGCGCCGGACTGCCCGCCGGCGACCTGCGCCCGGCGATCCAGGCGGCCGTGTTCAACGCGGCGCTGCGCGCGGCCGTCGAGTATCACGCCTGGCACACCACCGACACGGATCCCGACCCGGAGAGGGTCCAGGCCGAGCTGATGGCGACGTTGCGTTCGGCGCTGGCGGTTGTGGCGGAGGGGGTTGCGTAGGGGGAGACAGGCCTGTGCACAGGAGTGCGGTGTCCGGCCCGCGTCGCCGACGAGCCTGCGGGAGCGGAGCCGGAGTGCGGGCAGGGGCCGCCGTGACGTCGAAGATCGGCCGCCTTGCCCGCCCAGCTGCGGCAAAGGCCCCTGGGCCGTGTACCCAGAACTCGGGTCCACGGCCGAGGGGCCCGACGGCACAACCGCTGCCGCGCCCGACCTACACCTTCCGGTACGCGTAGGCCTCCGCGGCCGCCGCCTCCACCGCCGCGAGGTCGGCGCCGGTGGCGGCCGTGACGACCGCGGCCACCGCGCCCTCGACGAAGGGAGCGTCCACCAGACGTGTCCCGTCCGGGAGTTCGTCGCCTTCGGCGAGCAGGGCCTTCACGGTGAGGACCGCGCTGCCCAGGTCGGTGAGGACCGCGACCCCGGCGCCGCGGTCCACGGACGCGGCCGCCGCGGCGATCAGCTCGGCGCTGGTGCCCAGGCCACCGCCCTCGGTGCCGCCCGCCGGGGCCACCGGCACGGCCGTGCCGCCGCCCGCGAGCCCCTGCGCCAGCTCGGCCACCGAGGCGGCCACCTGGGCGCTGTGCGAGACCAGCACGATGCCGACGCGCCGCTCGCCCTTCTTCCCGTCGCTCACCGTCTCTTCACTCACCGTTCGCCTCCGCCAGCCCCGCGATCAGCAGCGCCGAGGACGTGGCCCCCGGGTCCTGGTGCCCGATGCTGCGCTCCCCGAGATAACTAGCCCGCCCCTTGCGGGCCTGCAACGGCGTGGTCGCCAGGGCGCCCTCCTCGGCGGCGGCCCGCGCCGCGGTGAAGCCGTCGCCGAGCGCGTCCACGGCCGGCACCAGCGCGTCGATCATGGTCTTGTCGCCCGGCGCCGCGCCGCCGAGCACCATGACCGCGTCCACCCCGGTCCGCAGCGCTTGGGCGAACTGCTCCGAGCTCACCTCGCCGGCGTCCCCGAGGGCCTTGCCGGTCCGGCGCAGCAGCGTCCCGTACAGCGGCCCAGACGCCCCGCCGACGGTCGAGATGAGCTGGCGCCCGGCGAGCATCAGGATCGCACCGGGCGTCTGCGGGTCCTCTTTCTCCAGCGTCGTCGCGACGGCGGTGAACCCGCGTTGCAGGTTGCTGCCGTGGTCGGCGTCCCCGATGGGCGAGTCGAGGGCGGTGAGCCGTTCCGCCTCGCGGTCGACGGCAGCGGCGGTCGCCGTCATCCAACGGCGGAAGAAATCGGCGTCGAGCACTGGATCTCCTTGTGTGACAGATGCCTTGTGATCGTCTGACTCCGCCGGATCAGATTCCCCAACGCAGCCCCGGTGTCTTCACCGGCGCGTTCCACAGCCGCAGCAGCTCCTCGTCGACCTGGCACAGGGTGACCGAGGCGCCGGCCATGTCGAGCGAGGTGACGTAGTTGCCGACGAGCGTGTGGGCGACGGCGACACCGCGCTCGGCGAGTACGCGCTGGACCTCGGCGTTGAAGCCGTACAGCTCCAGCAGCGGTGTCCCGCCCATGCCGTTGACCAGGACGAGGACGGGGTTGCGCGGGGTCATGTCGTCCAGGATCGCGCCCACGGCGAAGTCGGCGATCTCGCGCGATGTCATCATCGCCCGCCGCTCCCGTCCGGGCTCGCCATGGATGCCGATGCCCAACTCCAGCTCGCCGGGCGGCAGATCGAAGGTGGGGCTGCCCTTCGCGGGCGTGGTGCAGGCGCTGAGAGCGACACCGAAGCTGCGCGCGTTCTCGTTGACCTGCCGCCCGATCGCCTCCACCCGCTCCAGTGGCTGCCCCTCCTCCGCGGCGGCACCGGCGATCTTCTCCACGAACAGCGTCGCGCCCGTGCCGCGCCGCCCGGCCGTGTAGAGGCTGTCGGTGACCGCCACGTCGTCGTTGACGAGCACCTTCGCGACCTGGATGCCCTCGTCCTCGGCGAGCTCGGCGGCCATGTCGAAGTTGAGGACGTCACCCGTGTAGTTCTTGACGATGAACAGCACACCCGCCCCGCTGTCCACCGCGGCCGCGGCCCGCGCCATCTGGTCCGGCACCGGCGAGGTGAACACCTCGCCCGGACAGGCCGCCGACAGCATCCCCGGGCCCACGAATCCACCGTGCAGTGGCTCGTGCCCCGACCCGCCGCCGGAGATGAGGGCGACCTTCCCCGCCACCGGCGCGTCCCGCCGTACGATCACCCGGTTCTCCACGTCGACGACCAGGTCGGGATGGGCCGCCGCCATTCCGCGCAGGGCGTCCGCGACCACGTTCTCCGCGACGTTGATCAGCATCTTCATGAGTACCTCCCGGTGGGCTTGGCAGGTCGGCTTCGGACCTGTGTCTTTGCAGGTCAGAGTGGACTCGGCAGGTTTTGATCGGGCTGGCTCTCGCCGGTTGTCGCCGGTTCTCGGAGGTTCTTGTCGGTCGGAGGTCGGTTGCGTCGCGGGTCAGAACCCTGCTCTCGGCAGTATCGACCTTGCGGCAGCGAAGGTCACGTGGGCGGAGCGCAGGGCTCGCCGCTGCGTGGTCCGCGTCGCCACGGACGGCCGCGGGAGAATGAGCGGCATGACACGTCTGCGAGCTCCGTTCGGCAGGTGGGAGCCCGCGTCTCTGAGTGAGGTCGTCGCGAGGTTCTCCGGCCTGGAGTGCCGCTGGTGGGTGGCCGGCGGTCTGGCGATCGAGCTCGCGGTGGGGCATCGCATCCGGTCCCACGGGGACATCGACGTCCTGCTGTTGCGGCGTGACCAGCGAGAGGCGCAGCAGGCTCTGGCGGGCTGGCAGTGGTGGGCCGCCGATCCGCCAGGGAGCTTGCGTCGGTGGGCGTCCGACGAGGTCCTGCCCCCGGGGGTTCATGACATCTGGTGCCGGCCCGGGCTCGCCGATCCCTGGCGTATTCAGATCATGCTGGACGAGTCCCACGCCCAGGAATGGGTGTCGCGGCGTGATCCCCGGGTGCGCAGGCCGATCAGCGCGCTGGGGATGACCACGGCCGAGGGCGTTCCCTTCCTGGCTCCGGATGTGCAGCTCTACTACAAAGCCAAGGCGCCTCGCCCCAAGGACGAGGAGGACTTCGACGCCGCGCTGCCCGTGCTCACGGATCAGCAGCGACAGTGGCTCGTCGACGCGATCTCCATGACGTACGGGGCTCACCCTTGGAGCAGGCGCCTGGAGGCGTGACCGTCGAACCTCCTGGGACGGTTCCCGGGAGATCGTTATCTGCCGTCCTCCGGGACTCTCCGAGCGACCCGCGACGGAATTCATGCACCTGCAATGATCTGCCCCTCAACTTCCTGCTAGACATGGTGGGGTGACCCCCTCGGAGCGGCAGCCCGCCTCCTGAAGACGTCCCGTGAAGCAGAACCCCGGTCCCGGACCCTCCTCGACCCCTAAGGACTCCGCCTCCGTGGCACATTCGATCGACGTTCGTGGTGGCGAAGCCCTGGCCGACCCGAGCACGCCCCTCCTGGACAACGCGATCTGGGCCGCGCTGGCCGGCCCGCACGCCCGCTTCGCCGAACGGCTCGGCCGTGCCGCCCGCTACCCAGCCGACGTCTACGGCTTCGCCGCCCTCGCCGATCCGGCCGATCCGGCCGCCTGGGCCGACCTGCGCACGCTCGTCGGTCCCGGAACCGTCGTACGGGTCAAGCCGGTTGAGGAGGTTCCCGCCGGATGGGAGGTCGTCGGCGGTGGTGTGGGAGTCCAGCTCGTCGACACCGCACTGCGGGCCGAACCCGCCCCGGAAGCGGTACGGCTCGGTCCCGACGACGTTCCCGAGATCCTCGATCTGGTCGCCCGCACCAAGCCGGGCCCCTTCCTCAAGCGCACCGTCGAACTGGGCGCCTATCTCGGCATCCGGCACCAGGGGCGGCTGATCGCGATGGCCGGCGAGCGGATCCGGCCGCCCGGCTGGACGGAGATCAGCGCCGTCTGCACCGACCCGGAGCATCGCGGCCGCGGTCTGGCCACGCGCCTCGTACGGGCCGTCGCGGCGGGTATCCGCGCCCGCGGCGACGTCCCGTTCCTGCACGCCGCCGCCGGCAACACCCCGGCGATCCGGCTGTACGAGTCCATCGGCTTCACCCTGCGCCGCCGTTCGCCCATCCTGCTGGTCCGCAGTCCGGGAACACCGCGCGAGGTCAGGGCGTTGTGACTTACGACGAGATGTGCGAGGCGCCGAAGCGCGCGACCCGGCGGACGGAGGTGGCGGACGTGACGCACATATTCCACGCCGTCCATCTCCACTCCCGGCCCCACATCGATCTCCAGCGCGTGGCCGGCGCGCTCTGTTGTTCCTGACCCGTTCCTTCACCGCCGTTGCCCCCTCTTGTGTGTGAGGGCCCGGCGTTCTCGCTACGGACTTCCAGGAAGGCACCGACTCGTGTCCTCAACTCCCTCTTCTTTCCTGCACCTTGCCGTCGCCCTGGACGGCACGGGCTGGCATCCCGCCTCCTGGCGCGAGCCGGTGGCCCGCCCCCGGGACCTGTTCACCGCGGAGTACTGGGCCGACCTGGTCACCGAGGCCGAGCGCGGGCTGCTCGACTTCGTGACCATCGAGGACGGTCTCGGCCCGCAGTCCTCCCACTGGCTGGACCCGGACGAGCGCACAGACCAGGTACGCGGCCGTCTCGACGCCGTCCTCATCGCCTCCCGCGTCGCCCCGCTGACCCGGCACATAGGTGTCGTACCGACCGTGGTGGCCACCCACACGGAGCCGTTCCACATCTCCAAGGCCATCGCCACCCTCGACTACGTCAGCGCCGGCCGCGCCGGCCTGCGCGTGCAGATCACCGCCCGCCCGAACGAAGCCGCGCACTTCGGACGCCGCACCGTCCCCCGCATCGAGGCCTACGACAGCCCGGTCGCGCAGGAGGTGGTGACCGACCTGTTCGACGAGGCCGCCGACCACGTCGAGGCGGTGCGCCGGCTCTGGGACAGCTGGGAGGACGACGCCGAGATCCGGGACGCCGCCACCGGCCGCTTCATCGACCGCGACAAGCTGCACTACATCGACTTCGAGGGCAGGCACTTCAGCGTCAAGGGCCCGTCCATCACGCCCCGGCCGCCACAGGGCCAGCCGATCGTCAGTGCCCTCGCCCACGACACCATTCCCTATCGGCTCGTGGCCCGCGCCGCCGACATCGGCTATGTCACCCCGTACGACGCCGACGAGGCCCGCGCCGTCGTCGCCCAGATCCGCGCCGAGCAGAGCGCGGCAGGGCGAGCCGCCGAGACCCTGCACATCTTCGGCGACCTGGTGGTCTTCCTCGACGACGATCCGGCCGTCGCGCTCGCCCGCCGGGAACGGCTCGAGACCCTCGCGGGAGAGCCGTACACGAGTGACGCGCTGATATTCACCGGCGCTCCCCACCAACTCGCCGATCTGCTCCAGGAACTGCAGAGCGCCGGGCTGACGGGCTTCCGGCTGCGTCCCGCCGTCGCCGGCCACGACCTCCCGGCGATCACCCGGGGCCTGGTCCCCGAACTCCAGCGCCGGGGCGTCTTCCGCCGTGCCTACGAGGCCGACACCCTGCGCGGGCTGCTGGGCCTGACCCGCCCCGCCAACCGCTACGCCGCCGCGAACGCCTGAGCCGGAGGGACGTCCACGATAATGAGCAAGCCGCTGAAGCAGATCCACCTGGCCGCCCACTTCCCCGGCGTCAACAACACCACCGTCTGGAGCGACCCACAGGCGGGCAGCCACGTCGAGTTCAGCTCCTTCGTGCACTTCGCGCTGACCGCCGAACGCGCCAAGTTCGACTTCCTGTTCCTCGCCGAGGGGCTCAGGCTCCGGGAACAGGGCGGGAAGATCTACGACCTGGACGTCGTCGGCCGCCCCGACACCTTCACCGTCCTCGCCGCGCTCGCCGCCGTCACCGAACACCTCGGACTGACCGGCACCATCAACTCCACCTTCAACGAGCCCTACGAGGTCGCCCGCCAGTTCGCCAGCCTCGACCACCTCTCCGGCGGCCGCTCCGCGTGGAACGTCGTGACCTCCTGGGACGCCTTCACCGGCGAGAACTTCCGCCGCGGCGGATTCCTGCCGCAGGAGGAGCGCTACTCCCGCGCCAAGGAGTTCCTGGCCACGGCGAACGAACTCTTCGACTCCTGGCACGGCGACGAGATCCTCGCCGACCAGGAGACCGGTGCCTTCCTGCGCGACGCGAAGGCCGGAGCCTTCGTCCACACCGGGCAGCACTTCGACATCCACGGCCGGTTCAACGTGCCGCGCTCCCCACAGGGCCGCCCGGTGATCTTCCAGGCCGGCGACTCCGAGGAGGGCCGCGAGTTCGCCGCCTCCGAAGCCGACGCGATCTTCAGTCGGCACGCCACCCTCGAAGCCGGCCAGGCCTTCTACACCGACGTCAAGAAACGCCTCGCCAAGTACGGCCGCCGCCACGACCAGTTGCTGATCCTGCCCGCCGCCACCTTCACACTCGCCGACACCGACGCCGAGGCCGAGGAACTGGCCAAGCAGGTGCGCCGCCGGCAGGTCAGCGGCGCCACCGCCCTCAAGCACCTGGAGTTCGTCTGGAACCGGGACCTGTCCTCCTACGATCCGGACGGGCCGCTCCCCGACATCGACCCCGACGTCAGTGACAACCACATCTCCAAGGGCCGCGCCCAGGTCCGCATGTACCGCGACCCGCTGACCACCGCCCGCGAGTGGCGCGAGCTCGCCGCCGCCAACAACTGGTCGATCCGCGACCTGGTCATCGAGACCGGCAACCGGCAGAACTTCATCGGTTCGGCGGAGACGATCGCCCGCACCATCAACGAGTTCGTGCAGGACGACGCGGCCGACGGTTTCATCCTCGTCCCGCACATCACTCCCGGCGGCCTCGACGAGTTCGCCGACAAGGTCGTACCGCTGCTCCAGGAACAGGGCGTCTTCCGCACCGAGTACGAGGGCCCGACCCTCCGGCACCAACTCGGCCTGGCCCACCCGGACGACGTACCGGGTGAGCAGCGGGCGGCGTCGTGAGGTTCCTCGCCATCACCCTGATCGTGCACCGCCCGGACCCGGTCACCGGAGTGCACAAGCCGACCCACGACCGGTTCCGCGAGGTCCTCGACAACGCGCTGCTCGCCGAGGAACTGGGCTTCGACGGCTTCGGCGTGGGGGAGCGGCACGAGCGGCCGTTCATCTCGTCCTCACCGACCGTCGTCCTCAGCCACATAGCGGCACTGACCCGGCGCATCCGGCTGTTCACCGCCGTGACGACCCTCAGCCTCCTGGACCCGGTGCGGGCCTACGAGGACTACGCCACCCTCGACCATCTCGCCGAGGGCCGCCTGGAGTTGATCATCGGCAAGGGCAACGGCGCGGCCCAGCGCGAGCTGTTCCACGTCACGCCCGAGGACCAGTGGGACCGCAACGCCGAGAGCTACGAGGTGTTCCGGCAGATCTGGCGGCAGGACAAGGTCACCGCCAAGACCCGCTTCCGGCCCGAACTGACCGACGCCGAGGTGTGGCCGCGGCCCTACCAGCAGCCCGTCCGGGTCTGGCACGGCAGCGCCACCAGCAAGGAGTCGGTGGACCTGGCTGCCCGCTACGGCGACCCGCTGTTCTCGGCGAACGTCACCCACCCCATCGAGCCGTACGCCGAGTTGATCCGCCACTACCGCGAGCGCTGGGAGCACTACGGCCACGATCCGGCCGCCATCGCGGTCGGCGCCGGCACGGCCGGACTCCTGGTGAGCCGCACCTCCCAGGACGCCCTCGAGGTGTACCGGCCGATCTTCGAGGCGAACCTGACGTTCCAGCGGCGGTTCGGCCTGCCCGTGGTCTTCGAGACCCTGGAGGACTTCGTCGAACGCAGCTCCGCCCTGATCGGCAGCCCACAGCAGGTCATCGAGAAGGTGCACCGCTACCACGAGCAGTTCGGCCACACCGTGCTCCATCTGCACGCGGACGCCGGCGGGCTGACGGACACGCAGCACCGTGACTCGCTGGAACTCTTCCAGACCGAGGTCGCCCCCGTCCTGCGCCGCGAGATCCCGGACCCGCCCTTCCCCTGGGGACCGGTACGGCCCGTCACCGAGGAGCCCGCCCATGTCTGACGTACCCCTCGGCGTCCTCGACCTGGTGCCGATCCCGTCCGGCTCGACAGCCGCCGACGCCCTGCGTAACTCCATCGACCTTGCCCAGCAGGCCGAGCGCCTCGGCTACGCCCGCTACTGGTTCGCCGAGCACCACCTCAACCCGGGCGTCGCGGGCACGTCCCCCGCGGTCGTGCTCGCGCTGACCGCGTCCGCCACCTCCAGGATCCGGCTCGGCTCCGGCGCCGTACAGCTCGGCCACCGCACCGCGCTGAGCACGGTCGAGGAGTTCGGCCTGGTCGACGCCCTGCACCCGGGCCGCCTCGACCTCGGCCTGGGCCGCTCGGGCGGCCGACCGCCGGGACAGCGGGCCGCCCCGCAGCAGACGGCCACTCCTGTCGTGGACGGCAGGGCCCCGAACGGACTGCTGATCCCGCCCCGCTTCTCCTTCGAGCGTCTCCTCGGCTCACCCCGGATCGCCCTTCAGCGCAAGCTCCTCCTGCTGCCCGGCGCCGAGTCGCAGGACTACGCCGAGCAGATCGACGACATCCTCGCCCTGCTGGCCGGCACCTACCGCTCCCCGGAGGGCGTCGAGGCGCGCGCCGTGCCGGGCGAGGGCGCCGACGTCGAGCTGTGGATCCTGGGCAGCAGCGGCGGCCAGAGCGCCGAGACGGCGGGCGCGCGGGGGCTGCGGTTCGCCGCGAACTACCACGTCAGCCCGGCCACGGTGCTGGAGGCGGTGGACGGCTACCGGGCCTTCTTCCAGCCCTCCGACTTCCTCGACAAGCCATACGTCAGCGTCTCGGCCGACGTGGTCGTGGCGCAGGACGACGCGACGGCCCGTGAACTCGCCACCGGATACGCGGCCTGGGTCCGCAGCATCCGCACGGCCGAGGGCGCCATCGAGTACCCGACGCCGGAGCAGGCCCGTGCCCTTGAGTGGGGTGACGCGGACAGCGAGCTCGTGCGGGACCGCGTGGACACGCAGTTCGTCGGCTCGCCGGGGCGGGTGGCCGACCGCCTCGAGCAGCTCCAAGAGGCCACCGGGGCCGACGAGTTGCTCATCACGACCATCACCCACGACCACGCCGACCGGGTGAGGTCGTACGAGCTGCTGGCGGAGGAGTGGAGCCGGAGGTGAAGGGTCATCGGTGGGGAGCCGACACTGGCCACCTCCTGACACCGTCGGCGACGACGGCCGCGGTCCGGTCGAGGAGACGGCGGCCGTCCGCACCGGTGAACCACTCGGCGTGCCCGACGTAGTACTCGTACGCCGGCCGCGCGTTCTCCGCCGACCGGCTCCGAACCTGGAAGCTGTTGGAGAGCTGGCAACCGGCTGAGGCGTGCCGCCGTGCGTCGGTCATCGGCGGCGAGGAAGGCCGCCGCCGAGGAAAACGCGTGCTACGCGATCGGCTTCCGCTCGTGAGGGAGCTTCTCGCCGGCCTCGATCGCGACGGGGAGCCGGTTCTCGGCGGGCGGCAGGGGGCAGGTCGCGAAGTCGGTGTAGGCGCACGGCAGGTTGGTGGCGCGGTTGAAGTCCAGCACCACGGTGCCGTCGGGTCCGGGCGCGTCGACCTGCAGGGCGCGACTGGCCGCGTACGTGGTCACGCCGGAGGTCGCGTCGGTGAACAGCACCATGAGGCTGCCTGGGGTGTGCCCGTTGAACGCGGTCAGACCCAGTGCCTGGCCGTCGTCGATCCGGAATCGGATCCTGCCCGGCGCGTCGTAGACGTGCTGCAGCCCTTCGACGGCGGCACCCACGGTGATCGGCCGCGGTTCCGGGAACGGCGTATACGTGCCGGTGACCAGCCAGCGGGGGTGCGGCGCGTACGCGGGTGTCCCGGTGAACGCGGTACGCAGCGGATGCTCCGGGTGCCGTGGCCGGATCAGGTCGAGGCCGCCGCGTTTGGCGATCTCGATCACCGCATCGCCCCAGACGGCGTTGACTCCGCCGCGTTCCGGGATGACACCGAATCGGTGCCGCCCGCGCACCGCGGTGCCGTCGACGACGAGTTCCTCGCCCTCGTCGAGAACGACGGTGACGCCGTCGTGGCCCGTCGACCAGGTGCCCGGTGCGTCGGGAAAGCGCTGAGGGTCGGGGGCCAGCCAGTGCAGGCCGGTGACGGCGAGGAATCCGTGCTCATGGGCGAGGGCGGCATCCTTCCGCTGATGCCACGCTTGCCATTCGGCGGCGAAGGTCTCGATGCCGGTGGGGGAGTCCTGGACGGTCATGTGTACTCCTGCGGAACACGGGTGTTGATGGTCGGTGGGGTGCGGGGTAAGGATCAGGACGGTGAGGTGTCGGTGTCGACCGGAAGCGGATGGCCCCAGCTCTCCGCGAAGAACGTCCCCGTCAGAGGTCGCCGTTCGCGTGCGGCGGTCTCGCGGTCGCGCAGCTCCTGCGGGAGGAGGTCCGCCGGGGCCAGGGCCCCTAACGCAGTGATGGAGAGTGGCCGGTAGCCGTCCGGAACGCCGGGGGACGCACGCAGCCGTTCAACGCCACGGCCGCCACACCGCCCTCCAGGGCGGCGATCCGCTGCTCGAAGACGTCCTGGGTGGGGTTGTGGATGCGCGTGTAGATGTTGCCCGGCTCGGCCAGCGAGAACAGGTCGGCGGCGTGCTGGGTGTCCCGGAACACGAAGGACGTCGTCCGGTAGATCGGCGTCGCGCGTGCGCCGGTCGTCGGGTCCGGGACGGCACCGGCGTGGATCTGCCTGGTCTCGAAGGACCACGCCGAGGTGTCGGGTCCGGCGGGCGCGTCCTCGGGGGTGTGGCCTGCGGTGACGGAGTCGATGGGCCGGCTCATGGTTCTCCCTGGTGCGGGTACGGCGCTGCCTGGGTGCGTGGAAGCGGGGGAAGCGAGGAAACAGCAGGCTGAGAAGGTGCGCCCGGACACGGGCAGCGGTCAGCGCGGTGCGGCGGGTATGGCAGTTCGAACGCCGGAGGGCGGAGTCAGCTCACGGCGGAACAACCCGTGGTGGTGACACGCACGTAGTCGACGTGGCGGCGGGTCACGAGCACGGTCATGGAGCCAGGTAACCACACGGGGGCAGGCGCGCACCAGCACACCGGGCGCAGGCCGCCGATCGAGGTGGACAGTGGACGCACCTTGCCGGGTGTGCTTTGATCCGGGCTTATGGAAACCACTGGCCAGGCACACACGGTGCTGCTCGACCCGTTCTGGGTGAGCCGCCGCGCCGACCAGTTCGACGAGGTCTGTTGCTGATCGCCGTTCGACGGCCGACGACCCCGACGCTTCTCTCCTGTCCCACCCCGCTCTCGGCGCACCCTTCGGGCAACTGACCTACCCGGCAGCCCCGTTGCGGCGTGCCGCCGTGACCGGTCGGCTGCCCCCACGAAGGAACAATCAATGGCCCAGCCCACAGCCCTGCCCGTCATCGACATCTCCCGCTTCCGCGCCCCGGACACGGACCGCGAGGCCTTCCTCGCCGAACTCCGTGCCGCGGCCCACGAGGTGGGCTTCTTCTACGTCACCGGGCACGGCGTCCCCGCATCGCTGCAGGGAGAGATCCTCGGTGCGGCCCGCACCTTCTTCGCGTTGCCGGAGGAACGGCGGCTGGAGATCGAGAACATCAACTCGGCACAGTTCCGCGGCTACACGCGCACCGGGACCGAGTACACCGAGGGCAGCGCCGACTGGCGCGAGCAGATCGACATCGGCCCGGAACGCGCGGCCCTCGACACGGGCCCGGGCGACCCCGACTACCTGCGCCTGATCGGCCCCAACCAATGGCCGTCCGCGCAGCCGGAGCTGCGGGACATCGTCCTGCGCTGGCAGGCGGAGGCGCTGCGCGTGAGCCGCGAGGTGCTGCGTGCCCTGGCAGCCGCGCTGGGACAGGACGAGGGCTACTTCGACCAGTGGTTCGACGACGAGGCGGCCGTCCACGTCAAGATCGTCCACTACCCGCCGCGCGCCGCGCAGGACGCCGACCAGGGAGTGGGCGCGCACAAGGACTACGGCTACCTCGCTCTCCTGCAGCAGGACGAGGTCGGCGGGCTCCAGGTGCAGCGCGAGGACGGCGAGTGGATCGACGCCGCGCCCGTGCCCGGTGCCTTCGTGTTCAACATCGGCGAGATGCTGGAGATCGCCACCCAGGGCTATCTGAAGGCCACTCGGCACCGGGTCGTCAGCCCACAGACGGGCGTCGACCGCTACTCCATCCCGTTCTTCCTGGGTCCCCGCCTCGACGCCGTCGTCGAGCCTCTGCACCTGCCGGCGGAGTTGGCCTCGCGCAGCCGCGGTGTCACCGACGATCCGAACAACCCCCTTCTGGCCGCCTACGGCGAGAACGCCGTCGTCGGCTGGCTCCGCTCGCATCCGCGGGTGGCCGACCGCTGGTGGGCGGACGTCCTGGCCAAGCAGGGCGCCGCCCGATGACGACCACCCGACACCACGGCGGCGGCTGGCAGTTCGAGACACGGCAGGGTGCACGCGGGCGCCGTACCGGACCCCACCACGGGCGCACGGGCCGTGCCGATCCACCAGACGACCAGCTACGTCTACCGGGACACCGCGCACGCCGCCGCGGCGTTCGAACTGGCCGACCTCACCACCCACGCCTACACCAGGCTGTCCAACCCGACCACCGCCGTGGCCGGCGGCCAGGCAGCGACCTCGCTCGCGCTGCTGAACCTGGCCCGCTCCGGCGACCACATCGTCGCCTCGGCCTCGCTCTACGGCGGCACCCGCACCCTCCGGCGACGAGCGCACCCGCGCGTTGCGGGCCGAGCGGCTGGACGTCCTCGGCCTCGGACTGGCCTGCGGATGCACACTGACGCTGATGATGCCCTTCATCCGCACTCCGGACAGCGGGGGAGAGGCATTCCTGTGGGGGCCATGGTGTGTGCACTGGCGGTCTTCTTCGCCGTGCACCAGTGACTGCGATTGCGCAGAGGCCGCGAGCCGCTGGTTCATCCCGGGCTGATGTCTTCGAGGCCGTATGTGCTGGGCACCGCTGTCGCCATGGGCGTCTCCTCAGGGCTCTCTTGGCGCCTTGTGCGGCGGATCGGGCCGCGCAGAGTGACCGTCGGCCTCGTCCTGGGGGTGGGTGCATGCACCGGTGGAAGCCGCCGGAGTGGGCGGCGCCATCCTGCAGATGGCCCAGCGCATCGCGGCGGCCGTCTGCCTCAGCGCCGTCCTGGCGGTCTACCTGCACGCCGCACCGGGCCCGCCGGAGGACAGCCACTCTCGGGCCGGCCACGCCCTGGCCTCCTGCGTCTGCGCCGGCCTGCTCGCCGTAGCCCTGGCCCTGTCACTGCTGCGCCGGGCAGCCACACGAACCCATCCGTCAGTACCCACGTCGGCGGAGCCCGCCGATCCGGTCTCCGCCGTCAGGGTGACCTCGTGAGCCCTGTGCCACGGCAAGGGACAGGGGCGTGGCCCGGACCTGCTCACCCTTCCGGCCCACCCCCTCCCCGCGCAGCTGACCCACCCTCATGCCGCAGCGGCCGCCCCTGCTTCAACGCGGCGCGCTCCCCATCACGCATGTACGGCCGCGCACAGGGCACCGGGTGAAGGGACGTGGTCGGGGCACAGCCCCTCAGGTGGCCCGAAGGGCGTCGCGGCGCGAAGATCGGCGCAGCAGAGGAGGCAGGAAGGAGCGCGACCGCCGCGAGAGGTCGCACGGTCGGGCAGCGCGCCGAGACCGTTCGCGACGGCGTGGCTCGCACACACCGCGGCGATCGCTTCGGCCATCGGTATCGTCCGCCCCGACGCACCGGCCCACGGCACCGCAGCCGCGAGGAGGAGGATCACCATGGCCGATCACCGGCAGGGGACCGAGCCGGGCGGCGAATCCGCGGCGCGGCCGCCGCGGGGGCACGGGGCGAGCGCACGGGACACCGTGCGGCTCGCGGTGGTCGTCGGCGCCCTCGGCGTGGTCTTCGGCGACATCGGGACCAGCCCGATCTACACCCTCCAGACCGTGTTCAACCCCGACGACCCGCACCCCGTCCCGGTCAGCACGGACAACGTGTACGGGGTGGTGTCCCTGGTGTTCTGGTCGGTGATGATCATCGTGACGGTCACCTATGTGCTGCTCGCGATGCGTGCCGACAACGACGGCGAGGGCGGCATCATGGCGCTCATCACCCTGCTGCGGCGCTGGAACGCACAGCGCGGCCGCAGAGCCGCCGTCGTCCTGGCCGCGCTCGGCATCTTCGGCGCGTCGCTCTTCTTCGGCGACAGCATGATCACCCCGGCCATCTCGGTGCTGTCGGCGGTCGAGGGGCTCAAGGTCGTCGAGCCGTCGCTCGAGGACGCGGTCGTGCCCATCACCGCGGTGATCATCGTGCTGCTGTTCCTGGTACAGCGCCGGGGAACCGCGGCGGTGGGCAGGATCTTCGGGCCCGTGATGATTGCCTGGTTCGTGGCGATCGGCGCGTGCGGCGTCGTCGGCATCACCGACCACCTGGACATCCTCAAGGCACTGTCACCGACGTACGCGTTGGGCTTCCTGGTCGGCCACTGGGGCACCGCCTTCTTCGCCCTGGCCGCGATCGTCCTCTCGGTCACCGGCGCCGAGGCCCTGTACGCGGACATGGGGCACTTCGGCCGCCGGGCGATCACCCGAGGCTGGCTGATTCTCGTCCTGCCCGCCTGTGTCCTCAGCTACATGGGTCAGGGTGCGCTGATCCTCGACGACCCGGAGAACATCAGCAGCCCGTTCTTCCTGCTCGTGCCCGACTGGGGGCGCTGGCCGATGGTGCTGCTGGCGACGGCGGCCACCGTGATCGCCTCCCAGGCGGTGATCACCGGCGCGTACTCGGTCGCCTCCCAGGCGGCTCAGCTCGGCTATCTGCCGAGGCTGCGCATCGCGCACACCTCCGAGTCGACCATCGGCCAGATCTACGTCCCCTGGATCAACTGGCTGCTGATGGTCTCGGTCCTCACCTTGGTCTTCGCCTTCCGCTCCTCCGCAGAGCTGGCGTACGCCTTCGGCATGGCGGTCACCGGCACCATCACCATCACCACCCTGCTGTTCTTCTACGTCGCCCGCGCCAAGTGGGGCACGCCCAAGTGGCTGCTCGCCGTCGGCGGGGGCATGCTCCTCTTCGTGGACCTGCTGTTCGTGGCGGCCAACATGACCAAGCTGGTGCACGGAGCGTGGCTGCCCCTGCTGATCGGCCTCACGGCCTTCACCGTCATGACGACCTGGCAGCGCGGCCGCGAGGTGGTCACCGCGGAACGGGCGCGTGCCGAAGGGCCGCTGCCCGAGTTCGTCGACGACCTGCGCAGCGGCAAGGCCGCGACGCGCCAGGTCCCGGGCACGGCGGTGTTCCTCAACCGGGGCAAGGAGGCCGCGCCGCTGGCCATGCGGGCCAACGTCGAGCACAACCATGTCCGGCACGAGCACGTCGTGATCCTCGCCCTGAAGACCGAGCCGGTGCCCCGTGTCCCGTCCGACCAGCGGGTCGTCGTGGACGACCTGGGCTACGCCGATGACGGGATCATCCACGTCACGGCCCGGTTCGGCTACATGGAGACCCCGGACGTGCCCGGCACCCTGGCGCTGCTCGCCCCGTCGTCGACCGAAGGGCCGTTGCAGCTCGACGAGGCGTCCTACTTCCTGTCGAAGATCGAGCTCCGGCGCGGCACGGCACCCACCATGGCCTCCTGGCGCAAGCGGCTGTTCATCGCCACGTCCTACATCACGGCCGACGCCGCCGAGTACTTCAGCCTCCCGCGCGACCGCACGGTCATCATGGGCTCGCACATCGAGGTGTAGCCCCGCCGCAGAAGGCATGGTCCGCGCCCGCACGAGCAGACGCGGACCACACGGCCGTCAGCTCGACTTCCACCAGGCCGCGGCGGTGTCACGCAGGGTGTTGGTGCCGCAGTGCACCTCGCCCATGCCCAGGTGGTAGGTGTACCAGTCGTCGATGTACGACACCTTCAAACCGACTCGCGTGTACGCGGCGGTGACGGCCTGAGTGAAGATGTCCTTGCCGCCGATGACCGGCCCCCACTGGCGCGGGGCGAGAAAGCGGTCCCGGGCGAGCAGGACACCGTTGACGGCGCCGGGGACGTAGGCGCTCGTCGGGACGGCGGCCGGGGCGGCGGAGGCGCGGTGGTCCTGGGCGAGCCACTGCTGCTGGCCGTACCTGCCGAGCGCGTCCACGAGCGCCGGGTCGCCGCCCATCCGCGTCAGACGCGGCACGGACACCTCCTGTCCGTCGGCCGCCGACATCTCGGCCTCCCGGGTGTACAGGGCCGGCACACGCACGATCTCCTCGTCGGTGACGCCCGTCTCGCGCTTGAGGATGTCGAGGTTGGCTTCGATGCGCTCAGCGGCCATGGTGTTGTCGGCCACGAAGTGCCGGGCGGCGAGGGCCTGGTCGATGGTCTCCTTCGGCGCCGGCTGGTCGCCCAGGCGGGGAACGGAGAACATCTTCGTCCTGCCGTGGCCGTCACGCTGTGCGTCGCGCAGCAGCTTCAGCCCGGCCTGCGGGTCGGCGACCCCGATCCGCCAGCCGCGCGGGGTGTCGGCGGGCAGGAACTGCACGAACTCGTCGACGTGGCCGACACCCAGCCACGAGGTGTCCAGCAGGAGCGGGTCCTGCAGGCCCTGGGACTTCAGCAGGGTGCGCATCGCCTGCGCCGGCTTGGAACCGGTGTCCTTGCGGTGGCCCATGATGATGCGGCCGGCCGGGAAGGAGCGTCCGCCGTGCGTGTAGGGCGGAATGGTCTCCAGGTTCCCCATGGAGTTGAGCGTCCACTCCTCCGAGTCGCGCACGCCGGAGACCTGCACCACGCCGACGTCGCGGCCGCGCACCTTCTCGAACAGCTCCCGGCCCGCCTCGCGGTCGGGCTGCGCCGAGCGCAGCAGTACGCGCATCGCGTGCCGTTTCCCGCCAGGACCGGCCATGCTGACGTAGGCCGGCTCGACGAAGTCCTGCGCCCAGATGTCGCCGTACTTGTCGAAGGTCACGAGCGGCTTGGTGATCCCGGCGCGCCGCACCTCCGTCTCCAGGTTCTTCACGAACTGCCGGTAGGGCTGGTCGGCGGAGCTGTTGCCGGGCACCTTGGTGACCATGACCTGCTGCGTGTTCTGCAGGTGGTGGTGGGTCAGGAGCGGGGCGACGCGCAGGGTGACCGCGTCGGACGTGGTCCGGCCCGCGGACGTCACGCTCAACCGGATCACCGCCCGGCCGTCCCACTTCGCGGTGTCCCGGATGATGTCGGTGGCCTCGACGCCGAACTCCACGCCGGAGCGCAACTCCGCCGCCGACAGCCGGGTGTCGGCCGTGACCAGGACCCAGTCACCGGAGCGCTTGAGGAAGACCCGGGTGTACTTGGCCCCGGCCGTCACCTGCACGCTGCCCTTCGCCCCGGACGCCAGGCCCGGCATCGGCACCGAGCGGACCCGGGCGAGATCGGCGGCGTCGGCACTGCCATTGACCTTCTTGTCGGAGGCGTCGTTGCAGGCGGCCAGCTTGGCGTCGGACAGCGGCCGGCCATCCGGGCCCTTGACCGGGCAGCGCTTGGTGTCGTCGTCGAGGTTGGGGAGGTGGACCGCTCCCCGGCCGACGGACCATCTGTCCTCGCCGGCCGAGTCGGTGTCCCCGGTGACGTCGACCCGCCCGTCGCGGTCGACGTCCGCGCGGAGGTCGGCGGTCGCGGCCGACGGCGCCGCGGAGGCGGGGGAGAGCGGGGTGGCGAGCACGGAGCCCGCCGCGGTGAGGGCGAGGAGCACATGTCCCGCAGGGGTCGTACGTATACGCGTACGTGTGCGCACGGCGTATCCCTTTCAGGTGGGGGGTGTTTCGCCGTGCAAGAGGGTGAACGCACACTGTGCGTTCACTGTGGGAACACAGTTCATACCTGAGGCTGACGGCAACTCCCGCCAGGGCTGGGAGAGGTGATGCGCAGACGTCAGTCGGCGCGGGCCGGGAGCCGGAGCCGTACCTGGTAGCCGCCGTCGGCGGTCGGGCCGGACTCGAAGGTGCCGCCGAGGAGTTCGGCCCGCTCCCTGAGGCCGACCAGGCCCTGGTGCGAGCCGGGGAGAGGCAGCGAAGGGCGAGTGGGCGGCGTGTTCGTCACCGTCACGCCGAGCGCGGCACCGTCGTCGGCCTGCCACAGCCGTACGGTCGCGGCGGCACCCGGGGCGTGCTTGCGGACGTTGGTGAGGGCCTCCTGGACGGTGCGGTACAGGGCCCGCTGCGCAGGGGTGCCGATGTCCGGCGGGAGTTCACCGGTGAGGTTGGTGGTGATGCCGCTCGTCGCGACGAGCTCGTGGAGGTCGGCGAGTGTGGGCTGCGGGGTCAGCTCGGTGGCGTGGCCCCCGGAGGCGCGCAGCAGCGTGACCATCTGGCGCAGTTCGTCGAGGGTGCCGACGCTGAGGGAGCGGATGGTGCGGACGCCCTCCTTGACGTCCGGGTCCTTGGCGGCGACCTGGAGGGCTCCGGCCTGTACGGCGATCAGGCTGACCTGGTGGGAGACGACGTCGTGCATCTCGCGGGCGAGTTGGGCGCGCTCACGGGCCAGAACCGCCTGGGCGTGCAGCAGCCGCTCGTGTTCGCGGGCCTCCTCGATCTCGACGAGTTGGCGCGCCAAGTCCCGTCGTGCCTGGAGGAGTTGGCCCAGCAGGACGGGCGTCGCGGCGGTGGCCAGCGTGTAGAAGAAGTAGACCAGGGTCCAGGTCCGGTCGTGCGAGGAGAGTGCGTCGAGCGGCCAGGGGGCCGCGGAGGCGACGGCGAACAGCACGGCGCAGGTGATGAGGAGCCGTCGGTCGCGGCACCGCTCGGCCAGGGTGAACAGCGCCGCGAACGGCGCGAACACAATGTCCAGCATCAGGCTGGCCGGGAGCGTGAGCAGGAAAACGGCGAGCGGGAAGCGCCGGCGGACGGCCAGCGCCAGACAGGCGAGCGCGGCCATCGCCCGCTCGACGCCGCCCTCTTCCCCCAGACTGAACCAGACGTCGGCGGACGCGACGGCCACGATCACGGCGTCGATGACCGGATCCGGGACACGCGCCCACCACGGCCGAAGCCCGGTCATCGCTCCGACCCCGAGCGGGGCGCCTGGTCGAGCAGCCCGGCCCGCTGGGCGAGCAGCGCCGCCTGGACCCGGCTGCTGACCCGCAGCTTGGTGAGAATGGCGCTCACATGGTCCTTGACCGTGCCCGCGCTGAGGTGGATACGGGCGCCGATGTCGGCGTTGGACAGTCCCTCCGCGATCAGTACGAGCACCTCGCGCTCGCGTTCGGTCAGCAGGCGCACACGACCGGCCTCGACGTCGTCCGCCGCGGCGGCACCGGGGTGGTTCTGCCAGATGGCACGGGACGCCTTGGGCGACAGGACCACCCCGCCCGCGGCCAACGTCCTTACCAGGTGAGCGAGTTGTTCGGGCTCCGTGTCCTTGAGCAGGAACCCTGCCGCCCCCGTGCGCAGCGCGGTCAGGATGTACTCGTCGGCGTCGAACGTCGTCAGCATCGCCACCACCGGCGGTACCGGCAGCGCGCGCAGCTGCCGCAGCACGGTCAGCCCGTCGACGTCCGGCATCCGGATGTCGAGCAGCACGACGTCCGGCCGCTCCCGACGCACCGTGTCGACCGCCTCGGCGCCCTGCGTGGTGGCGACGACCTCGATGTCGTCCGCCGCGCCGAGGATCAGCTTGAAGCCGGACCGCACAAGGGCCTCGTCGTCCACCACCACTACCCGGATCACGCGTGTCCCGCCTCGTCGTCGTTGTGCTGCGCGTAGGTGTTGGGCCGCGCGCTCGGCCGATGCCGATCGTCGGCGCTGTCGCTCCGACGGTAGACCCGACCGTAGAGCGCCACGCGCGGCGGGAGACGGCCCGGCCGGGCACTCCCGCCACTCGGGGGGACGGGACCAGCCGACCGGGGGGTTCATGGGGTCCGGCTGGTGGGGTGGTTCCGGTGGCGTGACGGATGGCGGCGGCCGTGACCGGTCGGTTGTCGTGGAGGAGAGGTCAGCCCCGTCTCCCTCCCGCAGAGGCACCTCTCAGCCCCCGCACACCCCTCCCACCATCCCGAGGAACCGTCCATGCCTGTTCTCCCCGCCCTCCGCCATGGTGGCCGTGGCCTGCGCCGCGCGGTGGCCCAGCCGAACGTGCTGTTCGGAGGCGTGTACGGGGCTGTGCTGGCCGCGACGGCGGCTGGGGCGAGGGCGGATCGGCGGCGTCGGCGTGGTGGTCCGACACCTGGGGCTACCCCGGCGGTGACACCCCGTACGCCCTCCTGGTGGCCTCGCCGCACAGTGAGACGACCCTGTCGGTCGTGGCCAACACCGGTGTGGCCCTGGCGGTCCTGATTGCCTGTATCGCGGCCGTCGACTCCTTGCCGCGCTTCCACCGCATGGTCCGCCCGGTGATCGCGGTCGGCACGATGTCCCTGACCGCCTACGTCTTCCACGTGGTCGCCATTCGGCTCCTCGGCATCGAGGAACTGCCCGGATCCTCACCGCGCGTGCTGCTCGGTTTCATCGTCACGGTCACCGTGTTCGCCGTGGTGTGGTCCCGGTTCTTCCGCCGGGGACCCCTGGAGTGGCTGCTCGGCAAGGTCACCAAGGTCGCGGAGCTGGTCCGGTGAGCGGCCCGGCGGGAAGCGCCTCGGGGGCCGGCCCTGGAACGGGGCGACGATCGAGTCGGCCGACGTGCCCTCGCGTCATCTCCGCGAAGTCAGAATGCTGAGCGCGTTGGCGGCCACGATCGCGCCGATGCCCGCCCACTCCGGCGCCCCCAGCTCCTGGCCCAGACCGATCAGGCCGACCAGGGCCGCGAGGACGGGGTTGACGCTCATGAACAGTCCGAAGGCCCGGGCCGGGACGTGCCGCAGGGTGAACAGGTCCGCGAGGTACGGCACGGCGGAGGCGAGCACACCGGCGGCCACCGCGCAGGCGACGGCGCCGGCCGTGGGCGGATGCCGGAGGGCGACGACGACGCCGATCGGCAGGAACATCAGGGCGGAGAGGCAGGACGCGGCCGCCGCGCCCTGCGCTCCGGGGACACGTCGGCCGACGGTGCGGTTGAGCAGGATGTACGACGCCCAGCAGGCGGCGGCCAGCAGGCCCAGGGCCATCCCGAGGTAGTCGGTCGAGGGCTGCGGGCGCATCAGGGTGACGACGCCGGCCGCGGCGATCACCGCACAGCAGACGTCGACACGGCGGCGGGAGGTAGCCAGCGCGATGGCGAGCGGGCCGAGGAACTCCAGCGTCACCGCCAGGCCCAGCCCGACGCGGTCGATCGCGGAGTACAGGGAGAGGTTCATGGTGCCGAACACCAGCGCCAGCAGGGCGACCGGCCACCACTGACCCCACGTGAACGTACGCAGCCTCGGCCTGCCGACGGCCAGCAGAACCAGGGCGGCGACGTACTGGCGTACGGCGACGACGCCCACGGGGCCGAGGACGGGAAAGGCGAGGGAACCGATCGCGGCACCGGTCTGGGTGGACAGACCGCTGCCGATCATGGTGGCCACACCGGCGAGACGTCCGCGGACCGGCTCGGCGTCCACGGGCGAGGCCGCGGAGGCAGGTGCGGGGGCGGACGCGGGAGCAGGCGCTGACGCGGGGCGGGTGCGCATGCGCCCATCGTGGGACCGCTCCGTGCTTGCGCAAAATGCGTTGTCGAGCCCAGCTATACGCTTCGGTCATGGATGCTTCGGTCAACGCGTCGGTCGCGGGTGTGGAGCTGAGGCAGCTGCGCTGTCTCGTCGCGATCATCGACGAGGGCACCTTCACCGACGCCGCCATCGCCCTCGGCGTCTCCCAGGCGGCCGTCTCCCGCTCACTGGCCTCCCTCGAACGCGCCCTGGGCGTACGGCTGTTGCGGCGCACCTCCCGCGAGGTGACCCCGACCGGCACCGGGCTGCGGGTCCTGGCGCACGCCCGGCGCGTGCTCGGGGAGGTGGACGACCTGGTCCGGGAGGCCACCTCCGGGCACGCCCGGCTGCGGATGGGCTATGCCTGGGCGGCGCTCGGCCGGCACACCCCGGCCTTCCAGCGCCGCTGGGCCGCCGCGCACCCCGGGACCGATCTGCAGCTCGTGCGCGTCAACTCGGCCACCGCGGGGCTCGCGGAGGGCGCCTGCGACCTGTCAGTCGTACGCCGGCCGCTGGACGACCGGCGGTTCGACTCCGCCATCGTCGGGCTGGAGCGGCGGCTGTGCGCCGTGGCCGCCGACGACCCGCTGGCCCGGCGCCGCGCGGTGCGGCTGGCCGATCTCAGCGGCCGTACCCTCCTGGTCGACCGCCGCACCGGGACCACGACCACCGACCTGTGGCCGCCCGACGCGCGCCCGGCGACCGAGGAGACGCACGACGTCGACGACTGGCTCACGGTGATCGCCACCGGCCGCTGCGTCGGCGTGACCGCCGAGGCCACCGCCAACCAGTACCCGCGCCCCGGCGTCGTCTACCGACCGGTAAGGGACGCCGAACCCATCGCCGTCCGGCTGGCCTGGTGGCGCGACGACCCGCATCCCGCCGCACAGGCGGCGATCGAACTACTCACCGCGCTGTACCGGGGGGACTGACGCCGTCGTGTCCCGGGGATGCGCGCAGGCCTGCGGTGGCGTGTCATGAGAGGTGTGGCGACGAGCCCGGGAAACAAGGCGGGCCACAGCACGGGGCGGGAAGGGCCCCATCCACTTCTCGCGGATCCTGATTGCGCGGTGCACGGCCGTCAGCCGCTTCTCCGCGTCGTTACGGGTCCTTCCCGTCACCTCCAGCACACCACGCGCCGGGCGGATGCGCCAGGGCCGCTCGGCCCCGTTGCGGCCGGAGACGACGCCCGGAGGTGACAAGGCGGGCTCGGCGGGTACCCATGAGCGGATCCCGCAGGGCGTGGGAGAGCCGTCGAGCGGAGGTGAGGAGGCCGTGCGATTCGCGTTCCGTGACGTCGGCGCGCGCGGGCATCCCCTGGATGCCGTACGCCCGCGGTGCCGCCCCGCACCAGGCCCGGTCACCGTCCTGCCGCGGCGGAGGTGACCGATGCCCCGGCCCCGCAGCCCCGACACGTCCCGCGCCGCGCTCGCCCCCGTCCTGCGCGACGTACGCGCCGTCGTCTTCGACACCGACGGCGTGATCACCGACTCGGCCCGGGTGCACGCCGCCGCCTGGAAGGAGGCTTTCGACGCCTTCCTGCAGGCCCACCCGCCCGAGGACCCCGACCTGCGCCGCCCCTTCGACGAGCGGGACGACTACCTGCGCCACGTCGACGGAAAGTCCCGCCTCGACGGAGCAGAGGCCTTCCTGGCCGCGCGCGGCATCGAGACGTCGGCCGAGACGGTACGGGCCGTCGCCGCGGACAAGGAGCGCCTTTTCACGCGGCGGTTGCACGAGCACGGCGTCGACGCCTATCCGGGGACCGTACGGCTGGTGAAGGCACTGCGCGCCGCTGGAGTGCCCCGTGCCGCGGCCTCGGCCTCCCGGCACGCCGGTGAGCTGCTGGACCGGGCAGGGGTGCTCGACCTGTTCGACGCCCTGGTGGACGGCGGCGAGGCCGCCCGGCTGGACCTCCCGGGCAAACCGGAGCCCGATCTGTTCCTGGAAGCGGTCCGCCGGCTCGGCGTCCCCGCCGACCGGGCCGCCGTCGTCGAGGACGCCCTGGCCGGCGTGGAAGCGGGCCGGCGCGGCGGCTTCGCCCTGGTGGTCGGCGTGGACCGGGCCGCCGGCGCGGACACCGGGGCGCGGCTGTTGCGGCACGGCGCCGACATCGTCGTACACGACCTCGGAGAACTCTGCGCGGGAGGAGCGCCGAAGTGACGGACGACTGGAGCCCGGAGGCCGAAGCGACGGGTTGGAGCTGGGAGTACGAGGGCTACGAGCCCGCCGACGAACGCCTCCGGGAGTCGCTGTGCACGCTCGGCAACGGCTACTTCGCCACACGGGGCGTGCTGCCCGAGTGCGCCGCCGACGACATCCACTACCCGGGGACCTATGTGGCCGGCATCTACAACCGCCTCACCTCCAAGGTCGCCGGCCGCCGGGTGGAGAACGAGGACATGGTCAACGTCCCCAACTGGCTGCCCCTGCGCTTCCGTTTCCCCGACGGCCACTGGATCGCCCCCGACACCATGCCCGTGCTCGACCACCGGCAGGTGCTGCACATGTCCGTGGGGCTGCTGGAGCGCCGGACGCGGTACGACCTCGGCGGCGACCGGACTTTGACGGTCCGTCAGCTTCGGTTGGTGCACATGGGCGACCCCCATCTGGCCGCCCTGCGCACCGAGTTCACGGCCGACGGGTTCTCCGGACCGCTCGAGGTGGAGGCGGCCCTGGACGGCTCGGTCACCAACTCCGGCGTGCCGCGCTACCGGGACCTCGACGGCCGCCACCTCACCCACGTCCACACCGGCACCGCCGCCCCGGACACGGTCTGGCTGCGCTGCCGTACCCGCACCTCGGACACCCGGATCGGCATCGCGGCCCGGCTGACCGCTCAGGACGCGGCCGAGACACCCCTCACGATCCGTCATGAACGGCCGTACGCCATCCAGCGGTTGACGGTCCACATGGTGTCCGGCCACACCGTCACGCTCGACAAGACAGTGGCCCTGCACACTTCACGCGACCCTGCCATCAGCGACCCGCTGCACGCCGCCGTCGACCGGGTGGGCCGGGCCCCCGGATTCGACGCGCTGGCCGAGACGCATCGCACCGCCTGGGGTCAGCTCTGGCGGCGCGCCGAACTCGACGTCCCCGGCGAGTCGGGCCGCATCCTGCGGCTGCACCTCTTCCATGTCCTGCAGACCCTCTCCCCGCACACCGCCGACCTCGACGTCGGCGTACCCGCGAGGGGACTGCACGGCGAGGCCTACCGCGGCCATGTCTTCTGGGACGAGTTGTTCGTCCTGCCCTTTCTCAACCTGCACTTCCCGGAGGTCTCCCGCGCCCTGCTGCGCTACCGCCACCGACGCCTCGAGCAGGCCCGCACCAGCGCCGGGGCAGTGGGCCGCCGGGGCGCCATGTATCCGTGGCAGAGCGGCAGCGACGGGCGTGAGGAGACCCAGCAGCTCCATCTCAACCCGCGCTCGGGACGCTGGCTGCCCGACCACTCCCGGCTCCAGCACCACGTCGGCTCGGCGATCGCGTACAACGTGTGGCAGTACTGCGAGGCGAGCGGCGACACGGAGTTCCTGCACACCAAGGGCGCCGAGATGCTGTTGTACATCGCCCGCTTCTGGGCGGACAAGGCCGTCCACGACGACAGCCTCGGACGGCACCGCATCAAGGGCGTCGTCGGCCCCGACGAGTACCACGAGTCCTACCCGGACGCCGACACACCCGGCCTCGACGACAACGCGTACACCAACGTCACCGCCGCCTGGGTGCTCACCCGCACCATCGAGCTGCTCGGCATCCTCCCCGAGCCCCGCCGCCGTGAACTCCTCGAGCGCACCGGCCTGGACGGGGGCGAACTCGAACGGTGGGAGGACGTCTCGCGCACCCTCCACGTCCCCCTCCACGACGACGTGATCAGCCAGTTCGCGGGCTACGGCGACCTCGCCGAGCTCGACTGGAACGGCTACCGCCGGCAGTACGGCGACATCCGGCGGCTGGACCGGATCCTGGAGGCGGAGGGCGACACCGTCAACCGCTACCAGGCCTCCAAACAGGCCGACGTGCTGATGCTCGGCTACCTCTTCGCACCGGCCGAACTGGAGGGACTCTTCCGCCGGTTGGGGGTCCGGCTGGACGAGGACATGTGGCGGCGCACCGTCGACTACTACATGCACCGCACCAGCCACGGCTCCACCCTCAGCGGACTGGTCCACGGCTGGGTGCTGGCCCGGTGCCGGCGCAGCGAGGCGTGGAAGTTCTGCCAGGAGGCCCTCCAGGGCGACATCGCCGACGTCCAGGGCGGCACCACCGGCGAGGGCATCCACCTGGGCGCGATGGCCGGCACCCTCGACCTCGTCCAGCGCGGGCTGACCGGCCTGGAGACCCGGGGCGGCGCCCTACGGCTCGACCCCGTACCGCTGCCCGAGCTGTCCTCCTACGGGTTCTCTCTGCGCTATCAGGGCAACTGGGGCGTACGGCTGCGGCTGGAACGCGGACTGCTGGAGATCGCGGTCCCCTCCCACGACGTCTCACCGATCGAGGTACGGCTGCCGGGCCGCGAGGTGACCCTGCAGCCGGGGGAGACCGGGCGACTGGTCCTTTCCGACTGACCCTGTCGTGGGCCGGTGCGGGAGGCGGGCGACTGGGGGAGGCTGGGAGAGGCCGGGAGACAGCGGCCGACGGCCCGGCCCGGTACAGGCGCGGAGCGTTCCGGGCCCGGCGCGCAGGTGTCGTACGGCCCGCGGATCCCGCACGGAAAGGGGAGCGCGATGAACGGCCCGGTTGTCGTGGGGGTGGACGGTTCGCCTTCGAGTCTGGCGGCGGTGGAGGTCGCGGCGCGTGAAGCCGGGCTGCGGGGCGTGGGGCTCCGGCTGGTGCACGCCTTCGGCTGGCCGGCCGCGCACATTCCGCCCGGCGGGCGGTTGTGGGAACCGAGCGGCGGCGGGGTGCGCGAGCTGATCGACGGCACGCTCGCCAAGGCCGAGCGGCGCGCCCACGAGACGGCGCCGGACGTCGCGATCATGCGCGAGATCGTCGTCGGCGAACCGGTCATGGTGCTGGAGATCGAGTCGCGCACGGCGTCCCTGGCCGTGGTCGGGAGCCGGGGCCTGAGCCGGTTCGGCGCGCTGCTGCTCGGCTCCACCGCGGGTCATCTGGCCGCTCACGCCGCCTGCCCGGTGATCGTGGTGCGCGGCAGGCCGGATCCGACCGGGCCGGTGCTGCTCGCGGTCGACGACTCGCCCGCGGCCCGGGGCGCCGTCGAGTTCGCCTTCGCCGAGGCGGCCGCGCACGGCACGAACCTGGTGGCGCTGCACGCCTGGAGCACGCGGTCCGAGCGGGCCTACGACCAGCCGGCCGACCCGCCCTTCGTGACGTACGACGAGGACCGGCTGCGTGACGAGGAGGAGCGGGTGCTGGCCCAGGCGCTGGGCGGGCTGCGCGAGCGGTACCCCGATGTCGCCGTGGACCGCAGGCTGGTGCGCGGCCGGATCCGCCACACCCTCATCGAGGCCAGCGCCGACGCCGGGCTCGTCGTGGCCGGGGCGCGCGGCCGGGGCGGGTTCGCCGGGCTGCTCCTGGGCTCGGTGAGCCAGGCCCTGCTGCACCACGCGCACTGCCCGGTCGCCGTCGTCCGGTCCGGGCAGGAGTGAGAGCGGCGAGCCACGCGTACGCCCTGGCGGCGAGCCGCCCGTAGGCCGGGCTCAGAGGTTCGCCGCGTGGTCCGGGACGTAGTTCTGCAGATCGCGCGGCGGTCGCCGGTAGCCGGTCGACTCCGGCCGTTCGGGCAGGCCCAGGACCGGTGGGAGCACGTCCTCGTACGGCACGGAGTCCAGCAGGTGGGCGATCATGTTCAGCCGGGCCCGGCGCTTGTCGTCGCTCTCGACGACGTACCAGGGCGCCTCGGTGATGTCGGTGTGCACCATCATCTCGTCCTTGGCCCGGGAGTACTCCTCCCAACGGGTGATCGACTCCAGGTCCATCGAGGACAGCTTCCAGCGCCGCAGCGGGTCCTCGAGGCGGCGGCGGAAGCGTTCCTGCTGCTCTTCGTCGCTCACCGAGAACCAGTACTTGCGCAACAGGATCCCGGCTTCCACCAGCATTCGCTCGAAGATGGGGCAGTGGCGCAGGAAGAGCTGGTACTCCTCCTTGGTGCAGAAGCCCATGACGTGCTCGACGCCGGCCCGGTTGTACCAGCTGCGGTCGAACAGCACGATCTCCCCGGCGGCCGGCAGATGCCCGACGTACCGCTGGAAGTACCACTGTGTGCGCTCGCGCTCGGTCGGCTTGGGAAGCGCCGCGATCCGCGCCACCCGCGGGTTGAGGTGCTCCGTGACCCGCTTGATGGTCCCGCCCTTGCCCGCCGCGTCCCGCCCCTCGAACACCACCACCAGCCGGGCGCCTTCCGCCCGCACCCACTCCTGGAGTTTCACCAACTCCGACTGCAGGCGCAGCAGTTCCCTCTCGTACGTCTTCCGAGACACCTTCTCCGTCTTGTCGCCGGCCATGAAAGCACCGTACTGACCGACGGCGAGCAGCGCACTCCGGCGGCCGGACCGTGCGAACGTACTCTGCGTGGGAACCCACCCCGGCGCACCGAACCGGTGAGGCAGGAAACCGATGGACTCGCCCACAGGACCGAAAGACGACACGACCAGTCCGCACATCCACGTCGAGAGGAAGCTGCCCGGTTCCGACGCACGCGCGCGTGATCTCCTGGCCGCCACGTTCGGCGTGGTCGGCGACCTGCCGGAAAGGGTCGCCACCGGCTGTGGGCTGCGGGTGCCGTACGCCATGACCTCACCGCGGCCCGAGAACGTGACCTGCCTGGCCTGCCGCGAGCACGCCCACGCCCAGCACCTGCGCTTCGCCGAGGAGATCGAACGGCTCGGCGCCATGCCGGGCGCCGTCGTCACCACGGACCGGGCGGGCCAGGTGGCGGAGCATCATCGCGACCTCGCGCGGAGGTTCGCCGGCGACGACGGCAGCCCCTGACGGGCCGCCGCACCCCTGTGCCTCAGCCGCTGCCCTGTACTCCGGTCGCCCGCCCTGTGCCCCGGATCGCGGGACCGACGCCGCCGCGCGGGCGTCAGTGCGTGCCCGGGCCCCCGCCGCCGAACGACCCGCTGCCGCCCTCGCTCCAACGTCGCCGTTCCTGCGACGGGCTGGGACGAGACGGGATGTTGCCGTGGCCGGGCATCTCGTGCGGGGTCAGCCGGTGGTCGCTCCGGGGCACCTCGTCGGGTTCCCGGTGCTCCCGGACCTCCTGGACCGGGCCGTCCTCGGGCGGCCGGGGCTGTTCCTCGGGGCGCGGGGGCGGCGGCTCCCGGCGCCTGATCCGGGCGCCCAGCACGAAGGCGCCGATGAGCAGCGCCACGACGGCCAGCCCGGCGACGAGCAGGCCGATGCCGAGCGCGCCGTTCGCGGCGATGTCGGTGGAGGCGATGTCCGTGGATGCGATCGATGCGATGGTCATGGGCCGCGAGTACCCGTGGCGTCCCGTGTGAACCCGCACCGGGTTTGGCGTGCCCCGGACCGGCTACCCGACCGGCGTGACACAGACAACGTCCCAGCAACAGCTCGTCCAGTTCCTGGAGGACCGATTCGCGTGCGCTCAGGCCTGCACCGAGTGCGCCCGGGCCTGTGCCCTGCGCGCGAGCCTGGTGGATCCGGACGGGGCCGAGGAGCAGGAACTCCTGCGCCGCAAGGGCATCATGTGCGCCGAGGTGTGTGACGCGACCTGCCGGGTGCTGGCCGAGGAGAACCAGCTGGACGAGACCGCCCTGCGCGTCCAACTGGAGTGGACCCGGACGGTGAGCCTGGAGTGCGCCCATGTCTTCGACCGGCACCCGGACGCCGAGGACGCCGCGCAGGCGTGCCGGGACTGCGCACGGGCCTGCACGGACTTCATGGCCACGCTCGGCTGACGGGTGCGCGGCAGGGACGCGACAGTTCCGTCGCAGGATCCCGCCGCTCCGAGCCATTCCCGGCCTCGCCATTCCCAATTTCTGAAACACGTTCTACCGTGTGCGCCGTCAGGACCGGCCTTGGGAGCCTGGAGGCGCCGTGCATCTCGAATACACGCCCGAGCAGCAGCGGCTGCGCAGCGAACTGCGCGACTACTTCGCCGAGTTGGCGCCGGACCTCGCGCACACCCGCTTCACCGACCCGGCGGCCCAGAAGCGCCACTACCGCAAGACGATCCGACGGCTCGGCGCGGACGGCTGGCTCGGCGTCGGCTGGCCCAAGGAGTACGGCGGACGCGGACTGACCGCGATGGAACAGTTCATCTTCTTCGACGAGGCGGCCCAGGCGGGCGTACCGCTGCCGCTCATGGCGCTCAACACCGTCGGCCCGACGATCATGCGGTACGGCACGGACGAACAGAAGGCGTACTTCCTGCCGAAGATCCTCTCCGGCGAGATCGACTTCGCGATCGGCTACAGCGAGCCCGACGCCGGCACGGACCTGGCCTCGCTCAGGACGCGAGCCGTGCGCGACGGCGACGAGTACGTCGTCAACGGGCAGAAGATCTGGACGACCAACGGCGACACGGCCGACTGGGTCTGGCTGGCCGTCCGCACCGACCCGGCCGCCCCGCCGCACAAGGGCATCACGATGCTCCTCGTCCCGACGACCGACCCCGGCTACTCCTGCACCCTCATCAACACCCTCGCCTCGCACGACACCACGGCCAGCTACTACGAGAACATCCGCGTCCCGGTCAGCCGCCGTGTCGGCGGGGAGAACCAGGGCTGGCGCCTGATCACCAACCAGCTCAACCACGAGCGCGTCACGCTCGCCGCCCACGGCACCATGGCCATCCGCGCCCTGCACGACGTCCAGCGCTGGGCCATGGAGACCAAGCTCGCCGACGGCCGCCGGGTCATCGACCTGCCCTGGGTGCGCCGCCGCCTCGCCCAGACCCACACCAAGCTCGACGCCCTCAAGCTCCTGAACTGGAAGATGGTCAGCGCCGTCCAGGAGGGCACGCTCACCCCGCAGGACGCCTCCGCCGTCAAGGTCTACGGCTCCGAGGCGCGCCGCGACGCGTACGCCTGGCTGATGGAGATCGTCGCCGTACCGGGGGCGCTCAAGGAGGGCTCGGCGGGGGCGGTGCTGCACGGTGAGCTGGAGCGGGGCTACCGCTCGGCGGTGATCTTCACCTTCGGTGGCGGCAACAACGAGATCCAGCGGGAGATCATCTCGTGGATCGGTCTGGGGATGCCGAGGGTACGGCGTTAGCCTGCGTGTGACGAAGCTTTTTAGTTGGCACAAAAGCGGGATAGTTGGCACTGAGCTCAAGGTTCGGCGGTGGCGGTGTAGATCCCTCAGTGAAGATGCTGACTGGGCTTTGAACTGCTGTTATGTCGGGGCGAGGCTGCAGTGTTTGAGGAACGGATGGCCGTTTCCTCCGGGGCTGCGACGGCTATGTCGAGCGGAAGCTCCGTGCCTTGGTCGCAGGTTTTCATCACATGCGTCGCGTAGGGGTTCAGACGTCGACAGCGGCCGCGCAAGAGTCGACGAGGTGTGTGTAGCGGACCGTGGTGCCCGACCGCCGGAGAGGCCCCGGCATCGGACGCCGTTCAGTCCTGCTGCCGATTGTTCTTGCCCGCCTGGTCGCTGACCCACGAGAGCCCGCCGAGGTCGAGGCGTTGGCGGGTTCGGGTCACGGCGACGTATGCCAGGCGGGCCTCGCTCTTGTTGATCGTGGGCGTGGTCGAGTGGGTATTGGCGGGTTTGGCTTCTTCGGCAGACGGGGGTTCGAAGTCGTTGCCGATCCTCACCGAGGCCCATTCCCTCCCCTTGCCTTGTGCGCGGTCGACACCGTCACCTGGGCGGCGTCCTCGGGCACGAGGCGGGCGACGGCTGCCAGGATGGCGTCGGGACCGTGGGTGTCCACGAGGTCGACGAAGGGTCGCGGATCGCGGCCGTTGGGGTCGGACGCGGCGTATTCCTGCAGGTCGTGCCAGGTGGTGAAGAGCAGTAGTTCGGGGTGGTGGGTTCGGCGGCCCTGTTTGAGGTCTCGCGCGGCCGAGGCCAGGGCCTGAAGCCCCTGGCCGCCTCCCGCGAGGGCCACTCGGTAACCGGCTGACATCAACTGCACTACCTGGGCCATGGCGCCGACATTCGTGCGGCACAGCACCGCGTCCGGGCGAATGACGGGGCCGAGTTCGGTAGCGATGGTGTCGGTGCCTGTCAGGCACAGGGGAGCGTCGGCGAGCGCGAGCCAACGGTTGGCTTCGGTGGCCGAAGCGGAAGGACTGGGTGAGGGTGAGGCGGGTGCCGTCGAAGCCGGTCATGAGGTCCCTGGCGCCGCGCCAGTGGAAGGGCTGCCGTCCCGGCGATGCGAGGAAGGGAGGTCGACGCGGGCGAACGTGACGGCCTGACCACCAGTGATCGCGAGGAGCTGGCCGCGCTGCGGCGGGAGAACCGCCGACTGCGCGAGGACGTGGAGGTCCTCGGGCGGGCGACGGCTTTCTTCGCGTCAATGTCAGGCTGTTGGCGATCGGCGGGTGGGCACGGGCCGAAACCGCCCTTGGTGGTTGGTCCTTGATGTGCCGCTCTCTGGTGGCAGGATCCTGTCGACCGGTGGGCTGGCTCGTTTCTTCGCTGCCCCGCCGAATACGAGACCGCACCCCCAGCCTGACCACCACACCAATGGTGTCCGTCAAAACGGAACAAGCTCACCGGGAGCTTGTGTCCGCTTTGACGGACACATCGGTGGGGTGGTCAGTTGCCGAGGCAGCCGGGTCCGCGCTTGAGGCGCTCTCGGCCTTCTTCGGGTGGTGGGGCAGCAGTGCCACCGCCAGGGCGGGGACGGCGGCGAGGATGAGCCATGGGACGGCGGCCGGGAGGTCGAGGTCGAGCAGGGAGCCGGTGACTGAGCTGCCGATGAGGACGACCAGGCCGGAGACGGAGGACAGCGCGCCGGTGTAGAGGCCGATGCGGCCGTCCTCGGCGAGGTCGGGCACCCAGGCACGGGCGGCGGGGACGACCAGCATCTGTCCGAGGGTGAGCAGGACGACGTACCCGGCGGCGGGCAGCAACCCCGCCACACCCGTCCAGCCGGCGGGCAGGGCGGCGGCCACGACCCCGAAACCGGCCGCGATGAGCAGCAGCCCGGCGATCATTGAGCGGCGCAGGCCGAGCCGGTCGCCTGCCGAGCGCGTGAGGGGCAGTTGGGCGCAGACGACCAGCAGGGAGGACAGGGCGAACAGCCAGGACAGGGCCGCCTGGGAGCCGGTCGCGCGCCGCACCTCGTCCGGCAGGGCGAGGTAGAGCTGGTTGTAGGCGAGCAGGTAGGTGCCGTAGGCGCAGCACAGGGCGAGGAAGCTGCGGTTGCGCAGCAGTGCGCGCGTGCCGCCCTGCTGTCGGGTGCGTACTCGGCCGGGGATGTGCTGCGGCATCAGCCATACGTGCCCGGCCAGAATGAGGACGAAAACGGCGGCTCCGGCGAGGCAGGTGGTGCGGAAGTCCACGGCGAGCAGCAGGGCGCCGAGCAGCGGGCCGATGAAGGCACCGGCCTGTCCGGCCGCGCTCAGCAGAGCCAGCACCCGAGTGCGTGAACCGTGGCCCTCCTCCTCCCTGATCACCGCCTGCCGGGCCACTTCGGACTCCACCGCCGGTGAGAACAGCGCGGCGGCGAAGCCGATGAGGAGCAACCGCGCCGATCACCGTCCAGGTCTGCTCCGCGTACCCCAGCCCGGCGAATCCGGCGACCCGCAGCACGCAGCCGGCCAGCACGATCGGGCGTACGCCGTAGCGGTCGACGAGTGCGCCGCCGATTACGAAGAGGCCCTGCTGGCTGAAGGTGCGCAGCCCCAGGACGAAGCCGACCATCCATCCCGCCATGCCGAGCGCGGTGCCGAGGTGCTCGGCGAGGAACGGCAGAACGGCGAAGAAGCCGATACCAGAGGTGAGTTGGGTAAGGATCAGCAGCCGTAGCAGCGGTGACAGATGCTTCCAGGTCCGCTCGCGTGAAGGCTTGGTCGTCCGGACGGTTCGGCGGGTCAGGGCGCGGGAGATGAGATCGGGCATGGTGGTGTCCGTCAGTTCCTGGGTGTGTGAGTACGGGCGTACGCGGTCGTTCCGACACCGTCTGCGCTGTCCCGCTGGGATGGTCCGTGTGTGCTCCGGGGTGGGCCGACGCCCGCCGCCTCAGCCGCGGGATGCGTACTCCACCGGCCGCCGTGACCGCGAGCGCCCAGAGCAGGGCCCAGGACGGCGGCCGGGGCGAGGACGGCCCAGAGGGCGCGTTCGGCATACGGCTGGTTCTCGGCACCGTTGCGGGACATCAGGAGTTGAGTCCTGCAACGACCGTCAGCCGGATGGCGATACCGAGGCCACTGCGCCGAGGCGGCAGGAGTGGGCGGTTACCTGGTCCTGAACCGGCCCGGACGCACGAAGTCCAGGCCTTCGATGGTCTGCTTGCCGAGCGCCTCGTGTGCGGCGATGTGGCCGTAGCCGGTCGCCATTTTGAAGCCCTTGCCGGAGAATCCGGTGGCGCAGTAGATGCTGCTGTTCTGATCCAGCCAGCCGATGAGAGGATGCCTGTCCTGGGTGAAGAGGTCGGGGAAGGCGTCGGCGCGCGCGATGGTTGGGATCAGGCCGGGGAAGAATTCGGTGACGATCTCGGTGGCCTTTTCGATTTCTTCCCGGGTGAGTTCTCTGGGTACGGAGTCCGGGTCGGGGGTTGCCCTTGCGCGGCCGTCCAGTGGTCCGTCCACCGATGCCTTGACCGTCACGCCGTCGACGGCGGGTGCGCCGTACATGGAGCGATCCTCGTACCACCGGCTGAAGGCGGGGAAGTTCTCCGGCGAGAACTGCGTGCCGTCCTGGGCGATGAACCAGGTCAGGACGATCCGATGGGTTTCCGTGACGGCCTTGAGGTGGTCGGGCATGAGCCTTCGGGACCAGCCGCCCGAGGCGACGATGACCTTCTCGAACGTCCAGGTTCTGTCGCCCGAGGTGACGACCACGCCATGGTCGGTTTCGGTGATGCTGTCCACGGGTGTGTTCTGCAGGACGGTGGCACCGTTGGCCTGGGCCGCCGCGACGGCAGCGCTGACGGCGCGGTCGGTGCGCAGAACGCCGCCGTGGGGGTCATAGACGGCGCAGTCGTCGGGGCGGAGATTGTGCTGCGGGTAGCGTTCGGCCAACTCCTCCCGGCTGAGGACGTAGTGCTCGGCTCCGGTGATGCGCGTTGCCTCGAGGAGGCTGTTGATGTAGCTGCCGTTCGCTGTCCCGATGGACAGGCCCCCGGTAGGCGTGAGGATGTCCTGCTGCCCGGTTTCGGCTTCGAGCTCGGCCCAGAGGCTGCGGGAGCGTTCGATGATGGGGTAGTACTCGGCCCTCCCGAGGTAGATCATGCGGAACAGGCGGGTGTCCCCGCCCACGGCACTGCGGCCGTGGGCGGGGGTGGCTGCCTCGAAGCCCACCACCGAGTCGGACAGTCGGGAGGCCTGCCACAGGGCCATGCTCCCGATGCTGCCCAGGCCGATGACTGCGAGTTTTGCGTCCATGAGAGCAGGTTCCTTTTTGTCTACTCGTGAAGTCCGGCGAGGCGGCTGCCGAATCGGGCCAGGAGTGAGGTCTTGCTGGAGCCCCTGCGCTCTTCCCACTGGTCCGCGATACCGAAGAGCCGGTACATGGCATGAACACCCAGCCAGCGGATGGGCTCCGGTTCCCACTTCGGCGCCCGGTAGCCCACCCAGGGAAGCGTGGTCCGTTCGGTTTCCTTCTCGAAGGCGAGCTCCACGAGAGTCCTGCCGCCGACATAGGCCGCCGTGACACCGTGTCCCGCGTAGCCGGTGGACGATCCGATCCCGGATGCCGGGTCCCAGTGCACGCCGCCGTTCCAGTCACGCGTGACGCCCAGGACTCCCGACCAGGCGTGATCCACCTCGAAGGGGATGCCCGGGAAGAAGGTACTGAGCTTGTGCGAGATCAGGTCGATGGTGGACTGGGCGGTCGCACCGGCTCCCCCCGTGCCGGACCCGAAGCGGTAGGGGACACCACGGCCCCCCATGGCGATACGGCCGTCCGACGTCCGCTGGGAGTAGATGAACGTGTGAGCGGAGTCGTTGAGGCACTGGGGCCCGTCCCAGCCGATCTGCTGCCACGCCTCCTCCGGCAGGGGCTTGGTCACGATCATCGAGGAATTGACCGGGATCAGGCTCCGGCGGCCCAGCAGCTGTCCCGAATAGCCTTCGGTGCAGATGAACGTCTTCGCCGCGGTGACACGCCCGTCGGCCAGGAAGAGGGTCTTGCCCTCGACACGGTCCACGCGGCTGCTCTCGTAGATCCTGACGCCCATGGAGGTCAGGGTGTCGGCGAGGCCGTAGACGAGTTTCGCGGGGTGGATCCGCGCGCAGTGTTTGTAGAAGAGTCCGCCGTGGACGGTGGAGATGTTGATCCGGGACTGGAACTCGTCCCGGTCGAGCAGGTGGACTTCGTCGTCGGTCAGCCCGTACTTCAGTTCGGCATCACGCCGGGTGACAAGCCGGCCCAGCCCCGCCCGCGTGTGGGCAGCGACGAGCGCTCCGCCCTTGTGCTGATCGGCATCGATCCCCTCGGCCTCAAGGATGTCCAGGACCGCGTCGACGCCGGCGACGAACTCCTGCTGCAGCGCCCGGCTCGCCTCCAGCCCTCCGCCGGCGCGGGCGAAGGCGGCACGGTTTCCCGGCGGCATGGCCGAGAGCCAGCCACCATTGCGCCCCGACGCGCCGTAGCCCACCTGCTCGGCCTCGAAGACGGCGACGGAGAGCGACGGTTCGAGCTTCTTGGCGAAGTAGGCCGCCCACAGGCCGGTGTAGCCGCCGCCGACAATGGCCACGTCGACGGAGTCCTGGCCGGTGAAACGGGGGAACGAGGGCTTCTTGTCGGCCAGTTGGGCCACCCAGAAGCCGATCTCTCCGTTTCGGGGTGGTGCCGCAAGCGCGTTCATGTCGTGTCCTTCTTCTGTGTCTGGGAACCGTGTGGGCCGGTGCTGGAAGGCGGTGTGGCCGCCGTCGACGGGGCGGGTTGCCCCGGTGATGTACGAGGACTCAGACGACGCGAGGAAGAGGACGGCGGCGGCGATCTCCTCGGGGGAGTGGCGAGGTGCCTGAGCGGGTGCCGGCACCGGCCCCGAGGCCCCCCCACGCCCGCGGATGGGGGCCTGGGGGCCGCTGACCTGCGCTGGAGGGAGGCCTTGATATGTGCGTTGTGACGTATGGCCTGGAGTCGAGGCTGTGCTCGGCGCCGAAGTCCTGCACACGGCCGATGGTTCCCGCATCACGTCGACCGGCACCATCGGCGCTCCGGTACGCGCCGCTACACCGCGGTGCAGATCATCTGGATCTCGACCGGGGTGTTGAGCGGCAGCCCGGCGACACCGATCGCGGTACGGGCGTGCCGTCCGTTCTCGCCCAGTACCTCGATGAGCAGTTCACTGGCCGCGTTGGCGACCTGCGACTGCTCACCGAAGTCCGGCGTACTGGCCACGAAGACCAGCATCTGCACGATCCGGACCCCGTCCAGATCGCCCACCGCCTCAACGGCGGCTGCAAGGCAGTTCAGCACGGCATGGCGCGCGAGCTCTTTCGCGGTCTCCAGCTCCACGTCCCGGCCGACAACGCCCTGACCCAGCAACACACCGTTCCGGTAAGGGAGTTGGCCGGAGATGTGGATGCTGGAGTCCACCGCCCGGTGGTGCACGAAGTATGCGTTGCCGGGAAGGTCGGGCAGCTCCAGTCCGATGTTCTGGAGCCTTTCCGAAGCCGAGTCGCCCTTGACGGTCTGAGGCAGGGGCAGGCTCATGCCGCCACCGCCTTGCTGTGGACCATTTCCTCAGTTCTCCTGTTCTCGGGTTCTCCAGTTCTCCGCTCGGACGTCAGGGGCGCGGCAGGCCGAAGAGGACCGGGAGGTCGGCGATGTCGGTGATCCGCTCGTAGCCGAGCCAGTGCTCGTCGTGCTCGAAGCCGCGGTCGACGTACACCTTGTTCTCGATGCCCATGATGGCCGCGGGTCGGTGGTCATACATGGGGCTCGCGGAGACGTGGACGATCTCGTCGGGTGTCACGCCGAGCTTGTCGAACATGTACTCGAACGCGCTGAGTCGCGGCTTGTAGACGCCCATCTCCTCGGCGCTGATGATGACCTCGAACGGGGCCTTGAGGTTCTCCGCGAGGCGCACGGCGTGCGCGGTGTCGCTGTTGGTGATGATGACCAGCGGGACCGCCTCGGCCAGGCGGTTCAGCGCCTCGGTGACGCCGGGGTACGGGCCCCAGGTGGGGACGCGCTCGTACACCGCCCGCGCCTCGTCCTCGCGGTACTCCAGACCGACCTTGCGCGAGGCGCGTTCCATGGAACGCGCGACGATCTGGTGGAACGGCTGGTACGCGCCCGTGCACTCGTCGATCCGGTACGCCTTGCAGATCCGCAGGTACTCATCGGCGACCTCGGCCGGCAGTCGGTCGCCCAGGATCTCGCGCATCGTGTCGTTGATGCTGAACTTGATCAGCGTTCCGTTCATGTCGAACGTCGCGAACTTGGGCTTGATGTCGAATGCCACTGGTCCTCCTGTGTGTTGAAGTGGAGCAGTCTGCGCTGTGGTCGATTGTCGACCATTCGTTTGGTCGATTGTCGACCAAACGTTTCTGAGCTGTCAACAGCGCCAGAGGAGCGCTTTGGGCAGGACGGCGCTGACCCCCTTCTGTACGCATGAGGTGATCCACCGGCGCAGCCCACTCGATGACGTTGATGTAACCGGCGGAGGTATAGTCGACAAACGACCAAGTGGTCGGCAATCACTGAGGGAGGGCCACGGGGTGGACCACAAGTTCGAGTGGCAGGAGCAGCGGACGACGACGCCTGAAGGCGTCTACCGCACACTGCGAGCCGCCATCCTCGATGGGACCGTGCCTCCTGGTGGCCAGCTGCGCGAGGCGCACATCGCCGCGGATCTCGGCATCAGCCGGTCCCCGCTGCGCGAGGCGCTGACCAAGCTGGAGGAGGAAGGCCTCGTCGTGAAGATCCCCTACCGTGGGGCGTTCGTCGTGGAGGTGAGCGCTCGTGAGGTCGCCGAGATCGACTCGGTCCGGCTGCGTGTCGAGCCGTACGCCGCCGAGCTCTCGGCCGAAGCGCTGCGCGGTCCTGAGCGGCCTCAGTTGCTGCAGACCGTCGAGGATCTCCGCCGGGCAATGGAGAAGGACGACATCCCGGCCAGCATCGACGCGCACCTTCGCTTCCACAGGCTCTTCTATGATCTCTCGGGGCACGGCGTCCTGCAGAGTCTCTGGAACGGCTGGGAGACCAAGCTGCGCCTCCACCTCAGCGTCGACCACCGCACCTACAGCGACGACCCGCAGCAACTGGTCGTCGAGCACGAGAGGTTGGCCGCCGTTGCCCTGGGCGGCGACACCGACGCGTTCCGCCGGGAACTGGCTGCCCATTTCCCCATGGGGCTGGGGGCCAAGACGGAAGATCCGGGGGAGCCCGCGTCCCGGCATGTCTGAGTCCATGCCGCCTGCGTGAAACATCCAAGCCCGCTCGCCACGGCGTCGACTCCGCTGCGTTCGGTGATCGAGGTGTGCGACCACGGGCAAACATCGGTGAAGGGTCCGCCGGCGGGCGTATGCCGGATCGAGCCGCTGCGCCGAGTCCTGGGTGCCTCCTGTCGTGGCCGCGATCGGTCGGCTTCCGTCCGGCAACTGCCGCGCGCACGGTGACGGACCCGCCCGCGCACCGCGACCAGGCAATGCGCCGATGTCGCCGACTCCGTTCGGGGAGGGGCAGCCGTGGCCGGTCGCGGCTGGTGAGGCGCATGCGTAACCGTTGATCGGCATGCATTCCGGCGGCGCCGTCCGCGCTGTGCCGAGGTTGCCGACGTATCTGCGGGCGACTCCCCCTGGAGCGCGGTGTCGTGAGGCTCGGGGACGCGGGCCGCGTTCCCTGTGCCGTTGAACGGCAAGCGCTGACTGGTAGTCAGGTCGGGCGGATCAAGAGGGTCAGGCGGGTCAGCGGGTCAAGGGGCAAGAGGATCAAGGGGCTTCACTCATCGCGCACTGGCCATACGATCGCGATCGAATCTCAGTCTTGACAAAGTCTAAACTGAAGTTTACTTTTCAAGCTCCTTGAGTAGGTGTGCGTGGCCTGGATGGGTTTGTTCATGGGGGTTGGCTGCTGCACCTGGCCCCTGCTGAAATCGGAGTTGAACATGAGGTGCTACGACTGCCTCCAGGAGGCGCGCAGCGACACCACCGGCATCGGTGTGTGCTCGCGCTGCGGCTTGGCCACCTGTGAGAACCACGCCCGCGTACGACAGGTGCAGGTCACCCGCCAGATCGGCATGGGTGCTGCGTACGGCCGCTTCCCGGCACGCAGGGTGGTCTGCCACACCTGCGACATGGCCGAGACGGCGCACTGACCCGCATGGTGCGCTTGTCGCACCGCATCATCGGTCGCCGAACGCGCGCTGCCCGTCCCGGCGCCCCGTTCTTGGCCTGCCCGGATGCCGTCCCGCACACTGGTGCGGCGTCCGGGCCTCAGTCGCGGTCACGGTGGGTGCGCCGTGCTGGAGGCGCGACCGCGGACGGCAGAGTATCCATGATGTCCTCGCCGGTGGTCGTCCCGGCACGGTGATGGGGCCGGCGTTCCTCCCGGCCCGCGAGTGCCCGGAGACACTCGGTCAGTCCCGAACCCGCCTGGCGTCTCACGCCACAGGCGCTTCCCTGAACGGCCGCTACGCACTTGCCCTGAACCGCCACATCGCACTTTCGAACTGATTCCGCGGCCGCGTTCGAGGTTGAAGTTCGTATTGACAGTGCTCGACGGACAACCATATGGTCGACAAACGACAATAAGTTGACGGTTTTAAGCCACCATGATGGGTTTTGTCGCCGCCGTTACTCGAGAGGAGAGCCGAGTACAGATGATCAAGGATCATGAGACTTCGGCAGCGAACACCGACTCGGCTTCCGATCGGCTTCAGGCCCTGGGGCTGGCCCTTCCCGAGCTCCGGGAGAACCCGTACTACGTGCACCACCGGACGGTGGGCTCCAGCATCTACATTTCGGGCCAGCTGCCTTACCGGGACGGTTGACTGCTGAGGCAGGGCACTGTCGGCAGGGACATCGACCTCGAGACGGCGCGGTCACTCGCGCACGATGCCGTGCTGAACTGCCTTGCAGCCGCCGTTGAGGCGGTGGGCGATCTGGACGGGGTCCGGATCGTGCAGATGCTGGTCTTCGTGGCCAGTACGCCGGACTTCGGTGAGCAGTCGCAGGTCGCCAACGCGGCCAGTGAACTGCTCATCGAGGTACTGGGCGAGAACGGACGGCACGCCCGTACCGCGATCGGTGTCGCCGGGCTGCCGCTCAACACCCCGGTCGAGATCCAGATGGTCATCACCGCTGCGTAGGGCGGCCCCGACGGCGGTGTACCCGAGTGCGCGCGATATCGCGGGGCACGCGCGTTCGGCATCGAGGGGAGTCAGCACCCGCGCCCCTCGATCATTTCCCCTCGATCGTTCCAGGCGGAACCACAAGGAGGGCAGCGTGAATCAGCTGCAACGAGCACTCGACGCTCTGGTCGAGCGGATCGACACCCCCGCGCCGATCGTGCTGGTCGACGTCATGCAGGGCAACATCGACCGCATGCAGGGCTTCGCCGACCAGCACAACATCAAGGTCAGGCCGCACGTCAAGACACACAAGTGCGTGGAGATCGGTCGGCGCCAGATCGAGGCCGGCGCGGTCGGTATCACCGCGGGAAACGTCGGTGAGGCAGAGGTCTTCGCCGCAGCCGGCTTCGACGACATCTTCCTCGCCTACCCGATCTGGGCCGCGGGATCGAAGAAGCCCCGGATCCGCCGGCTCGCCGAGTCCGCCCGGCTGCGGGTCGGCGTCGACAACGTCGCGGCGATCGAGGCCCTCGCCGACACGATGGGAGACGAACCGGACCGCCTGCAGGTCGTGATCGAGGTCGACTGCGGCGCCCGTCGTTCCGGGGCGCCGCCAGAGCTCGCGGGCGACCTCGCGCTCGCCGCCCGCAAGCGCGGTCTGGTGCCGGCGGGCGTCTTCACCTATCCCGGTCACGGCTGCCTCGGTCGCGACGCTCGCCAGCGTGCCGCGCAGGACCAGGAAGCCGCGCTCACCACCGCGGTACGCAGCCTCGAAGGCGTCGGGGTCACCGCGGAGGTGGTCAGCGCCGGCTCCACGCCCACCGTCGAGTTCTCCACCAGCAGCAGCGTGATCACCGAGATCCGTCCCGGCGAGTACGTCTTCGGCGATCTGAACAACGCCCGGCTGGGTGCTTGCGCGGAGGACCAGATCGCGCTGTTCGTCGCCGGCACCGTGGTCAGCGACTGGGTTCCCGACCAGGTCATCGTCGATGTGGGCAACAAGGCCCTCAGTAAAGAAGGCAGCCCCGAGATCGGCTACGGCGGCATCGCCGGCACGAGGGCGGTCCTGTCCAAGGTCAACGAGTACCACGGGTTCCTCCCGCTGCCGGACGGCGACTTCCGCCCCAGCGTCGGAAGCGTTGTACCGGTGGTGCCCAACCATGTATGCCCCGTCGTCCTCGGTTTCGAGGAACTGATCGTCACCGACAGCACGGGCACGTCGCTGGAGCGGTGGCCGGTCGACGCCCGCGGATTCCTCAACTGACCGGCACGGGACGAGACCCCCGTCCTCCCCAAGCCCCCACCCCCGACCGACCTCCCCCGTAATGAGGAGTGCCTGACATGAGACTCAAGAACGTCACGGCCCTGGTGACAGGCGCCAGCAGTGGCATAGGGCAGGCGGTGAGTTCCCACTTCCGCCGTGAGGGCGGGCGGCTCCTGCTCACCGGCCGCAGGGAGCGGCTCGACAGCGCTGAGCCCGACGATCTGTACGTTCCCGGAGACCTCAACGACGAGACGTTCGTCGAGCACCTGGCCAAGCAGGCCGCAGAGACCTTCGGCACCGTCGACGTCGTCGTCCTCAACCACGGCCTGCAGGCCGACAGTCCGCTCACCGAGATGGCCTGCGACGACGCGAGGAACGTGCTCGAGAGCAACCTGCTCAGCGCGTTCCTGGTGATGAAGCACTTCGCCCCGCTGATGCCCGAGACTGGCGGCTCGTTCGTCTGCGTCAGTTCGCGGCTGGGCATGGTCGGCATGTCCGGGCAGGTCCTGTATTCCGCCGCCAAGGGGGGTCTCATCATGCTCGCCAAGGGCGCCGCGATCGAATGGGCCCCGCGCAACATCCGGGTCAACGTCGTCGCTCCGGGTCTGACCGCCACACCGATCATCGAAGCGGCGTTCCAGCGCAGGCCCGACCCCGAGGGCTACCGCCGTCAGCGCGAGAGCACGATCCCGCTCCAACGCCTCGCCACCCCTGAAGAGGTCGCTGACGCGGTGCTCTTCTTCGCCTCGCGGGAGTCGTCGTACGTGACCGGATCGGTCCTGACCGTCGACGGCGGGTACACCGCTGGCTGAACACCCTGCTGGGCATCACCATCAGCAAGGAGCTGAACGACCTGTTCTCCGTCGCTCCTTCTGCCTCGGGCGTCCGCCGATTGCGACATGAACCGTCGAACAAGCGTCGAGCGCGTGCCTCATTCGCCTGCCCCACTCGAACGGCGTCACCCTCAGTGCGCCCGTGCCGACAACCGTATCCGAGCCACCCGGCCACCTCGGCACGAGCCACGATGCCTCGTATCGGCCTCACCACATCGGGAACGGGCCATGCCCACGAGCGTGTGTCAGATGCCGCTCGGCAGCAGCTCGTCGACCCTGGCCGCGGCCACCAACTTCTCAAGCTCCAAAAGGAAAGACATGCCGCTCCTGAAGGCCATCGACACCAATCCCTCCTTCGCGCCGCGAGAATCCGGCCCGCTCCCGGAGCGCCTGATCTCCGGCGACCCCACCTTCCGGACCTGGGCCCAGGACGTCGCCCGTGGGGAGTCGATGCATAGGGGCGTCTGGGAAGCGACGCCCGGCGAGATGCGCTCGATCAAGGGCGAGACCTTCGAGTTCTGCCACATCCTCTCCGGCATCGTCGAACTCACACCCGAAGGCGGCGAGCCGGTGATCTACAAGGCCGGCGACAGCTTCGTCATGAAGCCGGGCTACGTCGGCGTCTGGAAGACCATCGAAACCGTGCGCAAGATCTACGTGACCGTGACGTGATGCCGATGCCTGGCCCCGATCGCCTTCAGGGTTTACGCGAAGCTACCTGCTGAGCAACGTCGCCGGGGCCGATGGTCCGCTCGGCCCGTCCCTCAGCCGCAGGCCAGGATCTGCTTCATCCCTCACCAGAGCCCTCATGCTCCGGCTCTGCTGAGGACCACCCCCACTCCGCTGGTCACCCCCTGTCCCGGCTCCAGTTTCCCCACCGCCACCCACCCGGTCACCCAGCCGACGTCGCTCCCGCGACGAGCTCGTCGGGAACTTCGATCCACGGCGAACACGCGCCCCAGACAGCGATCGGCAAGGCAAGCGGGCGATGTTCTGTCCGCGTTCGCCGCCCTGAACAATCCCCCCAACCCGCGAGGTAAAGCCCCCGCACAGCTGGTCCCATGCGTCCCCAGATGAGGAGTATTGCCATGAGTGATGCCCAGATCGGTCGTAGAGCGCTCCTGCGCGGAGCAGGCGGCCTGGCCGCCCTCGCCGCTCTTCCCTCCCTCGCCGCCTGCGGCACCGGCTCCAGCCGGACAGCCGGTGGGAGTGGTGGCAAGGGCGGCAAGACGGTGGTCGTCCGTGACAGCGGCGGTTCCTACGGTGCCGCCCTGCAGAAGGCGATCTACACGCCGTTCACTCAGGAGACCGGCATCAGCGTCAAGGTGCTGAACCTGGACGACGCCCCGCTGCTGGCCCAGATCAAGCAGGGCCGGCCGCAGTGTGACCTCATCAACAACTCGATGATGTCGCACACCAAGTACGTCAAGCAGGACGCGCTGGAGGCGCTGGACCTCGACCGGATCAAGAGCGTGAAGAGCGCGAAGATCCCCGAGGCCCAGATCACCGACCACGCCGTCGGCCACATCTTCTACGGTCAGTGCATCGCGTACCGCACGGACGCGTTCGGGGGTAAGAAGCCGGAGTCGTGGGCGGACTTCTGGGACACCAAGGCGTTCCAGGGTGCCCGGGCGATGGTCCACCCGGACGGTGACCTGCCGGAGCTTGAGTTCGCGCTGCTGGCCGACGGCGTGCCGATGGACAAGCTGTACCCGCTGGACGTGGACCGTGCCTTCAAGGTGCTGACCCGGCTGCGGGGCGACATCAAGAAGTTCTGGGACAGCGGCCCGCTGCCCGGTGTGCTGCTCAGCCGCCAGGAGGTGACGATGTCCACCGTCTGGGACGGCCGAATCGCCGATCTGCAGAAGCAAGGCGTCCCGGTGGAACGGCAGCTCAACGGGATACGCCGCCAGTTCTCCGGCTACGCGATCGCCAAGGGCGCTGCCAACGCGGACAACGCCTACCAGCTGATGGACTTCGCGCTGCGTGCCGAGAGCCAGGCCAACCTGGCCAAGGCGTTCCCGTCGAACCCGTCGTCTCCGGCGGCGTACGCCAAGCTCACGGAGGAGGAGCGCAACGCGCTGGCGGGTGCGCCGAAGTACTACGACAAGGGTTTCGATGCGGATGTCGACTGGTGGCTGAAGAACGAATCGGCCGTCACCGAGCGCTGGTTGGAGTGGGCTCGTGGCTGAATTCGGTATCGCGGCACCGTCGGTGAAGGTGGCCGGCGTCAAGTCGGCCACGGCGACCGGCAAGGCGCTGTCGGTGGTGGCACTGCGTAAGACGTACGGGGACGTGGTCGCTGTCGACGAAGCGTCGATGGAGATCGCCGCGGGGGAGTTCGTCACCTTCCTCGGCTCCTCCGGGTCGGGCAAGACCACGACCCTGATGATGATCGCCGGGTTCTGCGAACCCGACTCCGGCACCATCACCCGTCGGCGGCCGTGACGTCACCCGCCTGGCGCCGCAGAAGCGAAACCTCGGTTTCGTCTTCCAGCAGTACCTGCTGTTCCCGCACATGACGGTCGCGGAGAACGTCGCTTTCCCGCTGACGCTGCGCGGAGTGCCGAAGGACGAGATCCGTCGGCGTGTCGGGGAGACGCTGGAGATCGCGGGCCTGTCCGGGTTCGGGGGCCGTAAGCCGCGTGAGCTGTCCGGTGGTCAGCAGCAGCGTGTGGCGTTGTGCCGGGCGCTGGTCTACCGGCCGCCGGTCATCCTGATGGACGAGCCGCTGGGCGCGCTGGACAAGAAGCTGCGTGACCAGCTGCAGGTGGAGATCAAGAGCATCCAGCAGGAACTCGGGCTGACCGTCATCTATGTGACGCACGATCAGGAAGAGGCGCTGGTGATGTCGGACCGTATCGCGGTGATGCGCAACGGTCTTATCGAGCAGTTCGACACCCCCCGCGAGCTGTTCGAGCGGCCGAGGACGCCGTTTGTGGCGGACTTCCTCGGCGCGGCGAACTTCCTGCCCGGGCGTATCGAGCAGCACGACGGCGAGCACACCCTGGTCCGTCTCGACAACAGTGGTGGCCTGATCAAGGCCCGCCATCACGACCTCGCCTCGGGCACCCGGGTCAAGGTCGCCGTCCAGCCCGGCCGGCTGCGGGCCTGTGCCGCCGGCGACGGGTTCTGTACCGGCATGGTGGAGAACGCCACCTACGTCGGCACGCTGGTGCGCGCCGGGGTCCGGATCGACGGTGGTGACGGGCCGCTGCTGCGCCTGGAGGTCCCCGCCGACCGCGGGCCCGTGGCCGGCGAGCGGGTTGGGATCAGTGCGGACCCCGAGGACGTCAACCTCTTCCCCACCGACGAACAGGCGGGGTGAGTCATGGCAGTCACCCTCACCGCGGGCGCTCCCGCCCGCCCCCGCAAACTCCTCGCATCACGCCGGACCCGCGTCGGGATCCTGTACGCGCTCCCCGTCGTCGTGTATCTGCTGGTGCTGTTCGTCTACCCGATCTTTTCCACACTGCTGCTGAGCCTGAAGGACGCCGACGGCTCGTTCACGCTGCACTGGTACGCCGACGCGCTGACCGGCGTGAACCTGTCGGTGCTGTTCACCACGCTGCGGATCTCCGCCGAGACGGCGGTGCTGAGCCTGGTCTTCGGGTTCGTCCTGGCCCAGGCGATCACCCGGCTCAAGCCCATCCTGGCGGGCCTGGCGATGCTGGTCGTGGTCGTCCCGCACTTCGTCTCCGCGCTGGTGCGCACGTACGGCTGGATCATCATGCTCGGTGACAAGGGCCTGGTGAACGAGTCCCTGACCGGCATGTCGGTTCCCGGTGCCCCGTTCCAG
>NZ_BAAAZY010000011.1:0-187729 GCF_039537145.1 Streptomyces shaanxiensis
GGTGGGGTGGGCGGGTGCCTCGCGGAGATACCCGCCCGGGGGCCGCCTTGCCGTCGGATTCAGCCTGCGGCGAGTTGCTGGGGCGGGTTCGTGGGCGGTGGGGTCGGTTTTCTGCGGGGGAAGACCTCGCCCGGGGTGGGGATGGGGCGCGGCGGCCTCGGGGCGGCCGGGGTGGGCTCGGGGCCGGGGCCGGGTTTGGGGGCGGCCGGCTTTTCGGCGGGCTTCCTCCGGGGTGGCTTGTCGGGCTCCTGGCCGGTGTCCTGGGCGGGGAGGACGACCGTGGGGGCTGGGGAAGCCTCGGTGAGGCCGCCGGGGAGGGCCTGGAGGTGGGTGCGGGACGCGGGGATGGAGGGGGCGGCGGGGGTGGCTCGGCGGGCCGGGTGTGCGGTGGCGTGCGGGAGGTGGACTCGTGCGTCCTGTTCGGCGAGTGGCCGGCAGCGGGTGAGGAGGGTGGCTGCGGTGGGTTTGCCGCGCAGGGTCCTCAGGGCGGCGAGGTCGTCGGGGGTCGGGTGATACCCGGCGGTGAGGGCCTCTTCGAGGAGGGTGAGGTAGCCGGCTGCGGTGCCGGGGAGGGCGGCGCGGTAGCGGGCGAGGTCGGCCACCAAGAACGCACGCAACCGGGCACCCTCGCGCATCGCCTCGTCGAGCGACTCGGCGAGGCGGAGACAGTCCTGGACGTCTTCGGCCGAGGCGGGGCTGGGGTGGAGGGCGAGGGCGAGAGCGCGGCGGAGCACACGCAGCTCCTCCGCGCCGAACGCCATGCCGCCGCGGGATCCGTATGGCGTGGGCATGCGGTGACGATACGCGCTAATCAGACAAACACGGCATAGGGGGGTGGGTGTGGCGTGGGGAGCCACTCGGGTGGTGGGGTGCGCCGGGGGTGCCTGCGGCGGCCTGTGCGGGTGGGGTGGGGGTTCGCGTAGCGCCTGCGGGTGGGTTGTGGGTCGGGGCCGTGCCGGGGGGTGTCCGTCCTCGGACCGGCGGCTGGACTTAGGCCGGGAGGTGCCGCGTGTTGACGCCGGCCACTGCGGGCGGACACCCCCCGGCACGTCCCCTTGCCGCCGTACGCGACCGCGGGTGCGTGGGGGTACGCGGCCACATCTCGACGCCGGCCCAGGCAGGGCCGCGCCAACGCCGGGCGAGCCGGTCGGCGGGCGGTACTGGTGAGCGGCCCGACCGACGGAGTCACATGCGGGAGACGTTGCGTTCGTAGACCAGGCGTAGGCCGATCAGTGTCAGCCACGGCTCGTGTTCGTCGATGACCGAGGACTCGCCCAGGACCATCGGGGCCAGACCGCCCGTCGCGATGACCGTGACCTCTTCGGGGTCGTCGGCGAGTTCGCGGGCCATGCGGGTGACCACGCCGTCCACCTGGCCTGCGAAGCCGTAGATGATGCCGGACTGCATGGCCTCGACCGTGTTCTTGCCGATGACGCTGCGCGGGCGGGCCACCTCGATCTTGCGGAGCTGCGCGCCCCGGACGCCGAGGGCCTCGACCGAGATCTCGATGCCGGGGGCGATGACACCGCCGACGTACTCGCCGCGCGCGCTCACCGCGTCGAACGTCGTCGCCGTACCGAAGTCGACGACGATCGCCGGGCCGCCGTAGAGGTCGACCGCCGCGACCGCGTTGATGATGCGGTCGGCGCCGACCTCCTTGGGGTTGTCCGTGAGGATCGGCACGCCCGTCTTCACGCCCGGTTCGACGAGGACCGCGGGGACGTCGCCGTAGTAGCGGCGGGTCACCTCGCGGAGCTCGTGCAGGACCGAGGGGACCGTCGCGCAGATGGCGATGCCGTCGATGCCGTCGCCCAGCTCCTCGCCGAGGAGCGGGTGCATGCCCATCAGGCCCTGGAGGAGGACGGCCAGTTCGTCGGCCGTGCGGCGGGCGTCCGTGGAGATGCGCCAGTGTTCGACGATGTCCTCGCCGTCGAAGAGGCCGAGGACGGTGTGGGTGTTGCCCACGTCGATGGTGAGGAGCATGCCCGTTCCTACTCCGCCGCTCGCAGGTCCAGGCCGATGTCCAGGATCGGCGAGGAGTGGGTGAGGGCCCCTACGGCCAGGTAGTCGACGCCCGTGTCGGCGTACGCCTTGGCGTTGGTGAGGGTCAGCCGGCCCGATGCCTCGAGGGCTGCCCGGCCGTGCACGATCGCCACCGCCTCCTCGCAGTCGCCCGGCGTGAAGTTGTCCAGGAGGATCAGGTCCGCGCCCGCGTCCACCACTTCGCGGAGTTGGTGGAGGGTGTCCACCTCGACCTCGATCGGGACGTCCGGGAAGGTCTCCCGAACCGCCTTGAAGGCATGGGCCACGCCGCCCGCCGCCACTACGTGGTTGTCCTTGACCAGCGCCGCGTCCGACAGGGACATGCGGTGGTTGACTCCGCCGCCGCAGCGCACCGCGTACTTCTCCAGCGCGCGCAGGCCCGGCGTCGTCTTGCGGGTGTCACGGACCTTTGCCTTCGTGCCCTCCAGTACGTCCGCCCACGCGCGCGTGGCGGTCGCGATGCCCGACAGGCGGCACAGGATGTTCAGTGCGCTGCGTTCGGCCGTCAGGAGATCTCGGGTGCGGGTGGTGACCGACAGGAGCTTCTGGCCTGCCTCCACCTTGTCGCCGTCCTCCACGTGGCGCTCCACCTCGAACTCGTCCTCGCAGACGATCGAGACGACCGCTTCGGCGACCCTGAGGCCCGCCACCACGCCCGCCTCGCGCGCGACGAAGTCGGCCGTGGCGACTGCCTCTTCGGGGATGGTCGCGACCGTCGTCACGTCCACGCCGTGCGCCAGGTCCTCCTGGATGGCCACGTTGGCGATGTCCTCGACCTCGACCGGGTCGAGGCCCGCGTCGGCCAGGAGCTGGGCGAGCGCGGGGTCGAGGCCGCACTCTGCGTACTCTGCGGCCTCGTCGCCGGCACCGCAGGCGCAGTCGTCGCCGCAGCCGCCGTTCGGGGCGAGGGGAAGGTCGGGGGTGGTCACTTCTGTCACTGCTCCTGCTGTGGCTGCCGGGTCGGGGGGAAGTCTGCGGTTTCGGTGGTGTGCACGGCCAGTGTGCGGTCCGGGTTCAGGCGTACGACGATGTGGCGCCGCCATGTCGTGTCGTCGCGGTCGGGCTCGTCCTCGCGCCAGTGGCAGCCCCGAGTCTCCTCGCGGAGGTGGCCGGCGGCCACCAGGACCCGGGCCACGCACAGGAGGTTCGTGGCCTCCCAGGTGTCGACGCCGGGCTCGGCGGTCTTGCCGTTCTCGGCGAGTGCGTCGCGGGCCTCGGTGTGGAGTCGCTGGAGCTGGTCGGCGGCCTTCGTCATGGACTCGGCGGAGCGCAGGACTCCGGCGCCGTCCGTCATGATCCGCTGGATCGCGAAACGGGCCTCGGGGGCGAGCAGAGGGTGCTCGGGAGTCTCGGGGTAGGGCACCGGGTGCGGCACGCGCGCGTGGAGGCCGTTCGCCGCCCGGGAGGCCGCGATGTCCTCCACGATGCGCTCGGCGTAGACCAGGCCTTCGAGGAGTGAGTTCGAGGCCAGGCGGTTGGCGCCGTGCACGCCCGTGCAGGCGACCTCGCCGCACGCGTACAGGCCGGGGACGGTCGTACGGCCCTGCGAGTCGGTGCGTACGCCGCCGGAGGCGTAGTGGGCGGCCGGCGCTATCGGGATGGGGTCGTGCACCGGGTCGATGCCGTGGGCGCGGCAGGCGGCGAGGATCGTCGGGAAACGGTGCTCCCACATGTCGGCGCCGAAGTGCCGGGCGTCGAGGAACATGTGCTCGGCGTCCTGCTCCTGCATGCGCCGCATGATGCCCTTGGCGACGATGTCCCGGGGGGCGAGTTCGGCGAGTTCGTGCTGGCCGATCATGAAGCGCACCCCGTCGGCGTCCACCAAGTGGGCGCCCTCGCCGCGTACCGCCTCGGAGACCAGGGGCTGCTGGCCCTCCGCGTCCGGGCCGAGGAAGAGCACGGTGGGGTGGAACTGGACGAATTCCAGGTCGCTCACCTCGGCGCCCGCGCGGAGCGCCAGGGCGACGCCGTCGCCCGTCGACACCGACGGGTTCGTCGTCGCCGAGAAGACCTGGCCCATGCCGCCGGTCGCCAGGACTACCGCGGGGGCGTGGACCGCTCCCACGCCGTCGTGCTGGCCCTCGCCCATGACGTGCAGGGTGACGCCCGCCGTACGGCCGTCGGCGTCGGTGAGCAGGTCGAGGACCAGGGCGTTCTCGATCGTGCGCAGGCCACGCGCGCGTACCGCCTCGACCAGCGCTCGGGAGATCTCCGCACCGGTCGCGTCGCCGCCGGCGTGGGCGATACGGCGACGGTGGTGGCCGCCCTCGCGGGTGAGCTCCAGGCCGCCTTCCTCGGACTCGTCGAAGTGGGCGCCGGTCGCGATGAGGCGGCGTACGGCGTCCGGGCCCTCCGTCACGAGGATCCGTACGGCCTCCTCGTCGCACAGGCCGGCGCCCGCGACCAGGGTGTCGTCCAGGTGCTGTTCGGGGGTGTCGCCCTCGCCGAGGGCCGCGGCGATGCCGCCCTGGGCCCAGCGGGTGGAGCCGTCGTCGAGGCGGGCCTTGGTGACCACGACCGTCTTCAGGCCCTCGGCCTCGCAGCGCAGGGCCGCGGTGAGGCCGGCGACACCGGAGCCGACGACCACGACGTCCGCGGCGATGGACCACCCGGGCGCGGGCGCGTGCAGTCGTATGCCTGTGCTGGTCACGAGGCGGCTCCGAAGGTGAGGGGGATGTTGTCGATCAGCCGGGTCGTCCCGACCCGGGCGGCGACGGCGAGGACGGCCTCGCCGGTGAAGTCGTCCCCGTGATCGGTGATCTCCGTGAAGTCCGACGGGTCGACGAGGGCGAGGTAGTCCAGTTCGAGCGGCGGGTCGAGGCGGACGGCCTCGTCGAGGACCAGACGGGCGGCCGCGCGGACGGCCGCCGCGGCGCCGGGGACGGCCTTGGCGACGGCGTGTGCGTCGGCCGCCGCGCGGGACTCCCCTATGGCGCTGAGCGCCTCGGCACGCGCGCGTGTGGCGGGCACTTCGCGGGCACGCGCGCGCAGCGCCTCCTGCGCCGCGTGCCGGTCGCGCCCGGCGAACAGCGCCTGGGACAGGGCGAGCGCGGTGCGCCGTTCCTCCGTCGAGAGGTAGCGGTTGCGGCTGGAGAGCGCGAGGCCGTCCTCCTCGCGCACGGTCGGCACGCCGACGATCTCGACGCCGAAGTTCAGGTCGCGGACCATGCGGCGGATCAGGGCGAGCTGCTGGGCGTCCTTCTGGCCGTACAGGGCGACGTCGGGGCCGGTGAGGTGGAGCAGCTTGGCCACGACGGTGAGCATGCCGTCGAAGTGGCCGGGGCGGGAGCCGCCCTCCAGGCGCTCGCCCATGGGGCCGGCGGTGATGCGGACCTGGGGCTCGCCGCCCGGGTAGACCTCGTCGACGGCAGGGGCGAACACGGCGTCGGCGCCCGCCTGTTCGGCGACCTTGAGGTCGGCGTCCAGGGTGCGCGGGTAGCGGTCGAGGTCCTCGCCCTTGCCGAACTGCAAGGGGTTCACGAAGACGGTGACGACGACCTCGCCGTCCGGCCCCGCGATGTCGCGCGCGGTGCGGATCAGGGTGGCGTGGCCCTCGTGCAGCGCGCCCATGGTCATCACGACGGCGCGTCGGCCGGCCCGCACGCGTGCGTGCAGTTCGGCGGCGGTGCGCAGCAGGGTGGTGGTCATCGGGCGTCTCCCTCGGCGCCGTTGGTCCCGTCGGTCCCGTTGGCGAGTACCCCGAGCAGGTCCTCGGCGAGCTCCGGCTTGAGCAGTCCGTGGGCGAGCGCCCGGTCGGCGGTCGCGCGCGCCATCGCGAGGTAGCCGGCGACGGTCTGCGGGGCATGCCGCCGCAGCTCCGTGACGTGCGCGGCGACGGTGCCCGCGTCCCCGCGCGCGACGGGACCGGTCAGCGCCGCGTCACCGGAGCGCAGCGCGTTGTCGAGCGCGGCGCCGAGCAGCGGGCCCAGCATCCGGTCGGGGGCCGCGACACCCGCCTCGCGCAGCAGCTCCATGGACTGGGCGACCAGCGTCACCAGGTGGTTCGCGCCCAGCGCGAGCGCCGCGTGGTACAGCGGGCGCATCTCCTCGGCGATCCACTCGGGTTCGCCGCCCATCTCGATGACGAGGGCCTCGGCGGCCAGCCGCAGCTCCTCGGGCGCGGTGACGCCGAAGGAGCAGCCGGCCAGGCGCTGCACGTCCACGGGGGTGCCGGTGAACGTCATCGCCGGGTGCAGGGCCAGCGGCAGCGCGCCCGCGCGCAGGGCGGGGTCCAGGACCTTGGCGCCGTACCGCCCGGAGGTGTGCACCAGCAGCTGCCCCGGCCGTACGGCCCCGGTCTCGGCGAGGCCCTCGACCAGCCCGGGCAGCGCGTCGTCCGGGACGGTCAGCAGGACCAGCTCGGCGCGCGCGAGGACCTCGGCGGGCGGCACGAGCGGCACGTCGGGGAGCATCCGCTCGGCCCGTCGCCGGGAGGTGTCGGAGACTCCGGAGACGGCCACCGGGCGGTGCCCGGCGAGCTGAAGGGACGCGGCGAGCGCGGGGCCCACACGGCCGGCGCCGACGACACCGACGGTGAGCCGCGCGGGGCGGTCCTTGGGATCTGGCTGTTGGCTTGTACTCACGCGAAGGCGGCCTTCCCGTTCCAGTCCGCTCCGGGTACCGGACGATTTCTCGTCATGTTAACGCGATTGGTTCGAGGGGCGTTCGGTTGTCCACAGGCTGTGGGTTTCCCCACGCCTTTCCCGCACGTATGGACGGGTGAGGGCGTCGGTCGAAACTCGGGTGCCCACGCGGCTGGTCGGGCGGGATGATCCGGGACATGACCGATACGGCGGAGCAGGGCACACAGCAGAGCACGCGGATCACGGACGACGAACGGCGCGAGCAGCGCTTCGAGCGGCGCATAGGCGCATTCAGGAGCGCGGAGCGCGTCCTCTCGCACCTCGACTTCCTGGGCTCGCTCCGCGAGCGCCTCGCGCTCCTGGAGACGGCGCAGGACGTGTACGACCTGGACGAGCGGGCCGACCTCTACGGCAGCGGCGTCGTCGAGGCCCTGGAGAAGAAGACGGCCGCGCTGCTCGGCAAGGAGGCCGCCGCGTTCTTCCCGACGGGCACGATGGCCCAGCAGGTCGCCCTGCGCTGCTGGGCGGGCCGTACCGGCGACCCGACCGTCGCCCTGCATGCGATGGCCCACCCCGAGGTGTATGAGCGGAACGCGTTCAGCCAGGTCAGCGGGTTGCGCCCGGTGCAGTTGACGCGTGAGCCGAGGCAGCCGACCGCTGCCGAGGTCCGCGACTTCGAGGAGCCCTTCGGGGCACTGGTGCTGGAACTTCCCCTCCGCGACGCCGGTTTCCTGCTGCCGTCCTGGGACGAGCTCGTCGAGGTGGTGGAGGCAGCGCGGGAGCGCGACGCGGTGGTGCACTTCGACGGCGCGCGCCTGTGGGAGTCGACCGTCCACCTCGGCCGCCCCCTGGACGAGATCGCGGGCCTGGCGGACAGCGTCTACGTGTCGTTCTACAAGTCCCTGCGCGGATACGGGGGCGCCGCGCTCGCCGGACCTCGGACGCTGGTGGAGGAGGCGAAGGTCTGGCGGCACCGCTACGGCGGCATGCTGTTCCAGCAGTTCCCCACGGCGCTGTCGGCGCTGGTCGGCCTGGAGCGGGAGCTGCCCCGGCTGCCGGAGTACGTGACCCACGCACGCGTGGTGGCCGCCGCGCTGCGTGAGGGGTTCGCCGCGGCCGGGGTGCCGTGGGCACGCGTCCATCCCGAGGTGCCGCACACGAACGAGTTCCAGCTCTGGCTGCCGTACGACGTCGACGTCCTCTCCGAGGCCGCGATCCGGCAGGCGGAGGAGACGAGGACGGGTCTGTTCGCGGGCGCCTGGGATCAGAAGGGCCCGGGGCTGGCCTGCACCGAGGTCTGCGTCCGCGCCGCGGGCCTGGAGTGGACGGCCGAGGACGTGAAGGAGGCCGTCGCCCGGTTCGTGGCCGTGCTGGCCGAGGAGGTCAGCAGGTAGAGCGGGCCCGCGGACGCAGCCGGCGGCCCAGGGCCTGTCGTATCCGCCCAGGGGCCGGGCGTCCGGCGACGACCGCCCGGAACCGCCGGTACGCGCGCCACTCGCGTACGACCTGCCGGTCGAGGGTGCCCGGCGCCGGAGGGGCCGCCTCGCCGTGCTGCCAGGCACGGTGGGCGTCAAGGAGGTGGTGCTGCGTGATGCTCATGGTGTAGCGCCTTCTCGGGACGTAGGAGGCATGACGTATGTCGGGATCGGGCTCCGCGGCTGCCCCGGTGATCCCAGGCTTGCCCGTGTACGGCGGCCACGTCGCGTCGATTGACGGCCGCCGTCAATCGACGGCCGCGTTGTCAGTGGCGGGGTGCACCATGAGGGCATGAGCGTGAGCATCGACATCGCGGGGCTGCGGCCGGAGCGGCTGGCCGTCGTGCCCTCGCCCCTGGCCGAGCTCGGCATGGCGCTGCACGCGCTGTCGGAGGCGGGGCACCACCCGGGCCTGCAGGGCTGGGTGACGAGCGTGACGGCCCGGCTGGACCCACACCTGGCCGACCGGATGTGCGAGGCCGACTTCCTGTGGCGGACGACGTTCTCGGACCTGTTCCTGCCCTTCGCCGGCGTCCCGGGCGGCAACACACTCCCGGGGGCCACGCTCGCCGAGGACCTGGACCTGCTGGACAAGCTGACGGACGAGCAGTTCGTGGACGCGGCACTGGAGTTCACCTGCGCGCTGCCGTACGCCACGCAGGGGCCTCCGGTGCTGGCCGACGCGGAGCTGCACCGACGTGCTCTGGAGCTGGCCGCCGCGCGTGGGCCGCAGCAGTTGCGGTTCAGTGAGCGGTTGCTGGCGGATCCGCCGCGGATCCGGTCCTGGCTGCGGCAGTTCCTCCAGGACTGCGACGAGGCGTTCTTCGCCGAGGCGTGGTCCCGCCTGCGCCACCAGCTCGCGGCCGACGCCCGCCACAAGACCGACCTTCTGCGGCACAAGGGGCTGACCGAGGCGCTGACCGCGGTGTCCCCGGCGGTGAGCGTCGACGAGGCCGCCGGAAGGATCATTATCGACAAGCTGCGCCAGGGCCACACCGTCATCAAGGACAGCAGCCTGCTGCTCGTGCCGACGAGCCTGGGCTGGCCGCATCTGGCGGTGCTGCACCGGCACGGCTGGCAGCCGGTCCTGCACTACCCGGTCGGTTCCGCGGGCCTCGCCGCGCCCCCCGCCGTCGACCAGCTGATCCTGCGGATGACCGCGCTGTCCCACCCGGCGCGGATGCAGCTCTGCCGCAACCTCGCCCGCAGCACCTACACCACGGGCGAACTCGTGCAGATCCACGGCATGACTGCGCCCGAGATATCCCGGCACCTGGGCGTCCTCAAGAAGGCGGGCCTGATCACCACCCGCCGCCGAGGGCGGTACGTCCTGCACCAGCTGGACGTCACCGCGGTGGCGCGGCTCGGCAGCGACTTCCTCGAGGCGCTCCTGAGGTGACCGTCACGCTCCTGAGGTGACCGTCAGTCGAACCGGATGTGCCTGATCCCGACCCCCGCCTGCCGCAGCCGCGTCCGCAGCGTGCCCTCGGTGTTGGGCCGCAGCCGCAGCCCGGCCAGCACGGCGATGCGGTCCGCCGTCTTCGGCACCGTCGAGCGGTCCGTCCACAGGTGCTCGGCGAACTCCGGCTCACGCAGCCGCTCCAGGCAGTGGTCGAGCTGCTGCACGGCCCAGGTCTCCCGGCGCAGCGGGGCGTCCTTTCCGGCGACATACCGAAGGAGGTGTCCGAAGCCACGTTCCCGCAGCCGCCGCAGGACCGTCTCGCGCTCGGCGAGGAGGGTGAAGTGCCGTACGTCATGGCCGAGTTCGCCCAACCGCCCGACGGTCTCGGCGAAGTAGTCGGAGTTCGTGACCGTCATGGGGGCGATCACCACGCCGTCGTGCTTGGTCAGCGCGAGGTCGAGCACCTCGACGACCCCCTGTCGCCAAGCGGTCAAGTCCTGGAAGTCTCCACGCAGTTGCGGCGGCAGCATCCGCCGCAGCCCGAATCCCGGGTGCTCGGGGTCGCAGACCACGCTGCCGGGCAGGCGGCGCTGGATCTCGTACGCGGTCTGCGTCTTGCCGCCGCCGAAAGGGCCGTTGATCCACAGGAGCATGCGCAGACCCTAGTGGGCACCGGTTGACGCGGGGGCACGCCCGCTGTGCGTGAGGCGTGCCCCGCGCACCGAGGCTCGGCCGTGCCTCCTCGCGCCGATGCTCAGCCGTGCCCGCCGGCCCGCACCAGGCCCGTCTCGTACGCGAGGACGACCACCTGCACCCGGTCCCTGAGCCCCAGCTTGGTCAGGATGCGGCCCACGTGGGTCTTCACGGTCGCCTCGGACAGCACCAGCCGGGCCGCGATCTCGCCGTTGGACAGCCCCTGCGCGACCAGCACCATGACCTCGCGCTCGCGGTCGGTGAGCCGCTCCAGCTCCTTGTGCTGGGGCTCCTTGCCGGTGGACGGCAGCATGGGTGCGAACCGGTCCAGCAGGCGCCGGGTCGTCGACGGGGCCACCACCGCGTCACCGCTGTGCACCGAGCGGATGGCGGTGAGGAGTTCGCCGGGCGGCACGTCCTTGAGCATGAAGCCGGAGGCGCCCGCCTTCAGCCCGGAGAAGGCGTACTCGTCGAGGTCGAAGGTGGTCAGGATCAGCACCTTGGGCGGGTTGGCCTCCTGACAGATGCGGCGGGTGGTCTCCACGCCGTCCAGCTTGGGCATGCGTACGTCCATCAGGACGACGTCGACAGCGGTCTCCCGCAGCACCTGGAGGGCCTCGACGCCGTCGCCCGCCTCCGCGACGACCTCCATGTCCGGCTGGGCGGCGAGCACCATCCGGAACCCGGTGCGCAGCAGCACCTGGTCGTCGACGAGCATCACGCGGATCGTCATCGGGGTCCTCTTCCGTGTCTTCCGTATCCGTCTACAGCGGCGTTACAGGTGTCAACAAGGGGCATGCGCAGGCGTCAGTGTGCTGGTTTGAGCGGCAGCAGCGCACTGATGCGGAATCCTCCGCCCGGCCGGGGGCCCGCGTCCAGGGTGCCGCCGACCATGCCGACCCGTTCGCGCATGCCGATCAGGCCGTGCCCCTGGCCGTCGGCGCCGCCCTCCTCGTACAGCTCGTGCGGGGCGCCCGTGCCGTCGTCCTCGACGAGCAGGCCGAGGCCGTCGTCGAAGTAGACCAGGCGCACACTCGCGCCCGCGTTCGGACCGCCGTGCTTGCGCGTGTTCGTCAGCGCCTCCTGCACGATGCGGTACGCCGTCAGCTCGACGCCGCTGGGCAGGGGGCGCGGCGTGCCCTCGACCTTGAAGTCGACCGGGAGGCCGGACGTGCGGCACTGCTGGATGAGTTCGTCGATCTGCTCGACGTCGGGCTGCGGGACGTACTCGCCGCCCTCCTGGTGCTCGCCGGTGCGCAGCACGCCGAGCAGGCGGCGCATCTCGGCGAGGGCCTGGCGGCCGGTGGAGGAGATGGTCTCCAGGGCCTTCTTGGCCTGGTCCGGGGCGGCGTCGAGGACGTAGGCGGCGCCGTCGGCCTGCACCACCATCACGGAGACGTTGTGCGCGACCACGTCGTGCAGCTCGCGCGCGATCCGGGCGCGTTCGGCGGCAACCGCGACCTTGGCCTGCGCCTCGCGCTCCTTTTCGAGCCGGGTCGCGCGCTCCTCCAGCTGCTCGTAGTAGGCGCGGCGGGTGCGGATCGAGTCGCCGAGCACCCAGGCGAGCGCGAACGGCACCGTCAGGAAGATCACCAGGGCCACGTTGCCGATCACACTGGAGTCCTTCTCCGGCCAGCGCATCTGTGCCAGCGGCGCCGCGCACAGGCCGGCGCCCAGCGCGAGCCGGGAGGACCAGCGGGCGCCGGTCGCGGCCACGGTGTAGGTGATCACCAGGAAGGCGAAGTTGGCGGGTGTCGTCGCCACGTTCAGCACCAGCTGGGCCAGTCCCACGCCGATGGCCAGCAGCAGCATCTTCTCCGGCATGCGCCGGCGCAACGCGATCACCAGGCACAGCAGGAGGACGACCGGGATGATGACCGCCTCCGAGTCCGTGCCCGAGAGGTCCTGTCCGGCCTCCTCCCGGACGGCCACGGTGACCGCGGAGATCCCGAAGAGGAAGACGGCCCAGAAGCTGTCGACCCATGTCGGGTGCCTGCGGATGAAGTCATAGAGGCGCTGCACGTAACCCAGCGTAGGGAAGCGAGATGCGTGCAGGGGTCAACCGGAGGGCCGATCCGCACCACGCGCGCGTACTCCGCAAGGTGGAGGCTGCGTTCTCCTGTGCGCTTAGCCTGGGCCGGTGACGGCAGAGGCGACGGACGAGTGGCGCGGGTGGCGGGCGGCGGCGGAATCCGCCCTGTACGGGCCGGGCGGCTTCTACCGGCGGCCCGAGGGACCGGCCGGCCACTTCCGTACGTCCGTGCACGCGTCGTCCCTCTTCGCCGGTGCCGTGGCCCGGCTGCTGTGCCGGGTCGACGAGGCCCTGGGCCGGCCCGCGTCGCTCGACTTCGTCGACATGGCGGCGGGGCGGGGCGAGCTGATCACGGGCGTACTGGCCGCCCTGCCCGCCGACGTGGCGGCACGCACGCGTGCGTACGCCGTCGAGATCGCCGACCGGCCGCAGACCCTGGATTACCGGATCGAGTGGCTGCCCGAGCCGCCGCCGCGGATCCAGGGCCTGCTGTTCGCCAACGAGTGGCTGGACAACGTCCCCGTGGAGGTCGCGGAGGTGGACTCCGCGGGCGTACCCCGCCTGGTTCTCGTACGGCGGGACGGGACCGAGCGCCTCGGGGAGCCGGTCGCCGGGGCGGAGGCGCAGTGGCTGGCGCGGTGGTGGCCGCTGGGCGGTGCGGAGGGCGCGCGGGACGGGGAAGAGCCGGCCGGGCTGCGGGCCGAGATCGGGCTGCCGCGGGACGAGGCCTGGGCGGGCGTGGTCGCGGCACTGGACCGAGGGCTCGCGGTCGCCGTGGACTACGCGCACCGGGCCGACGCGCGACCGCCCTTCGGCACGCTCACCGGTTTCCGCGAGGGGCGCGAGACGGCGCCGGTGCCGGACGGCTCCTGCGACATCACGGCACATGTCGCACTGGACGCGTGCGCGACGGCGTGCGCGCTGCCCGGTACGCGCCTGCTCTCACAACGCGACGCGTTGCGCGCCCTGGGCATCACAGGCGCACGCCCCCCACTGGAACTGGCCTCCACCCGCCCCGCCGATTACGTACGCGCCCTCGCGACCGCGGGCGAGGCCGCCGAGCTCACCGCTATGGGCGGGCTCGGGGACTTCGGCTGGCTGGTGCAGTCGGTTGGAATTCCGGACGTACTGACGGATTGATCAGCCACTGCTCGTCAAGGTGATCAGTCCCTACTTGTCGGCGTGATCAGTCCCTACTTGTCGACGCGATCAGTCCCTACTTGTCGATGTCCCCGACCACGAAGAACATCGACCCCAGAATCGCCACCATGTCCGCGATCAGCGTCCCCGGCAGCAGCTCGACCAGCGCCTGGATGTTGTTGTACGAGGCGGAGCGCAGCTTCAGCCGGTACGGGGTCTTCTCGCCCTTGCTGACGAGGTAGTAGCCGTTGATGCCGAGCGGGTTCTCGGTCCACGCGTACGTGTGCCCCTCGGGCGCCTTCAGCACCTTGGGGAGCCGCTGGTTGATCGGCCCGGGCGGCAGCCCGGCGAGGCGGTCGAGGCAGGCGTCGGCGAGGTCGAGGGAGTTGTGGGTCTGCTCCAGCAGGCACTCGAACCGGGCGAGGCAGTCACCCTCGTCCCGGGTCACGACCTTCAGGACGTCCCCCAGCTCGCCGTACGCGAGATAGGGCTCGTCCCGGCGCAGGTCGAAGTCGACGCCCGAGGCACGCGCGATCGGCCCGCTCACGCCGTACGCGTGCACGGTCTCGGGCGTGAGGGCGCCCACGCCCCGCGTGCGCCCCCGGAAGATCTCGTTGCCGAGCACCAGGTCGTCGAACCGGTCCATGCGCGAGCGCACGTCGGCGACGGCGGCACGCGCGCGCGTGGTCCACCCGGCCGGCAGGTCCTCCTTCAGGCCTCCCACCCGGTTGAACATGTAGTGCATCCGCCCGCCGGAGACCTCCTCCATCACGTGCTGGAGCTCCTCGCGCTCCGAGAAGGCGTAGAAGATCGGCGTGATCCCGCCCAGCTCCAGCGGGTACGACCCGAGGAACATCAGGTGGTTGAGCACCCGGTTGAGCTCCGCGAGCAGCGTCCGGGTCCACACCGCCCGCTCGGGCACCTCCATGCCGAGCATGCGCTCGACGGCGAGCACGACGCCCAGCTCGTTGGAGAACGCCGACAGCCAGTCGTGGCGGTTGGCGAGCATGATGATCTGCCGGTAGTCGCGGGCCTCGAAGAGCTTCTCCGCGCCGCGGTGCATATAGCCGATCACGGGCTCCGCGCGCGTGATGCGCTCGCCGTCCAGCACGAGCTTGAGGCGCAGCACGCCGTGCGTGGACGGGTGCTGGGGCCCGATGTTGAGCACCATGTCGGTGCTCTCCGCGGCGCCGCCGATACCGACCATGGTCTCCGTCGTGGGAGTCATGGACACAGTCTCTCCTACGTACGCTGGCCTCATGGAGACGGGGAGCCCGGAGAACACGGGGACAGCGGGGGACGAGCAGGCGGGGGCCGAGCACGTGGAGGCCGAGCCGAGGTGGACCGGGCTGCCGCCCCGGCTGCTCCGCATGCGCCGACTGTTGCTGGTGGTGTGGCTGGGACTGCTGACGATCGGCCTCGCCGTGGTGCTCAACCTGTTCGCCGGGCCCGCTTGGGCGGCCTTCGCGCTGCTGCCCCTGGCACTGATGGCATGGGGCTGGGTGATGCTCGGCCGCAACTGGCGTTCGTGGCGCTACGCCGAGCGCGCCGACGACCTGCTGATCAGCCGGGGCGTGCTGTGGCGCGAGGAGACGGTGGTGCCGTACGGCCGGATGCAGCTGGTCGAGGTCACCTCCGGCCCCGTCGAGCGGCACTTCGACCTGGCCAGCGTGCAGCTGCACACGGCCGCGGCGGCCACCGACGCCACCATCCCCGGCCTCGACCCGGCCGAGGCCGAGCGGCTGCGCGACCGGCTCACCGAGCTGGGCGAGGCACGATCGGCGGGCCTGTGACGTCGCCCGGCGTCGACGACGCCGTGAGCGAGCTGCGACCCGTGACCGAACGGCGGCTGCACCCCGTGACGCCGCTCAGGCGCGCGTGGGCGCCGGTCGCGGTGCTGATCGGCTGGGCCGTGCACGACCCCGACCAGGCGCAGCGCCAGCTGACCAGGCTGACCACGACGACCCTCCTGCTCGCGCTCGCCGTGCTCGTCCCCGCGGCCGCCCTGTACGGCTTCCTCACCTGGTGGTTCACACACTTCGCGGTGACAGAGACGGACCTGCGCATCCGTACCGGTCTGGTGTTCCGGCGCACCGCGCACATCCGGCTGGAACGCATCCAGGCCATCGACGTCACCCAGCCGCTCCTCGCGCGCGTGGCGGGCGTGGCGAAGCTCAAGCTGGATGTCATAGGCACGGACAAGAAGGACGAACTCGCCTTCCTGGGCGAGGAGGAGGCGCGTGCGCTCCGCGCGGAACTCCTCGCACGCGCCGCCGGTTTCGCGCCCGAGACGGCACACGAGGTCGGCGAGGCGCCGTCCCAGCGACTGCTGCGCGTGCCACCGGGCGTCCTGGCCGTCTCCCTCCTCCTGACCGGCGCCACCTGGGGGACGCTGGCCGCCGCGATCGTCGTACCGACCGTCCTCTGGCTGGCCACCGAAAGCGTATGGACGGTGCTCGCGACCGCAGTGCCGTTGTTCGGCGCGGCGGGGGCTAGCAGCGTGGGGCGGTTCGTCACCGAGTACGACTGGACGGTGGGCGAGTCGCCGGACGGGCTGCGCCTCGACCACGGTCTGCTCGACCGGGCGCACGAGACGGTGCCGCCCGGCCGCGTCCAGACCGTACGGATCGTCGAGCCGCTGCTGTGGCGGCGGCGCGGCTGGGTGCGGGTGGAGCTGGACGTGGCGGGCTCGTCGAACTCGGTCCTGCTCCCGGTCGCCCCGCGCGAGGTCGCCGAATCGGTCGTCGCGCGCGTGCTGCCCGGTGTGCGCGTCCCCCCGCACGCGTCCCTGTCGCGTCCGCCGCGGCGGGCGGGCCGGTGCGTGCCGCTGTGGTGGCGTGGATACGGCCTGGCCGTCACGGACGCGGTGTTCGCCGCCCGCACCGGCCTGTTCCGGCGAAGCCTCGCGCTCGTCCCGCACGCGAAGGTCCAGAGCGTACGGCTGTCCCAGGGGCCCTGGGAGCGCGTGTGGGGCGTCGCCGACGTCCACGTGGACACCGGGGCGAACAAGACGGTGACAGCCCGCCTGAGGGGCGCCGAGGAGGCGGCGCAACTGCTGCGGGGGCAGGCGGAGAGGTCGCGTACGGGACGGAAGGTGGCGCGGCCGGACCGGTGGATGGCCTGAGGCCGGTCACGCCCCGAAAGGGCACCGACCGGCGTCACCCTGCCCCGCCGTCAGGAAACCGCGCTGCGCAGCCCCTGCACATCGATCTGTTCCGTCTCGTCGTGCGCCGTCAGGTCGATGACCTGACCGATCCCCCGGGACTCCTCGTCCGCCGGCTTGAACTCGGCCTCGGACTCGGCCTTGTGGAGGGCGAGGGCCTCCTGGCCGACGACGTCGGCGAGGTCCTCGTTCTGGACCGACTCCAGCGCGGAGGGCATGGCCGCCCCCCTCTTCGTACCGAAGAAGTCGAAGCCGCCGTCGATCATCGGGCGCCGTACGGGCGTCGCCGGGACGACGGCCACGGCGGTCGGCGCGATGAAGTGACCCGCGGGCTGCTGCGACGGGATCGAACCGGCCGGGGGCAGGGCGGGACGGGCCACGGCGGGTGCGTCCGCCGTGGCGACGGCACCCGTCTCCGCGACGGCACCCGTCTTGGCGAGGGCGTCCGTCTTGGTCAGGGCGTCTGCCGTGGTGTTGGCGGCCGCGCGCTCGTGCCCGTCGACCGCCTCGGGCTTCCCCTGCGCTTCGTCCTCCAGCGCGGGCTCCTTCTCGGATCCGCCGACGTGCTGGGCCTCGGTGGTCCGTGCCGCCGCGGTCTGCGCCTCGGTGGCTCCCGAACCGTCCTTCGCGGACTCGTCGTTGGACCGGCCGTAGCCCTTGGGGGGCTCGTTGTTCGGAGGCTCGTCCTTGACGGACTCGCTGCCCTTGACGGACTCGGCCACCTGCACGGGCTCGGTGTCCTGCGTGGAATCGGCCGCCTGCACGGACTCGGCGTCCTGCACGGACTCGCCGTCCTCCGCGGGCTCCTCCCCGTCGAACCGCGCCAACGCCGCCTTGGCCCGCAGGAACAGCCGGGATCCCTCCGGCGAGAAGACCGCCGGAGTCGCCGGGGTCTCCTCGGCGGACTCGGTCCCCGCACCCTCCGCCTCGGCCTCGGCAGGGGCAGCCACAGCCCCCGTCTCCTCCGCCGAAGAGGCGTCGACCGGCGCCGGCGGCAACGCGCGCGTGGGCGCCGTCGCCTCTATCTCCAGAACCCGGCGCTCCTCCAGGACGCTCGCCCGCTCGGTCTCCGCCGTGGCGTACCGGCGCAGCAGCGCCGCGTGCTCGTTGCGCAGTCCCGCGAGCTCCGCCCGCTTGCCCCGCAGCCGCTGCTCCAGCTTCATGCGCAGCTCGCGCGACTCCTCGAGGTCGGTCTCCAGCTCGGCGACCCGTTCCTCGTACCGCCACTCGTCACTCGCACGCGCGCGCGTGAGGTCGGCCACCTTCTTGCCGGCCTGAGTGTCCCAGCGGCGCATGACGACCGCACCGACGACCGCCGTCGCCGCGGCGGCCCCGGCAAGGCCGCGCAGCACCAAGGCCTCGGTGAACACCCAGGGGGCGAGGGCGCAGACGACGGAGACGCCTGCGATCGCCGACGGGGGCAGCAGCCTGTGCAAGGGCGGGGAATGACGGTGACGTCCACGTGGCATGGCCAGAAACTTACCGCGCGTAGGCGAATCTTGTTGCCCCGCCCCGTAAAAAGACAGCCATCGCGAGTCGTTCACACGGCATCAGGAATCAGATCCGGCACAGAATTAACCAAGAACCAAGATCACAAAGCCCCGCCGGCCATCTCTCCGGCCATCCCGACGGCCATCCCCGCGGCCCTCCCGTCGGCCATCTCACCTGCCGCTCAGCCGCCCGCTCATCCACTCCAGCGTCCCCGGAATCTCCCGTCGCCAGGTGTTGAAGTTGTGCCCGCCGCTTTCGAGGATGATCGACGAGATGCGTGTCAGCTTCGTGGCCTTCACGCGCTCAATGAACTTCAGCGTGGCCTTGTAGTTGGATTCTCCAACTTTGCTGCTGCTGACGAGCAGTGAAGTGTCCGGAGCCGGCATGTGCTTGAGGTACCACCACAGGTTCGCGCGATTGCGCAGTTCCTCGTCGCCCTGGAAGAGATCGCCGGTCGTGGCGTCGATCGGCGCGTTGTAGTACGCGGAAAGCCCCGCCCCCGCCGCGTACACCTTCGGATGGTGCATCGCGAGCTTCAACGCGCAGTAGCCGCCGGTCGAGTCACCGATGATTCCCCAGCTGCCGGGCCCGCCGCCCACCCTGTAGTGGCTGTTCACGGCCTCGGGCAGATCGGCCGCGAAGAACGTCTCGGTCTGCGGGCCCCCGGGAATGTCCACGCACTCCGTGTCCCGGGGCGGCGCCACGGTCGGCCGCATCATCACCAGGATCATCGGCTCCATACGGCCCTGAGCGGCGAGCCTGGCGGCCGTACGCGGATAGTCGAGCTTGTCCACCAGCGCCTGGGCCGTACCGGGATAGCCGGTGAGGACGACGGCCGCCGGGAACCTGCGCGTGCGGTATTCCGGCTGAAAATACTCGGGCGGCAGATAGACGAAGGCGGGCGTGGCGATGTGCGACGTCCGGCCCACGATGTCGACCTTCTGGATCTGACCGCCCAACGGCGGACTGGAGCTCGCCGCCCCCGGCACCCGACGCGTGTCCACGACCCGCAGCGGCCCGCGTTCCGGCGTGTGGTCCACGACCACGCCCTGATCCTTCTCCTGCCCGAACAGATCGGCCCAGCTGGCGTAGAACCCGAAGGCCTGGTTGGCGCCGAGGCCGACCGCCATGAAGAGCGCCAACTGCGTGGAGAACAACAGGCCCACGCGTCCGCTCACCGCCCGCCAGCCGCGCCGCGCCAGGCGCGGCCACAGCCACACCGTGCCGACGAACAGCCCTACGGCGGACAGAACCGCCAGCGCCAGCACCTTGTCGCTCGTGAGACCCATCGATGGTTACCTGTCCGCACTTTCCGCCCGGTTCCGCGCTTCCTGCGCGCTGCCTCCCCCGCACCTTCGCAAGGGCTTGCCCCGGACTTTCCTTGGCCTTTGAAACGGTTTTGGGGAGCCGAGTGAACCTCTCCCCTCGAGACACCGTCCTAGAGGGCGCAATGTCGCCGGATGCCCGAATCGGCACCGGATCCAAGGTCTCTCGCGGAACACTGGGATGCGATGTCTGTCAGGACAGATGTGGAAATGTCGGGCAAGGTTCCTCAACGATCGAGCCAGGTTGGCCATCTGACGAGCCGCGTACGGCAGCTGCTGCGCGGCCCGCGCCCCGAGGCCGTTCCCGCCCTCGTCGGCAGGGCCTGCGCCCTGGTGGGCCTGCTGAACATCGCAGCGGGCGTCTTCCCGCGCTTCCGGCACAGCCGTATGCACGCCATCGCCGAGGTGCTTCCGGGCGCGTTCGGGCCGTTCGCGGCCGCACTGTCGCTCAGCGCGGGCGTGCTATTGCTGCTGCTCGCCCACGGCCTCAAGCGCGGCAAGCGCCGGGCCTGGCGCGCGGCGGTCGTCCTGCTGCCGGCCGGAGCCGTGGCGCAGTTCATGTACCGCCACTCCGTCGTGGGCGTGCTCATCTCGGTCGTGCTGCTCACCGCGCTGCTGCGCCACCGCGACCAGTTCGCGGCGCTGCCCGACCCGCGCAGCAGGTGGCGCGCGCTGGCCAACTTCGTCCTCATGAGCGCCGGTTCCCTCGCCCTCGGGCTGGTCATCGTCAGCGCCCACCCGGGCACGCTGGTGGGCGACCCCAGCCTGGCCGACCGCATCAGCCACGTCCTGTACGGCCTGTTCGGCTTCGAGGGCCCGGTCGACTACCAGGGCAACACCTCCTGGACGGTCGCCTTCTCCCTCGGCGCGCTCGGCTGGATCACCGCGGTCACCACGATCTACCTCGCCTTCCGCCCCGAACACCCCGCCGCCCACCTCACCGAGGACGACGAGACGCGCCTGCGCGCCCTGCTCGCCAAGCACGGCGGCCGCGACTCCCTCGGCCACTTCGCGCTGCGCCGCGACAAGGCCGTCGTGTTCTCCCCCAGCGGCAAGGCCGCGGTGACGTACCGCGTCGTCTCCGGCGTGATGCTGGCCAGCGGCGACCCCATCGGCGACGTCGAGGCCTGGCCCGGCGCCATCGAGCGCTTCATGGACGAGGCCAAGGCCCACTCCTGGACCCCGGCCGTCATGGGCTGCTCCGAGACCGGCGCCGAGGTGTGGACCCGCGAGACCGGGCTCGACGCCCTCGAACTGGGCGACGAGGCGGTGGTGGACGTCCCGGATTTCTCGCTCGCCGGCCGCGCGATGCGCAACGTACGTCAGATGGTCAAGCGCATCGAGCGCGCCGGTTACGAGACCCGGGTACGTCGTGTCCGTGACCTCGGCGACGCCGAGCTGGAGCGCATCCGCCGCGCCGCCGAGGACTGGCGCGGCACCGACACCGAGCGCGGCTTCTCCATGGCGCTGGGCCGCGTCGGCGACCCGTCCGACGGCGACTGCCTCATCGCCACCGCCCACAAGGCCGACGAGGAGCCGGGAGAGTACGGCGACCTCAAGGCGATCCTCCACTTCGTGCCGTGGGGCACGGACGGGGTCTCCCTGGACCTGATGCGCCGCGACCGCTCGGCCGACCCCGGCATGAACGAACTCCTCATCGTGGCCGCCCTCCAGGCCGCCCCGAAGTTCGGCATCGCGCGCGTGTCCCTCAACTTCGCCATGTTCCGCTCCGCTCTGGCACGCGGCGAGAAGATCGGCGCGGGCCCGGTGCTGCGCGCCTGGCGGGGCCTGCTCGTCTTCCTCTCCCGCTGGTTCCAGATCGAGTCCCTGTACAAGTTCAACGCCAAGTTCCAGCCCCGCTGGGAGCCCCGCTTCGTCGTCTACCGGGCCTCCGGCGACCTGCCCCGCCTCGGCTTCGCCGCCATGCAGGCGGAGGGCTTCGTGAACCTGGCACTGCCGTTGCCGCGCTTCCTTCGCCGCCGCACGGCCGCTCGGCGCCCCTGCCCCCACCAGGTGGCGGAGCGGGAGGTCCGCGCGGCATAGGCGCGGCCACCCGCGACAGGCCCGAGCGGAAGCCCGTCCCCCAGGCTTCCGCTCGGGCCACCGCACGTTCCGGCCCCTGCTTGGGCCTACGCTGAACGTATGAGCAAGCAGAGCGGACGCGGGCGCGTCGCGGGCCTTCCCGAGTGGGACCGGTGCGCGGTCATGGGAGTCGTCAACGTGACCCCCGATTCCTTCTCCGACGGCGGCCGCTGGTTCGACACGACGTCCGCCGTCAAGCACGGCCTCGCCCTCGTCGAGGAGGGCGCCGACCTGGTCGACGTCGGCGGTGAGTCCACCCGCCCCGGCGCCACCCGGGTCGACGAAGACGAGGAACTGCGCCGCGTCGTCCCCGTCGTCCGCGGCCTCGCCGCCGAGGGCGTCACGGTCTCCGTCGACACCATGCGCGCCTCCGTCGCCGAGCAGGCCCTCGCCGCCGGCGCCGCCCTCGTCAACGACGTCAGCGGCGGCCTCGCCGACCCCGCGATGATCCCGGTCGTCGCCGACGCCGGCGCCCCCTTCGTCGTCATGCACTGGCGCGGCTTCCTGCAGGGCGGGAATGTCAAGGGCGTGTACGCCGACGTCGTCGCCGAAGTCACCGCCGAGCTCCACGCGCGCGTGGAGGCCGTGCTGGAGGGCGGCATCGCCCCCGACCGCATCGTCGTCGACCCGGGTCTCGGCTTCTCCAAGGACGGCGAGCACGACCTCGTCCTCCTCGCCCATCTCGACCGGCTCCTCGGCCTCGGCCACCCCCTCCTCGTCGCCGCCTCCCGCAAGCGGTTCCTCGGCCGCGTCCTCGCCGGCCCTCAGGGCGCCCCGCCGCCCGCGCGCGAGCGAGACGCCGCCACGGCCGCCGTTTCGGCGCTGGCGGCGCACGCCGGCGCGTGGGCGGTGCGCGTGCACGAGGTGCGCGCCACGGCGGACGCGGTGCGCGTCGCACGCGCCATCGAGGAGGCGCGTGCCGCCGAGAACGCGCCCAGCGCGAACAGCGCTGAAGGAGCCCGGTGAGCGCCCCCCACACCGACGTCGAACAGGTGGAAGCCGCCAACACCGCCTTCTACGAGGCCATGGAGCGCGGCGACTTCGAAGAGCTCTCCTCGCTCTGGCTCACCCCGGCCGACCTCGGCGTCGACGAGGAGTACCACGACCCGGCCGACAGCGGCGTGATCTCCTGCGTGCACCCCGGCTGGCCGGTGCTCACCGGACGCGGCGAGGTCCTCAGGTCGTACGCCCTGATCATGGCGAACACCGACTACATCCAGTTCTTCCTCACCGACGTGCACGTCTCCGTCACCGGCGACACCGCCCTGGTGACCTGCACCGAGAACATCCTCAGCGGCGGCCCCGCCCCTGACGGCGGGGAGGAACTCGGCCCGCTCGTGGGCCAGCTCGTGGTCGCCACCAACGTGTTCCGGCGCACACCCGACGGCTGGAAGATGTGGTCCCACCACGCCTCCCCGGTTCTGGCCGAAAACGACGCGGAAGAAGGCGACGCCGGCACCCCCTGAGTGGGTAGGCGCCCCTCAGGGACGTCCACAGGGACGAACCCAGGCAACGTACGGACATACAGGGACGCACACGGATACGACGCCCGGGGTGCCACTCGCAAGAGGGGCCGCGGGGCTCCGCCGGGACCAAGAAGTGGTTGGAATCACGCGTCTACGGGTAGGCGCGGCTACCAACCCGTGAGCCACCGGATTCCCCAGGGGAAACGCGCGATGAATCCTCCTGGCCCCGGACCGGGCCCACGCCCCCGTGGCCCGGCCCTGTCAGTGCCCGCAGGTAGATTCGTTCGAGGCCGGTGTGCCGCCCGCACGCGGCAGCGACCGGCCGTCACCGACGATTGCAGGAGTGATTCGCGTGGATCGTGTCGCGCTGCGCGGCCTGAAGGCCCGCGGGTACCACGGTGTGTTCCCCGAGGAACGCAGGGAGGGCCAGACCTTCGTCGTGGACCTCGTCCTGGGCCTGGACACCCGGCCCGCCGCCGCCGACGACGACCTGGCGAAGACCGTGCACTACGGCATCGTGGCGGAGGAGGTCGTGGCCGTCGTCGAGGGCGAGCCCGTCAACCTCATCGAGACGCTCGCGGAGCGCATCGCCCAGGCCTGCCTGAAGCACGAACAGGTCCAGGAGGCCGAGGTCACCGTCCACAAGCCGGACGCGCCGATCACGGTCCCCTTCGACGACGTGACCGTCACCATCACCCGGAGCCGAGTATGACCGCGTCCTTCACCGAGGGTCACAGCGACCCGACCGTACAGCCGGTACCCGCCTCCGTCGTCGAGCAGGTCGACGCCGCCGACACCACCCTCAGCAACCCGAAACGGGCCGTGATCTCCCTCGGCGCCAACCTGGGGAACCGCCTGGAGACCCTCCAGGGCGCCATCGACGCGCTGGAGGACACCCCCGGCGTCCGCATCAAGGCCGTGTCCCCCGTGTACGAGACGGAGCCGTGGGGCGTGGAGCCGGGAAGCCAGCCGTCCTACTTCAACGCGGTCGTCGTCCTCAAGACCACGCTCCCCCCGTCCTCCCTGCTGGAGCGGGCCCACGCGGTCGAGGAGGCCTTCCACCGCGTACGGGACGAGCGCTGGGGCGCGCGCACCCTCGACGTCGACATCGTCGCGTACGCCGACGTCGTCTCCGACGACCCGAACCTCACCCTCCCCCACCCGCGCGCCCACGAGCGCGCCTTCGTCCTGGCCCCCTGGCACGACGTCGAGCCGCAGGCTCAGCTTCCCGGCCGCGGCCCGGTGGCCGACCTTCTGGCCGGCATCACCCGCGAAGGCGTCGTACCGCGCCAGGACCTGGAACTCCAGCTGCCCGAATAGTCGTTAAGGTCAAGACGACACATTCCGTGGGTACTCGGGGGAGCTGAAGGGACGCCGTGAGAGAGCTGCGCATCAGGATGCTGGCCGGTGTGTTCATCGTCGCCGGAGTCCTGTCCTGGGCGGGCGCCCGCCTGTGGAACTCCGTCGGGACCCTGCCCAGCGTCCCGCTGGCCGCACCCATCGTCCTCGCCCTGATCGCCGTGGTCCTCCTGGCCACGGCGATCTCGATCCGCGCCCGCCTCAAGGCCCAGCGCGAACGCCGCCCCGAGGCCAAGGGCGTCGACCCCCTGATGGCCGCCCGCGCCGTCGTCTTCGGCCACGCCAGCGCCCTGGTCGCCGCCCTCGTCTCCGGCATGTACGGCGGCACCGGCGTCTTCCTGCTGGAATCCCTCGACATCCCCGCCCGCCGCGACCAGGCCATCTATGCCGGCTTCTCGGTCCTGGCCGGCATCGCCGTGATAGCGGCAGCCATCTTCCTGGAGCGCGTGTGCAAGCTTCCGGAGGACGACGAGCACAATGGGGCCGGGGCGGCGCCGACGGTGTAGCGCGGGATCAGCACACCGCGCACCCCACCGCGCCTCCTCGGAGCCGGCACACCGCGTATCAGCGGGCCATGATGAGGCTCATCGCCTCATTGCGCGTCGCCGCGTCCCGCAGCTGACCGCGCACCGCCGACGTTATGGTCATCGCGCCGGGCTTGCGGATGCCGCGCATCGACATGCACATGTGCTCGCACTCGATGACGACGATCACGCCCCGCGGCTCCAGCATCTCCATCAGGGAGTCGGCGATCTGCGTAGTGAGACGTTCCTGCACCTGCGGCCGACGGGCGAAGACGTCCACCAGTCGGGCCAGCTTGGACAGCCCCGTGATCTTGCCGGAGGTGGCCGGAATGTATCCGACGTGAGCAACGCCCCGGAACGGAACCAGATGATGCTCACAGGTCGAGTACACCTCGATGTCCTTCACGAGCACCATCTCGTCATGCCCGATGTCGAACGTCGTGGTCAGCACGTCCTCGGGCTTCTGCCACAGCCCCGCGAAGATCTCCTTGTACGCCCGCGCCACCCGCGCCGGCGTCTCCCTGAGCCCCTCACGGTCCGGGTCCTCGCCGACCGCGATCAGCAGTTCGCGTACGGCGTTCTCGGCGCGCTTCTCGTCGAACTCACCGATGCTGCCCTCGCCGTCCAGCGTCACGGGGTCGGTCATGTGGTGCCTCGTTCCTGTGCGGGTGGCGCGTGTGGGTCACGCGTCTGAACTGCGGGCATACAAAAAATGCCGCGCCCCCCAGGCTAGAACCAGGGGGGCGCGGCATCCATTCCGGGCCCGGTGGGGTCACCGGGAGCCGGGGTGTCAGCTCTCCGGACGCTCCTCGGGGGCCGGCTCCGTCGCCGGGGCGGGCTCCGTGACCGTCGACTTGGCGGTGCTGATCGCCGGGGTCGCGCCGTTGGCGCCGTTCGTCAGTGCGAGCTCCTTCGGGGAGAGCACCGGCGGACGGGTGGACGGCGTGCGGCGGGAGGAACCGGTCCAGGCGGGCCGGGGCGGACGCTTGACGATCGGGGCGAAGATCTCGGCGATCTCCTCCTTGCCCAGCGTCTCCTTCTCCAGCAGCTGCAGCACGAGGTTGTCGAGGACGTCGCGGTTCTCGACCAGGATCTCCCAGGCCTCGTTGTGCGCGTTCTCGATGAGCTTCTTGACTTCCTCGTCCACCAGCGCGGCGACCTCTTCCGAGTAGTCGCGCTGGTGAGCCATCTCACGGCCGAGGAACGGCTCGGTGTTGTCGCCGCCGAACTTGATGGCGCCGAGACGCTCGGTCATGCCGTACTGCGTGACCATCGCGCGGGCCGTGGCCGTGGCCTTCTCGATGTCGTTCGCCGCACCCGTGGTCGGGTCGTGGAAGACGAGCTCCTCGGCCGCGCGGCCGCCCAGCATGTAGGCCAGCTGGTCCAGCATCTCGTTGCGGGTCGTGGAGTACTTGTCCTCGTCCGGCAGAACCATCGTGTAGCCGAGGGCTCGGCCTCTCGACAGGATCGTGATCTTGTGGACCGGGTCGGAGTTCGGGGAGGCCGCCGCGACCAGGGCGTGTCCGCCCTCGTGGTACGCGGTGATCTTCTTTTCCTTGTCCGACATGATCCGGGTCCGCTTCTGCGGGCCCGCCACGACGCGGTCGATGGCCTCGTCCAGCATGTGGTTGTCGATCAGCTTCTTGTCCGAGCGGGCGGTGAGCAGCGCGGCCTCGTTGAGGACGTTGCTCAGGTCCGCGCCGGTGAAGCCGGGGGTACGACGGGCGACCGCCGAGAGATCGACGTCCGGGGCGACCGGCTTGCCCTTCTGGTGGACCTTGAGGATCTCCAGACGGCCCTGCATGTCCGGGCGGTCGACCGCGATCTGGCGGTCGAAACGGCCGGGGCGCAGGAGAGCCGGGTCGAGGATGTCGGGTCGGTTCGTCGCGGCGATGAGGATCACGCCGCCCTTGACGTCGAAGCCGTCCATCTCGACGAGCAGCTGGTTCAGGGTCTGCTCGCGCTCGTCGTGACCGCCGCCGAGGCCGGCGCCGCGGTGGCGGCCGACCGCGTCGATCTCGTCGACGAAGACGATCGCCGGGGCGTTCGCCTTGGCCTGCTCGAACAGGTCACGGACTCGGGAGGCACCGACACCGACGAACATCTCGACGAAGTCGGAACCGGAGATCGAGTAGAAGGGCACGCCCGCCTCGCCCGCGACGGCGCGCGCGAGCAGGGTCTTGCCGGTGCCGGGCGGGCCGTACAGCAGGACGCCCTTGGGGATCTTGGCGCCGACGGCCTGGAACTTCGCCGGCTCCTGGAGGAACTCCTTGATCTCGTGGAGTTCCTCGACGGCCTCGTCCGAGCCGGCGACGTCCGAGAACGTCGTCTTCGGGGTGTCCTTGGTGATGAGTTTCGCCTTGGACTTGCCGAAGTTCATGACCCGGGAGCCGCCGCCCTGCATCTGATTCATCAGGAACAGGAAGACGACGACGATGAGGACGAAGGGCAGCAGGGAGAGCAGGATGCCGACGAACGGGTTCTGCTTGGACGGCGAGACCGTGTAGCCGTCGGGGATCTGCTTCTGCTGGTACTTGTTCTGCAGCGTGTTGGCGATGTCCACGCCTTGGTCGCCAATGTAGGACGCCTGGATCTTGGTGGCGCCCTCGACCTTTTCGCCGTCCTTGAGCTGGGCCTTGACGATCTGTTCGTCGCCGGTGGTCAGCTTGACCGACTCGACCTTGTTCTCATTGATCGCCTGAATGACCTGGCCGGTGTCCACCGTCTTGTAGCCGCCGGACGAGCCGACGACCTGCATCAACACGACCACGGCAAGGACGGCCAGCACGATCCACATGACCGGCCCACGGAAGTATCGCTTCACGTCCATCCATACGGAGCGGTGTCGCCCCGTCCCTCCTGCCATAGTGAGTTTGATAAGACAGTTCTTCTGACGGTACCCCAGCTTCGACGCCCGTAGCCGCACGGGCGGGCCGACAAGCCCGTCTGCATGCTCCAACGCCGCGAGGCCCGCCGGGGTTCCCGATCTTCGTACGAGGGTTGGGCCCTTCGGGTCCGGGTTCGCGGACCGCGGGGTCAGCCGCCGTAGACGTGGGGCGCGAGCGTACCGACGAACGGGAGGTTGCGGTACTTCTCGGCGTAGTCGAGGCCGTAGCCGACGACGAACTCGTTGGGGATGTCGAAGCCGACCCACTCGACGTCGATGGCGACCTTGGCGGCGTCCGGCTTGCGCAGCAGGGTGCACACCTTGAGCGACTCCGGCTCGCGGGAGCCGAGGTTGGACAGCAGCCACGACAGGGTCAGGCCGGAGTCGATGATGTCCTCGACGATGAGGACGTGCTTGCCCTTGATGTCGGTGTCGAGGTCCTTGAGGATCCGCACGACACCGGAGGACTGGGTGCCGGCGCCGTACGACGAGACGGCCATCCAGTCCATGGTGACGGGGGTGGACAGCGCCCGGGCGAGGTCGGCCATGACCATCACCGCGCCCTTGAGGACGCCGACGATGAGCAGGTCCTTGCCCTCGTACTCCGAGTCGATCTTCGCGGCCAGCTCGGCCAGCTTCGCGTCGATCTCTTCCTTGGTGATGAGCACCTCTTTGAGGTCCGTGCCCATGTCTTTCGCGTCCACCCGCATCACTTTCGGTCGTCCCACCGGCCGGTCCGGGCCGCTCTCACGCCCCCGGCGGGGGCCGGTGGGAGGGTCCGGTTTCAGCCTTGCCGAATCACCAGTCTGCCACCCTGGCGCTGAGCCACGACTTTGCCGGGGAGATTGATGGCCCCCTGGCCGCGCCAGCCGGTGATCAGGCGGTCGACTTCCTCGATGTGGCGGGCGAACAGAGCGCCGGCGGGCGCCCCGGCCTCGATGGCGGCGCGGCGCAGGATCCGGCGGCGTACGGCGGGCGGCAGCGCGTACAGCTTCGCGCACTCCAGGAGGCCGGCCGAGTCGCGTACGGCGGCCTCGGCCTGGCGGGCCCAGGCGTCGAGGGCGTCGGCGTCGTCGCGGGAGAGCTGGGCCGTGCGGGCGAGGGCTTCGACGACGCCTTTGCCGAGCGCCTTCTCCAGGGCGGGCAGGCCTTCCTGCCGCAGCCGCGACCTGGTGTACGCGGGATCGGAGTTGTGGGGGTCGTCCCAGACGGGGAGGGCCTGGACCATGCAGGCCTTGCGGGCGGTCTGGCGGTCGATGTGGAGAAAGGGGCGCCGGTAACGGCCGTCGGCCCCCGAGACCGCGGCCATTCCGGACAGGGAGCGGATGCCGGAGCCGCGGGCGAGGCCGAGCAGGACGGTTTCGGCCTGGTCGTCGCGGGTGTGGCCGAGCAGGACGGCGAGGGCGTCGTGGCGTGCGGCCGCGGCGTCGAGGGCGGCGTAGCGGGCGTCGCGGGCGGCGGCCTCGGGTCCGCCTTCGCGGCCGACGGTCACGGCGATGGACTCGACCGGGTCGAGGCCGAGTTCGCGCATGCGCAGGACGACTTCCTCGGCGCGCAGGTCGGAGCCGGGCTGCAGGCCGTGGTCGACGGTGATGCCGCCGGCGCGGATGCCGAGTTTGGGTGCCTCGAACGCGAGCGCGGAGGCGAGGGCCATGGAGTCGGCGCCGCCGGAGCACGCCACGAGCACGAGCGGGGAGGGGGATCGCTCGTACGAGGCGGTGTGCGGGGGCTGCTGCGCGCGTGTGCCGGGGGGGTCGTACGACGGCTCGCGCGCGGTGCCGTGGGCGGTGGCCGCGGAGATCGTGGGGTCGTGTACGACCGTGGCGAACGTGGTGGCGGACGTCACGGACAGCGCCGTCGGCGATGGCACGGGCGACGTCCCGTAGGAGGTCGCGCGCGGGCTGCCGGGCGCTGGTGCGTCGGATGTGCGGCTGTGTTCGTTGAGGATGTCGTGGAGGACGCGGCGGACCGCCAGGCGTATCGCCGCGACCGCAGGATGGGGACCCATGTCCGGTTCCCTTCATGAAGTTTTCGGGGGGTGAGCCCGAGCTCGGTCACTCAGAGTGTGTAGATGGTGACAGAACCGGGCCGTTCCCCGAGCATTGCACGCCTACCCATGGCTCACGGTCCCTCGGACGGGTGATTGGAGGGGCGTTCGACTGCCGTCGGCCGGATTCGGTGCACGACTGTCGTATGAGATACGCGACTCGGCGCGTGATTCACGACTCCGCCTTGCGGTGCACCCGCGCGATCCAATCCGCCGGTTTGGCGATCTCCGCCTTGGTGGGGAGGGTGTTCGGGGACGTCCAGACGCGGTTGAAGCCGTCCATGCCGACCTGGTCCACGACGGCTCGTACGAAGCGTTCGCCGTCGCGGTACTGCCGGAGTTTGGCATCCAGGCCCAGCAGTTTGCGCAGGGCGATGTCCAGCCGTGAGGCGCCCTTGGCGCGTCGCTGCTGGAACTTCTCGCGGATCTCGGCGACGCTCGGCACGACCTGGGGGCCGACGCCGTCCATCACGAAGTCGGCGTGGCCCTCCAGGAGGGACATCACCGCGGTGAGGCGGCCGAGGATCTCCCGCTGGGCCGGGGTCTGCACGAGTTCCACGAAGGAGCGTCCACCGTCGTCCTCCTCGGCCTCGGGCCGGCTGCCGGCCAGCGACTGGGCGGCCTCGCGGATGCGTTCGAGGACGGTCATGGGGTCGACGTCGGTCTCCCCCAAAAACGACTGGATTTCGCCCTCCAAGTGGTCCCGCAACCACGGGACCGCGCTGAACTGCGTGCGGTGCGTCTCCTCGTGCAGGCACACCCAGAGGCGGAAGTCGTGGGGGTGGACGTCGAGTTCGCGCTCCACGTGCACGATGTTCGGGGCGACGAGCAGCAGCCTTCCGCCGCCGTTCTCGCCCGCCGGGAGCTCGCGGGTGGCGGGGGCGAAGGTCTCGTACTGGCCGAGGACGCGGGAGGCCAGGAAGGACAGCAGCATCCCGAGTTCCACGCCGGTGACCTTGCCGCCGACGGCGCCGAGCATCGCCCCGCCGGGGCTGCCGCCGCGCCGCTCCTGCATCTTGCCGAGCAGGGGCTTGAGGATCTCGCGGAACCCGGCGACGTTCGCCCGCACCCAGCCGGGGCGGTCGACGACGAGGACGGGGGTGTCGTGGATGTCGTCCGTGCCCATACGAGTGAAGCCCCGGACGTGTTCCTCCGAGGCCTTGGCATGTCGGCGCAGCTCGGCGACGACGGCCCTGGCCTCGTCGCGGCTCACCTCGGGGCCCGGCCGTACGAGCCGGGTCGCGGTTGCCACCGCGAGATTCCAGTCGACCATCTCGGCACCACCGATGCTCGTCATGCGTCAACCGTACGTGAGCGTTCCCACTTGGGGCAGGCCGTGAGGGGTCGGCTCGATCGACGGTGACTTGTGCGGGGCCCGGCGCCGCAGGCCGTGTGCACCCGCCGCGCCCTCAGCCGCAGCCGCACGACGCCAACGCCGTAGCCGTTCTGTCCAGGGCCGACTGCGCCGCCCCGGGGTCCGTCGTGTTCGTTGCCAGGAAGGCGAAGGACAGCAGGCGGCCGTCCTGGTCGACCACCGTGCCGGCCAGGGTGTTCACGCCGGTCAGGGTGCCTGTCTTGGCTCGGACGATGCCTGCCGCGCCGTCCGTGTAGCGGCTGGTCAGGGTGCCGGTGAAGCCTGCTACGGGCAGGCCCGTGAGGGTGGGGCGGAGTTCCGGGTGGGCCGGGTCGGACGCCTTGGCCAGGAGGGCCGCGAGGAGGCCGGCGGTCAGTCGGTCGTCGCGGTTGAGGCCGCTGCCGTCCTTGAAGACGGCACCGTCCACGGGGAGTCCGAGCTTCTTCAGCCGGGCCCGGATCGCCTGGTCGGCGCCGTCGAAGTCGGCGCGCTCGCCGCTGGCCACGGCCGTCTGGCGGGCCAGGGCCTCGGCGATGTCGTTGTCGCTGTTGGTGAGCATGCGCTCGACCAGGGCGGAGAGCGGGGGCGAGGAGACCTCGGCGAGGGACTCGGCGCGGTTGGTCGCCTTGGACGGACCGGGCGAGGTGGTCTTGATGCCGTGGTCCGCGAGGAAGGACGCGAACTTGGCCGCCGCGTCCTTCGCGGGGTCGGGCACCCGGCGCACCGGGCCGCTCATGGAGTCGTCGGTGCGGGCCTCGTCGGCCATCAGGGCGGTGACCCGGGCGAGGTTGCCGTTCACCCCGATGGGGTGCAGGTCGGAGCCCGTGTAGAGGGTCGTGTCGTAGGAGAGGGTGACCTCGCGCAGGTCGTGCTTCTTCAGCGCCTCGGCCGTGTCGGCGGCCAGTTCGCGCAGGCTCGCCCAGCCGCCGGCGTCCTTGCGGGCGGTCAGCGTGGGGTCGCCGCCGCCGACCAGGACGAGTTCCTTGGTGTCGGGTTCCAGGGCGGTGCGGGTGGTGAGGCGGTGGTCGGGACCGAGCGCGGTGAGGGCGGCCGCGGCGGTGACGATCTTGGTGGTGGAGGCCGGGATGAGGGGCTCGGAGGCTCCTTCGCCGTAGAGGCGCTTGCCGGTGGCCACGTCGACGACGGCCGCGCTGCGGGTGCCGAGCTCCGGGGCGTCCAGGAGCGGGCCCAGGACGCCGGCGAGGGCCTTGCCGTTCGGGGCCGCCTTCACGCTGCTGGTGCCGCCGCCCAGGCCGGTGAGGACGGAGGCCGCGCTGGGGGCGGGAAGAGGTGCGTGGGCTGCCGTGTCGGAGGTGTCCGACGTATCGGCATTACGGCCGTGATCTGCGCCACCCGTACGCTCCTGGGCGGCCGCCCGGTCCCGCTCGGCCGTACGCTGACCGGTGGAGTCCCAGGGGCCGGCGGCGGTCACCACTCCGGCGGCCAGCGCCAGTCCGGCGGTGGCGGCGCCCGCGGTGTACTGCCAGGTCTTCGGCTTGCGTGTCCGCGCGGCCTGCGGTGAGACGGCTCGCGCGAGCCGTGCGAGCCGGGGTTTCGCGGCCGTCGCGGTGCGCTCGAGACGTGGGCGTACGGCCTCGGCGGCCCGAGCCAGACTCGGTCGTACGGCGCCCGCGAACCGCGTCACATGCGGTCTCGCGGCTCGCCAAGGCCTCAGCTCTGGCACGAACACCAGCCCCTTTCGCGATCACACACCTGCGTGAGGGACACTTAACCACCAGAACTATGTGCTGATCATGGAGGAGCCACCGGTGGAGTTCGACGTCACGATCGAGATCCCGAAGGGTTCGCGGAACAAGTACGAGGTGGACCACGAGACCGGTCGGATCCGCCTGGACCGTCGCCTCTTCACCTCGACCGCCTACCCGACCGACTACGGATTCGTCGAGAACACCCTCGGCGAGGACGGCGACCCGCTGGACGCGCTGGTCATTCTTGACGAGCCGACGTTCCCGGGCTGCCTCATCAAGTGCCGCGCGATCGGCATGTTCCGGATGACGGACGAGGCCGGGGGTGACGACAAGCTGCTGTGCGTGCCGGCGACGGACCCGCGCCAGGAGCACCTGCGTGACATCCACCACGTCTCCGAGTTCGACCGCCTGGAGATCCAGCACTTCTTCGAGGTCTACAAGGACCTGGAGCCCGGCAAGTCCGTCGAGGGCGCCGACTGGGTGGGCCGCACCGAGGCCGAGGCCGAGATCGAGCGGTCCTACAAGCGCTTCAAGGACCAGGGCGGCCACTGAGCCACCGGTGGCTCTCAGCCAAGTGAACGGGCTGTACGCGCGTGCGTGCAGCCCGTTCGCGTGTCTGTGCGCATACTGAGTGCGGCAGGAGGTGTCGTACAGGGAGTGCTACGCAGGTGACGGACGCGGAGGACCGCAAGCCGCAGTCGGACGAGGCGAGGATGGCTTTCACGCCGCCCGCCGGCGTCGAGGTGGTGGACAGTGAGTCGGAGACGACGTCCGAGTTCGCCCTCCCCCAGGGGCTGGGCGTACCGCAGGCGCCGGTCCAGGAGCCCGAGGGATCCGCGTTCAGCACGCCGCGCGGCTACAGCGTCGAGGACGCCCCGCCCGCGTTCACACCCGCCGGCGGCATACCGCGGATCAGCCTGACCAAGGACCTGCCCTGGCAGGACCGGATGCGGACGATGCTGCGCATGCCGGTCGCCGAGCGGCCCGCGCCGGAGCGGATGCCGAAGGCGGAGGAGGAGGGTCCGGCCGTCCCGCGCGTGCTCGACCTGACCCTGCGTATCGGCGAGCTGCTGCTGGCGGGCGGTGAGGGCGCGGAGGACGTCGAGGCGGCGATGTTCGCGGTCTGCCGGTCCTACGGCCTGGACCGCTGCGAGCCGAACGTCACCTTCACCCTGCTGTCGATCTCGTACCAGCCGTCGCTGGTGGACGACCCGGTGACGGCGTCGCGCACGGTACGGCGGCGCGGCACCGACTACACGCGCCTGGCCGCCGTGTACCAGCTCGTCGACGACCTCAGCGACCCGGAGAGCCACATCTCCCTGGAGGAGTCCTACAGGCGGCTCGCGGAGATCCGCCGCAACCGGCACCCGTACCCGACCTGGGTGCTGACCGGGGCGAGCGGGCTGCTCGCGGGTGCGGCCTCCGTGCTGGTCGGCGGTGACGTGATCGTCTTCATCGCGGCCATGCTGGGCGCGATGCTCGGCGACCGGCTGGCGTGGCTGTGCGCGGGGCGCGGGCTGCCGGAGTTCTACCAGTTCACGGTGGCCGCGATGCCGCCGGCCGCGATCGGGGTCGCGCTGACGCTGGCGCACGTCGACGTGAAGGCGTCCGCGGTCATCACCGGTGGGCTGTTCGCGCTGCTGCCCGGGCGGGCGCTGGTGGCGGGCGTGCAGGACGGGCTGACCGGCTTCTACATCACCGCGGCCGCGCGTCTGCTGGAGGTCATGTACTTCTTCGTCGGCATCGTCGTCGGTGTGCTGGTGATCCTGTACCTCGGCGTGAACCTGGGCGCCGGCCCCGACCCCGACGCGCTGCTGAACATCTCCGAGCGGCCGTACTGGCAGATCGGCGCGTCGATGCTGCTGTCGCTCACCTTCGCGGTGCTGCTCCAGCAGGAACGGTCCACCGTGCTCGCCGTGACCCTCAACGGCGGTGTCGCGTGGGTGGTGTACGGCGCACTGCACTACGCCGGTGAGCTGTCGCCGGTTGCCTCCACGGCTGTCGCGGCGGGGTTGGTGGGGTTGTTCGGGCAGCTGATGGCGCGGTACCGGTTCGCGTCGGCGTTGCCGTACACCACTGCGGCGATCGGGCCCCTGTTGCCAGGGTCGGCCACGTATTTCGGGCTGTTGTCGATCGCGCAGAACAAGGTGGATGCGGGGCTGGTTTCGCTGGCCACGGCGGCTTCTTTGGCCATGGCCATTGCGATCGGGGTGAACCTCGGGTCCGAGATCTCCCGGTTGTTCCTGCGGATCGGGTCGCCGGAGAAGCGGCGGGCCGCAAAGCGGACGCGAGGTTTCTGACGCGCCCACGCGGCGGAGCCGCACATCGATACAGCCCCGCGCCCCTCAGGGCCTTTCAGTACCCCTGGTTCGGCGGGTACTGCTGGTCCTGCTGGCCGCCGTAAGGCTGCTGCTGCCGGCCGTAGCCCTGCGGGTACTGCTGCGCGTACGGCTGCTGCTGTTGCGGCTGCTGGCCGTAGTGCTGCTGGTCATAGCCGTGCTGGTCGTAGCCGTGCTGCTGGTCGTAGCCGTACTGCTGCCCGCCCTGGTTGCCGTAGTGCTGCCGGCCGCCCTGCCCCTGGTCGCCGTACGGCTGCTGCTGGGGCTGGTCCTCGGACGGGATGCGGCGGAGCTGGGTCGTCGCGTCGTCGATCCCCATGTGCTGCTGCTGGGCGGGGGCCGGGGCCTGGGCCGCCTCGCGCTTCTTCTTGGCGCGCTCCCGCAGGTACTCGATGATGATCGGGACCACGGAGACGAAGACGATCAGGACGAGGATCGCCTCGACGTTCTTGTTGATGAAGTCGATCTGGCCGAGCCAGTAGCCCGCGAGGGTGACGCCGGTGCCCCAGGCGATGCCGCCGATGACGTTGTACGTGAAGAACGTGCGGTACTTCATACGGCCGGCGCCCGCCACGATGGGGGCGAAGGTGCGCACGATCGGCACGAAGCGGGCGAGGACGATCGCCTTCGGGCCGTACTTCTCCATGAACTCGTGGGCCTTGTCCAGGTTCTCCTGTTTGAAGAGCTTGGAGTTGGGGCGGTTGAAGAGCTTCGGGCCCAGGAACTTGCCGATCATGTAGCCGACCTGGTCGCCGATGACGGCGGCCAGGACGATGAGGGTGCAGACCAGCCACAGGGGCTGGGTGATGTACTGCCCCTGAGCCACGAAGAGGCCCGCCGTGAAGAGCAGCGAATCGCCGGGCAGGAACGCGAAGAGGCCGGACTCGGCGAAGACGATCAGCAGGATGCCGGGGAGACTGAAGGTCTCGATCAGGTAGTTCGGATCGAGCCACTCGGGGCCGAGCGCAAGCGTGGTCACGGGATTGTGGCTCCTGCGGGGGAAGGGGCGGGCGGGTCGTGCTGACTGCTCAAATTATCAACGCTGCACTGGACGCCCAGGTTCCATGGACCCGTTCAGGATGCACTGTGCCTCCGCTGGGACAAAGCTGTGAGTCATGGGCATCGAAGAGTACGGCGGCGGGCAGGGACCCCAGCCCGACGTTCTGGTAGTGACCACGAACGACATCCCCGGCTACCGGGTCACCGAGGTCATCGGCGAGGTCTTCGGACTGACCGTGCGTTCCCGGCACGTCGGCAGCCAGATCGGCGCCGGGCTGAAGTCGCTGGTCGGCGGTGAGCTCAAAGGGCTCACCAAGACGCTCGTGGAGACCCGCAACCAGGCCATGGAGCGGCTCGTCGAGCAGGCACGCGCGCGTGGCGCGAACGGCGTGCTGGCGTTCCGCTTCGACGTGACCGAGGCGGCCGACGTGGGCACCGAGGTGTGCGCCTACGGGACCGCGGTGGTCCTGGCCCGGGAGTGACCCGTACGGGTCCCGGGCCAGGAGCCTAGGAGGAGTGCCGGGCGGCGTTGGCGAGGATCGCGTCCCTCATGTAGACGGCGAGGCCCGGCTTGGCCTGGTCGATGTTCTGGGTGAACCGCTCGTCGGAGACGTACATCTCGCCGAGGCAGGCATGCATCTCGTGCCCGCAGTCGTAGTGGTTGCGGGCGATCCCCTGGCGGTGCTCCTCGGCGGCGTCCATGGCCGCCTCGGAGTCGGCCGGCTCACCGGCCTCCATGAGCGCGACGAAGCGGCGGCCGAGTTCCTCGGCCTCGCGCTGGATCCGCTGCCAGTCCTCCTTGGTGTACGAGGCGGCGCGCTGCTGTGACTGCCGATAGGCGTCGGTGTTGCCCCACCGTTCCTGCACCTCCTCCTCGTACTGGTCCGGGTCGAAGTCCCCGAACACCTCGAACTTCTCCTCCGGCGTGAGATTGATGCCCATCTTGCGTGCCTCCATGGCGTGCTCCACGGCCGCCGCCATCTTCTGCAGCTTCTCGATCCGGGCGGTCAGCAGTTCGTGCTGCCGGCGCAGGTGTTCGCGCGGGTCCGCTTCCGGGTCGTCGAGCAGGGCGGCGACCTCCTCCAGAGGGAAGCCGAGCTCGCGGTAGAACAGGATCTGCTGCAGCCGGTCGAGGTCGGCGTCGCTGTAGCGCCGGTGACCCGCGTGGCTGCGCTCGCTGGGCACGAGCAGGCCGATGTCGTCGTAGTGGTGCAGGGTGCGCACCGTCACCGCGGCGAAGCCGGCGACCTGTCCCACGAAGTAGCTCACTTCCGCTCCCTTCTCGGTACGCACCCCACCATGGGTCCTCACGCGACGTGAGGTGCAAGCCCGGCCGCGCGGACCTACCGTCGTAGGCATGCCACTGCATCGTGGGGACAGCGAAGCACCTGACGACAAGGGCGCCGGGCGCAGGCTCGCCGTCAACCCGTTCTACGGCGAGACGAATCCGGCCGGCGGCATGACCCAGGCCCCGCCCAGGCACCGGCTGCCCGAGACTCCCCTGCCCCCGTCGACGGCCTACCAGCTGGTCCATGACGAGCTGATGCTGGACGGCAACTCCCGGCTCAACCTGGCCACCTTCGTCACCACCTGGATGGAGCCGCAGGCCGGGGTGCTGATGGGCGAGTGCCGGGACAAGAACATGATCGACAAGGACGAGTACCCGCGCACCGCCGAGCTGGAGAAGCGGTGTGTGGCGATGCTCGCCGACCTGTGGAACGCGCCCGACCCCTCGACGGCCGTGGGCTGCTCCACCACCGGGTCCAGCGAGGCGTGCATGCTCGCCGGAATGGCGCTCAAGCGGCGCTGGGCGCGGCGCAACGCCGACCGGTACCCCGGCGCGCGCCCCAATCTCGTGATGGGCGTCAACGTCCAGGTCTGCTGGGACAAGTTCTGCAACTTCTGGGAGGTGGAGCCCCGCCTGGTCCCGATGGAGGGAGAGCGGTTCCATCTCGATCCGCAGGCGGCGGCCGAGCTGTGCGACGAGAACACCGTGGGGGTCGTCGGGATCCTCGGCTCCACCTTCGACGGTTCGTACGAGCCGATCGCGGAGCTGTGCGCGGCCCTCGACGCCCTCCAGGAACGGACCGGGCTGGACGTCCCGGTGCATGTCGACGGCGCGTCCGGCGCCATGGTCGCGCCCTTCCTCGACGAGGACCTGATCTGGGACTTCCGGCTGCCGAGGGTCGCCTCGATCAACACCTCGGGGCACAAGTACGGGCTGGTCTACCCCGGGGTCGGCTGGGCACTGTGGCGGGACCGGGAGTCGCTGCCCGAGGAGCTCGTGTTCCGCGTCAACTACCTGGGCGGTGACATGCCCACCTTCGCGCTGAACTTCTCCCGGCCGGGCGCGCAGGTCGTGGCGCAGTACTACTCGTTCCTGCGGCTGGGCCGCGAGGGGTACCGGGCCGTGCAGCAGGCCTCGCGGGACGTGGCCGGGAAGGTCGCCGGGGCCGTCGAGGAACTCGGCGACTTCCGGCTGCTGACCCGGGGCGACCAGCTGCCCGTCTTCGCCTTCACCACGGCCCCGGACGTGCGGGCGTACGACGTCTTCGACGTCTCGCGGCGGCTGCGCGAGAAGGGCTGGCTGGTCCCGGCGTACACCTTCCCGCCGAACCGCGAGGACCTGTCCGTCCTGCGGGTCGTCTGCCGCAACGGCTTCTCCGAGGACCTCGCCGAGCTGTTCGTCGAGGACCTCGGCCGGGTCCTGCCGGAGCTGCGCCGGCAGCCGCACCCCCTGACGCGGGACAAGGGGGCGGCCACCGGCTTCCACCACTAGGGCCTGTCCTGGGTGTCCTGGATGCCGCTGGTGATTGTCAGCGGCTCAGCCGTGCGAACCGCCGTACCGCGAGCGGGAAGAACACCGCCAGGAGCGCCAGCGGCCATACGATCGCCGGTCCCACGTGCTCCGTGCCCGTGCCGCCGAACAGGTCGCGCGCCGCCGTCGCCGTATGGGACATCGGGTTCCACTCGACGACCTTGCCGAGCCAGCCGGGCATCGCCCCCGGGAGGGCGAGCGCGTTGGACAGGAAGCCGATCGGCCAGACCAGGATCTGCACGGCCTGCACCAGTTCCGGCTTACCGGCCACCAGGGCCAGGTGGATGCCGATCCACAGCATGGCGAAGCGGAAGAGCAGGAGGAGGCCCAAGGCGCCCAGGAAGGCCCCCGGGCCGCCGTCCGCACGCCAGCCCAGCGCGTACCCGACCCCCATGAGGACGGACAGGGCCAGCGCCGACTGGAGCATGTCGGCGACCGAACGGCCCACCAGCACCGCGCCGTTGGCCATCGGCATGGACCGGAAGCGGTCGATCACACCCTTGTTGAGGTCCTGGGTGACCGCGATCATCGTGCCCTCGAGCCCGAACGCCATGGTGAGCGCGAGCATGCCGGGCAGGAGGTAGTCGATGTAGGAGCCCTGGACGCCCCGGCCGCCGCCGATGAGGTAGCCGAACATCAGCAGCAGCATCACCGGGAAGATCAGGTTGACCACGACCTGCACGGGCTGCCGCGCCCAGTGGGCGAGTTCGCGGCGGGTCATGGTCCAGGAGTCGGTCAGGGCGTAGGTGTTCGTGCTCACGCGGCCTCCTTCACTCGGCTGTCGTCCCCGGTGAGATGCAGGAACACCTCGTCCAGCGTCGGGCGGCGCAGCGCGACGTCCTCGGCCTCGATTCCGGCCTCCTCCAGGGCGCGTACGACGCCGGAGAGCGCCGCCATCCGGTCGGTGACCGGGGCGCTGAGCAGGCGGCGGTCGGGGTCGACGGAGATGTCGTCCTTCGATATCGGCAACAGGGCCACCGCCGCGCCCAGTTGGCCGGCGTCGCGCAGGACGACGTCGATGCGGTCGCCGCCGGTCAGCGCCTTCAGTTCGTCGGCCGTGCCGTCCGCGATGACGCGGCCGGCGTCGACGACCGAGATGCGGTCGGCGAGCTGGTCGGCCTCCTCCAGGTACTGGGTGGTGAGCAGGACCGTGGTGCCGCCGCCGACCAGGGAGCGGACGGCGGACCAGACCTCGGCGCGGCCGCGCGGGTCGAGGCCGGTGGTGGGTTCGTCCAGGAAGAGCACCTCCGGGTCGGTGATGAGTGAGGCCGCCAGGTCCAGTCGTCGGCGCATGCCACCGCTGTACTGCTTGACCGGCTTGCGGCCGGTGTCGGCGAGGCCGAAGCGCTCCAGGAGCTCGCCGGCCCGCACGCGCGCGTGGCGGGCACCCAGGTGGTAGAGGCGGCCGAACATCTCCAGGTTCTGCTGTCCGCCCAACTCCTCGTCCAGGGCCGCGTGCTGGCCGAGGAGGCCGATCCGCAGACGTACCTCGTACGCCTGCCGGACCACGTCGTGCCCGGCCACCTCGACGCGGCCGCCGTCCGGCCGCAGCAGGGTGGACAGGATCCGGACCAGGGTCGTCTTGCCCGCGCCGTTCGGGCCGAGCACTCCGTGCACGGTGCCGCGGGTCACCTGCAGGTCGAGCCCCTCCAGGGCGTGCTTGGTGCCATAGGTCTTGCGTGCGTCCTCGACGATGATCGCCGTGTCGGCCACGTGCCGCTCCCTCGCTAGTCAAACTTGACTACAAGCTCGAAGCTAATACCCGGGCCTCCACTTAGTCAAACTTGATTAGCGGTCGTCCTCCGGGTGCCGGTCCCCCGTCGCGTACGGGTTCTCCTGGTCCTCGGCGAGGACCGCGACGAACGGGTCGCCCTCACCGGAGAAGGTGTAGGCGCCGCCCCGGATGCGTTCGATGAGGCCGCGGGTCCACTCGGCGCCGGTGTCGGCGGAGTGGACCCAGAAGTTCATGATCTCGCCGATGTGGCCGAGCTGCCCCGGGCCCTCCTCGGGTGTGTAGTACTCGGTGACGGCCTTACGCCACCCCTCGATACTGCGCACCCGCTCCTCGAGGAGGGCGAGGACCTCCTCGCGGTCCAGGTCGACCATGAAGCCGAGCGCGGCGGTCAGGACGTCCGGCCGCTGGTCGTAGCTGGTGAGGTACTGCCGGACCAGCCCGAGATATTCCTCGGTGCCCTTCTCGGTGATCTCGTACTCCGTACGCGGCGGACCGCCTGCCGTGGACGGCGCGATCTCGTGGGCGTGCAGCAGCCCCTGCTTGGCCATCTGCTTCAGGGCGTGATAGATCGAGCCGGGCTTGGCGTTGGACCACTCGTGCGCGCCCCAGTACTCCAGGTCGTTGCGCACCTGGTACCCATGGGCCCGCCCGTGCTGCCGGACCGCGCCGAGCACGAGGAGACGGATCGCTGACATGCGGTCCAGATTAGGACGGCGCCGCGCCGGGGCCGGGATCAGCCCCGGGTAGCGGCCCGTGGTCGGCTCAGAACGGGAAGCCGCTGCGCCCGTGCTGTACCGAGATCCACTTCGTCGTCGTGAACGCGTCCAGCATCGTCTCGCCGTTCAGGCGGCCGAGGCCGGAGTGCTTCTCGCCGCCGAAGGGGACGATCGGCTCGTCGTGGACCGTGCCGTCGTTGACGTGAAACATGCCGGTGTCGATCTGCTTGGCGAAGGCGACGCCCCGCTCGATGTTCCCGGTGTGGACGGCACCGCTCAGGCCGTACGGGGTGTCGTTGACAAGGCGTACGGCGTCCTCCTCGCCGTCGAAGGGGACGAGGAAGGCGACCGGGCCGAAGACCTCCTGCTTCAGCAGGGGCGAGTCGGCCGGCAGGTCCGTGAGGACGGAGGGCCGCACCAGGTTGTCCGTCGTCGTGCCGTGCACCAGGGCTGTCGCGCCGTCGGCGATCGCCTGCTCGACGGTGGCCGAGATCGCGTCCGCCTGGGAGGAGTTGATGACCGGGCCGATGACGGTCTCGGGGTCGCGCGGATCGCCGGCCTTGAGGGTCTTCACCTTGGCGACGAACTTCTCGGTGAACTCCTCGGCGACCGAGCGGTCCACGAGGACGCGGTTCGCGGCCATGCAGACCTGGCCCTGGTGGACGTACCGGCTGAAGACCGCCGCGTCGACCGCGTAGTCGACGTCGGCGTCGTCGAGGACCACCAGCGCGCTGTTGCCGCCGAGTTCGAGGACCGAGCGCTTGAAGTGCGAGGCGCAGACGGTGGCGACGTGGCGGCCGACCTTGTCGGAGCCGGTGAAGGAGATGACCTTCGGGACCGGGTGCTCGATGAAGGCGTCGCCGATCTCCGCGATGTCCGTGATGACGACGTTCAGCAGGCCGGCCGGGAGCCCCGCGTCCTCGAAGATCTTCGCCACCAGGGAGCCGCCGCAGATCGGGGTGTTCTGGTGCGGCTTGAGGACCACGGCGTTGCCGAGCGCGAGGGCCGGGGCGACCGACTTGAGGGAGAGGAGGAAGGGGAAGTTGAAGGGGCTGATGACGCCCACGACACCGACCGGGACGCGGTAGACGCGGTTCTCCTTGCCGTCCACCGGAGAGGGGACGATCTTTCCCTCGGGGCGCAGGGCCAGGTGGATCGCCTCGCGCAGGAACTCCTTGGCGAGGTGGAGTTCGAAGCCCGCCTTCAGCCGGGTGCCGCCGAGCTCGGCGGTGATCACCTCGGCGATCTCCTGCTCACGGTCCTCGATCAGACGCAGCGCCTTCTCGAAGACGGAGCGGCGGGCGTACGGATTGGTCGCGGCCCACTGCTTCTGGGCGCGGGCCGCCGCCTCGTAGGCCTGATCCACCTCGTCGACCGTGGCTATGGTGATGGACGCCAGCTTCTCGCCGTCGTACGGGTTGAAGTCGATGATGTCCCAGGAGCCGGTACCCGGGCGCCACTCACCGTCGATGTACTGCTGAGCCAGGTCGGTGAAGTACGACGACATGTGATCCCTCAATCCGTAGCAGACGCCCGATCGACTTGATCCGATCGACTTGACCGTCATTCACGATCGCCCACCATGATCGTCTTCACGGCCTGATCACACGTCATCGTACTTGTGTTTCAAGAGAGTTGAAGGAGTCCCCGGAGAAGATCCCGGCTCTCGTCCAGCCCCGGACTGTCCTGCTGGAGCTCCTTGAGTGCCCGCTCGTACTGGGCGACGTCCTCGTGCTTGTCGAGGTAGAGCGCGCTGGTGAGCTGCTCCAGATAGACGACGTCCGAGAGGTCGGACTCCGGGAAGCTGAGGATCGTGAAGGCGCCGGACTCTCCGGAGTGGCCGCCGAAGCCGAACGGCATGACCTGTAGCCGCACGTTCGGATGCTCGGAGATCTCGATCAGGTGCTGGAGCTGACCGCGCATCACCGCGCGGTCGCCGTAGGGACGGCGCAGGGCGGCCTCGTCCAGGACGATGTGGTACTCGGGGGCGTTCTCGGCGACGAGGTACTTCTGCCGCTCCAGACGCAGCGCCACGCGGCGCTCGACGTCCGCCTCGCTCGCGCCCTTCATGCCGCGCCGCACGACCGCGCGGGCGTAGTCCTCGGTCTGCAGCAGACCGTGCACGAACTGCACCTCGTACGCCCGGATGAGGCTGGCCGCGCCCTCCAGGCCGACGTAGGTGGGGAACCAGCTGGGCAGGACGTCCGAGTAACTGTGCCACCAGCCCGCGACGTTGGCCTCGCGGGCGAGGGAGAGGAGCGAGTTGCGCTCCGCCTCGTCCGTGATGCCGTACAGCGTCAGCAGGTCCTCGACGTCGCGCGTCTTGAAGCTCACCCGGCCCAACTCCATCCGGCTGATCTTCGACTCGGAGGCGCGGATCGAGTAACCCGCAGCCTCGCGCGTGATCCCGCGTGCTTCCCGCAGTCGCCTCAGTTGCGAGCCGAGCAGCATGCGCCGCACCACCGATCCGGGCTCTCCCGCGCTCACGTTCGCCAGCCTCCCCAACCGTCTTCAGGGCCCGCAGTCTGCCACTAAATCACTTCGAGCAGTACTCGTCCGATTACAGAGATGGAAAGAAGTCAAGGATTCCGCTCACGAAGAAGACAGCGGAAGACAAGGAGAGGGCGTGAAGTTGGCGGAAAAAATGGCCAACAAGCGGTACGGGAGCGTCCAATTCGGTCACGTGCACGTGCATCTGCCCTTGCATCTGCTCTGCGCATCCGAAACCATGGTCCCGCGCAACCGCTGCATCGCAACGACCGCGAATTCCCGGGAGTGCCTCGCATGGGGACGAATGGATCGACCATGCTCGAGCCGTTACGGCAGGGCCTTCCGCCGCTGGATCCCGCAGCCGTGTCCAACGCCGCCTCCTGTGCGCTGCCCGCCCGCTACGAAGCGGTGCGCGAGGCGCGGAAGTTCACCCGGCGCACCCTTGACCAGTGGGAACTGGGCTATCGCTTCGACGACGTCTGTCTCGTGGTCTCGGAGCTCGTGACCAATGCGCTGCGACATGCGCTGCCGGCGGGTGCGCAGCGCATGCCCGAGCAGGCGCCGCCCGTCCGGCTGCATCTGATGCGGTGGACGGAACGGCTGGTGTGCGCGGTGCGCGATCCCAGTGACGACAGTCCGGTCGCGCGCGACTCCGACGACTTCTCGGCGGAGTCCGGGCGGGGGTTGTTCCTTGTCGACTCCTTCAGCGACAGCTGGGGGTGGCATCCGCTGGCGGGAACGCTCAGCGGCAAGGTGGTCTGGGCCCTGTTCCGGCTGCAGGCGGCCGGGGCGCCGGGGACGGCTGCCAGCCCGGTCGAATGACGAACCGCAGCGTCGAATGACGCTGCGGTTCTACGCGCGTTACTGCACGTAAGATCCCGATTGCCCCGGGTTGCGCCTACGCGGCGTCGGCGTCAGCCCGCGACCAGGTGGTCGAACTCGCCGTCCTTGATGCCGAGGAGCATCGCCTCGATCTCGGCACGTGTGTAGACGAGGGCCGGGCCGTCCGGGAAGCGGGAGTTGCGCACTGCCACGTCGCCGCCGGGAAGGCGGGCGAACTCCACGCAGGAGCCCTGGGAGTTGCTGTGCCTGCTCTTCTGCCAGGCCACCCCGGTCAGAGCCGTGGCTGCCATGCCGTTGTACACGTCGCGGTCCACAGGTCGCTCCCCGGCGGTGCAGTGGTGTTGAGGTGCAGTGGTCAAACTGCTCCCGGATCATAGCTCTGTTTCACGTGCAGCTACATGAGCAGATGCACGTGCACGCGGGGTGTTCCTGCGGTTACTCCTGTGACGTACGCGGCCCTATATGCGTTCCAGCGCATGCCCCCGGGATCGCATCACATGCGTCCTGCTTCCTGCGGACGCCTCGAATCCCTCGTGCACTAGGAAGAGACGCGTTCCGCGGCGTTGTTGTTCCAAACCCCAAGTGCCCTTCCGGTTGGGGAGGTTGATCGAGGGGCCCCCTCAGCGGTCCGCGTACGGCAACAGGGCCATCTCGCGGGCGTTCTTGATGGCCGTGGCCAGTCGGCGCTGCTGCTGGGCCGTCACCCGGGTGACCCGGCGGCTGCGGATCTTGCCGCGGTCGGAGATGAACTTCCGCAGGAGGTCGGTGTCCTTGTAGTCGACGTAGGTGATTCCGGCCTGGTCCAAGGGGTTGGGGCGGGGCTTGGCCGGCTTGCGGTCGGGCTTGCGGGGCATGGGGTCAGACCTCCAGGAGTGTGTCGAAGGCGGGCGGGAGTTGTTTCCAGGCGTCGCGCCCGGCGGCGTACTCGGCGTCCGTGAGCAGGCAGGACTCGAGGAGCTCGGCGAGGCCGTCCCGGTCCAGGCCGGGGGACGTGAAGACCAGGTGCTGGCAGCAGTCGCCGTGCTCGGGGTGCCAGTCCAGTGCGGCGGCGGCCCGGCGGACCGGCGGGACCATGTCCCAGGCCGCGTCGGGCAGCGAGGCGAGCCACGGGCCCACGCTCTCCACGCACAGGGCGCCGCCCGCCGCGTCCCAGTGCAGCAGTACGTCCGGTTTGTCGGCGAGCCAGAACCGGCCCCGGCTGCGCGCGGCCGCGCAGGTGATGTCCTCCAGCGCCTCGTAGAGCCGCTCCGGGTGGAAGGGGCGGCGCCGATGCCAGACGAGGGTCGAGATGCCGTGCGCGTCCGCCTCGGCGGGGAGCAGGGCGCACGCCGGGTGCTGGGCCGCGGCGGCCGACTCGACGTCGAAGCCGGCCAACGCCGCCTGTGCGAGGGGGGTGAGCGGACGGCGCCGCGGGGCCGGCACCGTCAGGTCGTCGGCGGGGGCGGGCGTCGGGTCGCCGTGCCCGATCGGGACCTGGCGGGCCGTCGGGTGGAGCTGGGCCAGCAGCTCGCGGTCCTCGTCGTCGGCCTCCGGGGAGTCGGCGACGGCCAGGACCGGGGCGTACTCCAGCTGGCGCGCGAAGGTGTCGGCGACCGTGCGCTGGTCCGTCGCCGCGGCCGCCAGCCCGCCCTCGGCCAGGTCGTCGCCGTTGCCCAGGTACGGCAGGACGAGCGCCGGGTCGACCGCGGTGATCACGCCGGTGACCTGGAGCCCGCCGGCCGTGACGACCTCGGCCATCGCCTTGGGCTCCACGGAGTCCCAGAGCTCGACGATCGCCATACGGGTGCCGCCCACGTCCCGGATCCGGATCAGTTCCGGCACCAGGTCCTCGCGCAGGGCGCAGCAGGCGCAGTCGTTGACGAGGGGCGCCTCGCCGGCGCTCACGAGGCCGGCGGCGTCGCGGATCGTGCGGACGACCGTGCCGGCGGCGGCCGTCGCCAGGTCGTGGTGGAGTACGACGCTGTCGGGAACGTCGGCGAGCAGGTGCGCGACCGCCGCCTTGCGGGCGTCGGTGTGCAGCCCGCCGACGATCACGACGGAGAGACCGGACATCACGGCCACCTCGTCAGCCCTGCTTCCCGTAGCGGCGCTCGAAGCGCTCCACGCGGCCGGCCGTGTCCAGGACGCGGGCCGTGCCCGTGTAGAAGGGGTGGCTGACGTTCGAGATCTCGACGTCGACGACCGGGTAGGTGTTGCCGTCCTCCCACTCGATCGTCTTCTCGCTGGTCATCGTCGAGCGGGTGAGGAAGGCGTGGTTCGCGGCCCGGTCACGGAAGACGACGGGGCCGTAGGGCGGATGGATTCCGTTGCGCATGGTGGTGCTCAGCGCTCCTCTCGGAAGTCGACGTGGCGGCCGGCGACCGGGTCGTACTTGCGCAGGGTCATGCGGTCCGGGTCGTTGCGGCGGTTCTTGCGGGTCACGTAGGTGTAGCCGGTGCCGGCGGTGGACCGGAGCTTGATGACCGGGCGGAGTTCGTTGCGTGCCATGCTGCTATCTTACTGAAAATGAATTCCATTAACAGCAGCGACTGAGGAGAGGTTCGTCACCGTGTCCGCCCACTGCATGCTGACCGGCGCCCAGCCCGGCTTCGGCAACACCATTTCCCACTCGCACCGGCGGACTTCCCGCCGCTTCGACCCCAACATCCAGACCAAGCGCTACTGGCTGCCCAGTGAAGGCCGGCATGTGCGGCTGCGGCTCAGTGCCAAGGGGATCAAGACGGTCGACGTCATCGGAGTCGAGGCGGCCGTCGCCCGTATCCGCGCCCGGGGAGTGAAGGTCTGATGGCCAAGAAGAGCAAGATCGCGAAGAACCAGCAGCGGCAGGAGATCGTGGCCCGGTACGCCGCGCGGCGGGCCGAGCTGAAGGAGATCATCCGGCGGCCGTCGTCCAGCGATGCCGAACGGCTCGCCGCCCAGCGCGAGTTGCGCAGGCAGCCGAGGGACGCCAGCGCCACGCGCGTCCGCAACCGGGACCAGGTGGACGGGCGGCCGCGTGGCTACTTCCGTACGTTCGGGCTGTCCCGGGTGAGTCTGCGGGGGCAGGCGCATGCCGGGTATCTGCCGGGGGTGCGCAAGGCGTCCTGGTAGGTCGGGCGGGTGCTGGGGCGCCGACCGGACTCCCTGGTAACTTGCTGCGGTCGTTTCGGCCATGTAGGCCGATTCGGCCGTATGCCGACCGCTACAGCTTGGGAGCTTCCAGTGACCTCGGCGACTTTCTCGCGTACGCGCACGATGTCGGGCCGGCGGATGCGGGTCGCGGCCGTGGCCGCGTCCCTGGCGGGCGCGCTCGCCCTCACCGCCTGCGGCGGCGACGGTGGCTCCGACTCCGACGCCACCCCCACGGGCGACTCCGGTCCCAGCGCCTCCGCCTCCGCATCGGCCAGTGCCGACACGGGCGGCGGTACGGGAGGGTCGGGCTCCGCGGCCGGTGGCCTGGAGGGCAACTGGCTCGCCACGACCGACGGCAAGGCCGTCGCGCTGGTCGTCACCGGCAAGGAGGCCGGGCTCTTCGCGACCGGCGGGACCGTGTGCAGCGGGACCGCCGGTGAGGAGGACGGGATGCGGATGATCCGCCTCAAGTGCAGCGACGGCAGCAAGGACCGGGCGACCGGGATGGTGGACTCCGTCGGCAAGACCTCGCTGAAGGTGACCTGGGAGGGCGGCCTGGGCGCGGAGACGTACACCAGGGCGGAGGGCGACGCGCTGCCGACAGGGCTGCCCACGGCGGGTCTGGGATCGTGAGGTTTGATTCGGGGACTGCACGCGATCTCCGACGTCACTCCCTGAAGGACTCCATGCGCGCCACCTCCCTCACCGTCGCCGCCCTCGCCGCGGCCCTCCTGCTGACCGGCTGCGACGACGGCTCAGACGCCGCGGACGCCGACAGCGGCAAGGAAAGCAAGGCCGCCTCCGCCTGCGCCGACCAGCTGGCCGTGCAGTTCGGGCCGGCCAACGCCGCCCCCGCCGCCGGGGACACCGGCAACGTGCCCGTCACCGTCACCAACCGCGGCGGCGCCACGTGCGTCCTGGACGGGCTGCCCGGCGTCGAGCTCGACGCGGGCAGCGCCGTGACCACCGTCGCGCCCGACGAGGCCGCCGTGACGAAGAAGACGACCCTCGCGAAGGAGGCCTCCACCTCCTTCACCCTCACCTACGTGCGGGGCGAGGGAGGCGGCACCAAGAGCCTCGCCGTGAAGTCGGTGAAGATCTCGCTGCCCGGGGCGGCCGAGCCGCACAGCTTCAAGTGGTCGTACGGCGACATCGCGCTGAAGAGCGACGGGCAGACCCCGGAGGCCTCGGTGACCGGGTTCCAGCAGTCCGGCGACTGACGCGGCTCCCGCACTCCGGCCACTGACGCGGCTCAGCGCAGCGGCCGCCGGGCCTTCGTCCGGGCCCGGTCGGCCGCCTCCGAGCCCTCCACCCAGCCCGCCTCGTCGCTGACGCCGCGCAGGCGGGTCGTGGTCGTCTCCGGGAACATGCGGTCCAGGCGGTCGGTGACCGCCACCTCGCGGGAGGCGAGGACCGGGAGCAGGTCCTGGGTCACCTGCGTCCGCGCGGCGGCGGTCAGGTGGGTGCCGATGCGGTGGGCGTAGGCCGCCAGGAACGACTGCCGGAACGTCTTGGTGCGCTTGCGGCCGCCCGCGCGCTGGGCCGCCTCCGCCTTCGTCATCGCGGTCTGGGCCTGCACGAGCAGCGAGGTGTAGAGAAGCTCGACCGCCTCCAGGTCCGCCTCGAAGCCGACGACCGTGGAGAAGCCGAAGGGTTCGTTCCACACGGCACGGCAGTGGTTGGCGGTCGCCACCGCGTCCAGCAGGACGGCCTTGGCCTGCTCGTACGGCGGTTCCACACCGATCCGGCAGGCGCCGGGCGTGTCCTTCGGGGCGTGGTCGGGCGTCGGGAGCAGCGCGTCGTCGATGCTGTGCCGGGCCATCAGCTCCTGCGCCTTGGCGGTGAGCGCCTCCGCCTCCTCGGGGAAGCCGGTCGCCTCCGCCTTCGCCAGCAGCGCGCGGATGCGGGTGAGCATGCGGGACTCGGGCCCGGCGGCCCGGGTGGCCGGCTCGGCCGCCTGGTCCAGGGCTTCCAGCGTGGGCAGGCGCAGCAGGAGGCGGTACAGCTCCAGGACGGCGGTCGCGTGCGAGAAGCGGTCCGTGCGGGGCGGGGCCTCGGCGGGCAGGTCGTCGAGCTGGGCGTTCCAGCGCGGGCCGCGGGGGCCGTCGTACGGCTGCTGCGCTCGGATCAGCGCCGCGAGCAGTCGTACGTGCACGTCGTCCAGGTCGCGCCGCACGAGCCGTACGACATCGGCCGGCTGCCAGCCGCGCCGCCAGGCGGCCGCCACGAACTCCTGTCCGCGCCGGGTGAGTTCGGCGTCCGCCGCGGTGTCGGCGGCGAGGAGGGAGGCGCCGGCGTCGAGGGCGGTGTGGCCGGTGGCGTAGAGGGCGGCCTCGAAGGCGCGGTCGACTGTGCTGGGCGTGCTCACCAAGGGATCGTAATTCCGTTGTGGAGGCCGGCGGGCCGCGCCTACTTTCCGCCGTCATGGATTCCATGTGGGAGATTCGCCGCGTCCGCTTCGACCACTCCGACGCCGTGCAGCTCTCCGCCCTCGCGCAGGCCGAGTACATGCGGCGCTACGGCTACGACGACATGACCCCCCTGCACCCGGCCCACTTCGACCCGCCGGACGGCCTCTTCCTCGTCGCCTACCGCGACGACGAGCCCGTTGCCTGCGGCGGCTGGCGTGCCCAGGAGGAGGACGAGGAGGGGTACGCGGACGGCGACGCCGAGGTCAAGCGCATGTACGTGGTGCCGCAGGCGCGGGGTCAGGGACTCGCCCGCCGGATTCTGCGGGCGCTGGAGGACAGTGCGCGGACCGCCGGACGGATCCGCATGGTGCTGGAGACGGGCACGCCCCTGCCGGAGGCCATGGCGCTCTACACCTCCAGCGGATATGAGCGGACGGCCAACTTCGGTCCCTATCGCGGCTATTCCGACAGCCGCTGCTTCGCCAAGCCACTCAGAGAGTCGATGTCAACCACGGGTTGACGACCCGGTCGCGTCAACCTACGGTTGACACATGTCGACGAACCCGACCATCACGTCATCCGTACGACTCGACGAACTCATCGCGGCCATCAAGAAGGTCCACGACGAGCCCCTCGACCAGCTCCAGGACGCGGTGATCGCCGGTGATCACCTCGGTGAGGTGGCCGACCATCTGATCGGCCACTTCGTGGACCAGGCCCGGCGATCGGGTGCCTCCTGGACCGACATCGGCAGGAGCATGGGCGTCACGCGGCAGGCCGCGCAGAAGCGGTTCGTGCCGAAGGAGTCGATCGACCTCGACCCGCAGCAGGGCTTCGGCCGCTACACGCCGCGTGCCCGCAACGCGGTGGTGGCCGCCCACAACGAGGCCATCGCGGCACGCAACGCCGAGGGCCGCCCCGAGCACCTGGTCCTCGGGCTGCTGGCCGACCCGGACGGCCTGGCCGCGAAGGCGATCACGGCGCAGGGCATCCTCCTGGACTCCGTGCGCCAGGCCGCCACCGCCGCGCTGCCGCCGGCCGCCGACGAGGTTCCCGAGCTCATCCCGTACGGCTCCGCCGCCAAGAAGGTCCTGGAGCTCACCTTCCGCGAGGCCCTGCGCCTCGGCCACAACTACATCGGCACCGAGCACATCCTGCTGGCCCTGCTGGAGTTCGAGAACGGCACCGGCGTCCTGTCCGGCCTCGGCCTCTCCAAGGAGGCGATGGAGGAGTACGTCGTCGAACTGCTCTCCCAGTTCCTGAAGAGCGGTGAGGAGACGACCCGGAAGGCAGCCGACGAACAAGGCGAGGAGCGGGGCGAGAAGCAGGGTGAGGAGCAGGGCTGAGGGCGTTGTCAGACCCGGGTGCCACACTCGCAGCATGACCGACCGGTGGGCGCTCGCTCCGGCCGAGGACGGCGGCGTGGAGATCGCCCCCCTCGGTCCGGACGGGCTGCCCGCGGGGCCGGTGCGGTGGGAGGCGGACGCGGCCGCGGCCGTGCGGGGGCGGCCGGAGGTCGCGCGGTGGGTGTGGCGGTCCACCGCCGAGGTCTATCCGCGGCTGCTCGCCACGGGGGTGCGAGTCGAGCGGTGCTACGACATCGAGGACGCCGAGACGCTCCTGCTCGGTCACGAGGGGCGGTACGGCGAGCCGAGGTCGGCCGCCGCCGCCCTCGCCCGGCTGCGCGGCCGCCCCGTGCCGCCCGACCCGCCCCAGCGGGCCGCCGAACCCGGCTCGCAGTCCTCGCTCTTCGAGCCGCAGGCGGTCCATGTGCCGCTCGCCGACCTCGTCGAGGTGTACGCCGACCAGCAGCGCCGGCACGAGGCGACCGCCCACCCGGAGCGGATGCGGCTGCTGACCGCGGCCGAGTCGGCGGGCATGCTCGTCGCCGCCGAGATGAACCGGGCCGGGCTGCCCTGGAGCGCCGAGGTGCACCGCCGGGTGCTGCACGAGCTGTTGGGTGAGCGGTATGCCGGCGGTGGGGAGCCGCGCCGACTGGCCGAGCTGGCGGACGAGGTGTCGGCCGCGTTCGGGCGCCGGGTGCGGCCCGATCTCCCCGCGGACGTCGTCAAAGCCTTCGCGCAGGCCGGGATCAGGATCAGATCGACGCGCCGCTGGGAGATCGAGTCCCTCGACCATCCGGCCGTGAAACCGCTGGTCGAGTACAAGAAGCTGTACCGCATCTGGGTGGCGCACGGCTGGTCCTGGCTGCAGGACTGGGTGCGGGACGGGCGGTTCCGGCCGGAGTTCCTCGCGGGCGGGACGGTCACCGGGCGGTGGGTGACCAACGGCGGGGGCGCGCTGCAGATTCCGAAGGTCATCCGGCGTGCGGTGGTCGCCGACCCGGGCTGGCGGCTCGTCGTGGCCGACGCCGACCAGATGGAGCCGCGGGTGCTCGCCGCGATCTCGCGTGATCCCGGGCTGATGGAGGTGGCCGGGCGCGCGGACGACCTCTACCAGTCCGTCTCCGACCGCGCATTCTCCGGCGACCGCGATCAGGCCAAGCTCGCCGTGCTGGGCGCCGTCTACGGCCAGACCTCCGGCGACGGACTCAAGAACCTCGCCGCGCTCAGACGCCGTTTCCCGAGGGCGGTGGCGTACGTCGACGACGCGGCGCGGGCCGGGGAGGAGGGGCGGCTCGTGCGGACCTGGCTGGGGCGGACGTGTCCCCCGGCGGCCGGGGCGTCGGACGACGCGGCCGAGGAGGCGGGGATCCCGATACCGGAGGCGCGCGAGGAGTCGGCCGACGGCTCCGGGCCGCAGGAGTGGGTGCCGGGCTACGCCTCCACCAACGCCCGTGCCCGGGGCCGCTTCGCCCGCAACTTCGTCGTCCAGGGCAGCGCCGCCGACTGGACCCTGCTGCTGCTCGCCGCGCTGCGGCAGACCTGTGCGGGCATGGCGGCGGAACTGGTCTTCTTCCAGCACGACGAGGTGATCGTGCACTGTCCCGAGGAGGAGGCCGAGGCGGTGGTGACGGCGATCCGCGAGGCGGCGGACCTGGCCGGGCGGCTGACGTTCGGGGAGACGCCGGTGCGGTTTCCGTTCACCACTGCGGTGGTGGAGTGTTATGCCGACGCGAAGTGATCGAGTGTCAAAAAACACCTTTGGCCAGTTGTTGGCGTTCCGTCAACATGGCTTAATCTCACTACATCGGGTCCGGCCCGACGGTGCGTGCGTAGACACGCAGCTCGGGGGAGCGTCGCCGCCGTGGCCGGATCCGGGGGCGCGTGTGGGTCCCGGTCGTCAGAGGTGAACGGCCGGGGCCCGCGTCCCGTCAGTCGACGGGCCTGGTCGGATGACGGTCGGCCGATGGCGTGGTCGCGTGACTGTCGGCCGATGGGCTTGGCCACATGAGCGGCGGCCGATGGCTTTGGCTTTTTGACCGGCGACCAATGGCTTCGGTCAGATGACCGGCGGCCGGCCCAGTCGGCAGAGCCGCCACACCGTGCGCCAGCGCATGGGGCGTCGCTCGCCCGCCGGTTCCCGTACGCCTTCCAGGAAGCCGCCGAACCAGGCGCGCAGGCCGGCGGGCGACCGGTTGCGGGCGAGGGTGAGCAGGATCCAGATGCCCAGGTGGACGGGAACGAGGGCGAGCGGGAGTCGGCGGCGGGTCAGCCAGACGCGGTTGCGGGCGGTCACGCGGTAGTAGATGGCGTGCCGGGCGGGCGAGGTCTTCGGGTGCTGGAGGAGGAGTTCGGGGGCGTAGAGAATGCGCCAGCCGGCGTCGGCCGCCCGCCAGGCCAGGTCCGTCTCCTCGTGGGCGAAGAAGAACTCGGCGGGCCAGTCCCCGGTTTCGTCCAGCATCGCCATGCTCAGCGCGTGCCCGCCGCCGAGGAAGCCGGTGACGTAACCGCCCCGCAGCGGATCCGACTTGCCGATCCTGGGCACGTGCCGCTGCTGTGTCTCGCCGTACTCGTCGGCGATGCGGAAGCCGACGATGCCGAGCCGGTCGTCGGCGGCGTACAGGTCGCGTACGCGGCGCAGTACGTCGGCGTCGACGAGGAGCCCGTCGTCGTCCAGGTCGACCACGACGTCGACGTCCCCGAACTCCCGCAGCCGCGCGAGGGCCGCGTTGCGCCCGCCGGGGCAGCCGAGGTTCTCGTCGAGCTCGATCGGCGTGACCTCGCCGGGCAGGCCCAGCCGTTCGGCGAACTCGGGCAGCGGGCAGCCGTTGCCGACGATGACGATCCGGGTGGGGGCGAGGTCCTGCTTGGCCACGGACTCGAGCAGCGCGTCGACCTCGGCGGGGCGGTTGCCCATGGTCACCACGGCGACGGCGATCCTCGGTTCCGTCATGTCCAGCCCTCATTCCGTCACTTCGCCCCGGCCACGGTTTCCGGCGGATGCTAGTCGTTCACTGCAAGGACGTCTTGAGTACGCCGATTTGTATGACGGACGGCGGTCATATGCGGCTGCTCCCTGTGCCGTACGCCACAGCGAGAGGGGAGCGGGCAGAACCGCGCGATGATGTGAGCCCGCCCGATCTCGATGTCCGCGGCTACGCCGTAGGCACCTGCACCGAAAGCCCGGCACGGTCGGCCCAACTGCCGCGTCGAGGGAGTCTCCTGACATCATTCGACGCGGCTGGGCGACAGGCACCGCGAAGCGAAGAAAGCCGCACGCATGGCCCGGCAGAGCGCCACGCCCCGACAGCGGGGCGGGAGCGGAGCGTGTGAAGGTGGGCCGTGCTGAGCCGGCCGCGGGGGATGGGGGTTGTGGTGAGCCAGGTTCTCTACAGCGAGCAGTCGTGGAATCCGCTGGCGCGGACCGTGGAGTTGACCGAGGACCGGCTGCGGAGGGGCGGCAGGACCACACCGTCGAGTGAGCTGAACTTCGGCGCCATGGCCGAGGCGTTCCAGCGCGGGTGGTGGCTCGGGGGCGGTGGGGCGGAGCGCCCGCTCCAGCGGGTGGCGGAGGGGACCGGGATCGTCCCCGTCACCCGCGTCACCGGCACCACCACACCGGTGAGGGTGCGCCGGGCCGCCGAGTTCGCCCACAGGCTGGGGGAGTTGGCGGTCTGGCGGTGCGGCGGGCCGGATCAGGTGGCCGCTCTGGGGGCCCGGGCCCGGGCCGAGGGCGTACCGCTGTGGATCGCGCGGCGGTTCGCGCCGGGGCCCGCCGGGCCGGTCACGGTCGCCGTGGACCGGCGCCTGGTGCGCGTGGACGTATGGGGTCCGTACGCTCCCGTCGTACGGATCCGCGCGCCCCGCGGCTTCCGAGCCGACGCCTCCGAACCGTCCAAGGGCCTGCGTCTGACGGTCGGCGACGTCACGGCGGAGCTCAGCCTCACGAGGAAGCTGCGCAAGTCGAAGAGTTCTGTGGAGGTGTGGCTGCCCGGGCAGCACTGGGTGCTGCGGCGGGAGAAAGCGGGGAGTTCGTGGCTGCTGCGCAACGAACAGCGTGTCGCCCTGCTGACGCGCCCCCCGCGCCGACCGGTGCTCGAGCAGGGCTCGGTCCTGCTGCCGCTGTCCCCTGTGCGGTACGAGAGCCCGGACCCGCTGGATGCCGTCATGGCGCAGGTCTTCGCCGTCGCCTTCGGGCTGGGGGACACCACGGGCCTGGCACGGTTCCGGTCGCAGCGGCGCCCGGTGAACGAGGGTGAACCCCTCGCTGCCGACGAATGGTGGGACCGTGCCTGGTTCAGCAACCTCGGGCGGGGCAGCGACGACAACGAGCCCGGCGGCGGCGACGGCTGGGGTGCGGACGGCGGCAGCAGCGGGGACAGCGGTGGGGGCGACAGCGGGGGCGGTGACGGCGGGGGTGGTGGCGGTGGGGGCGACTAGTGAACCCGAGTCCGGGTACTGAGCCTCGCCGCCGACACGAACACCCCGACAGGAAACGCCGGCGACCGCATCGGACGACAAGGCACACGTCGCCGTTTCGCAGACGGTCGGCGGGTCACGTACGCCGGTTCTCCCGCCGCCGTACGAACTTCAGGCCCGACCAGTCCTCCCCCAGCGCCGCCACCTTCACGTCGACCACGCCGAGCGGGAGGAAGAGGTCGCGGAGGGAGTTCTCGGTGATGTCGCTGACGTGGCCCGCCGCGCGGCGGGGCCAGGCGATCCACAGCATGGCGTCGTCGGCGAGGTCGTCGACCAGGGCAGGGGCTTCCTTGACGAGATCGCCGTAGGACCGGTGGAAGGCGATGGTGGCGTCCGCGCCTCCTGGGCCTCCCTCGGCCACGTCGCAGCCCTCCGGGAGCCCGGGGACCTCCCAGTGGGCGGGTGCGTGACGGAGCCGGAGACGGTGGCCCGGCTTGATGCCGATCTTCTTGGCGAGCGGTGTACCGGAGTCACTCATGACAGCCATCTCCATGCACAGGAATCCGACTTGTCCGATTCTCCCGCGACGCGCACGCTGGAACCGTGAGTAACATCACCAGCGCGAATTGAGCAGTAATGGCCACTTTTGATCAGGGCTTCGGTCACAGCGGGTGGTCAACAGATGCCGCGACAGCCACCATCGGCCTGGAGGGCGTCGTCACGGGGTGGAGCGAGGGTGCTCGGCGGCTGCTGGGGTACCGGGCCTCCGAGGTGGTGGGGCGGGCCGCGGCCGACCTTCTCGTGGACCGGGAGGCGACCGGCTTCTCCCCCGTCGGCTCCCAGGAGTGGAGCGGTGCGGCGGTGCTCAGGCATCGGGACGGCCGCCGGGTCGAGCTGACCCTGCACGCCCATCCCTCGCTGGACAGTGCCGGCGCGACGCAGGCGTTCGTCGTCACCGCCACCACGGGAACCGCCGACTCGGAGCGCGACCGGCGGATGGTGGAGTGGGCCTTCGCCCAGTCCTCGATCGCCCTGTCGACCTACAGCTCCGCGTCGGGCGCGTGGCGGCTGAACGCGGGCGCGGAGGCCGATCCGCTCGGGGAGGCCCGGTCCGACGAAGGGTTCCTCCGGTGCGTGCGGCGGGTCGCCGAGGAGGCCATGCCGATGCGGTACGAGGGATTCGCCCCGGCACCGCCGGCCGGCGCCGGTCGGCAGCGCTCCTGGATCGTGGAGCTGTGGCCCGTCCGGGACCCCGCCTCCGGCACGGTGGCCGGGGTCGGCACCGCCGCCTTCGACAGCAGCGAGCAGTACGCCGCCCGGCAGCGGCTGGCCCTGCTGAACGAGGCGGGCACCCGTATCGGCACCACCCTCAACGTGAACCGCACCGCCCAGGAGCTGGCCGATCTGGCCGTCCCGCGGCTCGCCGACTTCACCAGCGTGGACCTGCTCGACTCGGTGATGCGCGGGGAGGAGCCGGTGCCGGGGCCGGTCGACGCCGCCGTGGTGCTGCGCCGGGTCGCCCATCAGTCGGCCACCGAGGGCGGGGGCGTACCGGAGGCTGCCGTCGACCTGGGCGGGGTCGACACGTATCCGCCGTTCTCGCCCCCCGCCCGTTCCCTGACCAGCGGCCGCCCGGTGCTCAGCGGCGCGAACGACCCCGACTTCGTCCGCTGGGTCACCGAGCACGACACGCGGGCCGCCGTAGTCCAGGAGCACGGCCTCCACTCGGTCATGGCCGCCCCGCTGCGCGCCCGCGGCATCACCCTCGGCGTCGCGGTCTTCGTCCGCGGCAAGGCGTCCCCGCCCTTCCAGCAGGACGATCTGATCCTCGCCGAGGAGCTCGCGGGGCGGGCCGCCGTGGGTGTGGACAACGCCCGGCGGTACACGCGCGAGCGCACCAACGCCCTCACCCTCCAGCGCAGCCTGCTCCCCCGCGACCTGCCGAAGCAGGCGGCCGTGGAGGTGGCGTACCGCTATCTGCCCGCCGGCTCGGGCGCCGGTGTGGGCGGCGACTGGTTCGATGTCGTGCCTCTCTCGGGCACCCGGGTCGCGCTGGTCGTCGGCGATGTCGTGGGGCACGGCATCCACGCCTCCGCCACCATGGGGCGGCTGCGCACCGCGGTCCGCACCCTCGCCGACGTGGATCTGCCCCCGGACGAGCTGCTCACCCACCTCGACGACCTGGTCACCCACCTCACCTCGGACGACGACAGCGTCGTCCGGGAGCTGCCGTACAACGGCGGGGTCGGCGCGACCTGCCTGTACGCCGTCTACGACCCGGTCTCCCGGATCTGCACCCTGGCCAGTGCCGGCCATGTCCCGCCCGCCCTGCTGCTCCCCGACGGCACGGTCGGCGTCGTCCATCTCACGCCCGGTCCCGTGCTCGGCGTCGGCGGGCTGCCCTTCGAGGCGACCGAGCTGGAGCTGCCCGAGGGCAGCCTGCTGGCCTTCTGCACCGACGGCCTGATCTCCCGCGAACGCGACGTCGGCCTCGGCCTGGAACGGCTCTGCGAGGCCCTCGCCTCCCCGGTGCCGTCGCTGGAGACGACCTGCGACTCCATCCTCAAGGAGCTGCTCCCCGAGAGCCCCGCCGACGACGTGGCCCTTCTCCTCGCCCGCACCCGGGCCCTGCACGCCGACCAGGTCGCCGCCTGGGCCCTGCCGTCCGACCCGGCGATCGTGGCCGACGCCCGCGCGCAGGCCTCCCGACAGCTCGCGGCGTGGGGTCTGCAGGAGGCGGCGTTCGTCACCGAGCTGGTCGTGAGCGAGCTGGTCACCAACGCCATCCGGTACGGCGACGTACCCATCGGGCTGCGCCTGATCCGGGACCGCACCCTGATCTGCGAGGTGTCCGACGCCAGCAGCACGGCGCCCCATCTGCGGCGTGCCCGCACCTACGACGAGGGCGGCCGCGGGCTGCACATGGTCGCCCAGCTCACCCAGGGCTGGGGCACCCGGCAGACCCCGACCGGCAAGACGATCTGGGCCGAACAGCCCCTCCCGGTCGGCTGACCATGACCGGGCGTCCGGGCGGCGACCCGACGACACCGCCGGCCGGCGGAGGACCGACCGACCGAGGACCGGCCGACGGAGGACCGGCCGACGGAGGGGACCACCGGACGCACACCCTCGGGCTGCTCTATCCCCCGTCCGGACGGGCCCGGGACTACACGACCATGCAGCTCGCCTTCGTCGGCGGCGTCGCCGAGGCCGCGGCGCCGTACGGCTACGACGTGCTGCTCTCCCCCGCCGACACGGGCGACGACCCCTCGTTCCGGCGGATGCTCGGGCAGCGGGCGGTGGGCGGGGACCGGCGCGGCGACGGCGGCGGGCGGCGCGTGGACGGCGTGATCGTGATGGAGATCCGCCGCGAGGACGGCAGGGTCGAGCATCTGGTGGAGCAGGGCTTCCCGTTCGTCGCCATCGGCCGCAACCACCGTGCCGACGAGGCGGGCTGGGTCGATCTGGACTTCGCCGGGCTGGCGAGCGGCTGCGTACGGCACCTCGCCGACCTGGGCCATCACCGGATCGCCTTCGTCAACCGCTCGGAGGAGCTGTTCAACAGCGGCTACGGCTTCGCCCGGCTCGGCCACGAGGGCTATGTCACCGCCATGGCGGACCTGGGCCATGAGCCGCGTGCCTACCTCTGCGGGGAGGACCTCGCCTCGGGCGAGGAGGTCGTGGCGCGGATCCTGGCGGAGGACCCGGCCACCACCTCGCTGGTCACCATGAACGAGGCGGCCCTGGAGGGCGTCTACCGCGGGCTGACCCGGCACGGCCGCGCCGTGCCGCGCGACTTCTCGGTGGTCGGGGTGGCGGCGAGTCCGTGGGCCGAGCAGGTGACCCCGCAGCTCACGGCCGCCGAGATCCCCGCCAAGGAGATGAGCCGGGTCGCCGTCGAGCTGATGGTGGAACGCCTGCGCTCCCCCGGCTCGACGCCCCGGCACGTCCTGTTGAAACCCCTGATCACCCTGCGCTCCAGCACGGGGCGGTGCCGTCCGGTACCCGGTTCGGAACCCGAGCCCGAATTCCCCGATTTCGACGTGGATTTCCGATACGCCGACTTCGACGCCTCTTTCCGCACATCCCCTGGGAGGGGAGCATGCCGTACCCGCTCGACCGCCGCGGCTTCCTGCGTACCGCCGGCGCGGGAGCCGCTGTCCTCGGTCTCGGCGGTGCCCTGGCCTCCTGCGGCTCCGACGAGCCGAGCACGACGACCCTCAGCTGGTGGGACTACTTCACCCTGGACAACTTCCAGCCCGGTATGACCCGTCTGATCGAGGACATCGAGGCCGGGGTGCCGGACGTGCGGATCGAGCGGCGGACCTTCCCGTTCGCCGAGCTCGAACGGCAGATCACCCTGGGCGCGATCTCCGGCGACCTGCCCGACATCGCGATCGTCGACAACGTCGCCATGAACTCGCTCGGCGGCAGCGAACTGCTGGCCGACCTCACCGGCCGGGTCGAGGAGTGGGGCCAGGCCGACCAGTACTACAAGGGCCCCTGGGAGGGCTGCCAGGTCGGCGGCAAGACCCTCGGCATCCCCAACAACAGCAACTGCCTGGCCCTGTACTGCAACACCCGGATGCTCCAGGACGCGGGCGTCGAACCCCCCACCACCTGGGACGAGCTGGCCTCCGCCGCCGAGCGGCTGACCAGCGGGGACCGCTACGGGCTGGCGCTGAGCGCGATCAGGACGGAGGAGGGCGTCTTCCAGTTCCTGCCGTTCCTGTGGCAGGCGGGCGGCGACCTGGACACCTTCGCCGACTACGGCGCCACCGCCCTGTCCTTCCTCGACGACCTGATCGCCAAGGGCTCCCTGTCCGAGCAGTGCGTGGGCTGGACGCAGCAGGACGTCAACACCCGGTTCCTCAACCAGCGCGCCGCGATGCAGATCAACGGCCCCTGGCAGATCCCCACCCTGAAGAAGGCCGCCTTCGACTGGTCCGTCGTCGCCCTGCCCCGCGACAGGGAGGCGGCCACCTGTCTGGGCGGGGAGAACTGGGTGCTGATGGCGAGCAGCGAGAAGGTGGACAAGGCGTGGGAGGTGCTGGAGTACACGCAGCGTCCGTCGGTGCTGGTGCCGTACCTGGTCTCCTTCGGCAATCTGCCCGCCCGCAAGGACCTGGCCGACCGGGGCACCTGGGCCTCCGACCCGGCGCTGCGGCTCTTCCTCAGCCAGCTCCCCCAGGCCCGTCCACGCCAGTACGGCGAGCGCTACGCCGACGCCTCCCAGGCCGTCTCGGAGGCGGAACAGGCCGTGCTGACCGGCTCGGCGTCCCCGACGGCCGCGGCGCGCACGGCGGCCGGCAAGATCGACAAGGCGCTGGGCGGGTGACGCGGGGTCGTCAGGGCCTCGCCTGGGAGATCCACCAGCGAACGAACCCCCTCTCCCCCTCCGCGCGCCGCCGCCGCGCCGGCTACCTCTTCTGCCTCCCCGGGCTGGCCTTCCTCGCGCTCTTCCTGGCCTACCCGCTCATCTACAACATCTGGACCTCCGTCCACGACGTGCGGCTGAGCAGCCTGCTCGGCGGGGCCGAACGCTTCAGCGGCCTCGACAACTACCGGACGGTGGTGGACGACCCGGCGTTCTGGCACTCCGTACGCCTGTCACTGGTGTTCACCCTGGGGTCCCTGTTCTTCCAGTTCGCCCTCGGCTTCGCCCTGGCCCTGCTGTTCGCCCGCCCCTTCCCCCTCAACGGCCTCCTGCGCTCCCTGCTCCTGGTGGCCTGGCTGCTGCCGCCCGTGGTCAGCGGCACCCTCTTCCGCTGGCTGCTGGACGCCGACTCCGGCGCCTACAACGCCCTGCTGAAGGCGGTCGGCCTGGACACGCTCTCCCACGACTGGCTCACCGACCCGTCCACGTCCCTGGCCGGCGTGATCCTCGCCAACATCTGGGTCGGCGTGCCCTTCAACATGCTGCTGCTCCTGGTCGGCCTGCACACCGTCGACCCCGAACTCCACGAGGCCGCCGCCCTCGACGGCGCGAACGCCTGGCAGCGCTTCCGCCGTATCACGCTCCCCCTCATGCGGCCGGTCTCGGTGACCGTCCTCCTGCTCGGCCTGATCTACACCTTCAAGGTGTTCGACCTCGTGTTCGTGATGACGGGCGGCGGCCCCGTCGACGCCACCCGCGTGCTCTCCCTCTACGTCTACGAGGTCTTCTTCAAGTTCTTCCGGTTCGGCGAGGGCGCCGCCGCCGGGATCCTCCTGCTCGTCGTACCGCTGCTGACGGGCCTTTTCTACGTACGACGACTGCGCCGCGAGGAAGCGCCGGGAGGTTCCACGTGAAACCTCCCCGCCACCGCCCCCGCCGCCACCCCTGGCTGCGCACCGCGGTCGCCGCGCTGATCACCGCGGCCTTCCTGCTGCCGGTGTACTGGATGGCCAAGACCAGCCTCACCGAGCCGGGCCGGATCCTCGCGCCGACCCCGCAGTGGGTGCCCGCGCCGCTCACCGGCGAGAACTACCGGACGGCACTGGACTACGAGGGACTGCCACGGGCCCTCCTCAACAGCTTGGTGATCTCCAGCGGGGTCGTGGCGCTGACGCTGCTCCTCGGCGTCCCGCTCGCCTACGCGCTCGCCCGCGTCCGGATGCGCGGTTCGGGCGCGATGGTGCTCGCCCTGCTGGTGGCCCAACTCCCGCCCGCCATCGTGCTGGCGGCACCGCTGTTCATCCTGGAACGCCGGGCCGGTCTCGACGACACCTACCTCGGCCTGATCGCCGCCGACACCACGCTGACGCTGCCCTTCGCGGTGATCGTGCTGCGCCCGGTACTGCGGGCCGTGCCCGCGGAGCTGGAGGAGGCGGCGCTGGTCGACGGCTGCGGGCTGCCCGGCGTACTGCTGCGGGTCGTGCTGCCCGTCATGGTGCCGAGCCTGGTCGCCACGGCCGGGCTGTCGTTCCTGATCGGCTGGGGCGAGTTCCTGTTCGGCCTCACACTGGCCGACGGGCCGGACGTCCAGCCGGTCACCGTCCTGCTCAACTCCTTCGTCGGGCAGCACGGGACGGCCTGGGGTGCCCTGATGGCCACCGCCACGCTCGTCAGCGTCCCGGTGGTCTGTGTGTTCGCCCTCTTCCAGCGCTTCATCGTGGGCGGGCTGACGGCCGGGAGCGTGCGGGGTTGAGCGCCGCCCGCACAGCCGTCCTGCTCACGTAGAAACGGGACGTCATCCCGTACGCCCCGGACTCCGAGGCCACCGCGAGTGAGGCGAACGCCGCGATCCAGGCGCGGACTTCGTGGGCGGAGCCGCCGCCCTCCCGGGCCATCCCCTCGACGCTCCCGGTGTCGAACTCCGCCAACTCGCCCTTCTCCGGATGGTCGAGGAGCCGGTTGTCCCAGGCCGGGTTGATCGGGCTCACTCAAGCGGATCGCCCGGACCGACGCCCCGTCCCGGACCTCGACGCGCCGCCCCTCGTACCACTGCTCGGGCCGCAGCAGCACGTCCTCGCGCCGTGCCTTGCCCAGCAGCACGTCCTTGCTGAGCGGCTTGCGTGCCGGTTCAGACCCGCAGCGGGTTGAAGCGCGCGGCCGCCATCACATACCAGGCGGTCGCACCGAGGTGCCGGTACGGGTAGTAGCCGAACCCGAACGCGGTGTCGAGCGGACTGCTGGCCGACACGACCCCGGACCGCGCGGGCAGCGCCCGTCCTCCGACACTCTGTCCGCCCCCGAGCAGATCCTGGGCCCGCTCGATGGACGCGACCAGCCGCCGCGCCCGCGCCGCGTCCCCCCGCCCCTGCCGCTCCCGCAGCGCGAGCGCGAGATGAGCGGTCCCCTCGAACCACACACCGTTGCGGTCCGGCCTGGGCTGACCGTCGGCGATCGGGGCGTCCTCGTTCGCCAGGAGACTGGCCGAACTGAAGGTGACACCTTCGTACGACTGCCCCGCCGGCACCGTGCTGTTGGGCCGTTCGGCGTGGTCGAGAACCGCCAGCTCACGCGCGGCCCAGTCCAGCGACGAGGCGTGGGCGCGGGAGTCGAGGGCGAGGTGGGTCCAGGTCTGGGTGTCCTCGGGAACCGGGGAGGTGTTGATGACGACCCCGTCATTGGTCCCGGTATAGAAGAACCCGCCGTCCGCCTCCCACATCGTCCGGACGAAGTCCAGCGCACGGTCACGCCGTTCCAGCCACACGCCGTCCTTCGTGAGCCGGGCAAGCCGCCCGAACAGACAGACAAGGTCGGTGTTGTGCTCGGTGGAGGTGAAGGGCAGCTTCTCGTTGGCCCCGTTGACGCCGAACTTGTATCCGCCGAGAGGCTCGTCCGTCCGCCCGTTCCGCTCGATCCACTCCCCGATCCGCACGGCACCGTCGAGGAACCGCCGCTCCCCCGTCCGCCGGGCCAGCGCACTCAGCGCGATCCCGGCCCACGCCATGTCCCCCACAGCCGTACCCGTGAACCCGAACTGCGTCCCGACATTGACGCTCCCGTCCGCCCGCACGAACCCGTCCGGCTGCAGCGAGCCGTCGTAGAACGTGTACGGCCCGACGTTGTAGGCCTGCCGAAGCCGCCCGTCGGCATGAACCGGGTCGTGCTGCTGCGCGTACAGCAGCGCGTCCCCGAGCACGACGGCCCGCTCCCGCCCGTCCTCGGTACGGGCGGCGAGGTGAGCGAGGACCGCGAGTGCGTTGTCGTAGGTGAAGGCGGTACTGAAGAGCCCGGCCTGGTCGCTGTAGCTCTGGGCGAGGCGGACGGTGCCGTGGTCGGGGTAGGCGTCCATGGCGGCGGCCAGGAAGGCTTGGGCGCGGTGGGGCGCGGGGGTGGCGCGGCCGCCGTCCACAGCGGCGTGAGCAACACCGGATCCGGCCGCCGTGAAGACCGCGGCACCGAGCCCGACTCCGAGCCCGAGACCGGCACCGATGAGCGTGCGACGGGTGGGCACCTGGCCGTGCCTGTCGGTTGTGCCGGTCATGGGGTCTCCCTCGGTCTTGAGAGCGCTCTCACGGATGCGCGCTCATTCTGCTGGTACGGGTGGGAAGGGTCAACGCCCTTGGGGAGAGGAGCAATTGGCGAGTCCTTCTCCCGCCGACCCTGGAGGGAACAACCTCATGACACAAGAAAACCCCAGGTCAGCGACTATCTGACCTGGGGTTTGACGGAGCCGCCTTCGGGATTCGTACCCGAGACCTACGCATTACGTGACCATGAGCGATCGAGCGAAAGTCGCTGTAGATCCTTTACAAGTACCTTCGGCTTCCTCGCGTCCCGGCAGGACACGAACTCACCGGCGTGCGGCTTCGAGCTGAACGGCCGCAGCTGCGTGAAGGTCTGATCGGAGCCGCCCGACATTCCCCTGGCCGGAGCCCGGCCTCATGCCAAGCCCTGGACGGCTCGCAAGGAGTTGTTCTCCACCAGGAACCGGGCGAGAGCCCGAGTGTCCGGGTCGACGGGCACTTCGCACTCCTCTCCGTACTGCAGGTCGGCGAGACCGACCAGCCAGGGCAGTACGGAGGCGGAGAAGACGCCGCTCCTCCCGTGGGCGGCCACGTGTACGGATCCCCCCGACTTGTGCCATAGGCGGCGCGCATGGCTGGAGACCGCCACCCGGCGCAGATCGGCGGTCTCCTTGTGCTCCGGATCCGCCCCGACAAGCCCGTAGGCGGAGGCACTGGCCAGGGCCGAGGCCAGGTCGGCCCCGCCACCGAGGAAGTCGCGGTACCCCTCGAGCCACTCGATGCTCACCCGGCCGTCGGGCTCCGCAGCGAAGGGATAGGTCCCCTCCCCGGGAACGAAAGACCTGGTGTAGCGGGCGATGTTGACGGCGAAGGCCGGACCGACCGTCTCGGCCACATGCCAGGTGCCCGGGTCCCAGGTGAAGAACTCACCGGCCGAAGCGATCAGCGAGGTGCCGCGGTCGACCACCTCGGGCACCTGCAGGGAGGGCAGGTACTCCTCCGGGTCGATGGCGTTGTCGCCTTCCGCCGCCCGCCAGCCGGCGGTCTTGGGGATCCAGTCCTCGCCGTGCCAGAAATGCATGTACTTGCGTCCCTGGAGCACGAAGTGGCTGTTGCCGCACTGCTCGCGGTGAATGCCGCCGGGGGTGGCACGGTACTCGCCCAGAAACACCTCGATGTCTATGTTTCCGCGGACCAGCCCGTGCTCCTCGAAAACCGGGCGGCCGAGGGCGGAAACCAGCAGGTCGAACAGACTCCTCTCGTGCGAGGGAAGTTCACGGGCGTAGAGCAGAATCGGGGTTTCCGCGCCGAACTTCTGCTGCATCCTGGTCAACCACTCGTCCGGCGACTCGCTGCCGTCCGGAGCCGGCATCACGGCATGGTCGGAGAGCACGTCGCCGCCCACGGTGATCTTTATCAGCTCGCGCTGGTCGTCGCCCGCTATGACAGCGCGCACGGCGCCGACCACTCCCTTCCAGACGATTTCAGGGGTGACCTGCCCGCATTCCCACCCCTCGACCCGGGTACTGGCGCCGGTCGTGGGGGACTGCACAACACTCAACTGGGTCGTCGCCATGGCTGCTTTCCTCTCCAGATGTACGACCCGCAGAGCAGCGCTCGGAGCGAGCGGCGCCCGGCAGGACGGAACTCATCGCGGTCAAGTGATGGATTTCTTCGTGCTGTTCGACTGTCAGGCGGCCCCGCACGCCCGGGGGACCTGCCCCGCCAGCCGGTCGTGGACCGGTCGGCCACCGACGATCGTGAGGTCCACCTGTGCCTCGCACAGGGCGTCCGGTCCCTCCCGCAACACATCGACGTCGAGGACCACGACGTCGGCAGGGGAGCCCGGCTCCAGGGTGGCCGGACGCCGGTGCAGGTGGCCCGAGCCGGCCGTGTACGCCCGGAGGATCTCCGGTACGCCGATTCGTTCCTGCGGGTTGAACGGGGCCGGCCGGTAGTCCGGTCCCATCCAGGGGGCGCTGGCCAGAGCCGGCAGCCGGGTGGCCGCGACGTAGGCGCCCCAGAGCGGGTTCGGGCTACTGACGGGCCAGTCGCTGCCGGCCGCCAGCCGGGCGCCGGCCCGAGTCAGACCGGCGAAGGGGTACTGCCGGTCCACGCGGCGCGGGCCGAGCATCGGCTCGTAGGTCTTCCGCATGTGCGGGATCTCCGCCGCCCACAGCGGCTGCACGTTCGCCGTCACGTCGAGTGCGGCGAACCTGGGCAGGTCGGCGTCGGCGACGAGTTGCACATGGGCGATGTGGTGCCGCTGTCCTGAAGAGGGGCCGGCCGCCTCGACGGCGTCGAGGCACTCGCGCACCGCCCTGTCTCCCACGGCGTGGAAGTGCACGGAGAACCCAGCCCGGACCAGCACGGTCACGGCCTCGCACAGGTCCGTGGCACTCAGCCGGCCAGGCGGGGTGACAGACCTGTCGAGATACGGCGAGAGCAGGGCCGCCCAGCCGTTCTCGCAGATGCCGTCCTGCATGATCTTCACGTGGTCGGCGGGAAGCCCCACGGCGCGGGCCTGTGCACGTCGCTCACGCAGGTCCTCGATCTGTTCCGGCCCGCGGCACGGGTCCCACCACAGGGCCAGCGACACGAAGCCGCTCACCTCGCCCCGGCGGGCCAGCTCAAGGTAGGCGGGGAGCGGGTCGGGCAGGCCCAGGTAGGGGCCGACCAGAGCGTCCTGCCATGCGGTGATGCCGTTCCGGTGCAGCAGACGCTGGGTCGTGAGCAGCGCGTTCTCCTGTGCCGCCCGGTCCGGCGGAGGGACGTGCCGCCCCACCAGGTCGGCCGCCGCCTCGTGCAGCTGACCCGTCGGCCGACCGCCGAGGTCCCTGCCGATGGTGCCGAACGGCGGGTCCGGCGTGTGCGCGCCGACACCGGCCCGAGCCAGTGCCGCGCTGTTCACGCACGCGTCGTGCAGGTCCGAGCCCAGGAGATGGACGGGCCGGTCCGGCACAACCGCGTCGAGCAGTTCGGCAACCGGTGTGCCATGGGGCAGGAACGCCGAGGTGAGGCCGCCCCCCACGATCCACGGCAGATCCGGGTGCCGCCGGGCGTACGCACCCACGCGCATCAGCGCATCGCCGAGGTCGGCGGCGTCGCTCAGATCGCACCAGGACTCAAGCAGTCCGGCCGCCATCGGATGCACATGGGCATCCTGGAAGCCGGGCATGACCAACCGGCCCTCGGTGCGCACCACTTGGGCGTCCTCGCCCACCATGGTGAGCAGGTCCGGCGCAGAGCCGGTCGCGAGTACGCGGTCCCCGCGCAGGACGATGGTGTCCGCGTACTCATGACCCATCACCCGGCCGCCCGTGAGAACGATGTCCGTCACGTCATGCCCGGGCTTCCAGTACCGAGGACCGCGGTCCCTCGGTGACGGACGCGAGGCGGAATCCGGCCCGGGCCAGCAGGCTCTCCCACTGGGGCCGAGTCCGCTCCTGGCCGCCGAGCAGCACCAGCATGTGCAGATCGAGCAACCCCGCGGCGCCGGCCCCGACGTTCTCCGGGAGCACATGCTCGACGATCAGCAGGCGGGAGTCGGCGTCCATGGCCTCGCGGCACCTCTGCAGGATGCGCACGGCATCACGGTCCGCCCAGTCGTGCAGGATCTGCGACAGGACATAGACGTCGGCGCCCTGCGGGATCCGCTCGAAGAAGTCGCCCTCGGCGACGGTCGCCCGGTCGGCGACTTCGGCGTCGGCCAGCACCGGGGCCGCGGCGGCCACCACATGCGGCAGGTCGAACACCGTCCCGCGAAGATGGACGTTGCGGGTCAGCAGCCGGCTCAGCAGAGCGCCGGTTCCCCCGCCGATGTCCACGACGGTACCGACGCCCGACCAGTCGAGGCCCAGCAGCGGCAGCAGCCGCAGCTCGACGAGTCCGGCCTGCCCCTCGTCGAAGCGCTTGGCGGCGTCGGGGTGTTCGGTGAGCCACTCGAAGTAGGGCTGCCCGAAGACATGGGGGAACGCGGCGTCCCCGGTGCGCAGCGAGTGGTCCGCGGCCTCCCAGACCCGGTAGGCCTCGCCGCCCATCAGTTCCACCAACTGGCGAAGCGAGCCCGGGGTGTCTGCGCACAGCAGGGTGCCGAGCGGGGTGAGACCGAAGACGTCCGGCGCCACCTCGTCGAACAGGTCCTCTCCGGCGAGTACCCGGAGGAACCGACCGAGTGCTCCGGGATGCGCCCCCACCGCCTGTGCGAGTTCGGCCACCGGCATCGGTCCGTCCGCGAGGCGGTCGGGGACGCCGATTTCACAGACGGCGGAGACGGACCGCGACACCAGGTATCCCATGATCTTGCGGCGGACCAGCTCGTTGTGCCGGGCCGCGGTTGCCTCGTCCGTTGTCAACGTTCTCCCTTCCCCGTCAACGCCGGGAACAGCGGTGTCTCGGAGGTGGTCTTCAAGTAGGAGGCCCCGGCGGTGCCGCCGGTGCCGGGGACCTCGCCGATGATGCGCAGCGTGATGCCCCAGTGGCTGCGCTTCATCCCGCGCCACGAGCTGTCCAGACGCCTCAGTTGCTCGGTGAGCCGGTCCGCGCCGGGGCGGGTGCGGACGTCGGTCCAGACCTCCTGGAGGGTCGGTCCCGTCCACAGGGAGTCCGCGACACCGGACGGCGGGTGGGGCGCGCACGCGGCTTCGATACGCCGGTAGGAGCGGGACTGGACCGCGCTGCGGCCGCTGGTGTACCCGCGGATCACCGCGAACACCTCGACCGGCATGGTGCCCAGGAGCCGGAAGAGTGCCGGGAGCACGGTCATCCGGTCGGTGACCGCGGCCAGGGCGTCGGCCGCTTCGTCGAGCCGCTCTTCGAGGAGGGCGTCGCGCGATTCGGTGACGGCGAGTCCGATCTGCTCGTACAGCGCCTCGAACACCTGGATGGAGCGGATGAACATGATCTCGTCGTGCAGGCAGGTGACCGGAAGCAAGGAGCGGGCGACGGTCCGCGCCAGCGAGGGGGACACCAGCTCCAGAACGGTCTTCGCGGCGCGTACCGATGCCTCGGCCAGCGGCTCCAGAGGTTCCTGCGTCCGCGCCAAGGCCGCGGCCACGTCGGCGGTGACGGACGGGTCGATCGGGTGGCTGGGGGCGAGTTCGCCGCACAGGACAAGCAGTCGCGCCGTCGCCCGGAGACGAGTGCGGACCGCGGGCGTCGTCGCCCCCAGACCGGCTGTCGCTGCCTCCGTGCGCAGGAGGTCGCCCAGGACCGCCACGGTGAGTTCGTCCAGGCGGGAACGGAGCCGGTCCCGCCCGCCGCCGTGCGGCGGGGCGGGATCGGCATCCTCGTCGAGATCGGCATCCTCGTCGAGATCGGCTTCTGCCGCCAGCAGGTGCGGACGCAGGCCCGCGTAGGTGACGTACCCTCCGGTCTCCTGGTCGCAGGTCATCGGGAGCCAAGCCGCCAGGAAAGCGTCATGCCGGTCTGCGGGAACCGCGGAAAGACGCCGGACCAGGGCCGGATCCGCCTGGGTGCGCCCCACCGCCTGGAAGTGCGTGACCACTTCCGTGTAGGGGAATAAGGAGAGGAATCGATTCTCCCAGTCGTCCATGGCCGCATGCGCGTCCGAGCCGGCCCGCTGACGGCCGGTGGCCTCGGCGGCGGCCACACAGGCCGCCCCCAGACCCGTGCCGCGCCGGACGAGTTCCTCGTGAGCCGTCCGGACCTCCTCGCCGATCATGCGGCGTACCCGGCGGAAGCCAGGACGCGGACCGGTTCCCCGCGACTCATCACGCTGGTGCGATGCTCGCACGGCCCGAGCGCTTCGAGGACCACGTCCACGATGCGCCGCGGATCGCAGCGCGTGCCGCAGGTGAAGGCGTCCAGGAACAGCGACCCCTGCTCGGGATAGGTGTGCACCGACACGTGCGACTCGGCCAGGACGTACACCGCCGTGACGCCGACGGGCTCGAACTCCTTGGTCTGCATCCCGCACAGTTCTGCCCCACTGGCCTCGATGCCCTTCTTGATGGCCTCGAGAATCAGCTCGTTGTCGTTGATCCGCTCGGCGGCGATGCCCACGATGTCGCACAGCACATGAGTCCCGGAGAAGGCGAACACACTCATACCGACCACCTCAGAGCATCCGAGGCCCATCGCGCACACGCATGCAGAGCGGCTTCCACCGCCGCGTTGTCGGTGCCGCGTACGACGAACGACACGACCGCGTCCGTCGACGCCGTGGCCGCAGTGTGGGCGGCGGGGACCTCGTCGGGCAGGTGGCACTGAACCACCGAATCCGGCAGGGGAATGTCCGTGATCTCCTCCAAAGTGCCACGTCGTGGGGGCACGAGGAGCCAGCCATAGCACTCGGTACCACGGGAGACGGGGAGTTCGCCGCAGCTCACTCCGGCCTGGTCCCGGAACCAGAGCTCAACAGGGTTGACTCCGGTGCTGAGGGTGAGCGTCTCGTACACGTGCCCGCCGCCCAGGCGCGCCCCGATCTCGCAGAAGTACAGCTCCTGCGTGTCTTCATGGAGGAACACCTCGAGGTGGAAGGGGGTGAACCCGGTCGGGGGCAGAGCGGCGACGGCTCTCTCGGCGAAGGCGACGAGGCGCTCTGCGAGCGGGTCGTGCTCGTCGAGCTGGGCGCTGCCCAGGCTCTCTCCGTCCGCGAAGGACAGACACGAGTTGACATAGCGTGAGGGAAGAGCGAAGAGCACCTCGCCCTCCCGCATGAAGCCGTCGACATGGTGGACGGCACCCGGCAGGTAGGCCTCGATCAGGACATCGTCCGGATCATGGCCGGCCAGCTGGGCCGTCAGCTCGCCGACGTCGTGGACCACGGCAACGCCACGCGATCCGTAGCCCAGCCGCGGCTTGACGACCACTGGCCAGCCGACCCGCTCTGCGAACTCCTCGGCGTCGGCGCGCCCGGCGGGGGCGAGGAACCGGGGCGTCGGCACGGCCGCGGCCACGGCGGCCTTCATGGCGTGCTTGTCCCGGAAGACCAGCGCGTCCGCACCGGAGAGTCCGGCGATCCCGTGCCGGTCGCGTGCCCGGGCGAGCCGCAGGATGTCGTCCTCGGTCCCGTGGACGACGGCGGACACCGTGCGCTCGGCGCACAGCCGATCGACATGGGCGATCACGGTATCGGAACCGGAGTAGTCGGCGACCGGTATCACCTCGCCGAACTGGCCGGCGTATCCCGGCCCGGCCTCCTCGCTGGTGATGAGCACGACCCGGTCCGCCACCTCGGCCAGCCACTCACTCACAGGCGTGACCTGGGCTGGAATCCGGTGCGCCAGCAGGATCAGGCCGTCGTCATGCGTCCGCACCGACGGTCACCTCCGTTCGTCCGTTGCTCGCCGCGGTCTTGCGTCTGGACATCAGCAGCGGCGCGCACACGAATATCGACAGGGCCATCACCACGAAGTAGACGGCGTCGCTGCCCAGCAGGAGTCCGCCGACGAAGGGGCCGGCGAAGAACCCGAGGTAGCGGATTTCGGCGACGCCGAAGTAGGTGCCCTTGCGGTCGTCGCTCGCGATCTCGTGGACGGCGATGTCGGGCAGCGGCAACAGCACGCCCTCACCGACGGTCCAGAAGACGATGCCCAGGTAGAGCATGAACAGGCCCTCGGTAGCGGCTGCGGCGAAGCACGCGAACGACAGCGCGAATCCGACGCAGCCGATGACGACCATGAGGTTCGGCCGCACCTTCCGGGACAGCCACACGATGGGCATCTGGAGCAGCAACGCCAGGACGGCGTTGGCGATGAAGAGGCCTGCGAAGTAGCGCACGGCATCCTCGCCCCACTCGCCCGCGATGTACAGCGGAATCATCGACTCGAACTGGGAGAACACGAAGAAGATGACCAGCCCGGCGGCCGTCGCGGCGAGCAGCAGCCGGTCGCGCAGAGCGGCACGGAGCGGGAAGCGCGGGCCTGCGTCCTCGGCGCCGCCCTCCAGCGCCGCGAGCCGCTTGCGGCGGGCCAGGATCAGCAGCAGGTAGCCCGTGTAGAACAGGGCCGGAACGGCGAAGAACGCGACGGCGCTGATGCTGTAGAGGACTCCGCCGATCGCCGGACCTACGATGCCGCCGAAGCACAGCACCATGTAGCGCACGCGGAAGATACGGCCGTCCTCGTCGGCCGCGAGCGACATCAGCTTCTTGCCGCCCGGCTCGACGAAGAGGCGGGCCACGCCCAGCCCCAGGAGCAGGGAGACGATCGCGGGCGCCCCGTCCACCACGGTGAGTCCCACGTAGATGCCCACGTACGCGGAGAGCCCCAGGACCATCATGGGCACGGTGCCGAAGCGGTCGACGAGCATCCCGCCCACCACGCCGCCGACCGAGGCGATGAGAGCGATCGATCCGACGACGGCCCCGATGGCCACCTCGGACAGCGAGGTGTGGGAGGCCAGATAGATCGACGCGAAGGGCATGGCCGCGAAGAACGCGATGGCGTTGAGCAGCGAGCCGGCCGCGAGCAGCGCCTGCAGACCGTCGAGCCGCCACAGTGGGGGAGTTTTCCCTCCGGCGGGCTCGTTCACCGGGCCGACGCCATCGGGAGCAGGGGAAGCATGCGGTCGTCGCCGTCGGTGAGGCCCTTGGTCCTGCGCTTCAGAGCGGTGAACTCGTCGAGCACCTTCTGGTCCGAGGCCGGCGAAAGGTAGTACATCATGTTGGCGTACCAGACCCAGCCCAGTTCGGTGATCCGGAACTCCTTCTCGTCCTCCTCCAGCATTCCCTCGGAGACCAACAGGGCGAGCTTGTCGGTGAGTTCGCCGGGGATGTGCTCCCAGGCGATGCGGCTCTTGTCGAGCCAGCCGAAGTAGGGCAGATGCAGGATGACTCCCCGCTCGTAGGGGATGCCGTCGCCTACGGTGATGTTGATCTTCACATCGTCGTTCTCCAGCAGGTTCTTGACGTACGTGACGCGGTTCTCGTCATTCATCACGGTGTAGTTGGCGACCTGCGAGATGGCGCTGTTGCCCAGACCGATCAGTTCGTCGTCGTGATACGACCAGGTGTGGGTGTTGTACAGGTTGAGGTAGTCGCGGGAGATGAAGGGCGTCGTCGGCCGTTGCCCCTGCGGCAGGCGGACATAGCCATGTCCGTTGTGCTGCTGGAACCCCGAGGCACGCATGTACTGATTCAGGTAGATGGTCATGGCCATCTTGTCGATGAAGCTCAGCGGCTTGAGGCCGCGCGCTTCATACGAGCGGTGGAGCGGCGCCTGGGTGACGACGTTGCTGATGGGATACAGCTCCATCGTCGGGGTGCCCAGACTCGTGGCGTATTCGATGTCACGAGAGAACTGCTCGAACGTCTGTCCGTGCATCCCGTAGATCATGTCGAAGCTCGTGTGCTCGAAGTACCGCTTGAAGAGCTCGACCGCGGCGTACTCCTGCTCGATCGTCGCGGTGATGTTGAACAGCTCGCGATACAGCGGGTCGAAGCTCTGCAGGCCGAACCGGACCTTGTCCACGCCGATGTCCCGCATCGCCGCGCACTTCTCCTCGGTCACGCTCTTGACCTCTGCCTCGAACGTGAACTCCTGGAGCTGCGAGAGGTCGAAGTGGTCACGCACGGCCTGGCCGATACGGGTGATCTGGCCGGCGGTCAGCGTGGTCGGAGTGCCGCCACCGAAGAAGATCGCCCGGATCGGTATCGAAGTGGCCTCGGCGTAACGGCCCTTGAGCGCGATCTCCTTGAGCAGGGCCTGAACGTACGTCTCGATCTGCTCGTCCCCGGTGCTCCCCAGGCCCCGGTTGAGGGTACAGAAGGTACATATCGTGTCGCAGAACGGTATGTGGAAGTAGAGCGCGCGAGACCGCACCCCCTCCGTTCGCATCCCGGAGTGGAATTCGTCGTGCGTGACCGTGTCCAGCTCCTGGCCCTTCATCGGGTAGAGCCAGTTGTAGAAGGGGAGCTGACGGTCGAACTTCATCAGGGTCTTGCCGGGCATGAGGTTGATCATTTGAGTTCCAATCGCACGCTTTGACGGACAGTGCGCAGCAGGGCGTCGACCTCGGCCGCGTCCCGGCCGTGGACGAGCACGAAAGCGATGAGGGATCCCAGATCGCGGGTGAGAGGCACGAAGTCGCCGGGAGCGACGCAGGGATAGACGGCGTCAACCCCGGCGGTCAGCCGGACTTCGTCCAGGCCGGCCAACTCCGTGAGCACTCCGGGCCGGTCGTCGTTGCGCAGGCAGCAGATGCCCAGCGCCGCGTCGAATCCGAGGTCGCGGGAGAGCAGCCCCGTGTCCTCGCCCAGGTACGCGGCGAGAGTGTCGTCGTAGGGACGGATGGTGCTGTGCAGGCGCCAGTGGTCGGTCATGTGCGCGCCGGGAAGGCGGCTGGCCAGCTCCACCAGGCAGGGTCCGGCGGCATCCGTCTTGATCTCGGTATGGCTGGGCCCCAGCCTCACCTGGTAGGCGTCCAGCGCCTCCAGGACGAAGCGTTCCGCGGCCGGCCAGTCCGGATCGTCCGGACGGAGCTGTACCAGGTCCCAGTACGGCTGGTCGTAGTCGCCGCTGCCGGGCTGCCGGTACTCCCACATGTCCAGCACCCGGTGGCGGCCGTCCTGGCTGAAGCAGTTGACGGCAATCTCCCGGCCGCGCACGTACTCCTCGACCAGCCATTCCTCGTTCTCGCCGCCGAACAGGTCGTGGGCCGGAAGGTCCCCCACGTCTGCCGGATCCGGGAGAACGGTCACCCCGTGCGAGCCTGCACCACGCTGCGGCTTGGCGATGGCCGGTGAGCCGATCCGCGCCGCCGCCGCGGCGACCTGGTCACGGGAGACGACCTCGAAGGCCGGAACACGGATGCCCGATTCCAGGGCGTGTAATCGCATCGCCGCCTTGGAGCGCCGGGCCGACGCGGTGACCGCCGGATTCCCCGGCACCCCGAGCAGCTCGCTCAGCCGGTCCCCGATCTCCACCGAAGGCTCGGTGGTCGGGACAACCGCGCGGATCGGCCCCGCCAGCCGACCGGCGGCCTCACCCGCGTCGGCAGCGTGCACGACCTGCTCGTCGTCACGCTGGTAGTCGGGGTCGTAGGACGCGAGCAGCGTCTCGTCCAGGGTGTACAGCGAGATGGTCGGCAGAGCCCGACGGTGGCAGGCGTCCTTGAACGGGTGCCCGGTCATGGCCGGGTCCACCAGGACGACACTTCCCCCGTGAGCCGGGGACCGGCTCACGCCGTCACCGCGATGCGCAGCTCGTCACGCACGCGGGCCAGCACCGCATCGAGTTCCTGCCGGTCGGGGGCCTGGTAGACCACCATGCCGACCCGGTCCATCGAGGATCGCAGCTCGTGGACCTCGTCGCCGGGCGCCACATCGATCTCGATCTTCACCACGCCAGGGAGCTTCTCCACCCGCTCCACGCCCTCGACGGCGCTCACCGTGCCGGCCGGAGGCGTCGGGAACCAGACCGAGGCCACCCTCGGCGGGATCCCAGTTGCGCCGAGCGGCAGGTTGAGCGGGAGGCCGCAGGCCGCCGCGACCGCGGCGTCGTAGAGGTCTACGTCGGTGGCGGCCTGGATGACGTCCATCAGGTAGTCGCCGGGCGTGCGGGTGGCGATCTCCACGATGTGCGGGCTGCCGGAGCACAGGATGAGCTCGAAGTGAACGACGCCGGTACGCATGCCCAGCGCCCCGATCACCTGTCGCAGCAGTGTCGAGATCGCCTGCCGGTCCCCCGCGTCGAGTCCCGCGGGTACGTGGTGGGCCAGCTCGACCCGGTAGGGCGCCACAGTGGTGGTCTTCGCGGTGACGCTCTCGAAGACGGGTGCGCCGTCGACGATCAGGGCCTCGACGCTGAACTCCGGACCGTCGAGGTACTCCTCGACCAGGAACGAGGCCCCTGCGGGCTGCTCGTTGACCCAGGCTCGCAGTTCGTGCTGATCGGCGGCGATCCGCACGCCCAGACTGCCCATGCTGGACAAAGGTTTCAGCACCACCGGGTAGCGGCCGACCGCGAACGACTCGGCCGCCCGAACGTCCCGAGCGTGCATGTACTCGGGCTGGTTGAGGCCGGCCCGACCGAACACCTCGCGCTGCATCAGCTTGTTGCGGGAAATGACCGCGGCCCGCACCCCGGGTCCCGGCAGACCCAACTCCTCGGCCAGCATCGCGGCCGCGACGATGTGCGGCTCCGAGAAGCCCAGCACGCCGGCCACCGGCCCATCGGCCAGGGCGGCGGTGGCCGCGGCCAGCCAGCCCTCGTCGTCCGTGGCCGTCACCGAGTACCCCCGGTCGCCCGGGCCCAGAGCGGCCTTGGTCTCCTCCCACCCCAGTGCGGCGGAGGTGTCCAGAACCGACACGTCCAGGCCACGCGCATGGGCCCGACCCAGATAGGGGCGGCCCATCCAGCCGCACCCAACCATCAGTAACTTCCCCATGAAATCCCCCAGTTGTCGGGTCCTGTGGACCGCGGCGGCCCGATCATTCATCAACTCCGAGCCAACAAGCAAGGCTTGTTTCGCCTCGGTGTGGCGCGTAGGTTGAAGCCGAAAGTGTCCAAATCGTGGACGCAGGCGGGCCCGCGAAGACCGGTATGTACCGCATAAGGGGGAATCACGAGTGGCAGGCGGCACCCTCGCCGAGGCACGCCGGGAACGCTGGTGGCAGGGCGGTCCCCCGCTGCGTTCCCTGGAGGAGGCGGGGGAATACATCGAGGATGTCGGCATCTCGCTGCTCTTCGGCGGAGCTGCCGCTCGCTACCCGTCGCTCCGCGAGGCCTCACGCGACGAATCCCTTCCCCGCCTCCCCTCCGGATGGGGAGACGATCTGGAGGCGATGTGGACCTGGAAGGACACGATCCCCGTCCAGGGTCGCGCCTGGCTGGGCCGCTACCTGTCCGGCAAGCAGACCCTTCTCTCCAGCCAACTGCTCGCGGACCTCTACGAGTTCGATGGCAAGGAGGACGACGTTCTCTCGGCCACCGGCCTCTCCGCGGAAGCCGGCCGACTGGCGAACCTCCTCCTGGACGAGGGACCGATGGCAACCCGCGCGCTGCGCGATGCCGTCGGAGTGACGGGCAAGAGGTTCGACCAGGTGCTGACCGAGTTGGGCCGTCGCCTGCTGATCACCAACTACGGTGTCGAGGAGGGCCCCGGCTGGGCAAGCTGCGTCATCGAGCTGACCGCTCGGGTCTTTTCCGTGCCGTCGCACGGCAGCCGCGCCGAGCGCGATGTGCGAGCGGCGGCCCGTTTCGTGGACACGATGGTCGAGGCGAAGCCCGCTGCTCTGTGCCGCGCCTTCGGCTGGTCTCGGGAGAGGGCGGTTGCGGCCCTGGAGTCCTGAGGCGCGGGACGACCTCGCACGTTGCGCAAGAGCGGGCTGCCCGCCGTGAGCAACGTGTCCGAGAAGGGCGGCTAGGGCGGCTCCGGGACCCTCGACCGGCCCGGCGCCTGCGTGACCGGCCCGGACTCCAGTATCGGCGTCAGCCTGTACGGGACACCCGGTGACATCGACATCCGCGCAGGCCGACCGCCGACATCCGGCTGATCGTCCAGCCGACAGCGGGTCAGAACGGAGGCCTGGCACTCCAGACAGCCGACGGGGCCGGAAACGTACTGGCGTCCGAGCCGGCCCGACGGCCGGGTCCGAAGTTGGACCTCGACACATCCCCGGCGGCACCGCGACCGGACGCCTCCAAGCCGGCATCACCGACCCCAAGGTCACGGCCATGGGGCCGTGACCATGACCTTGGGGTCCAGCTCAACGAGAAGGCGCCCACTTCCGCCTCGACTGTCGCAGCCGCCTCCTCTCCGATGCCTGTGCGCTCGGGTACGTCGATGTGGAGAAGTTTGAACAAGTCGGCGGTGACGACCCGGTAGGCGTTGCCCAGACGCAGGACCCGTGCACGGGTACCGGCCGCGCTTGGCTAGGTGGTACCCGGTGGTGCGGCTGAGGGACAGCGCGCGGTTCGCCGTCTCCAGGTCCACGGCCGCGGGCAGTGCAAGCAGTTCCTCGCGCGTCAGCCCACAGGTCGCATCGTCGCGCTTGGTGATCACAGAGGATCTGTACCCCGCGAGGCAATCCGCCACGTGCCTCCGGTCAAGCCGCAACGCCGCAGGATCACCCCACCTAATAACAAGAGTTTTGTTAATATGGCTCCATGGCCACCACCTCCGACCCCGCCCCTGGCGAAGGGCCCGTCCGCCCGGTCTCCGTCTCCCTCCACGAAGGCACCATCGCCGCCCTCAAGGCACGCACCGGCAAGCGCGGCATGTCCGCCTACGTCGAAGCCCTCATCCAGCGCCAACTGGAACGCGACCGGCTGCGCGAACTCATCGAAGACGCGGAGACCGAGCACGGGCCGGTGGATCAGGCAGCGGTCGGGGCCAAGCGGGCGCTCCTGCGCAGCGACGCAGCCGGCTCGGCTGACGCGGGATGAGCGGCACCCTCGTCCTGGACTGCGAAGGCCTTTCCAAACTCGTACGACGCACCCCCGAGCTCACCGAATGGCTGGCTGCCGCCGAGGCCGAGGACATCCGCGTCATCACCAGCTCCGTCACCCTCGTCGAAGCCCGCGACCCCAAAACCAACCAAGCCCGCTTCGACTACGCCGTCTCCCGCGTGAACATCATCCCGCCCACCGAAGCCATCGCCCGCCACGCCAGCAAACTCCTCGCCGCAGCCGGCCTACACGGCCACAAATACGCCCTCGACGCCATCGTCGCCGCCACCGCACTCGCCTCACCCACCCCCGTGACCGTCCTGACGTCCGACCCCGAGGACCTCCACGTTCTGTGCGGCCCGGAGGTCCACGTCATCAAGATCTGACACGGTGCGAGGCGGGATGACCCTGCGGGCAAGAACAGACCCGGCCAAGCGGGGGAATCCTGACCGGGGCAGCTTGGGGGCTCCGGCTCACGTGGTGGAGCGCTGCCCGGACGGGTGCTACGGCGCAGCGGGCGTGGGCTGTGGTTGCTGTCGTGGCAGGAAGAGCGCTACCGCGGCGGTGGTCAGCAGGGAGCCGAGGACGGCGCTCAACCAGGCCGTGAGGCAGGTCGAGCGCGACGCTCGCCAAGCGGTTTCCCTCGTGATCTTGAGCACCGATGACCTCGCGCCCCTCGACCGATGCTGGAGGCTTGGATTCCTAGGCTCTCCGCAGATCAGGAAGGGCAAAGCATTCGGCTGACGGCATCATGGCTCACCGTACACCGCCGCTCGCGTGCAGGGCGCCGTTCTCAATGTCGTCGACATGGACGATGGCGTCCGGAATATCTTTGAAGTGCATGAGGGCCCTGACGGAGACCTTGTAGCTTCGTCCCGCCCTCGCTGCAGGGAAAGGGAACTGCCCTGCCCTGATGAGTCGGTGTGCGGCAGATTCGGCGATCCCCATCACGCCTGCGGCTTCTCGGAGCCCGATGAACGAGGGGTAGAGGTCTGATGCATAGTAGTAGAGGTTCGGGTTGGAAATCAGGGATCGGGGCAGCCCCGAGGTCTTCACTGCCTGACTGACCGTCCCCGACCGGAGACCGGCGTTTCGTGTCTGCCCATACCTCCAATGCCGTTGCCACCATGGCCGACCGGATTTCTTCGCGCTCGACTCGGAAATCACGGGAGATCCTCGTGGACAGTGAACGGAAACGGGGAACGATGCAGTCGAGGATGACCAACCGCCACGTGTCGTCACCATCCAGGTCACGCAACCTCCCCATGGCAGTCATGGACTCCCACAGACGGGAACTCGGAGCTGACCGGACTCCCGCCGCGATCGCCTCGGCGCGGAACTTCGGATAAGTGGGAAGCCGCTTGATCTCACACTCATTAACATTTCCCAACTGACCCCCAGCCTTGACGGTTGGCGCTTGCGGCGGTGTGGGAGAAGCAGACGCGGCCAGAGCCGACCCACTCTTACCAGTCAGGCCAGTCGGCGTCATAGTAGGAGAAGGGAGCGGAGTGGCAGGCATCGCAACGTGTGTACCAGGGGGCCGCACGGTTCACCACAGGAGGCGCAACTGCCATGCGCTGCCAGTGGTCGGGAAGCGGCCACCAGTTGGTTGATCCGTTCAGCGGCCGCCTGCTCGCGGGCCGCCACTTCCTCCGCGCTCAGGCCGCCACCTTCGCGGCCGAAGGCCAGGACGGCAGTACCCAGGTCTCGCATGGTCGCGGCGTACTCCTCGTCTGCGGTACGGGGCCCCGCGGACAATGGCCCTCCTCGGCCAGCCGGGCGCGGGCCCGACCATGCTGTCGCTCATCGCAGAACCTGTGGAACGGACGCCACGAGCGCTCGTCACGGGCGGAGGCGTCCTTGAAGCACCGGAAGGCGCCCCACCCGCCATGGGCGATCCGCAGCCGGTGGGTCGGCAAGGGCGGCGTCGCCGAGCCCGTCGATGAACAGTTCCATGTCCCGGTAGCCGACCCGGGAGCCCAGAGCCCCAACGTACAGTCATCGCTCGACATCGTCCGCCTCCTCGGCCGGGGGCCCGGGCTGCAGCTCCTCGGTGAACGCCCGCCAGCACTTCCCGGTCTCTCGGGTCAACGACGCCGCAGAGGCCGACCGTGCCTCTCGCTGTCCGGCATCGACAACCTCTGCACGCTCAGCAACCGCCACCGGCCCGCCGCCATACACACCGTCCGCCGCACTACCGACGCGCCAATGCGCTCCCCTTGTGCCCCATGATCGGCAACCGGGACTGACCAGGCATCAACCGTCCATGAAACAGCACTTCAGTGCATGTCCACACGCCCATCCCCGTGGACCTTCTCCACCGGCAAACCCCGGACCTACGCATTCCGTCTGCGCAGATCAACGAGCACACTCCCGCGCGGAAGACACAGTACGAGCAACAAGAAACCCCAGGTCAGAAGCATGACCTGGGGTTTAAAAGAGCCGCCTTCGGGATTCGAACCCGAGACCTACGCATTACGAGTGCGTTGCTCTGGCCATCTGAGCTAAGGCGGCGCGCCGTCCGCACTATGGTGCGATCAGCAACGTCGGTAAGTCTACACAGTTTCTGGAGTGCTCCGTACCAACGCCTGACCGGCCCTCCGGGGGCTCTACGGAGGCCCTGCGCGGACCCTGCGCAGGCCTTCCGCCGACCCCTCCAGCCCTCGCCTCGGCTCCGCCCCGGCCCCGGAATCCCACCCTCCGGGGCCGTCCTCCGCACCGCCCGTCAGCAGTGCTTCTCCCGACTGGGCGGCGTCCCTCGGAGGAGATACGCGTTGATCGTGTTGTCGACGCACTTGCTGCCCCGCCCGTACGCCGTGTGGCCGTCCCCTTCGTAGGTGAGGAGGCGGGCCGAGGAGAGCTGGTGGGAGAGTGCCTGGGCCCAGCGGTACGGGGTCGCCGGGTCGCGGGTGGTGCCGACCACGACGATCGGGGCCGCCCCCTTCGCCTCGATGCGGTGCGGCTCGCCGGTCGGGGCCACCGGCCAGTACGCGCAGTTCAGGGTGGCCCAGGCGAGGCCTTCGCCGAAGACGGGGGACGCCTTCTCGAAGGCGGGGAGGGATGCACGGACCTCGTCGGGGGTGGCGAAGGCCGACGGGAGATCCAGGCAGTTCACGGCCGCGTTGGCGAACATCAGGTTGCTGTAGCCGCCGTCGGCGTCGCGCTCGTAGTAGCTGTCGGAGAGGCCGAGGAGGCCCGCGCCGTCGTTCTCCTCCATCGCCGCGGACAGGGCGTTACGCAGGTGGCCCCAGGCCCCCTCGTCGTACATCGCCGCGATCACACCGGTGGTGGCGAGGGATTCACCGAGCCGACGGCCGTCCGGATCGCCGGTGGGGATGGGCTTCGCGTCGAGCTTCCGGAAGAAGGACTTGAGGTTCTTGCCGACCTCGCCGGCCTTCGTGCCCAGCGGGCATTCCCGCTGCCGCACGCAGTCCCGCGCGAACGCCTGGAACGCCGTCTCGAAGCCCGCCGTCTGGTCGAGGTTCATCCGGCGAGCGGGCAGGGAGGGGTCCATCGCACCGTCCAGGACCAGCCTGCCCACCCGGTTCGGGAAGAGCCCGGCATACGTCGCCCCGAGGAAGGTGCCGTACGACGCCCCCACGTACGTCAGCTTCGGGTCCCCCAGCGTCGCCCGCAGGATGTCCATGTCCCGGGCCGCCTCGGCGGTGGAGAGATGGCGCAGCACATCCGGCGAGTCCGCCCCGCACCCCTCCGCGAACCTCTTGTACGCGCCGACCAGCTCCTCGGTCTCCTTCTCGTCGTCGGGTGTGAAGTCCGACTGCGTGTACCTGTCCATCGCCCGCCCGTCGAGGCATTCGACGGGCTCGCTGCGGGCGACTCCACGCGGGTCGACCGCGACGATGTCGTAGCGAGCGCGCACGTCGGACGGGTAGCCGATCCCCGCGTACTGCTGGAGGTAGCCGATCGCCGAGCCGCCCGGGCCGCCCGGGTTCACGAGCAGCGAGCCGAGCCGCTCGCCCGGTCCCGTCGCCTTCTTGCGGGCCACGGCGAGCCGGATGCTCCCGTCGTCCGGCTTCGTGTAGTCGAGCGGTGCCCTCATCGTGGCGCACTGGAAGCCGGGCGCCCCGCAGTCGCGCCAGGTCAGCCTCTGCCCGTAGTACGGAGCGAGCGCGGCCGGCGTCGATCGCGGCAGCGCGGCCAGGGCCGCCTCGGCCGCCGGGCGTCCCGAGTTCGTCGACCCGCCGGAGGTGCAGGCGGAGGCGAGCAGCGTGGCCGCGGCGAAGAGGGCGCCGAAGGCGCGGGTCCGCCGGGGACTTGAGCGGTCGCCCCGGCCACCCCTGTCGCCCCAGTCGCCGCGATGGCTGCGGTCGCTGCGGTCGCTGCGTTGGCGGCCGAGCCCGGCCGGGCTCGGGTCCGGACTTACTGGAGAGCTGCGCCTGGTGTACATCAGGCGAGAGTAACTCTGCGCAGTGGATTGGATGCCCTGTGTGCGCATCGCGGCTCGTACGAGTTACATGGTCAATTTCTTGTTGATCACTTGGGCGGCGGGACGGCGGTGACGGCGGCGCTTCAGCCCGCTCCGAGTGCCTCAGCCCGCTGTGAATACCTCAGCCCGCTCTGAGTGCCATCGTCATCGCCTCCACCGCCAGCAGCGGCGCCACATTGCGGTCGAGGGCGTCGCGGCAGGCGGCGATCGCCTCGATGCGGCGAAGGGTCGCCTCCGGGGCGCTGTCGCGGGCGAGACGCTCCAGGGCGTCCTCGGCGTCGGTGTTGGCGAGGGCGACACGGGAGCCCAGCTGGAGGGCGAGGACGTCGCGGTAGAAAGCGGTCAGGTCGGTCAGCGCGAGGTCGAGGCTGTCGCGCTGCGTCCGCGTACGGCGCCGCTTCTGCTTGTCCTCCAGCTCCTTCATCACGCCCGCCGTACCGCGCGGCATCCTGCCGCCCTGGGCCGCCCCCAGCGCAGCCTTCAGCTCCTCCGTCTCCTTGGTGTCGAGCTCCTCGGCAAGCTGCTTGGCGTCCTCGGCGGCGGCGTCGACGAGTTCCTGGGCGGCCTTGAGACAGCCGCCGACCTCGCCGAGCCGGAGAGGCAGCTTGAGGACGGAGGCCCGGCGCTCGCGGGCGGACGGATCGGTGGCCAGACGGCGGGCCCGGTCGACGTGGCCCTGGGTGGCGCGGGCCGCCGCGGCGGCGACATCGGGCTCGATGCCCTCCCGCCGTACGAGCATGTCGGCGACGGCGTCGACCGAGGGCGTGCTCAGGTTCAGGTGACGGCAGCGCGAGCGGATGGTGGGCAGGACGTCCTCGATGGAGGGGGCGCAGAGCAGCCAGACCGTGCGGGGGGCGGGCTCCTCGACGGCCTTCAGCACGGCGTTGGCCGACTTCTCGTTCAGCCGCTCGGCGTCCTCGACGAGGATGATCTGCCAGCGGCCGTTCGCCGGCGAGGTGAACGACTTGCGGACGGTGTCCCGCATGTCGTCGGCGAGGATCTGGGTGCCGACCGCGGCGACGGTGGTGACGTCGGCGTGCGTGCCGACGAGCGCCGTATGACACCCGTCGCAGAAACCGCATCCGGGAGCACCACCAAGGGCCCGGTCCGGGCTGACGCACTGCAACGCGGCGGCGAAAGCCCGCGCCGCCTGGTTCCGGCCCGCGCCGGGAGGTCCCGTGAACAACCAGGCGTGCGTCATCTTGGATGCCTCGGGGAGCGGGGCCTCGGCAGCGACGGCGGTGACGAGAGCGTCGGCGTCCCGAGCGGCAGCGCCCAGCTGCTCGCTCACCCGCTCCTGCCCCACCAGGTCGTCCCATACGGTCATGGGTCACGCCGCCTTTCGTCACGCTTCGTCTTGCGCGATCCATTGTGCGGGGCGGCACTGACAACGGGGGCCGGGTAGTGCGGTCCTGGAGAGCGGGACCGGCGACGGCCGCCGTGCGACTGCGGGCCGGCAGGGCTGGTCGCGCAGCCCCCGCCGGCCCTCAGGTGGGTCCGGTCACGCTCTTCAGCGCCGCCGGCCCCGCCCCCGGCCGCCCTCGTCGTCGTACTCGTCCTCACGCGGCCCCAGCAACTCGTCCGCCAACGTCGGCAGATCGTCCAGCGGCGTCTCCTCGGCCCAGTCGGACCGAGCCCTCCGCCGCGGCGCCCCCGCCTCGTCGACCTGAGGCAGCTCACGCGTGCGTTCCTCGTCCCGGAAGTACCCGGGCGGAACCCGATCCCCGGACTCCTCGCCCGGCACGGGAGGCAGTACGGCCGTCTCGTCGGCGGCACCCGGCGGCACCGCCGGCAGCACAGCCGTCTCATCAGCCGCACCCGGCACCACCGGCGGCAGCACGGCCGTCTCGTCCGCCGCCCCCGAAGGCACCGGCGGCTGCGGCAGCTTCGCCGTCACCTCGGATTCGGACTGCCCGGCGCCCCGGCCGGGCGACCGGTCACCGGCAGACGCCCGCGCACCACCCGTACCGCCCGGCTCCTCGTCCCGCACCGGCCGCAGCACGGTCGTCTCGTCCGACGCCCCGCCCGGTACCGACCCCGGCTTCACCACCGGCGTAGGCACGGTCATCGCATCACCGGCGGCAGCCCCGGCACCGGGTCCCGTCGGCCTCGGACCCGCCTCCGCCGCGGCCGCGGCCTGCTCCGCCAGTCGCCGTGCCTCCTCGGCCCGCAGCAGAGCCTCCTCGGCCTTGCGCTGCTTCTCCAGGCGCCGTGCCTCGGCCTCGGCATGGATGCGGGCCTCTTCCTCGGCCTGCTTGCGGCGCCGTTCCTCCTCGGCCTTGCGGCGCGCTTCCTCCTCGGCGCGCGCCTTCTCCTCCGCGAGGAGCCGCTGGCGCTCCTCCTCGGCACGCCGACGTGCTTCCTCGGCCCGCTGCCGGGCCTCCTCCGCCTGCCGTTCGGCCTCGCGCCGCTGCGCCTCCTCCAGCTCGCGCCGCTTGCGCTCCTCCTCCTCGGCGCGCAGCCGGGCGAGCTGCTCCTGGCGCTCGCGCTCCAGGCGCTCCTCCTCGGCCTTGCGGGCGGCCTCTTCCTCGGCCTTGCGGCGGGCCTCCTCCTCGGCCTTGCGGCGCGCTTCCTCCTGCGCCTGGATCTCGGCCTCGGACAGCGGCAGCATCTGGTCGAGCCGGTGCCGGATGACCGTCGTCACGGCTTCCGGCTCCTGACCCGCGTCCACCACCAGGTACCGGCCGGGGTCGGCCGCGGCCAGCGTCAGGAATCCGGAGCGCACGCGCGCGTGGAACTCGGCGGGCTCCGACTCCAGCCGGTCCGGCGCCTCGGTGAACCGCTCGCGGGCCACCTCCGGCGCGACGTCCAGCAGCACCGTCAGATGCGGAGCGAGCCCGTTCGTCGCCCAGCGGTTGATGCGGGCGATCTCCGTCGGGGACAGGTCACGGCCCGCCCCCTGGTAGGCGACCGAGGAGTCGACGTAACGGTCCGAGATCACGACCGCGCCGCGCTCCAGCGCGGGCCGGACCACCGTGTCGACGTGCTCCGCGCGGTCCGCCGCGTACAGCAGCGCCTCCGCCCGGTGCGACAGCCCCGCGCTCGACACGTCCAGCAGGATGGACCGCAGCCGCTTGCCGACCGGCGTCGCCCCCGGCTCGCGCGTGACCACGACCTCGTGGCCCTTGCCCCTGATCCACTCGGCGAGCGCCTCGGCCTGCGTGGACTTCCCGGCGCCGTCGCCGCCCTCCAGGGCGATGAAGAAACCGGACGTCGCGGGCACCTGCTCCGGGTCGTCCCCGCCGAGGACGGCGTCGCGCAGGTCCTGCCGCAGCGGCACGCCGGAGCGGTCGTCGACCTTGGCCAGCACGAGCGCGGCCACGGGCAGCAGCAGCGCCCCGACCAGCATCAGCGTGAACGCCGCACCGCCGTGCGCGAAGACGAACTTGCCGCTCTCCAGCCGGTGCGGCCCGATGAGCGCGGCCACCAGCGGCGCGATCACCGCGCCGAGCGCGACGCAGACCCGTGCGACCGCGTGCAGATGCTCCGTCGTCCGCGGCCGCCGGAATTCCTCTGCCTCCTGGTCGAGCAGGGTGTGCCCGGTGTTGGCGGCCACGCCCGCGCCGATCCCGGCCAGTGCGGCGATCAGCAGCACGGTGGTGACGTCCGGGACGAGTCCCGCGGCCAGCAGCGCGATGCCGGTGAAGGCGATCACCAGTGCCAGCAGCCGGCGCCGCGACAGGGCGGGCAGCACGGAGGGCGCCGTGCGGATGCCGACGACCACGCCGCCGGTCAGCGCGAGCACCAGCAGGCCGTACAGCACCGGCCCGCCGCCCAGGTCCTTGGCGTGCAGCACGGCCACGGCGACCGCGGCGGACACCGCCCCTGCGACGGCCGCGCAAGCCGTCACCAGCAGCGGGATCGCGCCGGTACGGCCCTTGTCGACGCCCGAGCCGGTCTTCGGCCGACGCAGCCCCTCGAGCGGCGACCGCGCGCGCGGGGTGCGCGTGTCGGGCAGTTCCAGGAAGGTCAGCACGGACAGGGACGCGGCGAACAGACCGGCCGCGACATACGACGCGAGGGCCGCCTGGTGCTGCTCGAACCAGTCGAGTCCGGCACCGAGCAGGTTGTTGAGCAGGGCGGCGACGACGAGGGCGGCGGCGGCCAGCGGGATCGCCACGAAGCCCGTACGCAGCGACAGGCGGCGCAGGGCGTCCATGTGGTCCGGCAGCGGGCGTACCGTCGCGCCCTCCGGCGGCGGGGGCGGCAGCAGCGCGGGCGCCGCGCTCTCCCGGCACACCGTCCAGAAGCGCTCGGCGACGCCGGTCACGAAGACGGTGACCAGCAGGAGTGCAAGCGCGTTGTCCGGCGTCCAGTCGATCCACAGGGGCGCGACGATCAGCAGGGCGGCCCGCAGACCGTCCGAGCCGACCATGGTCCAGCGCCGGTCGAGCGGGCCCTCCTGGGAGGTGAGGGACGTCAGCGGGCCGAGGAGTACGGCGCCGAAGAGCAGCGTCGCCAGGATGCGTACGCCGAAGACGGTCGCCACTGCGAACGCCACGCCCCGGTAGCCACCGCCGAACGCCCCCTCGGCGATCGCCGCTTGAAGGGCCAGCAGCACCAGCACCAGGAGCGCGAGGATGTCGCCGACACCGCCCACCAACTGCGCGCTCCACAGTCGCTTGAGCTGCGGTCGGCGCAGCAGGGCACGGACGGCACGCTCGCGGGAGTCCGCGACCAGGGTGTCGTCGGGGGCCGTGTGGAGGGCCGTTGGCTGCTCGGCTGGCGTCATGCTTTCAGCCTATCGGGACGCACTGACAGCCCGACGCGCACGCCCGAACGCACGCCCGACCCGACACCAAACTGATGCCGAGGCGTTCGTTTTGCGAACCGGACGTGAAGAACCGGACCGTCAACCGGCCTCCGCGGGAACCAGTTTGGTCCTCACGGAGACCGGTCGGCCCTCTCGAGAGAGCGGTTCAGTCGTCTCGAAGGGGCGGTTCGGGCGTTCGACGAGGGCGGGTCAGTCGTCCGTCGCCGTCTTGGAAGCCGCCGTCTTCTTGGCCGTCGTCTTCTTGGCGGCCGTCGTGGTCTTCTTCGCCGCGGTCTTCTTGGCGGCCGTCTTCTTGGCCGGGGCGGCCTTCTTGGCGGTCGCCTTCTTCGCGGGGGCCTTCTTCGCCGTCTTCTTGGCGGGCCCCTTCGCGCGCTTCTCGGCGAGCAGCTCGAAGCCGCGCTCCGGGGTGATCGTCTCGACGCTGTCGCCGGAGCGCAGGGTCGCGTTGGTCTCCCCGTCGGTGACGTACGGCCCGAAGCGACCGTCCTTGACGACAACCGGCTTCTCGCTGACGGGGTCCGTTCCCAGCTCCTTCAGCGGCGGCTTGGCGGCCGCGCGGCCCCGCTGCTTGGGCTGGGCGTAGATCGCCAGCGCCTCTTCGAGGGTGATCGTGAAGAGCTGCTCCTCGGACTGCAGCGAACGCGAGTCCGTGCCCTTCTTCAGATACGGCCCGTAGCGGCCGTTCTGCGCGGTGATCTCCTGGCCCTCGGCGTCGGCGCCGACGACACGCGGCAGCGACATCAGCTTCAGCGCGTCGTCCAGCGTCACCGTGTCCAGCGACATCGACTTGAACAGCGAGGCCGTACGCGGCTTCACGGCGTTCTTGCCGGTCTTCGGGGTGCCCTCGGGGAGCACCTCGGTGACATACGGGCCGTAGCGGCCGTCCTTTGCGACGATCTGGTGGCCGGTGACCGGGTCGGCACCCAGCTCGAAGTCGCCGCTCGGCTTGGCGAGCAGCTCCTCGGCGAGCTCGACGGACAGCTCGTCCGGCGCCAGGTCCTCGGGGATGTCCGCGCGCTGGTGGCCCTCGGAGTCCTTCTCGCCGCGCTCGATGTACGGGCCGTAGCGGCCGACCCGCAGCACGATGTCGCTGCCCACCGGGAACGACGACACCTCGCGCGCGTCGATCGCGCCCAGGTCGGTCACCAGCTCCTTGAGGCCGCCGAGGTGGTCCCCGTCGCCGTTGCCGGCGTCCGCGGCACCGCCCTCACCAGTGCCCTCGCCGAAGTAGAACCGCTTCAGCCACGGCACGGCCTGCGCCTCGCCGCGCGCGATGCGGTCGAGGTCGTCCTCCATCTTGGCGGTGAAGTCGTAGTCGACGAGCCGCCCGAAGTGCTTCTCCAGGAGGTTGACCACGGCGAAGGACAGGAAGGACGGGACGAGTGCCGTGCCCTTCTTGAAGACATAGCCGCGGTCGAGGATCGTGCCGATGATCGACGCGTACGTCGACGGGCGGCCGATCTCGCGCTCTTCCAGCTCCTTGACCAGCGAGGCCTCGGTGTAGCGCGCCGGGGGCTTGGTGGCGTGCCCGTCGACCGTGATCTCCTGGGCGCTCAGCGGGTCGCCCTCGTTGACCTGCGGCAGCCGGCGCTCGCGGTCGTCCAGCTCGGCGTTCGGGTCGTCGGCGCCCTCGACGTAAGCCTTCAGGAAGCCGTGGAAGGTGATCGTCTTTCCGGAGGCGGTGAACTCGACGTCCCGCCCGTCGGCCGCCGCGCCGCCGATCTTGACCGTGACCGAGTTACCGGTCGCGTCCTTCATCTGGGAGGCGACCGTCCGCTTCCAGATCAGCTCGTAGAGCTTGAACTGGTCGCCGGTCAGCCCGGTCTCGGCAGGCGTGCGGAAGCGGTCGCCCGAGGGGCGGATCGCCTCGTGCGCCTCCTGCGCGTTCTTGACCTTGCCGGCGTACGTCCGCGGCTGGGGCGGCAGGTAGTCGGCGCCGTACAGGTGCGTGACCTGGGCGCGGGCGGCCGCTACGGCGGTGTCGCTCAGCGTCGTGGAGTCCGTACGCATGTAAGTGATGTAGCCGTTCTCGTACAGCTTCTGCGCGACCTGCATCGTGGCCTTCGCGCCGAAGCCGAGCTTGCGGCTCGCCTCCTGCTGCAGCGTCGTCGTACGGAACGGGGCGTACGGCGAGCGGCGGTACGGCTTGGACTCGACGGACCGCACCGCGAACTGCGTGTTCTCCAGGGCGGCGGCGAGGGCGCGGGCGTTCGCCTCGTCGAGGTGGAGGGTGTTCGCGCTCTTGAGTTGTCCCAGGGAGTCGAAGTCGCGGCCCTGCGCGACCCGCCTGCCGTCGACGGTCTGCAGGCGGGCGACCAGCGACGACGGGTCCGACGAATCCCCGGCGCGGCCGGTCGCGAAGGTGCCCGTCAGGTCCCAGTACTCGGCAGAACGAAACGCGATGCGCTCGCGTTCCCGCTCCACGACGAGGCGGGTGGCGACGGACTGGACACGGCCCGCCGACAGACGCGGCATGACCTTCTTCCACAGGACCGGCGAGACCTCGTAGCCGTAGAGGCGGTCGAGGATGCGGCGGGTCTCCTGGGCGTCGACCAGCTTCTGGTTCAGCTCGCGCGGGTTGGCGACGGCGGCCTGGATCGCGGCCTTGGTGATCTCGTGGAAGACCATCCGCTTGACCGGGACCTTGGGCTTGAGCACCTCCTGGAGGTGCCACGCGATGGCCTCGCCCTCGCGGTCCTCATCGGTGGCGAGGAAGAGCTCGTCGGACTCCTTCAGCAGGTCCTTGAGCTTCTTGACCTGGGCCCTCTTGTCGGCGTTGACCACATAGATCGGCTCGAAGTCGTGCTCGACGTCCACACCGAGGCGGCGGACCTCACCGGTGTACTTCTCCGGCACCTCCGCGGCGCCGTTGGGGAGGTCGCGGATGTGCCCGACGCTCGCTTCGACTACGTAGCCGGGGCCCAGGTAGCCCTTGATCGTCTTCGCCTTGGCAGGCGACTCGACGATGACGAGTCGGCGGCCGCCCTGTGCGGTCTCGCTGGTCGGGGACAACTTCGCTCTTCTCTCCGGTCGACGCTGGGGGCCTTCCCAGGGTCGCTCAGGTCCCGGGGTCGGGTGGTGGTGACGCTGCGGAGTGTGACGGTACATCCCGCCCGGTTGTCAAACGGGAAAAGCCCGCAACGGCCACTCGAACGGTAACCCGACTTCCGCCATTCCTGCCGCCCGGAGTGCCCACCGGCCTTTTCGAGCCTTTCCGGAAGTCGGCCTCCCAATTATCGGCCGCCCAGCTCATGGGCCGTTCTCAGAGGCGGGAGAAGCACCACGTTCCGAGGGTCAGGGCGATCACCGAGACAAGGCCGGCCAGCGCCACCGATGCGACGGGGCTCACACCCTGGGCGACAGGTTGGCGCTGTCGTACCCGGACCGCCGTCCACACCAGCAGCCCACTTCCGAACAGGGCGAACACCACCCCAGCGAAGATCGCCGGTCCCCTCTCCATGGTTCCGCTTGCCCCTTTTCTCCCGTCCACGACTGCCCAGCCCGGCGAGGTTGACACGCGCGGGCGGCGCACAGGCGAACCTCAGGTGAACGCGGGGCCGACGCGGCTGTGGACTCTCAGCGCCCCGCAGGCCCGGCCGACCACCGCAGCCCCACCAGCCCCGTCCCAGTCATGGGCCACACCCGCCTCAGACCTCACCGGGCGCGGGTATCTTTCCGGTCGTCTTCTTGTCGTCGGACCTGCTGACGGTGCACACGACCTTGTTGAAGCCCTCTTCCCAGTCCTCCTCGTCCGCGATCCAGCCATAGACGGTCCGCTCCGGACCCGGCGCCCAGACCGACTCGAATTTGTTGCCGCACAGCTTGGTGGCGTTGTCGGAGCCGTTCTTGTGGCTCATTTCACCGGGCGCCCGAACAGTGCCTATGACCTGGTCGGTGTGCGGTTTGGCGCAGTCGATCAACGGGGCGTTGTATCCCTCGGCCTCTTCCTCGTAGACCCAGCAGTCGCCGACGCTCATCTGCCCGACCCACAGGTTCTCGCCGTCGTCGCGGAACCGGCCCACCTCGCCGCCTATCGCGGCATGCCGCCCGAGTACGAGACATGCCGTACCGCTGTTGGCCGCGGTGAACCCGTTCTTCGTCGGTACGACGGCGTAGCCTGCCGCGTCCGGCAGCGCTGCGGCGATCGCCCTGCTCTGGTTCGCGCAGCGCCGCGCACCCTGCGCGCTGGCGTCGGCGAAGTCGGTGGCCGTGTCGACCGCCACGACCTGGCCGTCCGGCCAGTCGTCGTCGCAGTCCACGACACCGAGGTTCGGCATCGACTTGAACGGCGTCCCGGACCACACCGCCTGCACGCAGTCCCCTGTCTCCAGCGGCTCGGTCAGCCCCACGACATCGCCGTACGGATACACCGGCCCGGTCGGCGACGGCGAGCCCTGCGACCCGCCCGCCGAGGGCGAGCTCTTCGTCGCGGAGTTCTTCTTGTCCCCGTCGTCACCGCTGGTCAGCGACACAGCGGCCCACGTCCCGCCGGCGACGACGAGCAGGACGCCGACGACGAGCGCGACGAGCGCGGTGCGCTTCCTGACGCCGGAACCCGGGCCCGGCCCTTGGCCGCCCACACCCGCTCCGGCGAGGGTGGGCGCACCGCTGCTCCAGGGACTGCCGGGGCCACCGGGGCCACCAGGGGTGCCGCCCGCGTACGGCGACGGGGTGGCGCCTCCGGCGTAGTGCGGTGGGGTCGAGGTTCCGGCGTAGGGCGGCGGTGGAGGGCTTGCGACGTACGGCGGTGGGGGTGAGCCTCCCGCATACGGCGGTGGCGTGGGGCTTCCGGCGTACGGCGGTGGCGTGGAGCTTCCCGCATACGGCGACTGCGCGGCCCCACCCTCATACGACGTCGGCCCGCCGCTCCCGGGACGGGGCACCTGCCCACCGCCGTCCGCAGACGTGGTTCCCGCACCCTGCGCATAAGGGTTCGCGGGGTCGAACGGCGGCGGGGCGGGCTGCCGCCAGACGTCGTACGGCGCCGATCCGGGCGTCTGCCCGGGCGGGACGGAACCGTCAGCGCCAGGTCCATCGGCCGCAAGACCACTGGCCGCAGGACCACCGGTCGCACCCGCCGGAGTGTGCGGTGTCTGCGGGGTGTTCGGAGTCGGCGCCGCACCCGGCGTCTGCGGGGTACCGGAAGCCGATCCGACACCACCCGGCATCTGCGGGAATCCGGAAGCCGATCCGACACCACCCGGCGTCCGCGGAGCACCCGGCACCGGCCCGAAGCCTCCTGGCGGCGGACCGAACACTCCAAGCCCGGCGCCCGCCCCGGACACCCCACCACTCCCCGGCGGCACCCCGAGCTCCCCACCCGACGCCCCCGCCGCACCCACCGCCCCCTGCACCACCCGCTCCAGCCCCCGCGCCACCACCTCCGGCGCCGACCGCCGCACGGGGTCCTTGACCAGCAACCCCTGCAGCACGGGCACCAGTTCCCCCGCCCGGACCGGCGGCGTCGGGTCATCGCCCAGCAGGGCCGTCAGCGTCGCGTAGTCGCCGTGGCGGTCGAAGGGGCCGCGGCCCTCCACGGCCGCGTACAGCGTGGCGCCGAGGGAGAACAGGTCGGCGGCCGGGGTGGGCGGCTCGCCGCGCGCGCGTTCCGGGGCGAGGTAGCCGGGTGTGCCGAGGATGCCCGCGGTGGCCGTGAGCCTGGGCTCGCGGGACTCGGGCTGGAGGGCGATGCCGTAGTCGGTGAGCAGCACGCGCGCGTAGGGGTCGCCCGAGGCGCCCGGTGCCAGAAGGATGTTGGCCGGTTTCACATCCCTGTGGAGGATGCCGATCCGGTGTCCGGCGGTCAGTGCGTCGAGCACGGCGAGTCCGACGCGGACCGCCTGAACGGGCGTCAGCGGCCCCGAACTCCGTACGACCGCCTGGAGGTCGACCGCGTCCGGCACGTACTCCATGACGATCCACGGCAGCCCCTCGTGCACCACCACGTCGTGCACCGTCGCCACATGCGGATGCCCCCGCAGCCGCGCCGCGTGCCGGGCCTCGCTGCGGGCGCGGGCAATGCGCTGCGCGGTCTCGCTCACGTCCATCGGCACATCCGGGAGCGCGATCTCCTTCATCGCGACGTCGCAGGCCAACTCCTCGTCGTACGCGAGCCACACGCGGCCCATGCCGCCCGCGCCGAGCGTTCGCAGCAGCCGGTACCGCCCGTTGATGACCCTGCCTTCGCCCTGTTCCGGCGTCTCCCCCGCCATCACGCCTCCCCCCGGGACCCGAGAGACAGCGCGCCTCCCCCGAGGGCGCGTCGAGTCTGTCTCTCGAAGGTAGCTTCGCACCTGCCACTGACAGGAGGCCTTTCTGTATCTTTTCGTAGCCAATCAGACCGGACCGGACACTCCTGACCCGCGCGTGCCGCTCCGTCCCAGCGCCTACGGCGCGGCTACAGCACGTCGAGGGTCGCGCGCCGCCTGCTGCCGCGCTCGAAGAGGCTCAGCAGCAGCACGGCGAGGAGCAAGTACCCGGCACCGACCGCGAGTTCGGCGCCCAGCAGGCCCGTGTCCAGTCCCTGCCCGGCTGCCGCTTGCCGGGCCGCGGCGGCCGCGTGCGTGAGGGGAAGGGCCTCGCCGGCGGTCCACATCCAGGGCGGCAGGGTCGCGCGCGGCACGTTCGCGCCGGTCAGCAGGAGCAGCACCGAAGCGGCCACGTTCGACACCAGGAACACGTCCCGGAAGCGGAGCCCGAGCGCTCCGAGCGCGAGCCCGAACGCGGAGCAGGCGGCCGCGGCGGCGACCAGGACGGCGGCGATCTGGGGCACGCTGTCCGCCGGCACCGGCAGGCCCAGCACCAGGGCGGCCACGGCGAGCGTGAACCCGCTGACGAGCAGGCCGTTCAGGACATACGGCAGGGCCCGCCCGAACCACAGCGGCGCCCGGCGGCGGGGGCTGAGCAGCACCGCGCCGAGCGTGCCGTAGCGCCGCTCGTTGGCGACGGCCATGGTGCCGCCGTACACGCAGGCCGTGGAGGAGGCGAGGACGGCGTTGCCCAGCAGGTAGAAGCGGTCGTCGGCGACGTGGAGTTGACGGCCGAGGTGGACGAAGAAGAGGAGCTGGAGGACGGGGCCCACCAGCAGGGTGCCGATGAACATGGAGGGCGTGGTCCAGTTGAACAGCGCCCGGTAGGAGATGCCACCGCCGATGACGACGAGGCGCGCGGTACGGACGAGTTGACGCATGGGGAGTCCTCGGGGCCGGGTGAGGCGGTGGGCGGTCAGGTGAGGGCGAGGGTGGCGGCGGCACGCGCGCGTGCCTCCACCCGGCCGAGCACGGCGACGGCCAGCAGCGCGTAGAGCGCGCCGAGGCCGAGCGCGAGCCCCAGGGGAGCGACCACGGGCCCGCCGGAGGCCGCGGCGTGCACGGCGCGGGCGCCCCAGGTGGTGGGCAGCGCCCAGGACAGCGGGTGGGTCCACGCGGGCAGCACGGTGACCGGGACGAGCATCCCGGACAGCAGCCACACCGGCGCGTCCAGCGCGTTGGCCAGTGCGTTGGCGTTGCGCATCAGGACGAACGTGGCGGCCAGCAGCAGACCCATGGCACCGAGGGCGAGGACACAGCCCGGGACCGCCAGCAGGAAGAGCACCGGGTGCGCGAAGTGCAGCGGCACGCCGAACAGCAGCCATCCCCAGGCGACGGTCGCGACCATCGAGTACGTCCCTACGACGGACGTGGCCAGTGTGATCGGCAGCAGTACCAGCGGCAGCCGCGTCGGCGCGACGACGAGGCACTCCAGGGTGCCGAGCCAGCGCTGGTTCTGCACCGCCCCGCCCGACCCGAACAGCACCGACGACCAGATGCCCATCAGGCCCGCGCCCACCGACGCGGTGAGCAGCCGGTCCGGGTCGCCGGCGGCGCGGAAGAGGTAGACGGCGAGGGTCGCGTAGACGAGCGGCACCAGCACCGCGAAGGTGATCTCCAGGGGCGAGCGCGACATGTAGATGACGTGCGTGCGCACCCCTACGGCGACGAGCCGCGGCCAGCGCTTCACGGCGCGCGGTTGCGCCGCCCTCGGCCCGGGGGCGCTCGGCTTGGCCGCCCTCGCCCCGGGGCCGCCCAACTCGGGGCCGCCCGGCTCGGGGCCGCTCATGCCAGGACCTCCGCCGATTCGGCCGCCGCCCCGATCGACCCCGCGGTGGCGCGTTCCGCTTCCGCGACGATCGCGACGTAGGCGTCCTCGAGCGTCGGCTCGCGCGTGGCGACGCGCCCCAGGCGCACGCCGTCCAGCGCGGCGAGCACGCGCGCGTGGAGCTCGGTTCCGCGGTCGCTCTGGACGGTCAGGAGCTGTACGGAACCGCGGTCGTCGACCGCCGCGTCCCGGACACCCGGCAGCGCGCGCACTCGGTCCAGCTCCGTCTCCGAGACGCCGTGGGCCTCGACTTCGAGGACGTCGCGTTCCTGGACGCGGGCCTTGAGGGCCCCGGGCGTGCCGAGGGCCCGTATCTCCCCGCCCGCGATGACGGCGATGCGGTCGCACAGTTCATCGGCCTCGGCCATGTAGTGCGTGGTGAGCACCACCGTCGTCCCGGCGTCCGACAGGTCGGCGACGGTGCGGCGCAGATCCCGTGCGGCGACCGGGTCGACGCCGATCGACGGCTCGTCCAGGAAGAGCACGTCGGGCCGGTGGAGCAGGCCGCGCGCGATGTGCAGCCGCTGCCGCATGCCGCGTGAATAGCCCTCGACGCGCTCCCGCTCCCGCCCGTCAAGACCGACGAGCTCCAGCAGTTCGGCGATCCGGCGCCGCTGCGCGCGCGGCTCGACCTCGTACAGCTCGGCGAAGTAGCGCAGGTTGTCGAGGGCGGAGAGCCGCTCGTACAGGCCCCGGTCGCCGCCGAAGACGTAGCCGATCCGTCGTCGTACGGCCACCGGGTCGCGGACCACGTCGTGCCCGAACACCCTGGCCGTGCCCGATGTCGGCAGCAGCAGGGTGTTGAGCATCTTGATGGTGGTCGTCTTGCCGGCCCCGTTGGGTCCGAGCAGCCCGAACAGCTCGCCCGACGCCACCTCGAAGCTGACCCCTCGTACAGCTTCGGTGGTGGTGCGCCGGGGCCGCAGCCAGCCGGTACGCGACGTGTAGGTGCGGCGCAGTCCGTGCGCCTCGATGGCAAGCATGCGCCGGACGGTAGGCGGGCCGCTCGGCAGCGGTCGACGAATTCGGCGGCTACCGAATCGTCGCCCACGCGTGCGTGCGGGCTTCCGGCGTCCACGCGTGCGTACGGGCCTCCGGCGTCCACGCGTGCGTGCACTTTCCTGCGCCCACGCACGCTCACCCCACGGCCCGCGACTCTCAGACCACCGCCCGCAGCACGTCCTCCCCGGACAGCAGCGCCAGCAGGGCGCGCCCCGTGTCGGTGAGCTGGTAATACACGCTCCGGCCGACCCGGTGCCGGGTGACCACCCCGGACTCGGCGAGCACCGACAGATGCTCGGACACGGTGCTGGGAGCCAGGCCGAGCCGGTCCGCGATGCCCGCGGTGGTGAGCGGCCCGCCGAGCTCGCGCAGGACCGCCGCCCGCCCACGCCCCAGCAGCAGCCCGAGCCGGTCCCCGGCCGCCGGTTCCTCCTGCCGTTCCCGCAGTACGGCCGCACCCCGCGCCTGGAAGGAGACGGTGAGCACCTCGGGGTGGTCCGTCGAGTACAGCCGGCATCCCTCGGCGAAGACCAGCGGCACGAGCAGCAGCCGGCGTTCACCCGCGTGGTACTCGGCGTCGATGCGCTTGGTCAGCTCCAGCACGGGCGGTGTCCACTTCGCGCGTGCCTCCAGGCCGGCGAAGAGCGCGTCCACGCCCTCGGTGGCGAAGGTCCGCGCCCGGACCAGGACTTCGTCCTCGACGAGCCGCCGCATGACCGGCCACAGGTCGGCGAGGGCGCCCTCCCAGTACGCGGCGTACGCGTCGGCGAGGGCGGCGCAGGCAGCCCGCGGGTCCTCCAGGTAGGGCCGTACGAGGGGATGGTCGTCCATGCCGGGGTAGTGCTCGGCCAGCTGGGCCCGCACCACGTCCGGCGGTGTACGGCGCACGATCTCCAGCTCCTGCTCGATCGAGGTCGTACCGATCGGCTGCGGGAGCATGAAGTCGGGGAACTGCAGCGGACCGGCCAAGAGCGCGCGCAGCGGGGCGATCCGGTCGTCCTCCCGGATCACCTCACGCGCGCGCACGACCCACTTCTGGTACGGCCAGGAGGGGTTCCGGTGCGGCATCGCCAGGTGCAGGCTGCAGAACGCGTCCCACAGCGGGCTGACGGCGATACGGGTCGCCCCGAGCGCGGCCTCGTCGAGCTCGATGCGGATCACCGGAAACGGCTCTCCCCGCTCACACCCGCCACCGCGCCCCTCCACCTGCCCTGGCAATCACCGTCACCGCAGGCCCCCCTCCCCAGCCGTCACCGTCACCGCAGGCCCCCTCCCCAGCCCTCACATCAGCGTGCGCCCTCACCGGCCGGCTCCAGGAACCCCTGCTCCACCAGCAGCCGGATCTGCGCGGGCGTGCGGTCGCGCAGCGACACCGGGTCCTCGCCCATCAGTTGGGCGATCGCGTCCAGAATCCGGCCCGCGCTCAGCGAACCGTCACACACGCCCGCGAAACCCGCGCCGACCGTGTCCACCCGGGTGGCCCGGCGCATGCCGCGGTGCTGGCGCAGCACGACGTGCTCCGGGTCCTCGGCGCCGGGCAGCCCGACCTGCTCCTGCACGACCTCGGTGACGAGCCTGAAGTGGTCCTCCAGCAAGGCCGCGTCATCATGCGCGCGCAGGTAGTCGAGTCGCCCGAAGTGCGCCCGGACCGTGTCACCGAGCGGCTGCTCGACCGGATGCGGCCACTCCTCCACCGTGATCGAGGGCACGGCGGCCGACGCCTTCCGCAGGGTGATCCACCCGAACCCCACGGCCTTCACCTTGCGCGCCTCGAACTCGTCCAGCCACGCGTCGTACCGCGCCTGGTACTCGGCCGTGTCACCCCGGTGGTCACCAGCGTCCCTGAGCCACAGCTCGGCGTACTGAGTGACGTCCTGGACCTCGCGCTGCACGATCCAGGCGTCGCATCCGCGCGGCACCCATGACCGCAGCCGGTCCTGCCAGTCCTCCCCTTCCACGTGCTGCCAGTTGGCGAGGAACTGCGCGAAACCGCCCTCGTTCAGCCGCTCCCCCGCCCCCTGAACGATCGAGCGGCACAGATCGTCCCCGCCCATCCCGCCGTCGCGGTAGGTCAGCCGCGCGCCCGGCGAGATCACGAAGGGCGGGTTCGACACGATGAGGTCGTACGTCTCGCCGTTCTTGAGCGGCTCGAACAGCGAGCCCTCCCGCAGGTCCGCGGCCGGCGCGCCGGACAACGCGAGCGTCAGCGCGGTGATGTGCAGGGCGCGCGGGTTGAGGTCGGTCGCCGTCACGCGCGTGGCGTGCTGCGCGGCGTGCAGCGCCTGGACGCCGGAGCCGGTGCCGAGGTCCAGAGCGGCGGCGACGGGCGTACGGACCGTGATGCCGGCGAGCGTCGTGGAGGCGCCGCCGACGCCGAGGACGACCCCCTCGTCCTTGTTCCCGATGCCGCCCGCCCCGCCGACCGCACACCCCAGGTCGGACACGATGAACCAGTCCTCGCCACCGGGCCCGCCGTAAGGGCGTACGTCCACGGTCGCGGCGAGGTCGTCGCCGGAGCCGTCGAACTCGCCGGATGCACCGGATGCGCCGGAGTCCCCGCCGACCCGTACCAGCCACCCGCTCTCCAGGCATGCGTCGACGGGCAGAACGCCCGCCACGCGCGCGTGCGGCACAGGTTGCTGCAACAGGAACAGCCGTACGAGGGCCTCCAGCGGCGTGTCTCCGCGGGTCGCCCGGAGCGCGGGCACGGTCTCGCTCCGCGCGAGCGCCGCGTACGCGGGCGCGCCGAGCAGTTCGAGCAGCCCGTCGGCGGTGAAGGAGGCCCCGAGCAGGGCATCCCGCAGCCGGGCGGCGACGTCGGGGCGATCGGAGGCGGGCAGGGCGGACAGACTGGAGTCACTCACGCCCTCATTGTGACCCGCGCGCGGCCCGGCCCGCCCCGTGACGTTTCGGCCGCGCGCCCCATGAGGTATCGGCCGCGCGCAAGGTCAGACCTCGGCCGACCGCCCCATCAGGCCTCAGTTGCCGGCGACCTCCGCGGACGCCGCAGCAGCCGCCTCCTTGCAGCCCTCCTGCTTGAGCAGCGCGTTCTTGGTGTCGCCGCCCGATTCCAGCTTCTTCAGAGCGTCGAGGGCGCTCTTGCGCTGGCTGACCACGTCCCGCATCTCTTCGCCGACCTTGCGCAGCCCGGACGCGAACTTCGCCTGGTCCTTCGTGTTCAGCTCGTCCGTCTGCTTCTTCAGCTCGGCGTAGCTCGTGGAGACCGCGGTGAGCTTCTTGATGGCGTCCTGCTGCTTCTTCGCACCGTCCTCGACGCCCGGGGGCGGCCCGGCCTGCTGGAGGAGGGTCGCGCGTGCCTTGAAGCCGTCGGCGAGGTCCTGGAACGCCTGGGCGTCGACCTTCTGGAGCTCCTTGGGCGGGCTGTCCTTGGCGGCCTTCGTGATCGCGGCGTCGGCCGCCGCGATCTTCGCGTTCTGCGCAGGCGCCGTGTCGCATATCTTCTTGGCCCAGGCGTCCAGCTCCGGGTTGCCCTCGTCGCTCGTGCATCCCGTCAGTGCCAGTGCCAACACCGCACCGCCGGACAGTGCGGCCGCGAGCTTCATGTTCACCGGTTTGGTCCCTTCCGTGGCTCTCGGCCCACGGACCCTACACGGCAGGCGCGAGACAGCACTGCGCCACATGCCCCTTCTGTAATACTTTCCGAATCTTTGCACCATGTGAGAGAAGCGTCACGGCAAGGGCGTGAACAAGCACGAGGCGGGCGGGCGGCGCGTCAACACGCGCCACCCGCCCGCCCCTTGAACTGGGCCGTCGTAGGACCGCCTACGACACCACCGCGGGATCGACCGGTTTGGCCACCCTGTCGGCGTCGCCTTCGTCACCCATGGCGATACCGCGCCGCTTGGAGACGTAGACCGCGCCGACGATCACGAGGAGCGACAGCACGGCGATCGTGACCCGTACGCCGACGTTCTTGTCCTCGCCGTAGCTGAACTGGATGACCGCGGGCGCGATGAGCAGCGCGACCAGGTTCATCACCTTCAGCAGCGGGTTGATCGCGGGACCGGCGGTGTCCTTGAAGGGGTCGCCGACCGTGTCGCCGATCACCGTGGCGGCGTGGGCCTCACTGCCCTTGCCGCCGTGGTGGCCGTCCTCGACGAGCTTCTTGGCGTTGTCCCAGGCGCCGCCGGAGTTGGCGAGGAACACCGCCATCAGCGTGCCTGCGCCGATCGCGCCCGCCAGGAACGCGCCCAGGGCTCCGACCCCGAGCGTGAACCCGATGAAGATGGGCGCCAGCACGGCGAGCAGACCGGGGGTGGCGAGCTCGCGCAGGGCATCCCGGGTGCAGATGTCGACGACCTTGCCGTACTCCGGCTTCTCCGTGTAGTCCATGATCCCGGGCCGCTCGCGGAACTGCCGCCGCACCTCGTAGACCACGGAACCCGCCGACCGCGACACGGCGTTGATGGCGAGCCCCGAGAAGAGGAAGACGACCGCCGCGCCCGCGATGAGGCCGACGAGGTTGTTGGGCTGCGAGATGTCCATCATCAGGTTCATCGGCGCGCCTTCGCCGCTGAGTTTCTCGCCCACGTCCCGCGCGCCGGTGGTGATGGCGTCGCGGTACGACCCGAAGAGCGCCGCTGCCGCCAGGACGGCGGTGGCGATGGCGATGCCCTTGGTGATGGCCTTGGTGGTGTTGCCGACCGCGTCCAGGTTGGTGAGCACCTGGGCGCCCGCGCCCTCGACGTCGCCGGACATCTCGGCGATGCCCTGCGCGTTGTCGGAGACCGGACCGAAGGTGTCCATGGCGACGATCACGCCGACCGTGGTGAGCAGGCCGGTGCCGGCCAGCGCCACCGCGAACAGCGCCAGCATGATCGACGTACCGCCGAGCAGGAACGCCCCGTACACGCCGAGGCCGATCAGCAGGGCGGTGTAGACGGCCGACTCCAGACCGACGGAGATACCGGCGAGGACGACGGTCGCGGGACCGGTGAGCGAGGTCTTGCCGATGTCCATGACAGGACGCCGGTTCGTCTCGGTGAAGTAGCCGGTCAGCTGCTGGATGACGGCGGCCAGCAGGATGCCGATGCCCACCGCGACGAGCGCGAGGACGCGCGGGTCGCCGTCCTTGGCCGCGATCGCCGCGTCGGTGACGCCGTCGAGGTCGGCGTACGACGACGGCAGGTACACGAACACGGCGATCGCGACCAGCACGATCGAGATCACCGCGGAGATGAAGAACCCGCGGTTGATCGCCGTCATTCCGCTGCGGTCGGACCGGCGCGGGGCCACCGCGAAGATGCCGATCATCGCGGTGATCACGCCGATCGCGGGCACGATCAGCGGGAAGGCGAGCCCGGCGTCACCGAACGCCGCCGATCCGAGGATCAGCGCGGCGACCAGGGTCACGGCGTACGACTCGAAGAGGTCGGCCGCCATGCCCGCGCAGTCGCCGACGTTGTCGCCCACGTTGTCGGCGATGGTCGCGGCATTGCGCGGATCGTCCTCCGGAATGCCCTGCTCGACCTTTCCGACCAGGTCGGCGCCGACGTCGGCGGCCTTGGTGAAGATGCCGCCGCCGACACGCATGAACATCGCGATCAGCGCGGCACCGAGACCGAATCCTTCGAGCACCTTCGGCGCGTCGGCCGCGTAGACCAGCACCACACAGGAGGCGCCCAGCAGACCGAGCCCCACCGTGAACATGCCGACGACGCCGCCCGTGCGGAAAGCGATCTTCATGGCTTTGTGCGAGACGGCGGTGAGATCCTTTTCCGGCTCTCCCGGCGCCGGAGTCGCTTCCCGTGCGGCCGCGGCGACGCGCACATTGCTGCGCACGGCCAGCCACATGCCGATATAGCCGGTGGCCGCCGAGAACGCGGCGCCGATCAAGAAGAACACCGATCGGCCGATGCGCTGATTCCAGTCGTCCGCGGGCAGCAGCATGAGCAGGAAGAACACGACGACGGCGAATACGCCGAGCGTGCGCAACTGCCGGGCCAGATAGGCGTTGGCGCCTTCCTGGATCGCCGTCGCGATCTTCTTCATGCTGTCGGTGCCCTCGCCCGCCGCGAGCACCTGGCGCACGAGAGCGCCGGCGACCACGAGCGCTGCGAGCGCCACAACGCCGATGACCGTGATGATGATCCGGTTGTCGTCGGTGAGCACTGCGGCTGCGAGGGTTGTGGGGTGGTCAAGCTGATGAGGGGTAGAAAGCCCCGCCATTCGTCCTCCTTGACGCTTGGGCTGAGCTCAAGATGTGGACGGATTCTAGGTACCGGAACCTGATCAAAACAGAGCGCGGCAAACGGAATTAGCCTTCACATGCCGTTCAGCAAATGATCGACGTCACGCCACTGAACCCGAAAGCGCTAATGCCCTAAACCCGTTGACAGGCGCAGGCGGACGCATTGCCACTTGATCGAATTATCGGTTCATTGATCGTGAATTCCTTCACGAATTCCGTGATACGTCGACGAAAACACGAAGGGGCCCTGCTCAGCAGGGCCCCTTCGGGATGAGGACGGTACGGCGGGTCGTTCAGGAGAGCACCGTGGCAGGCGGTGTGGTCGGCCAGGTCATGCGGATCAGCCCGCCATGCTCATCGGCGGAGACCTCCACGTCGTCAACGAGGCCGCTGATGACCGCGAGGCCCATCTCGTCCTCCTCGGCATCCACCTCGCCGTCGCCGCCCGCGGCGGATGCCCGCTCGCCGGGGACAGCGCGCGGCGCCTCGTCGCCGACCTCGATGGAGAACTGTTTCTCCTCCTCGATCAGCGCCACCTTCACCGGCGCCGTGATGCCGACGCTCTGGTGCAGTCCGACGGCACGGGTGCAGGCCTCGCCGACGGCGAGTCTCACCTCGTCCAGGACGGCCTCGTCCACTCCGGCCCTGCGCGCCACCGCTGCCGCCACCAGTCGGGCGGTCCTGACGTGCTCGGGCAGCGCGCTGAAGCGGAGTTCAACGGTGGCCATGCATCCCCCTCCGAACTACGGGCGTGCTGTCCGGAGGACCGGGCCGCCGAAAGCCCGGTCCCCCTTCTCTTTCAACTTCTGCCGTCCCGGACCCGCACTCGGGCGAGCCCTGGTCGGTGATCAGTCGGTCGCCGCCACCGCTTCCTCGACCGAGGTGTGGATCGGGAACACCTTGGTGAGGCCGGTGATGCGGAAGATCTTGAGAATGCGCTCCTGGTTGCAGACCAGGCGCAGGGAGCCCTCATGGGCACGCACGCGCTTCAGGCCGCCGACCAGTACGCCGAGCCCGGTGGAGTCGAGGAAGTCCACGCCCTCCATGTCGACGACGAGGTGGAAACTCCCGTCGTTCACCAGCTCGACCAACTGCTCGCGCAACTTTGGCGCGGTATATACGTCGATTTCGCCACCGACCTCGACGACCGTACGATCGCCGACGGTACGGGTCGACAGGGACAGGTCCACGGATCCTCCAGCACCTTGCTATCGAGCGGTCGTCCCTCGGGACACCTCGGCTTGAAGCCCCCAGGACGGTTCGCCAGCCGCGATGGCATTCAATCACTTACCGGCAGGCGTGCACGACGCCTTGGTCCCATTGTCCGTCACGCCAGTGACACACTCGGTGCCGATGGCCAAGAATCACCGATCCGATCGATCCCCGACGGGCCCCGCTTCCCGGGTGGACCCGGGCACGGTGCTGGGCCGACTCGCCTCGGGGCCGAGTCGGGCTTCGCGCATCACTCATACGGAGCATGTGCCCCCGCGCGAGGGTCGCCATGCCGTCTGGCCGGACCGGATCCGCGCGGAAGTCATCGCCGCGGTGCAGACCGCGGGAATCGAACATCCCTGGGCTCACCAGGCACGAGCCGCCGAGCACGCCCTGGACGGCGACTCCGTCGTCGTCGCCACGGGCACGGCGTCCGGCAAGTCCCTGGCCTACCTCGTGCCGGTCCTGTCGACGCTCCTGGACGGCTCCGAGGCCCCGAACGGCCGCGGCGCCACCGCGCTCTACCTGGCTCCCACCAAGGCCCTTGCGGCGGATCAGTGCCGCTCGGTGAAGGAACTTTCACATCCGCTGGGCAATTCCGTCCGCCCAGCTGTGTATGACGGCGATACTCCGTTCGAGGAACGCGAGTGGATCCGCCAGTACGCCAACTACGTCCTGACCAACCCCGACATGCTGCATCGCGGCATACTCCCGTCCCACCCCCGCTGGTCCTCCTTCCTCAAGTCGCTGAAGTACGTCGTCATCGACGAGTGCCACACCTACCGCGGCGTTTTCGGCTCCCACGTCGCCCAGGTCCTGCGCCGACTGCGCCGCCTGTGCGCCCGCTACGGCGCCTCTCCCGTCTTCCTGCTGGCCTCCGCCACCGCCGCCGAGCCCGCGGTCGCAGCCGGACGCCTGACCGGCCTGCCGGTCGTGGAGGTCGCCGACGACGCCTCCCCTCGCGGCGAGCTCGTCTTCGCCCTGTGGGAGCCCCCGCTCACCGAGATGCAGGGCGAGAAGGGCGCCCCGGTCCGCCGTACGGCCACCGCCGAGACGGCCGACCTCCTGACCGACCTCGCCGTACAGGGCGTGCGCTCGGTCGCCTTCGTACGCTCCCGGCGCGGCGCCGAGCTGATCTCGGTCATCGCCCAGGAACGCCTCGCCGAGGTGGACCGCTCCCTCGCCCGGCGTGTCGCGGCGTATCGCGGCGGCTACCTCCCCGAGGAGCGGCGCGCCCTGGAACAGGCCCTCCACTCCGGCGAACTCCTCGGCCTCGCCGCCACCACCGCCCTCGAACTCGGCATCGACGTCTCCGGCCTGGACGCCGTTCTGATCGCCGGCTACCCGGGCACGCGTGCCTCCCTGTGGCAGCAGGCGGGACGGGCAGGCCGCTCCGGGCAGGGCGCGCTGGCCGTCCTGGTCGCCCGCGACGACCCGCTGGACACCTTCCTCGTCCACCACCCCGAGGCCCTCTTCGACCGGCCGGTGGAGTCGACCGTCCTCGACCCCGACAACCCGTACGTCCTGGCCCCGCACCTGTGCGCGGCCGCCGCGGAGATCCCGCTCACCGACGAGGACCTGGCGCTGTTCGGCCCGGAGACCGAGGGGCTGCTGCCGCAACTGGAGGCCGCGAAACTGCTGCGCCGCCGTACGAAGGCCTGGCACTGGACGCGCCGGGAGCGGGCCGCCGACCTCACCGACATCCGCGGCGGGGGCGGGCGCCCCATCCAGATCGTCGAGGCCGGGACAGGACGGCTGCTCGGCACGGTCGACGCGGGCGCCGCGCACACGACGGTGCACGAGGGCGCGGTCCACCTGCACCAGGGCCGCACGTATCTCGTCCGCACCCTCGACCTGGAGGACTCGGTCGCCCTGGTCGAGGAGGCCTCCCCGCCGTATTCGACGGTCGCCCGCGACACCACGTCGATCTCCGTGCTGGAGACGGACGTCGAGGTCCCCTGGGGCGACGGCCGCCTGTGCTACGGCTCCGTCGAGGTCACCAACCAGGTGGTCTCCTTCCTGCGCCGCCGGCTGATCACCGGCGAAGTACTGGGCGAGACGAAACTCGACCTCCCTCCTCGTACGCTGCGCACGCGCGCGGTGTGGTGGACGGTCACCGAGGACCAGTTGGACGAGGCCCGGATCAACCCGGAGATCCTCGGCGGCGCCCTGCACGCCGCCGAGCACGCCTCGATCGGCCTGCTCCCCCTCTTCGCGACCTGCGACCGCTGGGACATCGGCGGCGTCTCGATCCCGCTCCACCCCGACACGCTCCTCCCCACGGTCTTCGTCTACGACGGCCACCCCGGCGGCGCGGGCTTCGCCGAGCGCGCCTTCCACACGGCCCGCTCCTGGCTCACCGCCACCCGCCAGGCCATCGCCTCCTGCGAGTGCGACGCCGGCTGCCCGTCCTGCATCCAGTCCCCCAAGTGCGGCAACGGGAACGATCCGCTGCACAAGAGGGGGGCGGTGCGGTTGCTGACCGTGCTGTTGCGGGGGGCGCCGGAGGAGAAGGGAGAGGCTGGGCCGGGTGGGGAGTCGGTCAGGGCGCTGGAGTCGGCCGGTCCCTCGCCGCAGGGCCGGACGGCGGAGGCAAGGGCGGAGGCAGGGCCGAAGGCTCCGTCGGCAGCGACTGGCCCCTCGGAGGGGGCGGTTCCGTCAGCGGGGACGGGTTCGCAGGTCCCGCCCGCGCCCTGACCTCCGCGGCGAACGGCCCCCGGCCCGACGCCGCCGTCACGTCCGAGACCTCGCCCACCACCTCGCACCGCACGAGCCGCACGCCCTGCGCCCGAGCCACCCGCTCCGCACGGGCACAGGCCGCCGTACCGCCCTCCGCCCAATGGTCCGCCGCCGCCAGCGCCGCCAGATCCGCGCCGCCTGCCGCTTGGTGCCGGGACACGACGGCCTGGCCCAGGGCGAGTACGACGCCGAAGACAACGCAGAGCACAGCGATGGCACCGACGCTCCAGACGGTGGCGGAACCGCGGTCGGAGCGCAGGTCGGCGGCGAGCTTCCGGACTACGGGCAGGTCGTGGGCGGATCCCCGGACCGTAGGCCGGTCGGTGACGGTTCGTCCGCCTCCTGCGCCGCGGTTGACGGGCCTTCGGCCAGAGCGTCGGCCGGTGAGAAGCCCTTGGACAGACCCACGACCCATTGCGCAAACCCCTCTCATGTCCCCACCCCCACCGTCTCCTCCGCCAACGCCACGGCCTCCTCCCGCACCTCGAAGGGGAGCCCGCGCAGCAACGGAGGCTTGGCCACGACGACCACGCGGACCTCGTCCCCCTTCCGGCCGACCGTGACCGTCGCGCCGCGCGGTGCCGCCTCGCGGGTCACCTCGATGACCGCGTCGGCCGGATCCTGCCGGGCTGCCGCGCGGGCGCCCGTCCGGGCCGCGTCCACGCACTGGATCTGCGCGGCCACCACGAGCAGCCCCCACACCAACGCCATCGCGAACATCACCAGCACGGGCAGGACGACAGCCGACTCCGCCGTCACGAACCCCTGGTCCGACGCCCAGGCCTTAGCCCGATCCGGCCCCCGGCCAGATCCCTGGCCCCACGGGCCAGGCCCCTGGCCCTGCCCTCGCTCCCCCTCCCTCTCCCGCTCACATCCGCGCATCGAGCGCCTGCTTCACGATGGCCTGCAGTTCCTCGCTGACCTGCCCGCTGGTCACAACCTTGTAGAGCACCACGGCGAACGCCACCGCCGCGACGATCCCCATCGCGTACTCGGACGTGACCATCCCCGCGTCACTCCGCGCCCCGCGCATCCTGCACACCAGCCCGCGCATCCGCGCCCGTACCGCCTTGTACATCTCAACCCCCGTAAGGCTCAGTCCTGTTGAAACCATCTGTTGAACGTCGGTGGTCGACCGACTGCTGTTGAACGTCGGTGGTCGACCGACTGCTGCTGAACGTCGGTGGTCGACCGACTGCTGCTGAACGTCGGTGGTCGCCGTCACCGCCCCTCACCCCGTCATCCGCCACCCCCTCCCAGCACCCCACCCGCAAGCCCGATCACCACCGGCGCGACGCCGACCGCGATGAACGCGGGCAGAAAGCACAGCCCCACCGGCGCGGAGACCATGACGGCCGCCCGCCTGGCCCGTTCCGTCGCGGTGCGCGCCCCGTCGGCGCGAGCCTCCGCGGCGAGTCGCGCGACCGGTCCGGCCGCCGGCAGCCCCGACACATCGGCCCGCTCCAGCAACCGTGCCAACTTGCCGGCCCTCGGCAGCGAGGCCAGCCGCTGCCACGCCGCGCCCGGTTCCCCACCGAGCCGCACCTCCGCGGCGCCCCGTGTCAGCCCGTCCCCGACAGGGCCGCCCAGGGCCTCCCCCACGGCCTGCGCCGCGATCACCGGACCGGCTCCCGCGGCGACACAGGCCGCCAACAGATCGGCAGCAAGCGGAAGTTGCCGGGCCACCTCGGAGGCATCGATCTCTTCCTCGGCACCGACGGCTCCCTGCCGACGCCGCCACAGCCCCATCCCGGCCGCGAGGACCAAGCCCGCCGCGAACCCGGCGACCCCACCGACCAGGACCCAACCGGCGCCCATGACCGCCGCCATGGGCAGCCCTTGCCGCAGGCCCTGCCGGGCGTCGAACCGTCGACGTTTCGACGCCAGGTCGGTGGCCGTCATCAACGCGGCCAGCCGGCGCCGGACCCTCCTCTCCTGCCGCACCGCCACAGGCCACCCCAAAAGCCACCCGACGACCAGCGCGGTCCCCACGGCCACCCCCAGCCTGTGGAAAAGTTCCGCACTCACACCATCACCTCCGTCTCGCGCCCCCGACCCAGCCCCGGACCCCGACCCGCACGAGTGCTCACACCGCCTCCGCCCGCCGCACGATCCACAGCGCCCACCACATCCCCAGCCCCTCCAACACCCCGCCGACCACCAGGCAGGCGAGGCCCGCCCCGGTATGCAGCAGCACATGCAGCGGATCGGCCCCCATGACGGCACCGAGCAGCAGCCCCAGGACCGGCAACCCGGCGAGCATCACCACCGTCGACCGAGCTCCCGCCAACTGGGCGCGCAGATCGGCGCGTTGATCCCGCTGGGCCCGCAACGCCCCTTCCAGTCGTTCGAGTCCGGCCGCGAGCCCGGCGCCCTGATCCACGGCCACCCGCCAGCACGCCGCCAACCCCGACAGGCCCTCGGCACCCGGCTGCCGTGCCGCGGAGGCGAGCGCGCCCGGCACATCCCCGCCGAACCGCGCCGCCGCCAGTACCGCGGCCTGTGCTTCCCCCAGCCCACCGGAATCCCACGCCGCACGCAGCAACGCCTCACCCGGCTGCCGTCCGGCCCGTACCTCCCCGGCAATCGACGCGCACAGCGCGATCACCGCGTCCCCGCGACGCTCCCGTGCCCGCCGCGCCTCCCGGGCCAGCCGCGCCTTCCTCAGCAACGGCACCCCGGCCGCCCCCGCGACGACCGGCAGCACCGACGACCCCAGCACGCCCAGCACCAGCCCGACGACCGGCGCCCACCACTCGGCCCGCAACCGCCCTCGCAGCCGCCGCAGTTCCCCGGCCAACTGCCGCCAGTTCGGAGGCCCGGCTCCCGCCACCCCACCGCCCGCAAGCAGCAACTGCGCGCGTCGCACCCCGGAGTTCGGGCCGCCCAGCATCCAAACCGCGGCCCCGAGACACACCACGGCCGCGCCCAGCGACATCTCACCCATGCAGCCCACCGAACCCCTCGAGATCAGCGCGTCCCGCCACGCCGCCCTCCCCCTCACCGCTCTCACCCCGAAGCAGCCCTCGCAGCCGCTCCCAGCCCCGCTCGTACGCGAACGCCTCAGTGCCCCACCGCAGCGCCGGCACCGTCCGCACCAGCCCCGACGGATCCCGCTCCAGCACATGGACCTCGGCGATCCGCCGCCGACCCGTCCGATCACGCACCAGGTGGAGTACGACCGACAGCGCGGCCGCCAACTGGCTGTGCAACGCGGCCCTGTCGAGCCCGGCCGCCGTACCGAGCGCCTCCAGCCGGGCCGGCACGTCGGCCGCCGCATTCGCGTGGACGGTCCCGCAGCCTCCCTCGTGGCCGGTGTTCAACGCGGCCAGCAGATGGACCACTTCGGGACCGCGCACCTCGCCCACGACCAGCCGGTCCGGCCGCATCCGCAGCGCCTGCCGCACCAGGTCCTCGAGGGTCACGAGCCCGGCGCCCTCCTGGTTGGCGGGTCTGCTCTCCAGCCGTACGACATGCGGATGTTCCGGCCTGAGCTCCGCCGAGTCCTCCGCGAGCACGATCCGCTCACCCGGCCCGACCAGCCCGAGCAACGCGCTCAGCAGAGTCGTCTTGCCGCTGCCGGTTCCACCGCTGACGACGAAGGACAGCCGCGCGTCGACCAGCGCCCGCAGCACCCGGTCCCCGCCCGGCGGCACCGTGCCCGCCGCGACCAACTCCTCGAGCGTGAAGGCCCGGGGCCGTACGACCCGCAGCGCCAGGCAGGCGCAGCCGACGGCGACCGGTGGCAGCACCGCGTGCAGCCGAGTCCCGTCGGGCAGCCGGGCGTCCACCCAGGGCCGCGCGTCGTCCAGCCGCCGCCCGGCCACCGCGGCCAGACGTTGCGCCAGACGTCGTACGGCGGCCGCGTCGGGGAAGGACACCGAGGTCAGCTCCAGGCCGCCACCCCGGTCCACCCAGACCCGGTCCGGCGCCGACACCAGCACGTCCGTCACCGACGGATCGGCGAGCAGTGGCTCCAGCGGCCCGCTCCCGACCAGCTCGGACCGCAACTGCTCGGCCGCCCCGAGGACTTCGGCGTCCCCCAGCACCCTGCCCTGCTCCCGGAGTGCCTGCGCCACGCGCGCGGGCGTCGGCTCGGCCCCACTCTCGGCCAGCCACTGCCGCACACCGTCGAGCAACCCCGCCGGCATCTCCGCCCCGGCTGCCGTCCCGCCCGACGCCCGCCGAGCAGCCGACAGACCAGCCCCATCGGCAGAGCCCCGCTGCACAGCCGACGAACCAGCCCGACCCACCGACGCCCACCGCGCAACCGACGAACCAGCCCGATCCACCGACGCCCGCCGCCCAGCGTCCGCACCCACCGAGCGACCAGATTCCTGCCGCACAGAAGCCGCACTCACCGAGCGGTCGGTCTCCGACCACACAGTGGCCGCACCCACCGCACGGCCAGACTCCCGCCCCACACCATCCGTACCGGCCACGCGGTCCGGCACCCGCCGCGCGACGGCGTCACTCGCCCCACCGTCCAACGCCCACCGCGGCGTGGCCCTACGCCCCCTGCCCGCCATCGTCCTGCCCGACCGCCACCGCTCAGGAGCCGCCCGCACCGAACCGCCCGCGCTGCCGTTCACCCATTCGAGCCCCGAATCCACACGCGTGCCGCCATCCACACGCGTGCCGCCACCCACTCCAGTGCCGCGCTTCGCACTCATGCCGCCCTCGCCTCCAGCAACGCCCGCTCCCAGAACTCCCGGCAGAACCGTGCCAGCGGCCCCCGCCCCACCGCGCCCGGCGGTGCCTTGCTCTCATGCGGGCGCAGCAGGCCCGACTCGATGGGCACCTCGCCCACCAGGGGGAGTTCCAGCAGGCGGGCCACCTCGCGGTCGTCCAGCCCGGGCGCGTACGGCCCACGTACGGCCACCCGCAGATCCCGCAGGACCATCCCGACCGCGGCGGCCACCTGCCGGGCCGCGGCGACGGCGCGCAGTTCGGCGGGGACCACGAGGATCCCGACGTCGAGTTGGGCGAGGGCCTCCGCGACCCCGTCGTCGATACGACGGGGCAGATCGACGACGACCGCGCCGCCCCGGCGCCGGGCCGCGGCGAGCACCGCGCGCATCGCCTGCGAAGGCACCGCGAGGCAGTCGCCGCGATCCCAGCTCAGGACCCGCAGGGAATGGAGTTTCGGCAGGGACTCCTCCAGCGCCCCGCTGCCGAGCCTCCCGCGTGAGCCGGCGAACGCGGGCCAGCGCAGGCCCTCGGTCGCCTCGCCGCCGAGCAGGACGTCGAGTCCGCCACCCAGCGGATCGGCGTCGACGAGCAGGGTGCGTAGCCCCTCACTCGCGGCGGTGACGGCGAGGGCGCACGCGAGTGTGGACGCTCCGGCCCCTCCGCGCCCGCCGATGACCCCGACGGTGAGGGCGGGCCGGCCGACGCCCTCGGCGACGTCGGCGATGCGGTCGACCAGCCACTGCTCGCCGTCCGGCAGCATCAGGACGTGATCGGCGCCGATCTCCACGGCCCTACGCCAGACCCCGGAGTCGTCCTGGTCCCGGCCGACCAGGACCACTCCGCGTCGGCGTCCCGCCCCGCGCACGCGGCGTGCGGCGTCGTCGCCGACCAGGACGAGCGGTGCGGCCTCCCAGCTGCCTCTCGGCTCGGGCACCCCGTAGTGGACCTCGGGTGTGGCGCCGGCTGCCGCGCACAGGCGCAGCAGGTCGTCGAGCAGTTCGTCGTCTTCCGTGACGATCAACGGCTTGCCCGGCCGCCCGGAGGCGGTGGGCGGCGGATCGTGTGTGACGGCTGCGGCCACGATTTCCATCCCCCTTCGCTGCATCACTCGCGCAGCCCTGCGGCCCCGCGAATCCCAAACATGTGAAGAACCGGCAAGCGGCCTCCATATGAACGGCCGATACGAACCGGCCAAACACGCCCGACTAACCGGAACCAGCCATGAAGTCGGTCCGAGCGGGGCGCGCTGGAATCACGGTGCAGCGATCCCGGAAATCGTGTGGATCTTGGTCGATAACTGTGGACAACTCGGCGGTTGTGAATATCGCCGTCACCCATACCGGTGACCCTCGGACCGACCCCTGTGCGACTTCCGCAGAGCAGCACGACGACTACACAGGGTCACGGATCATGGGCACGCCGATGAGGCGGCCGCAGCCGCCTCGACACGGCCCCTCGGCCGCACTCAAAAATGAAAAACCCACCCGGACATGCGACGACCCCCGCCGGGGGGGAGAGCGGGGGTCGTCTCCACGGCCGACTCGGGGGGGGAGGAGTCGGACCGGGTTAGCACGGTCGCGAACGATCCGTGACTTCCATGGTGTACCCGAGAGCCCTCTCAGGCAAACCCACGCGCCCACCTTACGCCGAATGGGCTGCGCCTATGCTCAGGGTCGTGGAAAACCACTCCTTGCCCCGCACAGCCGCCTTCTTTGACCTGGACAAGACGGTCATTGCGAAGTCGAGCACGCTCACGTTCAGCAAGTCGTTCTACCAAGGCGGCCTGATCAACCGCAGGGCCGCCTTGCGGACCGCATATGCCCAGTTCGTCTTCCGCGTCGGCGGTATGGACCATGACCAGATGGAGCGCACGCGCGAGTACCTCTCCGCGCTCGTCCGCGGCTGGAACGTCCAGCAGGTCAAGGAGATCGTCGCCGAGACGCTGCACGACCTGATCGACCCGATCATCTACGACGAGGCCGCCTCCCTCATCGAGGAGCACCACACGGCCGGCCGCGACGTGGTGATCGTGTCCACGTCGGGCGCCGAGGTGGTCGAGCCGATCGGCGAGTTGCTCGGCGCGGACCGCGTGGTGGCCACGCGCATGGTGGTGGGCGACGACGGCTGCTTCACCGGGGAGGTGAAGTACTACGCATACGGCCCGACGAAGGCCGAGGCGATCAAGGAGCTGGCCGAGTCCGAGGGCTACGACCTCTCCCGCTGCTACGCATACAGCGACTCGGCCACCGATCTGCCGATGCTTCAGTGCGTCGGCCATCCGCATGCCGTGAACCCCGACCGCGCGCTGCGTCGCGAGGCACTCGCGCGCGGGTGGCCGATTCTCGACTTCCACCGCCCCGTTCGGCTCAAGCAGCGCATTCCCTCCTTCTCGGTGCCGCCGCGTCCGGCCCTTCTCGCGGTCGCCGCCGTAGGGGCCGCCGCGGCCACCGCGGGCCTGGTCTGGTACACGAGTCGACGCCGCACGGCGCTCGCCTGACCTGCACATCCCGGGTCCCGGGTGCCCTGTTCGGCGTATCGACGCCCGTTTGACGCAGCTTTGGGAGCAAAAGTAAAGAACTGCAGCCAGGACTTCCGCTTGGTTGGGTCCTGGAGTACAAAGGACTCAACGGCCCGCGAGACCAAGGACATCCGAGAGGATCACCTTTAATACGCATTTGGCCCCACGGACCGAGCATGAACATTGGGCACCCACGCGACGTCGACCCGTCGATTACGGGCCAGCCGCACCAGGTGACGGGCAAAGTTCCCGACCTGATGGGCAACATATCGAGGACGCTTGGTAACCCGGTGAACATGCCAGCGGCGGTACGAGTTCTCGTACCGCCGCAACTCTCATGGGCCCCCGCGCGGGGCTTTCTTCACGCCCCACGCGCGCGTGCCCTACGCCGCCCCGCGCTGCAGCGCCTCGCACACCGCCGTCGACTCACGTGCGCCGAGCTCGATCGCCTTGCCACAGTGGGCGATCCAGGCGGCCATACCCTCGGGCGTACCGGAGACGTAGCCGTCGAGGGCTGCCAGATAGGCCGCGCGGCCCAGTTCGGCGTGGCCGACCTCGGCCGGGCAGACGGACTTCGGGTCGAGGCCGCTGCCGACGAGGACGATGCGCTCGGCCGCCCGCGCGACCAGGCCGTTGTGGGAGGTGAAGGGCCGCAGCGCGAGCAGCTCGCCGTGCACGACGGCAGCCGTCACCAGGGCGGGCGCCGAGCCCCCGGCAATGATCAGCTCGGACAGGCCTTCCAGGCGACCATGCACCTCTGCCGCACTCGGCGGCGGCAGCTCGATCAGCGGCTCGTCGACCGGCTCGCCCTCCTGGCGCGGGCGCCCGACCGTGTCGTCGTTGCTCGCCGCCGCCACCAGGTGCAGCCGGGCCAGTACCCGCAGCGGCGACTGCCTCCAGATGGACAGCAGTTGGCCCGCCTCGGCGGTCAGCCGCAGGGCCCCGCCCACGACGCGAGCCTCGTCGTCGCCACTGAAGTCGGTACGCCGGCGGACCTCTTCGAGCGCCCAGTCGGCACCGGACAGCGCGGCGGAGCCACGGGCTCCACGCAGGGCCGCCTCGGAGGTGATCTCGTTGCTGCGACGCCGCATGATGCGGTGCCCGTAGACCCGGTCAACGGCCTTGCGTACGGCCTCCACGGACTCGGGCACGCCGGGCAGTGACCCGAGGGTCGCGAGCGGATCGGCGGTCGCGCCTGTCGTACTCATGAGTACGACACTACGCGCCCACCCGCCACCCGACATCGCGACCCCCATCGGGCCTCACCCTCGCCGACGCCCCGCACCCCACGATCGAGTGGCCTTCTCCGCACACGCCTGCCACATACAGCTACCGCACCACTACTCTTCGTGAACATGAAAATTGCTTTCGTCGGGAAGGGCGGCAGCGGCAAGACGACCCTGTCCTCCCTGTTCATCCGCCAGCTCGCCGCGACCGGAGCGCCGGTCGTCGCCGTGGACGCCGACATCAACCAGCACCTGGGAGCCGCGCTCGGCCTCGACGAGGCGGACTCCGCCGCACTGCCCGCGATGGGCGAGCGGTTGCCGCTGATCAAGGACTATCTACGCGGTTCCAATCCGCGGATCGCCTCTGTCGAGACGATGATCAAGACGACGCCGCCCGGCGAGGGTTCACGGCTGCTGCGGGTGTCCGAGCACAATCCGGTGTACGACGCCTGCGCCCGCCCGGTGGAACTCGACGGCGGCGCCGTCCGTTTGATGGTCACCGGCCCCTTCACGGACTCCGATCTGGGGGTCGCCTGCTACCACTCCAAGACAGGGGCGGTGGAGCTGTTCCTGAACCACCTGGTGGACGGCCCCAGCGAGTACGTCGTGGTCGACATGACAGCGGGCTCGGACTCCTTCGCCTCCGGCATGTTCACCCGATTCGACATCACGTTCCTCGTCGCCGAGCCGACCCGGAAGGGGGTCTCCGTCTATCGCCAGTACAAGGAGTACGCCCACGACTTCGGAGTCGTCCTGAAGGTCGTCGGCAACAAGGTGCAGGGCCAGGACGACCTCGACTTCCTCCGCGCCGAGGTCGGGGACGACCTGCTGGTGACCGTCGGGCACTCGGACTGGGTGCGCTCCATGGAGAAGGGCCGACCGCCCCGGTTCGAACTCCTGGAGGACGTCAACCGTCTCGCCCTGCGCCGGCTGCACACCGCCGCGGACGCGACGTACGAGCTGCGGGACTGGGAGCGCTACACGCGCCAGATGGTGCACTTCCATCTGAAGAACGCCCAGTCCTGGGGGAACGAGCGCACCGGGGCCGACCTGGCGGCGCAGATCGACCCCGGATTCGTACTCGGCGAGAGCCTCACCGCACTGGCGGCAAGCAACTTCCGGCTGACGCCTACTGTTTGACCGCCGGCGCCCCGGGCACCCCCTTCGGGGCCGGGGCCGGACGCCCCGAAAGGAAGGACGCCCAGCCCTGCTTCGGGGCTTCGCCGACCCCGAGCGTGCGCAGCTTCTTCAGGGTCGCCGAGTCCTGGGCGTCCAGCCAGTCGGCGAGCTGCCGGAAGGAGACGCAGCGCACGTCGGGCTTGTTGCAGACCGCCTCGATGACCTCCTCGACGGCGCGCATGTAGGTGCCGCCGTTCCAGGACTCGAAGTGGTTGCCGATGATCAGGGGCGCGCGGTTGCCGAAGTAGGCCCGATGGAAGCCCTTGAGCAGGCCGTCCCGCATCTGGTCGCCCCAGAAGTCGTGCTTGGCGGGGTCGCCCTGGCTCGTGGTGCCCGACTGGTTGACCATGAAGTTGTAGTCCATGGTGAGCTGCTCGTAGGAGTGCCCGGGGAACGGCACGAGTTGCATCGACAGGTCCCACAGGCCCCCCTTCTTCTCGGGCCAGATCTGGTTGTTGACGCCGCTGGAGTCGTAACGGAAGCCCATCTCACGGGCGGCCCTGACGAAGTTCTTCCGGCCCTCCAGGCAGGGCGTGCGGGCGCCGATGAGCTCCTTGTCGTAGTCGAAGGGCAGGGGCGCCGCGGTCGCCATGCCCGCGTTGGTCTTCCAGGACTTCACGAACCTCTTCGCCTGGACGATCTCGTCCTTCCAATCCTCCACCGACCATTCGCCGACTCCGCCGCTGCTGCCGCAGAAGTGGCCGTTGAAATGGGTGCCGATCTCGTTGCCCTCCAGCCAGGCCAGGCGCAGTTGCCTCGCGGTGGCGGCGATGCCCTCCTCGTCGTTGAAGCCGATGTCGGAGCGGCCCGGGGAGTGCTGCGGCGGGCGGTACAGGTCGCGTTTGTGGTCCGGCAGCATGTACACGCCGCTGAGGAAGTACGTCATCGTGGTGTTGTTCGCCCTGGCGACCTTGCGGAAGTGGGAGAACAGCTTCTGGCTGTCCTCACCGGCGCCGTCCCAGGAGAACACCACGAACTGCGGGGGCTTCTGACCGGGCTTGAGCCGCTCGGGTCTGAGCAGGTGCGGCTGGGCGCCGGTGTACGCGGTGGACCCGTCACCGATCAGACGGACCACGCTCTTGGGAGCGGGTGCCGCCGGCTTCGCCTTCTCGGGTCCGGGCACTCCCTGCCGGGTCGTGCCGGCGCCGGTCGCGCAACCGGCGAGTGACGCGGCGCAGACCGCGGCGATCGCGGTGCCCGCCGTGATCCTGTGCGTCCCGACGACCCTGTGCGTCGCGGCAGTCCTGCGGGGGGCTGCAGTCCTGCGGGAGGCAGCAATCCTGCGGGTGGCGGCCATGTTCCGTCCACCTTCTTCCTTCTCTCGGGGGGCCGACGGCGCCGCCAAAGTCGCACGGGACCGAGAAGGAATTAGTACGACAAGCCGATTAATTAGCCACTTCATCCTTCAGGGGGATTTATTAGTCCATTTGCTCGGAAAAGCTATTCCAGCCCTTTACTCTGCATTACGATCCGTTTACCGACTGTTGTTTGATCCCGCCGCTGCACGCCGTGACCACACGGCCGCGACCCGACCCCTCGCCCATGAGCGGGGGACCACCAGATCCGCGACCGCGCTGCCCCGGAGGAAGACGGGAAACATGTCCGCCTGCGTCCCCACCCGCGCCGACGACCCGAGTCGAGCGGAACGCACCCACGAGCCCCACAGCCCACCGCCGACCGGCCCTCGCCGCCATCGCATCGCGGGCGCCGATCTGTCGGCATCGATCGCGGTCTTCCTGATCGCACTCCCCCTGTCCCTGGGCATCGCCCTCGCCACTGGCGCACCCCTCCAGGCAGGCCTCGTGGCCGCCGCCGTAGGAGGACTCGTCGCCGGATGGCTCGGCGGTTCCCCGCTCCAGGTCAGCGGCCCCGCCGCCGGCCTCACCGTGGTCACCGCCGACCTCATCCATCAGTACGGCTGGCGGACGACCTGTGCCATCACCGTCCTCGCCGGGATCGCCCAACTGGGCCTGGGCTCCGTGCGCGTGGCGCGCGGCGCGCTCGCCGTGAGCCCCGCCATCGTGCACGGCATGCTCGCCGGCATCGGCGTCACCATCGCCGTCGCCCAGCTGCACATCGTCGTCGGCGGCACCCCACAGAGCTCCGTCCTCGACAACCTCCGCGCGCTGCCCGCCCAGTTGGCCGAGCTGCGGCCCGCCGCCGTGTCGGTGAGCGTGCTGACCCTGGCCCTGCTGCTGCTCTGGCCCCGGATCCCGGGCCGGCCCGGACGTCTCCTGCGCAAGATCCCGGCCGCGCTCGTGGCTGTCGCCGGTGCCACCTCGGCCGCCTCGCTCGCCGGCCTGGTCCTGCCCAAGGTCGACCTGCCGTCCTGGAGCAGCCACGCCCTGGCCGGGCTGCCGGAGGGCCCGGTGCTGGGCCTGATCGCGGCAGTGCTGACCACCACGCTGGTGTGCAGCGTGCAGTCGCTGCTCGGCGCGGTCGCCGTGGACAAGATGGTGGCCTCACGTCCCGGCCTGCCCGCCCGCGTCGGACGCTCCCACCTGGACCGTGAACTGCTCGGACAGGGCGCCGCCAACATCGTCTCCGGCACCCTCGGCGGGCTGCCCGTCGCCGGCGTGGCCGTGCGGAGTTCGGCGAACGTGCAAGCCGGTGCCGTCAGCCGGAACTCCACGATGCTGCACGGCGTTCTCGTAGTAGTTGCCGCGCTGCTGATGGTCCCGATCCTGGAGCTCATCCCGCTCGCCTCGCTCGCCGCCCTGGTGATGGCCGTCGGCATCCAGATGGTGTCCCTGCACCACATCCGCACGGTGACCCGCCACCGAGAGGTGCTGGTGTACGCCGTCACCACCCTCGGCGTGGTGTGCTTCGGCGTCCTGGAGGGCGTCACCCTGGGGATCGCCATGGCCGTCGCCGTCGCCCTGCACCGCCTCACCCGTACCCGGATCACGCATGACGAGAAGGAAGGAGTCCATCACGTACACGTACGAGGCCAGTTGACGTTCCTCGCGGTGCCACGGCTCAGCCGGGCCCTGCATCTCGTACCCCAAGGCGCCCACGCCGTCGTGGAGTTGGACGGGTCGTTCATGGACCACGCGGCGTACGAGTCACTGCAGGACTGGCAGAACACCCACTCCGCGCACGGCGGCTCCGTCGAGCTGGTCGGCCGCAGAGCCGGGGTCCGGATCGGTGAACCGACGACACCGGTCGGTCTCCATCTCGACGCCGGGCAGGCCGCGGCCGAGTCGGCCGACTGCCGTTGCCACCCCTGGACGCCCTGGCGCAACCACCAGTGCGAGATCCCGGAGTCCGTCCCGTCCCACAGCGGACGCGACGGGCGCACCGAGGAAGCGCAGGCAGCCGCGGGGGCGGCGAGGTCGTCCGGACGCCGGACGGGCGACACCGACGCGTCTGGCACCCCCCTCACCACCGACGCCGCCAACACCCTGGGCGAGTCCGGTACGGCCGACGGGTCGGGGGCGAGCGGCGCCGTAGCCGGGCCCGGCGATGCCGACGGACCCACCGGATCCGCACGCCCCGGTGCGAGCCGGGCAGACGGGTCCGGCGGAGCTGACGGAAGCCGACCGAACACGCATCAACTGGCCCGTGGCATCAGCGCGTTCCAGCGCAACACCGCACCCCTGGTGCGGGGCGAGCTGGCGCGGCTGGCGCGAGAGGGGCAGCAGCCCTCGCAGCTGTTCCTCACCTGCGCGGACTCGCGGCTGGTCACGTCGATGATCACCTCCAGTGGTCCCGGCGACCTGTTCGTGGTGCGCAACGTGGGCAACCTCGTTCCGCTGCCCGGCCAGGAGAGCGGGGACGACTCGGTGGCGGCGGCGATCGAGTACGCCGTGGACGTGCTGCAGGTGCGGTCGATCACGGTGTGCGGGCACTCCGGGTGCGGGGCCATGCAAGCGCTGCTCAATTCCGAGCCCGGCGGTCCGCAGACCCCGCTCAGGCGGTGGCTGCGGCACGGACTGCCGAGCCTGGAGCGGGTGTCCGACGAGAGCCGGCCGTGGGCCAGGCTCGCCGGGCGGGCACCGGCCGACACGGTGGAGCAGCTCTGTCTGACCAACGTGGTCCAGCAGTTGGAGCACCTACGGGCGCACGAGTCGGTGGCCCGGGCGCTGCGGGCCGGGGCGCTGGAACTGCACGGGATGTACTTCCACGTGGGCGAGGCGCAGGCGTACCTGCTCACCGAGGGGGACGGGGACGAGGTGTTCGACGACGTGGGGGTGGCGGATCTGTCGGCGTGAGGCAGGGAGGAACGCGCGGCCCCTCGGCGCGGGGCGGGGAGTGTGTGCGGCCCCGGTCGGCGCGGGGCCGCGCATCACATGCGGGCGCGATGCGGCGTGACGCTGCCACCCGGGTGGCGACGCTTCGCCTGAGGGTGGTGTCTCACCTGCGCAGGGGCGGAATGTGAAAGGGATTACAGACCTGAACCGGGTCCGTCCGGCGTCCGTGGGAACGGATGACCCCGGCGTGGAAAAGCGCCTCCGTACCCACCCACGCCGACAGGTCTAAACCAATTTTCCGTCGACCCTTGTCATCGGCCCCTCGGGTCTGATGAGCTGTGGCCTGGGACACAACGGACACCCTGGGAAAGGGAGATGTCGTGAGCAACGAAAGCCTGGCCAACCTGCTCAAGGAAGAGCGCAGGTTCGCACCCCCCGCCGACCTGGCCGCCAACGCCAATGTCACGGCGGAGGCGTATGAACAGGCCAAGGCTGACAGGCTCGGCTTCTGGGCCGAGCAGGCCCGTCGGCTGACCTGGGCCAAGGAGCCGACGGAGACGCTGGACTGGTCGAACCCGCCGTTCGCGAAGTGGTTCAAGGACGGCGAGCTCAACGTCGCGTACAACTGCGTGGACCGGCATGTCGAGGCCGGGCACGGCGACCGGGTCGCCATCCACTTCGAGGGCGAGCCCGGCGACAGCCGCGCCATCACCTACGCCGAGCTCAAGGACGAGGTCTCCAAGGCCGCCAACGCCCTGCTGGAACTCGGCGTCCAGAAGGGCGACCGGGTCGCGGTCTACATGCCGATGATCCCGGAGACGGCGGTCGCGATGCTGGCCTGCGCCCGGATCGGCGCCGCACACTCCGTGGTCTTCGGCGGCTTCTCGGCGGACGCGCTGGCCACTCGTATCCAGGACGCGGACGCCAAGGTGGTCATCACCTCCGACGGCGGTTACCGGCGCGGGAAGCCGTCCGCGCTCAAGCCGGCCGTGGACGAGGCGATCTCCAAGGTCGACAACGTCGAGCACGTCCTCGTGGTCCGCCGTACCGGCCAGGACGTCGCCTGGGACGACAGCCGCGACGTGTGGTGGCACGAGATCGTCGAGCGGCAGAGCGCCGAGCACACGCCGGAGGCGTTCGAGGCGGAGCACCCGCTGTTCATCCTGTACACGTCCGGTACGACGGGTAAGCCGAAGGGCATCCTGCACACCTCCGGCGGCTACCTCACCCAGGCGTCGTACACCCACCACGCCGTCTTCGACCTCAAGCCGGAGACGGACGTGTACTGGTGCACCGCCGACGTCGGCTGGGTCACCGGGCACTCGTACATCGTGTACGGGCCGCTGGCGAACGGCGTGACGCAGGTGATGTACGAGGGCACGCCGGACACCCCGCACCAGGGCCGCTTCTGGGAGATCGTGCAGAAGTACGGGGTGACCATCCTGTACACGGCGCCCACCGCCATCCGTACGTTCATGAAGTGGGGCGACGACATCCCCGCGAAGTTCGACCTCAGCAGCCTGCGGGTGCTGGGTTCCGTGGGTGAGCCGATCAACCCCGAGGCGTGGATCTGGTACCGCAAGCACATCGGTGGCGACCGGACGCCGATCGTGGACACCTGGTGGCAGACCGAGACGGGCGCGATGATGATCTCGCCGCTGCCGGGCGTCACCGAGACCAAGCCCGGTTCGGCGCAGACGCCGCTGCCCGGCATCTCCGCGACCGTCGTCGACGACGAGGCGAACGAGGTGCCCAACGGCGGTGGCGGCTACCTGGTGCTGACCGAGCCGTGGCCGTCGATGCTGCGCACCATCTGGGGCGACGACCAGCGGTTCCTCGACACGTACTGGTCGCGGTTCGAGGGCAAGTACTTCGCCGGTGACGGGGCGAAGAAGGACGACGACGGGGACATCTGGCTCCTCGGGCGCGTCGACGACGTCATGCTGGTGTCGGGGCACAACATCTCCACCACGGAGGTCGAGTCGGCCCTGGTCTCCCACCCGTCCGTCGCCGAGGCGGCCGTCGTCGGTGCCGCCGACGAGACCACCGGGCAGGCCATCGTCGCCTTCGTGATCCTGCGCGGCACGGCGAACGCCGAGGACGAGAGTCTCGTCAACGATCTGCGCAACCACGTCGGCGCCACCCTCGGCCCGATCGCCAAGCCCAAGCGGATCCTGCCGGTTGCCGAGCTGCCGAAGACCCGTTCCGGCAAGATCATGCGCCGGCTGCTGCGGGACGTCGCCGAGAACCGTCAGCTCGGCGATGTGACGACGCTGACCGACTCGACCGTCATGGATCTCATCCAGGCGAAGCTCCCGGCGGCGCCGAGCGAGGACTGAGTCTCCGCGCCCCCTGATCTCCGCGAACGGCTGATCTCCGCAAAACCCTGAAGGGCCGCCTCGCGCATCGCGCGCCGGGCGGCCCTTTTCTGCCTAACGTGAGACGTACCGGACACCTCCCGCCGCCCCTTAGGCAAACTAAACAAAGGCACCTTAGGTAAGCTAATAAAAAAACGTCAGCCTCAGGTGCGCCGGGAAGTCTGGTCGGCATGCGCTCAGCCCTGCCCACCGACCGGAGGTCTCCCCCGTGCCCGCGCCCCGCACCACCGCCCCCGTCCGCAAGATCCTCGGACGGCTGTCGCTCCCCGAGCGAACGTTCGTCGCGGACGCGCTGCGCACCGAGACCGTCGGTGGGGTGCTGCTGCTCATCGCCGCTATCACCGCACTGATCTGGGCGAACGTGCCCGCACTGCACGACAGCTACGAGGCTGTCGGCCACCTCCACTTCGGCCCCGAGGCCCTCGGGCTGAACCTGTCCGTCGAGCACTGGGCCGCCGACGGGCTTCTCGCGATCTTCTTCTTCGTCGCCGGGATCGAGCTCAAGCGCGAACTGGTGGCCGGCGACCTCAGGAACCCCAAAGCGGCCGTACTGCCGGTCGTCGCCGCGCTGTGCGGAATGGCGGTGCCCGCGCTCGTCTACACGCTCACCAATGCCACCGGGGGCGGCTCGATGGCGGGCTGGGCGGTCCCGACCGCCACGGACATCGCCTTCGCGCTCGCCGTGCTCGCCGTCATCGGCACCTCCCTGCCGAGCGCCCTGCGCGCCTTCCTGCTCACACTCGCCGTCGTCGACGACCTCTTCGCGATCCTGATCATCGCGATCTTCTTCACCGACCGGATCAACTTCGCCGCGCTCGCGGGTGCCGTCGTCGGACTGGTCGTCTTCTGGCTGCTGCTGAGGAAGGGAGTACGCGGGTGGTACGTCCATGTCCCGCTGGCCCTCGTCATCTGGGGGCTGATGTACAACAGCGGCATCCACGCCACCATCGCGGGCGTCGCGATGGGTCTGATGCTGCGCTGCACGAGGCGTGACGGCGAGGCGCACTCCCCCGGCGAGCACATCGAGCATCTCGTGCGCCCCCTGTCGGCGGGCCTCGCCGTCCCGCTGTTCGCGCTGTTCAGCGCCGGTGTGGCCATCTCCGGAAGCGCGCTCGGCGATGTGTTCACCCAGCCGGAGACGCTCGGGGTCGTTCTCGGCCTGGTCATCGGCAAGACGCTCGGCATCTTCGGCGGGACCTGGCTGACGGCACGATTCACCAGGGCCACGCTCAGCGACGACCTGGAGTGGGCCGACGTGTTCGCGGTGGCCACCCTCGCCGGCATCGGCTTCACCGTCTCCCTGCTCATCGGCGAACTCGCCTTCGCGGGTGACGCCGAGTTGACCGACGAGGTCAAGGCCGCCGTACTGCTCGGGTCCCTCGCCGCGGCGACGCTGGCGACCGTGCTGCTGAAGATACGTAACGCCAAGTACCGCCGCATGGTCGAGCACGAGGAGCGCGACGAGGACGCGGACGGCATTCCGGACATCTACGAGGAGGACGAGCCGGAGTACCACCTGCGGCTGGCCGCCCTCTACGAGCGCAAGGCCGCCGAGCACCGCCGTATCGCTCTGGAGAAGGCCGCCGCACGCCACGCGCTTGCCGAAGTGGCGGGCGGGGCAGGCGAGGAGGAGCAGCGTCGGGCATGATCTGACGGGACGGTACAAAAGACGGAACCGTACTCAGTCAGGCAGAAGACGGAACCGTAACCACGAGGGAGACCGCGATGAGCGCACCCGACGGCAGCCCGGTCGGCGCCGAACGCAGCATCGGCCAGCTGTTCGCCTCGGCGACGACCGAAATGTCGGCGCTGGTGCACGACGAGATCGCGCTGGCCAAGGCGCAGCTGAAGCAGGACGTCAAGCGCGGCGCGACGAGCGGCGGCGCGTTCTCGCTGGCCGGCGCGGTGCTGGTGTTCTCCCTGCCGATGCTGAACTTCGCCCTCGCGTACGGGATTCGGACCTGGACCGACTGGAACCTCGCGATCTGCTTCCTGCTGTCGTTCGCGGCGAACGTCGTCGTCGCGCTCGTCCTCGTCCTGATCGGCGTCGTGTTCGCGAAGAAGGCCAAGAAGAGCAAGGGCCCGCAGAAGGTCGCCGCCTCGGTGAAGGAGACGGCGGGCGTCCTGCAGAAGGCCAAGCCGCATCCACGTCCCGCCCCCGCGCCGGAGCTGGAGGACCGGGCGCCGGCGGCCATCGAGGCTGTGGCACGCTCGTCGTCATGACGGATCCCGCCACCCCTTCGGCTCAACCTGCCTCGGTCGTACGACTGGACGTCCCCGGCGGGAAAGAGGTGACACACCGGGACGTAGCCGCCAATGGTGCGCGTTTCCATATCGCGGAGATGGGCGACGGCCCACTGGTGCTGCTGCTGCACGGCTTCCCGCAGTTCTGGTGGACCTGGCGGCACCAGCTGGTCGCCCTCGCCGACGCGGGTTTCAGGGCGGTGGCGATGGACCTCAGGGGCGTCGGCGGCAGCGACCGTACGCCGCGCGGTTACGACCCGGCCAACCTCGCCCTCGACGTCACCGGCGTGATCCGCTCCCTCGGCGAGCCGGACGCCGCGCTGGTCGGGCACGACCTGGGCGGCTATCTGGCGTGGACGGCGGCCGTGATGCGCCCCAAGCTCGTACGACGGCTCGCGGTCGCGTCCATGCCGCACCCCCGGCGCTGGCGCTCGGCCATGCTCTCGGACGTCAAGCAGACGAGTGCGAGTTCCTACATCTGGGGGTTTCAGCGGCCCTGGATCCCCGAGCGTCAGCTGACGGCCGACGACGGGGCACTGGTCGCCCGGCTGATCCGGGACTGGTCGGGGCCGCGCCTGCCGGACGACGACGCGGTGGAGACGTACCGCCGCGCGATCTGCATCCCGTCGACGGCGCACTGCTCCATCGAGCCGTACCGCTGGATGGTGCGCTCGCTGGCCCGCCCCGACGGCATCCAGTTCAACCGCCGCATGAAGCGGCCGGTCCGTGTGCCGACGCTGCATCTGCACGGCTCCCTCGACCCCGTGATGCGCACGCGCAGTGCGGCCGGCTCGGGCGAGTACGTCGAAGCACCGTACCGCTGGCGGCTGTTCGACGGGCTGGGGCACTTCCCGCACGAGGAGGACCCGGTCGCGTTCTCCGCAGAGCTCATCAACTGGCTCAAGGATCCGGAACCCGACCGGTGAGTCACCGCTGCTCCGGCTCCTGCTGGGGGTCCGGGGGTCGCCCCCCGGGAAAGCGCAGCCCGCACGAGGAGGACCCCGTCGCGTTCTCGGCCGAACTGATCAACTGGCTGAAAGACCCCGAACCCGATCGGTGACCGCGCCGATGCGCCCGGTATCCGGAACTGAACACCTGTCCTACGAACAGCCAATTGCCTGGCGCATAGGCCAATTGGGGGCCCCGGAGGCGGTTATCGACCTTGGGGCAGGGGCAGACGTCGGGGTATGGGCTGGACGCACGACTACAGTGACGCAGCACGCACTCGCCGCTCGGCCGGTGGGCTGAGCTCCCACCAACGAGGCGGCGCCCCGCAGATGCCGGGTTCCGACCTCCGGGTGGGCATTCCGCGCATTCTGCGCCGCCGGGCCCGCTGGGTCTCGGTACGCCTGCGCCACCCGCGCGGCTGACCGGCCGCGCCCTTCCACGACCGGGCTCAGCCCTCACCCGACGGGCACCGCCCCGACCGGACCCACGGACCTACAGCGCGCAGCTGTCGCTGTCCACCTGCTGGTTGGCGGTACGGCCCTTGACGATGTCCTCCTGGATCTCGTCCACGGTGAGCGCGTAGCCGGTGTTGGCGTCGTCGAGGGACTTCGCGAAGACCACGCCGTACACCTTGCCTTCGGGCGTGAGCAGCGGGCCGCCGGAGTTGCCCTGGCGGACGGTCGCGAACAGCGAGTAGACGTCACGGCGCACGGTGCCGCGATGGTAGATGTCCGGGCCGTTGGCCGGGAGGCGCCCACGCACGCGTGCGGCACGCACGTCGTACGCGCCGTTCTCCGGGAAGCCCGCGATGATCGCGCCGTCGCCGCTCTGGGCGTCGGTGGTGGAGAACTGCAGCACGGGCGCCTTCATGTCCGGCACGTCGAGTACGGCGATGTCGCGCTCCCAGTCGTAGAGGACGACCGTCGCGTCGTACTTCCTGCCCTCTCCGCCTATCTGGACGGTGGGTTCGTCGACGCCTCCGACGACATGCGCGTTGGTCATGACGCGGCGGTCGGCGAAGACGAAGCCGGTGCCCTCCAGGACCTTGCCGCAACTCGTCGCCGTGCCCATGACCTTGACGATGGAGCGCTGTGCGCGGGCGGCCACCGGGCTGTTGGCGAGGGCCGGGTCGGGCGGCCGGACGTCGTTGATCGGCTCGTTCGCGAACGGGCTGAAGACCTGTGGGAAGCCGTTCTGCGCGAGGACGGAGGAGAAGTCCGCGAACCAGGTGTCCGCCTGGTCGGGCAGCGCCCGTGCCACCCCGAGCAGCACCTTGGAGTTACGGACCTCCTTGCCGAGCGTCGGCAGCGTCGTCCCGGCGAGGGCGGAACCGATCAACCAGGCGACGAGCAGCATCGCGACGACGTTGACGAGGGCGCCGCCGGTCGCGTCGAGGGCGCGGGCCGGGGACCAGGTGATGTAACGGCGCAGCTTGTTGCCGAGGTGGGTGGTCAGGGCCTGACCGACGGAGGCGCAGACGATCACGACGACGACGGCGACGACGGCGGCGGTCGTGCTCACCTCGGCGTTGTCGGTCAGCGCGTCCCAGATGACCGGGAGCAGGTACACGGCCACGAGACCGCCGCCGAGGAAGCCGATCACCGACAGGATGCCGACCACGAAGCCCTGGCGGTAGCCCACGATCGCGAACCACACGGCGGCGACCAGCAGCAGGATGTCCAGCACGTTCACCGGTTCTAGCCTCGCCTCATCACTTTTCGCTCACCACGGGTCGGCCGCGAGCCCGGCCCGCCGGGCGGCGGAAACCCGCCGCACAGCAGAAACCCGCCGCTCAGCGAAATTCGGACACAGCGGCCCCCGGGATGACACAGCACGGCAGACACCCTGTCATGACCGCCAGTCGAGCGGGACCTGCTTGCCCCGGTCCCAGGGCTGCTCCCAGCCCGAGAAATGCAGCAGGCGGTCGATGATTCCGGCCGTGAAACCCCAGACCAGAGCCGATTCGACCAGAAATGCCGGACCTCGGTGGCCGCTGGGGTGAACGGTCGTGGCGCGGTTGTCCGGGTTCGTGAGATCCGCCACGGGGACGGTGAAGACGCGGGCCGTCTCGTTCGGATCGACGACGTCGACCGGGCTCGGCTCGCGCCACCAGCCCAGCACCGACGTGACCACGAAGCCACTGACCGGGATGTACAGCTTGGGCAGCACACCGAAGAGCTGGACGCCGCCCGGATCGAGCCCGGTCTCCTCCTCGGCCTCGCGGAGAGCGGCCCGCAGCGGCCCGTCGGCCTGCGGGTCGCCGTCCTCGGGGTCGAGGGCGCCACCGGGGAAGGACGGCTGTCCGGCGTGCGACCGCAGGGAACTGGCCCGCTCCATGAGCAGCAGCTCGGGCCCTCGCTCGCCTTCACCGAAGAGGATCAGTACGGCGGACTGGCGCCCCGCACCGTTCTCCGGTGGCAGGAACCGGCTCAGCTGCAGCGGCTCGACCGTCTCCACCACCCGCACCACCGGATCCAGCCAGGCGGGCAGTCCCTCCTTGCTGAGCACCACCGGACCGTCCTGCGTACCGCTCGCCCGAGTCATCGCCACCCCCGTCGTCCTGCCCAGTCCAACGCCCGAGGGCACCTAGATCGTTCCGGTCCGACGGCAGAGAGGCGGGACAGTGCCCGGCTCCGTCCGGCTCGCCCCGTCATCCGGCCCCCAGCGGCGGGGCAGCCTTGCCGCCCGCGTCCAGATAGGCCTGCGGCGGATTGAGCCGCTGTCCCGGGAAGCCGCCCTTCTCGTACTTGAGGAGCTTCTTCGCCTTCTCCGGATCCGTCTCGCCCTCGCCGTACGCCGGGCAGAGCGGCGCCACGGGACAGGCCCCGCACGCGGGCTTGCGGGCGTGGCAGATACGGCGGCCGTGCCAGATCACGTGATGCGAGAGGTCGGTCCAGTCGCTCTTGGGGAACAGCGCGCCGATCTCGGCCTCGATCTTGTCGGGGTCGGTCTGCTCGGTCCACTGCCAGCGCCGCACCAGCCGCTGGAAGTGCGTGTCCACGGTGATGCCGGGGCGGCCGAAGGCGTTGCCGAGCACGACGAAGGCCGTCTTGCGACCGACGCCGGGGAGCTTGACCAGGTCCTCGAGCCGGCCCGGGACCTCGCCGCCGTGGTTCTCCACCAGCGCCTTGGACAGGCCCATGACCGACTTGGTCTTGGCCCGGAAGAACCCGCACGGGCGGAGGATCTCCTCGACCTCCTCCGGGTTGGCGGCTGCCAGGTCGTCGGGGGTCGGGTACTTGGCGAAGAGGGCGGGGGTCGTCTGGTTGACGCGCAGGTCGGTGGTCTGGGCGGACAGCACGGTGGCGACCACGAGCTGGAAGGGGTTGTCGAAGTCCAGCTCGGGGTGGGCGTACGGGTAGACCTCGGCGAGCTCGCGGTTGATACGGCGGGCTCGGCGGACGAGGGCGGTGCGGGATTCGGCGGGAGCCTTCTTGGCCGGTGCCGTCTTGGTGGCCGACGTGGTCTTCTTGGCCGGCGCGGACTCCTTGGCAGGCGCCGCATTCCTCGCAGGCGCCGGTTTCTTCGCAGGCGCGGCTTTCTTCCCGGCCGCCGCCGACGTCTTCACCGCTGCCTTCCCGCCAACCACAGCCGCCTCACTCGGCGCACCATTCGTCGCCTTTGCCGTTTTCCTTCCGCCACCAGGGTCCTGTTCGCCCACAGCGGAATCGCGACGTACAACCACCCGCCCAGCCCCCTTGGCCTGTGCTCTCACCGGCGATTTGGACACCCGGCCAGCCTAAAGCCCGGCACCGACATCCGCCCCGGACCTCGAAGATCGGCCCCCAATTGGACCCCTGCCGCTTACCTCGGCACACCTGTGCGGCATCCTTGTGACAGATCACACTGTTTGGACCGTCCGGCAAAATGGGGAGCACGGTCCCCTGGTACCAAGGGGGAGCAAGATCCCCTGAGCAGGTCGACAAGGAGAGAACTCGTGGACGACGTTCTGCGGCGCAACCCGCTCTTCGCGGCGCTCGATGACGAGCAGTCCGCGGAGCTCCGCGCCTCCATGAGTGAGGTGACCCTCGCACGCGGTGACTCCCTGTTCCACGAGGGCGACCCCGGTGACCGGCTGTACGTAGTCACCGAGGGCAAGGTCAAGCTCCACCGCACCTCGCCCGACGGCCGCGAGAACATGCTCGCCGTCGTCGGCCCCGGCGAGCTCATCGGCGAGCTGTCCCTCTTCGACCCGGGCCCGCGCACGGCGACCGCCACCGCGCTGACCGAGGTCAAGCTGCTGGGCCTGGGCCACGGCGACCTCCAGCCCTGGCTGAACGCCCGCCCCGAGGTGGCCACCGCGCTGCTGCGCGCCGTCGCCCGCCGGCTGCGCCGCACCAACGACGCGATGTCCGACCTGGTCTTCTCGGACGTCCCGGGCCGTGTCGCCCGCGCGCTCCTCGACCTCTCCCGCCGGTTCGGCGTGCAGTCCGAAGAGGGCATCCACGTCGTCCACGATCTGACGCAGGAGGAGCTCGCACAGCTCGTCGGCGCGTCGCGCGAGACGGTCAACAAGGCGCTGGCCGACTTCGCGGGGCGCGGGTGGCTGCGCCTGGAGGCGCGTGCGGTGATCCTGCTCGACGTGGAGCGACTGGCCAAGCGGTCGCGGTAGAGCGGTACACACGCCAAGTCGTACGACGCCGGGGTCCTGTCTCACTGTGAGGCGGGGCCCCGACGTCGTCGGCCACCCCTCGAACCCCGTCGCCGTTGGCCCCCCTCGAACATCCGCGCACCAAGAGATAGCCTCCGCCCATGGCAAACGGGCAGTGGTACCCACCGGAGTGGCCGGAACGTATCCGTGCGCTCGCGGACGGAAGCCTGACCCCCGTCGCTCCGAAGCGGGCGGCCACCGTCATGTTGCTCAGGGACACCGAGGCCGGGCCCGCCGTGCACATGCTGCGGCGCCGTGCCTCCATGGCCTTCGCCGGTGGGGCGTACGCCTATCCGGGCGGCGGCGTCGATCCGCGCGACGAGCATCCGGTGCGCTGGGCGGGCCCCACGCGCGCGTGGTGGGCGCGAAGGCTCGGGGTCGACGAGGCGGCGGCACAGGCCATCGTCTGCGCGGCCGTACGGGAGACGTACGAGGAGGCGGGTGTCCTGCTCGCCGGGCCCACCGACGACTCCGTCGTGGGGGATACGACCGGCGAGGACTGGGAGGCCGACCGCGCGGCCCTGGTCGCCCGGGACCTGTCGTTCGCCGAGTTCCTGGACCGCCGGGGACTGGCCCTGCGTTCGGATCTCCTGGGCGCCTGGACCCGCTGGATCACCCCGGAGTTCGAACCCCGCCGCTACGACACGTGGTTCTTCGTCGCCGCCCTCCCGCAGGGCCAGCGCACCCGCAACGCCTCCACGGAGGCGGACCGTACGGTGTGGATCCGGCCCGTGGACGCGGCCGCCTCGTACGACAAGGGCGAGCTGCTGATGATGCCGCCCACGATCGCGACCCTGCGCCAGCTGACCGGCCACGGCAGCGCCGCCGAGGCCCTCGCCGCCGCCCCCGGCCGCGACCTCACCGCCGTCCTCGCGCAGGCCCGGCTCGACGACGGCGAGATCGTGCTCTCCTGGCCCGGCCACGACGAGTTCACCAAGCACATCCCGACGGGCGGAGCCCCCGCATGACCGTGCCGCCCATGCCCGCAGTGCCCGCAGCCCTGGAAGGCCCCCTCGTATGACGGACGCAGCAGCCCTCCCCGGCCAGCCGCGAGGCGGGGTCCTCACCGGCCCCGCCACCCCCCGCGCCGTCAACGTCCTCGCGCCCAACCCCTCCGCGATGACCCTGGACGGCACCAACACCTGGATCCTCGCCGAGCCGGACTCGGACCTGGCCGTCGTCGTCGACCCGGGCCCGCTGGACGACGGTCACCTGCGCAACGTCGTCGCCATGGCCGAGAAGTCCGGCAAGCGCATCGCCCTGACCCTCCTCACGCACGGCCACCCGGACCACGCCGAGGGCGCCGCACGCTTCGCCGAGCTGACCGGCACGCGCGTGCGTGCCCTCGACCCGGCGTTGCGGCTCGGCGACGAGGGGCTCGGGGCGGGGAACGTGGTCACCGTCGGCGGACTGGAGTTGCGCGTCGTACCGACGCCCGGGCACACCGCCGACTCCCTCTCCTTCCACCTCCCGGCCGACCGCGCCGTCCTGACCGGTGACACGATCCTGGGCCGCGGCACGACCGTGGTGGCGCACCCCGACGGCCGGCTCGGCGACTACCTGGACTCGCTGCGTCGGCTCAGGTCCCTCACGGTCGACGACGGCGTGCACACCGTCCTCCCCGGCCACGGCCCCGTCCTGGAGGACGCCCAGGGCGCCGTCGAGTTCTACCTCGCCCACCGCGCCCACCGCCTCGCCCAGGTCGAGACGGCCGTCGAGGACGGCTACGGCACCCCGGCCGAGGTCGTCGCCCATGTGTACGCGGACGTGGACCGCTCCCTGTGGCCGGCGGCCGAGCTGTCGGTGCGGGCGCAGTTGGACTACCTGGAGGAGCACGGCCTCATCTAGGCCCTGCCTACGCCTCCTGGGGCCGCGGCGCTTTGACCCCGTGCACGCGCGCGTACTCGTCCACGAGCCACGGCCCGAGGTCCTCCACGTACGACCGGAGGACGCCCGCGTCGCCCGTCGGCTCGTACCCGAGCGCGGCCGCCACCCTCATCTGCTCGGCCCGCGCCGGGTAGTACGCCGCGAAGGCTTCCGCCATCTCCCCCAGATCGCTGGTCCACCCGCCCCAGCGGGGCATGACCAGCGTGAACCCGGTCCGCACGAGACGCCGCGACATGAACCGCACGAGCGGCCGCCGCGCGTCCGCGCTGTCGTCGGCGCCGGCGATCCGCTCCCGCCACCGGGGCAGCAGGAGGCCGAGATCGCCGTTGGTCTCGCGCGCGAGCAGCGTGTCGGGGCGGTAGCGCGGCAGATGCTCGGCGAGGTCCTCCCCCAGCAGCGGCGTACAGAGGCAGGCGACGAACCACCCGAGGTCGTGCGTCTCCAGGTCGCTCAGCAGCCGCCTGCGGCTGTCCAGCAGCGTCCCGGCCCCGTCGATCTGCGCGAACTCCTTGTCCAGCGCCTCGTCGAGCACGCGCGCGTCCGTCCGGTCCGTCTCGGTCGGCTCCTCGTGCAGGGCGACCAGCAGATCGAGGTCGCTGCGCCCCACGCGCGCGGTGCCGCGCGGAATCGACCCGTAGAGGTAGGCGCTGTGCATCCGTGCCCCGAACACGGCCGGCAGACGGTCGCGCGCGGCGGCGACGACCGGCCGGAAGGCGTCGGGAACGCGCGCGAGGGAGCCTTCGCGCGCGATGTACCCCTGAGCGTCGAGCCCCCTGCGGCGAGCGGTTTCGGCCATGGGGACACTGTGCCCTGCAGGGCGGTTGGGGGGCGGCCCATTTTTTTGCGGCCGTCATACGCCGCCCCCACCACCGAAGGCCTACGCCCCCGTCAGCTCCACCTGGACCTCGACCTCGACCGGCGCGTCCAGCGGAAGCACGGCCACGCCGACCGCGCTGCGCGCATGGACGCCCTTGTCGCCGAGAACCTGTCCCAGGAGTTCGCTCGCGCCGTTGAGGACGGCGGGCTGGCCGGTGAAGTCCGAGGCCGAGGCCACGAAGCCGACGACCTTCACCACGCGCGCGATGCGGTCCAGGTCGCCCGCCACCGACTTGACGGCCGCGAGGGCGTTCAGGGCGCAGGTGCGGGCGAGTTCCTTGGCCTCCTCGGGGGTGACCTCCGCGCCCACCTTGCCGGTGACCGGGAGCTTGCCCTCCACCATGGGGAGCTGGCCCGCGGTGTAGACGTACACGCCCGACTGGACCGCCGGCTGGTACGCGGCGAGCGGAGGCACGACCTCCGGAAGCGTCAGGCCCAGCTCGGCGAGCTTCGCCTCGACGGCGCTCATGCCTGCTTCTCCCGCTTCAGATAGGCGACGAGCTGCTCGGGGTTGTTCGGCCCGGGCACGACCTGGACGAGCTCCCAGCCGTCCTCGCCCCAGGTGTCCAGAATCTGCTTCGTGGCGTGGACGAGCAGCGGCACGGTTGCGTATTCCCACTTGGTCATGTGGCCGACTTTATCCGTTGCCCGGCGGGGGCCGAGCGGCCGACCGCGGTCACGTTGTCCACAGGCTGTCGCGTAGTCGGCGGACGGACTGGTTAGGCTCGAAGGCGTGAGCAGGCTCCAGGTCGTCAGCGGCAAGGGCGGGACCGGAAAGACCACGGTCGCCGCCGCGCTCGCGCTCGCTCTCGCCACCGAGGGGAAGCGGACGCTTCTCGTCGAGGTCGAGGGCAGGCAGGGCATCGCGCAGCTCTTCGAGACAGAGGCGCTGCCCTACGAGGAGCGGAAGATCGCCGTCGCTCCAGGGGGCGGGGAGGTGTACGCCCTCGCCATCGACCCCGAACTGGCCCTTCTGGACTACCTCCAGATGTTCTACAAGATGGGCGGCGCCGGCCGGGCCCTGAAGAAGCTCGGCGCCATCGACTTCGCCACCACCGTCGCACCCGGTCTCAGAGACGTCCTGCTGACCGGCAAGGCGTGCGAGGCCGTGCGGCGCAAGGACAAGAGCGGGCGGTTCGCCTACGACTACGTGGTGATGGACGCACCCCCCACCGGGCGCATCACCCGCTTCCTGAACGTCAACGACGAGGTGGCGGGGCTCGCCAGGATCGGGCCGATACACAACCAGGCGCAGGCCGTGATGCGGGTGCTGAAGTCGGCGGAGACGGCCGTGCATCTGGTGTCGCTGCTGGAGGAGATGCCCGTCCAGGAGACCGTGGACGGCATCGCCGAGCTGCGCGCGGCACGGCTGCCGGTGGGGCGGATCATCGTGAACATGGTGCGGCCCGAGGTGTTGGACGCGGCCGACCTGGAACTCGTACGGAGCGTTCCGCGCGCCGCCGTGGCCAAGGCGCTGTCCTCGGCCGGGCTCGGCGGGGCACGACGCGGCGGGAACGCCGAGCGGCTGGTGGACCCGCTGCTGGCGCAGGCCGACGAGTACGCCGAGCGGCACGCGCTGGAGCAAGAGCAGCGGGCGGTCCTCGGCGGGCTGGGGCTGCCGGTGCACGAACTGCCCCTGCTGGCCGAGGGCATGGACCTGGCGGGGCTGTACGAGCTCGCCGGCGAGCTTCGGGAACAGGTTCTGTCGTGAGTTCGTTCACAAGTCGGGAGCCGTACGCGGTACGTCGGAAGCAGGGGATGTCATGAGTCGTCCGGAACCGACCCACGCACACGACGCCGCACGCCACCATCCCCCGCATCTCACCCCCACGCGCGTGCTCGACCTCGACCCGCTGCTCGACGACCCGAAGACCCGCATCGTGGTGTGCTGCGGCTCGGGCGGCGTCGGCAAGACCACCACCGCGGCGGCACTCGGGCTGCGGGCCGCCGAGCGGGGCCGGAAAGTGGTCGTGCTCACCATCGACCCGGCCCGCCGACTCGCCCAGTCCATGGGCATCGACTCCCTCGACAACACCCCGCGCCGGGTGAAGGGCGTCGAGGGTGACGGCGAGCTGCACGCGATGATGCTGGACATGAAGCGCACCTTCGACGAGATCGTCGAGGCGCACGCGGACCCCGAGCGGGCGGCCGCGATCCTGGGCAATCCCTTCTACCAGTCGCTCTCGGCGGGCTTCGCGGGCACGCAGGAGTACATGGCGATGGAGAAGCTGGGCCAGCTGCGGGCCAAGGACGAGTGGGACCTCATCGTCGTCGACACGCCCCCGTCCCGTTCGGCGCTGGACTTCCTGGACGCGCCCAAGCGGCTCGGCTCGTTCCTGGACGGCAAGCTGATCCGCGTACTGCTGGCCCCGGCGAAGGTCGGCGGACGCGCGGGGATGAAGTTCCTGAACGTCGGCATGTCGATGATGACGGGCGCGCTGGGCAAGCTGCTCGGCGGACAGCTGCTGAAGGACGTGCAGACGTTCGTGGCCGCGATGGACTCGATGTTCGGCGGCTTCCGCACGCGCGCGGACGCGACGTACAAGCTGCTCCAGGCGCCCGGGACGGCGTTCCTGGTGGTGGCGGCGCCGGAGCGGGACGCGCTGCGGGAGGCCGCGTACTTCGTGGAGCGGCTGGCCGCCGAGGACATGCCGTTCGCCGGTCTGGTGCTCAACCGGGTCCACGGCAGCGGCGCCGACCGGCTGTCGGCCGAGCGGGCGCTCGCCGCCGCGGAAAATCTTGAAGAGCCCCGCATTGTGGATCAGGAGGGCGGGAAAGCTGGACTTCGTAACTCCCCCGACACGTACGACAGTTCAGACTTGCCTGCCTCCGAAGCTCCGGCTCCTGACGAAGGCTCCCCCGCCGCCACGGACACGGAGCGAACCGCGACCACGGACGAACCTCGGTCCGCAGACCCTCATGTGGAGCGGTCCGTCGACCAGCTCACCGCAGGCCTGCTGAGGCTGCACTCCGAGCGTATGCAGCTGCTCTCCCGCGAGCAGCGCACGCGTGATCGCTTCACCGCGCTCCACCCCGAGGTGGCGGTGGCCGAAGTCGCCGCGCTGCCCGGCGATGTGCATGACCTCGCTGGACTGCGGGACATCGGAAACCGGCTCGCGGCCCATCGGCCGGAGCTGCCTGATCCCGCGGTCGACGCCTGAGGGGTTCCGTGGGCCCACGTGAAAGGGCCCTTGGATCCGCCTTGGTGGAGACCCCTTGGTCCCCTCAGCTCACCGCCGCGTAGTTCTCGTACACCTCGTCGTCGTCGAGCGGCAGGATGCCCGCCCCTCGCTCGTACTCCGTACGCGCGGTCTCCAGGAGCCGGCGCCAAGAAGTCACGGTGGGCCGCCTGCGCAGCAGTGCGCGGCGCTCCCGCTCCGTCATTCCTCCCCACACGCCGAACTCGACGCGATTGTCGAGCGCGTCGGCCAGGCACTCCGTGCGCACCGGGCATCCGGTGCACACCGCCTTGGCCCTGTTCTGCGCTGCTCCCTGAACGAACAGTTCATCCGGATCGGTAGTGCGGCAGGCCGCCTGCGCACTCCAGTCGACTACCCAGCCCATACCGGCGCCGTCCTCTCCCGAATCGAGGCTCCCCCACGGCGGCAGCGGCATATTCACCGCCGCCAGTTGAGGACGTTACGGAAGGTGGGCACAGCGCAACACCCCCTTCGGGCCCAATCTTGAATGGCCCGAACGGACTATGCGTAAGCGGCAGATCACCCGGGGGAGTGAGCTGGCGACATGCGTGACCTTCCCGGCAAACCGGGGCAGTTCTGTTGAGTCACAACGGACGCCGGGTGACACACAAGGCGGATTCGGACACGCGCCCAACAAAAAAGTTGGGGAACCTCCGGAACGATTCGGGGTCGCCGGACGTATTGATACGTGGCCGCACTGCTGTGACAGTTGGGAGCAGCTTAGGCCAAGGCCTGTGCGCCTGTCCGGGAAATGAGAAGGCAACGGCTGACTTTGCCGTGCCATGGCAGACGTCACCTCGCCCGACCGTGCTCACGCACCGGTCGGCCCTCGGTTCGCTCATGTCTACGGTTTAGGCTTCGCTCATGCCAAAGAAGCGCTCGGGCGGAGGTCTGTCGCCAACGCAGCAGGCCGCCAAGTTCCTCGGTGTCAGTGTGCTCGCGGGAGCCGTGCTGGCGGGTATCGCCCTGCCGGCCGTCGGCGCGCTGGGACTCGCGGCCAAGGGTTCGGTCGAGAGTTTCGACGAACTCCCGGCCAACCTCAAGACCCCGCCGCTGAGCCAGCGCACCACGATCCTGGACGCCAAGGGCGGTCAGATCGCCACGGTCTACTCGCGTGACCGCACGGTGGTCGACCTCAAGGACATCTCGCCGTACATGCAGAAGGCGATCGTCGCGATCGAGGACGCCCGCTTCTACCAGCACGGCGCGGTCGACCTGAAGGGCGTCCTGCGTGCCCTCAACCGCAACGCCCAGAGCGGCGGCGTCAGCGAGGGCGCGTCCACGCTCACGCAGCAGTACGTCAAGAACGTCTTCGTCGAGGAGGCCGGTGACGACCCGACGAAGGTCGCGCAGGCCACCCAGCAGACCATCGGCCGCAAGATCAAGGAGCTGAAGTACGCGATCCAGGTGGAGGAGGAGCTCGGCAAGAAGAAGATCCTCGAGAACTACCTGAACATCACGTTCTTCGGTCAGCAGGCGTACGGCGTCGAGGCCGCCGCCGAGCGCTACTTCTCCAAGTCCGCCAAGAACCTCAAGGTCCAGGAAGCGGCCCTGCTCGCCGGCATCGTCCAGTCGCCCAGCCGGTACGACCCGATCAACGACGAGGCCGAGGCCACCAAGCGGCGCAACATCGTCCTGCAGCGCATGGCCGACGTCGGCGACATCTCCCAGGCGGACGCCGACAAGGCCAAGGACACGCCGCTGGGCCTGAAGGTCAGCAAGCCCAAGAACGGCTGCATCACCGCGGTCAAGGGCGCCAGTTTCTTCTGCAAGTACGTCGAGAAGATCATCCTCAGCGACCCGGTCTTCGGCAAGGACCGCGAGGCCCGCGCCAAGATCTGGAACCAGGGCGGACTGACCATCACGACGACCCTCGACCCGCAGGCCCAGGACTCGGTCCAGGACTCGCTCAAGGAGCACGTCTACCAGAAGGACAAGGTCGAGGCCGCGACCACCCTGGTCGAACCCGGCACCGGCAAGATCCTCGGCATGGGCCAGTCGAAGCCGTACGGCTCCGGCAAGAACGAGACCGAGCTCAACTACTCGGTCGACGCGGCCTACGGCGGCTCCAACTTCGGCTTCCCGACCGGTTCGACGTTCAAGCCGTTCGTGGCGGCGGCCGCGCTGGAGGAGGGACGGCCCGCGACGCAGGCGTACCCCGCTCCGTACCAGATGCCGTACCCGCAGACGGTGCGCGGCTGCGAGAAGCCGTGGGTCAACGACGGCAACTACAAGCTGGAGAACGAGAACGAGTCCGAGGTCGGCCCCTACCGGCTCGAGGACGCCATGGCCAAGTCGGTCAACACCTACTTCGTGCAGATGATCGAGGACATCGGCATGTGCCCGGTCGTCAACATGACCGACAAGCTGCATGTGCGCCAGGGCAACGGCAAGAGCATCCCCGAGGTGCCGTCGTCGATGACGCTCGGCTCGACCGGTATCTCCCCGCTCACCATGGCGAGCGCGTACGCCGGCTTCGCGGCCCGCGGCATGTACTGCACGCCGATCGCCATCGAGTCGATCACGCAGAAGGCGGGCGGACAGCAGAAGTCGCTGGAGGTGCCGAAGTCGACGTGCTCCCGGGCGATGTCCGAGAAGACCGCGGACACCATCAACACCCTGCTGCGCGGTGTGGTCGACTCCGGTACGGGTAGGCAGGCCGGTCTCGGCGATCGCGAGAGCGCCGGTAAGACGGGTACGACGGACGAACGCCGCAACGCCTGGTTCGTCGGCTACACGCCGAACCTCTCGGGTGCCGTCTGGGTCGGCAGCGCCACCCAGGAGGTCAAGATGCGCAACATCACCATCGGCGGCCGGTACCACCCGCTGGTCTTCGGTGGTGAGGTCCCCGGCCCGATCTGGAAGGACGCCATGACCGGCGCCCTGGCGAACCGGCCCGTCGAGAACTTCAACCTCGTCGACATCCCGAAGGCCAAGGAACGCGACCGGGACGAGGACGACGAGGGCGACGAGAACGGGAACCAGAACGGCGGCAACGACGGGGACAACGGCGACAACCTCGTCGGCGGCGGCAACACCGGCGGCTCGGACGGCGGCACCTTCCCGACACCGTCCTTCTCGATCCCGGAGGGCTGGTGGCAGGGCACTTCCAACGGGAACGGCAACGGGGGCCGTGACTGAGGCGCCTGATCGCGTGACTCGGGCCGATGGAGATGACCGTGATGGTGCGGGGCGCGTGTAGTCATCCGTGCAGAGCACGGGTAGTGATCGTGCAGTGATTGAGGGGCCCGGCAGAAGCCGGGCCCCTCAATCGTGCGGTGTAACAGGACTTGATCAGGCGACGGGGCCTGTGGGCCCGCCTGCACCGGCGGTCTCAGCCGGCGAGCAGCTTCTTCACCGCGGCCGCGACCCGGCCGCCCTCCGCCTGGCCGGCCACCTTCGGGTTCACGATCTTCATGACGGCACCCATGGCGCGCGGGCCCTCGGCACCGGCCGCCTTGGCCTCCTCGACGGCCTGGGCGACGATCTGGTTCAGCTCGTCGTCGCTGAGCTGCTTCGGCAGGTACGCGGCGAGGACCACGCCCTCGGCCTTCTCCCGCTCCGCCTGCTCGGCCCGACCACCCTGCGCGAAGGCATCGGCCGCCTCGCGACGCTTCTTCGCCTCGCGGGTGATCACCTTCTGCACCTCGTCGTCGGAGAGCTCGCGCTTCTCCTTGCCCGCGACCTCCTCCTTGGTGATCGCGGCGAGCGTCAGCCGGAGCGTCGAGGAGCGGAGCTCGTCGCGCTCCTTGATCGCGGCGTTGAGGTCTTCCTGCAGCTTCGACTTGAGCGTGGTCATGGGGTCGATTGTCGCAGGTGTGGGGAGCGGAACGCCCGTAGATTTCAAGGGACCCGCGCGAGGGGCGCCGTACCGGCAAAGGCGGCGGACGGCCAGGGACAGCCAGGGGCGACCAGAGGCAGCCGAGAGCGGCCGGGCGAGGGGCCATTTCGCGGTCTGACACGATGCGCGGGGCACTTTCGCGGTCTGACACGATGGGTTGTATGCACGCGCGATACCGAGTACCCCTGGGCATCACGGCGGTTGGGGCCGCCGGTCTGCTGTATTCGGCGGGTTTCGAGGCCCGTTCCTTCCGTCTGCGAAGGGTGACGATTCCCGTCCTGCCCGCCGGCATGCGCCCGCTGCGGGTGCTCCAGGTCTCCGACATCCACATGGTGAGCGGCCAGCGCAAGAAGCAGCGCTGGCTGCAGTCGCTGGCGGGCCTGCGCCCCGACTTCGTGATCAACACCGGCGACAACCTCTCCGACACGGAGGGCGTGCCGGAGGTACTGGACTCGCTGGGTCCGCTGATGGAGTTCCCGGGCGCGTACGTCTTCGGCTCGAACGACTACTACGGCCCGAAGCTGCGCAACCCCGCCCTCTACCTGCTGGAGAAGGCCCAGGGCCGGCACGGCCTGAACGGCAACGCCCCCGCCGTCGGCGTGATCCACAACCCCTGGGAGGACCTGCGCGCCGGCTTCGACGCCGCGGGCTGGCTCAACCTCACGAACACGCGGGGGACGCTGAAGATCGAGGGCGTGTCGGTGGAGCTCACCGGCCTGGACGACCCGCACATCAAGAGGGACCGCTACGCGCAGGTGGCCGGCGGTCCGTCGGGCGCCGCCGACTTCGCGATGGGCGTGGTGCACGCGCCGTACCTGCGCGTCCTGGACGCGTACACGGCCGACGACTACCCCCTGATCCTGGCCGGCCACACCCACGGCGGCCAGCTCCGCGTCCCCTTCTACGGCGCCCTGGTCACCAACTGCGACCTGGACACGGACCGCGCGAAGGGCCTGTCCACGCACACGGCGGAGGGCCGTACGTCCTACCTCCACGTCTCGGCGGGCTGCGGCACGAACCGCTACACACCGTTCCGCTTCGCTTGCCCGCCGGAGGCTACGTTGCTGACGTTGGTGGGGCGGGAGTAGCGGGGATGGCTCGGGGCTGGGCCGGGGCTTGGCTGGGCCGGGGGCCGGGTTGGCTGGTCGGGGTAGGACCCGGGGGGCCGGGTTGGCTGGTCCGGCTAGGGCCGGTGCAGGGCCGGAGGTCGAGGCAGGGCCGGGAGCGCAGGCCGGGGGTAGACCGGCCGGAGCGGGCCGGGACAGCGGCCGGGAAACCCAGCCGGGGCAGCCGCCCGGAGTAGTGCCGGAGTAGTAAACGAGGCCGGAGCAGGCAACAGAGGAGCCGGAACAAAGAGGCTGGTCGGGTAACCCGCACGGATTACCCGAATCGCCCGATTCGCCCACCCTGCTTAGCGTGAGGGCATGACCGCCCCGATACCCAGGGACATACCGGATCTCCCCCCGATACCGGGCATCCCCGTGCTCATGCCTTCCCATGTGCCCGCCACGGCGGTGATGACCCCCGCCTGCCGGCCCCTGGCCGCCGCGTACCGCCTGTTGGTCGCACTGGCCGCAGCCGCGGCGGTGGCCGTCGAGATGACCCTCGGCAGCCCCCTACGCTCCCTGAGCCACTTCGCGATCCAGAGCAACATTCTGCTGGCCTTGGTCTTCGCCCTCGCGGCCCGCCGCGCCTGGACCGCCCGCCGCCCTCTGCCGTCGGCCCTGACAGGCGCCACACTGCTGTACGCCGTGGTCACGGGCCTCGTCTACCACCTGCTGCTGGCGAGCGAGGCGAGCGCCTACGTATTTCCCGGCGTCCTCACGGGCACGGCCACCGCCCCGACGGGCTGGCACGCGATCACCAACCAGGTCCTGCACACGGCGACGCCGATCGCGGCCGTACTGGACTGGCTGCTCCTGACGGCCCCCGGCCAACTACGCCTACGCCGGGCAGCGACCTGGATGCTCTACCCCCTCACGTACCTGGCGTTCGCCCTCGTCCGAGGCGGGCTCCTGGCCCCCGGCGCCCCCGGCCGCTACCTCTATCCCTTCCTCGACGTGGACCGGCACGGCTACAAGAGCGTTCTCGGCAACGCCCTCCTCCTCGGCCTGGCCATGTACGCCCTGGCCATCGTCCTCGTGGCCCTCGACCACACCCGCCCCAACCCGATCCGCCGCCGCGTCCATCACCGCGCCAAAACCGGATTTCGTCTCCAGCCACCAGTGGGCTAAAGTAAACGTCGTCGCCGCGACAAGCAGCGACATCGGGGTGTAGCGCAGCTTGGCAGCGCGCTTCGTTCGGGACGAAGAGGTCGTGGGTTCAAATCCCGCCACCCCGACAGAGAAACACCAGGTCAAGGGCCTGATCCTCGCTGAGGATCAGGCCCTTCCTGCGTCTCTGGAGATCGTTTGGGAGAAATCTGGGAGAAGATCTTGGTCGGCTTCTCCCAAGGGGTCACTGCCTGAGCCGACCGAGGCAGGTCGACTCAAGTGGCTCGGGCCTGCGCGTTCGCGAATCTGACTGGCCGTAAGGACCGCCTGGGCCAGGTCGCGTCGCAGGTGCACGTGTGCTGTTCTGGAAGCAGCCGCAGGAGGCAACACCGATGCGTCGCAGCCGGACTTCCGCCTTCGTACCCACCCGGTCGCCCGCCCCCACCGGAGCGGGCGGGGGGTTGCTGCCCACGCGGGATCTCGCGGCCGCCTGGATCCTCGTCGTCCTGATCGCGGTGCCCGCCTGGGCTCTGACGATCGGACAGGCCCGGGACATGGGGGTCGAGCCCGGCACCATGGGGATGGCGCTGCCCCTGTTCCTGCTGCTCTGGGTGACGATGATGGCGGCCATGATGCTGCCGTCCATGGCACCGGTGGCCCTCACCTGGGTGCGGGCATCGGACGGCAGTCCTCGGGCTGGACCCGGGCCGCCCGATCCATCGAGTTCGTGGGTGGATATCTGTTGGTGTGGACGGCCTTCGGGCTGCTCGCCTACGCGGCCCTGGCCTTCACTGGCGGCTTGGTGGACGGCCATCCGACCGCCGGACGCTGGATCGGCTCGATCGCCTTCCTGCTGGCCGGCCTGTACCAACTCGGTCCCCTCAAGCACGTCTGCCTACGGCACTGCCGCGACCCGCTGAGCCATCTGGTGCGCTACGCCGGCTTCCGGCGACCGGCCCGCGACCTGCGGGTGGGCGTCCACCACGGCGCCTACTGTGTCGGCTGCTGCGCCGGACCGATGGCCGTCCTCATTCCGGTCGGCGTGATGAACGTGGCGGCGATGACCGGACTGGCCTTGGTGATCTTCATGGAGAAGCTGTGGTCCTGGGGCTTGCTCCTCACCAGCGTCGTGGGCGTCGCTTCCTCGTCCTGGCCCTGCTCGTCCCGTTTCAGGACTGGCTGCTGCCGGGGCTGCAGGGCTCGATGCCGTCAATGGACGGCATGTGATCACCCCCATATGTGCCAGGTCACTCCCTGGCGCTCCCGCCGACTCGTCAGCTGTGGGTCCGCTCGATGAGCGGCTCGCCGCCGCTGCCCGCCACAGGGGCGATTGCCGACGTGGGCCGGTTTCCCGACCGGGACGTGAGGTGGAAGCTTGAGGGGAGGCCGCACAACCTGCGCGGGACGGATGACGCAAGTCGTACGCCTCGGGCGTGAGCGCCTCAGCGGTGTTCGGGGTTGGCCGCGTCGGCGCGGCAGCCGGCGTCCCATTCGGAGCGCTGGTTGCCGTGGGCGGGGACGCCGCCCGCGCGCTTGAGCAGGGCTGCCAGGTGCATGAGGTTCCAGGTCATGAAGGCGGTGTTGCGGTTGGTGAAGTCGTTGTCCGGGCCGCCCGAGTCCGGGTCGAGGTACGACGGTCCGGGGCCGGCCGCGCCGATCCAGCCGGCGTCGGCCTGGGGCGGGATCGTGTAGCCGAGGTGCTGGAGGCTGTAGAGGACGTTCATCGCGCAGTGCTTGACGCCGTCCTCGTTTCCGGTGATCAGACAGCCTCCGACGCGGCCGTAGTAGGCGTACTGGCCCTGGGAGTTGAGCAGTGAGGAGCAGGCGTAGAGCCGCTCGATGACCTTCTTGGTGACGGAGCTGTTGTCGCCGAGCCAGATCGGGCCGGCGAGCACCAGGATGTCGGCGGCCATCACCTGCTCGTACAGTGCGGGCCACTCGTCGACCGCGAAGCCGTGCTCGGTCATGTCCGGATATACGCCGGGGGCGATGTCGTGATCGACGGCCCGGATCTCGGATGTGGTGACCCCGCGCTCCATCATGACCGCCGCGCTCTTGTCGATCAGTCCCTGGGTGTGGCTGAGCTGCGGGGACGGCTTGAGCGTGCAGTTGATGAACAGGGCGGTGAGGTCGTCGAAGCGGTAGGAGTCGTTCGCGGACGGGGAAGGCGACGTTGCCATGGCGGTCTCCCTGGGCGGCGAGTGGGGGGGGCGCGTACGGCAGCGTCTCGCGGAGGTACCGTTTTGTTCCCTTCCGACGCGCCTTGGACGTCTTACGGAGTGATGACGTGCCGGGCCCGTCACGGGGGCGCGGCACCGACACGGACCTAGCGTGGCCGTATGCGAGTACTGGTCACCGGCGGTGCCGGGTTCATCGGGTCCCATGTCGTCGAGGCGCTCACGGCCCACGGGCACGAGCCGGTCGTGTACGACGTCCGGGCGGATCCCGGCGCCGATGTGCGGGACCCGGCGGCGGTCGCCCGCGCGCTGGCCGGTGTCGACGCCGTCTGCCATCAGGCGGCGATGGTCGGGCTCGGCAACGGGGTCGCCGACGCGGCGGAGTACGTCTCGCGCAACGACCTGGGCACCGCCGTGCTGCTCGCCGCGATGGCCGACGCGGCGGTACGGCGTCTCGTGCTGGCCGGGTCGATGGTCGTGTACGGGGAGGGGCGCTACGAGTGCCTGCGGCACGGGGTGGTGCGGCCGGGGCCGCGGGACGTCGCCGATCTGGACGTGGGGCGGTTCGAGCCGCCGTGCCCGGTGTGCGGGGAGGCACTGGCTCCTGGGCTGGTCGGGGAGGACGCGCCGGTCGATCCTCGGAACGTGTACGCCACGACCAAGCTCGCGCAGGAGCACCTGGCCGCCGCGTGGGCCCGGTCGAGGGGCTGCTCGGCGGTGTCGCTGCGCTACCACAACGTGTACGGGCCCCGGATGCCCCGCGACACCCCGTACGCCGGGGTCGCCTCCTTCTTCCGGTCCGCACTCGCCCGGGGCGAGGCGCCGCGGGTCTTCGAGGACGGCCGTCAGCGACGGGACTTCGTGCATGTGCGGGACGTGGCCGCCGCCAACGTGGCCGCGCTGGAGGCAGAGGCACCGGACGGTGTCCTGACTGCGTACAACACCGGCAGCGGTGAGCCGCACACCGTGGGCGAGATGGCCCATGCGCTGGCCTCGGCGTGCGGGGGACCCGAGCCCGTCGTGACCGGCGAGTACCGGCTGGGAGACGTCCGGCACATCACCGCGGACTCCGCACGGCTGCGGGCCGAGCTGGGCTGGAAGCCGCAGGTCGGGTTCGCGGAGGGCATGCGAGAGTTCGCCCGCGAGTGACCCCACCTGTGCCCCGGACCGACCTCACCCGTGGGCCGCTGGCAGCGTCACCTCGAAGCGGCAGCCGCCGGGGATGTTGCGTACGGTGGCCCGCCCGTGGTGGGCCTCCACGATCCCGCGGACGATGGCCAGACCCAGCCCCGCGCCTGCCGGTGGGGTCCGGGCGTGCGTGCCGCGCCAGCCGGTGTCGAAGACCCGGGGCAGGTCCTCCTCGGGGATGCCCCCGCAGCCGTCCGTGACGGACACGACCACACCGTCGTGCGAGCGCTCGGCGGCGACCGCGACCGTGCCGTCGGCGGGGGTGCGGCGAATGGCGTTGACCAGGAGGTTGCCCAGGACGCGGCTCATCTCCTTGCCGTCGACCTCGACCGGGACGGCGTCCACGTCGTCGCCGACCAGCTTTACGCCGTGTTCGCGGGCGAGCGGGTCCGCGCCCGCGAGGGCGTCGCCGATCAGGTCGTACAGGGAGATCCTGGCGGGGTTCAGGGGCAGGGTTCCGGCGTGGATGCGGGAGAGTTCGAAGAGGTCGCCGACCATGCCGTTGAGGCGTTCGACCTCGGTGCGGATCTGCCTCAGGTAGCGGTCGGGGTCGGCGGCGACTCCGTCCTCCAGCGCCTCGGACATGGCACGCAGGCCGGCCAGCGGGGTGCGCAGGTCGTGGGAGATCCAGGCGACCAGTTCGCGTCGGGAGGTCTCCAGCGCGCGTTCACGGTCGCGGGATTCGGCGAGCTTCGCGCTGGTGGCCGCCAGCTCCCGGCTGAGTGACTCCAGTTCGGCGGTGGCCGGGCCGTCGGGCGCGGAGAAGTCGCCGCCGTCGCCGAACGAGCGGGCGGCGAGGGCGAGTTCGCGACTGCGGGCGACGACCCAGCGGCCCAGAAGCAGCGCGGTGGCGAGTGAGACCACGGCCGCCATCGCGACCACGGTCGTCACCACGGTGAGGTCGTGCGGCGACAGGAACATCGCCCAGGCGACGGCGAGCGTGCCCGCGAGCATGGCGACCACTCCGACCGCGGCGACCACGGTGAGCGACGCGGTGAGCGAGCGGCGGCGCAGCAGGCGCAGCGCACCGGCTCCGGCCAGGCCGGTGACGGCGGCGCCGGCGAAGGCGTACAGGGCGATGAGGAGGGTGTCGCGCACGGTCAGTCCTCGTCCCTGCCGCCGGGTTCGAAGCGGTAGCCCACGCCCCACACCGTCTGGATGAGCCGGGGCCGGGCCGGGTCGTCCTCGACCTTGCCGCGCAGCCGGCGGACGTGGACGGTGACCGTGGACAGGTCGCCGAAGTCCCAGCCCCACACCTCGCGCATCAGGTCCTCGCGGCCGTACGCCCGTCCCTGATTGCGCAGGAAGAAGGCGAGGAGGTCGAACTCCCGGAGGGTGAGGGCGAGTTCGGTGCCGTTCTTGGTGGCGCGGCGGGCGGCCGGGTCGACGGTCAGGCCGGCCGCGCTCAGCACACGCGTCCCCGCGCCGGGCCGTGCGCGGCGCAGCACCGACTCCACCCTGAGGACGAGTTCGCGGGGGCTGAACGGCTTGGTGACGTAGTCGTCGGCGCCGACCTCCAGACCGAGGATGCGGTCGTCCTCGTCACCGCGCGCGGTGAGCATGATGACCGGTACGGGCCCGTGGCCGCGCATCCGGCGGCAGACCTCCAGCCCGTCCATGCCCGGCAGCATCAGGTCCAACACCACCAGGTCCGGCCAGTGGGCGGCGGCCCGGGTCAGGGCCGCCGGACCGTCGTCGGCCCGGTCGACGACGTACCCGGCCCGGTCCAGGTAACCGGCGACGACCTCCGCGACCGTGGGGTCGTCGTCGACGACCAGGACCCGGGCGCGGGCGTCCGCTCCGTCCACCTCGTACGACTGCTGCATGCCCCCAGCCTCGCACCGGGCCCGCCTCTGTGCGGCTTCGGTCGGCTCCCGGGGCTCCGACGTCCGCGTTTCGTAAGGAGCGAAGGACCGATATGTCCGAATCCCGTTCGTAGGGTGAGAGCCGTGACCACCGACGCGGATGTAGATGTCGTGCTCCCCTGCCTGAATGAGGCCGAGGCCCTTCCCTGGGTCCTGGCCCGGGTTCCGGCCGGCTGGCGGGCCCTGGTCGTGGACAACGGCTCCACGGACGGATCGGCGGATGTCGCCCGATCGCTCGGGGCGACCGTCGTGCACGAGCCCCGGCGGGGTTTCGGCGCGGCCTGCCACGCGGGCCTGACCGCGGCCACCGCCGAGTTCGTGTGCTTCTGTGACTGCGACGCCTCCCTCGACCCGGCCCAGCTGGAACCCTTCGTTCGTGAGGTCCGCTCCGGCGCGGCCGACCTGGTGCTCGGCCGCAGGCGACCGCAGGGGCGCGGCGCATGGCCGGCGCACGCGAGAGCCGGCAACCTCGCGCTCGCCCGGCTGCTGCGCCGCCGCACCGGTCTGCGCCTGCACGACCTCGGCCCCCTGCGCGCCGCCCGCCGCGAGCCCCTGCTCGCCCTCGACCTCACCGACCGGCGCAGCGGCTACCCGCTCCAGATGGTGGTGCGCGCCGCCGACGCGGGCTGGCGCATCGCCGAGCACGACGTGCCCTACCTGACCCGCGCCGGCACCTCGAAGGTGACGGGCACCTGGCGCGGCACCTGGCAGGCGGTGCGGGACATGAGCCGCGTGCTGAACGAAGCACCCGTACGCGAGGGGACGGCCCGGTGACCACCCTCCTCGTCATCGCCAAGGAGCCTGTGCCGGGCCGGGTCAAGACTCGGCTCACCCCGCCGTTCACGCCGTCGGAGGCGGCGGCGCTCGCGGAGGCCGCGCTCGCCGACACTCTGCGGGCCGTGGCCGCCACGCCCGCCGCCCGCCGCGTCCTCGTGCTGGACGGCACTGCCGGTCCCTGGCTCCCGCCCGGCTTCGATGTCGTACGGCAGTGCGCGGGCGGTCTCGACGAACGGCTCGCGGCCGCTTTCGCCGGGTGCGACGGCCCCGCGCTGCTGATCGGCATGGACACCCCGCAGGTGACGCCGGAGTTGCTCACCGTCGACTTCGCGGACTGCGACGCGTACTTCGGTCCGGCCGAGGACGGTGGCTTCTGGGCCCTCGGGCTGGCCGAGCCCGACCCCACCCTGCTCCGGGGCGTGCCCATGTCGACGCCGGTCACCGGCGCCGTACAACGGGAGCGGCTCGTGCGCGCGGGGCTGCGCGTGCGGGACCTGCCCCGGTTGCGGGACGTCGACACTGCCGCAGATGCCCACGCCGTCGCCGCGATCGCCCCGCGCGGGAAGTTCGCTGCACGGCTGGCCCGGTGCCGGGCGGCGACGCGCCCATGACCACGACGCCTGCCGCCTGGGCCGCCGCCGACCCCTACGCCACCGCCCTGGACGCCGGTCGTGGCCCGCTCTTCCTGCGCCGCGCCGACGGCTGGCTGCTGCCGCTCGACGTCGAACGCTGGTGCACGCACGCCGACCCGGTCGACCTCGACGTACTGGACCGGTGCGAGGGCGCCGTGCTGGACGTCGGCTGCGGCCCCGGGCGGCTGGTCGCGGAACTCGCCGCCCGTGGCCGGACCGTCCTCGGCATCGACGTCAGCGAGACCGCCGTCCACCACGCCGTACGGCTAGGTGGCCAGGCACTGCGGCGCTCGGTCTTCGACTCCCTGCCCGGCGAGGGCCGCTGGGGCACCGTCCTGCTCATGGACGGCAACGTCGGCATCGGCGGCGATCCGCGCGCCCTGCTGGACCGGGTGGCCGGACTCCTCTCCCCCGGCGGTCTGTTGATCGCAGAGACCGCGCCGGTGGACATCGACGAGCGCGTCGAGGTGCAGGTCGTCGACGTCATCCACAACTGTGGACCGGACGGTGCGTTCCCCTGGGCGCGGCTAGGCACCCCGGCCCTGCTGCGGCACGCCCGCAGGGCCGGGTGGAGGGCTGTCGGTCAGTGGACGGCCGGGGAGCGCTGCTTCGTCGCCCTGCGCAACCGCAGCGCCAGCAGCAACGCCGAGGCGCCGAAGAGCACGGCGGTGATCAGTAGCCAACGGGCGAGGAAGCCGTCCGGAGACAGGCCGGTGCCCAGGCGGTAACGGCGGTCCACCCTCCCGCTGATCAGCGGGAACCACACAAGCAGGAGCAGGCCGGACAGCGCTGCCGGGACACGGACGTACATCGCCCACTCCCGTCGTCCTGCCGCATCGAGCCCCCGTACGACGGCCCGGTCCGCCACCGCGTACAGCGGCAGCAGGACGAGGTCGTGCAGCAGCGCCGCCCCCACGAACCACACCGCCACCGCGAACCAGTCGTCGGCGAGGAGGCGAACCCCGGCGTAGCCAGCGAGTGCGAACGAGGCGGCGAGCAGCAGAAGCTGGAACGGACTTCCGACAGGGATCAGCGGTCGGCGCATCAGAGGTCTCCGAAGGTCATACGGGCCACCCACTTGGTGTTCAGCACGCCGGGCGCCGCGGGCACGATGATCCGCGCCGGGAAGCCATGGTCGGGGGACAGGTCCTCGCCGTTGACGTACAGCGCGAGCAGGGAGCGCGGGTCGGCGACCTGATTGGCTCGCAGCGCGGCGCGGCGGAAGGCGCCGCGCCGCTGGAGGGACTCGACGAGCACGTCCGGCGGATCGTCGTCGTACCCGACGAGCGCGGCGAGATCACGCAGCCGCACCCCGCGCCACCACTGGTCGGACGTCGACCAGCCCTCGACACAGGCAATGGGCAACGCCGCACTGTGCAGGGGAAGTCGGGCCAGCTCGGCACGGCTCAGGCGGACGGTGCCGGTACGTCCGGTCACGACGAGGTGCCAGGCGTCCTCGTTCGTCTCCGCCGCGTCGATTCCTGCGTACCGGGCCGTCTTGTTGATCTGGAAGCCGTTCGGGCCGCTGCCCGGTTCGGCTCCGCCGTGCGGGGCCAGCAGGGCGGTGCGCCGCAGCAGCCCGTCGAAGCTCTGCCCGACCGTGGTCGCGAACAGCAGCAGCGAGCCGCCCCCGACGAACCACAAGGCACCACGCCGGGAGACGGTCGGCGGACCCGGGCGCGGGGAGACCAGATCGGACGGGACCGGATCGGATGAGTCGTCCTCCCCGAGCCGGCGCAGGTTCCGTAGAACCGCGGGGGTCTTCAGAACGGCGTGGGCGACGAACGCGGCGAAGAACACCCAGGCCCCGTAGAAGTGCAGGGTGTAGAAGGAGCCCGGGAAGATGTAGTCCAGCTGGATGTTGAGCACGCCCGTCACGAATTCGAACAGCGCGCCGCCGACCAGCAACAGCAGCGAGATCCGCTCCAGCGCGTGCGCGAGCGAGCGGGCCGGCGGCAGCGCGAACAGCCTCGGGATCACCGACCACAGCTTGGCCAGCAGCACCGGGATCAGGGTGACGCCGAGCGTGACGTGGACGCCCTGGTTGAGCCGGTACAGCCAGTGCGGGTCGGTGGGCCAGGAGAAGAGGTAGAAGCCGAGGATCCCCTTGTCCGGGGTCTTGTCGTTCACCGGAGCCAGGTTCGGGTTGTAGGCGGCGTAGGACACCAGCCCCGTCACGAACAGCACCGTGATCCCGCCGAGCAGGACGACGCCCAGCACCGAGGTCAGCCACGGGCCGCGCAGGGGGCTGCGCCAGAAACCCGGCGAGGAAGGAGACCGTGTCATGGCTCGACCGTAGGTCCGACACACCCCCGGAACGGCTCCGCGACCCATGACGAAACGCTGACGTCCGGCCCGGACGGAGGTACTTCAACCCATCGCCCGGCCTAGCGTGCGGATGTGACCCGCCCCCTCCTCCGCGATCTGTACGCCGCCCTGGCCGCCGCCCTCCTCGTCACGGCGGCCGTACTGGTCGGACGGCACATCCAGCACTCCCACCACACCCTGTTCGTCAACTGGCCACCGTTGCTCGCCGCTTGGGACCCACACGTCGGACCCGGCGCCCCGGCCGCCCTCCTCGTGGCGGCGGCCGTGGTCGCATACGGCCCCGCCCTCGCCGCCCGACTGCCCTGGCGGGCCTTGCTCGTGACGGCCTGGGCGACGGCAACGGCCTGGATCGCCTCCCTCGCCCTGATCGACGGCTGGCAGCGCGGCATCGCGGGCCGGCTCACCACCCCCCACGAATACCTCCAGGTCATCGACCGCTTCGACGACATCCCGGCCACCCTGCGGGACTTCACCCACCACATCCTTCTGGAGTCCCCCGACAACTGGCCCGCCCATGTCGCCGGGCACCCCCCGGCGGCAACGCTCACCTTCGTCCTCCTCGACCGGATCGGCCTGCGGGGCGGCGGCTGGGCCGGGGTGTGGTGCATCGCCGTCGGCGCCACGGCATGCGTCGCCGTACTGATCGCGGTACGGGCACTGGCCGGTGAGAACCTCGCGCGACGAGCGGCGCCCTTCCTGGTCCTGGCCCCGGCCGCGGTGTGGATGGGCACCTCGGCCGACGCGTACTTCGCGGCGGTCGCGGCATGGGCCGTGGCGCTGCTGGCACTCGCGGTCACCGGTCGGTCGTTGTGGTGGGCGGCAGCAGCCGGACTCCTCTTCGGGCTCACCTGCTACCTCTCGTACGGCCTCACACTCGTCGCCCTCATCGGCGCGGCGGTGCTGCTGCTCGGCCGACGGCACGTCCGGGAGCGGCCCATGCTGCTCGCGGCGCTGCTCGCCGGTCTGGCCGTCGTGCCAACGGCCTTCACCCTCGCCGGGTTCGACTGGTGGGAGGCGTACCGCCTCCTGGTCACGCGCTACTACCAGGGCGTGGGTGGCATCCGCCCGTACGGCTACTGGGTATGGGCGAACCTTGCCTGCGCGGTCCTGATCACGGGCCTGGCGACGGCACCGGGGCTACGGCGGACGGGTGCCGTGCTGCTCCGGCGGCGCACCGAACCCCCCGGGCACGTCCGCCTCGCCCTTCTCGTGTCCGCGGCCCTCCTCGCCCTCCTGGCCGCCGACCTGTCCGGCATGAGCAAAGCCGAGACCGAACGCATCTGGCTCCCCTTCGCGGTGTGGCTACTGCCGGCCTGCGCGTTCCTCACCCGACCCCGCGCCTGGCTTGCCGCCCAGGCGGTACTCGCGCTGCTTCTCAACCATCTGCTGCGCACCGGATGGTGACGCTCGGGAGGGAGTCCGGTCTGACCACGGCCGCGGAGCGGACGGCCCTGCCGCATGGGGGATTGCGGCGGGGCCTGGCCGGCAGCGTACGCCCGGACACGACCCACGTAGCCGGCACACGCAATCGGGAAGTCGTCAGGCGGTGGCCGGAGCCGGGCCGACCAGTTCGGACAGGACGTCTTCCATGGTCACGAATCCGAGAACGGCGCCCGTCCCGCCCATGACGGCGGCCAGGTGGCTGCCGTCGGCACGGAGGGCGGTGAGGGTGCCGTCCAGCGGGGTGTCGATGCGGACCTGGGTGACCGGGACCGAGACGGCGATATCGCTGTCCCCGTCGCACCGATACATTCGGCCGCGCCCAGCCCGGGTCAAGGAGGTACATGATCCCCATGTTCGGACTGAGGGAACTCGCGATCACCCTCATCGGCGCCATACTCCTCCTCGGGGCCAAGAGACTTCCTGACCTGGTCCGTTCCGCCACTCGCCCCATCGGCAAACCGGTACGCCCTCGATGTGGTGCGCCCCCGCCAGGACGACTTGGAGCAGACCGCAAATTCGCCCAAGCAAGGCGGCGTGTCTGGTGCTGCCATTGCGGCATGCCGGTGCCCGCGGGAGAAATCTGGGAGAAGATCTTCTCCCAGAGCCCCTCGAAGACCATCCCACACCAACGGAGACCACTCCCCTGACCTGTACAGACGCCGATCCTGGCAGCTACAGCCTGTGTGTGCCCTTCGTTCGGGACGACGAGGTCGTGGGTTCAAATCCCGCCACCCCGACAGTGAAGTACCAGGTCAGGGGCCTGATCCGCTTAGCGGATCGGGCCCCTGACGGGTTTCTGGAGATCGTTTGGGAGAAATCCTGGAGAAGATCTTGGTCGGCTTCTCCCAAGCGGAGTCGGTCACTGCCGCGCGCGACACGTCACTGTCGACTGCCCTGTGCTGCGCGTTCCCGAATCTGGAGCGAGGGCAACGGCGGAGCGGTGCCACACTGCCGTCCGCCCCGGAGCCCCCTCTCTCCCCCCCGCCCGAAACATGTCACGCCACAAGACGCGGCCACCCGTTTGGCGGAATGAGGCAAGTCCCCCGAAGCCACCAAGAGCTGATGCCGTTGGACAGGCTCCAACACCAGCACGCCGAAAGAACAGGGCGGGTCATGTCTCAAGACGACGACGCCTCACGCATCCACCCCGGCATCGAGGCACTCATCTGCGTCGAGCTGGACGGGCTCGGGGGTGGCCTCTCCAGCGCTTTGACGCCCGCGGACAGACCGGCGCTCACAGCGGCGAGTGGGTACGCATCCTTCTGAGCAGGCTCGACAGCCTTCACTTCTCGATCGAGACCCTGCGCGCGCTTCTGACGACATACGCAATGAGTTGCGAAGTCGAGCGGCCGACCGTGGCACGGTGGCTCGGCCTTCCGGTCTCCGATGTCGACCTGTACATCACTCGGTGGGCCACCGCGCAGATCGCCGGCGCCCTCGGTTCAGAGTGCCCTTCCAAGGACGTGGATTCCCAGGAAGCATTTCGCGGCGCGGCCCACATCTCCGAGCAACCCGACAGGTACGTCAACAAGGCCGAGAACCTGATGGAGCACCTGGCGCTGGTCTACACAAGCGACCGGGCAGCGGACCAATGCACCTGGGTCTCAGAGAAGACCAGGAAAGCGATCAAGTCCGGGTGGTACGTGCAGCCCAAGCGTGCGGCCTCGCCGACCAAGTCCTCCACACGCATCCCTCTCCGCCCCTCTCTGACGCCGAAGCAGAGGCGGAGGCCGCATGACCAACGGCCGAGGATGACGCAAGCGTCCTGGCCGCGTGCGCATAACCGCTTCCAGCCGCGGTGACGGCGGCTTCGCGGCGTACAACACCTCGATCCACGGCATCACCGCACAGATGGTCGATGGTGCGCCTGCCTGGCCAGCGGTTCTGGAGCAGATCCTCAACTTCGCCGACGGCCGCCCACTGGTCGCGCACAACGCTGCCTTTGACTTCAGAGCATTGCGCGAAGCCTGCACGGAGACGGCGGTGGAATGGCCGGAGGTCCGGTACGCCTGCTCACTGGTTGTCGCTCGTCAGACCTGGAGGCTGCTCGCCTATCGCCTTCCGTTCGTGGCCGAGGCCGCCGGCGTATCCATGGCAGGCCCCCATCACGATGCTCAAGCAGACGCCGACACGGCCGCTCGCGTCATGCTCGCCGCCATGGCCGTGCATGGGACAGACAAACTCGACGATCTGCTGGGGAAACTCCAGATCCGTTACGGCCAGCTTTATTCGGATTCCGTTTCGTGGTCGAACTGCCGCCGACGCGTCCAGGAGAAGCGCCCGCCCATCCCGACCGCGAATCCGGACGCGGACCCCGAGGGCCCCCTGTATGGGCAACACGTCTGCATCACCGGCACGTTGAACTCCCTGTCCCGCGCCGAGGCCCAACACCAACTGGCAGACGTCGGCGCGCAAGCGACAGCCGGGGTGAGCCGCAAGACCGACATCCTGGTCGTCGGCACCGCCGACCCCACGCGCTTCGCACCTGGCATGACGCTCAGCGGGAAGCACCGGAAAGCGAAGGAACTCCTGGACTCCGGGCATGAGATCGAGGTTATTTCCGAGACCGAATTTCTGGAGCTGCTTTCCCTGTCCGCCGCCACCCCGGTGAGCGTGGAGGCTCTGCGTCAGGCACAAGCGCTGTCTCTCACGGAGGCAGCCACCCAGCACGCAAGCCTCAGCGTGGAGATCGATGAACACCGGTTCCGCTACTACGTCAAGGACGCGCCGATGATCAGCGATGCGGAGTTCGATCAACTCGTACTGGAGAGAAGGGCGCTTGAGAAGGCGCATCCCTCGCTGCAGCACTGATCCGTCATCGCTACTGGCCGTGTGGGCGGTCGCAAGTGGCGGCTCGTTCGCTCCACCCGCAGAAGGAGGTACTACGCCACCTTGCCGCCGATGAGTTCCACAATCGCTCCGAAGCCCATCATGTAGGTCGTAACTTCGAGGAGGACGAGGTACAGGAGGCCGTAGCGACGGCGTCTGAGATCTCGTTCTCCATCGCACCTGCATCCGGTTGGGACGCCCGGACCGGCACCACCTCGGCCGGCGTGCTGCGTCGTTCGGACGCGTGGCCGTCATAACTCCTGGGGAACGACTTCCGGTTGAGGCGCTCCTGGCTGAGGCGCTCCTGATTCACGTCCCCAAAAACCTCTCCGCTACGTACAACCTTTCGACGCCCCCCGAGGTCTCCACTCAGCCCGATTCCACGCGCACCCGGCGTGCCGAACCGGACCGGGCTCACCCGCTTCGCACCTCTGGCGAAAGGAACCCATGTCGCGCCACAAGCGCTCCCGGCGCCCCCTCGTCCTCGGCGCCACCGCCAGTGCGGCCGCGCTGGCCGTCGGTCTGCTCGTCGTGCTGCCCGGTGGCGCGAGCGCTGCACCTTCGGGGCTCGCCGACGACTTCAACGGGGACGGCTACCGTGATCTGGCGACCGTCGCCCCGGACGCCGTCGTCGGTGGCGCGGCCAAGGCGGGTGCCGTGGCGGTCAACTACGGGTCGTCCAGCGGCATCAGCGGCTCGCGGCACAAGACCGTCACCCAGAACTCCTCCGGTGTGCCGGGCGACGCGGAGGCGTCCGACAACTTCGGCGCCGAGCTGGCGTACGGCGACCTCAACGGCGACGGCTACGGCGATCTCGTCGTGGGCACGCCCTTCGAGGACGTCGGTGGTGACGCCGACGGTGGCGCGGTGACCGTGCTGTGGGGCAGTTCCTCCGGCCTCTCCGGCGGCACCGCGGTCAGCGACCCGAACGCCTCCGGCCACGACCTCTTCGGCCAGTCCCTCGCGGTCGGCGACTTCACCGGCGACGGAAAGACCGATCTGGCGGTCGGCTCGACCGGCACGGACGTGTGGATCTTCAAGGGTGGCTTCAGCAAGTCCTCGGGCGCGGCCGGCAAGCTGCGTTTCGACGCCCGGATCAAGTCCGGGACGTACCCCAACGGCGCCCACCAGCTGGCCGCGGGAGACTTCGACAACGACCAGGTGTCCGACCTGGTGGTGCTGTCCGCCCAGGGCAACCTGGTGTACCGGGGCTCTTCCGGCGGCCCCACGCTGCTGCAGACCGAGGTGGCCGACGGCACGTCCGCCACCGTGGCCGACTTCGACCGCGACGGCCACGACGACCTTGTCGTCGGCAACGACCAACCCGACATCCTCGATCCGTCCCCCGCCGACAGCTACGTCACCGTGCACTACGGCGCCGCGCAGGGCATCGACACCGCACGTGACCGCCAGTTCCACCAGGACACCGAGGGCGTGCCGGGGGCCGACGAGTCGAACGACAGCTTCGGTGATTCGGTGGCCGCCGGCGACATCACCGGAGACGGCTACCCGGATCTTGCCGTCGGCGTCGTCTTCGAGTCCATCGGCTCGGCCACGCACACCGGCAACGTCGTGGTGCTGCGCGGCGGGGCCTCCGGCCTGACCACGTCCGGCGCTCAGACCATCAGCCAGGACACCCCCGGCGTCCCGGGCTCCAACGAGTCGTCGGACTGCTTCGGCGGCGCCGTTCACATCTCCGATTTCAACAAGGACCGCCGAGCCGACCTGGCCGTCGGTGCGGGCGGCGAGAACACGTCCGACGGCGCCGTGTGGGTGCTGCGCGGCTCGTCCACGGGCGTCAGCGCCACCGGCGCGGTGAGCTTCGGCCCCAAGTCCGTGGGAATCTCCCTCTCGGGCTCCCCGAGGTTCGGCACGACCCTGCTGGGCTCCTGAGCTCCCGCACCGCACCGCACCCCCGGCAGTCGGTCACAACGCAGTCACCACGCAGTCACCACGCATCAGGCCCGGTCTTCGGAGACGGAGACCGGGCCTGATGCGTTCGGCTGCGTTGTGGGCGCCCGTCCCACGGCTGCCTCGTGCGCGCCCATCCCACGGCTGCCCCGTGGGCGCCTGCCCCACGCTCACGGAACCGCGTCGTCCGACACCGGTCCCTCCCCTCGTGGGGACCGGTGCCGGACGGCGGAGTCGTGTCGATCCGCAGAGTGACCGGCCGTGGGCGTCGGGTGGCGGGTCAGTGAGGATCGAGTGGGTGAGGACCGAGTGGGTGTCGATCGAGGCCGAGTGGAAAGTGACCGAGAACATGCGGCGCCATGAGTGGTCTCTCCGGCCTCTGGGCTGGTGGCCTGTCCGGGCGACGCGCGAGAGCTGTGCACTTGCGTCGTGATCCTGCCATTCGAGCGTGCCAAGGAGGAGGTTCCGGTCTCCGGAGGACGTCTTAACCGCAGGTCAGCCGTATAAAGTGAGTTTTCCGGTCCGGATGACCAGGCACGGCGGAAGTGAGGCGTGGAGGCTTTGAGTTTCGACTCCGGGGCACGCACGGCCTTCGCGGAACGGCTCGCGCTGCTGTACAAGGAGGCCGGCAACCCTCCGCTCAAGAGTGTGGCCGAGGCGGTCGTCCGGCTGCAGCGGGTGGACGAGCGAGGGCGGCCCGTACGGGTGTCCGCTCAGCGGATCAGCGACTGGCGGCGGGCCAAGAACGTGCCCGCGCAGTTCGCCGCACTGGTGGCCGTACTCCATGTCCTGATTCCCCAGGCGCGGCGCGCCCGCCCCACCCCCGTGTCCGCCGGACTGTACGACCTGGGCCAGTGGCAGCGGCTGTGGGAGCGGGCGACCTCCGGGGAAGAGGAGGAGCAGGCTCCGGTCGAGGCCCCTGCCGTTTCCGCCGCGGTGTGTCCGTATCGGGGACTGGCCTCGTACCGGCAGCAGGACGCCGACTGGTTCTTCGGCCGGGAGCGGAGTACGGACGCCCTGGTCGCCCAGTTGCGCACCGTGGAGAAGACCGGCGGCGGTCTGGTCATGCTCGTCGGCGCCTCCGGGGCCGGGAAGTCCTCCCTGTTGAACGCCGGTCTGGTGCCCGCCCTCCGCAACGGCGCCCTGAGCGGTGAGGGCGGCCCGGCGAGCACCGTCGTGCAGCTCGTGCCGGGCAATGATCCGCTCGCCGAACTGGTCCGCCGTATACCGGAACTCGCGGACGTCGTCGGCTCCTCGGCAGCGCGCGACCGCCGGCCCGACGGCCAGGGGGAAGCGCCCTCCTCCGCACACTGCTCAGCCACACAACCCTTAGCCGCGCAACCCTCAGCCGCACGCCCCTCGGCGGACCTGGCCGGCCCCGGCCGCCCGGACGGCGCCGAGGACGGCGGCGGAACCGAGCTCTCCGCCGACTTCGTGCAGGCCACCCGCGCCGCCGTGCGCACCTGGGCCAAGCGCGAGGCCTCCTCGGCTGCTCCTGCCGTTCTCATCGTCGACCAGTTCGAGGAGACCTTCACCCTCTGCCCCGACGAGGCGGACCGTCGTACCTTCGTCCAGGTCCTCCACGCCGCCTGTACGCCCGCCGAAGCGGACGACTCTGCCCCCGTGCTCGTCGTCCTCGGCATCCGTGCCGACTTCTACGAGCAGTGCCTGGCCCACCCCGAGGTGGCCGACGCGCTGCAGCACCGGCACATGGTGCTCGGACCGCTCACGACCTCGGAGTTGCGGGAGGCCGTGACCGGGCCCGCCAAGGCCGTGGGGCTGGAGTTGGAGCCGGGGCTGGCGGAGCTGATCGTGCGGGAGGTGAGTGCGGACGGGCCGCGTGGGACGCATCACGCGGGGGTGTTGCCGCTGCTCTCGCACGCGCTGCTCGCCACCTGGCAGCGGCGCAAGGCGGGGCGGCTGACGCTGGCCGGGTACCGGGCGGCCGGCGGGATCCAGGGTGCCGTGGCCGCCACCGCCGAGCGTGCCTGGTCCGGCCTCGATCCGGCCGCACGTACCGCCGCACGGCTGCTGCTGCTCCGGCTGGTCCGGCTCGGCGAGGACACCCAGGCGACCCGGCGGCGCGGGACCCGGCGGCAGCTGGCGGCGGAGTCGACGGATCCGGGCAAGACCGAGGAGTCGCTGGAGGCGCTGGTCCAGGCCCGGCTGGTGACGCTGGACGCGGAGACCGTGGAGATCACGCACGAGGCGCTGCTCCATGCCTGGCCACGGCTGCGGGAGTGGATCGACGACGACCGGCAGGGCAATCTGCTGCGCCAGCGACTGGAGGAGGACGGCCGGGCCTGGGAGGAGTCCGACAGGGATTCCTCCCTGTTGTACCGGGGCTCCCGGCTGGGGCAGGCCCACAGCTGGGCCCGGTCCGCCGGGGACACCTTCCTGACCCGGAGCGCGGTGGAGTTCCTGGCCGCCTCGGTCCGGCTGCGCAGGCGCACGGTGTGGATCATGCGGGGCGCGGTCGCGGCGCTGGTCGCGCTGGCGATGCTGGCCGTCGGCTCGGCGGTGGTCGCCTGGCAGCAGCGGGACGACGCCGTGTTCGCACAGGTACTCGCCGAGGCCGACCGCTTCCAGTACACGGACCCGTCGCTGTCCGCCCAGCTCGATCTGGTCGCACACCGGCTGCGGCCGGACGACGAGGACACGAGCAGCCGGCTGATCTCGATCGTGAACGCCCCGCTGGCCACACCGCTGCGCGGCCACACCGGTGCCGTCTACCTCACCACCTTCAGCCCGAACGGACGGCTCCTGGCCACGGCCAGCTACGACCGGACGGTACGCCTGTGGGACGTCTCCGACAGGACCCGGCCCGAGCCCCTGGGCAAGCCCCTGACCGGGCACGAGAGCTGGGTGAGCAGCGCGGTCTTCAGCCCGGACGGCCGAACCCTGGCCAGCGCCGCGGACGACGGCACGATCCGGCTGTGGGACGTACGCGACCCGAGCCGGCCGCGTCCGCTCGGTGCGCCCCTGACCGGCCACGAGGGCACGATCTACCTGGTCGCCTTCAGCCCGGACGGCCGTACGCTCGCCTCCGTCAGCGAGGACCGCACCGTACGGCTGTGGGACGTGGCCGACCCGGCGCGGCCCGCGGCGCTCGCCACGCTGACCGGTGCCGACGCCGCCGTGCGGTCCGTGGCGTTCAGCCCGGACGGCCGCACGCTCGCGGCCGGGGGCGACGACGACCGGATCCGGCTGTGGGACGTGGCCGAACCGGGCCGCCCGAAGGCGCTTTCCACGCTGACCGGGCACACCGACCTGGTGCACTCCGTCGCTTTCAGCCCGGACGGCCGCACCCTGGCCAGCGGCAGCGCGGACGACACCATCCGGCTCTGGGACGTCTCCGACCCGCGCCACGGCACCCAGCTCGGCGCACCGCTCACCGGGCACACCGGCCCCATCTGGTCGCTGGCCTTCAACCCGGCCGGCACCATGCTCGCCGCCGCCAGCGCGGACAGCACCGCGAGCCTGTGGAACGTCACCGACCCGGCGTATCCCTCCCAGGTCGGCGAGCCGCTCGCGGGCGCCAGCGGGGAGATGTACGCGCTCGGGTTCAGCCCCGACGGCCGTACGCTCGCCACCGGCAGCGGCGACAGCAAGGTCCGCCTGTGGTCGATCCCGACGGCGGACATGATCGGCCGCGGCGGGGCGTTCCGGCCGGACGGGCGGGTGCTCGCCACCGCCGCGCGCGACGGCAGCGTCCGGCTGTGGAACGTGGCCCGGCCCGCCCGGCCCGTGCTGCTGAACAAGCCCTTCATGCCCGGCGACGGCGGCCAGCGCTCCCTGGTGTTCTCCCCCGACGGGCGCACCCTCGCGGTGCTGACCGGCAGTCGGGCGGTGCATCTGTGGGACGTCGGCGACCCGGCCCGGCCGGTCTCCCTGGGGTCCCCCCTGACCCTGCGCACGCGGTTCATGGGCCCCGACGCGCTGGCGTACAGCCCGGACGGGCGCATCCTGGCCACCGCCTACGACGACCGCACCATCCGGCTGTGGGACGTCAGCGACCCCGGCCATGTCGTGCCGCTCGGCACGCCGGTCACCGGACACACCGGCTACATCAACTCCCTCGCCTTCAGCCCGGACGGCCGCACGCTGGCCAGCGGCAGCGCGGACAGCACGATCCGTCTGTGGAAGGTGACCGACCCCCGCCGGCCCAGCCTGTTCGGCGCGCCGCTCACCGGGCACACCGGGCCGGTCAACGCGCTCGAGTACAGCCCCGACGGCCATACGCTGGCCAGCGGCAGCGACGACGACACCGTGCGGCTGTGGGACGTCACCGACCCGGGCGAGGCGGCCTCGCTGGGCTCGCCCCTCACCGGCCACACCGAGGCGGTCGTGTCCCTGACGTTCAGCAAGGGCGGGCGCTATCTGGCCAGCGGCGGCAACGACAACACGGTCCGGCTGTGGAACGTCTCCGTGCCGTCCGACGCCTCTGCCATCGGCCAGGCGATGAGCCCCAACGCCAAGACGGGCAACTTCCTGTCGTTCAGCCCGACGAGCCACATGCTCGGCGTCTCCAGCGGCACCGACACCGTACGGCTGTGGAACCTGGACGTGGACCAGGCGATCCGCCGCGTCTGCTCGACCACGCAGGGCGTGCTGACGCGGGACAAGTGGGACGAATATCTGCCTCGGTTGTCGTACGAGCCGCCGTGCGCGAAGTAGGTCCGTGCGCCGCGTGGGAGCAAGTCCGTGCGCCGCGTGGAGCACGTCCGTGCGCTCAGTGATGGAGCAGAAACGCATGTGACATGACGAGGGTTCGCCGGACAGCGGTTTCCGTGATCCCCGTCACAACCCCTCCATGTAGCGGATCAGTCGACTCCCGCCGGACAGGCAGCCTTGTTACTGTTGGGGACAGCCCGATCGCTGGTGCATCCCCCGTCGCCAGCGATCGGGCCTTTGCATGTCCGCAGCCGGAAAGGTGGTGAGCGCCGCGATGACCCGACGCGTCATCGTCGTCACCGCTGTGCACGGCCCGTCGGCGGCGTTCCTGCCTCAGGCCCACGCCTCGCTGGACGCACAGGAGCTGCCGGCGGGCTGGGAATGGCACTGGGTGATCCAGGAGGACGGCAGGACGGACGAGGTCCGCCGGCACGTCCCCGCCGACCCCCGCGTGACTTTCCGCCAGGGCCGACCGGGGGGCCCCGGCGTGGCCCGCACCATCGCACTCGCGCACGCCGAGGGCGAGTACGTGAAGATCCTGGACGCCGACGACCGGCTGACGCCGGGGACGCTGGCCCGTGACGTGGCCGCCCTGGAGGCCGACGGCTCGGTCGGCTGGACGACCTCGCGCGTCCTGGACCTGCTGCCGGACGGCTCGACGGCCGGTTTCCCGGACGACCCCGACGACGGGCCGATCGAGCCGGGCGCCGTGCTCGACTACTGGAGGGCGCACGACTTCCGCGCCCAGGTCCACCCGGCGACCCTCTGCGTACGCCGCGACCTGCTGCTCGGCCTCGGCGGCTGGATGGCGCTGCCGGCGTCGGAGGACACCGGCCTGCTGCTCGCGCTCAACTCCGTGAGCCGGGGCTGGTTCTCGGCGGACGTGGGGCTGCTCTACCGGAAGTGGGACGGCCAGATGACGGGTCAGCCAACCCACGTGGACCCGGCGGAGCGGGCGGCGCGCATGGCGGTGGTGGAGGCCAGGGCGCGGGCGCTGGGTACGTTCGGCTGGCGGTATCCGACCGGTCGATGACGTGGCGGTACCCGCCCGGTCGATGACGCTACTCGGTGAGGAGGATGGCCTGGGACGGGCACTTCTCGGCCGCCTCCTGGACCCGCGGATCGTCCCCGCTGTCCGCCCGCCCCGATCGCACGACGCCGTACTCGTCCACGAACTCGAAGACCGACGGGGCGCGGTGCACGCACTCGCCAGAGCCGTAACAGAGGTTCGGGTCGATGGAGACCTTCATCCGCGCTCCCGTCGTACGCACTCCCGCCATGAACCTTCATGACTGGACTGCCCAGCCGGTGAGCCCCCTTAATCCTCGGCGCCCTTCCGCCAAGTCCTACTGATCAAAGGGGAGTTCGAGCATCCGGATCGCGTTTCCGCGCAGCAGCTTGTAGGCCACCTCGGCGGGGAGCCCGCCGACATGCTCCTCGGCCACCCGCTTCGTCTCCGGCCAGGTCGAGTCGACGTGCGGATAGTCCGTCTCGAAGGTCGCGTTGTCGACGCCGACCGTCTCGATCGCCTCGATGCCGTGCTTGTCCCGGAAGAAGCAGCAGAAGATCTGGCGGTAGTAGTACGTCGACGGCGGCTCCGGGATCAGGTCCTTCACGCCGCCCCAGGCCCGGTGCTCCTCCCAGACGTCGTCCGCGCGCTCCAGGGCGTACGGGATCCAGCCCATCTGGCCCTCGCTGTACGCGAGTTTGAGCCGCGGGAACTTCACCAGGACCCCGGAGAAGAGGAAGTCCATCATCGACGCCATGGCGTTGTTGAAGGACAGGGACGCCTGGACGGCGGGTGGGGCGTCCGGGGAGGCGGCCGGCATCTGGGAGCTGCTGCCGATGTGCATGTTGACGACCGTGCCGGTCTCCTCGCAGGCCGCGAAGAACGGGTCCCAGTAGCCGCAGTGGATGGACGGCAGCCCGAGATACGTCGGGATCTCGCTGAACGTCACCGCACGCACCCCGCGTGCCGCGTTGCGGTGGATCTCCGCGACGGCGAGGTCGATGTCCCACAGCGGGATCAGGCAGAGCGGGATCAGCCGGCCGCCGCTGTCGCCGCACCACTCCTCCACCATCCAGTCGTTGTAGGCCCGCACACAGGCCAGCCCGACCTCCTTGTCCTTGGCCTCCGCGAAGGTCTGGCCGCAGAACCGCGGGAAGGTCGGGAAGCAGAGCGAGGCCTCGACATGGTTGATGTCCATGTCCGCGAGCCGGGCCTTGGGGTCCCAGCAGCCGCGCCGCATCTGCTCGCGCGTGATGCCGTCGAGGGTCATCTCGTCCCGGGAGAAGCCGACGGCCGCGATGATCCGCTTGTACGGGAAGAGGTCGCCCTCGTACTCCCACCAGTCGGTGATCTGGCCGTCCGGGTCGGTGGTGAACCGGTACTTCCCGCCGATGTACTCGAGCTCGCCGATCCCGGCGGTGAGGGGCTTGGGGCCCCGGTCCCGGTACTTGGCCGGGAGCCAGGTCTCGAAGAGGTGGGCGGGCTCGATCACGTGGTCGTCCACGCTGATGACTTTGGGGAGTTCTCTCGTGTCGCCGTCCCTGCTGACCATGCCGTCACCTCTCACTACCCCACGGGTAATCTGACGAGTCGTCAGATTCACGTTATGGCGTATGCCCTCGGGCCACAAGGGGAGGCGTCACGGAGCGGCCAGGTGGCCGTCGAGTGGCGGTCCTGTTCACGCTGGGGCTGTTGGGAAACCGCCGGCCCGGCTCTGCCGTCCGGTCCGGTTGCCCGTCTCCTCCTGGATCCGGTCCGGGAACAGCCGGTCGTCGTGCCGTGCCGTGCCGTCGAGCACGACGATCTGATCCGCGGTGGCGTCCGGCTCTGGCGCACTCGCGGAACAGGCTGTCCGCGGAAGGAGCGCCTCCTCACCGGCCACAACGACTCCGTGCACTCCCTGGACTTCAGCCGGGACGGCAGGTGGCTCGCCTCAGGCGGCGCCGACGGCACTGTACGCATCTGGGACGGCCGACCGTCCTGATCACGTGTTCCAGCTCTCGTCGTACGGATCCTTCGGCGCCGCCACCGGCGTCGCCTCCGTGACCTCGAGGTACGGGATCGGGCCGCCGTTGACCGGGTCCTCGGTGCGGCGCGGGGTGTAGGTGCCGGTGACCTGGAGCCAGGTGTCCGGCTGGAGGACCGGGGGGACCTGGCCGGTCAGGGCGACCTTGACCGGCTGGGCGTCGGCGGCGCAGCAGTTGAGGGTCATGCGGACGAGGTAGGGGGTGCCGTCGGGGTCGAGGGCCAGGAAGCCGGTGAGCCGGACGCGGCGGTCGTGCAGGGTGCGGCCGTGGTCGTAGACGGCGCGGCCCGCGTAGTCGACGACGCTGAGGGGCAGGGGGTCGGCGGCCGGGAGGGCGGGGTAGGCGAGGGGTTCCTGCAGGGCGGTGCCGGTGCGGGTGGCGCTGTAGGAGCCGAGGGCGGGTGGGGCGACCAGGATCAGGGCGAGGAGGGGGAGGACGAGGAGCCAGGAGATGCGGGGTTCGTGGTGAGTGTGGGGCTCGTCCGTGCGGGTTTCCTCGTCCTCGTGGTGCTTCTGTCGCCGGGCCCGCTTGCGCTCGTACCAGACGGTCGCCACCGCCGCCGCGATCAGTACCGCCCCGGCCACCAGCACCAGCGGGCGCAGGCCCTGCTTGACGTAGCGCAGGTAGAGGTCGGTGGTGCCCGCGTGCAGCAGGGACGCGCCGAGCAGGAACAGGACGGCCGACTGGGCCTGGCGGTTCACAGGATCACCCATCCGGTCAGCACCGACACGGTCACGGCCAGCGCGAAGGTGGCCGGTGCGAAGCGCAGGGCGAAGGCGCGGCCGAAAGTGCCCGCCTGCATCGCGAAGAGCTTCAGGTCGATCATCGGGCCCACGACGAGGAAGGTGAGCCGGGCCGTGAGCGAGAACTGCGACAGCGACGCCGCCACGAACGCGTCCGCCTCCGAGCAGATCGACAGCACCACGGCGAGGACCGCGAGGGCGAGGACCGCCAGCACCGGGTTGTCGGCCGCCGCGCGCAGCCAGCTCTCCGGGGCCACCGCCTTGAGGGTCGCCGCCGCCATCGCGCCGACCACCAGGAAGCCGCCCGCGTGCATCACGTCGTGCCGGACCGAGCCCCAGAAGGCCTCGCCCTTGCTCTGGGCGTCGTGGGACGGACGGGACGGCGGCTTCAGCCAGTCGGTACGGCCCAGACGCAGCCACAGCCAGCCCATCGCACAGGCCACGATCAGGCTCGCGACCAGGCGGGCCGCCACCATCTCCGGGTTGCCGGGGAAGGCGACCGCCGTCGCCGTCAGCACGATCGGGTTGATCGCCGGGGCGGACAGCAGGAAGGCGAGGGCCGCGGCCGGGGTGACGCCCCGTCGGACCAGCGCCCCGGCCACCGGCACGGACGCGCACTCGCAGCCGGGCAGCACCGCGCCCGCCGCTCCGGCGACCGGGACGGCGAGGGCGGGACGGCGGGGCAGGGCGCGGGCGAAGAAGGACGGCGGGACGAACACCGCGATGGCCGCCGAGAGCAGTACGCCGAGGACCAGGAAGGGCAGCGCCTGCACCATCACCGCGACGAACACCGTCGTCCAGCTCTGCATCACCGGTGCGGAGAGGGCGCGGCGGATCGGGCTCTGGAGGAGCACCAGCACGAGCATGAGCATGGTGAGGAGGAGGGGGGAGTTGAGGTGCCTGCCTTCCTCTGCCGCCCGTTCCCTCGGCGTCCGGCGGGCACCGCGATCGTGGCGATCCTCGTGGGCGTCGTGGTCCTGGGTCCCCTGCGGGACCGCTTTGGTGATCGCCACGGGCGAGGTACCTCCGGTGGTGCGGAAGGGCGCTGGTTTCCCTCCCCTTCAGTACGGGCGGAGGGGCGCGGGCGTTCAGGGTTCCACTGATCGCTTCTGGAACCACCCGCAACATTGAGGCACTCTTTCCCCTTGTGGGGACCGTTCCGAATCAGGGCTTAGCGAGTGACACCGCCACGCACATGGTGGTGTGCGGCGACGACGGGCTGGCGCATCGGCTGGCCGCCGAGTTGCGTGGGGTGTACGGCGAACAGGTCACGCTCGTCGTGCCGCCCTCCGAACGGACGGTGCGGCCGCCGGTCGTGGGCCGGGCCCGGGCCGCGTCGGCGGCGTTGTTCGACCGGATGGTGAACGCGGCCGTCAACCGGGCGGGCGGCGTAGCCGGCGGTGGCGGCGAACCGGCCGGGAGCATCCGGGTGGTGGAGGCCGCCGAGGCCACCGAGGAGAAGCTCGCCGAGGCGGGCGTGGAACGGGCCGCCGCGCTCGCCCTCGTCTATGACGACGACGAGACCAACATCCGCGCCGCCCTCACCGCCCGCCGTCTCAACCCCCGCCTCCGGCTCGTCCTGCGCCTGTACAACCGCCGGTTGGGCCAGCACATCGAGGAACTCCTCGACCAGGCCGCCGCGTTGGCCACGGGCATCGGCGACGCCGGCCTCGACGCCTCCACGACCGTGCTGTCCGACGCCGATACGGCCGCCCCCGCGCTGGCCGCCACCGCCGTCGCCGGCACCACCAAGGTCGTCCAGACGAACGGCCTGCTGCTGCGCGCGGTGGAGCGCCCGCCGCTACCGCCGGGGCAGGCCCCGCCTTCCGGGCTGGCCACGCTGGCCGTGCTGTCCAGCAACGACCCGGCCGGAGCGGACGGTTCGGACGGTAACGGGGAGCACGGTCCGCTGCTCCTGCCGGACGCGGCGCAGGTGCAGGAGGCCACAGGGCGAGGGCGGGTCGTCCTGGAGCAGGTGTCGTACGCGGGACCGTCGCTGCCGTCCGGCAGAGGGGTCGTACCGTCGTTCGGTTCCCTGTTCTCGCGGCGGTTGAGATGGTCGCTGGCGGGACTGGTGGGGTGTGTGGCGGCGCTCGCCGTGGCGCTGACGGTGGTCACCGGCGAACACCCGCTGTACGCGACCTACATGACCCTCCTCGACCTCTTCGCCATCAACGAACCCGCGCTGCACCAGTCCATGGCCCGCCAGATCCTCCAACTCCTGTCCGGGCTGATGGGACTGCTGTTGCTTCCGGTGCTGCTGGCGGCCGTGCTGGAGGCGCTGGGCACGTTCCGTTCCACCTCGGCCCTGCGCAAACCGCCGCGTGGGCTGGGCAGCCATGTGGTGCTGCTCGGGCTGGGCAAGATCGGCACCCGGGTGCTGACCCGGCTGCGGGAACTGCACATTCCCGTGGTGTGCGTCGAGGCCGACCCCGAGGCGCGCGGGATGGCGACGGCGCGGCGGCTGCGCGTGCCGGTGGTGCTCGGGGACGTCACCCAGGAGGGCGTCCTGGAGGCGGCCAAGATCCATCGGGCGCATGCGCTGCTCGCGGTGACCAGCGCGGACACGACGAACCTCGAAGCGGCCCTGTACGCCCGCTCCGTCCGCCCCGACCTCCGGGTGGTCCTGCGCCTGTACGACGACGACTTCGCCACCGCCGTGTACCGCACCCTGCGTGCCGCGCACCCGCACGCGTCCACGCGCAGCCGGAGCGTTTCCCATCTGGCCGCGCCCGCGTTCGCCGGGGCGATGATGGGGCGGCAGATCCTGGGGGCGATTCCTGTCGAGCGGCGGGTGCTGCTGTTCGCGGAGGTGGATGTGGCCGGTCATCCACAGCTTGAGGACAAGACCGTCGGCCAGGCCTTCCGGGCGGGTGCCTGGCGGGTGCTGGCCCTGGACCGGACTCCGCGGGAGGAACGCCGGGACGATCGCCGGGAGGAACCGGCGGCCGAGGAGGCGTACGAGGACGCTGCGCGGGCGGGTGACGTGTCGGGGTGGGTGTGGGACCTGCCCGACTCCTACGTCCTCCAGAAGGACGACCGGGTGGTGCTGGCTGCCACGCGGAGGGGGTTGGCCGAGCTGCTGGGGAGGCGGTCGCGGGAGCGGGCGGGGGCGTAGGGCTCCGCCCCTGCGACGCCGGGTTCTCTCGCCCCCGCCGCCCCTACCCGTCCCGTCCTCCAGGGGCTCCGCCCCTTCGACCCCGGGGCCCTCTCTGGGGGCTGCCGCCCCCAGACCCCCGCTTCGGCCCTGAACGGGCCTCGTCCTCAAACGCCGGACGGGCTGAAATGCCTGGTCCGGCGCCGAGATGTGGCCCCCGTCCAGATCACGCCCCCTGCGGGTGGGTGGGGGCTGGGGACGGAGTCCCCCACGGGTGGGTGGGGGCCCAGGACGGTGCGTTCTCGTCCTCAAACGCCGGACGCGCTGGAATGCTTCAAGTGCCGCTCCGCGAAGTCCAGTTCCAGCCGCACCTGCTTGATCCGCTCGTCCACCACCAGCGAGCCGTGCCCGGCGTCGTAGCGGTACACCTCGTGGACCGCGCTCCGGGCCTCCAACCGCTTCACGTAGTTGTCGATCTGGCGGATCGGGCAGCGTGGGTCGTTCACGCCGGCCGAGATGTAGACCGGGGCCTGCACCCGGTCGACGTAGGTCAGCGGGGACGATGCCTCGAAGCGCTCCGGTACCTCCTCGGGTGTGCCGCCGAGGAGGGTGCGGTCGAGGGCCTTCAGGGACTCCATCTCGTCGTGGTACGCGGTGACGTAGTCGGCGACCGGGACCGCCGCGATGCCCACCGTCCACGCGTCCGGCTGGGTGCCGAGGCCGAGGAGGGTGAGGTAGCCGCCCCACGAACCGCCGGTCAGGACGATGCGGGACGGGTCTGCCAGGCCGGATGTCACCGCCCATTCCCGGACCGCCGCGATGTCCTCCAGCTCGATCAGTCCGACCCGGTGCTTGAGCGCGTCCGTCCAGGCGCGGCCGTAGCCCGTCGAGCCGCGGTAGTTGACCCGTACGACCGCGTAGCCGTGGTCCACCCAGGCCGCCGGGCCCGCCGCGAACGCGTCGCTGTCGTGCCAGGTCGGGCCGCCGTGGATGTCGAACACCGTGGGGAGGGGGCCCTCGGTCCCAGCAGGTCGCTGCACCAGCGCGTGGATGCGGCCGCCCGGGCCCTCCACCCACACGTCCTCCACCGGGACCGAGCCGGGGGACTTCATGCCGGGCGGGTCCAGCACGACCTGTCCCGTCGTCGACCGCACCGCCGACGGCTCCGCCGCCGACGACCACAGGTACTCCACGCTGCCGTCCGGCCGGGCCGTCGCCCCGGACACCGAACCCGCCGGGGTCGGGATCCGCACCAGTTCACGCCGGGCCAGGTCGTAGCGGAACAGCTCGCTGCGCGCCTCGAAGCTGTGCGCGATCAGCAGACCGGTCCCGTCGGGATACCACTCCGCGCTCACATCACCGGGCAGCTCCAGCGCGAGGTCCGTCTCCTCCCCCGTCGCCACGTCCCACACCAGCGGCTCCCAGCGGCCGCGCCTCTGGTGGCCGATGAGCAGGCGCGGGTCACCGTCGACCGGGGCGAAGCCCAGGACCTCCAGGCCCAGCTCCTCGGCGCCGCCCTTGGTGTCGTCGAGCTCGGCGACCGCCGTGCCGTCGGGGCGCAGGACACGCAGCGCCGAGTGCATCGCGTCGCCGTGCTCGGTGTGCTCGATGGCGATCAGCCTGCCGTCGTGCGAGAGGTCGCCGACGCCCGCGGACTCGCGGTGGCGGTAGATCTCCGTCGGGGGCTCGCCGGTGCGGGCCAGATGGATCGTCGTACCGTCCTCGTCCGTGGAGCGGCCCACGATCGCGGTACGGCCGTCGCGGCCGAGGGCGAGGCCGGCGGGGTAGGACGGGTCCAGGCCCGGCGCCGCGAGTTCGTCCTCGCCGCCGTCGAACCGCTGGCGGCGCCAGACGCCGAACTCGTCGCCGTCCTTGTCGTCGAACCACCAGATCCACGCGCCGTCCGGGGTGAGCACGCCGTCCGTCGTGCCGTTCGGCCGGTCGGTCACCTGGCGCTGCTCACCCGTCGACCGGTCCCAGGCGTACAGCTCGTACGTCCCCGTGGCGTTCGACACGAACAACGAGCGGTCCGGGGCGTCCTCAGCCCAGTCGGGCAGCGACACCCGGGGCGCCCGGAAGCGCTTCTCCCAGTCCGGCATGTCCTTGTCCTGCATGTGGTGATCCCGCGAATCGGACCCGTGGCTCTCAGTCATGGCCCCATAGTGCCTGGCCCGGCCGACAATGTGCGGCCGAGGTCCCCAGCCTGTGGATAACTTCTCGTCCCTGCACTCGTCCGCCCCACCGTCCTCGACCGCCGGACGGGCTGACATGAGCAAGGACCGATGGTCACGAACCCCCTTCCGGCCGGGAACACCTCGTCGAGCGGTACTGACCCCGCGGCCCGGCGCCGCGCGGGCGCACCGTACCGTTGAGGACGTGTACCGGTTTCTGCTGACGCCCCGTTGGTGGGGGATCAACGTCTTCGTGCTGCTCGCCATCCCCTTCTGCGTGTTCATGGGGTCGTGGCAGCTGGGCCGGTTCGAGTCGCGGGTGGAGGACCATCGCAGCGCCGGTGAGCAGGCCGCGGAGAACAAGCAGGAGGCGGCCCGTCCGCTCGCCGAGCTGCTGCCCGTGGACAAGGCGACGGTGGGCCGGCAGGTCACCGCCGCCGGACGGTACGGCGAGCAGCTGCTCGTGCCGGACCGGGAGCTGGACGGCAAGCGGGGCTACTACGTCCTGACGCTGCTGCACACCGACGACGGCAAGGCCCTGCCGGTCGTGCGGGGCTGGCTGCCGGGCGACCCCGGCCGGGCCCAGGCCCCCGCCGCACCCCGCGGCGAGGTCACGGTCACCGGCGCGCTCCAGGCGTCCGAGGTGCCGGGCGAGAACGGCGTGCCCTCGCAGGGCGGGCTGCCGACCGGCCAGACGGCGGCGATCAGCGCGGCGTCACTGGTGAACCTGGTGTCGTACGACGTCTACGACGCCTGGGTCACCCTCAACAAGGGCGACTCCGGTATGAAGCCTGTGCCGGTGGCCGCCGCCAACGACACCGGCCTCGACCTGAAGGCGTTCCAGAACCTCGGCTACACCGGCGAGTGGTTCGTCTTCGCGGGCTTCGTGGTCTTCATGTGGTTCCGGCTGCTGCGCCGCGAGGTGGAGTTCGTCCGGGACGCGGAGCTGGGGCTTGTGCCGGAGGGCGAGGCCGACGGGGTCGAGGGGCAGCCGCAGGAGCGGGCGAACGCGTAGGCGCTCCACTGGCGGAGCCACGACTGGTGGTACCGCCATCGGTCGTGGTTGTCCGTGGCACTGTCGTAGCTGGTCGCGGCTGGTCACGGCCGGCCGCGCCGACGGGCGGCGGAGCCGCGAATCGACACGGCCCGAGCCCCTGTGCGGCGCGCTACGCCCCCGCCAGCACACCCGTCCAGTAAATGGTCCCCGCGCACGCGTTGGACACCACCACCATCGCCGTCGGCGCACCCGCCTCCGTCGTGTTGGTGATCGTGACGCTGCCGTCGGCCGTGGTCTCCGCCGTCATGAGCTGGGTGGAGGTGCCGGTGTCGCCGCCCGTGGAGGTGCCCTCCGTGGCGCCGGTGGTGTTCTCGGTCGGGGTCGGGTCGGGTGTGGGGTCGGGTGAGGGGTCGCTCGTCGTGGGGCACGTCTCCGAGGGGACCCAGGCGAACTTCACGTCGTACGCGTCACCCGGCTTGAGGACGAGGCCGGTGAGTTCCTGGGACGGGTCGGGCAGACCGGCCGCCGCGTCGCCGGCGACGTGCCGGAGCGAGCTGATCTTCGTGGCGTCCGCCGCTCCACTCGTCGTGAAGCCCAGCGTGCCCGGGCCGTTCACCGTGCAGTCGGCGGTGGAGATGTTGCTGAAGCGGAAGGTGCCGTACACCGTGCCGGACAGGTCGGGGACGTCGGCGGTCTGATTCGCCACGCCGAGCTGGTCGGCGGTACACGCGGCGACGCCGACCGGGCTGGTCGCCAGGGGGTTATCAGGGCTTCCGGAGCCGGTACCGGGACCGGTGCCGGTGTCCTTGTCCTCGTCCTTCTCGCTGCCCTTGCCCTCGTCCTGGGTCTTGCCGGAGGAGCCGCCGGAGGTGTTCTCGCCGCCCTCCGCCACCTCACCCTGACCGGCCCCGCCCTGCGCCTGCTCACCGTGGCCGGCGTTCGACGAGTTGACGCTGGAGTCGGTGACGTTGGAGACGTGCACCAGAGCCGGGACCGCGGTGCCGACGAAGAGGCACGCGGCCGCCACGCCGACGAGCGCCTGCCGCTTGCGCGCCCGCCGCGCGGGCACCGCCCGCCGCAGATGGTCCAGCGTGCCGTCGCGCGGCTCGATCTCCTCGACCGCATGCTGCAGCATGCGGCGCAGCGCCAGCTCGTCCGAGTCGAGCCCGTGGGGGCCCTGGTCGTCGGGGCCGTGGTTCACAGTTCCGTTCCCAGCGTGCGATTGCTTCGGCTCTTGCTTGTCCGGCCCCCCGGCCGGACCGTGCCTCCCCCGCGCCCCGAAAGGCGTGGGGAGACCCGCGGAGGGCTGGTGGGGGATGCGCGGAGCATGCCGCCCGTCCTTGTCCTCGCTCATGCCGGCGCCTCCATGGCGACCCGCAGCGCCGCGATGCCGCGCGAGCCGTACGCCTTCACCGAGCCCAGCGAGATGCCGAGCGTCTCGGCGACCTGGGCCTCGGTCATGTCCGCGAAGTACCGCAGGACCAGCACCTCGCGCTGCCGGCGCTGCAGGCCCTTCATGGCCCGGATCAGCGAGTCGCGCTCGAGCTGGTCGTACGCCCCCTCCTCCGCGCTCGCCATGTCGGGCATCGGCTTCGACAGCAGCTTCAGGCCGAGTATGCGGCGGCGCAGGGCGGAGCGGGACAGGTTGACGACGGTCTGGCGGAGGTACGCCAGCGTCTTCTCCGGGTCCCGGACGCGCTTGCGCGCGGAGTGGACGCGGATGAACGCCTCCTGGACGACGTCCTCGCAGGAGGCGGTGTCGTCGAGGAGGAGCGCCGCGAGACCCAGCAGCGAGCGGTAGTGCGCCCGGTAGGTCTCGGTGAGGTGGTCGACGGTCGTACCGGCCGCCGCGGCGTCCTCGGCGTGGTCGGCGCCGTCGCGCTGACTGGGAATGCGGGCGGGCCGCGCTGCGGGCATGGGCGCGATCACCGGCATGCCGCCGGACGCACCGGGCATGCGGGGTCGGACGGGCCGGCGGGGCGGCCGTAGGGCCGTACCGCGGGTCGCCGCACTGAAGTCGAGTACCTCTGCCACGCCAGTTGGACACGCGTCCCCCCGCGAGGGTTGTACGTGCCGGACGTCACTTTTGCGACAGTCCCCGCAACCGACCCTCTTGCGCCAGGCAGCACAGCTGACCGTGCGTCAAACGCCCACATGCCTACCCGCTCTTCCCTTATGTCTTATATGAGCAGAACGTCCCCACGTCCTGCCCGTTCGGCGTCCCCACGCCAGAAAAAACGCGTCTCCACGCCCATAAGGGCGACCGCAAAGACGCTCCCCGCCCTGCAAGCGGTTGCAAGGCGGGGAGGAAAATCTTCTGCTGCCACCGAGGTCCGGATCAAGTGGTCCGGACCATCGATCAGCTCACACTCTTCACATAGATCCTACAAACGATTCATCCGAGGCCCGGGAGATTTCCGGCGCCACCGGCGCCTCACACAAACTCCGCCGCCACGAGCTCCGCGATCTGGGCGGTGTTGAGCGCCGCGCCCTTGCGCAGGTTGTCCCCGCAGACGAAGAGTTCGAGCGCCGTCGGATCGTCGAGCGCGCGCCGCACCCGGCCGACCCAGGTCGGATCCGTGCCCACCACGTCGGCGGGCGTCGGGAACTCCCCTGCCCCCGGGTCGTCGAAGAGCACGACCCCCGGTGCGGTGGCCAGGATCTCGCGCGCCTTGGCGACGGTGACCTCGCCCTCGAAGCGGGCGTGCACGGTCAGCGAGTGCCCGGTCAGCACCGGCACCCGCACACAGGTCACCGCGACCGGCAGCTTCGGCAGCCCGAGGATCTTGCGGGACTCGTCCCGCACCTTCATCTCCTCCGACGACCAGCCGTCCTCGCGCAGCGACCCGGCCCACGGCACGACGTTCAGCGCGACCGGCTCCGGGAACGGCCCGGTGTTGTCTCCGACGGCCCGCCGTACGTCACCCGGGGTGGTCCCCAGTTCCGTACCGGCGACGAGGGACAGCTGCTGCCGGAGCGTCTCCACACCGGCCCGCCCGGCCCCGCTCACCGCCTGGTAGGACGACACCACCAGCCCGCGCAGCCCGAACTCGGCGTGCAGCGCGCCCAGCGCCACGATCATGGAGAGGGTCGTGCAGTTGGGGTTGGCGACGATTCCGCGCGGCCGCATCCGTACGGCGTGCGGATTGACCTCGGGGACGACGAGGGGCACCTCCGGGTTCATCCGGAAGGCACCCGAGTTGTCCACCACCACCGCGCCCTTGGCGGCGGCGATCGGCGCCCAGCGGGCGGACACCTCGTCGGGGACGTCGAACATCGCGATGTCGACCCCGGCGAAGGCCTCCTCGGTGAGCGCCACCACCTCGACCTCCTCGCCGCGCACGGCCAGCTTGCGGCCGGCCGAGCGCGGCGAGGCGATCAGACGGATCTCACCCCAGACGTCCGCGCGCTGGGACAGGATCTGGAGCATGACCGAGCCGACGGCTCCGGTCGCCCCCACGACCGCGAGCGTCGGCCGGCGGGAGCCCGTCCCCGCCATCAGCGTCCCGTGCCTCCGTACACGACGGCCTCGTCGCTGTCGGAGTCGAGCCCGAACGCCGTGTGCACGGCGCGGACGGCCTCGTTGACGTCGTCGGCGCGGGTGACGACCGAGATGCGGATCTCGGAGGTGGAGATCAGCTCGATGTTCACGCCGGCGTCGGACAGGGCGGTGAAGAAGTCGGCCGTCACGCCCGGGTTGGTCTTCATCCCCGCGCCGACCAGCGAGATCTTCCCGATCTGGTCGTCGTAGCGCAGCGAGTCGAAGCCGATGCCGTGCTTGTTCTTCTCCAGGGCGTCGATGGCCTTGCGGCCCTCGGCCTTGGGGAGCGTGAAGGAGATGTCCGTCAGCCCCGTGGAGGCGGCGGACACGTTCTGCACGATCATGTCGATGTTGATCTCGGCGTCGGAGATCGTACGGAAGATCGCGGCGGCCTCGCCCGGCTTGTCCGGCACGCCGACGACCGTGATCTTGGCCTCGGAGGTGTCGTGCGCGACACCGGAGATGATGGCCTGCTCCACCGGCTTGTCCCCTTGATTGATCGGCTCACTGCTGACCCACGTGCCCTGAAGTCCGCTGAAGGACGACCGCACGTGGATCGGGATGTTGTAGCGGCGGGCGTACTCCACACAGCGGTGGAGCAGCACCTTCGAGCCGGACGCGGCCAGCTCCAGCATGTCCTCGAAGGAGATCCAGTCGATCTTCTTCGCCTTCTTCACCACGCGCGGGTCGGCGGTGAACACGCCGTCGACGTCGGTGTAGATCTCGCACACCTCGGCGTCCAGCGCGGCCGCGAGCGCGACGGCGGTCGTGTCGGACCCGCCGCGGCCCAGCGTGGTGATGTCCTTCTTGTCCGCGCTGACGCCCTGGAATCCGGCGACGATGGCGATGTTGCCCGCGTCCACCGAGTCACGGATCCGGCCCGGCGTGACATCGATGATCCGGGCTTTGTTGTGGACCGAGTCGGTGATGACGCCGGCCTGGCTGCCGGTGAAGGACTGGGCCTCGTGGCCCAGGTTTTTGATCGCCATGGCCAGCAGTGCCATGGAGATACGCTCCCCGGCGGTCAGCAGCATGTCGAACTCACGCCCAGCCGGCATCGGAGATACCTGCTCGGCGAGATCGATCAGCTCGTCCGTCGTGTCGCCCATCGCGGAAACGACGACGACCACCTGGTGGCCGTTCTTCTTCGCTTCGACGATTCGCTTGGCGACGCGCTTGATGCCCTCGGCATCGGCTACGGAGGAGCCTCCGTACTTCTGCACGACAAGGCCCACGTGCGCTCCTCGCTCAGTCCGTGTGTGTCGGCTCAGTTTACCGAGCGTCCGAAAACGACCTTGGGGTTCCCAGATGGTGAGATCCGACGCTCCGGGGTGGTGCCTGCCCGGCGGGGAGCGGGGCACTCCGGAAAGTGGGGCAGGTCACTACGGGTGGGTGCGGGCCGCCAGAAGCCCATTGACGCTCTCCGTAGTCGCCCGCTAACTTCGCGTCGTCGTCGCTACACCAGGGGCACAAGGCCCCATCGGGACTCGCGACGCGAAGGACTCTCCTCCTTTGACGACTGCGACCGCTTCAGAGATCCAGCACGTCACCCGGGCCGACACCGCGGCCGACATCCGAACCGGCCCTGCGGCCGACCTCTTCGAGATCCAGCCCTTCACCCCGCACTGCGAAGTCATCCGCACCGCCGGCGACCACGCCGTCATCGGCGTCTCCCCCGGCAACAGCTACTTCTCCGCCCGGCGGGTGCACGACCTCGCCCGCTGGGGCCTCGCCCTGTTCGAGCGGGTGGACTTCGTCTACACGGACCTGTACGTGGCCGAGATGTACGCGGCGTCCGGCTATCCGCCCGACGACGCGCGCCGCAAGGCGGTGAAGAACCTGCGCGGCGTACGGGCCAAGGTCCTCGGCGCCGTCCAGGCCCTCGACCCCGGCGGCGCCCGCCTGCACGCCCACGCCATGTCCGAATTCCGCGGCAACACGGCGTACCGCGAGATCCACGACCGCCTGAGGGCGCGGCTCGCCACCGACGACGAGTTCCGCACGACCTGCGAGAAGCTCGTCGACTCCTTCCTGGCCGGCAAGGAGGGGCAGGTCACCGAGGCGCAGCGCGAGGTCTGCCTGGACTACGTCTGCGCCGAGGCCCCGCTCTTCCTGGACACCCCCGCCATCCTCGGCGTCCCCTCCTCGCTCAACTGCTACCACCAGCTCCTGCCGATGGCCGAGCTCCTCTACGCCCGGGGCGCCGGCCTGCGCGCCTCCCGCAACCAGGGACACGCCATCGTCACACCGGCCGAGGGGACCACCGATGCTCACTGACGACCTCATCGACTTCCCGTTCTCCTGGCGCGGCGACCAACTCCCGGACGAGGTCGAGGAGTTGCGCACCAAGACCCCCGTGCGCCGGGTCCGTACCATCGCCGGCGACGAGGCCTGGCTCGTGTCGTCGTACGACCTCTGCAAGCAGGTCCTCGAGGACCCGCGCTTCAGCCTCAAGGACACGTCGGCCCCCGGCGTCCCCCGCCAGTACGCGCTGACGATCCCGCCCGAGGTCGTCAACAACATGGGGAACATCACCGGCGCCGGGCTGCGCAAGGCCGTACTGAAGGCACTCAACCCGAAGAGCCCCGGTCTGGTGGAGTGGATGCGGGCCTACGCCGCCGAGCTCGTCGACGGGCTGATCGGCGAGGGCGCCCCGGCCGACCTGCGCGCCGGCTTCGCCGACCCCTACTCGGCGGGCATGCACTGCCGCATCCTCGGCATCCCGCAGGCGGACGCGCCCCGGCTGATGCGGAGTCTGGACATCGCGTTCATGAACTCGGCCTGCCCGGTCGCGGGCGCCCGGCTGAACTGGGACCGGGACATCGCGTACATGGCCGAGCGGCTCGACGATCCGGCGACGACCGGTCTGATGGCCGAGCTCGCCGCCCTGCGCGCCGACCCCGACTACGCCCATCTCACCGACGAGATGCTCGCGACCGTCGGGGTGACGATGTTCGGCGCGGGTGTCATCTCCACGTCGGGCTTCCTGGCCATGGCGCTGGTGTCACTGATCCAGCACCCGGACCTCCAGGCCGATCTGGTCGCGGACCCCGGGAAGATACCGGCCGCCGTGGACGAGCTCCTGCGCATCAACCTCTCCATCGGGGACGGTCTGCCGCGGCTGGCGACGCAGGACGTGACGCTCGGAGACGTGGAGGTGGAGGCGGGCGACCTCGTCCTGGTCCTCGTCGAGGGCGCGAACTTCGACCCGGACGCCTTCGCCGACCCCCACACAGTCGACCTCGGCCGCGAGAACGCCACCGCCCACCTCTCCTTCGGCGGCGGCCGCCACTACTGCCCCGCCACCGCGCTCGGCCGCAAGCACGCCGAGATCGCGCTGGAGGTCCTGCTGGAGCGGATGCCGGGGCTGCGGCTCGCGGTGCCGATCGAGCAGCTGGTGTGGCGGACCGGGTTCATGAAACGGATCCCCGAGCGGCTCCCCGCAATGTGGTAACAGCCGCTTTGTCCGCCTCTTGATCGCCTCTTGATCGCCCCGTGATCGCCCGGCGGCTCGGCGACCAGTCGTCTTTAAACTTCAACCACTATGGTTCGCCTGTGCGCGTACTTCTGGTGGAAGACGACGAACCGGTCGCCGAGTCGCTCCGGCGCGGACTGCTGCGCTACGGATTCGAGGTGGCCTGGGTCAGCACGGGCGCCGCGGCGCTGAGCCACGCCGATCCCTACGACGTCGTACTCCTCGATCTCGGCCTGCCCGACACCGACGGTCTCGACGTCTGCAGGGCGCTGCGTGAGCGCGGCGACGTGCCGATCATCGTGATCAGCGCCCGCAGCGACGAGACGGACCGGGTGGTCGGGCTGGAGCTCGGTGCGGACGACTACGTGTCCAAGCCGTTCGGGGTGCGGGAGGTCATCGCGCGGATACGTGCGGTGATGCGCCGCATCCAGCCCCGTACGTCCGCTGCCGCCGCCGAGCCCGGCCCGGACCGTTACGGCGCCCGCCTGACCATCGACCGCAAGGCTGCCCGGGTTCGCCTGGACGGCGATGAGGTGTCCCTCGCGCCCAAGGAGTACGACCTGCTGGCCTTCCTCACCGAGGAGCCCGGGGCGCTGATGTCGCGCGAGCAGATCATGGAAGCGGTCTGGGACGCGAACTGGTTCGGGCCGACGAAGACGCTGGATGTGCATGTCGCGGCGCTGCGGCGGAAGCTGGCCGGGGCGATCACCATCGAGGCGGTGCGGGGCGTCGGGTTCCGGCTGGAGATCGCGGGCGGCGTCAAGGACGACGGCGGTAGCGGCGCGTCATGATCCGTCAGCTCATCCGCAGTTACGTCGGGCTCGTCGCCGTCGCGATCGCCCTGTTCACCGTGCCGGTCGCCTTCACGCTCACGGACCAGCTGCGGGACGACACCGCGGACTCCGTCGAGCGCGAGGCCGACACGATGGCCCTGCTGCTCGGCAACGGGAACCCCCCTTCGTGCGCGGCACTGGAGCGGATGGTCGAGGCGTACGAAGCCGAGACACCCGGCGAGGTCCAGGTGACCGAACGCTGCGCCACCACCAAACTGCCGGAGCCGGAACAGGACGCGGCCCTGACCAAGGCCTTGCGGGACACGGACACCACGACCGACTGGGGCTCGCCCTTCATCTGGGGGCCGAAGCTGGTGATCACGGTCCCCGCCAAGGAGAGCAGGGTGGACCTCGACGGCCGCAACAGGGGCCCGGTCGTCGGCGCCGTGCGCATCGAGTACTCGACCTCCGGCCTGACCACGCGGCTGTGGACGATCTGGGGCTTCCGCGCGGGCCTCGCGGTGGCGGTCCTCGGCGTGGCCGCCGTGATCGGCGCCGCGGCGGCCCGGCGTATCACCCGCCCGCTGCGCCAGCTCAACGACATGGCGAGCAAGTTCAGCGACGGTGATCTGACCGCCCGCTCCCCGGTGACAGGCCCCCCGGAGACCCAGACGCTGGCACGCACCCTCAACCAGGGCGCGGAACGCCTGGACACACTGGTCGCGGCCCAGCGCATCTTCGTGGCCGACGCCTCGCATCAACTCCGCACCCCTCTCACGGCGTTGCGGCTTTCGCTGGACAACATCGCGGACGGCGTGGACGACGACTTCGTCAAGGAGGACGTCGAGCAGGCCACCGCCGAGGTCGTCCGGATGAGCCGCCTGGTGAACGGCCTGCTGGTGCTGGCGCGGGCGGAGGCGAAGGTCACCGCGGCGGAACCCCTCTCCCTCCAGGACATCGTGCGGGAGAGGCTGGACGTGTGGAGGCCGGCCGCCGACGAGCGCGGAGTCACCGTCGCGCTCAGGGGGAGTGCCGACGGCCGGCTGCTTGTGCTGGCCAGCCCGGGTCATCTGGACCAGGTGCTGGACAACGTGCTCTCGAACGCCCTGGAGGTGTCACCGGACGGCGGCACGATCACCGTCCAGGTGGAGCCGAGGAGCGACGAGGTGGTGCTTTCGGTTCTCGACCAGGGCCCCGGCATGTCGGACACCGAGAAGTCCCGGGCCTTCGACCGCTTCTGGCGCGGCAAGGGCCTGACCGGGAAGGCCGGTTCGGGCCTCGGCCTCGCCGTCGTCAAGCAGCTGGTGACCGACGACGGCGGGACCGTGACGCTGGAGGACGCTCCCGGGGGCGGGCTGAAGGTGCGGATCAGCCTTCGGGCATCTTCGAGGAGTGGTGGTTGACGATCAGCCACTCGCCGCCCCGCTTCTCGTAGGCGTACGTGTAGCGGGCCTTGACGGTGCTCTTCTCACCCGTCTTGGGGTCGGTGAGCGCGAACTCGTAGGTGCCGGCGTCGATCACGCTGTTGGAGTCGAGGATGTTGACGTGCGACTCGATCTTCGTGCCGACCGGCTTGTTCTGCAGGAAGTGGTCGAAGTAGTCGACGATCTCGGCCCTGTCCGAGCGGACGTTGTTGGAGACCGTCGGCAGCAGGACCGCGTCCTTCGCGTACAGGTCGGCCACCTTCTTCGAGTCGCCGGTCTGCAGGGCCGCGTTCCACTGGTCGAACAGGCCGAGCACCTGTGCCTTGGTGACCGCCTTGGCGTGCTTCGCGGCGGGCTTCGCACCGGTGTCCGCAGCTCCGGCGACTCCGACACCGGCGGCGAAGGTGCCGACGGCGGCGACGGTCGCCACGGCGGCGAGGGCGGCGCGCTTGCGTATGGAACGACGGTTCATCGCATTCTCCAAGCGAGTCGAGGTGGTGTGACTCCCTCCGCTCTGTCCGCGGTGTTCTCTTCGGGAGTGACTCCAGACTCGCTTTCCGCCGGTTAGCGCCCGTGCAGCGGACGTACAGGCCCGGGACAACACGCTGCCAATTCACGCTGTGCGGTCGCCCGACTACACGGCGGCGGCCCTCTTCCTGCGGCCACGCGCCAGCTCGACACCCGCCCCGAGCGATACGACGCCCATGCCGACGGCGGTCATGACGCCCTGCGTGCCGTCGACGACGAAGGGGGCGGCCGCGGCGACGACGGCGTTGAAGAGGAACAGGAACCACAGGACGGGGCGGGAGGACAGAAGAGCCTTCATCGGGGTTTCCTTCGGGACGGGGCCGCTGCGGCGGCCGTTGACCTGGCGACATCAACGATCGCGTTTCCCGAGGTCAGCGACGAGGGAGCGGTCTCCCGAAGGGGTGGTGTAGCGGGCTACACCCTGGAGGCATGCCGACCGTGGCAGGTGGGTGGACGGGGGACTTGCTGCCGGCCGGGATCGTATTGCTCCCGGGTGCGGGTCGGCGTGATGGTGCCGCTGTGCGCGGCGGCGACGTGCACGGTCCCGGCGGGGTGTGGATGGCACCCCAACTCCCTGGGCCGGTACGGCCGTTGACGATGGGCGGACGCCTCCGCTCACGCGCCTCCCGTCGGCACGCTCACGCGCCTCCCGTCGGCACGCTCACGCGTCCCCCGTCGACACCGCCCCGATGTCACCCCCGGCCGCGACGGAACGCTCCCCGGATGCGGTGACGGGCCCGCTCGCGGACCGCGAGGGCGAGGCGGGCGGCGTGGACGGCGGTACGACGGTGGGCGGCAGTACGGCGGAAGCCCCGTCCCCGGTCGTGACCGACCCGATGTTGCCGCCCGCGGCCACCGAGCGGGCACCGCTCGCGGTCACGGCATCCGTGGATGTGGCTGCGGGTGTGGGCGTCGGCGTCGGTCCGAGGAGGGCGTAGAGCGTCACCGCCAGGCCGAGCAGGCCCCCCGCTCCCCCGGCCACGCTCGCCCAGGGATCCGCGGCGTCGACATCCAGCACGCCGCCCGTGACCAACCCCGCGGCCCCCGCGACGCAGAGCCCGATTCCCGTCCACACCAACGCCGTTGACCGAATCGCCATACGACCATCATGGGGGAGTTCGGGCGTCACGGCCGCCGAATGCGGGCACGCGGCACCGTGATGCGGGTGCCGAGCGCACGGGCGTATGCGCGCACGGTCTCCAGATCGTGGATCTCGCCCCCCTCAATCTGCGAGATCCACGTCGGGAAGAAGTCCGCGGCAACGGCGGCCTGCCCCCGCGTCAGGCCCTGTTCCTCACGGACCTCCCGCAGCAGGTGTCCCAGCGCGTATGCCTGCGGGGCCGACAACGGGCCCCGGCCCAGCGGGACCCCGCCCAGCGAGCCGCGGATCACACCCGCCCCCCGAACAGCGCCACGAGGCCGTGGTCCAGCTCCGCCCCGACGGTCTCCTCGCCGGGGGCGATCACGGTGTAGGTGCGGGCCAGGAAGCGGTACAGGTCCGCGGTGGTGAAACGGAGCACGGCCACACCCAGCGGCGAGTGGAACTCCACGTACGTGTGGGACTCCCCGCACGGCCGGACGCGCACGCTGCCGAGCCCGGCGGAGGCGCTCAGTCCTTCGCCCAGGAGCGTGCGGGCGAACGTCCACGTCGCGCCTTCGCCGTCGAGGGTGACATGGGGCGGGAAGACGATGTGCACGGCCAACGGGTCGGCGGAGGTGTAGCGGAGGGTCGCGGGTATCGCGATGTCCTGGTCCGCGGCGGTGATCAGGCAAGCGCCGGTCGGCTGCTCCAGGGTGACGTGCATGGTCGGGCTCCGTTCGGGGGGCGGGGCACCGGGCGGGTGGACCGACCGGTGTGCCAGTGAGACCCCCCGAGGGGCCCGAGCATTACGCCACTTCAGAAGCCTTTTCCTGTAACCCGCGTCACACCGACCACAGGGATCACATCGATCACATCGATCACAGGGATCACGCGGACCACATGGGTCACATGGTCGGACACCTGCCGGGTCACCGGCCGGGAAACCGGGGTCACTTCGCCGGCCGCAGCCCCAACTGCTCCCCGATCTCCTGCTCCATCACCCGGCCGGCCTCGAACTCCAGCGTCTCGTCGCCCATCACGCCCTGGTCCGTGTCCAGGCCGTCCAGTTCCTCCAGGGGCTGGTTCAGGCGGACATGGGCCAGGACCGAGTGCAGTGCGCGCAGGGTCGCGGACGCGGTCGATCCCCAGTTGGAGAAGTAGGAGAACTGCCACCACCACAGGGCCTCCGCGGTGCGGCCCGCGCGGTAGTGGGCCATGCCGTGGCGCAGGTCGGTGATGACGTCGGCCAGGTCGTCTGAGATACGGGCCGGGACCGGGGCCTTGCGCGGCTCGTAGGGGTCGAAGACCTCGGAGTAGACGTCGACCGGGTCGAGCAGACGGGCGAGGTTCTCGCGGAGTTCGTCGACGTCCGGCTCCGGACCCAGGTCGGGCTCGTAGCGCTCCTCGGGGACGATGTCCTCGTGGGCGCCGAGGCGGCCGCCGGCCAGGAGGAGCTGGGAGACCTCCAGCAGGAGGAAGGGCACGGTCGAGCCCGGCTCGTCGCCCTTCGCGACCTCGGTGACGGCGACCAGGAAACTCTCGATCTGGTCCGAGATCTGGACCGCGAAGTCGTCCGGGTTCTGCTCGGTCGCGTGCAGCGTGGCGTCAGACATCTAGGAGTCGTCTCCCCTCGAAGGCGCGGCCGAGGGTGACCTCGTCCGCGTATTCCAGGTCGCCACCCACCGGGAGGCCGCTGGCCAGGCGGGTGACCTTCAGGCCCATGGGCTTGATCATGCGCGCGAGGTACGTGGCCGTCGCCTCGCCCTCGAGATTCGGATCGGTGGCCAGGATCAGCTCCGTGACCGTCCCGTCGGCCAACCGCGCGAGAAGTTCTCGTATACGCAGGTCGTCCGGTCCGACACCCTCGATCGGGCTGATCGCGCCGCCGAGGACGTGGTAACGGCCGCGGAACTCGCGGGTCCGCTCGATCGCGACGACGTCCTTCGGCTCCTCGACCACGCAGATCACCGCCGGGTCGCGACGCGTGTCCCGGCAGATGTTGCACAGCTCTTCCTGCGCGACGTTGCCGCATGTCGCGCAGAAGCGGACCTTCGCCTTGACCTCCATCAGGGCCTGGGCGAGGCGCCGTACGTCCGTCGGTTCCGCCTGGAGGATGTGGAAGGCGATCCGCTGCGCGCTCTTGGGACCGACGCCGGGCAACCGCCCGAGCTCGTCGATGAGGTCCTGGACCACGCCTTCGTACAACGGACTTCCGTCCTTCCTGGGGTTCCTTACGGTACGTACGGTAGTTGGCGGCGGCCCCTCTTAGAAAGGCACGCCGGGGAACGCCTGGAACGTCAGAAGGGCAGGCCCGGAATGCCGCTGCCGCCGCCCAGGCCCTGGGCGAGCGGGCCGAGCTTCTGCTGCTGGAGCGTCTGCGCGTTCTCGTTGGCCGCCTGTACGGCCGCGATGACCAGGTCGGCGAGGGTCTCGGTGTCCTCCGGGTCCACCGCCTTGGGGTCGATCTTCAGCCCACGGAGTTCGCCGGAGCCCGTCACGGTGGCCTTCACCAGGCCGCCGCCCGCCTGGCCCTCGACCTCCGTCTGAGCCAGTTCCTCCTGCGCCCTCGCCAGGTCCTGCTGCATCTTCTGGGCCTGCTGGAGCAGCTGCTGCATGTTGGGCTGGCCACCACCGGGGATCACGATCAGCTCCTTGCGTCTCTACGCGTGCCTGCACGGGTTGTCCGTACGGGATTCCCGCTCGGCCTTGCCGTTCAGCACGAGCCTACGTGGTCCGCGCGGCCGTCGCCCCAGCACTCTTTCGAGTGAGAGGAACTGGAGTCCTATACCTGATCAAGGCCCCCTTCCGGGCGGAAAAGAGGCGAAAGGCATCTCTTCGCCACCCATTGGGCGGTAGGAAGGGTTTCGGCGCGTCAGCCTCAAGTGTTGCGTGACGTTCTGTGCACTGCGGGGGTCGATTTCACCACGTGGTCCGCATGGGATGTCACGCTCCGTGACAGTAGGGAGTGCCGGGTGGGTCAGCCGGAGATGCAGCCCGAGAGGTCGCCGAAGGACGGGCGGGGCGGCGAAGGGGCGGCCGGACTGCGGCCGGGTGATCTGACGGGGCGGTCGTTTCCGCACGGGGACTGGGGGGAGCCCGCGATGCGGCTGGACGAGGTGTACCGGTGGGTGGAGCGGGGGGCGCTGAACACGGCCGCGTGGTATCTCGCGGATCGGGTGTGGAAGCGGCGGGGGGCCCGGGCGTTGCGGGGCGGGGCGGGG